>NZ_CCXR01000001.1:765000-1970833 GCF_000821085.1 Bacillus sp. B-jedd
GCTTGTTTTATCGGAAACATCTACCGCAACTGTTTTTCCGTCTTTCTCTAGTGTCGTTTTAACCTTTGGTGTGGTTACGTCAAGTTTCACTGGGAAATTAACAGTTTGTGGTTTGGCACCTTCATAGTCAAGAGTCGCTTCCACTTGCAAGTAGTATTGGCCTTCAGGAGCCCTTTTGCCGTTATGCATTGTACCATCCCATGACCAATCGGAGATTAGGTAGTACATCGCACCTCTGCCGCCGTCATAGTAGTTTTTGCGTACTTCTTGTTCAGATGCAATTTCTTTTACTACCTCTCCATCAGCATTCAAAACATTTAAATTGAACTGTTTTGCATTGCGGAGCAGAGATAGAATATATGTGGCACTATCATTATTCCCATCACTATTTGGTGAAATGGCAATTAAATCAGGGTTGATGTCACCTGTTGCCTGATCAACACCTAAATAACCATAGCCGGCACCATTACGCGTAAGAACTCCTGTATATCCATAGTAGGACATTGGATCCCAAGCTGGAGTGTCCAGAATTGGCGCGGCATTCCAGTCGCCTTTAAAGCCAACATAAGGGACAACTAGATCAGGATTTGTATCACTAGGGTCTGTAAGTTGCACAAATCCTTCAAGCCAGTAACCATTTGTGTAATAGGACTTTAAATCTGAATCCCAATCACTGACATCAACAGAAACCTCAAATGCTGTTTTGCCATTGGCAGGTACTTCAATTGAGTTAACGGTCTTTCCATTAATTGTCGCGATTGCTCCTAAATCAAGTGCACCGAATTGGTTCGGTCCTGTTACAAATAAACCGCCGCCTGCATTAACAGGAGAATCTGTTTGTGCACTTGCACTTACATTGTATGTTACCGATTTGTCAGAGTAGTTTTCCGCAATTAAAGTAAAAGTTACAACATTACCCTTTACTTCCTTCAGAGCAACCTTTGCTTCGCCCGTTTTAGAGTCAGACACTGATACAGGCGTTGATAATGCGGCATGAAGCTGCATTAGGCCTGCCCCTTGACGGCGTGGAGAAACAGGCGCTTTGCCCAAACTTACTGGCTTGGCGGTGTTTAATAAAAATTTCTTCGCTAACTTGGATCTATCCGCCCCTTGAAGGCCGAAGTCATTATCCACTCTTTCAAGAACCAATGCGGAACCACCAGCTACGTGCGGCGCAGCCATAGATGTACCGCTCATAATCTGATATTCGTTATGGTCAGCTGTAGAGTAAATCTGCCCGCCTGGCGCTGTGATTTCCGGTTTGAAATCAAGGTTTGGCGTAATACCCCATGATGTGAAGGCGCTCATTTTACCAGCTTCTCCATTAGGGATGGTCATCTTACTGCCGCCAAAATCCACTTTAACAGCCTTTCCACCCTGAAGTGCAGCTGCAAAGCGGTCGCCATCTTTCTTTAACATGAACAATTGAGGAATAGTAATCGCTGCATCTGTCGCCATATTAACAGTTCCATCTTGATTGTTGTAGATGATTACTCCTGCCGCTCCAGCTTTCTGGGCATTCATGGCTTTATCAACAAATCCAATTTCACCGCGTTGGACTAAAACGATTTTGCCATTCAAATCTTTTCCTTCAAGATCTTCAGGTTTTCCTAATCCTCCATAAACCAATTCATAACTTGTTCCCACTGTTGGAGCAGTCTGGCCAGCTGATAGGAACATAACTGATTCAGCAGCTCCTCCGTCAATTGAAACATTAGCCGCATCTACATCCATATGGGAGTTTTCGTAAGATGCAACAGAAATGGAGTCATTTGATACACTCGGTGAACCTACAACACCGTAGTCAGGGTTAGATGCATATGGATATGGAAAGCTAGATCCATTTCCAAAATAAGCTGAGTTTCCAGCGGAAATGGACATCACCACTCCGTTGTCCACAGCGCGTGTTACTGCCTGTTGTTCAGGAGACTCCGCATCTACGAAACCTGCTGTGGAGCCTAAGCTCATATTCAATACATCAGCGCCTAGCTTAAGGGCGTCATCAATCGCTTTAATATAAATATCTCCCCAGGTGGATGGCTGTTCTTCTCCGAATACACGAAGAGCCAGCAATTGCGCCTCTGGAGCAACACCTTTAATGCCGCCATTTTCTTCGTCACCATTGGCTGCTACAGTTCCAGCAACGTGCATCCCGTGCATTCCCGTCACGGCATTGTCATCTAGGATGTCATCGTTATTGTCCATGTAGTTCCAGCCATAAGGGACCTTGTCATTGAAATAGTGTCCCGGAAGGCTTGACTCGGCGATTTCGCCTTCTACAGAGCCTTTAGACAACTTCGCCTTCGAAGACTCAGTTAAAAGAAAATCTTTATGGGATGGATCAACGCCGGAGTCGATGATCCCGACAACCATACCTTCACCTGTGTATCCAAAATCACGCCAAGCTTTTTGGGCCTCGACCAGTTCCTTGCTGTACTTCATATCTGGCTTTTCAGTAGGAAGCTTATATTCGTTTGCGAGGTATACTTGCTTTACCTCAGGCACTTCCTTAATTTTTTCAATATCACCGTATTTTACTTTGGCACTAAAGCCGTTTACGATCGCATTGAATTCCTGCTCATATTTAATGCCAAGCTTTTTTCCTTTAATTTTATCTTTTGCAGCCTTTTGTTTATCTTTTGCAGCTTTTTCCAAATGCTTGCGCTCTGCTTTTGCGAGCTTATCGTACTTAACACCTTTTTTGGTAGCGGTCACTACCGGTGCATTGCCATCGAGTTCAACAATGACGCGGACCTCTTTATCCGGATCAATGCTTTCTTGGTCTGTTGCTGTGAGATTAGTTTTTGAAAGTTCCGGTTTATGTAAATCTAATTTTTCCGGCGTAATATTGCCGATTGCAGCAAACCCGCTGCTGCCAAATGCTAATAAGAAAACTAATAATATTGCAGTAATTCTTTTCCCCATGTTCTTCCCCCTTATCATTTTTGCAAAATAAATAGTAGAAATATCCTCCTTCTATTAATATTTAACTGAAAACATTAAATTTTCAGTATAATAATACTATACTAAATTCCTATTTTTAGGACTAGCGCAAAAAGTCGTAGGTCAAAAGTATATGAAAATTAAGTTTTATATCGAAAATTGATTGTTAGTGGCAAAAAAGATCGGAATATGCAAAATCTGCCGAGATGTTGAAGCTATAAATCAGTTCATCTAGAAAAAAACTAGCGAAAAAAGAAGATTTTTTTGGAAAATTATTTAGACTTAACCATTAATTCTTTATAGAAATAGGTATTTTGGCAGGTCGCCATTTAAATATAAATACATCTTCTTGGATAGTTCAGTACTATAATAATGCTTTGTATACGTTGAAGAATCAGGCGAAAAATTATATTGAAGTATAAAAACTCGTTCATGCAGCCATTTTTTTCAAAAAGTTATTGGGCACCATTCATACTTTGTGCTATAATACCCTCAATTGAATAAATGTCGGGAGATAGCGGAGAGACCATAAAAAGCATTACCAGAGGCGGTAATGTTATTTTATGGTCTCTTTTTATTTTTCCTGAGATTACAAATAAATCTTATAGAAGCTCTTACCAGGGAGGAAATTGAAATGAGTTTTTCAAATCTGCGTCGGGCAGAAATCATTAATCAGTTAAGCAATGAGGAATACGATGTATTGATTATCGGTGGAGGGATTACTGGAGCAGGAATCGCCCTTGATGCCGCTACAAGAGGAATGAAAGTTGCGCTTGTTGAAATGCAGGATTTTGCTGCGGGCACCTCTAGCCGATCAACTAAATTAGTACATGGCGGACTGCGATATTTAAAACAGTTTGAAGTAAAAATGGTGGCCGAAGTTGGTAAGGAGCGTGAGATTGTCTATGAAAACGGGCCGCACGTTACAACTCCGGAATGGATGCTTTTGCCTATTCATACGGGGGGGACATTCGGTAAATTCTCAACATCCATTGGTTTGCGGGTTTATGACTTTCTTGCAGGAGTAAGGAAAACGGAGAGAAGAGTCATGCTTTCTGCCGAGGAAACATTGGCGAAGGAGCCACTTATTAAAAAAACCGGATTAAAAGGTGGCGGTTACTATGTGGAATATCGGACCGATGATGCAAGATTAACCATTGAAGTCATGAAAGCGGCTTGGGAAAAGGGCGCGATCGCACTCAATTATTCCAAGGTAATGAAGCTTGTATATGATAATCAAAAAGTTTCCGGCGCTTTAATTCGGGATCAATTAACGGGTGAAGAATATACAGTCCAAGCGAAGAAAATCATTAATGCTGCTGGACCTTGGGTAGATACAATCCGGGAAATGGATCAATCGAAGAAAGGAAAAATCCTTCAGCTTTCGAAAGGAGTACACCTCGTCATCGATCAGTCCCGTTTTCCTTTGAAACAAGCCATTTACTTTGACACCCCGGATAGGCGGATGGTTTTTGCCATTCCCCGCGATGGAAAAACTTACGTTGGGACAACTGATACTTTCTATCAGGAAGATGCGGTTAACCCTGGCGTAACAGTAAGTGACCGTGATTATATTATCAAAGCAGTAAATTATATGTTTCCTGATATTAAGATGAGTGAAGCTGACATTGAATCCTCATGGGCAGGTGTGCGCCCGCTCATTTATGAGGAAGGGAAAAGTGCTTCGGAGATTTCAAGAAAAGATGAAATATGGGAATCAGAATCTGGATTAATTACGATTGCGGGCGGAAAACTGACTGGCTATCGAAAAATGGCGGAAATGGTTGTTGATCTATTGGCCGAAAAATTCCATTCGGAGGTTGGAGAAGCATTTCCTGCCTGCCAAACGAAATTTTTGCCTATCTCCGGGGGAGACATAGGCGGTTCGAAAAATTTGGAAGGTTTTGTTTCAAAGCATCTGAATAGAGGACTGGAACTGGGGCTATCAAAGGAAGAAGCGGAAAAATTAGTGCGGACATACGGGTCCAATGTTAATCGTCTATTCGATCTGCTGGAAGCTAACAAAGACGATGCAATAAATCATGGGATTCCGCTGGAGTTATTTGCACGGCTTATATATGCGATTGAATATGAGATGGCTGCTACTCCGATTGATTTCCTGAACAGGCGGACAGGGGCGATATTGTTTGATATCCCATCCGTGAAAAAATGGAAAGAATCCATCATCGATTACATGACTGCCCGCTTCCAATGGAATGAACAGGAGATTGCCATGCATAAGGAAGAAGTTGAAACAGCTTTGAAAGCTTGCGTCATTTCCTCTGAGGAATAGAGTTAATATCGGATTAAACAATAAAACTAAAAAAATTCTCTATATAGGTTGAACCTAATTATCGCACTATTTAATTCTGAATAACTGGTTGATTGGAGCTCAGGCATGTAGACTCCTGCGGGATAGAGCAGCAAGGGGAGACCCACAGGAGCTTTGCTCCGAGGAGGCTCCACTGATGCCCCGCGGAAAGCGAAATGCCCGGAGCGGATATCAACCACAATGTTATCGTTTGAATACCAATCTATATTTCAACCTATATAATAGGTAAATTATATTGCCAACTTATTAACTTTGCCGTAATATTATGAATAGTTTAATAACTATTTCTTGGGCAGAGATGAAGAGAACCCTATGAACATAAACGTGTATTACATTTTGTAATGCCGGTTTTGTCATAGGGTTTTATTTTTGGCCGTATTAAAAATATATGTTCAGGCGGTTTTTTTAGATAGCTTTGGCGTTGCTGCTGGCTGCCAGTCAGACAAATGCCGGGTTTTCTATATAATATCGTTCAAAGGGAGGAAACAAAATGGGGAATAAGCTTCACAAGTGGTTAATCTATGTAATGGTTATTTTACTGGCTGCGGGCAATCTATCAGTTATTTCTGCTGATAAAGCAAATGCTTCCGCCGGGGGCAATGTGCCTGCTCTGGCTATCACGGAAATTGTCGTCAAATCGGATGGTGATGGACAGCCATATGAGTATGTTGAAATCTATAATACGACTTCCAAAGATATCAATTTGGAAAAATATCAACTTCAGTATTTTACAACAAACATGACAAATCCGGCCAATCGCTGGCAAATTACGAATAAATCCATTAAGGCAAAAGAAACTTTGGTCCTTTGGCTGAAAAAATACAATGACCCTGATGTCCCATTGTGGGATTTCAATTCAAACTATAGTGTCTTATTGACTAAGGAACAAGTATACGAAGTGAAGCTTACTTCTTCGGCACAGGGACTGCATGACAGTTCATTAAGAAAGGTTGGAATTGCAGGGGCCGACGGGGTTCCAATAAGTACAGCCCTGATTAACGACGGGGGAGCGGATGGATTTACAAATAGAAGTGTCATCTATCAAATAGGTAATTCAACCGAAATGGCCAAAATTGAAAATAATAGCCAGGCCACTCCTGGAGAGGTGATGAAATCCCAGTACATAGGGCCTGCGACACCTTCAGAACTAACGGCTGTCCCGCAAAACAAGGCAGTCTTATTGAACTGGGAACCTGTTGAAGGAGCTTCGGCATATAAAGTATATTCCAATTTCTATTCAGAACCAGTGACAGTTATTGATGCCACCTCTTATACAGTTGAGGGATTAGCGAATAACCAAGTTTATGAATTTAGAATAACATCCATGGACAGCGAAGGAAATGAATCCCCTGGCAGTCCTTCCGCCACAGTTATTCCGCAGGAAATAGTTGATACAGAGGCTCCTGCTCCGCCGGCTGGGCTCACTCATGTAGGCGGGAAGGACTATGTAACGCTAAAGTGGAAAAAGAGCGTTGAACAAGATTTGGCTGGGTACCGTGTGTATATAAACGGAACGGTTTATGATACATCAGAGACAAACAGCATCACCGTATCCCCGTTAAAATTAGATAGGGAATACACGTTTGAGGTTACTGCTTATGACAGGGCCGGGAATGAATCGGTAAAATCGGCACCGCATTTAGCAAGTCCCAGTGAAACTGTCCCGGTTCCTGAACTCTTGATTACCGAAGTTGTTCCAGATACTGATAATTATGCAGGGTATGATGCATTTGAGTTTATAGAGGTTTTTAATAATAGCGCCCAGCCTATTGATTTAAATGGATACCGGCTCAAGTCGGGGAATTGGAATGTTGAAATTACGAATACATTGGTCATTGATTCATGGGACAGCCATGTTTTTTGGACAAGGAGGCAAGAAATTGCGCCAATTCCAACAATTGCCTTCAATCATTACTATTTTTCTTCTTACAAAAGCAAATATGTCGATGAAGAACACTATACAATCCTTGGGAATATTGGCGGATTGGTCAACAGCGGCACGCAAGCGGTAGCGATATTAAATCCACAAGGGACGGAAGTAGTTAAAGCCAATTATTCCGGCGATCTAGTATCACTCGGAAACTCGGTTATCTTTGGCTACCCGAAAGATGGAAGCATTACGATGGAAACGTTGGCTGGACATCATCGGGCTACCCCAGGCTGGATTGAAGAGGATCAAGCGCCTTCAAGACCAGTGGCTGATGGGATTTCTCCTCAACCTCCTGCAAATATTAGCGCGGAAGCAGGAAATGGTGAGGTACGGGTGACCTGGGAGTCGACCGGGGACGATGATATTTACCGGTATCATATTTATAAAGATGGAATACTTGAGTTCTCAATACCACCGTCTAAGCAAGAGTTTACGCTATCTTTGCTGACGGGAAATAAGGATGTCGTGCTGGAAATGTCTGCAGAGGATTTATCTGGTAATGTATCTTCGAAATCAGCGCCGATTACAGTAAGACCAGCCCATCAGCTGATTACTCAAGAAGAGCGGACACCTCATAGCAGGGATCCAAAATATCAGGGGTTGTGGGATATAAGTGAAGATGGGCCAATTATCCCTGGTTTGGTCCAGGACCTAGTACCGCAAGGGATTGCCTATTATAAAAAGGAGGACTGGGTCTTAACGATAAATTACTTGGATGATGGTAGACCAGGAACGTTAACAGTCACGAATGCAACAACAGGGAAGTTACTCAAGTCTGTTATCATGCTCAACACTGATGGCACACCATATACGGGGCATGCAGGTGGGCTTACCGTCAGTAAGGATCATGGCTGGATTGCGTCAGAGAACTATTTGTTCCAATTCAGTCTAAGCGATCTCGTTAAAGCAAAAAATAATGATGAAATCAGGTTTATTAACCAAATCCCAGTTCCGGTTAATGCAGCCTACAATGTATATGATGAAGGAATTCTTTGGGTAGGGGAATTTTATGAGGCAAAATCATATCCAACTGACCCATCACACCATTTGGTTAACCGTAAAGGAATTACCCAATATGCATGGATGATTGGCTATAACCTTCAATCAAGCAACGATATGCTATCTGGAATGCAGTGGTCTGGAAAACAGGACGAGCAGGCGATACCAGATTATGTGCTGTCAACAACCGATAAAGTACAAGGAGCCATTGTCCAAAAAAAGGGGATTACATTAAGCACTTCATACGGAAGAGCGAATGACAGTGTTTTATACCGTTATGAGCATCCATTAAAGGAAGCCCCGCATGGGTCTGTTACAATTGGCCAAAAGGAAGTGCCGCTATGGTATTTGGACGGGGCCGGAGCTAAACCGCGTGAAAGTATTGAGGCCATCCCTATGCCTGAAGGAATTGTTGTAGTCGGGCGGGAACTCTATGTTTTATTTGAATCAGGAGCGAATAAGTATCGGTATACGACAACTTACCCAATGGATCGTATGTTAAAAATTGATTTGAAAACATTGATGAAAGATGATAAGGACATTATTAAGGAAGATAGAAAAAATAGTAAAGACGAATAATAGAGTATTTATAGTATGAAAGTTATTAAACTTCATAAACCGAGTATTGACAATCCTTACACTACTCGATATAATTTTTTTAAATTATATGTAAAATATGAAATATTCGGCAATTGGATTGGGTAGAGACTAGGAGAACCCCTGAAAATTCATTGGCTGAGGAATCTTTGCGTATTTCTCGGCACATGATTTTTAGGGGTTCTTTTTCTATTTTTCCGAACCAAAGGAGGGTTTTGGCAAAAGTTGTTGAAATAATCAATGATTAAAAATTTTGTCATAAAAAGGGGGATAAAAATGAGAAAAATAATTTTAGTGGGCATTAGTTTGATGCTGCTGGTTTTTGCAGCTGTAGGATGCAGTCAAAAATCAAGTTCTGGATCCGGAACGAAAAAAGGTGAAAAGGTTGAATTAACGTGGTACTTCCCGATTGCGGTTGGCGGGCCATTAACGAAAATCATTGAAAAACTGGCTGAAGACTTCACAAAGGAAAACCCGGATATTGTAATCAAACCGGTTTATACGGGAACTTATGATGAAACAATGACAAAGGTTCAAACAGCCATCCAGGGAAAAACTTCCCCGGACCTGGCAGTGCTGCTTTCTACAGAACTTTATACTCTGCTAGATATGAAGGCGATTACACCGTTAGATGAGTTCTTTACTGGAAGCGCTTCAAATAAAGCTGATAGCTTCTATCCTGCTTTTATGGAGAACTCACAAACTGGCGGAAAGACTTATTCACTTCCCTTCCAAAGAAGTACGATTGTTCTCTATTACAACAAGGATGCTTTTGAAAAAGCAGGCTTGGATAAGAAACAACCACCAAAGAATTGGGATGAGCTTGTTGAATATGGCAAAAAGTTAGTGGATTCCGGCATGAAAGCTGGCGTTGAAATTCCATCAACTAACTTCCAATACTGGATGTTCCAGGCACTTGCATTGCAAAACGGCAAAAACCTTATGAGTGATGACGGTAAGGAAGTTTACTTTGACACTCCTGAAAATGAAGAAGCACTCCAATTTATGATGGACTTGGCCCAGAAACATAAAATCAGCCCTAATGGGGTCATTGATTGGGCAACAGCACCTTCGGATTTCCTGGAAGGCAATACGGCAATGCTTTACCATACAACCGGGAACTTGACGAATATTAAAAACAACGCGAAATTTGACTTTGGCGTCGCCTTCCTGCCAGCTGGCAAAAACTACGGAAGCCCAACAGGCGGCGGAAACTTCTATATCTTCAATGATATTCCAAAGGAAAAGAAAGAAGCAGCATGGAAGTTTATTGATTGGGCAACTCAGCCGGAGCGCGCAGCTCAGTGGAGTATCGACACAGGCTACGTTGCAACAAGTAAAGCTGCCTATGAGACGGATGAAATGAAGAAATATGTTGAATCTTTCCCGCAGGCAGTCGTGGCGAGAGATCAGCTGGAGCATGCTTCTGCTGAATTATCAACTCATAGCAATGGGAAAATCTATAAGATTATTAACGATAACATTCAAGCAGCGATTACAGGCAAAGCCAGCGCGAAAGAGGCCTTAAAGAAAGCTCAGGAAGATGCTGAGAAAGTTCTGAAGCCATATAACAAATAAGAACTGAGGAGATAGGAAATGAGAAGAAGCGCCAGCATTAAACATAAACTAACACCGTGGATTCTTCTCCTTCCATCTCTCATATTCCTCGTGCTGTTTACCTTTTACCCAATTGTTAAAACAGTGTACCTAAGTTTTTATAATAGTGAAATGGGAGTTTCGGCTCCCTTTTTTGTGGGATTTGATAACTTTTCACGCATGATGGAAGATGAGATTTTTTGGAAGGTTTTAAAGAATAATATATTATTCGCAATTGGTACAGTGCCGGTTGGGGTTGGGTTAGGCCTATTGATGGCCATCCTGATTAACCGTTCAATATTTATGAATGGGATTGTAAAAACTTTTTTCTTCTATCCTGTTGTTATTCCAATCATTGCCGCAGCAAACATTTGGTTGTTTATCTATACGCCTGAGTACGGGATGTTAAGTAAGGTTTTGTCTGTCTTCGGCATCGAGAATGTTAACATTTTGGGCCATTCCAATACCGTTCTGATTGGCATGATGATTATGCTTATCTGGAAGGAAGCAGGTTTCTTCATGATTTTCTATCTGGCAGGCCTGCAAAATGTCCCACAGGAGCTTTATGAGGCTTCAACGATAGACGGCGCATCAGGTTGGTATAGGTTTAGAAAAATAACGTTCCCATTAATCATGCCAACAACACTGTTTGTTATGATCATCGCCATTACGAATGCATTTAAACTAGTCGACCATTTAGTTGTGATGACACAGGGCGGACCTGATAATGCAAGTAATTTATTACTCTACTATATTTACGAAAATGCCTTTAAATTCATGGATTATGGAATGGCGGCAACATTGACACTGGTCATGCTCATACTATTGGTTATCATTTCTTCAATCCAGTTTTTCTCGGTTGATAAAAAGATTCATTATAATTAAGGAGGCCCAAAAATGCAGAGGCTTGTCACAATTGGAACTTACTTTCTTGCAATTTTATGGGCTATTCCTCTTTTTTGGTTAGTCCTGACAGCATTTAAGCCCGGAAGTGAGGCTACAAATTTACTTTCAATGGCTTTTACGTTGGATAACTTTAAAGGAGCATGGGATTCGGCTCCTTTTGCCCAATATTATTTAAATACAACGATTATCGTTGTCGGAGTTTTAGCGGTACAGTTATTTACGGCTACCCTGGCAGCCTATGCATTTGCCAGGTTGGAATTCAGGGGAAAAAATATCGTTTTCATGCTGGTACTTGTACAGATCATGATTCCGGTAGATGTATTGATATTCCCTAACTACAGCATTATTGCCAGTATGGGTTTTGTTGATACGAAACTTGGCATCATGCTTCCTTATTTTGCTTCAGCCTTCGGTATTTTTCTGCTGCGGCAAACGTTTAAAGGAATTCCTTATGAACTGGAAGAGGCATCGAGGATGGATGGCTGCAACCTTCTCCAAATCATTTGGCATGTGTATGTTCCTTTAGCAAAACCAACCTTTGTTGCATTTGGTTTGATTTCCGTAAGCCACCAATGGAGTAACTTCCTATGGCCGCTGATCGTCACCAATTCAGTAGAAAACCGCCCGCTGACGGTCGGACTTTCCATCTTTGCAAAATCATTTGAAACTGGGGCGCAATGGGGCGTGGTAACAGCAGCAACACTTCTCGTTATTTTTCCAATGCTTTTGGCATTCTTTATTTTCCAAAAACAGTTCATTAGCAGTTTTATGCATTCGGGGATAAAGTAAAAGATATTTTAATGGGGGATAACCGTGAAAAGTGTTGTATCATCCTATAATTTAATCGACTTGCAAATAGAAGAAGCCATTGAAACAATTTTGCAAAATGGCTGGAAGGCAATTGAGGTCATGTGTGAAGGACATGGATACGAAATGCTTTCCTGGAGCAGTACGAAACGAAAAAATCTTCAAAGTTTACTAAATGAGTATGGGGCAAACATTCATTTTCATGCCCCGATTACAAATTTTAATCCAGCAAGTGATGAAGCTTCCATTCGCATGAAAACGGATGAGGTTTGGGAACGGTGCATGGAACTCGTAGATTATTTCGACAGCGGCTATATCCTCTTTCATCCCGGTAGGTCAAAGGACCACGAACGGGGATTGGAAAGTATCCGGAATTACTTTCAGCAAAAAAGCAGCAGCCTGCCTGGCCAGGCATTGTTAATTTTGGAAAATGTACCGCCTTATGAAGGTGAGATCGGAACAAACAGTTCTGACTTATTAGCGATTATTGAAGTTTTACAGAAAAAAAATACCGGGCTATGCTTTGATACGGGCCATGCGTTTTTATCGAATCAAAACAGCTTTAATCAAGAATTGTCAGCACTTAAGCCATTTATTAAGGTTTTTCATCTTAATGATAACCATGGACTTACTGATGAGCATTTAGCGCTTGGAGATGGAGAAATTCCATTTGATGGTGTCATTCAAATGCTAAAAGAGGGAACTACGGATTACTATGTGAATTTTGAAATGAAATCCTTGGATTTTGCAAATAAATCACACAATGATTTGAAAGGCCTAATTGGCAAGTGACTTTAAGATGGATGGTTTTAATGTGTACATAAAATTATAATCATGCTTGGGGTAGAGATGAGGAGAAATCCCGGCTATTTTAAACCTTTCGAGGTTTATTATAGCTGGGATTTTTTTTAACTGTTTTTCCTTTCTATATAGGTTGAAATAAATTGATATTCTGACAGGTACGGAGTGGTTGATTTCCGCTCCGGGCATTTCGCTTTCCACGGGGCGTCAAAGCAGCTGCCTGCAATAACTTCCTGTGGGTTTGCGACGAGCTGAACAGAACTTCCTTGAATATTTTTTGGCGCAGGAGCAGTTAGGAGCCTCCTCGGCGCCTGCGCCTATGGGGTCTCCCCTTGCCGCACTATCCCGCAGGACAACCAGCTTCTTCGAATGGGCTTTGCACGAAGGAAATGCGATAGCATTAAGGAAAGCTTCCAAGAATAATCCTCGCACGAAGTTATGCGTTAGCATAATTGAGGATTTTCGAGGAGTCTACATGCCTGAGCTCCAATCAACCAGCTTATTCAACTAAAAAAGTGTGATTATTAAGTCCAACCTATATAGATTAATTTTTGATCGTCAAGCAGAATTATGTTTGTGGAGGATGTCATGATGGTGAAGGGATTTATCTTTGATTTAGATGGAACGGTCTATTTGGATGACCAAGTGATTGATGGAGCTGTGGAAGCTATTAATAGTTTGAGGGAAAAAGGGCATAAAGTCATCTTCCTGACAAATAAGTCCATTGCTACCCGCAATGATTATGTAGACAAGCTTAACAAACTGGGAATTCCAGTTTCATTAGATGAAGTCATTAACTCTAATTATATCACTGTAAAATACCTCAAGGAGCATATGAAAGAGGAGGATGCAGTGTTAGTCATCGGTGAAGAGCCGCTATTTGAAGAGCTCAAGGCAGATAATATTAAGCTGACCGATGACCCAAATCAGGCGGCCTATGTTGTATTGGGATGGGATCGCGAATTCAATTATGAAAAACTGAATGCAGCTTATCAGGCATGGTTGAATAAGGCTACAATCCTGGCGACGAATCCAGACCGTACTTGTCCGGTTTATGGAGGAGGGCAAATTCCTGATTGTGGAGCAATGATTGGAGCTTTGGAAGGAGCAACAGGGTATCCGATTGATTACATTATAGGAAAACCATCACGCTTAACGGCAGAGTTTGTTGTCAAAGAAATTCTTGGATTGAAACCGGAACAATGTTTTATGGTTGGAGATCGATTAGAGACAGATATACGAATGGGTGTTGAAAATGGGCTGAAAACTGTTCTTGTACTTACAGGAATTACAACAGCTGATATGGTCGGCGATGCGGTTTACAAACCCACATATGTTTTGGACAGTATAAAGGAAATTGGTAACCTATAACGATCAACTAAAGAAGTTACAGCGAAGAAAGAATTTATGATCAGGAAAGGAAGGCGCAGATGTTTCAAACGACACTTCAATCAATTGAAATGGAGATGCTGGTGCAGCTGCTGATTTCAGCAGTACTTGGATTGGCCATAGGCTTGGAACGCGAATTGAAACGCAAGCCGTTCGGATTAAAAACTAGCTTGGTTATTTCAATTGTAAGCTGTATGTTAACGATTGTGTCAATTCAATCTGCCTATCTATTCCCAGGATCAAAGTTTATTAACATTCAGATGGATCCGCTTCGCTTAGCAGCCCAAATCGTCTCCGGAATTGGATTTTTGGGTGCCGGGGTAATTTTGAGAAGAGAAGATGACACGATTACTGGCATTACAACAGCAGCTATGGTGTGGGGAGCAGCGGGAATCGGGATTGCTTGTGGTGCTGGTTTCTATATTGAGGCCATCATGGGCGTGGTGCTCATCATCTTAAGTGTCGAGCTTATTCCAAATTTCATCAGCATGCTTGGCTTTTGGAAGCTGAGTTCAAAAGAACTGGCTTTAAAAGTAACATTAAAGGACCGTGCTTATATCGGTGAAGTGATTAGAAAAATAGAAGAAGATCACATCAAAATTGAAAATATAAGGATTAAAGACTTACGAGATGGCTCATTTCTAATAGATTTAAAGGTGAGGGCGAGTCGGAGAATGTCAACGCCGGCAATTTATGATGAGATATCAAAAATTGACCATATTCAAAGTACAGAAATTGCAGGGTAAGAAAAGAGGCAGTCCAGTGGGCTGC
The DNA here is from genome assembly GCF_000821085.1 of Bacillus sp. B-jedd. Taxonomy (GTDB): domain Bacteria; phylum Bacillota; class Bacilli; order Bacillales; family Cytobacillaceae; genus Bacillus_D. Next base: position 780,072 of record NZ_CCXR01000001.1, read on the forward strand.
CTCTTTTGCAGATGTATATTATGCGTTAATCACTTTAAAGATCAAAATTCCACAAAGCTGGATTTCCAGATGAAATTGCCAAAGCTCCGGCTTCGAGACCTTCTAAAATTTCACTTTTTGAACTTATTAACCCCCCGGCAATAATCGGTATATTAACTGACCTTGTTAATCTATCAATAATTGAAGGCATTAGGCCAGGCAATACTTCGATGGCATCGGGCTTACAGGAAAGGCTCATTTCAATCCCCTTTGAAATGGCGGCCCCATCAATGAGGAAAATTCGTTGAATGGTCATTAGTTTGACTTCTTTTGCGTACTTAATGAGCGAGCTCTTAGTTGTAATAATCCCTGTAGGCTTCCAGGTGTAAGCTATGTATTGAATCGCACTCTTAGTATTCGACAAACCCTCTATAAAATCTATATGAATAAAAATTTGTTTGTTTGCTTTCCGCAAACGCTCCACATAATCCTTCATATTTATTAAGTTCCCGGTTAGGAGAAACACAATATTGGCTTTACTATTGATCGCTTTCTCAATATCTGCCTCTTCTTTAACGGATGCAATAACTTGTGACTGGACTAAATCTACGATGTGAACCATTACTACCACTCCTACTGCTGCTCAATTTTTAGTCTATCCAAAGCACTAAATTCAACATTTCTTGCTTAAGGTGTTATTACTATTTTACTAATAGATTCAAATATTTGCAGTACACTAATTAAAAATATTCAAAAAAAGGAATATCTGGCAAGGGGAATTCTCCAAATTCAATGAAAATGTAAGGTTATAGGTAAAAAACACTCCAGTAATATATCGGGGAATTTTGTGCTAGTAGTAAATATTTGAATAAAGATGGTTTGGCATATATTGTTAATAGTAAAGACGATGTGATGGAGGGAATCACGTGCAGCGAGCGAGAAAAAACAGGAAAACTAAAAGCATATTCGTCTTCCTCATCTTATTATTGGCGGCTGGAGTTATTGCCGTTTACTCCTGGCATCATTTCCTGCCAAAAGGTGCCCTGGATAATCCCATCGGTGAACAATTGAGAAATAAAGTTGATAGTAAAAGAGACATCTATGTAAACAGCCGGGGGCAGGTCAACGATAAGAAACTTTTTTCCGATGATATGAAGGAATATGCCGTCCAAGATGCCATCCATTTTATGAGCCATCAAAAGGTGAAGGCGAATGAAAAATGGGGGAGCCTCCAACTGACTGAGGAAAGGGTAGACCGGCTGATTGATATCATTGAAAAAAATAAAGGCGAGTACAAACACGACCAATTGTATCTTGATATTTTATACCGCTGGAAAGAAGGAGACTTTTCTAAAGCGGATGAGGATCATAATGCTATTTGGGATTTAAAAGGTGGGACGATCGGAAAGGCCACGGGTGTTTTAAGCCCTCAAGAAGAGGAACGGTATATCGAGAAAAACTTCTAGTTTCAATTTTAGCGGTAATATAATAAAAGCCGACTGGCCCCCGATTATCGGCGTGGCGAATCGGCTTTTTTAGATTTAGGCTTAAAACATTCCATTTTTATTTGGCGAATCCTGGGGTACAGGCTGGCCAACGTCCCATAATTCTACAATCCTGCCATCCTTGAAACGAAATATGTGGATCACTGCCGCCCCGGCATCTTCTGGGTTTTGCTTAATATGGGAATGGACGGCAACGTGTTCATTTTCCTGAATGGCAAGCTTTACTTCCAGTACCTTTTCAGGACTTTGAACTGCGTTTTCTTCCATGGCAGCCATGATCGATTCCGCATCCCCTCGGAAATAGGGGTTATGGTGGTGAAAATCAGTGGCTATGTATTGCTTGAAGGCCTCACGTACTTGGCCTTTTGCTACAGACTGGAGAAAAGACACGGCTATTTCCTTATATGCGGTGCTATTAGGGATATTCTGTTCCATGTTCATCACTAAATTCCTTTCTTTGCGGGTGTTTTTAGCTGCAAAATCAATAGAAGTGTACGGCATTAGCCTTTCCAAGTCAATTCATGCTCCCGCTTTTGTACAAGCTCTTCATCCGTTAGGGAAACTCATATATAATTATTTGAGACGCGTAAAAGCTGAAAACTGAAACTAAAGGAGTCCCGCTATGACAATTATTAATAAATTAAAATTGGACAAGTATGAAAATATGGCCGTTCTCAATCAACCAGCTGATTACAGTTTGTTCAATGACTATAAAACGGAATTAACTGGCGGGCATGATGCCATTTTCGTGTTTGTGGAAACCATTGATGATATGGTCAACGAGACGAAAAGAATAATCAACGAGCTGCCTTTGGTCGAAAAAGGATATTTGTTTTTTGCCTATCCGAAAAAAGGCAATAAAAGATATGAAACCTATGTGCACCGGGATGAAATCTTTCCAGCTTTAAAGGTTGATGATGAAGGATATATCGACAATAGCGATTTGAAATTTTCCCGGATGGTGAGCATGGACGATGTATTTACCGTTGTGGGTTTAAAGCTCGAGAAGAAGAAAGCGCGGAAGTCTCCCGCTGCCAGTCAGAGTGTCGGCGATTATGAGCAGAATGTGAAAGATATCGAGAAATTTTTGGCCGATAATCCAGAAGTGCTGAAAATGTTTAAGGAACTAACTCCAGGCTACCAAAGGGACTGGGCCCGTTATATTTTTTCGGCGAAGCAGCAGAAAACCCGTGAAAAACGCCAGGAACAAATGATAGAAATTTTATCGCAAGGCTACAAATCAGTCGATCTATACCGGCAAAAAAAGAAATAGTAAAATTGAAAAGCGGGAAAGTCGAGATCCTGGACTGAGCGTAGCGAGGGAAGCGGCTCGGCCTCGCCCGCGAAAGCGTCCACCCGGAGTGGAAATTTTCTTGGGCTGATTATTAATTTATATTTGAAAACAGACTGCAGGCAAACTCACGACTCTTGAAGTTTGTCAGCAGTCTGTTTCGTTTCAATCCAGGAACGCTTTTTCAATCGTTTTTTCTAAGAAAAATTATATTGACAGGCATACGCTCGAAGAGTAATATAAGAATTGTCATTTTTAATTTCGACAAAATCCGCTAAAATTCTTCCCGCGGGTGTAGTTTAATGGTAAAACTCCAGCCTTCCAAGCTGATGTCGTGGGTTCGATTCCCATCACCCGCTCCATAATAATCGTTTACTAACGCAGTGTTTCGTAAAAGACGAGGCATTGCGTTTTTTAATTTCCGCGGCCTGCCCGTCAGCAGCCGATGACTGTGCTGGTAGCTTCGCCCCCATGCACCTGGGTGAACATATCCATAAGTGATTTCGTCATTTTTTCGGCATCCTCACAGGAAGTGGATGGCCTGTGGTATATGATTTGCAGCGCGTTTTGGGTTTCAGCTGTTACTGGCGCCCTGTCAGAATCGACGAATGGGCTACCGAAGGGACCTTGGCCGTCCGCTGAAATAATTAGATTTTGCAGGGAGTTCATTCTGCCGTTCAATCCCCGATATTCTTCTTCTGGATTTCCAAGCCTTACCATAATATCAGCTTCGAGTTTATCTATATCATAAACACCAATAGGCACTTGATATTGGAGTGAAAAGAAATTATTCAAGTCAATCGCGCTTTGGATGGAAGGAAGATAATTCTGCTTCTGGACACGCCGGTAAAGAGCCTCAGCGGAATGCCGGTAACGGTTCGGATCCTTGCCCCCTGTTTTGAATACAGCGCGCCATTCGCTGATCCCCTCGAGCTCCGTTACGTTTTTATCCTCTAAATCGAAGAAGATGGATTCCTGGAAAAGCTGGAGCCTTCCTTTTAGCATTTGAGGCGACTCGCCTACAACAATGCCTTTGTATTGAATGATTCCCAGTTTAAATCCTGGAATTAGTTCGTTAAGTTCGCTTGAAATAAGGATTTCCAAGTAATACACCTCCAAATTTACCTGAAAATAGTTTATCATATAATGATGCAGAGATTGAATTTTACGTCCTTTAATTATAGATAATTATAAGAAGGAAGGAGGTGCCAAGATGGACTACCGCCTATTAAAAGAAGAGGTAATTTCCTACAGCAAATCGATCGGGATCGACAAGATTGGCTTCACGACCGCAGAGCCGTTCGGTGAACTGAAAAACAGGCTTCTCCGCCAGCAGGAACTAGGCTATCAGTCCGGCTTTGAAGAGCCTGACATTGAAAAGAGAACCAACCCTGAATTGCTTCTCGAAAAGCCAAGATCGATTATCGCCATCGCACTTGCCTATCCGTCCAAAATGAAAGTGCGGGTCGAGAGCAGAAAGGGTGAGCGCAGGGGAATTTTCTGCCGGGCTTCATGGGGGCTTGATTATCATCACATCCTTCGAGCAAAATTGGCCAAACTAGAGGAGTTCATTTCCGAAAGAGTGCCTGAAGCGAGGCTGAAGTCGATGGTCGATACAGGGGAGCTTGCCGACAGGGCAGTGGCGAAGCGTGCCGGGATTGGCTGGAGCGGGAAAAACTGCTCGATTATCACGCCTGAATTCGGTTCCTATGTCTATTTGGGGGAAATGATTACGAGCATCCCGTTTGAACCGGACACACCGATGGAAGATAAATGCGGCTCCTGCAGCAAATGTCTTGATGCTTGCCCGACCGGAGCGCTGGTTCAGGGCGGCCAATTGAACGCCCAGCGGTGCATCGCTTTTTTGACACAGACGAAAGGGTTTATCCCTGAAGAATTCAGGGAGAAGATCGGCAACCGGGTTTATGGCTGTGATTCATGCCAGACTGCCTGCCCGGAAAATAAAGGGCGGAACTTCCATTTCCACGAAGAGATGGAACCCGATCCTGAAACCGCCAAGCCGCTCCTCAGGCCTCTCCTTGCCATCAGCAATCGGGAGTTCAGGGAACGGTTCGGTAAGGTAGCCGGCTCATGGCGCGGCAAAAAGCCGATTCAGCGTAATGCTATCATTGCTCTGGCTCATTTTAAGGACGATACCGCGGTTCCCGAGCTTGAAGACGTAATCAGAAAAGACCCCCGCCCGGTTATGCGGGGAACAGCAGCCTGGGCTCTTGGCAAAATTGGCGGCAAGGAAGCGGCGGATATTTTGCAAAAAGCCATTGCTTCCGAGAAGGATGAAGAGGTAATTGCTGAAATTCAGAATGGAATTGAAATGATGAATCGATGAGGAATGGCAAAGCAGCCATTCCTCTTTTTTTGCCTAAACCTATTCTCTTAAACATATGTATGGAAGGAAAGGGGGACGGCGACATGCGGAAAGTGCTTGAGGAACTGCTTGAACAAAGGATTAAGGCGTTTGTTACGGATGGAGGAAGCAACAGGGGCACGGATGAAAAGGATGAGCGGAAAATCCTCGCCTGTTCAGACCGAGGGGCTGTCATTGTCAAAACCTATGCGCGCGGTAAAGCGTTAAGGCAGCAAAACAGGGATAAGTGGCAGGCTGTCCTTTATGAAGTCCACTTCCAGCATTTAATTAAGCAAAAAGACTTTCTCTATTTGGAAGAGGAGGTAGAGATAAGGGAAGCCCGTTTTTATGATGGGGATTTGGCGGATGACTACGAGGTCGTCCCGTCCCAGCTTGAAGCCGCCTTTTCAGCTGACCTGTCTTTACCAGAATTTGAAGAAGGAAGCCGAATGGCATACCGGTATGACCGGAGGAAGGCCGTCCAATATGCGGAGCGGTGGTGGAATTCGCACAACCCAGCGTTCAAAAAATTCGAAGTGGATTGCACGAATTATATCTCTCAATGCCTGTATGCGGGGGGTGCGCCGATGCGCGGTTATCCGAACCGGGGCCAAGGATGGTGGATGAGGGGCAATAACTATAGCTACAGCTGGGCGGTGGCGAATTCGCTGCGCTGGTACCTGGCAGGTTCGAAAGCAGGTCTCCAGGCAAAAGAAGTGAGAAGCCCCGATTTACTGATTCCAGGCGATGTGATTTGCTACGACTTCCAGGGAGACGGCCGGTTTGATCACAATACGATTGTTGTAGCGAAAGACGCCAATCGAATGCCCCTCGTCAATGCCCATACGTATAATAGCAGGATGCGCTACTGGGAATATACAGATTCTTCTGCTTACACGCCGAAGATCAAATACAAATTTTATTCAATTCATGATGACGGTCAAGTAAAGTTGTAAGGAAGAGGCTGAGTGGTATAATAACTGAGGGTAGTCCACTTTTGCAATATAGTTTTTTGAATGACTCTGTTATCCTTGATTGTTGATTTCCACTACAGGGACATGCTTTCCGCGGGGCGGACCGTGGAGCCTCCTCGGCGTCATAGACGCCTGTGGGGTCTCCACGTGCCGCTACATCCCGCCGGAGTCAGTCCCCTTCGTTCCAATCAACTTCATTGTAAATCAACATTCACTTATAACTGAGCCTTTTTAATAAAAGCAGCAAACGAAATAGAGGGTGAACATCTTGGCAGTACACATAGTGTTATATCAGCCGCTGATTCCGGCGAATACAGGAAATATTTCAAGGACATGCGCGGGCACGGGAGCTTATCTCCACTTAATCCGTCCATTGGGATTTTCGACAGATGATAAGCAGCTGAAGCGGGCGGGCCTTGATTATTGGGAACATGTAAAGCTTGTGTATCATGATTCGCTTGAGGACTTTTATGAAACGATCTCCGGCGGGGAATGTTATTATATAACGAAGTTCGGGGAAAAGGCGTATTCATCCTTTGATTTCAGCGACCCGGAAAAGGATTATTATTTTATTTTTGGCAAAGAAACAACGGGCCTGCCAAAGGAAGTAATCGATGCGAATCTCGACCGGTGCCTGCGGATTCCGATGAACGGGCATATCCGCTCGCTAAACTTGTCCAATACCGCGGCGATTCTTGTGTATGAAGCACTGAGGCAGCAGAACTTCCCGGATTTGATGTAGAAAGCCTGCCTGGCAGGCTTTTTATTTAGGTATGGCGCAGTAATTAGAGCAAGGGGGCAATTTTGCATGAATGAAACGATTGAAACCATTCTTAAACACAAGTCCATCCGGAAATTTCAGGACAAGCCTTTGGCGGAAGAGCAAATCAGGACAATTGTTGAATGCGCCAAGGCAGCTTCGACATCAAGCTTTATCCAGGCGTACTCCATCATCGGGGTGAAGGACCAGGAGAAGAAGCAAAGGCTTGCGGAAATAGCCGGAAGCCAGAACTACGTTGCCGCTAATGGCCACTTCTTTGTGTTTTGCGCTGATTTATACAGGCATGCCTTAATTGGTGAACGAGAAGGCGGGGACGTGAAGGAGTCGATTGAAAGCACGGAAAAGTTCATGGTTGCCGTTATTGATGCGGCTCTCGCCGCGCAAAATGCCGCTATTGCCGCTGAGTCAATGGGACTGGGCATCTGCTACATAGGCGGCCTTCGCAACAATCTGGAGGAAGTCCAAAATTTATTGTCCACGCCTGAACGGGTCATTCCGTTATTCGGCATGGCGGTCGGTTATCCGGATCAGAACCCGGGTATGAAACCGCGCCTGCCTTTCAGCCATATTTACCACGAAGATAGATACGAGCAGGATCAAGAAAACTATTTGCGGCAAATTGGGGAATATGACCATGAGATAGCTGCTTATTATGAAGAGCGAACGGGCGGGAAGAGGCACGATACGTGGTCAAGGCAAATCACCGGGATGCTCGAGAAAAAAAGCCGTATGTATATGAAAGCATTCGTTGAGAAAAACAAACTTAACAAGAGATAAGACCCAAATGTAAAAAAGCTGCCTGAGAGGCAGCTTTTTTGCGATGAAATAAATTACTTGCTGTTCGATCCCGGCTTATCATTGAATCCGGACGTGAAGATGGCTGCGAGGAATGCAGCGGTAACACCCAATATTAGTAACAGACGCATGTTATGTAAGCCCCCTTTGCCCGAAAAAGTCATTCGATTTGACATACACATTCATTATAGCGCAACACCGACAATCTGGAAATGAATATACTTTAAATTTTTATCCTCACGGAAACAATGGATTTTTCCTCGCCGGCTGTTTGCATGTTCAAATCAGTGTCCGCATAGAGTATAGTAATCGTCTCTGATTTTTAGCGACAGGGGGAGGCCTATATTATATGGATATCTTAAGAAAAATCGAGCGTTACCGAGAAGAAGAAGAAAAACTGCGTTGGGAAGGAACTTTTGCCGATTATCTGCAATTGCTACAAGAGCGGCCATGGGTTGCCCAGTCCGCGCATTCACGGGTTTATAATATGATTAAAGAAGCTGGAATCATCAAGGAAAAGGACAAAAAGACTTATGAGTTTTTTAACCAGCAGTTGTTTGGACTTGAAGATGCGCTAGAAAGGCTTGTTGAGGAATACTTTCATCCGGCTGCGAAAAGACTCGATGTCCGCAAACGCATCCTGCTGTTAATGGGGCCGGTCAGCGGTGGAAAGTCGACGCTGGTCACGATGCTCAAACGGGGGCTTGAAGCTTATTCCCATACAGACAGGGGAGCTGTTTTTGCGATAAAGGGCTGCCCGATGCATGAGGATCCTTTGCATCTCATTCCCCATTATCTCCGCAAGGATTTCTTTGATGAATATGGGATTAGGATTGAAGGGAATTTGTCTCCGCTGAACATGATGCGCCTCGAGCAGGAGTATGGAGGCAGGATAGAGGATGTGATTGTGGAGCGGATCTTCTTCTCGGAGGACCGGAGAACGGGGATTGGCACTTTCAGTCCATCTGATCCAAAGTCACAGGATATCGCTGACTTGACTGGAAGTATTGATTTCTCGACGATTGCTGAGTATGGATCTGAATCTGACCCTCGTGCTTATCGTTTTGACGGCGAGTTGAACAAAGCGAACAGAGGGATGATGGAATTCCAGGAAATGTTGAAATGTGATGAAAAGTTCCTTTGGCATTTACTCTCGCTTACCCAGGAAGGAAACTTTAAAGCAGGCCGATTCGCGCTGATTTCGGCGGACGAACTTATCGTCGCGCACACGAATGAAACCGAATACCGTTCGTTTATATCAAATAAGAAGAATGAAGCGCTCCATTCAAGGATCATTGTCATGCCGATTCCTTACAACCTGAAGGTTTCCCAGGAGGAGCGCATTTATGAAAAAATGATCCGCGAAAGTGATGTCGCTAATGTGCATATTGCTCCGCACACATTGAGGGTAGCGGCGATGTTCACTATTCTCACCAGGCTGAAAGAACCGAAAAAAGGCGATATCGATCTTGTCAAAAAAATGCGTCTGTATGATGGCGAGAACGTGGAAGGGTATAACAAGGCGGATGTCGATGAAATGAAGAAGGAATATCAGGATGAAGGGATGAGCGGCATCGATCCCCGCTATGTCATCAACCGCATTTCTTCCACAATCATCCGTAAGGAAATCGCGTCAATCAATGCGCTCGATGTGCTCCGTTCCTTAAAGGACGGCCTTGATCAGCATCCTTCCATAACGGCAGAATTGCGCGAGAAGTATTTGAACTATATCTCCCTCGCCAGGAAAGAGTATGATACGATTGCCAAAAAAGAAGTCCAGAAGGCGTTTGTTTATTCTTATGAAGAGTCCGCCAAGACGCTGATGGATAATTATCTTGATAATGTGGAGGCGTATTGCAACAAGGCAAAGCTTCGTGACCCGCTGACAGGGGAGGAAATCTCGCCGGATGAGAAGCTGATGAGGTCGATTGAGGAACAAATCGGCATTTCCGAAAATGCGAAAAAGGCATTCAGGGAAGAAGTGCTCATACGTATTTCTGCCTATGCGCGGAAAGGGAAGCGGTTTGATTACAATTCCCATGATCGTTTGCGTGAGGCGATTCAGAAGAAGCTGTTTGCGGATCTGAAGGATGTTGTGAAGATTACGACTTCCTCGAAAACCCCGGATGAACAACAGCTTAAGAAAATTAATGATGTCGTTGCGCGCCTAATTGATGAGCATGGCTATAATTCAACCTCAGCCAATGAACTGCTCAGATATGTCGGCAGCCTGCTCAACCGCTAGGCATGCAAAGAGCAGGAGCAAATTCTCCGGCTCTTTGTTTATGCTTTTTCGTTTCGGGGAAAAAGAGCGGTAGAGGTGATACCAATGAAGAAGGAAAAAGACGGATTGGATAAAGATTATCAGCCAGATAACGGATCAATGGCGCCAAATATGGAAGACATAAAAAATCTCGGGAAACAAAATGAAAACCGCCGTACCGGAAAAGAATTGAAAGAAGAGTATGGAAAAAAAACAGACCCAATCCAGCATGAAAAAAAGGATGACCTCCTCCGCTAACAGGCGGAGGATTTTTATTTCAGGCTCAGTTAAAGGTGAATGTTGATTTTCAATGGAGTTAATACATAAGTTTGTCCAGCTGCGACGACTCAAGAATTATTATACCCATTTTTTTACTGTTAATTTTCATAATAATTTGTAAATTATCCACAGCTTCGGCATAGGATAGAGTAATCAATATTAATAATGTGTTTTGGGCTCTATGACAGCGTATTCCAGTAGCATGCTGGAAGTGACAGAAATTTAAGCTTAATAAGGAGGGGTTTGGAATGATCGATGAGAACAATCACCATTTTGTGATCTCGAAGGAAGATTGGTCCCTCCACCGAAAAGGCCACGATGATCAGCAACGGCATCAGGAAAAAGTCCAGGAGGCAATCCGCAATAATCTTCCAGACTTGATTACCGAGGAAAGTATCATTATGTCAAATGGCCGCGATGTAGTAAAAATACCGATTCGTTCTTTGGACGAATACAAAATCCGCTACAATTACGATAAAAACAAGCATGTGGGCCAGGGAAATGGCAAATCCAAGGTAGGCGATGTTGTTGCCCGGGACTCTTCGGGGGACAAAAAAGGGCCTGGCAAAGGCCAAGGGGCAGGGGACCAGGCGGGCGAGGACTATTTTGAAGCAGAAGTATCGATGATGGAATTGGAAGAGGCCCTGTTCAAACAGCTCGAACTGCCCAATTTGAAGAAAAAGGAACAGGCGGAGAACCTGATTGAACATATAGAGTTTAATGATATTAGAAAAACTGGGCTCATGGGCAATATTGATAAAAAACGGACGATGATGTCAGCATTCAAACGAAATGCCATGCATGGGAAACCGGCATTCCATCCAATTTATACGGAAGACCTGAAATTCAAGACATGGAATGAAATAGTCAAGCCGGACTCAAAAGCCGTGGTCCTGGCGATGATGGACACAAGCGGCAGTATGGGGCTTTGGGAAAAGTATATGGCACGCAGTTTCTTTTTCTGGATGACACGCTTCCTCCGCACAAAATACGAAACCGTGGAAATTGAATTTATTGCCCATCATACAGAAGCAAAAGTCGTATCAGAGGAAGATTTCTTCTCAAAAGGTGAAAGCGGAGGGACGATTTGTTCATCGGCTTACCGGAAGGCTCTCGAACTTATCCAAAATAAATATGATCCCGTTAAATTCAATATTTACCCGTTCCACTTCTCGGACGGAGATAACCTCACCTCCGATAACGCACGCTGCGTCAAGCTTGTCGAGGAGCTGATGAAGGTGTCGAATATGTTCGGTTATGGGGAAGTGAACCAGTATAACATCAAACCATATACACAAGAAAAACCGTTGGTGCACCAACGGTTTTATTATATCTTAGGATAAAGCTGAATGACAAACTGATCAATTTTTGTCCATTCTTTTTTACGCAAAAAGGTGGCCCTTTCTAGTACCGACTTAAGTAACCTGTTTTTCTTTTCAATATCATCAGTCTCCCTATAAGCGGTTAAGACTGATTTTACCAAGGGGATAAATTGTTTAGTATTCTTTTCTCTAAATTTTTCTTTTTCCATATCTTCAACGATAAGACGTGTTTCGTCTTTTAATTTCTCAATTCTATCAACTAGCACCTTTTGTCTTTCCATAAAGGTATTAATATCATATACTCCCTTTTCTAAGAAGTCATGTAAGGCGCTTTTCTGTTTGTTAGCCTCAGCAATTTCCTTTTTCTTCTTATCGAGGGCTTTTTCCTGGAACTGAATAATAGATGAGTTGTTTTTTGCGTCTTGCTGCTTCGGTATTTCAAATTCTTTTATATATTGCTCTAAAGATACTAGAATTCTATTTTCAACCAAATATAGCATGGCACCTTTTTGCTTGCCTCTACATTGAGCTTTTGTACAATAAATCATTGAGTTTGGACGGTCTTTTCTAGGTTGATAGAGCATTGTATATCCACACAGTTCACATTTTAATATACCAGCAAGAGGATTTGATAGTACATTATTCGCCTTCGTGGAGGGTCTAAATCTGCCTGAATGAGCGGCGTTGGCAGCATCAAACAACTCTTTTGTAACTAAAGGTTCATGTGCCTCATCTTTTACTATCCATTCCTCCGGCTTCATTTTCCTCCTTGTATATTGTCCTCCACGTTTGAGGTAAGTGATTTTCCCCCATATAATTTTTCCTATATAAACTTCATTTTTGACTATGGCGGTAATGGTTGACGGTGACCAGTGGTTTCTATTCGTATCTGGCGGAGCTACTGACCACTCATCCAATTTTTTAGCAATTGCTTGCCGACCATTTCCCTTTACAGTCATTTCAAATATTTTTTGGATTACCCAAGCTGTATCCGGATCAGGGTACAGCTTAAGATTTTCATCTCTAAGATAGCCATACGGTGGTTTCTTTGAAATAGATCTTCCCATCTTTGCTTTATCACGGCGCCCACCTTGAAGACGTTTATTTATAGACTTCAATTCCTGTCTAGCCACCAGTGATTTTACCCCGAATACAAGCTCCCAATTTTCTTCTTCGGGATCATAAATTTCCGTTGGCGTTATAAGTTTTATATTGTTATACCTAAATGCGCGATCTAAGATACCTGAATCATACATATCACCACGGCCTAAACGGTCTATGTCTATAACCAAAACTCCGTCTATATCGCCTTCATCCATTCTATTTAGCATCTTTTGCACTTCGGGCCGTTCAATGATTGAATCACCCGAAACTAATTCTTCATAAGGCGGTTCAACTAAAATGTGCCCTTCTCTTTTTATGACATCCATTAAATTTCGCCTATGCCTTGCAAGTGTATCGTATTCTCTTCCTTCAGCTGCGGCTTTGCGCTCTTCTTCGACGTCAGAACGGCTTTTTCTAAGGTAGACCAATAATCGCATTTCGAAACTACGATAATTCATTACATCACCTCTATACATAATTAAACAAGCAATACACATTAGAATAAATAGAAAAAGCCCTAAATGGCTTTTCCAAAGGTTGAATCCTTAGAGATATTCTTCTAAGTTGGAATTCACAAAATTTATTTATTGATAATTACTACTTTTATAATCCTGAGCTTCGCTAAATGTATTGAAACGAATCAACTTCTTTATATTGTTTGAATCAAAAATCACACCAAGATATCCGTCTTTACCTATTAATACATCCATATATAAATCTTGCTTTAATTTATATGATTCTGCTAACGCTACATCACCTAAAATGTCAATTGAATATTCATCATAAGGCATATTTACCGGGTATCTTTCCATCATGTCCTCAATAGAATATGTCGCCTCCTTTTGGTCCTCTTCGTAGGAAACGTCAATTTCAATAGTTTCTGAGTTGTTTAGGTTTTCTATAACAGTTGAAGTGTTATCGCCAGGTGCGTTCTTTTGACTTTGTGGTTGTACTACCTGCTTTCCATTTATACCTCCTAGAGAGTATGCAGCAATGGTTATAACAAGGCCTGCCGCGAACACAAGCCAGGTAAGTTTATTACCCATCCTCCTCTTATAAGGGCCAGCATAAAATGCAGCGAGCATTAAAATAATTCCTATTAGTCCGATCAAACTCTTATCCCCTTTCAATGCTATAAATGATGTTCAAGGTAATTCATCAAAAAGAAACTTTTTTCAATTTGGCTAGTTCAACAGGAATACCGTAAATAGGGCCAATTTCTGATAATGAAAGATTTGTATTTTGATATTCTATTAATTCTTGATCAGGTAGAAGGAGCTCTACTGCGAATTTATTTGCTTCGCGTTCGAATTTATCAATGGAATAGTATGTATTGTTTTTTAAGAATGAAGTGTTAGCGCCAGGGTGAAGGATTGCATGGCCTAATTCATGGGCGCAAACGAAATTCCGAACCTTCTCATCGAGATTACAATTTAGATGAATAATTTGCACCCGTTTATAGGAACGATAAAATCCCAAAATTTTCCCTAAGTCAAGGTATAATACTTCTATCGACCTTGCTTCTGCTATAAGAAAAGGATCATTGGTTTGAAATTTGTTAATGAGGGAAGTGACTTTTCTTTTGATGCGCACAGCATGCCCCTCCGTTATTTGTTTTCTCTATATTTCTTCGGAGTGAATTTTCTCTTTGCAATCTGTTTGGCCAACTTCATAGAGGTTTCTAAAGAAGCAATGAGAAGTTCCCTATCTTCTTCGTCCAAATCATCAATGGTTTGCCCGTCAAAATGAGAATAGCCATCTTTACTTTCGAGACTTTGAATGATTTTTTCTAAATCTTTTGCGATATCCTTTTTATCTTTTGCTGAAAGCTCTGGAAGTGAAGATGTATTTGAAACATCAGAATTTATATATCCTGCTATTTCCATTAGTTTTTCATAAGGATAATCATATGCAGAAGCTAAACGCTTTAATGTCTCTGGCGAGGGATTTAATGGCTTTTTAGTACCTCTTCTATATCCTGATTCTACATCAGAAATATAAGAATGGCTTAATCCTGTTTTTTCGGCTATGCTTCGTAATGATTTTTCGCCTCTTAATTTTCTAAGTAAGTTTCCTAATTCATTCATAATAAGCTATCTCCTTAATATGTAAACCTTGTAATACATATTGTAAAACATATACAACATAAAACAGAAGCAAAAAAGGAAAATATTTTGTTGAACATAGTTGACATCATATCGCACATAGTTTACAATTCGAATTGTAGAACATGTGCGACATGCAAAGGAGGTGCATATTATGGAAAACATTGTGAAGTACTTAAGAAAAAGCAGGGATGTAGATCTTACACAGGAGGAACTTGCAACTGCGATTGGAGTTTCCAGACATACAATTATCTCTATTGAGAATGGTGGTAATACAACAGGAGAAGTCATGCTGAAAATAGCTAACTTTTTCAATAAGGATCCAAGAGAGATTTTTTTTATAGAAAGTGTCGCACAAAAAGAACAGGCGGGTGCTAATTCCAGCTAAAGGAGGTTCCTATTATTATGTACTCAAATTTAACAAGTGACATGAATACCGCGCATAAACATAGTTCAAGGGGGAATGCGGGCATGGCACTACCTAAGAAGGAACACCTTATTGGCAATTCAACTGTTATTGTCCACTCGCCACTGGTTGAAATGACATCTGCTGAAAGAGCCAACTGGTTTAAAGAACAATGGGAAGAAGGACACCCTGTTTTAAAAGAAATTGCTCGTGCAGTTGAAGATTGCTACAGGAATTAATCCCCACTCTTAAAATATCAGCAAATGCAGTCACAAATATACCTATACTTTGGTACAGAATGGAGGAGTTGGATTGGTGGCCATAGGGGAAGCATTGGCCAAAGCTCGAAAAAGGCAAGGTTACTCCCAAGAAGATCTATCTGCGCACTTACCTATTTCTCGAGAAAGTGTGGCCAAATATGAAACAGGTTCGCGCCGGCTTCCGGATGATATGCGGAAGCCGATCGCCGAAGCCCTGGATGACGTTGAATATTACTTTGTAACTTGGAAGGAAGCAGCTGGTGAAGTAGCAATCCCGTTTTTAAATGGTGAGCATGTAGATCACCATCCTTCCAGTATGGCTTTTATGGTAAAGGGCGAAACCGCGGAAGCTCTGCAGCACCTAGAAAAGGTTTCTTGGACGAAGCCGGTACATACAAGAACAGAAGCTGAAAAGGAAGACATGAAAAAGGTCTTGTTTGAGTTATTGGATGCTGCGGCCAGCATTATCAACCTGGTTGCAATTGTTGCTCGGGAATATCGTTTTTCCTTGAAAGAAATTTTTAAGGTTTGGCGGGTTTCGTTGAAATTGCGGAAATTGAATAGATAGGAGGTTTGGGAATGAGTGAAAATCAAGAAGTTGATTTGAAGGAACTTGCCCTTAAATATGGTAATGAATTTGCTGCCGAAATAGAAAAACAAATTAACATCTGTAAAGAATTAAACCATGATTTCATTATTCGGATTACACAAGAGACTAAAAATTTTCTTACATTTACCCTTGCAACCAATAGTTACGTAAATATTTATGAGGTATCTAAAAATCAATTTTATATTCTAAGACATTCATTTGTTAGCTATAACGATTGCGAAAAAGCTTTAGAGTTAATGAGAGCATTTGACTAATTTTTTTTTCGAGAAAAGGCGAAATTTGATGAACAAAATTAGGAATAACGGAAGGAGATTTTAATATGAAACAAGGCATCTATTTACAACCGGTACAAAGGGAAATGATTAAGACCGCAATGAGGGCCTATAGGAAAGGCCTTAACGGGTTGGGGCAACGTCTCTTTGATATCGCTTACAACAAAGTAAAAGATATGGGCAGAAGAATCGAACTGGATGGTATGGAAATGATTTTTATTTCTCAGTCATTGAATCAACACGGAAAGGGATTATCGGCATCCGGAAAGATTGTTGAGTCCAGACACTATCGCCATCTAGCAATGGGCATTGAGGATATAAGGATTCATTTCCAACAAACAAATGGACCTAAAGTAAAAAAAGAAAAAGCAGCAAGTGCTAGCACACTCACTGCTTAAAAAGAAAATTGTCGAATTTAATCATATTATACCACACTTTTTC
Source organism: Bacillus sp. B-jedd (assembly GCF_000821085.1). Taxonomy (GTDB): domain Bacteria; phylum Bacillota; class Bacilli; order Bacillales; family Cytobacillaceae; genus Bacillus_D. The sequence continues at coordinate 796,824 of NZ_CCXR01000001.1, forward strand.
GTGGCGGCAAAGCTCAGGCTTGCCGTAATGGCCAGGAAGGTCTGCTCCCCCCTTCCAGACAATTCTTCCTGGTCGTTACGGTGCGCACTGACCTTTGAAAGGAGGGTAGGAATGAATCGGAAAGAGAAGATGGTCATCCGGAGACAGATCAGCACAATCTTGGAAACTAAGTGCGGTAGATGTGTCTATCGGAAAGGAGATAGTATTTCAATTTGTTCAAAATGTCCAACCGGCCAACAACTACAAACCATTTCAAACAAGTTGTGGAATGGGAATCGGATATCAGCTGCCCCTGTTAATCACAATAGCAAGAGGCGTGTTTGGACGGAGGAGGAGGATTTATATCTTCTAAATCATAAGAAATACTTTTCAGTGGATCATATTGCAGAAAAATTGGGTAGGACAGTGTATGCAGTAAATACCCGGATGACCAAATTACGAAGAAAACGAAGGCAAATGAAATTAGCCCTCTAAAAAACTGGAAGGTGGATTAAATGGTTTATGAAATTGACTTTTCCATAAAAGTGAATGGGAATTTCCGTTCGATCCATAACGCTCTAGTTCAGGCTAAAAGCGTTACAGAATGCCAGACGATTGCTGATGAGATTCGGCAGGAAATACATCCTACAGATTATCAGGAAATTCATATTTTCATAGAAGGTCACGAATGATTGGGGCCAACGAAACAAGAGTGCTTTTGCCCAGAAACATTTTGGACAAGCAAGCAGAACTCACCTACGGCCAACTTAATGTGCAAATAAAAAACTATCTCGAACGGTATGAAGACTATACATTTTTATATTTAGATGGTTACTTTGCCGTTTGCGATAGAGGGGAAAGGAGAAAGAATGGTGCCCAAAAAAGTGAAAAGAGTCGTCATTAGACAAGAACTAGTTGAACTTACAGGCGACTTCAGATTGGCCATCGTTCTTGACCAGATGATTTATTGGTCCGAACGAAAAAATGATGCGGATAAATTTTTGCAAGAAGAAATGGACCGTATCAAAAAGTATGCCTCGAATGAGTCAGAGCTACAGAACCTGAATATCGATCACTTAAAAAGTCATGGGTGGATTTATAAAAAAGCAGAGGATCTTTCCGAGGAAACAATGATAAACGTTAAACCAAAGACGATGCGCGAATATCTAACCATTCTTGTCCAAAAAGGATGGCTGGATGAACGCAGAAATCCACTTATAAAAATGGATCGCACCCTGCAATATAGAGTGAACTTGTTGAAAATCCAACTCGACTTGCAAGCAATTGGTTACGCTCTTGAGGGTTATGCTCTTGCAAAGGTCGAAAAAGTAAATTCGAATTTACCTCAAGAAAATACGAAAGAACAAAAAGAAAATTGGAAGGGTGAAAATGTAAATACAAAGGGCGAAAATGTAGCTCCAAAGGGCGAAAATGTAACAGCAATACCAGAGCTTACAACAGAGCCTACACCAGAGATTACAAACAAAGCTTCTTCTTTTTCTGAAAACGATACTGCTGAAAACGAAATGGCGGTATCGGTTGAGAAGACATCTGATAATGCATTTGCGTTTTTTGAAAAAAACGGATTCGGTATGGTCAGTGGGTACATGGGAGACAAGATTGGCTCCTGGTGCGACGATTTGTCAGATGAGTTAGTTGTCGAGGCAATGAAGATTGCTGTAGAGCGTGGTGCCCGTAACTGGAGTTATGTTGAAAAAATTCTCCAAGACTGGCTTGGTCGAAAGGTTAAATCGGTAAACGAGGCCCATGCAATAATGGCTGCCTTTCAAGAGCAGAAAGCGAGACAGCGTCATCAACCTAGAGGGAGACCTATCAGGCAGGAAAAGGTTCCAGAATGGTTTGACAAATCAGGAACAAACCAAGCTCCCCAAGAAGATCAGGAAGCAGTCGAAGCCAGAAAGAAGGAAGTTGAGGAGCTACTAAGTGCTTTCAAGGGAGGAGCTTGAGTTATGGGACTGTTACTTGACGCTGTAAAGAACCGGCGAGATTTTATACTTTTTCAACTTTTGAAGGCTGGATATCCAAAAAGCGAAAAGCTTTCATCCCTGCCATTATCAGAACTGGAGCATCTTTACATAAGCGTGCGTTGTTCGCAGGCGAAAAATGCTCCTTTGGTCAGCAACTGATGTCATCGCTATCGTTAAGTCAATTAAACTATCTCGCCAGGTATACGACCAACTATCGGAAGCCTGCTTTAGATGAGCTGAATAGGAGGATAAAGCTACATGCATTCTCCCGTTAAAATTACCTACCTGACTGAAGAGGAGCTTGCGATATATCGAAGTAAGCCTACCAAGTTGAAGGAAGGGAAACTAAATAGAGCAATTGATTGGAGGTGGCCGCAAAATCGGCGAAGGGATGAAGATAAGCTACGAAACAATGCCATTGAAACAACTGATTAAAGAATGTGAAGAGGGCAAAAAGGCATTGGCTGAATGGGAAAGACGCTGGGAAGCGCCTTATCCGAAAATAAAAAAATGCCAGGCGGATTGGCCTGGCACAAAAAGATGATTGCACCACCATTATACCACTAATAGGGGTGCGAAAATGCATAAAAGATTAGTAGAGATAGAAATTGATGATAAAGATTTGTCCGTTAAGCAGCACATGGAACCCGGCAAAGTTTTAGTGCTTGTTCTGGACGGACAAAAGGGCAAGGCGTATAGGTGCGAAGCTGTAAAGCATGGTCTTACCATAGTTGAGACTACTGGTGGCAAGTCAAAGCGCGTAACGTTCGAGGAAAGTGAGCTTTGTTGAAATGAATACCGTACAGCCCATTCGTGACCGGTCAAAAATTGCGGAAATGAAAAAGCAATTATCCTCCAGTCGCAGGAACGAGTTCTTGTTCCAGATGGGAATCAATACAGGTCTTCGGATCAGCGATCTACTTTCACTTAAGGTCGGGGACGTAAGGAACCGTTCCCACATCCATATCACAGAGAAAAAAACAAAGAAGGTTAAGCGCTTTAGGATTAACGAATCCTTAAGAAACGATATTATCACCTATACCCAAAGTATGACAGATGAAACGTACCTTTTTAAGTCCCTGCGTGGTACAAAACCTATTGGCCGTTGCCACGCTTGGAAAATATTAAGTGATGCTGCTAAGGAAATAGGTCTAAGTGAAATTGGTACCCATACGCTTCGGAAGACATTTGGGTACCATTTTTACCAAAAAACAAAGGATGTCGCGCTTTTGCAAGAGATATTTAACCATAGCAGTCCGTCAGTTACTTTACGATATATCGGGATCAACCAGGACCTGATGGACGAGGCGATTGATGATTTCAGTCTATAAATCAGGGAGTTGGTTTGGATGGCAAAGGCAGATAAGTGCGTTGAGTGTGGAGGACATGTCCCAATTTATCAAAAATTTCTTTGTGAGGATTGCTGGACAACTGCTTTGAACCAAAAGCTTTTGGAAGAGGACGAGAAAGAATCAGTAAAGGCTTAACTAAATTATAAAAACCCATAAAAGGAGAACAATATGTCAAACATTATCAATCTTACAGACTTCGCGGATGGGGCAGTTGCAGAACGTTTTAATCAGGAATTACGGAAGGTGCTGGAAAACATTGCTGACCCCAATACTGATCCAAAAAAGAAAAGGAAAATTGCATTAACTTTGGTTTTATCGGCAGATGACCAACGCGATTTGGCCCATGTGTCTATCCAGGCTAAGACGACCCTTGCACCAGCTCGAAGCATCGAGACTAAAATCATCATGGATTATGACGGTACTGGACAGGTTACCGGCGCTGAATTGAAATCAGGCGTTAAGGGACAAACATATTTGGACCCGGAAGGCGATGTTGCCGCGGACACTGGCGAAAAGATAATCAGCTTTAAGAAAACAGGAGGTCAAAAATAATGATTAAAGACGCATTGCAATACCTTATTGGACTAGGAAACGTTGAAACGCATCATGAAAATAACCAGATTTACTCGACTCAGCCACTCCATCTTTTGAAGGAACCTGTACCTTCTCCGCTTCTTGTTCGCAGCCTTTCAGGACTTGTTCAATATCTAAAATCAGAATATGACGTTGATAACACTCTTATGGTCCATGTATGCAGCCCGACGGAAGTTCTTGCATTCAGTGACCTAAATTCAAACCAAAATCGAAATGAGTACATTAAGGCTTCAGCCATGCTTCCGCAGTTCCGCTTTGAGGAATGGTATGATCCGGAAACTTTTAATATCAAGTTGCAGTCAGGCTTTGTTGCAAACGATGATCGCGATGTCATCTTAAGGGTTGTTGGCAATATCAAAGAAGAAGATGTAAAAACATATGGTGATGATGGAGTCAGTCAGTCAGTCACCGCAAAAGTAGGCGTGGCCACAGTAGCCCAGGTGGCAGTTCCTAATCCAGTCCGACTGGCGCCGTATAGGACATTTGTGGAAGTAATACAGCCAGAAAGCAATTTTGTATTCCGGATGAAAAATGGCCCTCGCTGTGCATTGTTTGAAGCAGATGGTGGTGCTTGGAAGCTTGAGGCAATGAACAACGTGAAAGCTTATCTTGAAAAGGAACTTGCTGTAGAAATCGAAGCCCGGAAAGTCATTGTAATAGCTTAATAGATTGGTTAAGTAGGGGGAGGCAGCCGGCCTTCCCTTACTAACAACTTTTGTATTGTGTCGTCATAAGGAGGTTCAAAGTGAAAATTACTGCCAGTGAAGTGAAGCATGTGTTAAGTCAGAAACACAGTCAGGATTTCTTTCTTACTGAAGTGAAAAACGGCTCAACTTGGATGGGAAAAGAACTTGCAATCATGGATGCCTTGGCAATTAAGAAGAGCTGGACTAAACCATGTTTGACAGGTTATGAGATAAAGGTTTCTCGAGCGGATTTCATGAATGACGAGAAATGGCCGTTGTATAAGGATTTATGCCATAGATTTTACTTTGCTTGTCCAAAAGGGCTCATTCTACCTGAAGAACTGCCCGATGATGTGGGCCTTGTATGGATCAATGAGGATAAAAAGCCATATACCAGAAAAAAGGCTAAGTTCAGGGATATTCAAATGTCAGCTGACATGTTTTATTACATTATTCTAAGTCGCCTGAATAACCAGGAACATCCTTTCTTTAGTAGCAAAAGAGAATTTTTTGAACAATACCTATTAGACAAGGAACAAAGGCGTACCTTGGGTTGGAAAGTCGGTACCAAGATGGCTGTTGAATTGGCTGAACTTGATCGGCAAGTGCAAGACTTTCAGCGTCAAAAAGAAAGAATGGATATGAATCAAGAAAGATTTGAATCCTTTTTAAAAGTCATGAAAAAACACGGGCTAAATGCTCATAGGTTTAATGCCGAGGAAGAACTGGATAAGGCCCTTTCTACAACGGTACCACCTAATTTTATTCGAGACCTTGAAACGATTCAGAGTGCCAGTATGAGGCTCAATGAAATGATTAAAAATCCGGAACTGCTGGAGGGGAAATAGATGGATAAAAAAGCCCTCAAAGAAGTTGAGATAACCGATGTCATTAAACACGTTTTGAGAACTACCCAAGATTATAGCGGCGAGTATTCTACTAGCTGCAACATTGATTTTTTAATTAGCCAACCGATCAAATTGTCGGTTTTTGATAAAGACTATCTCATTGACCGTATAAAGATGATTGATTTTTACGGGGATGAAATTGTATTCAGCTTTGCAAATGATAAAGAACGGTTTTGCTGTTTCCCAGTTCCGAAAACACTCATTCACAAAATCTACATTAGGATTATTCAGGAGCAAAAAACAGGAGTCATGCAAGGCTGGCGTTTCGAGGATACATTGATTGAAATTTTACGCGGTGAAAGCATTGCCACTAGCTGTTATTAGGCAACAAAAGAGTAATTATGTTCGATAGGAGTGGAAGCATGGAGCTGAACAAAATTTATAATGCTGATTGTGTGGGCGAAAGTGGCATGAAGATCCTGCCGGATAAAAGCATAGACTTAATCCTTTGTGATTTGCCCTATGGCACTACAAATTGCGCTTGGGATACTGTTATCCCCTTCAACCTTCTTTGGAGCCAATATGAACGAATTATCAAGGACAACGGAGCAATTGTATTCTTCGCTCAATCTCCCTTCGATAAAGTACTAGGAGCCAGTAATTTGCCTCTATACCGCTACGAATGGATATGGGAGAAGAATAAGGCAACGGGCCATTTAAACGCCGACAAAATGCCAATGAAAGCTCACGAAAATCTATTAGTCTTTTATAAAAAGGCACCTGTTTATAATCCTCAAATGTCAATCGGCCATAAGCCAATGAATTACGCGAAGAATAATCATAATTCAGAGGTTTACGGAAAAGGGAAACAAACTATCTGTGATGTCGGGACAACAAAAAGATACCCAAGAAGTGTACTGCAATTTCAAATAGTCAATAACGATGATCCCGATAAGGTACATCCAACACAAAAGCCGGTCGAACTTTGCGAATACATGATTAAAACATATACCAATCCAGGCGCAGTAGTTTTAGATAACTGTTCTGGAAGCGGGTCAACACTCCTAGCAGCCCTTAACACGGACAGATATTATATCGGTTTTGAGAAACATGAACCATATTACAAGAAAAGTTTGGAGCGGATTGACCGGCATACGACCCAATTGTCACTAGTTTTATGAAATAGGAGGGAGAACCGTGAGGAAAGAATACGCCGTCTACAAAGGCGACGATCTACTGGTCATGGGAACAGCCCGGGAGTGCGCGGCAGAGCTTAACGTCAGGCCCGAGACTATCAGGTGGCATAGCACTCCAACAGGGCGCAAACGGTCAGCCAGTCGTAAGAAACAGGACAAGTGCCTTGTGGTTTTAAAGTTGGACGATTAATAAAGGGGGGAGGACGTGCAACTCACACTCTTTGAAGAATCTCGAGACTATCGCGAACACATTAAGTACCGGAAGGGCATTTTTAAAACTAAAACAGAAATAATCAAAGACCTTTATGCCGAGGGGAAAGAGCGGATCTACCACGTTCTTTCCTTCGGGGGAGGCACCCAGTCTTCACATCTTTTAGAACAGCACTTCCGCGGCGAAATACATTATGACTTTATCGTTTTTTCTGATACCGGGGCTGAGCCTGATTTCATCCATTCTCAGGTAGCTTGGTGGCAGCACAGACAAAAGGAGAATGGTAACACTACCCCATTCATTATCACCGGTCACAGCAGCATGGAGGGCGGTCTGGAAGAGATGCTAATGCGTTATATCCACACGGAGTATCAAAGGTTCCAGATGCCTGTTTACTGCAATAAGATCGATGAGGAAACAGGGCAGGAAGTTGCAGCTGGGATCATGCCCAGGCAATGCACGGTGGATTTTAAGATTGTTCCGGTAAAGCAAACAGTCCGGCGGGCTGTATTAAAGCAAGTTGGCTTAACTAATAAACAAAAGATGCCAGCCGACATTGCTTTCATTATCGATATCGGCTTTTCATTCGACGAGATCAGGAGAATTAACCTTTATAAATCGCCACAGTTTAAGTACATGTATTTAGCTTATCCCCTCGTGGAAGAAGGACTTACAACGCAAGACAGCATACAGTATTTGATTGAGAATGGCTTCCCTACAAAGCGATCACGCTGCTATTTCTGTCCATTTAATTGCGACAACAGGGACATAGGCATGGACTGGAATGAAATTATTGAGGATGAACCTCTATCATTCTTGAAAGCTTGCTATTTTGATAGCCAGCTGAGGGCGATTCAGAAGACAGGTAAGAAAAACATGCGCAGCATACCTTACCTGCATGAGAAGCGGATTCCTTTAGAGGATGTTTATCCGGATGAATACAGCACTCTGTCATCAGCTTATGAAAGTGAATTTTTAGTTTGGCGTAGCAAATGGGAGAAGCGGATCAAGGATAAGTACATTCTTACTGCTTAAGCCGATGGCGACAAAGTAAGCATTTTGTTAGGAAGGAGATTATTATGTTTCAGACTGATATTTTTCAATTTCTTGACGATGATCTAGCTGTTTTTCAATCCCAAGTTAATCTGCCTTTAATTCGTGTTCATAAAAACTGGGAGTGGAAAGAGCAAAACAGAGAAGAATGGTTTTTATATTATCGGGATGCTAAAGGAAATGAAAAGTTGATTAATTGTTATACAATGCCTTGCAAAACTATTGTTAAGTCTACAAGTTTAAAGTTTATTAACTACCGATGGGTTGACGGTTTTAGAAGAGCAGCATATCAGCACGATAAATTAGTTGCTTATGAAGTTGCTCCAAATACTTGGCAACCGGCAATCTAACATATTAGCAAGTATGTCACTAAGGAGGAACGCTTTTGAATAGGGCAGAACGAAGAAGGGCGGCTCGTAGATTTGAACCGGGCCCGCCTTGGATCAAGCATGCGACACCAAGCATACAGTTATTAGCCAACGGTTGGTTTGCAGAGGTGGAGCGAGTCTACAGCAACCGTGAATATGCCGTATTGATTCGCACGGCAGATACAGAGTGGGGTCCGGTCGAACATGCAGCCATTCGTAATGTAGCAAGTTCAGATATTACTTGGGCCGAGAAACAGCGGATAAAGAATGAGATTTTCGGGCCGGAACGAATAGCGATTGAGGTTTTCCCGAAAGAAAGTGAGCTGGTGGACGAAGCTAACATGTATCACCTTTGGGTACTGCCGGAAGGAATGACATTGCCGTTCGGAATCTACCAAGGACAGTTTTGACGTAAACTTCGAAGGAGGAAGTAAGGTGAATTTTAATAAGTTAATTGAAGCTGACAGAGTAATTAACGCTTCGTCTTATCGGTATAGGTGCGATAGTTGTAGGAAGGTATTAGGTTACAAGGGAACTTGTTACGAGTGTAAAGAAAAGAGGAAAACGAAAATGACAAAAAAAGTATACGAGATTAAAGATATTGGCGGGCTTTTGGTAGATTCAATTATCGATTTGCAGCAGTTACAAACAAAAATCAAAAGTGTGGATGATGAAAACCATACTCTTGGCGTCGCAATAAATACCGTGGAACACAGGCTACATGCGGTTTCAGATTTACTTGAAACAGAGGTAAAGGAACTGAGGGTTTGTTTGCACAAAAAAGGCGCTCATACACTGGAACGACAATCAAACGGAAGATGGTTTCTGGATAGCAAAGAAATCCCGGAAGAAGATGCGATCGGGGAGCTGGTGGAGGCTGTCCGGGATTTAGGATACTGGTGCCAGGTTGCTAAAGATGTTTTGCCTCAAGAGCAATTTGAGACTGTCCAGGAAGCTTACGAATACAAGGAGAAGGAGGATTGACCAAAAACGTGACATAAGAAAGGACGGTAAAACTTCCTTAAATTAAATTGAAAACTGAATACTGTTAGTGGTAAAGTTCGATTATAGGGGTGAGTTTAATGACGAACTTTGAACGCTTGAAATCACTGGATAGCGAGTATGAAATGACTGATTTAATAATGTATGTCCTTTCTACACGCTATAGTGAAATCATTAAAGGTGATGGAACGCTAGATGGAATCCCTTTATTGAGATGGTTACAAGAAGATCACCAGAAAGCCACTGACAAATAAATTGTTGGTGGCTTTTTATTTTGCACAGTTCGGTTCTATGGCGACACAATGATAGATCAGTTGTTATATAAGGAGGTTGAAAATGGCTGATTTAGTAATTAAAAAAAGTGAGGAAGGATTTACTGTTTGGTCAAGCTTTGCAGGAATCCCAGTTGTAGTTACGGATGCTCCGAAAGAACGACTTAAAACACATCCAGAATACATGCTTGGCTTTGTCCAACTTCTTTTTGAAGAGTACGAGAAACAGCGGCAGGAAATATCACAATTAAAGAACAACGTCGATGGTTATCGTTCAAATTGGTATAAATCCTCCAATAAAGTTATCGAGCAACGAGAAGTAATAGAGCGTTTAAGACAGGATTTAATAAAAAAAGACAATATGATGGGTAACTTACTTGATAGTTCTTCTACCAGAAAGGGGAGTGAAGAATGATTGTTCGCAAGATCTGGAAAAGCAAAAAGATGACAGGCAATATTTTCACAATGCATCCATTACTCCAGAAAGAGCAAAGGAAATCATTAGTGTGGATCCCGACCTATTCAAAGAATTATATGGAGAAGAGTTGGAAGAGGCGTAGGGCTCAGTTCTGTTAATAATGAAAGGGGGAAAAATCTTGAGCAAAAAGGTAGCTAGTCCACGGCCTTCAGCTCCATACAGCCAGGGAGGAAACCAAGTAAAAAACCTAATAGTAGGTATGCCAGTTGATATTTACAGCTGTGATGGATGCGGCAGGGCGATAGTGGTTGAAAAAGATTCTGAGATTGCTGTTTGCCCATATACAGATTGCGGTACGGATCTCTACGAGTATTCTCATTCTGGTGAGGTAATTACCGGTAAGGCATCGGAGATATTTAAACAACAACAGGCCATCATTGATACGCAGGAAAAGCGGATTAAGACTAAGCAGGAGCGGATCCACGGGCTAGTCATGCATCAGTTGAATGGAGAAAGGGGCAATTAAATGCACTGCCCAGTATGCGGACGATCTACCAGAGTAAAGGATGTCCGTGAATTAAAGCATGAGTCAAAAAGCAGGCGGAGGGTATGTTCATCAGGGCACGCCTTCCGCACCTATGAGATAAGCGATGAGCGTTATCAGGAACTGATTGACAATGAGGTACTAATTGGAAGGATGCAAAAGCTACTGAAGGTTTATGACGAATAGACTCTAATTTTGACGCAAACAAAAATTGAAAGGTTGATGAAAATGAGAAAGATACTAGCAGTAACTATTGCAGGTATCATGTTAATTATTCTAGCAGGGTGTACGGAAGCGGATACCGTTTCGGATAACCTGTCCAAATCGGCGGACTCATTCGAGGTGCAGAGAAGGGTCGTGTTCCTTAACGGAATAACAGATAAGTATCTGCTTAGTGTTGAGGGTTTTTGTTCAATTAATACTGAGAGCGCAAAGAAGTTGAGTGTCACGTGCAAGGTAGGGGAAAAATCATACAAGAAGCATTATCTCGGATTAAGCGATAACGTCACGTATTTCGTTGAACAGCTTGAACCAAAAACAGAAGACCCTTTCCATTACAAAGTGCTCTTCAGACCCGAATCTATCGTTCCTGATATAGACATTCAAACTAGCAAATAAAGTATAGTGACGCATTTCGGATTAATCGAGAAGGAGGACTCTTATGTTACAAGTTACAATCCTATCAATTCTTGTATTTAATTTTGGTTTTGTCGCAGGTACTGCCTGGGCGGGTCGGAGTAGATAAAAGAAACAAATCAAAATCCCAAGCGCGTGGGAATATTGGGGGAAATCATAGTTGAATACTAAGCAGATGGAAGCAGTCGTGAAGCTGGCAGTGGAGACGGCCCTCGAGCACATGGAGAAGGATAAGCTTAAGAAACACAAGGAGCGGAGAGATAGGCGTCTCCGGAACACGAAATTGCTGTTGAGGAATTACCGGAATCTTGTCATACATTGTCAAGACATTAAGTTGGAGTTGTCGGGAATCGATGATGTGCTTTTGATGGAGGAACTGGACGGCGAGGACTTAGCCCTTGAGGCGATTAAACGGAGTAAGCAAAGAACCTTAGCCGTTGTCCAGTTCATCCAGAATATGCTTGATATTTATAAGCTGATCTGCGAAAGGTCTAATCGGCCAGAAGATATCAGGAGGTATTCAGTCATCAAGAAAATGTACATTGATGAGCCGAGAACTACTGTGGAAAATATCGCCGAATGTCACTCTGTCGAAAAGCGAACAATCTTCCGCGATGTCGAAAAAGCCTGTAAAGACTTGTCGGGACTGCTTTTCGGGGTCGACAGCATCCAATTTTAACCGGCATGAAAGATGTCACAAACGTGTCATTTCCAAGCCATAATGAATGTGGTAGCATGATAGTATGCGATAATTATAAAAGTGTAGAAAAAGCGCCCATCTAGTCGAGATGAGGCGCTTTTTTATTTACTCCGATCCTGGCCACGGCTGACTGTTTGGGCGGCAGACCGTGGCTTTCGTTTACCCTCCTTTCACGTCCGTGACTGCAGCGGATAAGGATTGGATCGCAGCGGCATGCTGCCCGCCGAAGTAAGAGGTGGCACTAAACCAAATAATATTAAGGAGTTGTTGTGACATGGCTGAACAGCGCGAGTCGAGCAATGATAGTTTGAAAGTAAAAATTGAGGTGGAATGTGCCGAGGCATTGAAAGGATTGAAGGCAGTAACACGAGAAGCTAAGAAGGCTACTGCTGCATTGAAAGAATTAGAAGAACAGCAAAAGAAAGTAGAGTTTGTTGTTCCTTTAAATCTGGACGGTAAAGCCGTAGCAAAAGTGTTACATGAAAACCTTAACCCTGAGTTACTGAGGAAGGATGACAGCATCACTTGCATAGACTGCGGCGAAAAGATAAGTAAAAATCATCCGATATTTATGCATGAATGCAAAGGCAAATCCTAATTCAAAAATAATCTGGTAGGAGGAATGCAGTATGCAATTGACAGAGTATCAAGAAGCCAGGCTACAAACATTAGCTGAACAAACGGGCATTGCCTATGATGATTTAATAGATGCATGTCAGAGAATTGTTAATTCAGTAAAGAGTTTATGGGAAGGGTTAAGAGTTTTAGCTAAACAACTTATAAGATACACACAAGTGTGTGATCATCCTGTGGATAAAGTTGGATGGTACCCACCACGGATGCTGATGCTTAAGAGCCAGGTGATGGTTAGGATGCCAGTGCTACATAGAGCACGGAGCAACCTTTAATGCTTAAGAGCTGCAGTTATTGTGGAGGCATCCATGACCGTAAGTATCAATGTCCAAGCAAACCTAAAAGGAACAAGCAACCAACTTACATTGATAAGTTCAGATGGACCAGAGCCTGGCAAAAGAAACGCAAACATATCAATGAGCGTGATAAGTATATGTGCCAGGTATGCATCCGTGAACTGTTTAATACACAACTCAAGTACAACTTCACTGATATAGAGGTCCATCATATTACATCCATTGCTGAAGACTGGAACAGTCGCCTGGACGATGACAATCTCATCTGTCTATGTTCTTCTCACCATAAGATGGCAGAGGTTGAGGAGATACCAAAGGCGCTATTGTATGAAATTGTCGAAAAACAGGAAAAAATGTCGAATAGGTGACCCCCCGGGGGTATACCCCTTTCGAGGGCCTCCGTGAACACCCACTGTGCAGGTTCGCTCGATAAAAATTCCCGAAATGAAAAATATTAGGAGGTATTACTGTAGTGATTAAGAAAATATTAGTGGAAACTCATTCTAGTCGTGGATATATCTTTGCTAGATACAAGGTGAAGCTGTTCGGAATAACCATTTTTACAATCGATAAACCACTTAATTAATAAATTATAAAATCAAGAATAGGAGGTGAGGAAATGGCGAGGCCTACCAAAAGTGTTAAGACTATGAGTAAGAATCTTACAAAAGAAGAAATTGCGGCCAGGTTGGAAACGGAAGAAAAACTAAAGGGTTCTGCCGATAACATTTCCCCTCCTAAACATTTGAATGCCAGGCAAAAGAAAATATTTAACTACATTGTCCAGGAGCTAAAGGCTAGTAAAATTTTAGGCAACCTGGACATTTTTATATTGGGAACCGCAGCCATAGCCATAGATCGCTTGCAGGAAATAGAAAAAAAGATTAATAAAAATCCTGATTTAATTCTAAGTAAAGAAGTCATGAAGGCCAAGGCAGAATATAACAAAGAGTTTTTCCGCTGTTGTAATGAATTGAGTTTGTCGCCACAATCTCGAGCCAAGTTAGGGAACATTAACGTACAAACAAAACAGCAAGACGATGATCCATTGCTAAAAGTTCTAAAGGGCGGCAGAAAATGAGTATCCTTTTGGCTAAGGCAAAACGCTATGCCGAAAAGGTTGTGGCTGGTAAAGAAATTACGACAAAAGAGGTTATTATACAGTGCCATTGGTTTTTAAAGGATTTGGACCGACAGCATGAAGATGATTTTATTTATTATTTTGACGAAGAAGTAACAGAAACCATTGAAGGAATCCTGGCATTATTAAACTTTGCTACAGGTCTCGGAGTTGTAGGTAAACCAATTATTGATGGCTTGGAAGATTTCCAGGCTTTTTTTCTTGCCAACATTTTTGGATGGCGGTTCCAAGAGGATCCCGAAAAGTTTAGGTACCGGGATGTGACTCTATTTATCCCAAGGAAAAACGCCAAGACGTTTATTTGCGCTCTTATCCTCATCATCTTGATGCTGACCGAAGATGATTATTCAGAATTTTACTCTATTTGCCTGGATAGGGAACTGGCCGGTGAAGTCAAGAAGGCCATGACCCAGATTCTCAACGCCAGTCCATACATCGGCAAGCATTTTACCATACCCAAAACGCTGAGTGGGAAGTTAAATTGCAAGCTCACAAACAGCTTTTACCAAGCGAGAACAGCTGAAGCGAATAGAAATAACTCCATTCGCCCAAGTGCTTTTATTGCGGATGAGGTTGGAGCCTTCAAAGACTACAGTAACATTAATGCCATGAAGTCCGGCCAACTTAACGTAAAAAACCCATTACGCTTCAAACTGACCACGGCCTATGCAGAGGACAAGTCCATCATGCTCGAAGAACTTGCTTATATCAAAAAGGTCTTTGCCGGATTGATTGATGATGACCGTATGTTTGCTTTGCTGTATTATGCAGAGCCGGATCACCTATGGGATGATACAGGGCTCTACCAGGCAAACCCATTGCGAATTGAGGAAAACTATAACGAGATTCGGGACAACCGAAAAACAGCGATAGAGAAGCCTACAGAACGAGAAGAATACCTCTGTAAGCACATGAACCATTTCCTCCCGTCCAATAGTGGTGAAGCTTATATCAATATTGAGGATTTGAGGAAATGTAAAGTCGACAGTTTTGATTGGTCCGGCCGACAAGTGTGGGTGGGCTTGGATCTGGCCATGACCAATGACAACTGCTCATATTCCATGGTCACGGAAGAGGATTGGGAGATATACGCTGAATCATTCGCATTTGTGCCAGAAGGAAGGATTCCTGAAAAGAATAGGACTGAGAAAATCAATTATCACGAATTTATTCAGGCAGGTAATTGCTTCGCTTGTGGGGACATGACGGTGGATTACGGATTTATAGAGGAGATGGTCCTTGCCATAGAAGAAAAACACAATGTTATTGTCAGGGGGATAGGTTATGACCGATATAACTGCTTATCCAGTGCCCAAAGATTTGAAAGGGAAGGTTACAAAACCGTTGAAGTCAAACAGCATTCTTCAGTCCTTCATCCGGCCACCAAGCTATTAAGGGAAAAAATAGTCAATAAAGAATTCCATTACACTGAAAACAAATTGTATGAGGAAAACTTCCAAAACGCTAAGGTTACTGAGGACACTAACAAAAATATTTACGTTAACAAGAAAAAGTCTAATGGGAAAGTGGACATGGTTGTCAGTACAATCAATGCCATTTATTTGATGCAGCAGGATGTGATTTTCAATCCGGATGCTAACTGGGGTGCCCAGGTTATTTAGAAGGAGGTGAGAATTTGGGACTGTGGCAAAAGTGGAAAGAATTCAGGTCCTTTCAACAGGCAGAACAGCGCCAAACATTAGAAGACCTTTTGTTAAGCGCCGGTTTAATAACAGGAGATATCACAAAAGAACAAGCTTTGAATATTCCAGCAGTGAGTTCTTGCGTGGGCATTATCTCTGATACTGTAGCCAGTCTCCCGGTAATCTTGTACAAAGCTGAAGAAGGTAGGGTTACAGAGATTGAAAGGGATAATCGCGTTGATCTCTTAAACGATGACACAAAGGATACAATGGACGCGTTTCAATTCAAAAAAGCCCTGGTGGAAGATTATCTGCTGGCAGGCGCCGGTTATTCGTTTATCAACCGTGAGAGGAATAATGTAAAAAGCCTCCACTACGTGGATAACAGAAATGTGGCTGTTAATATGAATGCCGATCCTATCTTTAAAAGCTATGATATCTTGGTTCATGGGTCAATGTATCGAGATTTCGAGTTTCTTAAAATCACCAGGAAAAGCAAGGATGGAGTGACAGGGAAGGGAATCATCCTGGAGAATAACAGGCTGCTATCTGTGGCCTATAATACACTCATATTTGAAGATTTCCTTGTCAAAACAGGCGGTAACAAAAAAGGATTTTTGAAGAGCCAGGGCCGGTTGAGCAAAGAAGCTATAAATGAATTAAAGGCTGCCTGGAACAACCTTTATAAAAATAACACTGAAAATGTCGTTGTTTTAAACAATGGACTTGATTTCCAGGAAGCATCTAACACCTCTGTGGAAATGCAATTGAATGAGAATAAACAAACCAATTCCTCGGAAATTTGTAAAGTTTTTGTTGTTCCCCCATCCATACTCGATGGAACGGCCAACGACGAAGTGTACAACAACTGGATAAAGGTTTGCATTTTGCCGATTTTGATAGCATTGCAAACTGCGCTAAACAAAGACCTTTTGCTTCCTAGCGAAAAAGGGTCTTTTTATTTTGCCTTTGACACAAAGGAACTATTTAAAGGCGATATGTTAAAACGTTACCAAGCATATGAAATTGCCATCAAAAACGGCTTTATGCAGTGGGATGAAGTCAGGTATATAGAGGACCTTGAGCCTTACGGAGTCGATTTCATCAAATTGGGCCTCCAGGATGTACTTTATAATCCGAAGACCAAAGAGATCTACACGCCGAACACGAACAAATCAACAAAAATTGATGAGCCAGCTCCGGCCTTGGGAGGAGGTGATGACGATGAGAATAGAAATCCGAGGGAACCAGGTGCTGCTTGATGGTTATGTGAACGCGGTTGACCGGGAAAGCAGGGTATTGCCTTCCCCGAGAGGTCGCTTTATTGAAAAGATAAAGCCAAAAACCTTTGAAAAAGCCCTGCAAAAGGCTGATGACGTGGAGCTTCGCTTCAACCACGAAAAGACTAGGAAACTAGGTTCGATTCGTGAAGGAAATCTGCAATTATACGAGGACAATATTGGTCTTCGTGCCATTGCGACTGTAACCGATGAAGACATTATTGCCAAGGCAAAAAATCAAGAGCTTCGCGGGTGGTCCTTTGGGTTTGTAGACAACGATCCTGATTGGGAAGATGGGCCAGATGGCATCCAGCGCAGGACATTGAAGGATATTGACCTCTTAGAAGTGTCCATTTTAGATAAAACCCCAGCCTATATTGCTACATCGATTGAAGCTCGAGGCGAAGAAGAGGTTATCACCGAGAATAGAAGTGATGATTTTAAAGCTGAAATCGAGGATTTATCGCCAAAAAATGAAGAAAAACGTGAAAAAGTTGATCATTCTCTTCTCGCAAGAGAGTTAGAATATCTCAAATTGAAAGGTGGAAAATAAGATGTCATTTTACAATGTATTAGCAAAGCCAGTTGTCGAGTTTCGTTCTATGCCGTCACTTTTGGAGCAGCGTAACAACCTGCTTGACGAAATGGATGGGATCCTTAACAAAGCCAAAGCCGAAACACGTGCTTTAGCTGACGATGAGAGCAAACGATTCGACGAAATCAAAGGGGAAATCTCGAAGATCGACAAGACTTTGGCTGCCCAGGAAGAGGCTCGTTCCTTCGAGAAAAAGAATCCAGTCAAAAAGACCGAAGCGGAGGAGCTAGCTGAAGCCGAAGTAAGGGCTTTTGAAAACTATATCCGTGGAGTGGTAGAATCCCGAGCGGATGTAAATCTGACTGTCGGTGATAATGGAGCAGTTATCCCTACATCCATTGCCCAAAAGATCATCAAGAAAGTTTATGATTTGTCTCCGATCTATCAACTGGCCACTCGTTATAACGTAGGTGGAACTCTTACCATTCCATACTACGATGAGACAGCTCAAAAAATCACAATGACTTATGCCACGGAGTTTGAAGAGTTGGAATCTACTTCTGGCAAATTTAAGAACATTGAATTGAAGGGCTTCCTGGCCGGGGCACTCAGCAAAGTTTCCAAGTCTCTGATCAACAACTCCTCCTTCGATATTGTAAGCTTTGTCGTTAATGCCATGGCCGAATCTATCGCAAGGTGGATTGAAAACGAGCTTCTGAATGGAACTGCTGAAAAGGTTTCCGGACTTTCAACTGTTACTCAAAAAATCGATGCCGCAAGCTCCATTGCTGTTACAGCTGACGAGTTAATCGATGTACAGGAAGAGGTACCTGACGCTTACCAGGGTAATGCAATTTGGATTATGAACAAGGCAACTAGAAAGGCTATTCGTAAATTAAAGGATGGCCAGGGCAATTACCTCCTTAACAAGGATGCTACAGCGCGTTGGGGTTATTCTCTGCTTGGAAAAGATGTATACACTTCGGTAAACATGCCGGCAATGGCTGCGGGCAAAACAGCAATCTATTACGGAGAAATGGATGGCCTTGCTGTTAAGTTGTCAGAGGATGTGTCTATTGAAGTCCTGCGTGAAAAATATGCCACTCAGCACGCAGTTGGAGTTGTAGGCTGGATTGAAATTGACTCTAAGGTAGAGAACGCTCAGAAAATTGCCAAGCTAGTAATGAAGGCTGGCGCATAATTTGAAGGTGGAGCAATCCACCTTCTTTTTTAAGGGGGTGGAAAGATGAAAGTAAAAGCATTGGTTAGCTTTTCCGGTCTTGTCACGATGGGGAGAGGCGAGGTAAAAGACATTAAGGATAAAGTGATTATTGCCGATTTGCGTAAAGCTGGGTTTGTTGAAGAAATTAAGCCGAAAAAAGGTGAAAACGATGAAGATTAGCGAGGTCTCCGTACAGGATTTAAAGGACTACGCTCACGTTTTCCACGGCGAAGACGACAAGTTGTTTGATGGTATTTTGGCTGCTGGTATAGCTTTTATTAAGGGCTATACAGGACTATCAGCTGAGCAAATGGATACCAAAGAGGATCTGACAATCGCCTTGAAGGTCCTGTCCAATGAAATGTACGACAATCGAACTTTCACTGTAGAAAATGACAAGGTGAATAAGGTAATAAAGTCAATTCTGGATATGCACTCCATCAATTTATTGTAGGGTGATTTCTTATGACTAGATACAGAATGAATCCGGGTGAATTACGGCATATAGTGACTTTTCAACGGAAATCAGAGGGTCAAGATAGTTATGGTGAGGGATCAGACGATTGGGTTAATGTTTTGAAAACGAGAGTGGCTATTTACCCGATCAGTGGCAAAGAGTTTTTTGCTGCAGAGAAGGTAAACAGCGAAGTGACCCATAAAGTCAACTTACGGTACATCCCGGGAATCACCTCTGACATGAGGATGAAATTGGGTGAGCGAGTTTTCGAATTAATTTCTCCACCCATTAACTTTCAAGAAAAAAATATCGAGCTTCAGTTGCTTTGCAAGGAGATTTTCTAATGGCAAAGAGGTCGGAAATTGTAGGGCTTAAGGAGCTTGAAAAAACAATCAAGCGACTTGGAAAACTACCTCAAAAGTGTGTGACAAAGGCTGCGCGAAAAGGAGCTAACATCGGCCTGAAAGCTGCCAGGCAGAATGCTCCGGTGGATGAAGGAAATCTGAAAAAAGCGCTTGTCCTAAAAGGCGAAAAGTCAAAAATCAAAGGAAAAAAAGTATATCAAATTACTTTTGACCCAAAGATGAACTATGTTCTGGTCAAAGAATCTAAAGCAGGTAAAAGATCATATTATCCTGCAAGCCAGGAATACGGATTTCAGACCGTCAACGGGGGATATATTCCCGGCTATAGGTATCTCAGGCATGCCGCGGAAGACAATAAAACGGCCATCGAGAAAGAGACAGTAAAAGTGCTTACCGATGAAATAGACAAGATAAAGTGAGGTGCTTTGTATGAACTTCGAGGAAGCTTTGAGGCAGGAATTGAGCGATATTGCCAGCTTGAACAATAAAGTCTATCCTCTTGTCGCTCCCGAGGGGACTGAGGCACCTTACGTTGTTTATGTCTCGAGTGAGGGCATCCAGGATAAGAGTTTCGATGGATACTTGCAAACTAGAACAGTTGATTTTGAGATGAATGTTTTTGCCGGCAAGTATTCCAACTTGAAAGCCTTGACCAAAGAGGTTATTGCGAAAATTGTCTCATTCCAAGGGCGGGAGATCGGCACACGTGGCCCGGTTATCCAAAATGTCACCTACCACAAACCGGTTGAAGCATACGACAAGGATACAAAGCTATATGTAAGTGTTTTTGATATTAAAGTGAAAATCTAGGAGGTATTTAAATGGCTAACTCCGCAATGGGAACAAAGCTTAAAAAAGGAACAACCGCTGTTGCTGAATTGACGAGCATAGGCGGGTTAGAACTGTCTGCAGATACGACAGAGACAACCACGCTAGATTCTCCTGACGGCTACCGCACTTTTACGCAGGGGTTAAAAGATGCCGGCGAGGTATCTATCAGTGGATATTTTGACCCGACAGCACACCAGGGACTTCTAACTGACTTCGAATCCGGGGCTGAAACGGCCTATACAATTGAATTCCCTTTTGGAGCTAAATGGGAGTTCAATGCAATCGTAACTGGGTATAGCACAGGGGCAGAAATGGAAGATAACGTTTCATTTGAATCTACTTTAAAAGTATCAGGGAAACCAAAACTAACTGTTGGCGCAGGCGCGTAAGACTAGGGATTTAATCTCTAGTCTTTTTTCAATTTGAGGAGGGAAATTATGGGCAAAAATGAAAGCAAAAATGATGTTGTAGTTATTCAGTTGGACAGGCCGCGCGAGGTACGCTTTGGCCACAAAGCGTTAAAAAAACTGACAGCTTTAACGGGCAAAGACTTAGAAAATTTTGATTTTGATGGAGCCGACCTTGGCGAGCTTGAAAAAATCATGCTGATCGGGTTGGAATACGATGCCAGGAAAAACAATGAAGTGCTGAAGCTTGAAGACATGGAGGATCTCCTTGACCAGGCTCCTAAATTCTCTGAAATTATGGAGAAGATGCAGGAAGCCTTCGAGGCGGCATTCGGTAGCGCGGAAGATGACGGAAAAAACGCTCAGGGGATTGCGGAGAAGAGCCAGTAAAATGGAACTGGGAAGAAAGCCTTGAATCCGCAATCCACATAGGCATCAGCATATCGGATTATAACGATATGACCCCCTACGAGTTAAGCGTGGCAATAAGAGTTTTTAAGGCAAAGAAAAAAAGTGAAATTGAAAATAATCTTATCGTTGCTTATTTTGGAGCTCGTTGGCAGCGGGTTGAAAAACTATCGTTTAAAGATTTGAAAGAAGCTGCAAAGCTGCTTAACGGCGACACAAAGCCAAAGCAGATGACCGCGGACGAAATGTATGCAGAGGTCAGGAAATTAAACGCTGCAATGGGCGGCGCAGTAAACGAAATAAGGGATTAAAAGAGCGGTGGATCACTGCTCTTTTTTATTTGGAAAGGCGGTGAATCGCCATAGCTATCGTAAGAAATTTAATGGTCCGTGCGGGGGCAGACTTTTCTGCACTTACCCGAGGAATGAAACAGGCACAAAGCCAGATCAATGGTTTTGGTAAGAATGTCAACCGCTCAATAAACGGCGTAGGCAGCACAGTAAGCAGAACTGTAAAAGGAATTGGTGCGGCACTTGCCAGTATCGGAGTCGGCATGGGCGTTGGCTCTGCCATAAAAGACGCCATGGAAACTGAAGCGGCCCTGCAACAGGTCCACCGGCAGATGGGAGAAAGCGCCAACGAGTTTACGAATTGGGCTAACAAGAGCGCCGGGGCATTCGGCATGGCCCGCAGCGAAGCGCTAAAATATGGAGCCGTGTACGGCAACCTGATAAGCGGCTTTTCTACCGGAACCGAGCAAACCTTCCAGCGTACCCAGGATCTTTTAAAGACGTCAGCAGTTGTTGCCTCATCTACCGGCCGAACTATGGAAGATGTCATGGAGCGGATCCGGAGCGGTTTGCTTGGGAACACCGAGGCCATCGAGGACCTGGGCATTAACGTGAATATCGCGATGATTGAGTCGACCAGGGCATTCCAACAATTCGCTAACGGGAAGTCCTGGCAGAAACTTGATTTTAATACGCAGCAGAATATCCGGCTTATGGCCATTATGGAGCAGGCTGCTACAAAGTATGGACTGGCCCTTAATCAAAACACAGCCACCAGCATGGCCATGTTTGTCGCGCAGCTGAAGAATATCAGGACATCCCTCGGAGAAGCCTTTCTACCACTCCTAAACACCGTATTGCCGGCGCTCACTGCGTTTGCGGCTAAAGTGGCGGACGTGATGGGCAAAGTCTCCATGTTCATGGCCGCGCTGTTCGGTAAGACGACAGTCGTAAAAACAGCAGTCGCCCAGGCGAACGCAATTAATCAGCAGGCGACAGCTACTGATAAACAAGCAGGGTCGGTAAAAGGACTCGGCAAAGCATTAAAAAAGACTGGTAAAGAGGCGGCGAAAGCAGCCAAGGCAAGCAGGGGAGTAGCCGGTTTCGATGAGATTAACCAGTTGGCGGATGATAAGGATGCCGCCGGTGCTTCAGGAGCTGGAGGCGGTGGAGCCGGCGGAGGCACAATGAGCGCGGCGATACCTGAGATCGATTCAGGAAATAGTGAAAACCGCATGCAAAAAATCGCCAAAAGCATCAAAGAATTGGCCAAAAGGTTCAGAGAATTATTAAAACCGATTGCCGAAGTTGGAAAGAAGGTCTGGCATGTCCTGAGAACTTATTTCCTCGAAAAAGTCGCCGGCATCCAGAAGTTTTGGGCAGAGAACTCCAAGCAACTCGGACAAGCCTGGAAGAACTTTTGGGGCATCCTTAAACCGATTCTGATGTTTATTGTCAAAATGATTTGGGAGGACCTGAAAGGCGCGATTGATGGAATCATCCGTTTTGTACAAGGCCTTATTAAAGTTTTCAGCGGGGTATTTACCGGCGACTTTAAAAAGGTATGGGAAGGGCTTAAGGATATATTCCTCGGAGGCGTAAAAGCGGTTTGGCACATCGTAAGCTTGCTTCTTGTCGGTAAAGTTCTTAAAGGCTTAAAACTCTTGGGCATAGGTCTGAAAACCTTACTTAAGAAACCAATTGCAGCTCTGACGGCAATTTGGAAGGGCGGACTTGGCGGCCTACAGAAAAATGCAAAATTCAGCCTAAATTATCTATTGTTTTTTATCAAAGGTAAATTTAAGGATTTACTTAAGGCATTTGGAACCATTGGCGGGAAACTTTGGAGCGGGCTGGCAAAATGGTTCTCCAGTTCGAGTGTAGGCAAGTTTTTTGCAAACAGTTTTAAAGCCATAGGGAATGCCCTTTCCGGAATCAAATCATCAATCGCTTCAAAAGCTGACGACATATGGAAAGCGATTAGAGGAAAGTTTGACGCAGTAGCTAATTGGTTCAAAGTCAATGTTGGTGATAAGATCACAGCCTCTTTAGCTAACGCTAAAAACTCAACTGTAAAAAAGGCTGATGAAATATGGGAAGCAATAAAAGGTAAGTTCTCAACAGTCTACAACTGGTTTAAAACAAATGTCGCTGACAGGATAACTTCCTCGATCGCTAATGTAAAAAGCGCTGCAGCTGCACGGGCAAATGACATCTGGAATGCCATTAAAGATAAGTTCCTAGCGGTTTACAATTGGTTTAAAACTAATGTCGGGGATAAAATCACCTCTTCCATCGCAAACGTAAAAAATACAGTGGCTACCCGGGCAGGCGAAATTTGGTCTGCTATTAAGGGTAAATTCGTCAGCATTTATGAATGGTTCAAAACGAACCTTGGCGACAAAATTCCACAAGCTATCTTGAATGTTAAAACCACAGTTCAAACCAGGGCCGGGGAAATCTGGACGGCAATCAGAGGCAAGTTTGTAGGAATTTATGATTGGTTCAAAGTAAATGTAGGTGACAAAATCCCACAAGCCATCAATAATGTGAAAACTGCTGTTGGCAACAAGGCAACCGAAGTATGGAATACGCTAAAAAGCAAGTTCACCAATGTCTACAGCTGGTTCAAGACAAATGTGGTTGATAAAATTTCTTCAGCTTTTAATACTATAAGGACGTCTTTTACAGACGGACTTACTAACGGCGTAAAGACACTATTAAATAAATTGATAGATGGCGTTAATGCCCCTATCAAAAATCTGAAGAACTTCTCTGTCATGGGCAAGAAGCCATTCTCAGGATTGCCTACCATCCCTAAGCTGGCAAAGGGCGGGATTACCAACGGTCCTACTCTTGCACTAGTAGGGGATAACCCAGGCGGTAAAGAGGTTGTTTCTCCACTTAACAAGCTCCAGGACCTCATTGCAGGCGCGGTAGGCAATGCAGTGATTGCTGCAAACCAGGTTAACAGGTCGAGCGGTTCAGGCTCAGGCGGGGACATTGTCCTGAACATCGACGGCCGGACGTTTGCCCGGATTGTAAATCCCCACTTGGAAAAAGAAAGCAAGCGCATGGGAACAAACATCAAAATAAAACCAATTTAAGGAGGCGGGTAAATGGCACTGATCAGCATAAGTGGGGTGAATTTACCCACTCCATCCGAATATGACGTTGGAATAATGGACTTGAGTAAAGCGGAGCGAAACGCCAAAGGAACGATGATTATCGAGCGGATTGCCACTAAGCGAAAAATCGAACTTGGTTGGTCCTTTTTGACTGGGGATGAATACAGCCGGATCCTTAACCTGGTTGACCCAGTATTTTTTCCTGTCACCTATTTTGACCCGAAAGCAAATGGTATGAGGACAGGCACTTTCTACGCCGGTGACCGCCAGGCCCCTATGATGATTTTTAAAAATGGCAAAGCTGACTGGAAAGACATTCAGTTTAGCTTGATAGAAAAGTAGGTGAGGCCATGTGGGAAGTAAGCAATAGATTTAAGGATGCAGTCTACGCGCCGATTCGTCAGATTAACGCTCGTATTTTCTTTACCTTATATGGCAGTACAAAGGAATACGGGGATGAAACGATTATCAGCTTTAACCTTTTAGAGGAGATGAGCACGATAAACGAGGCTCTTCCATCTAATGAACTCCGAGTAACCCTAGATAACACAGAAAGGGAATTCAATCTTCTTAACCTCGCTAAGATTCAGGAGATCATTGCGAGTCGACCGGAAGTGAAACTCGAACTTGGCATGGTTTTTGAGGATGACACTATCGAATGGGTGCCCATGGGAACCTACTATCTGGCCGAGTGGAAAAACGAGACAGCTGCCATGAGCATATCGCTTATCTGCAGGGATTACTTCGATATGCTAGCCCAAATCAGCTATAACAATACGAATGCGGATAATCTTTATAATTTGGCGGTGGATGTCCTCCAAAAAGCAGGGATATCAAACTATTCTGTTCATGAAAGCCTAAAGAAAATCACAACCATGGGGTTCAATGACCGAATTGATTCACGGACAGCCCTGCAGCATATTGGAATAGCTGCGAAGGCGGCTGTGTACCAGGATCGGACTGGCAGAATAGTCATTAATCCGTTTACGGCATTGGATGCGAGCAGCAACTATCTCACCTATTGTGGCCAGCCTTTTTATTTTGGCGGGGCTTATCCGTTGGTTACGAACGGGTTTGGAATGAAAAATATCGAATATGATCAAATGTTTGAAGAGCCGGAAATCTCCCTTGATAAGTCGATTTATGAGGTGGTTGTAAATGTATATGCATTCGGTGAAACCCGTGAAGTTGTCGTGGTCAACACTAGCATAAAGGGGAATTATGGTGAGTCGTTTTCAATCGACAATCCATTAATCAATACCGAGGCACATGCCCGGGAGGTTGCAGCGTGGATCATCAACGAAAGCAATTATAACGCCATCTATAAAACAGTGTGGAGGCAGAATCCAATTCTTGAATGTGCGGACGTTATCCTTGTTGAGGACAGTTTCGAGGCAAAAAAGCAGACAAGGATTTTCAGACAGGAATATGAGTACGAAGGCTATTTAAATGGGGTAACAGAAAGCCGAGGTGGAATTTAAATGGCTTACAGCAAGACAAACTGGAAAGATAGAGTCGTCGAGAAGCCGCTGACGTTTACTGTCCAGAATAACCCTGATGGTACAATAACCTTAATACCAGCTGAGGGACAGATAATTGAGGGCGGAACGCCTCTAACTGCATTAATCATGAATAATCTCGAAAAACAGTATGATGAGGCTGTTGCTTGGGTTAAAAAATATGGCATTGGTGGGAATGCTGGGGAGATTCCTGGGAATGACGCTAACAACATAACCGAATCTGGAAATTATATAGCGGCATTAACAGCAAATACACCATCAGATTTTGGGAGTATTATTCATATAGCTAGAAACAATGACGCCGGGCAAATATTTATTCCTACAGCAGGACTTTATACAATGTTAGTAAGAAGAAGAAACGGACCAACCTGGTCCGGCTGGCGCGAATTAATTACTGATATAGCCCCTACATGGACTAACCTACCCCTTCAAAACGGGGCGACTTCAAACGCCGGTTACCCTATCCAATATACAAAAATAGGTAACGAAGTGCGTTTGCGTGGAATGTTAAACGGAAACGTTCCAGCGGGGACAATATTCGGCACCTTGCCTGCAGGTTATAGGCCAGGCGCGCCTTATATGTATTTAACAACACATGACGGAACTATAGCGTTGACAGCAAAAATACACGTTGCGGCTAGTGGAGTTATGACACTATTGTCAAAAACCGGAGATACTCATGTGACATATGTTAATACGGACTTTATTACATGACAGTAGGAGGTTAATATATGATCGCGCACAAGTACGACACAAAAACAGGCGCATGGATGCCCGGAGAAGAATTACAGCTAAAGGAAGGGCAAGAGGTTCCAAAAGGTTTTACAAACAAACCCATTCCGCAACCAAACTGGAAGCCTGTATTTATAAACGGTGCATGGGTAGAAACTGCCACTGAAGAAGAAAAAAATCCAGCATTACCACCACCTGCTCTTTCAGAAGTGGAGCAATTGAGGTTAGAGAACGAAGCCTTACGTCAGCGGGATGCAAAAATGCAGGATGATATCAACTTTATTCTTGAAGCGATAGGAGGTTAATACATTGGCCGAGACATTACGGCAAAGACTTGTAAGAGGTTACGCTTATTCAATTTTCGTTGATGGGATGAGGACATTTTCAGGGACAAACGATTCATACCATCAGGAAATTAAACAGTATGCAGCTGAGAATTTCACCGTAGAACAGTTGGATAATGCACTGGCCAAAGGGTGGATCACTCAGCGGGAATATGATGATACTGTTGCATTGCGAATTACAGACCCTGAAGATCCGGCTATTATTCAAGTGTAAGTGCAGGATATTGCCCTCACCTTGTAGAATGCTGTGTGTAGGATTTTTATAAGGTGGAGGGGATGAATTAATTGAGTTTGACTAAAAGAGCTTTAGAAGAAGGTTTTGTTGGAGAAATCAAATGTAAAAGGCCATTATTAGATGTAGGGTTTCGTTTCAGTTATGATTTGAGCAATGTCAAAATCACTCACGGAGCTTGGGAAATTGTCTCTAATGAACAAGCACCTTTGTACAAGTGTAAAAGAGTGCTCAGGAACGGAAAAATATCTAAAGGTGAATCCTTAGAGAATCTCAGAAATTTCTACGAAGCAGAGATTTACAGAGTCCTTGAGGATAGAGGATCTTCGGATTCATAAACACTTTAATAAAAATATGAAGTTGAGAGCTGATAAAATCGGTTCTCTTTTTATTTGGCCAAAAAGGGAGAAATGAGAATGGAAAAATGGGAAGCCGTATACAAATTTGGCTTTACGACGGTTGGCGGAGTCTTTGGATATCTTTTTGGGGGGTGGTCTCCTTTGCTGCAGATCCTGCTTGCATTTGTCATCATTGATTATCTCACCGGGTTAATAGCGAGTGGGACGGAAGGAAAGTTAAGCAGTAAAATCGGTTTTCGCGGTATTGCTAAAAAGGTAATGATATTTTGCCTTATTGCAGTGGCGCACCTAGTGGATCGGGCACTTGGCGATGGAAACATGGTCAGGGATGCGTTAATCTTTTTTTATTTGGGCAATGAGTTGCTATCGATTATCGAAAACGCCGGGCGAACCGGGTTGCCGGTGCCGGACCAAATTAAGAGCGCGGTGGACGTGCTCAAGGGGAGAGTGAGCAAGTAATGAATAAACTGATTGTTGACATTTCTCATTGGCAGCCAACCAATAAAATAAACTGGGCACGTGCAGCATTGGAAGTCGCCCTATTTATCATCCGGGTCCAATATGGGTCCCTTAAGCATGACAGAGAATACAAGAACCACGTGGCCAACGCAAAGAAGCACGGCATCCCATTTGGGCATTATGCCTATGCCTTATTCCGGGATGTTGAGGATGCAAAGAGAGAAGCAAGGGACTTCCTGGCCAGGGCTGACAAGGACGCTAAATTCCTAGTCGTAGACGTCGAGGAGCAGACCTGCAAGAATCCAAAGGATATTGTGCCGGCCACCCAGGCATTTATTGATGTGTGTAAGGCGGCAGGGTGGAAGGTCGGCTTGTACACAGGTCACCACTTTTATAAACCACACAGAATGGATTTAGTCAAAGCAGATTTCGTCTGGATCCCGCGGTACGGCACAAATTCCGGCAAACCGGAGACAAAGCCAGCATACCCTTGTGATCTATGGCAATACACAGACAAGGGGCGTGTCAGTTGGTACAACGGATCGCTGGACTTAAACCTGCTGGCTGGTAGTAAAACATTGGAGTGGTTCATTGGGGCGCAAAAACCTGTGGCACCAAAGCCTCCGTCTAAGCCTATTGAAGCTGCCAAGCCGGGTGAGAAATATCCCGGTCACCTGATTAAAAAAGGCAACAAAGGGACTCTGGTAAAGAAGGTTCAAATAAAAGTCGGAGCTAAACCGGATGGCATTTTCGGACCTGAAACGGAGGCAAAAGTAAAAGCCTGGCAGAAGGCAAAGAAAATTAAGGTTGACGGTATCGTCGGTCCACAAACGTGGAGAGAAATGTTCTAATCAAAGCAAAAGCCCTTCCCAGTAAAACCGGGAGGGGCTTTTTAAATAACTAAAGGATTTCGTCCAAAAGTATTTTATCTTTAAACTTTTGATATTCTGAATATGCTTCATCGACATATTGTATTCCTTCTAAATCTAGAAAAGCCCCATCTAATGTAAGCCTTGTAATTTGGATAGAGTCAGGATAATTAGATATCTGTATCAATGAGTTTTCAGTAATATCAAAAGTGTAAACATTACCGCCAACCTGGACCGTTCCATCACCAAAACCTATAATTACCGCCAATTTTGCATTACTCAACCAGGTGATAAATTTGGGTATGTTTCCGCGCTCATCAGGTTTAACCAGCTCAGTAATGTATCCAGTTTCTAGATTATAAAGGTATAATGAGCCCCACTCCTCCCATTCCAAAGGAGAAATATAGGCGGCGAACTTTTCATCTGGTGAATATTCGGGTATTGAGGGAGAATTATCCGTAATAACTGTTTCTTTTCCTTTGCTGTCTACCTGGATAATTTCATTTCTGTTTTCATCAAAAATTAACTTATACACTATTGTCACTTCCTTCTGGCAATTCTCCTGTTAATAGTATGTTCTTTGTTTCAGGAAAGGCGTAAATGATTTCTTCAATTGCAGCTAAGGGTAGGGTAATTATTTTAAATGGTCTGCTTTTTTCAAGAAATTCCAAAAATTCGATTTGACTAGCCGTTGGATTCAGTGGAATAACTAATACCCAAAAATCAGGTGAATGTTGAGAAGCAGTATCAACTTCATTTGCTAAGGTCGTCGTACTGGGGAATCTTAACCATTTTTTACATTGAAAAATCCATTTTCTTTCATAGCCCATATTAAAAGGTAATTCTTCGTATGTATAGGCAACAACATCTCTTCCTTTATCGCCGCCGCCGCGCCCAAACCAATCACGATTTCTAAAATTAATCTTTGATAGAGTATAATGTACAAATTTCTCGAAATGGGAATGATCAACTTCTTTCCAGTTCATCGATAGTAGTGCCCCCCGTAAGTGTATTTAATTTATACTATCATTATTACATGAAATAGATAAACCCTCACCGACCGGGAGGGGCTTTTTTAGATTAACTTTTATGTCGGATATGTTTAGTCTTTTTTAAATACCAGGATTTAAGCATACGATGCAAGTCATCAGAGGCCTTGCTATTTATAGCCTTAAAAACATCCTCCACTACGATTGGCTTTCCCTCGATTGTATATCCACTATCATTCAAGTTTTTTGCAGTTTTAGCAGCGCTGTTTGTATAAGCGTATTCCACCAGCATCTTCTTTTCCAAAGTTGGGGTTTCGTAGTTCTCAACTAAATCAATGTAATAAGCCATTTTTGTAATTTCGTCTTTTGCCCTCTGGACCGTCATCATATTCCTCATAATATCCCTCCTGGTGACTCAATTCGACAGGAGTTAATATTTTCCTTGTGTCCGTTTTATGTCAAAATAAAAATCCCAAGCGATTGGGATTTTAAAACGGCAGGTTGTCCGTAGGGATGACATCCAGCTGCCTAACTTTATCGGTGATATCTTCAGTGTCTTCTAAAGTAACTCTAAACATTTCCAGTTTGTATAGTTCTTTCCTTAGCTGACGAAGGAAGTCAAAGGCTACTTCTTCCGGCCTCCTGCCTCGCAATGGAAAGATGCCACTGTTTTCTCCTTTGACCCCTAGACCTGAGATGTATTCAATTCTGATCAGGACGGATCGATAGTAATCCATGGTGAGAATCCTTTCTACTAAAACATTTGCTTGATAAATTTTTTATAGAACTTGTCATTCAGCTGGAGCAGGCTGCGGTTTCCGTCTTTAAACTCGATTGCAACCACATGGATGCCTTTTGATTTTGCGGATAGACCAGCTAGCCAGCCGACTGGGCCCAAGATAAGTCCTCCTACAAAAGCCCTTCCTACCGCGCTCACCGCGCTTTTCCGCTTTGTTTCATCTAACAATTCATACTCTTCAACATTGTCAGTATCCAATGGGACTGAGCTGAATACTCCCTTAATAACGCTTAGTGTGCCCGAAAGATTTGTAGTGATTTCACAGCCCTCATATTCACCTGCAATTACTTTGTTTTTTGCCATATTCTCTTCCCCCTTTTTAAACAGCATCATATAACTGAGCATATCATACGAGGAATTATTTGGTAAGATTCCTTTCAATCATAAACTGGTATTACCGGTAATACCATGTAGTAAGACGGGAAGGAGGGAAGCCGTGAGCAAAAACAAGGTGATTAAGCCTGTTTCATTTAATAAGACAAATGAGCAGGATATTAAAATGCTAGGCTACTTAGAGGGAAAGAACTTTAGCGGGTACGTAAAGGATCTCATTCAGGCGGATATCCAGCGTCGGGAATCGGCTCTGAAAGTCGTACAGAGGACCGGGGAGGGCGGTATAAAGATTGTGGTGGGGAGGTAATACCGCCCTCCTCCACCGTCCCCTACTGTTACAAAGTAACACGGTTGACACTGTCAATTGGCAAGAAAATTTCAAAAGGGAGGCCGAACAATGATAGAAGGGAAGGGGTTAGGCGGAAAGAAAGTGAACCGGGTAAACGTGTCTCTATCCAATGCTTGTAATCGAAAACTAAATCAGTTGGCCACAGCTTGCAACATGCGCCCGACCACCTTGGCAGGTCTGCTGGTTGAAAGGTGCCTGGATTCAGCTGACGTGATTGCCGACCTGCAGAGGGAGCATTGCCTCCACTCCGCTTATAAAATCATGCCGGTTAAAAGAGGTAGCGAGTTAGTTTACCTTTTGAACGACAACCGCAGGGAGGACTTCCGATGAGCTGGGTAAGCTTTTTGAGTGGTGCACTAGTCACAGCATTTGCCTACGGCTTGTTTATTGGCAGCGAGCAGGTTTCTGATCCAGAAGAGGATGAAGATGAATTAGAGGTCAGCGACTATTCCGGAAGGAACGTCACCCTGTCATGCCAGACCTGCCGGAAGTTAAAAAGACACAGGGAAGTACAGCCAAACCTGTACCAATGCTCAAAGTGTAAGCGCCAAGTGGATTTAAGAATATCATAACGATTGACCAAAATACTTATGCACTTCCATAACTTATGAGGGCAGAAAAGACGGCACAAGACAGCTGATTGGCATCACTCATAAAGTTCCCATTGTCATCGACTCCACGAACTTCATCTATTTTTTCCCCACTACATCGCCGAACCGGCCTGAATGCATTTGGATTTCCCATGAACATGTCCTGCACCACAGCAAAACAGCAAATGATGATACGTTGGTCACGTTCCAGAACAAGCAATCCTTTCCGATCCCAGTTTCTTTCAGTTCGTTCGAAAACCAGCTTCTTAGAACGGCACTGCTAAGAACGAAACTTATGCAGCGCATTGAGCAGATGGAGAGGAAGTCCTTCTACTTCCTGAATAGGCCGAGACGGCTCGAAGCATCTGAAAGAAAGCCGAACTATGGACATTACATGGATTACAGCAGCAGAGGTTAATCGCCGCTGTTTATTGGATGGGGCTGATGCCTGCCAAGGAAATAATACTCCATAAGCTCCTGCACTTTATTGCGGATACGCGGATTGAAGTAGTTATGGTACTCTTCGTAGCCTTTATAAAGAAACAGGAACATCGTAAAGGCATCATCCCGTTTTGTTTCCATCACTTTTAATTGATTTAGTTTCATATACGATTTCGCCCCGGCAAGTTCCTTCTGAACGATCTTCATCGTCTCCTCGACCAGTTCCTGATAAGGCTTCCTCAGCTTGAACGGGCTCCTTTCAATTACCGCAAGATCTCGGTTGAGGACTGTCAGGACCATCGGCAGATAGATGGCCTGCTCCATGATGTCCCGGTCTTTTTCAGGTATCCTCGTCATTGCTTCCTGGCTCCTTCCACAAAATAAATAGGAACAAATGTTCGTATTTATCATACGAAATTCCGGACTTAAAGGCAAGACCGGAATGCATGCTTCCGAATATTTTTAGGATATGCAAGAAAAGTCGCTATATAGGTTGAACTTAATTATTTCACCATTTAATTTGAAGAGTTGGTTGATGGGAGCTCAGGCATGTAGACTCCTCGAAAATGCTAACGCATTTCCTTCGTGTAAAGCCCATTCGAGGAAGTTGGTTGTCCTGCGGGATAGAGCAGCAAGGGGAGACCCCACAGGAGCTTTGCTCCGAGGAGGCTCCACTGATGCCCCGCGGAAAGCGAAATGCCCGGAGCGGAAATCAACCACCTTGTTCAAGTTTGATACCAATCTTTATTTCAACCTATATTAATAAAAAAATATAGAAGGAAAAACTATTTCCGGTGTCGAAATAATTTGGGAGCGAATTTTAGGAAGGTGGAAGTGGAATGGGATTTGAAGGAATAAAAGCAGAGCATTTATATGAACTAAAGTCAGTTGCGGACCCGCAGCTTTCACCTGATGGCACTGTCTGTGCTTATACGGAGACCGGGATATGCCAGGAAAAAGGCGAGTATTACTCAAATCTGTACACGGTTTCCACGGATGGCAAGGGAACGCCTGTCCAGTGGACTTTTGGCAAAAAGAAAAACCATTCGCCGCGCTGGTCGCCCGATGGGAAAAAGCTTGCGTTCGTCTCCAACAGGGATGGGAAAAATCAACTTTATCTCATCGGTGCTAACGGCGGGGAAGCGAGGAAACTGACTGACCTGGCTAAGGGTGCAGGTACTCCGCTCTGGTCGCCTGACGGCACGAAGCTTGCTTTCCAGGTAACCGTGAAAGCTGGTAAAAAAGCAACAGACAAAGAGGAAGAAAAGAAGAAGGATGACAAGCTGGAGCCGCTGATTGTCGAACAAATGAAGTACAAATCCGATGGGGCAGGCTTCTGGAAAGGTACATACAAACACATCGCAATAGTGGACGCCGGAACGGGCGAGGTCACCCAATTGACTGATGGTGACAATAACTTTTATCTCCATTGCTGGTCACCGGACGGAAAGACAATCGCAGCTGGAGCGGACTTTACTAGCGGGGACAAGGACGACTCCTTCCGCCTGGACCTTTGTTTTATCGAAGTTGACACAGGAAAGATTGACAAAGTCGAATCGGAACTTGATTACATCATGGATGCATCGTGGTCACCGGATGGCCGGACACTCGCCCTTACCTGCAGGAACAGGGAATTTGAAAATGCGACTCTGGCAAGAGTCTGGCTTTACGATCGGGAAACAGGCACATTCACTTGTGTGACAGAAGAACTCGACGCCACGGTTGGATCCGCCATGGCCGCCGACTTCCTGCAGGGCGCTTCTGACCCGGGAATTCTTTGGACCGATGACAGCAAGGGCTTTTATTTCATCGCCAGCGATCTGGGAAATACAGTTGTTTATTACGGGAACACGGACGGAGAGTTGTACCCGGCCCTCCTTGACAATCAATATGTGTATGGGCTGTCGCTTGACGCCAAAAACCAGCGGGCCGCAGTCGCAATCAGTCGACCGGATGAGCCGGGGGATTTGTATATGCTCTCAATAACCGATGGAGAATTAACAAGGCTCACTTCGGTCAATGAAGCATTTTTGCAAAATAAAACACTCTCCGTCCCTGAGGCAATCATCTTCGAAGCGGAGGACGGCACCGAACTGAATGGATGGATTATGCGTCCAGCCGAGTTCAAGGAAGGCGAAAAGTACCCGCTCATTCTTGAAATTCACGGAGGCCCGCACGCGATGTACGGAAACGCCTATATGAATGAATTCCAAATTCTCGCTTCAAGAGGCTATGCGGTCCTTTATATCAATCCGCGCGGAAGCCAAGGCTACGGGCAGGAATTCGTCAATGCTGTCCGTTCGGATTACGGCGGCGGGGATTACCGCGACCTGATGAAGGCAGTCGACTATGTGCTTGAAAACTATGACTTCATTGATGAGGAAAGGCTTGGGGTCACCGGCGGAAGCTACGGCGGCTTTATGACAAACTGGATTGTCGGCCATACGAACCGCTTCAAGGCCGCTGTCACCCAGCGTTCCATTTCCAACTGGCTCAGCTTTTACGGAGTGAGTGATATCGGCTACTATTTCACGGAATGGCAAATTGGAGCGGGGCTCGAGGACATTGAGAGGCTTTGGAAGCATTCGCCGCTTGCTTACGTGGAAAACGTTGAGACACCATTGCTGATCCTGCACAGCGAAAAGGATTACCGCTGTCCGATTGAACAGGCGGAACAGCTTTTTATTGCTTTGAAACGGCTGAAGAAAGAAACGAAATTCATTCGTTTTCCTGAGGAGAACCATGAACTTTCCAGAAGTGGGAGACCGAATTTAAGGGTTGACCGCCTCAATTTCATCGCCGATTGGTTCGACAAGTATTTAGGAAATAAAAATTAAACTGATCATTGCTGAAGGCCGCCATTGCGCGGCCTTTTTGCCGTCAGTCCCCCGAACTTCCACCTTTGTGTTTAGTAAATGGAATTGGAACCATAATGAAGGTATGGAGATTCTACGGGAATGGATGGGATGCATATGAGGTTTGAAGATAGGCGGAGAAGGAAAAAGCGGAAATGGATGAGTGTATTCGGAGGAGCCGTCCTGTTGGTCGCGGCCCTGGGAGCCTATTCAGCCTTCCAATACAATCAGGGAGTAAGGCAATCCGAGAAGTTGATAGGCGATCAGCCAAAGGCCGAGTATTCGTTCAACGGCCAAAAAGACCAGTATGGCGGGACAAACATCCTTTTACTTGGCAGCGATTCACGCGGCGACGAGCATGCAAGGGCCGATACAATTATGATTGCCCACTATCATCAAGGAAGAGGGACATATAAGCTGACTTCCATCATGAGGGACAGCTATGTGGATATTCCCGGTCATGGCAGGCATAAAATCAATAGTGCGTTTGCGTTTGGCGGACCCGATTTAATGAGGCGAACCATTAAGGAGAATTTCGGACTCGACCTTCAATATTATGCAATTGTCAGCTTTGAAGGATTTGTCCAGCTGATTGATGAAGCTTTTCCCGAAGGGGTGGAAATTGATGTTGAAAAACCGATGCATGAAAACATCGGGGTCAGCCTCGAACCCGGCCTTCAAAGACTTGATGGCAGGCATCTGCTCGGGTATGTCCGCTTCCGCCATGATGCCATCGGCGACTTTGGCCGGGTCAAGCGGCAGCAAAAGGTCGTTAAAAAAGTCGCTGGGGATCTGACAAGTTTTGAAAAACTGCCTAAGCTCCCTAAATTAATAGGTATTGTTGTCCCCTTTATCAATACAAATTTGGAAACAAATGATATGCTTTTTATGGCAAAAGGTTTTATCGGAAAAGACAGGGGAGCCATTGAAACGCTCCGCATCCCGGTGAATGGCAGCTACAGCGATAGAAGGATTGGCGGGGAAGGAGCCGTTCTGGCCATAGATGTCGAAAAAAACAGGCAGGCACTTCACCAATTTGTCCAAAATTAGCGAGGAGTAAGGACTTACTCTCCAACTAGTCTTTTAGGAAATTAGAAAATATGTCTCTGTAGATAACTAAAGACAAGTTGTTCTAATCCAGCTCCAGCGCCTAGCCCCTCGAGGTCATAAGCCATATCCCTCCGGAGGGCAGGCCCGTCCTCCGGGCTCCGTCTTATGCTGGTCGGGGCTGACCAAGGCGCTTGCGCTCTTTGTACCTTTATTACAGAATGATGTTATTTTGCTTCCTTAAGATTAAAATCGCCCCAAAAAGGATATAAAAAAAGAAGTTGCAATAAGGAGTTCCATATGGATGCCGAATTTCTGAAATCACTGTTTACACTTGACAATATTATGGACCTCATTCGGGAGTACAGGTCATTCGGGCCTATACCGGGGATTATTCTTCCGATGCTTGAAGCTTTCCTGCCGTTTTTGCCGCTGTTTATTTTTGTGATGGCAAATGCGAGCGCATTCGGCCTCTGGCTCGGCTTTCTATATTCCTGGCTCGGTGCCTGTATTGGTGCCATGCTGGTTTTTACTATTTTCAGACGCTATGGCCAAAGGCGTTTCCTGTCGTTCCTGCAAAAGCATCCCGCGGTCCGCAGGCTAATGAATTGGGTAGAGCGCCATGGATTTGGGCCGTTGTTTCTCATGCTGTGCTTCCCGTTTACACCATCAGCGGTTGTCAATATTGTCGCGGGCTTGTCCAAGGTCAGCATTAAGCAGTATATGCTCGCTGTCCTAGCGGGTAAGATGGTAATGATTTTTACCATCAGCTTTATCGGCTATGACCTCAGATCGCTTTTTACTCAGCCGATCAGGACGCTGGGCGTAATAGTGCTCATCTTTTTCCTATGGCTTGCCGGCAAACAAATCGAACGGAGATTGACGATTGCAACAGAAAAACGCTAATGAATTTGTCCGGGGGCGGTACGTTTGCAAGGTTGGAAAAAAGAAGCTTTTGAATGGACAAAGGCCTTCATGCTCGGAATCATTATTTTTATCCTGATCCGCTCGTTCTTTTTCGCCAATTATGTGGTCGAAGGAGAATCGATGATGCCGACATTGAAGGATGGGAACAAGCTTGTCGTCAACAAGATTGGCTATCACATAGGCAATTTGCACAGATTCGATGTCGTCGTTTTCCATGCGAATAAAAAAGAGGATTATGTCAAAAGAATTATCGGGCTTCCTGGAGATCAAATCGAATACAGGGATGACCGCTTGTTTATAAATGGCAAGGAGTTTGAGGAGCCCTATCTTGATATGTACAGGCAGAAAACGCCGGGCGTCCCCCTGACAGGGACATTCACCCTGGAAGAGCTGACAGGGGAAATGATGGTACCGGACGGGATGCTGTTCGTCATGGGAGACAATCGGCTTGAAAGCTGGGACAGCCGGCATTTCGGCTTCATCCCTGCAAAAGAGGTCGTCGGAAAAGTGAATCTCCTTTACTGGCCAATAAAAGATGTAGCCATATCGCCTTAAGAACCCTGATGAACCAAATCGGGGTTTTTTGTATTTGTATTTCCAAAGAGTGTCAAACTCAAAGCCAAACATTTGTGCCCTTTTTGTGGTAAAATAATTCATATGCTGTAAAAGGACGGAGGGTATCCGAATGTCGTTAAGAATGCTGATTGGAAGGGCCGGAAGCGGCAAAACGCTTACTTGCATCGAAGAAATCAAAAGCAGGCTGATTGACAGCCCTGAAGGACCGGCGATTATTTATCTCGTACCAGAACAAATGACGTTTCTGTCGGAATACCGATTAGCCACGGATGAATCAATCGGCGGAATGATCCGGGCCCAGGTGTACAGCTTTTCGCGCCTTGGCTGGCGGATTCTTCAGGAAACTGGCGGAGCAAGCCGGTATCATCTCAGTGAAGCCGGATTAAATATGCTGATCAGAAAAATTATCGATGAGAAAAAAGATGAGCTGCGCATATTCAAGCGTGCGGCCGATAAAAACGGATTTATCAATCAGGTTGAACAAATGCTGACTGAATTCAAAAGATATTGCATCGAACCGGAAACACTTGCCGAAAGCAGTGGCAATCTCAGCGGAGGCGGAAGGGTGGACAAATCGCTCGCTGATAAGATGCATGATCTCGAAATCATTTATAAACATTACGAAGAAGCGGTGGCTGGCAAATATATCAACTCGGGGGATTATTTTCAGCTTCTCGCCGAAAAAATTGCCGATTCAGCTTACCTCAAGGATGCTGAGATTTTCATTGATGGCTTTTACAGCTTTTCCCCGCAGGAATACAGGGTCATTAGCGAGCTTTTGAAAGTATGCAGAAGGGTGACGATTACCCTCACCCTTGATAAGCCATGCCCGGATATGGCTCCGGATGAGCTCCATCTGTTCAGGATGTCCGGCGAAACGTGCAAGAACCTATTCGATCTGGCGAGAAACGAAAAAATTGAAATGGAAGAACCGCACGTCCTTCGGGGCCAGAGGCGCTGGACGAATGAATCGCTCAGGCACATGGAAGCGTATTTCGATTCTAGGCCTGCCAGGCCATATGAGGGGGAAGCAGCCGTAACTCTTATTGAGGCTGCCAACCGGCGGGCCGAGGTTGAAGGAATTGCCAGGGAAATCAGAAGGCTGGCAAGGGAGAAGGGATACAGGTATAGGGATATTGCCCTGCTGATCCGCAATGGCCAGGAGTACCACGAGATTATTGAACCCGTTTTTTATGATTATGAGATTCCGTACTTTATAGATCAGAAGAGAACGATGCTGAACCACCCCCTAGTTGAATTAATCCGGTCTTCCCTTGAAACGGTGAACGGGAATTGGCGCTATGAACCTGTTTTCCGCGCCGTGAAAACCGAGCTCCTGTTTCCTCCTGCCGGCAATGCCGCAAGGATGAGGAGGCAGATGGACAAACTTGAAAATTATGTGCTGTCCCATGGAATCCAGGGGCGGAAATGGACAGGAAAAGAGCGCTGGAAATACAGGCGGGTACGCGGATTGGAATTCATATCCCGAGTCCAGACAGATGAGGAAATCAGGATGGAACAGGAATTGAACGAGCTCCGGCTGATTATTTCCACGCCATTAATGAGATTGTCGAGACGGCTGAAAAAGGCTCAATCCGGAAAGAAAATGTGTGAGGCTCTTTACCTTTTCCTTGAGGAACTGGATATCCCCGCAAAGCTGGAAGCATTGAAAGCTGAAGCAGAAGAAGAAGGAAACCTTATTAAAGGCCGGGAGCATAGCCAAGTGTGGAATGCGGTTATCGACCTGCTTGATCAGTATGTCGAATTGCTTGGCGAGGAGGAAGCGACTCCAAAGCAATTCGCATCCATCCTGGACGCGGGGCTGGAGTCACTCGAGTTTTCACTTGTACCGCCGGCGATTGACCAAGTGATGGTCGCGAACCTCGACAAGTCCCGGCTTGCTGAAATTAAAGTTGCGTTTGTCGTCGGCCTGAACGAAGGAGTCCTTCCGGCAAAGATTGGCGAGGATGGCATTCTTGGAGATGCAGAAAGAGCGCTTCTTTCGGCAGCTGGGCTGAAAATTGCGCCTGGCAGCACGGAGAGGCTGCTTGATGAGGATTTTATTGCCTATAAGGCATTCGTGACGCCGGCCGATGCGCTTTATGTCAGTTACCCGCTCGCCAATACCGAAGGGAAATCGCTCATTCCATCCTCCTATATTAAAAGAATGAAAGACTTGTTCCCGGACGGCAGGGAGGCGGGCGCCTCGGCCGACCCGGCCGATTCGAACGAGGAGGGCCAGATTTCTTTTGTCAGCAATAAAGGAACTGCGCTGTCATTCCTGACCTCGCAGCTCCAGCAAAAGCAGAGGAACTATCCAATTTATTCCTTCTGGTGGGATGTGTACAATTATTTCGCAGGGAACCCTGAGTTAAGGGGCAAAGCGGGGATGGTCCTTTCCAGCCTTTTCTATACAAACAGGACAGTGAAACTGCCTGAAGAAATCGCCGAAGAACTATATGGCGAGGATATTCAAGGCAGCGTTTCACGGATGGAACTGTTCAACAGTTGTCCGTTCTCGCATTATATCCAGCACGGCCTGAAATTGCGCGACCGCCAAATCTATAAGCTCGAGGCGCCTGACATTGGCGAACTATTCCATGCGGCGCTAAAATATATTGCTGATACAGTGAATGAGCAAAACATTTCCTGGGCGCGTTTGTCCCGGAAGGAATGTGAAAATCTCGCCAGGCAGGCGGTTGAAGCCATTGCACCACGGCTTCAGAATGAAGTTCTTCTCAGCTCGGACAGGCACCATTACATTAAACGAAAGCTTGAACAAATCATAACGAGAGCATCCATCGTACTCAGTGAACATTCGAAACTAAGCGATTTTGAACCAGTCGGCCTCGAGGTTGGCTTCGGGAGGGGCGGGGAGCTGCCGCCGCTGTCCTTCAGGCTGAAAAATGGTGCGAGGATGGAACTAGCTGGAAGAATCGACCGGATTGACAGCGGGGAAGGGAAAAACGGCGAGCTTTATTTGCGGGTGATCGATTACAAGTCGAGCAGCAAAGGGCTGAACCTGACAGAGGTTTATTACGGAATCGCCCTCCAAGTATTGACTTATCTCGATATTGCGATTTCCAATTCCTCCGTCCTTGTTGAAAAACAGGCTGATCCAGCTGGTGTGTTTTATTTCCATGTCCATAACCCGATGATCAATACAGTAAAACGGCTGTCCGAAGAGGAAATTGAACAGGAAATCCTGAAGAAGTTCAAAATGAGCGGACTAGTCCTCGAGGATGAGGATGTTATCAAGCTGATGGACAGGAGCCTGGAAAGCGGGGAGTCGCAAATCATTTCCGCCGGCTTCAAGAAGGATGGCTCGCTGACAAAGGCTTCGAAAACGGCATCCGCCGAAGAAATTGAAGACCTGAGGAAATTTGTGCGTAAAGTGTACGAAGATACCGGAAATGCGATTATCAGCGGGGAAGTCGGAATTGACCCTTACAGGCTAAAAGATAAAAACCCTTGTACTTTTTGTTCGTTCAAGCCAGTTTGCCAATTCGACGAATCCATTGATGGCAGCAAATATCGGAGGCTCGCCCCGCAAAATGATAAGGAAGCGCTCGAGCTGATCAGGAAGGAGGTCCGGGAACATGAATAAAATACAGATTCCGCAGATGCCAAAAGGGCTTAAATGGACGAGTGACCAGTGGAAAGCCATTATGGCGAAGGAAACGGATATTCTTGTAGCCGCGGCCGCCGGATCAGGAAAAACGGCCGTCCTCGTCGAACGGATCATCCAGAAAATCCTCTCGGCCGATGAACCGGTCGATGTGGATCAGCTTCTCGTTGTAACATTTACAAACGCATCGGCAGCGGAAATGCGGAACCGTATCGGCGAGGCGCTCGAAAAAGCGATAAATGAAGATCCTGATTCGCGCCATTTGCGCAGGCAGCTGAGCCTGTTGAATAAAGCATCCATCTCAACCCTGCATTCATTTTGCCTGGATGTTGTCAGGAAATACTACTATCTAATTGATGTTGACCCTGGTTTCCGGATTGCCGATCAAACGGAGGCCCAGCTTTTAAGGGATGAGGTCATGGACACGCTAATGGAAGAGGAATACGGGACAAAGGGAAATGAACCATTCTTCCGCCTTGTTGACACGTTTACCTCCGACAGGACCGATGAAGCCCTTCAGGAAATAACAATGGCTTTATATGATTTTGCCAGATCGAATCCGAATCCCGGCAAATACCTCGATGGGATTGTAGCGATGTACGATACAGCAGGAATTTCGAAAATAGATGACCTGCCATTTATCGGCGCTCTCCGTTTCGATGTGGAATTGCAGTTGAAAAGCGCTAGGCAGTTCATTGAAAAAGCGCTCGCAACAGCCATGCTTCCCGACGGGCCGGCTGCGTATGCGGAGGCTTTGACAAGCGACCATAACTTGCTTGATGGCCTTTTGGCAGCGAGGAACTCATGGGAAACTTTATACGCGGCCATGCAAAATATAAAATTCGTGAATGCAGCGGCCATCCGGAAGGGCCAATGCGATGAGGAATTGAAGAAAAAAGCCGCCAAGCTTCGTGATAAGGCGAAAAAGATCGTCAATGGCCTCGCCTCCGAATTGTTTTCAAGGAAGCCGGAAAGCTTCCTGCGCGATATGGAAGAAATGAAACCGGTCATTGAAACATTGACAGGGCTTGTCCGGAAATTTGCAGTCAGGTTCGAAGCGGCCAAAAGGGAAAGGGGAATAGTTGACTTTTCCGACCTTGAACATTATTGCTTAGACATTCTTGTACAGTCTGAAGAGGAAACGGGGACATTGACTCCGTCCGCCGCGGCTTTGTCGTACCGGGATCAATTCCGCGAAGTGCTTGTCGACGAATACCAGGACACGAATATGGTCCAGGAAACGATTCTGGGGCTAGTTTCCGGCGGCTTCGGCGAGTACGGCAATCTGTTTATGGTAGGCGATGTAAAGCAGTCGATATACCGATTCCGGCTGGCTGAACCGAACCTTTTTCTTGGAAAGTACAACCGGTTTTCAAAAGATGATCCAGAAGAAGGGCTAAGGATCGACTTGGCCAAAAACTTCAGAAGCAGAAAAGAAGTCCTTGATGCGACCAACTATTTATTCCGGCAAATCATGGGAGTAAAAGTGGGCGAAATTGAATACAGTGAGGATGCTGAACTGAAGCCGGGGGCGGACTATCCCGCCGAGGAATTCCCGGTCGAGCTCCTTATCATTGATCAGGGGACAAACGCCGAAGCGGATGATGCCGCCGAGGCGGAAGCCGAGAGCGATGTGCTAGATGCCGAAGAGCTGGAACAGTCCCAGCTTGAGGCTCGGACCATTGCTGCCAGGATAAAAGAGATGATATCAGCCGGGAAACCGGTATACGAGGCCAAAACAAAAACATCACGGCCCGTCCGTTACCGGGATATTGTAATTCTGCTTCGGTCCATGACCTGGGCACCGCAAATTATGGAAGAATTCAAGCAGCAGGGCCTGCCAATCTATGCCGACCTTTCAACAGGCTATTTCCAGGCAACCGAAGTCACGATCATGATGTCGCTCCTTCGGGTCATCGACAACCCATATCAGGATGTCCCGCTGGCCGCTGTCCTCAGGTCACCGCTTTTGGGGCTTGATGAGGAAGAACTGGCCTTTATCAAAATCCAGGATAAAAAAGGTGCGTTCTGGGACAGCGTCATCGCCTTTTGCAAAAAAACTGCGCCGCCGGAGCGGGAAGAGCTCCATGAAAAAATCTGCCGGTTCAGCGAACAGTTGGAAGAATGGCGTTCCCTCGCAAGACAGGGATCCCTTTCTGAACTCATTTGGCAGCTATACCGCGATACCGGATTTTATGATTTTGCTGGCGGACTGCCAGGCGGAAAGCAGCGCCAGGCCAATCTACGCGCCCTTTATGACAGGGGCAGGCAGTATGAGGAAACCTCCTTTAGGGGCCTGTTCCGCTTCCTCCGTTTCATTGAAAGGATGACAGAGCGGGGCGACGACCTTGGAGCCGCAAGGGCGCTTGGTGAACAGGAGGATGTTGTCCGCATCATGACGATCCACTCAAGCAAGGGGCTTGAATTCCCTGTTGTTTTCATCGCGGGGTTGGCAAGGAATTTCAACCTGATGGATATACGGAAGCCATATATGCTCGATAAGGAATTCGGCTTCGCGGCAAAATATATCAATCCGGAAAAAAGAATCACTTATCCTTCCCTTCCGCAGCTTGC
Source organism: Bacillus sp. B-jedd (assembly GCF_000821085.1). Classification (GTDB taxonomy): domain Bacteria; phylum Bacillota; class Bacilli; order Bacillales; family Cytobacillaceae; genus Bacillus_D. The sequence continues at coordinate 840,930 of NZ_CCXR01000001.1, forward strand.
TTTCAAGAGGAAGAAAAGGATGGAAATGCTCGCCGAAGAAATGCGCGTCCTGTATGTAGCTATGACCCGCGCCAAGGAAAAACTTTATATGCTGGCAACCTTGAAGGACGCGGAAAAGAAGCTAAGCCAATGGGAGGATCTACCTGGCCACCGTGACTGGCTGCTGGAAGATGCGGATCGCGCGGCTGCGTTAGGTTATTTTGACTGGATTGCCCCTGCCCTTGTCCGCCATCAAGATGGGAGCATCATGAGAAGGGGGACTGAGGGTGCCAATATTCCCGCTGAAATATTCAGTGATGGCTCCCATTGGAAGGTCACCATGCTTCAGGCGGAAGATATAAGAGGTACCGAAACCGCAGAAACCGCCGGCGACAGCCTGCTTGAATATGTACAGGACATGCTGCCGGTGCCTGAGACTTCGGAGCGGGAAGCAGAAATTCTTGAAAGGCTGAACTGGGAGTACCATTATCGGGATGCTGCGACCCATAGGGCGAAGCAGACTGTTTCCGACATGAAACGGAACCGCGAATTGGTCGATGAAGAAAGTGGCACTGATCTTGTAAAGAAAACGAGGAAGGCCATCCTGGACAGGCCAAGATTCATGCAGGAGAAAGCGCTCAGCCCGGCAGAAAGGGGAACAGCGCTCCATGCGGTCATGCAGCATGTCGATCTTACCGGGCCGGTTACAGATGATTCCATTCGTTTGCTGGCCCGCCAAATGGTTGATGCCGAACTTTTGACAGAGGAACAAATGGAGGCTGTAGAACCAAAGCTGATTGTCAGCTTTTTTGAGTCGGAACTCGGGCGCAGGCTTCTCTCTGCAAAAAAGGTCCAAAGGGAAGTGCCTTTCACCGCATCCATTTCCTCAAAAGAAGTGTACCCGGACTGGAAGGATGAAAATGAACAAATCTTCATCCAGGGGATAATTGACTGCCTTTTCGAGGATCAGGACGGTCTTGTCATGATCGATTTTAAATCCGACCAGATTACCGGGCGTTTTTACAGCGGCTTTGAAGGTGCGGCGCCAATATTGGAGGAACGCTACAGGCTCCAGATTGACTTGTATACGAGAGCGCTCGAGAAAATCTGGAGGCGGCGCGTCGATGATCGATATTTATTTTTCTTTGATGGCGCCCATATATTGAAGCTGGAACGGGATAAGTAATAGATAAGTGAAATTCAGAAAAACAAAAATACAGGAAAAAGACATGAACGGGCGAAAGCTCTGGTTCATGTCTTTTCTTTTATTGGCGTAGTTGCCCGTTTTTGATTTATCATTTGTTGCCCGTCATAGGCTGGTCAAGCAGTTTAGTATCAAGGACATTCGTCCCGCTGACCGCACTTCCTGTAGCAATGAACAAACCTGTATTGGAACCGCCCGCCCCATTGAATGTCTTTGATGTGCTTTTTGGGGAAACATTCAGGGAATCACCAAAATGAGCGATTCCGCCGCTTAGATTTTGAATATGAACCGGTCCAATCAGTGCCGGCATTGAAAAACACGCCTTTCTTTTGCAAAAGTAAAATCACCTACTAAAATCAGCGCTCCTCCAGCTGTCTAATGTGCATGATGCGTGATTCCATTGCAATCGCCGGGGTGCTGCCGACCTGCACGATGGAGGCGGCGGAAAGACCGGTTACTTCAATCGTTCCTACCCGGATGACAGGATCAAGCTGATGAGGGAAAATGTTGATGTTCTCCTCTATGGGAGGGAGGAAAATAGGTTCGGAAAAAACTTTATATTGGCTGAAATCCCCTTCCTCATCAAAAAAAATTTCCGCTTCCCGTTGCACAGCAAGGGCCCGGGAATTTCCATAAATCCTTCCAACATCGCCTATTTCAATGGTGGAGGAAAAGAGGACAGATTTAATAATGATTTTGTCAACAACTGAGATTCGCTGCAACAAGGTTAAGCACCGGCCCGCAATGGTACAAACGGCCCGATAATCAATGATTCGGGGGGAGTATCGAAGGTGGAGCCTAGCTGGATGGTTTGGCTGTCGCCCACGAGCAGCATGGAGGAGCTTGCAACAGCCATGATCCGAATGCTTCCTACCGCCAGTTCTCTGTTATAAATGTGTAAATTCACTTCGGATCTCCTTTCATCGTTCCTGGCAGATTATTGAAAAAGGCGAGAACGCCATTTTCAATTTCCTTTTTAAGTGCGTCGGCCGCCTTTTCCATTGCTGTTTCGTCGGCCTCACTGGGATTAATTGACTTTAAATGAGCTTCGATCCTGCTGGGAAGCTGTTTTTTTATGTCATTTGTAATGAAGGAAGTATAGGTTTCGGGCTGCTTCAGGCCGATTCTTCCGCCCGCCTCGGAAATAAAAGCCGGCAGGCCGGACTCTAAATATTCATTGACAGCCTCCTCCATTTTCAAGGATCGCTGCATCATCTCCATAGGCGGCATCGGGGTGCCTGGCTGGCCATTTTGGATTGCAAAGTCTTCGATCCCCTGGACATCCTGTGGATTCAGGCCTATGTTTAAGGTTCCTTCAAGGGTCTCTACCTTCAATTGGTCGAATTTATATTGAATTGTCCCAACCTGGATGGAGGGCTTCTCTTTTAGTTTTTCAATCTCCTCTTCCGCACAGCGGAGCTGGTTTTCGAGTGCTTCGATCCGCTGGTTGCACAATTGGAGTTGCCCTTGCATCCACTGTATGATTTGATAGAAATCCATGGCGTGCACCTCTCTTGCCAGCCCTATAAATATGGAACATTCACAAAGGAACTGCCGGGGTTTCAGACAATGGAAGTTTTTCGCCCTCTTCCGGAGCAGGTAAACTGAAGGGTTTCTGAGCTAACGGCGCCGGGCCTGTAAATCCTCCAGTATTGAAAAGATACGCTGCGGGTTTAATGATTCCGGCACTGCCAATTTGAAAGACAGAGGAATTCGAAATACCACCGATTTTAATGAAATTAATTTGAATTGTCTGCTGAATATAATAATTCACCGCAGCACACCTCTCTACACATTAAATGCTATTGGCTGGTCGATTCCGTCTGTATCGTAGACATTTGTCGAGCTAATATGGTTAAGGTTATGAATGGCCTCCCCAGTATTGAAGGAACCCGCTCCTGAAAATGTTTTCGCACTGGAAATAGGTGATAAGCTGTATACATCCCCAATATTGAAAACAGCGCTGCTTCCTAATGATATGACCTGGACAGCACCTACAATCGCTGGCATGGACGACACCCTTTAGTCTTATTCTTCTTTTATCGTATGTTAGCAAAAATTGAATGTGAGCCATTTCCCCGAAAAATTTTGGGCTAAATGATGCAGATGGCTAAAAATTCCTATATAATAACAATTTGTACCAATAGAGATGCGAATAGATAACTAGTCTAATTTAAGAAAGTTAGGTGAATGTTATGGGCAATGGCTTGGCGCCGACTGGAGGAACGGCGAGAATTATCTCGCTGGATGCGATGAGAGGCATCGCGATATTGGGAATTTATCTTGTCAACATGCTGTCTTTCCATTCTCCCTACATGCTCATAAATCCTTTGGAATATTGGAATCATGGGATAGACAGATATTTTTATATTTTCATAGATATTTTTGCCCAAGCCAGCTTTTATCCATTGTTTTCGATGCTTTTCGGATACGGTCTTATGCTGATGAAAGAACGTTCCAAGGCCAAAGGCAAAAACTTTTATCCGGTCGTGATAAGAAGACTTTTTTTTCTTTTATGTATCGGAATCGTCCATGCCTTCCTGATTTGGCCAGGGGATATTTTAATAACATATGCGGTGATTGGCTTTCTGGCGTTATTCTTTTTAAGGCTCAGCGGAAAAGCCCTCTTGGCAACCGGATTGCTCATGTATATTATTCCTAACCTCTTTCTTGGGTTATTGTTAACGGCGGCTGACTTTTCCGGGATGAATGCAAGTTCGGTTATATTTAGCGAAGATGAAGCTAAAAACGCCCTGCAGGTCTACAGCAGCGGCACTTTTGCGGAAATTACCGAAATGAGGATATGGGAATGGAAGGAGTCTAATAACAAAGGCACAATTCCGATCCTTGTACTCTCGATCCTGCCGCTATTTCTGATAGGGGCTGGCCTAGCAAAATTAAAATGGCTGACAGAGGTAAAAAAACATCAGAAAAAGCTCATTCTTTTTTCAATCATAGCGTTTGGAGCCGGTTTACTTATAAAACTTCTCCCGTATTACGGATGGGAAGGATACAGCGCCGAATTCCTTCAGGACTTTTTCGGCGGCCCGTTGCTTGCGTCCGTCTATGGAAGCCTCACTGCATTGGCCGTCCATAATCATGCGGGCAGGGCTGGAGTTTTCGCAAGCGTCGGCCGGATGGCGATGACAAACTATTTGCTGCAGTCGATTGTTTCAACATTTATTTTTTACGGTTATGGAGCCGGGCTTTATGGCAGTATTTCGATCGTTACGGGAACTGGTTTAGCCGTGGCTATTTATATTGCTCAGGCTGCCATTAGCCGGTTCTGGCTGAAAAGGTTTCATTTTGGGCCTGTTGAATGGATTTGGAGGAGCATCACGTATATGAAGTTCCAAAGAATGCGAAAGGGGGAGCCGGCTTGAAAAGAATTATGATTATCGGGTGCGGGGGAGCGGGGAAAAGCACTCTTGCACAGCAACTCGGGAAAAAGCTTGGTATAAAGGTCTATCATCTCGATTCGCTTTTTTGGAAACCGGGCTGGGTTTCAACCGAACGGGAAGAATTCATTCAGATGCAGAAAGAGATGATGGCTGAAGATGAATGGATCATTGATGGAAATTACGGAGGGACGATGGATCTTCGGCTTGAGCAAGCAGATACTATCATCTTTCTTCATTATTCAACAATCCGCTGCCTTTACGGAATAGTGAAGAGGAGGCTCCAATATCACGGCAAAACGAGGCCTGATATGGGGGAAGAATGCCCAGAGAGGCTCGATTGGGAATTTGTTAAATGGGTGGCGGGATACAACAGGAAGAAAGCACCCCTTGTGCTGGAGAAATTACGAAAATTTTGTGACAAAGAAATTTTAATATTTCCCCATCCTTCGTCAGTTAAAACGTTTTTAAGCGAAAAAATATAAAAAATAGTTATAAAGTACTATATTGAAATCTTTAAAATGAGAATAAAAGCCTATATTCATACCCCCATAAAAAACCTATGATGTGTGTAAGAGAACAGTCGACAATATGTGCGCTGTATCTCGATAAAGGCAAAGCTGATGAAAATCAGTGACGCAAAGCTACAGGGGCTAAGGCGCTTAAGCGCTATGCCAGCCAGTTACCGAAAGATCAGGGCCCATCATAGGTGTGTATTCCATGACCCCGCTTTCGGTAAAGGCAGGGTCATTTTTATATTTCAGGAGGTGACAAAGGTTGAAGGTCGTGAATCTGTCGAACGGGACGGAAATTGCAGATTCAGTCGCCAGAGCTGACAGCTTTTTGAAAAGGCTGAAGGGCCTGATGTTCACAAAAAATCTGCCCGCAGGACACGGCCTGCTCATACAGCCCTGCCAATCCATCCATTCATTCTTTATGAACTATCCGATCGATGTTGTGTACTTGGACGGAAAAGACGAAATCGTCGGCATTGATGAAAATTTCATGCCCTCACAGATTGGAAAGATCCGCCGTGAAGCCGCTTCGGTACTGGAGCTCCCGGCAGGAACCATCAGGAATACGGACATGAAAGTGGGACATTGTTTATCAATCAAATAAATTTTAAAGGAGCAATTAAACATGACTGAAAAAATGAAAGCATTGTTAACAGAAGAACAAGGACAAGGTATGACTGAGTACGGTTTGGTATTGGGAGTTATCGCGATTGGGGTAGTTGCAATACTGGCAACTTTTAAAACACAAATCGTTAAAATGTATCAAGATGTTGTCAAAGAATTAACAGGTACTACTACACCATAAATTATCTTTAACAAGTTAAACGATTGATCCTCTCTCAAAGTTGAATGTAAAGGTTGATTTCCGCTCCAGGCACTTCGCTTTCCGCGGGGCGCCAGTGGAGCCTCCTCGGCGCCTATGCGCCTGTGGGGTCTCCACCTTGCCGCTGCATCCCGCAGGAGTCTTCGTGCCTTCTGCTACAATCAACCAGATCTTCTAATCGAATAGTGCTATTATTTAGTTCCTCAAACGTAGGTAGTTTTGTTCGAGAAGTATTAGCTAATCTGATAGCAATTTACCGAATACCCCCTATTCTGTGTAAATTATAGATTCAGTGTGAAATTTTCACCCCAGTGTTTTTATTGTAGAAAGACAGAGGCCTTGCGTTTGGATGAAACGTGGGGCTTTTTTTAAATCAACAACATCGGCTGGAAAGAGGGTAGCCATGATCATGATAAATATAATAATGCTTTTCCTTCTGCTGCTCATCTGTACGATCACAGATATTAGGGAACGCAAAATATACAATAAAGTACTTTTCCCGTTCCTTGTGCTCGCCTTCGTTGTAAACGGAATAGCCGGAGGTTGGGTGGGACTAGTTTCCGCCGTCATCGGAACGGTGGTAGGTTTGGTGATATTGCTGATTCCATATCTAATGGGAGGAATGGGCGCAGGGGACGTAAAATTGCTAGCTGTCATCGGCGCGCTAATGGGCGCAAAGTTTGTCGGCCTTACAGCAATTTATATGGCCTTGGCTGGCGGGGTATTTGCCCTGTTCATTATCGCCTTTAGAAAAAGTCCAAAGCTGCTTTTGAAAAATATGACTTTTTCTTTATTAGGAAGGTTCCACGGATTAAAAACTCCCTTCATCATAGACAAAGAATCAATGAAAGCGACCTACCCATACGGTGTCGCCATCGCGGCAGGAGCGGTCATCCAGGTTTTTCGGACGGGTATGCTGCTATGAGAAAAGACGAGCGCGGCCAGTCTTTAGTGGAAACGGCGCTTGTTTTGCCGCTATTACTTTTGCTAATTGTAGGGATTCTCGATTTCGGCCGTGTTACGTATTCCTATGCCCATTTGCAAATGGCAGCTCAGGAAACGGTCAGGAAAGGCGGCTTGGGGAAGACGGATGCCGAGATTACGGCTTTTGCCAAAAACTATGTGCACTTGGGAGATTCAAGCAAGCTGATAGTTGAGATAAGCCCTCCCGGATCGTCCAGAAAATCAGGCGATTATGTGACAGTGAAGCTGAAATACCCATTAAAATTATATACTCCAATATTATCAAACCTCTTTCCATCCCCGTTATATGCCGAAACTGATTCCACAATCCGTGTTGAATAAGGAGGGATGCAGGCATGAGAAAAATCCACCGGGATGAAAAAGGAAGTGCGATTGTGCTTGTGGCTCTTGCCATGGTCGCCCTGCTATGCATAGCGGGCCTCGCAATTGATGGCAGCATGCTTTATATGACCAAAAGCAAGCTCCAAAAAGTAGCGAATGCAGCAGCATTGTCCGGGGCCCAGGAGCTAACGAATTCAGGAGAAAAGGTAACGAAAGTCGTTAACGATATTTTAGCCGCCCATAAAGAATCGGATTCTTTTGAAAACCTGGCCATCCTAGAGGGGAAAAAAGTTCACGTGGCGCTTTCAAAAAGAATGCCACTGTCATTTGCCGGGCTGTTGGGTTATGAATTTGTGGATGTAAAAGCGGCTGCCGCGGCCTCCATCGCCCCAATGGGAAGAGCGATGGGCGCGGCCCCGCTTGGGATTGATCAAAGCATTCCGCTTGAATACTATAAGGAATACAAGCTGAAAACAGATTCAACCGGGGTTTCGAGCGGAAACTTCGGCGTGCTCGCTTTGGGCGGATCAGGGGCCAGAACCTATGAAGAAAATCTCAAGTTCGGATATCAGGAAGAGATTAAGGTAGGGGATATCCTGAGCACTGAAACAGGAAATATTGCCGGTAAAACGATCTCCGTTGTCAATGAATTGGTAAAGGGATGTACCTATCTGCCTGAAAACATTGGTGACAGGAATTGTTCGAGGATTATTCTTATTCCTGTATATGAAGAATACAACAAAACTTCCAATCAGCTGAAGAACGTGAAAGTTATCGGCTTTGCCTATTTTTATATTACACAGCCAATGAGCAACAACGACACATCCATAACCGGCATGTTCATACAAAGGGCGGGTACGGGTTTTTATCAAGAAGGAAGCCCGGATAAGGGAGCCTATGTCATCCGGTTAACAGAGTAGGTGAAAGAATGCGTTCAAAGACAATCATACTGATGTCCCTTGTAATGGGTCTGATTACCACAGCGTTATTTTTCCAATACATGTCCAAATATGACAAAAAAGAAACTGCTTCCGGAGCGTCGGTTCCGATGGAAGAGGTATTGATGGCAAAAGACGTCATCAATAAAAATGAGAAAATCACAGCTGAGAAACTTGAGGTCGTGAAAGTTCCTAAGGAAAGTGTCACTTGGCAACCGTTAAAAACAGCTTCAGAAGCGGAAGGGAAGCTTGCTGGGGCTAAAATTGAAAAAGGCGAACCAATTGTCGCCCATCGCCTCCTTTCGCAAAAGGAAGAAAATATCTATGTTTCCCTTAAAGTAAGGGAAGGATATCGGGCGGTCTCAGTTTCGGTGAACCTACCCCAATCCGTATCCAATCTTATTGCAGCTGAAGACAGAGTCGATGTGATTTATTCCAAGGAAGACAAGGAAGCAAAAGTGGATAAACCGAAAGTGGATACGAAAATGCTTCTGGAAAATGCAAGAGTGCTGGCAGTTGGCAAAAAAATCGCTCTTCCAGAGGATGAAAAGAAAGAAGGGGAACAGACGGAGGAGTACACAACTGTCACTCTTGAATTGACTCCGCAGGATGCCTCTAAACTCATTCATTCTACAATGGAAGGAAGCATTCACTTTATCCTTCATACAAGGCCTGAGATGAATGATGACGGAAGCCCATTGGATAATGAAAACGAAGGCTAATTGATTAGAAATGATCTTAAGTGGGAGGGTAGATGGAATATGACAACTTCAGAAAAAAACTCTCCGGAAACCCGTGGCCGGATGATAGCCGTTTGCAGTGCCAAGGGCGGTATTGGCCGCACGATCCTTTCAGTCAATCTAGCTGTCTCCTTATCCAAACGAAACAACTCTGTTGCCATCCTGGACGGGGATTTTCAATTCGGGGATGTTTCCCTTGCCATGGACCTTCAGCATACATTCACCATCAAGGAGGCCATGGAAGGCATACAATCACTTGATGAATACAGGCTGGAAGAATATATGAGCAGCCATCCAAGCGGCGTAAGGGTTTTGCCGGCACCGGACCGGCCGGAATTTGCCGACCTGCTTACTAAGGAAGCCGTGTCAAAGATGGTTGATTTCCTGTTGGCGAGAAATGATTTTGTCGTCTGTGACACAGGAGCCGGCCTGAATGAGCACACGCTTAATTTGATTGAAATGGCGGATGAAATTTTGGTCATAGCCACCCTTGAAATGGCTGCGATGAAAAATACGAAATTGTTACTTGAGACTCTGGGAATCCTTGGCTTGCGCGATAAAGTAAGAGTTGTCTTGAACCGGGCGAATATGGAAAGTGTCATTAAGGCAGAGGATGGGGCGAAAATTCTTGGAGAAGAAACGCCGATCTTTATTCCAAATGACTTTCAAATATGTTCCAAGTCTTTGAACATGGGTACTCCATTCGTGGCTAGCCGCTCCAAATCAGAGATAGCTAAATCAGTTTTCAAAATGGCCGAAATGATCGCTTCAAACAAACCGGGAACGTCATCTGTTAAAAAGAAGGGGAAATCTTTTTCCTTGCTGCCGTGGGGAAGAAAAAAAGGGGGAGCTGTTAAATGAAGCTGCTGGATCGCATCAATCAAAAAAACCAACCAGCTGGAGTCTCCCTCCCGCAAAAGCAGGGACTTGTTCAGGCTCCGGTTGAGGAAAACCCTAAATCCCCGGAGGCTGAATCAACGATTAAACCCCGGATGGAAAAAACAGAACCCCAAAAGCCAATTGAATTACCCAAAGAGCAAACTATCCAACCAATCCGCAAGAAGCAGTCCGATAAACAGCAGGAGCTGAAAAGTGTCCTGCATAAACGGATCCTGAATGAATTGAAGGATGAAGAAGTTGATGCTATCATCCCGAAGCTTGATGGAATGGCCATGGAAGCAATAAAAGACGACGATTCGTTCCGCGGGCTTGTTGACAGGAAATTAGTCGTGGAGGAATTGATTAATGATTTAACTGGGTTTGGTCCGATCAATCCGCTCCTTCTTGACGAAGAAGTTTCAGAAGTCATGGTTAACGGGCCGAATCAGGTCTATTGCGAGCGAAAAGGGAAGCTGATTTTGACGGACATCAAATTTCGCGACAATGAGCATGTCATGAATGTGATTGAGAAAATAGTCGCCCCCATCGGCAGAAGGATCGATGAAAGTTCACCGATGGTCGATGCGCGCCTGCCCGACGGATCAAGGGTGAATGCGATCATTCCGCCACTCGCGCTCAACGGGCCGACGATTACAATCCGAAAGTTTTCAAAAGATCCTTTCCAAATAGAGGATCTCATTAATTTCGGGACCATCACAAAGGAAATGGCCGTCTTTCTTGATGCCTGTGTAAAAGCTAGGTTGAATATTTTTGTCAGCGGAGGAACGGGATCGGGTAAGACGACAACCTTGAACGTACTCTCTAATTTTATCCCGAATGACGAGCGGATCGTTACGATTGAGGATGCCGCTGAGCTGCAGCTCGGACAGGACCATGTTGTCTCATTGGAATCCAGGCCGCCGAATATTGAAGGAAAAGGCGCGATAACAATTCGGGACCTGGTAAGAAATTCGCTCCGGATGCGCCCAGACCGTGTTGTCATCGGAGAGGTCCGCGGAGCCGAAGCACTGGACATGCTGCAAGCGATGAATACCGGCCATGACGGTTCTCTGGCTACCGGCCACTCGAACTCACCGAGGGATATGATTTCCAGGCTTGAAACAATGGTCCTCCTTGGCGGGGTTGAGCTTCCGATCAAAGCAATCCGGGAACAGATTTCCGGAGCGCTGGATCTGATTATCCAGCAATCAAGGCTTAAGGACGGGTCAAGAAAGATAACAAATATTACCGAAGTCCAGGGAATGGAAGGGGACGTCATTGTCCTCCAGGATATATTCGTGTATGAACAGATGGGCCTCAATGATGCGGGTAAATATATTGGAAGATTAGTACCGACGGGAGTCAGGCCGAAATTTTATGAACGGCTTGAGAATTCGGGTATTCATATTCCTCCGAGTGTATTCATTGAAAGGGAGGGATGATCGTGAAACTGCTCCTTCTTGCCCTAATTCTTTTTACTTCCTATTTATTATTCTGGGGGCTGTTTAAAAGCATCTTTTCCCGGACCCGAAAGATTGAACAAAGAATGGAACGATATCTCGCCGCTCCTGAAAATATAGAAATGACCGAAAAGGATGTTGATTTATTCGCTCGCTATGCGGCGGCCCGTAAGACCCTCACGAAAAAGCTTGTTACAAAAAAGAAGAACAACAAGCTGGAAACGATGTTGGCGAGGTCAGGAGTGCCGCTCAAACCTGATGAATATGTCACTTTCCAATGGATTGCGACTGGGTTTTTCGGCATTTTGATGGTCCTGTTGTTTACCCACTGGTTATGGGCAGTGCCAGGGGCTATCCTCGGTTACTTGTTGCCAGGGTTCATTTTGAAAAAGAAAGAAAAAGAGCGCGTTGAAAAGTTTAATGAAGGGCTTGCGGATATGATTTCTACCATCATCGGCTCCCTAAGGGCTGGATTCAGTTTTCCGCAGGCGCTGAAATCAGTAGCCGAGGAATCGGGTTCCCCCATAAAGGAAGAAATCGAGTCGGTCATCAAATCCATGCAATATGGAAGCAGCATTGAAGAAGCCTTGAATGAATTAAAGGAACGAATGCCAAGTGACGACCTGGATTTAATGATTCAGGCAATCCTCATCCAGCGGCAGGTTGGCGGAAATTTGGCGACGGTCCTTGAAAAAATTGTTGAAACTATCCGGGATCGCACGAGAATTCAGCGCCAGATTAAGACTCTGACCGCCCAGGGGCGTATGTCAGGCATGGTCATTGCCCTGCTCCCGTTTTTCCTTGGCATAGCCCTCTTTTTTATCCAGCCGGAATTCATTTCTTCCTTGTTTACACATCCGGTAGGATTGGGGATGGTAGGAGCGGGCGTCATTTCAAGCGTTATTGGCTTTATTTTCATTAGGAAAATAACGCAGATTGAGGTGTAATAGTTGCTGTATCTTACATTTTTCCTGACAATTACGCTGTTGATATATAGTTTAATGACCGGAAAGACGAATAAAAAATCGGCGATGGAAAAACGTGTTGCTGTCTATATTACCGGTGGGCAGGAAAAGCCGGCCCCAGGTAAAGAAAAGGAAGAACAGCCTTCTTTTTATCAGCGCTTTTTCAAACCTATCCTAAATGATTTCAAAAAAAGTTTCAAAAAAAGGATGCCGGGTGAGAAAGAGGCGAAGCTTGAGATAAAACTCCAGCGGGCCGGGAATCCTTTCGGCATGGGGCCGGTTGAATTCCGTCTGTTTCAATCAGCTGCGGCCATCATCATCCCAGTCATTTTCGCGGGATATGCCGCATTGCTGAGGCTTGGCTCATCGTTCATCTTCTTCGCTGTTTTTGCCGGCTTGGCATTCGGCGCAATTATGCCGAATTTTTATTTGAAACAAAAAACAAAGGCCCGCGAAAAAATGGCCCTGAAGGAATTGCCTGACACCCTCGACCTCCTGACCGTCAGCCTTGAGGCGGGGCTCGGGTTTGATGCGGCTGTGAACAAGCTTGTTTCCAAAAAGGAAGGTGTGCTTGCCGACGAGTTCCAACGGGCTTTGGAAGAAATGCGGTTAGGTAAAATCCGGAGGGAAGCTTTAGGCGGCGTAAGGGACAGGCTTGAAGGGGTGGATGCGGTAAAAAACTTCATCAGCAGCATCCTTCAGGCGGAAAAGCTTGGCATCGGTATGGTTCAGGTGCTCCGCGCCCAATCAGTGGAAGTGCGTGAACAGCGAAAACAGCGAGCTGAGGAAGCAGCGATGAAGGCACCAATTAAAATGCTGTTTCCGCTCGTCCTGTTTATTTTTCCAAGTCTCTTCATTGTCCTGCTCGGACCGGTCGTGATTCAATTCATGAAGGGATTTTAATCTATTCATTTAATGCTCTTCCCTTTAACCGGGAAGGGCTTTTTCTGTATACTTAAGAAAATCGCTAATGAAGGAGCCTATGTAGTTATGAAACTTGCGACCATCAATTACAAAGATGAAATGATTTCAGCTTATGTCGACACCTCCATGCAGTCCGTTTTGCCCTTAAAGAAAGCTGCTGCCGCTGCTCCCGTATCAGTGGCCGATTTTCCTGTTACCGTACTGGATATTATCAACGCCGGTCCTGACGTCCTGAATCGAATTGGGGAACTTGCCCGCTGGGCGGAAACAGATAAAACAGGCTTGGATTTATGGATTCCACTGGACGAAGCCGAGCTGGTCGCGCCCATTCCAAGGCCTCAAAAAAACATCTTCTGCGTAGGAAAAAATTATGCCGACCATGCAATCGAAATGGGAGGGCCGGAAGATATTCCCGAACACATCATGGTCTTTACCAAGCCGCCAACTGCAGTCATTGGTCCTGATGCGGAAATACCAGCTCATACGGAACTGACTGATCAGCTGGACTATGAAGGGGAACTGGCCATCGTGATCGGAAAAAAAGGAGCCAAGATTAAAAAAGAAGACGCCCTTGAGTATGTATTCGGTTATACAATCTTGAATGATATTACAGCTCGGGACCTCCAGAAGCGGCATAGGCAGTTTTTTCTTGGCAAAAGCCTGGACGGCACCTGTCCGATGGGACCGTGGATTGTGACGGCGGATGAAGTCGGAAATGCGGGAAATCTTAACGTAAGCACGCGGGTGAACAATGAAACAAGGCAGGATTCCAATACGAGGCACTTTATTTTTTCGATAGAGCAAATGATCGAAGATATCTCAAGGGGGTTGACGCTTGAACCAGGTGATATTATTGCCACAGGGACCCCAGCGGGAGTCGGAAAAGGCTTTAAACCACCAAAGTTTCTAAGGCCGGGAGATGTAATCGAAATAGAAATTGAGAAAATTGGTTCCCTTAAAAATACTATTGCGAAATAGGCTTGAATTTCCACTTTTGCTACCTTAAATTTAGGATTTTCCAATTTGCTATGTTATGATATTAGCGAATAAGACAAAGGAGGCAGGGGAATGCCACACGCCCATATTACTAGCTGGCTATTGGCCATAATTCTCTTTTTTGTTGTAAGGAGCCTTTATAAAGGCGGGAATGAAAAAGGGGCTAAAATCACCCATATGATTCTGCGGGTGTTTTATCTGTTTATATTAATTACAGGATTTACAATGTTATTCCAGGTTAATATCAGCCTGCTTTATATCCTGAAGGCTGCTGTCGGCCTCTGGGTAATCGCAATCATGGAATTCCTGCTCATGAAGACGGGGAAAAGGGAGCCGGAAAACGTCCTATGGATTCAGCTTGCAATCGCATTTGTGCTTGCGCTGCTTCTCGGCTTCAGCCTGCCACTGGGCATAGACTGGTTTTAAAAAGCTGCCAATAGGCGGCTTTTTACTTTATGGCGATGCAAGTTTTTCAATGACAAGCCTTTTTCCTGTATTGAGCGTAAATTCGAATCGGTCACTCTCTTTTTCAAAATAGCAAAAATGGTGCTGAACGCCGCAGATTTCCTCCTGATTGTCAAAAATCATAAAATTGACTCCGTTCTTCGGGTAATCTCCATTCAGGAAATTCAGATGGTTATAACAATAAAGACAATCGTAAATTGAAAAGCGGAGGGAATTCAAAGTGGTGACGAATTGAATAAACGCATCGCCATGAAGCCTCTCAAGGAGACGCTCGAGCGAGTAGATCAGATGCTTTCGAACTCTTATCCTGTCAGAATCACGCATCACTATTATCTCTTCCCCGCTGGATATTTTGCCGGGCTCAATCAATGTCCCTCTTTTCCAGCGGTTCAGCCGGAAGATTTCTACTTCCTGTAAAAGATACTCATCCATTAATGAGGCCTCTTCTGTTTCCTCTTCAAAAAAGACCCACTGGTCGTTCATATTCTCAACAGAGCCTTCAGTATAGGCCCTTTCCTGTATTTGATACAGTTTTTCACGCTGCTGTCGATTCATCACTTTTACCTCCGTGAATGGTGCTATCTCCTTTGTAGACATAAACACGGGAAAATATAACCGTTGATTTTACAATGAAAAATAAATAGAAGAACACCTTGTAATAAATTATTCTTAGGGAGGAAAATCTGATACTGTCCAGTTTCAGGCCTGGCGTCCATTTTAAAAAACTAGAAAGGCCAGCCCTGCAGCAGGACTGGCCAAAACAGAACAAATTATTTAATTTGCAACACAGAGATTCCATATCCCTCAAGCGTCAATATGGAATCTGTCACTCTTTTATCCTCTTTATCGCGGAATAAATCAATGGCCTCTTTCTTCCGCATCCAGGCTGGCAGAGTATACTTGGCCGTTTTATCTGAAGTGTTTAGGATGATAAGAATGGTAGTGTTGCTGTCGGATCTTTTATAGGCGAGGCAAGTTCCGTTTTCCTCATCGGAAATGAACGATAAATCCCCTTCATTTGCGAGTACCGGGTATGTCCGTCTTAATGAAATCAGCGTTTTTGTAAAGCGTGCCAATTCAGGTTCCTGCTCGGCCAGATCCCAGTCCATGCATTTTCTTGAGCCAGGGTCCATTTCTCCATCCATTCCGATTTCATCTCCATAATAAATGCATGGAGTTCCCGTATAGGTGAGCAATAAGGTAAAGATTTGTTTCAGTTTGTCAAGGCTGCCTCCGCACTCAGTCAGGATTCTAGGCGTGTCATGGCTGCCAACAAGGTTGAATGCGACACGGGTTACAGGTTCTGGGTACATGTGATGCACTTTCGTCATTTCTTCGGAAAATTGCTTTGGAGTAATGGTTTCTTTTGCAAAAAGCTCCAGTACATTCGAAGTGAACAGGTAGTTCATGACGGCATCGAACTGGTCGCCGCGCAGCCATGGCATGGAGTCATGCCAGATTTCGCCGAGAATATATAAATCCGGCTTTATCGCCTTGAGTTCAGAATGGAATCTCCGCCAAAAGGAGGGACTGACCTCATTTGCAACGTCCAGCCTCCAGCCATCGATATCGAATTCCTCCAGCCAGTAGCGTCCAACCTTAAGCAAATAATCGGCTACCTCAGGATTCTCGGTATTGAATTTTGGCATATGTGGATAAAACCCGAATGTGTCATAATTGGCCATCGGCTCTGTCACGGCTGGGAATTCCCTAATATGGAACCAGTCCTTATACCTCGATTTTTCTCCTTTTTCAAGGACATCCTGAAATGGTGGGAAGTAAAAACCTGCATGATTGAAAACCGCATCTAGCATAACGCGGATTCCATGACGGTGGCAGGCATTTACCAGCTCTTTTAACGTTTCCTTGGTCCCAAACGCCGGATCTATTTCAAAATAATCTACCGTATCGTATTTATGGTTAGAGGGGGCCCTGAAAATAGGAGTTAAATAGATTCCCGTGAAACCCAATTCCTTAATATAATCAAGATGGTCGATGATTCCCTGGAGATCTCCACCGAAATAATTATCAAGTTCCGGCTCGGCACTTCCCCATTCCAGAACTCCATCGGGATCATTTCCTTTATTCCCATTCGCGAATCGATCTGGGAAAATTTGATACCAAACGGTGTCTTTTACCCATTCGGGCGCCTTGAAAAGGCTGGATGGATGCATGTAAGGGATACAGAAATAAAAACCGATGTCAAAAGGGGCTTCACTGGCAAACCCCTTTTCCCCATAAATGATATTTTCACTTTCGTTACTGATGTTAAAGCCATAACGGATTCTCCGGAATGAAGGTGAAACTGAAATAAACCAGTAATCAAAAAGGGGGTCAGTGCCTGATTTCTTCATTTCAGTTTGCGCGTGGCTCCACTTGCCTTTCTCTATTTCATAAGGGTCACCATGTAGCAGGAAAACAGAGGATGCATCCCCCTTTTTAACCCTCAGCCGGATATGGAGTTCATGATCATTGGACATGTAGGCAAATTGATCGAGCGGACGATGGTATATGGCTTCTAATTGCACAGAGGCAGCTCCCTTCAACAATAACTTGCATTATGGAATATTAACCGTTTGCCAGGAAATCAAACCATTCGACATAGTCGTTGGTACAACGTAACATGTGGTACAATATTATGTGGAAATAAAGCTTTTTTTGCAAATAAATGGCGGGGATATGCCTGCCATATAGGGGGATTATGGCATGAAAGCCAAGCTGGCAGCAATTTTCCTGATCCCGTTTCTCCTGTTCGGCGGCCTGCAGGCGCACGCAATCGACAAGGATGAACGGAAATGGCAGGATGAAACCATTTACTTTCTGATGGTCGACCGTTTTAATAACGGGGACTTAAAAAATGATAAAAATGTCGATGCGAAAGACCCGGAGGCCTTCAATGGCGGTGATTTCCAGGGAATCATCGACCGGATGGAACATATTAAGAGCATGGGGTTCACCGCGATTATGCTATCGCCGATTTTCGATAATGTGGATGGGGGATACCATGGATATTGGGTGAATGATTTTCTCAAAACCGAAGAGCATTACGGGACAATAAAGCAGTTTAAAAAACTCGTCCAGAAAGCACATGAATCCGGGTTGAAGGTTCTGGTTGACTTTCCGGCCAACAGCACAGGCCCTGACAGCAAATTGTTTTTGGAAAAAGGGAGCAGTTGGTTCCATGAAAAATCGGATGTGAGCGAGTCCACGACAAGGGCTGAACAGCTGAACGGCTGGGTGGACGGGCTTCCTGATTTGAATCATGAAAATCCAGAAGTGCGCGCATACCTGCTGGATGCCGCAAAGTTTTGGATTAAGGAAACAGGTATTGACGGTTACCGGCTTAGCTCGGCGGAGGACGTGCCTGCCGATTTCTGGCGAGAATTCACCGCTGCTGCAAGAGCTGAAAAAGAGGGGTTTTATTTAATTGCCGATCTGGGCTCCAATGGTCAGGAATTGATGGATGAATATAAGGAAGCCGGTTTCAGTGGATTTTACAATTATGGCCTGAGCGGGGAATTGCAATCTTCCTTCGCGCAGATAAATAAGGGAACAGCGGCGCTTTTTGAAAAATGGAAAAAAACAGAAGCAGACGTTGAAAATCCGTTTGAGATGGGGATTTTCTATGACGGGCCCGAGATGGACCGGTTTACGAGAAAGATGCTAGAAGCCAAACAATATCCCGTCAGCCAGTGGAAGCAGGCGCTCAATGCCCTGTATACTTCGCCGGGCATCCCGATTGTTTTTTATGGGACCGAAATAGCAGTCGATGGAGTCGGCCAGCCGGACAATATGCGGCTAATGAATTTCCGCACAGATAAAGAAATCATTGACCACATGGCTAAGCTGAGCGAACTTCGCCAATCACTCCCTTCCTTGACTAGTGGAACGATGGAACTGCTTTACGACAAAGGCGGCATGACTGTTTTCAAACGCGAATATGAAAATGAAACAGCCGTTATCGCCATCAATAACACGACAAAAACTCAGACGGTCCGGCTAACCCCTGAACAGGTGGATCCTGATGGGAAGGAATTGCGTGGGCTGTTGATAGACGAAAAATCAGTCGGCGATAAAGATGGATTCACTCTCATCCTGGACAGGGATGAAAGCGAGATTTATGTGCTGGCGAAAAAGCTGGGGCTGAACTATCCATTCATTTTCACGATTGCTGCTATTTGGATTTTCTTTATTTGGTTCTTCATATACCTCGCCAGACGCGGCAAAAAGAGAAGGCTGGAAGATAACCTGAAAAATGAATAAGAAATGCAGCCAAAAATGAAATATTGCAAAATCGAAATGCCAAGAGTGGCAATCAAACCACCCGGTTCCAATTCAAATCAAATCTTAATTTCACCTATATAGCTCATTTACAACCCACCTATTTCAAAGTTGGGTTGTTTTTTTATAGGTTTATGCAAGCGGGTGCGCAAAAATTGCATAAACAAGCAGCACGATCCTTATGAAATTTATAAAAAAACGAGGGAAACGGCACCTTTTTTGCAAGAAAGAGAGGGATTTAATCAATAAAACAAAAAAATATTGGAAAATATTTTAAAAACCAGCTTGTCAAAACGGAGAAAACTACTATAATTAAAATTAAGTTGTGCAATCGTTTTCATGAAATGCGTAGATTATTAGAAACGCATTTTAGAAGATTGAGTGGGCAACCAAAAAACAGAGATTGTTTCAGGAGGGTTAAGAATGAAGAAAGCACTATCACTCTTTTTAATGGCCGTACTTTTGATTGGTTCCCTGGCAGCATGCGGCCCTAAAAGGGAAGAAACCGGCGGCAAGGATAACAAGAAAAGCGAAGAAGCTGCCAAGCCGGAAAAACTGATTGTTTGGGAAGACCAGGACAAAGGTGCGGCACTCGAGGATGCGGCTAAATCATTCGAGAAAGAAACTGGCATTAAGATTGAATTCAGAGAGTTGAATATCACGAAGATGCAGGAAACCCTTGCATTGGATGGAGGAACTGAAAAGGCTCCTGATGTTATTACGATGTCCCATGACGGTGTAGGCCCTTCAGTTGTCAAAGGCTATATAAAAGAACTGAATGTTAGTGATGAAGTACTTTCCAAGTTCACTGATGCATCTGTGGACGCCCTCAAGTATGAAGGAAAACTCTATGCACTTCCGAAAGCTGTAGAAACACCAGTTTTCATTTATAACAAAAAGCTTCTCCCTGAAGTTCCTGCGACAATGGACGAGCTTTATGCAAAATCCAAGGAAGTTACGAAAGACGGAAACTATGGATTCCTGGCAATTTGGGATGACTTTTACCATGCGCACGGAGTATTTTCCGGATTTGGCGCGTATGTGTTCGGCGAAAAAGATGGCAAGCCTGATGTATCTGATATCGGCTTGAACAATGATGACGCAGTTGCAGCAAGCGATTATATCAAAAAGTGGTATGCTGAAGGATTATTCCCAAGGGGTATCATCGGTGAAAAATCAAATGACCAAATGAACGGGCTTTTCAAGGATGGAAAAGCGATTGCGGTTCAAAACGGTCCATGGGCATTCCAGGATTACAAGGCTGCTGGAATTGATTTCGGCGTCGCACCAATGCCTAAACTGCCAAACGGCCAGCCAGTGAAAACGTTCATGGGAGTTAAAGGCTGGTTTGTAACAAACTTCAGTAAAAACCCTGAGTGGGCGCAAAAGTTCGTTGAACATCTTACAAATGAAGAAAATGCGAAAAAGCGCTTTGAACTGACTGGGGAAATTCCTCCGATGAAGTCGTTGATTGAAGATCAGAACTTCGTTAACAGCAACGAAGGAGCCGCAGCAGTAATGGCTCAGTCTGCTGATGCTGTTCCAATGCCAAGTGTTCCGGAAATGGCTGAGGTATGGGTACCTATGAAAAATGCAGTCCAGACTGTCGTAACAAACAAGGCAGATTCCAAAAAGGCGCTTGACGATGCAGTTAAGCAAATCAAACAAAACATCGAAGCGAACCACGGCGGAAAGTAACGCCAGTTGATTGAAATTTTTTTGAAGCGGTATCCCGGCCAGGGATACTGCTTCATTTTACTGAATGAAACGCTGGCCATCTTTTTGCTGGAAGAATAACTTCTGCCGCTTGGAAAAGAAGATAGAGAGAAAGGGGATTCCTTTCAAATGGACGGAACACTAAGGTCGAACCACCGGAAAGTCGCAACGGCTTTATCCGTGGTCCCAGGACTGGGACAATTGTACAATCGGCAATATGCAAAAGGGATTATTTTTCTAATCCTGTCGCTTTCCTTTATTATTGCGTTTAAAGATATTTTGAATATTGGCCTATGGGGACTGGTCACACTTGGTGAAGTTCTGCCCGAGGACAATTCGATTTTCTTGCTAGTATACGGTATTATCGCCGTCATTTTGCTACTATTTGGACTCGCTTTCTATTATTTCAACTTGCGGGATGCTTATAAAAACGGAAAAAAACGGGATATGGGCCTTGCCCTTAACTCGATAAAAGATCAATATCATGCGTTAATAGACGAAGGCTTCCCTTACTTAATGGTTACCCCGGGATTTCTTCTGCTTGTGTTTGTTGTCATCCTTCCGATAATTTTCGTGCTTCTTTTAGCCTTTACGAATTATAATCTCTATCATCAGTGGCCCGCTAAATTGGTTGACTGGGTCGGATTTGCGAACTTTACTAAACTATTCACTTTGGATATTTGGCGGAATACATTCTTTAGTGTATTTGCCTGGACGATATTATGGACATTCGGGGCGACGACCTTTCAGATTGCCCTCGGCATTTTCCTTGCAGTCCTTGTAAACCAGAAGGATTTAAAAGGAAAGGCGATTATCCGGACGATTTTGATTTTGCCATGGGCAGTTCCGGCATTTGTTTCGATCCTGATTTTCTCGGGGATGTTCAATGAAAGTTTCGGTGCTATAAATAATATTGTCCTGGATGCCTTTGGCATTGGCCCGGTCCACTGGATGACCGAAGCCGTATGGACAAGGATAGCCCTGATCATGATTCAGACGTGGCTTGGCTTCCCATTCATTTTTGCAATGGTGACAGGAGTGCTGCAGGCGATTCCGGATGAACTGTATGAAGCGGCTACAGTTGATGGAGCCTCAAGATTCCAGCAATTCCGGTCGATTACGTTCCCGCTCGTCATGTTCTCGATTTCGCCAATTTTAATTACACAATACACGTTCAACTTTAATAACTTTAATATTATTTATTTGTTTAACTCGGGCGGCCCGGCGGTTTCAGGCCAGAATGCCGGCGGAACAGATATCCTGATATCCTGGATCTACAGCCTGACTGTTTCAAGCCAGGAATATGGCATGGCGGCTGCGATTACGATGATTCTTTCCGCAATTGTCATAACCGTTGCTCTTTGGCAGTTCAGGAGAACGAAGGCGTTTACTGAGGAGGGCACAATGTGATGAATATGAAGACACAAAGGGCTATCCGCCTTTCGCTCACCTATCTTGTTGTCCTGATCATGGCTATAGTGATTATTTATCCAATCCTTTGGATTCTTGGCGCATCGGTCACACCGGGTATGAGCCTTTCCAGTTCATCGCTGATTCCTAAAAACCCGACGCTTGACCATTATAAAGAAATTTTCGATCCGGCCAAAAGCGATTACTTAATCTGGTATTGGAATACACTGAAAATTTCCTTTACGACGATGGCGGGTTCTGTCGTTGTCATCAGCCTGATGGCCTATTCGTTTTCGCGCTATCGGTTTGTTGGCAGGAAGAATGGCTTGACCCTTTTCCTGCTGCTGCAAATGATCCCTAATTTCGCGGCGTTGATTGCCATCTTCGTCCTGGCCAGGGTGGCAAACCTGCTCGATACCCATTTGGGGTTGATATTGATTTATGTCGGCGGCTCGATTCCGATGAACACCTGGCTGATGAAAGGCTATCTGGACTCCATCCCGAAGGAACTGGATGAAAGCGCCCGGATGGACGGAGCCGGCCATATGCGGATTTTCCTGCAAATCATTATGCCACTCGCAAAGCCGATCATCGCAGTCGTCGCTCTCTTTAACTTCATAGCGCCATTTACTGATTTTATTCTCGCAAAAGTTCTCCTCCGCTCCGAGGAAAACTTTACTCTCGCAGTAGGTCTATACGATTTGGTATCACGCCAGTTTGGCAGCGAGTATACGACCTTCGCAGCTGGTTCGGTCTTAATCGCCATCCCAATCGCAATCCTGTTCCTGTCATTCCAGAAATACTTCGTCTCAGGATTAACCGCTGGAGGAACAAAGGGCTGATTTAACCAACTTTTAAAATAGGAAGACAATGGACGTCATTTGCTTTCAAGCATGTTGGTTTTAGCGTAGGGCACGTAGACTCCTGCGGGATGCAGCGGCAAGTGGAGACCCCGCAGGCGCAAAGCGGCGAGTAGGCTCCACTGGCGCCCCGCGGAAAGCGAAGTGCCAGGAGCAAAATCAACATCAAGATTATATAAATATATCTGCAGGATGAGTGTCACAACTATATTTAAAATTCTAATAAACAAAGGGGGAACGGAATTGAATTCAGAGTAATTACTATCTCTAATTCCGTCCCTCTTTTTCTATGAAAATGAACATATATAAGCGATAGATTTTTTAGCGAAGGAGTAAGAACAATGCTGGAAGATTCAAGTTTTGCCATACACCCCGAATTACAAGGCCAAAGCAGTGCCCAGAAACTGAACAGGATTGGCCGGGCTGCCGGCTTCACTCAGATCGAAAACGGCATTTCGATCCAGACTGAATCAGGGAATCTTAACATCGCATTCTCCAGAGAAGATATTGTCCGGATCGCCATTAATTTTCAAGGGGAAACAGCCGGCCAAACGAGTCCGGCCATCATTCCGAACAGCAGAAGCGTGGAATTCATTATGGAAGAAACCGCAGCTGCCTACCACGTCAAATCAAAGCAGCTCAACGTGTTTATTGAAAAAAGTCCGATTTCAGTCACTGTAAAAGACAGCGAAGGCAGAACACTCTTGCAGGATGCGGAACTGGGAATGGGGTATTCGGAAGGCGCGGGGGTTTATTGCCAAAAAACTCTCCATCCGGATGACCACTTTTATGGGTTCGGTGAAAAGACAGGCTTTTTGGATAAGCGGGGCGAAAAGCTTGTCATGTGGAATACAGACGTATATGCGCCGCATAACCCGGAAACAGACCCGCTTTATCAATCAATTCCCTTTTTCATGGTTTTGAGGGACGGGAAAGCAACCGGAATTTATTTCGATAACACCTTTAAGTCGTTTTTTGATTTAGGAAGCAACAATGAAACATTTTCTTTCGGAGCTGAAGGCGGCCAGCTTGATTATTACGTCATGGCCGGGCCGGATCCAAAGAGTGTGGTCGAGCAATATACCTTCCTGACAGGGAGGATGCCGATTCCGCCAAAATGGGCGTTGGGGTACCACCAGTCCAGATACAGCTATGCAAATGAAGAAGAAGTTATGGACGTTGTCCGCCTTTTTGGCGATAAGGGAATTCCACTCGATGCAATTTATCTTGATATTCATTATATGGATGGCTATAGGGTATTCACCTTCGACAAGGAAACCTTCCCTCATTTTGCCGAAATGGTCGAGGCTTTGAAGGAAAAGGGAATCCAGGTCGTCCCGATTGTCGATCCCGGCGTTAAAATGGATCCGGAATATGGAGTATATCAGGATGGGGTCGTTCAAGACTATTTTTGCAAATATCCAACCGATGAAATATATTACGGCGAAGTTTGGCCAGGACAGAGCGCGTTTCCCGATTTTACCGAAACAAGTGTCCGGAACTGGTGGGGGGACCTCCACAGCTTTTATGCCGAAAAAGGAATAGAAGGCATATGGAATGATATGAATGAGCCTTCTGTTTTCAATGAATCAAAAACAATGGACCTATTCGTCATCCATAAAAATGACGGAAGCCCGAAAACACACCAGGAGCTTCATAATCTTTACGGCTTGCTGATGGCCGAGGCGACTGTTGGCGGGATGAAAAAGCATCTGAAAGGGAAGCGGACATTCCTGCTGACGCGCGCGGGCTTTTCAGGAATCCAGCGCTATGCGGCGGTTTGGACTGGTGATAACCGCAGTTTTTGGGAGCACCTGCAAATGTCCCTGCCAATGTTGATGAATTTAGGCTTGTCCGGCGTTGCGTTTTCTGGAACGGATGTCGGCGGCTTCGCCCATGACAGCAATGGCGAACTGCTGACAAGGTGGACGCAGGCTGGCGCATTGACGCCGTATTTCAGGAATCATTCCGTCCTTGGGTCTGCCAGGCAGGAACCATGGTCCTTCGGGGAAAAGTATGAAAAGATTATCAAAAAATACATCACCCTGCGCTATGAATGGCTTCCACAGCTTTATACACTGTTTCATGAAGCCCACAAATCCGGTCTTCCGGTCATGAGGCCGTTGTTAATGGAATTCCCGGAAGACTCGATGACCTGGAACCTGTCAGACCAATTTATGCTCGGCGATAATGTCATTGTCGCCCCGGTCATGCAGCCCGGTGCCGTGTGCCGGGTGGTTTACCTGCCTGAAGGCTCCTGGATTAACTATTGGAGTAATGAAATTTATGAAGGCGGAAGGCACCACCTCGTTCAGGCGGGATTGGACACCCTGCCAATTTTCGTTAAACAGGGGACGGCCATTGCTTTAACAGACGGCAAATTGACGACAGCGGTACCTGATCAAAAGCTGCTCCTCCATCTGTACTATAAGGAAGGAACTGAAAGCGTCCTTTCTTTATATGAGGATGACGGAAGTACTTTTGCTTATGAAGAAGGAAAGTGGTTGAACAGGCAATACAACTTTGTCCAAAATAAAAATGAAATTATTATTTCTGCAAAGGATGAGGGAGAGTTTTCCCCATCATGGAAGGAAGTCGAACTCATTGTCCACGGGGACGGAAGGGAACTGAAACTCCAAATCGATGGGCAAGTGAAACCTCCTGCAAAAAAGACAAGTAAAACAACCACATATATTTTATAATTATTTTGCTATATAGGTTGAACATAATAATTACACTTTTTAAATTGAATAGCTGGTTGATAGGAGCTCAGGCATGTAGACTCCTCGAAAATGCTAACGCATTTCCTTCGTGCCAAGCCCATTCGAGGAAGTCGGTTGTCCTGCGGGATTGAGCGGCAAGGGGAGACCCCGCAGGAGCAACGCGACGAGGAGGCTCCACTGACGCCCCGCGGAAAGCGAAATGCCCGGAGCGGATATCAGCCACAAAGCCCATTCGAGGAAGTCGGTTGTCCTGCGGGATTGAGCGGCAAGGGGAGACCCCGCAGGAGCAACGCGACGAGGAGGCTCCACTGACGCCCCGCGGAAAGCGAAATGCCCGGAGCGGATATCAGCCACAACGTTACCGATTGATTCTAATCTTTAATTCAACCTATATATTATATTTGCTAAATAAACGGAAATTTCAAAAAGGAAGGGGTGATGCGTGTGGCTGTAACAATAAAAGATGTTGCAAAATTAGCTAATGTAGCACCTTCTACAGTTTCCAGGGTGATTGCAAACAGTCCGAGAATCAGCACAGAAACAAAGAAAAAAGTAAAAGATGCCATGAAAGAACTTGGATATCATCCCAACTTCATAGCCAGGAGCCTGGTCAGCCAATCAACTCAGGTAATCGGCATGATCATGCCAAGTTCGGACGCCGTCTTCGAAAATCCTTTTTTTCAGACAGTCATCAAAGGAATCATCGAGGGAGCAAGAGTAAAAAATTATGCCATTCAAATGCTGACCGGCCGAACTGAAGAAGAAAATCTCGAAAGTGTAAAACAAATGGTCCAAGGAAAACGGGTTGACGGCGCTATTCTTCTTTACTCCAAAGTGGAAGACAAAATCATCGACTACTTAAAAGAAAGCAGATTCCCATTCGTTGTCATTGGCAAGCCTTATAAGGATGTTGAAGAAATTACGCATGTAGACAATGATAACGTCCGCGCCGCAAATCATGTCACAGAATCTCTAATCAGCCTGGGGCATAAGAAAATTGCATTCATCGGCGGAAGCCTCGACTTAGTGGTGACAATCGACCGTTTGAACGGCTACAAAGAAGCTTTGGATAATGCCGGCCTGGAGCTTGTTGACGACTACGTAAAACATGATGATTTTATCCGAGAAGGCGGAAGGGAAGCGGTCCGTGACCTGATGAACCTGGAAAACCAGCCAACAGCCCTGGTGGTCGCGGATGATTTGATGGCATTAGGGGTTCTGAACATGCTTGATGAACTTGGCATCATGGTTCCCGATGATGTTTCGGTTGTCAGCTTTAACAATGTCCTGCTCGCTGAATTGGCCCGCCCGCAGCTGACGTCCGTCGATATCAATATTTTCGACCTTGGCTTCCAGGCGGCGAGAAGCCTGATCCAAACCATCAAAGATCCAAACGAACCAGTAAAGCGGATCATCATTAAACATCATATCGTCAAACGCAGTTCCTGCGCCAAATTACCTGATTAAATGAAATGAAAGAGAAGCGCCTCAAGCGAGTCGCTTCTCTTTTTAGTGTGAAGTCTTTAACCGTTAACGATTTTCCCGCCATTTATATGGATCATCTGTCCGCTTATATAGGCAGAGTCATCTGATGCGAGGAAAACGTAGGCCGGCGCCAATTCAAATGGCTGCCCCGCGCGTCCCATCGGCGTATCGGCCCCGAACTTTTCAACCTGCTGCTCATCGAATGTTGAAGGAATCAGAGGTGTCCAAATCGGTCCTGGGGCGACGCCGTTTACCCTGATGCCGTCTTTTGCAAGCGACATGGACAGGGAACGGGTGAACGATACGATCGCCCCTTTTGTCGCTGAGTAGTCAAGCAGCGTTTTATGGCCAGCATAGGCTGTAATGGAGGCCGTATTGATGATTGAAGCACCTTCCTTCAAGTGCGGCAGGGCCGCTTTTGTCAGATGGAACATTGAGAAAATGTTCGTGCGGAACGTCTTTTCAAGCTGCTCTGTGCTGATGTCCAACAAGCTATCCTGTGGATGCTGTTCTGCGGCATTGTTCACGAGCACATCCAGCTTGCCGAACTTCTCAATTGTTTTCTCAACTGCTGTTTTGCAGAAAGACTCATCACCGACATCGCCAGGGATCAGGAGGCACTTTCTGCCCTCGTCCTCGATTTGCCTCCTTGTATCGTCCGCGTCATTGTCCTCATTCAAATAGACGATGGCAACGTCAGCGCCTTCTTTGGCAAAATAAATCGCTGCCGCCTTCCCAATGCCGCTGTCCCCTCCGGTAATGAGGACGGCTTTATTCTCAAGCTTTCCGCTTCCTTTATATTTTGGGTCGACATGGATGGGCTCGGGATTCATTTCGCTTGTAAGCCCTGGCTGTTCATCCTGCTCCTGAGGCGGGAAACCGCCTTTTGGCAACTCTTTTTTATTCATGGATTCTGCCTCCTTTTATTTTTGTCCTACTCAACATAATTCCTTCTTTTGCTGGGAATCTAACATGAGAAAAACTGGAAGAGAGGCGTTTGCAAAAAAAGGCGGCACAGCTAGCTGGATTGAGCTAGCTGTGCCGCCTATGAAACAGAATGATATTTTTGCAGGTTACCTTGCTAGATATTAACGGTAATTCATGAATTGCACATCGACCGTTAAATCCGCTTCTTTGACAGCGGCGATGATCCGCTGCAGGTCGTCGCGGCTTTTCGCGGTAACGCGGATTTGGTCGTCCTGAATTTGGCTCTTAACTTTCAGTCCGCTGTTTTTGATTAGATTATTGATTTTCTTGGCATTCTCTTTATCAATGCCTTGGACCAATTTTGCGCGTTGGCGGACTGTTCCTCCGGACGCGCCTTCCATTTTGCCATAATCAAGGTTCTTGACCGGGACGCCGCGCCGGATCAATTTGCTGAGCAGAACATCCTTCAGCTGATCCATTTTATATTCATCATCAGAAACAAGGACAAGCTCTTCCTTATCAAGGGAAACGTCGCTCTTGGATCCCTTAAAATCGTAACGGGTCTTGATTTCTTTCATCGTCGCGGTCACCGCATTAGTCACTTCAGCAAAATCTACTTTGGATACAATATCAAATGAACTATCTTTAGACATGGTCAACCTCCGATACTGTTTTTCATAATCCAGCTCAAGCGCCTAACCCCTCGAGGTCATAAGCCATATCCCTCCGGAGGGCAGGCCCGTCCTCCGGGCTCCGTCTTATGCTGGTCGGGGCTGACCGAGGCGCTTTCGCTTTTTGTTCTTCTAGTTCCATTATAGTAAAATAAAGAAAGTGAAACAACAAATGGCAGGACGGAGGAATTTAGAGTGGCATTGATTGAACAGGTAGGGCGGAAGTTGACGCTTGAAGTGGCGCGAAAAGCCGCATACGGATATTTTTTGACAGACGGTGAAGAGGATGTACTTCTTCATAGCAATGAAGCGGCAGGTGAATATGGGGAAGGGGATCAAGTGGAAGTATTCCTTTATCCTGATGCGCATGGCCGTGTGGCGGCAACATCAATTATGCCAACGATAACTGCCGGTGAATATGCCTGGCTGAAAGTGGTCGATAAAAAGCCAGGTGTGGGGGTTTTCCTTGATATCGGCATCCAAAAGGATATTTTGCTTGGCGAAGAAGACTTGCCGGCACATAAAGAAATCTGGCCAGCCGTGGGCGACATGCTATACACAACCATTCGGGTGAACAGGCAATACCGCTTGTACGCCAAGCTGGCAACCGATCCGGTCGTCCAGGAAATTTCCCAAGAAGCAACCCGGAAGGACTTCAATAAGAATGTCACCGGCCACATCTACCGGACAGCGAAGGTTGGCAGTTGGATTTACACGCTTGAAGGGTTCCGCGGCTTCATCCATGAATCGCAGCGGGCGGAAGAGCCGAGGCTGGGCGAGAAGGTCGAGGGCCGGATCATTGATGTGAAAGAGGATGGCACCGTCAACGTTTCCCTCCTTGCCAGGAAACAGGATGCGCTTGATGAGGATGCTGCTTCGATTTATGATTATCTTCTCTCAAGAAATGGCGCGATGCCTTACAATGACAAAAGCCAGCCTGAGGATATACAGGAACGCTTCGGATTGAGTAAGGGTGCCTTTAAGCGTGCCCTCGGTAAACTGATGAAGGACGGCAAAGTGTACCAGGAAGGCAGCTGGACTTATAAAAAGGAAGAATAATTGCAGGCTCCCTGCTTCAGGGAGCCTGTTTTTCTTTTATATAGGTTCTGTTATCATTAATTGTTGATTTCCACTCCGAAGACATGCTTTCCGCGGGGCGAAGCATCTACTTGATCCAACTTCATGAGAAACATCTATGAATTGACATCGTGCTGCTTTGCGACGAGCTGAAGGTTCGCTTCCTCGAATAGTCTGTGACGCAGGAGCAGTCTTTATGGAGCCTCCTCGGCGTCCTAGACGCCTATGGGGTCTCCACGTGCCGCTGCATCCCGCCGGAGTCAGTCTCCTCCGTTCCAATCAACCTCATTGAAAATCAACACTCACCATTAACAAAGCCTTTAGTGTCAGTCTCAATGCGCGTTAAAATAACCTGCACAAAAAAAGACCCATTAACGGGTCTTTACAAGTGGTCAGTCTTCTTTGAATAAGCATTCTTGCCGGCTTTTCTGTTTTTCTCGCGCATCATGTTCTTTTCATGGCGGAGGGCGTTGTTGTCCTGCGCCTTTTTATCATTATCCGAAGTCTTTGGCATATAAAAACTCCTTCCCATTTTGTACAGGTTTAGTTTCTGTAGACTGGGAAGGAGTATACGCCTAATCCGGCAAGTAATTTTTGCAAAAAACGCACGGTGTATCACCGCAAAAAACTTACTTCTGCACCTCATTCAAGAAGAATATCGCAATGGTGCCAGGCCCTGTATGGGCTCCAATGACCGCGCCAATTTCACTGATATAGACGTTTTTAGGCGCAAACTCATCAATAATCATCTGTTTCATTTCTTCGGCAGTATCCCGGTCGGCGGCATGGCTGATGCCGATTTCCTGCAAGGATAAATCATTGCCCCGTTCTTTCATCACTTCGATGACCCTGCGCAAAAGCTTTTTCTTGCCGCGGATTTTTTCGAGGGGAACAAGCTTCCCGTTCTCCACGTTGAGGAGCGGCTTGATATTCAAAAGGCCGCCGAGGAATGCGGATGCTTTTGACACGCGGCCACCCTTGGCGAGATAATCCAAATCCTCAACCGTGAAAAGATGCTCCATATGCTGGCTGCGGTAAAGGACATCTTTCAGGATTTCGTCTTTTGACGCGCCTGCAGCGGCAAGCTTTACGGCTTCTTTGACCACGAGCCCGTAGCCAAGCGAAGCGCACTTCGTATCGACGATGGTGAAATTAAAATCAGGGTATTCTTCCTTTACTTGCTCCAGGACCATGACGGCCGTTTGGTATGTCCCTGATAATTCGGATGAAAAGGCTATGTATATTCCGTCTTCGTTGTTTTTGGCTAATTCAATAAATGTTTTTTCAAAACCGAGCGGCGATGCCTGCGAAGTTTTCGGCACTTTGCCTGCCCTGATGGCCTCATAGATCGTTTCAGGGGATATTCCCTGCAAATCCTCATATTCCTTGTCATCCAAATGGACCTTCAAAGGAAAAAGCCCAACCCCATTCCCCTCATAAAATGCAAGCGGCATATCGCATGCGCTGTCGGCAAATAATTTAATTGCCATGAACTCACCTGCTTTCCAATCTTCTCTCTGTCCTCAGTTTATCGGTTTCCCCATAAAAATACAATGATGGAAGGACATAATTGAGAAAAAAGGGGAAATATAGAAGTATCCGGATGCGCGGTTTACCGCGTTGTAAGATAGCATCAGGATGGTTTTGGAAGGGGATGTGCATATGGTTTGGCTTCATACGAAAAAATTCCTGATTGTTTTACTGGGAGCGGTGCTAAATGCCATTGGCTTCAATCTGTTCCTCATTCCGGCCAATGTGTATGCCGGCGGATTTGCGGGGGCGGCTCAGCTTCTCTCCAGAGTCTTGACGGATGTAACTCCGCTGACCGTGTCGACAGGTTTCCTGCTCCTGCTGTTGAATATCCCGGTTACTATTCTCGCCTGGATGAAGGTTGGGAAATCCTTTACGGTTTACAGCTTTTTAAGTGTCGCGCTAATGTCTCTCTTTCTGGAGATCATCCCTGTCCGGCACATTTCTGAAGACATTTTATTAAATGCCGTATTCGGGGGAGTGATTTCGGCGATTGGGGTCGGTATCACGCTTAAGTGGGGAGCTTCGACAGGCGGACTCGATATTATCGCGATGATTCTTTCCCGTATGAAGGATAAGCCGATCGGCACGTATTTTTTTGCCTTGAATGCCGTTATCACTTTAACAGCAGGCTTATTGTACGGCTGGGAAAAAGCGCTCTACACGATGGTAAATCTCTATGCATCAACAAGGGTCATTGATGCGATTCATACACGCGCCCAGAAATTGACTGCCCTGATTGTCTCGAAGAATGCGCCAGAATTGCGGAAAGCGATCCAGACTAAGCTTGTAAGAGGGATGACGTCCATCCCGGCAAAAGGGGCTTATACGAATGAAGACAAGGAAATTCTGATGATTGTCATTACCCGGTACGAGTTGTTTGACCTTGAAAGGATAATAAAGGAAACAGATCCTCAGGCGTTTACGAACATTGTACCGACAACAGGGGTACTCGGTTTCTTCAGGCGGGACTAGGAAACCGGTCCATTCAGTCAGGAGGAAAAGACGATGAATTTAACGATTGCGTCCATGCTGCTTTTATCATTATGGATGCCTTTTGCGCAAAATGAAGGCAATCAGGAAACAGGTCTGGCATTCACAGTGGAAGCAGAACCAGGGCCTGAACAGGCCGAAGTCCGGTTGAAGCTTGATAATAAAGGGACGGAGGATGTAAAACTGGAATTCCCAACATCACAGTTTTATGACGCGGTTGTTCTTGATGAAAGCGGAAGCGAGGTTTATTCCTTTTCAAAAGGACGCTACTATTTGCAGGCATTTCAGACGGTGACAGTCCCAGCAGGTGGGACAAAGGAATGGAAAGAGAGCTGGAATTATACGGGGGACGGCATCAGGGTGCCCGGTGGCACGTATAAAATTGTGGCTGCGGTTCGAGCTGTGAAGGTGGACGGAAAAGCGGCGGTTCCCCGAAGCTTAGCTGCTGAGATAGTCTTTGACGTTCCGGCTGGACAGATAGAAGAGAATGATAGGGGAGAGGATGCTGTTTTCGAGGCCATTCGTTCTGAAGGTACCCGCGGCACTTACACAGTTACCGGAAAAGCGCGCCCGCGTTCGGGAAGCTTTTATTATACGGTCGAAGACGGGCATAACCAGCTCGTGCCGGAGACCAAGGTAACAACAGGGACTACTTATCCGGAGTGGGAAGAATTTAAAATTGCTCTTTCGCTTTCACCTGATCAACTTCCTTTATCCGGGACACTCATTCTGAACATATATGAAAAAGAGGGAGAAGCAATGAAAGGTGAGCCGGTTGCAATTGTCCTTGAGCAGTTCAAGGGTGGGAAATAGGAAGAAGGCCGGTTCCCTTTTATGAGGGATCGGCCTTCTTCTTGCTCATAATTTCTTGCAGCGGGCAGGCTCCGGAACAGGCGGCTGCCAGCTGGCCCGTAATGAGGAAGCAGTGAAACCGTTCCCTGCTTTAGCTTAGCGAGTCGAGTTTGTTTTGCATTTCGCTTAGCTGCTGTTGTTCTGCCTGGGTGGAGTTGGCGTAGGCGGAGCTGAGTGCGTTTTTGGCTTTTGCGAGTGCTTCGCCGCGTTGTTCGGGCGGTGCGGCTAGTGCTTGGGCCGTGTATTTCCGTGCCTGCTGATAGAGTTGGTTGGCCATGTTAGAGTCCTCCGTACGAGGTTTCATTGGCATTTTCAAGCTTACGCGCTTCGGCTTCCGCGTACGTCATCCTGTACGGGATCCGCTGGCTGTGCCTTGCGACTGAATCTGCCCCCTGCTGGACAAACCGTTTCGATTTGGTACGTCTACCCATTCGAAATCCCTCCATTTATGAGCGTTCATAGCGAAACAGCGGAACTGTTTCATTAGGTAGTATGTTCGAAACGGGATGGTGTTATTAGATAAAAGCCGCTAGAACCGGTCTAGTCCTCCCTTTTGCAAATTGGATATAATTCCGTGCTGGAAATTAAAAACCCTGGAAATCGCTGACTGCGTTCCAGGGTAACTTTTGCAAAAAAATCAATAGATCTTGTTTTTCAGGTTAAGGGTTTCCTCAAGATAAACGCCGATGCCGTCTTCCTCGTTTGTGAGGGTGATTTCATTGGCGAGTGTTTTCAGCTGACTGATGGCATTGCCCATTGCGACGCCGCGCCCGGCAAATTCAATCATTTCCAAATCGTTGTCTTCATCACCGAAGGCAATGACCCGTTGGGAAGGAATGCCAAAATAATCAGCAACCCTTTTGACCCCGACAGCTTTATTGATTCCGCTTTTCACAATTTCAATGACATGCCACGGATCGGCCCAGCGTCTGTGGTCAATCACTTCTGCATGGACGTCGCTTAAATGGCTGCGGATCGTTTTGACATGTTCTTCATCCGTGTGAATCAGCATCGCCGTTGGGGAATCCTGCAAATATTCAGCGAGGTCGCCAGATGTTATTTTCGGATTGCCGAAGCTGAAAATGTCGAGCAGCTTTTCATCATGATAATGGAAATAAACATCATCCATGATTTCCGCGATTATATTATGGAAGGTATAGGAACGGCAGGCCTCCACGATATCTTTCGCGACCTTTACATCAAGCGGCGAATGATAGATTCCCCAGCTGCTGTTGAGCGGATGGTGCACAAATGCTCCGTTGAAGTTTACGATCGGCGTATCAAGCATCAATTCATGGTAATACGGTTCGCTCGAACGGAACGGGCGTCCAGTTGAAATCATGACTACATGTCCCTGTTCTTTAGCCTTCATTAATACAGCTTTCGTCTTCTCTGAAATGACTTTATCATCTGTTAGCAGCGTTCCGTCCAAATCAAGTGCGATTAAGTGTTTCTCAGTCATAGTCTCTTCCTTTCGTTCAACAATTCCCCATCCCAAGGGTTCCTTTTATGATTAATGGCGCAAAAATGGTAAACTAATACTGCATTGAATTTTGCGATTC
Organism: Bacillus sp. B-jedd; assembly: GCF_000821085.1. Classification (GTDB taxonomy): domain Bacteria; phylum Bacillota; class Bacilli; order Bacillales; family Cytobacillaceae; genus Bacillus_D. The sequence goes on from NZ_CCXR01000001.1 coordinate 875,608, forward strand.
CATAAACACCATGTTACCAATAATACAGCGGGCATGTAAAAAAAATCACACCGCTTGTTGATTTTATGGCTTAAACTAAATTTCGAAAGGTTCAGGAGGTTTAAATCTTTGGTTGTTATCCGCAATGAACAAATAGACAGCATTCCCGTCCTCGAGGTTGCAAGTGAAGAAAAACTGAATGACCGGCTGCCAATGGTTATTTTTGTCCATGGCTTTACGAGCGTGAAGGAAAATAACCTGCATATTGCCTACCAACTGGCAAGGGCAGGGTTCAGGGCCGTCCTTCCTGACGCGCCATTTCATGGGGAACGGAGCCAGGGCCTTAGCGAACAGGATTTATCGGCTAGGTTTTGGGATATTGTAATAAAAACGATTCAAGAAGTAAATACGGTCAAGGAATATTTTGTGCAAAAGGGGCTTGCTTCATCAGGAGAAATTGGCCTTGCCGGCACTTCAATGGGCGGAATTGTCACACTCGGCTCCCTGACCCAGTATGATTGGATTAATGCGGCCGTCAGTCTGATGGGCTCGCCGAATTATTACGATATGGCAAATTGGCAAATCTCTGAATTGCAGAAACGCGGCTACAAGCTGCCTTATTCTGAAGAGGAACTCCAAGTCCAACTTGCGGGATTGCGTCCGTTTGATTTAAGCCAGCAGCCGGAAAAGCTCGCATCAAGGCCACTCTTGTTCTGGCACGGGGAAGCAGATACAGTTGTACCGCATCAGTATGCTTGGACTTTTTACGAAAAACTGCTTGCGAATCCAGACCGAAAAGGCGACATAGCTTTTGTCTCTGAAAAGCATGCCGGACACAAAGTAACCCATAAAGGCGTTTATGCCCTCGTGGACTGGTTTTCGAATCACCTAGGGGCCAAGGCAGGCACACTGGCAGAAGAAAAACATGTTTGATTTTTCCCGCTTGCAGTTTGAAGCGGGCATCAATGATAGATGATAAAGGAGCGATTATAATGGATCAGGAATTGAAAGATAGTATTATGGGGGCATTGGAGCTTGTCATTGACCCGGAGCTTGGCGTCGATATCGTCAACCTTGGGCTCGTTTATGATGTAGAAATGGACGAGGAGGGTAAAGCAACCGTCACGATGACGCTGACTTCGATGGGCTGCCCGCTGGCGGGAACCATTGTCGATCAGGTCAAGCGCGCGCTTGCCGACATTCCCGAAGTAAAAGAGACAGATGTCAATATCGTTTTCAACCCGCCATGGTCGAAAGACATGATGTCCCGCTATGCTAAGATTGCATTGGGGATCAGGTAAGTTAGTTAGCGATTTACAAGCAGGTTCTTGTGAAATAGTTATAATATATAGGTAATTATGGGATAGGGGATTATGTTTCCCGCTTTTTCCCGAGCGCCTTTTTGGGACAGGAAGCGAATGGCTGCTTTCCTGTCCCGCTTTACATAACAGGAAAAGCTTTTTGCAAAAAACAGGAGGGATTGTGTTGAAAAATAAAGTAATCCTTGCCACATCGACCCAGCTAGGCCGTGGGGACGAGCAGCTAGGCGAAAACGTCCTTGAAACCTTCTTTACATTATTGAAGCAGAGGGACGAACTCCCTAAAGCAGTATTTTGCATGAATTCCGGCGTCTACCTCATGACCGACGAATCCTTCGTTTCGGTCCATCTCAAAGAACTCGAAGAAAAAGGCGTCGATATCCTCGCCTGCAAAACGTGTGTCGACCACTACGGCCTCCAGGAAAAAATCACCGTAGGCAAAATCAGCACCATGGGCGACTTTATCAATCTCGCCGCCCAATACGAAACACTCACTATCTCCTAAAAAACCAGCAGCACCCGGCTCAACAGCCGCCGTGCTGCTGGTTTTTGTTTTTGAAACAATGGGTTGGTTCCGGTGCTTCATCCAGGTTCGAAATAGTTGAGGGAAGGCAAGCGTTCTATTCGACCGCAGCCGGAGAAAATCATCGCTACGGTCGTTGACGAAGGTTCTATTCGACCGCAGCCGGAGAAAATCTTGGTTACGGTCGATGATAAGTGTTCTATTCGACCGCAGCCGGAGAAAATCTCAGTTACGGTCGATGAGAAGTGTTCTATTCGACCGCAGCCGGGGAAAATCATCGCTACGGTCGATGAGAAGCGTTCTATTCGACTGCAGCCGGGGAAAATCTTAGTTACGGTCGATGAGAAGTGTTCTATTCGACCGCAGCCGGGGAAAATCTCAGTTACGGTCGATGACGAAGGTTATATTCGACCGCGCCAAGAGAAAATCTCCATCACGGTCGCTGAGAGCCACGCCACCCATCCTCAGCCCCAAGCAAAACCCCACCCTTCAAAACTCCGTTAACCTCATACTGATGTTATTTATATTATTAACTTTCACAATTACGTCATACAAAACTCCTTAGATGTGACGCACCTCACTTTTTGCCCTGCCTAACGGTTTTATAATACAAGTAACAAGGCTAGTGAGAGCCGGCCATATAGGAGGCGTTTTTTTATGGCTTTTAATCCGGAAATGATGATGAAGAAAAACCCGTATGCGCGGGATTTTAATGAGAATCCGTTTATTGTGATTTGGGAATTGACGCGCGCCTGTCAGCTGAAGTGCCTGCACTGTAGGGCTGAAGCGCAATACATGCGCGATCCGCGTGAGCTTTCTTTTGAAGAAGGAAAACATTTGATTGACCAAATATACGAAATGCAAAATCCGATGCTCGTTTTTACAGGCGGGGATCCACTCATGCGCAAGGATGTATTTGATATTGCAAAGTATGCCGTTGAAAAAGGTGTTCGCGTTTCAATGACTCCGAGTGCAACGCCGAATGTTACAAAGGAAGCGATTGAAAAAGCGAAGGAAGTAGGACTGTCACGCTGGGCATTCAGCCTCGACGGCCCTACAGCGGAAATCCATGACCATTTCCGTGGGACAGCCGGTTCCTTTGACCTGACGCTTGAACGTATTAAATACCTGCATGAGCTTGAAATCCCGATTCAAATCAATACGGTGATTTCAAGGTACAATATCGACTATCTTGATGAAATGGCCGGCTTGATGGAAGAATTGGAATGTGTTCTTTGGAGTGTCTTTTTCCTCGTACCGACAGGCAGGGGGCAGGAAAGCGATATGATTTCGCCTGTCCAGCATGAGCATGTGTTTCGTTGGCTGTATGACCTTAGCAAACGCGTGAAATTCGATATTAAAACAACCGCCGGCCAGCATTACCGCCGGGTCGTCATCCAGCAAAAAATGCGCGAGGCGAAGAAGCAGCAGGGGGAAATTGAATATTTGAATGCTTTGACAGCGCACGGGCTGACCGGTTCGATTGACGGACTTGGCCGTGCTCCGATGGGAGTAAACGACGGTAACGGGTTTGTGTTCATCTCCCATATCGGCGATGTGTACCCAAGTGGCCTGCTTCCGGTCAAGGCGGGAAATGTCCGGGAAACTCCGCTCGCTGAAATTTACCGCAACTCGCCGATTTTCAAATCGCTCCGAAATCCTGATGAGTATAAAGGAAAATGCGGTGTATGTGAATTCCGCCATGTTTGCGGCGGGTCCCGTTCCAGGGCGTATGCAATGACAGGGGATTACCTGGAGAGCGAACCGTTCTGTGTCTACATTCCGAAAGCATTGCGTGAAAAGCAGGGCCAGCAGGCATAACCCGGGCCGGCTGCCGCTCCATTCCAAGCCTTTCTATAAGGAGAAGACAGCTAAGCACCCTCACACATTGGCAAAAAAACAGGCGGCCCAGCGCAACGGGCCACCTGTTCATATAAAGTGCCCCCTCCCAAAGAGGGCGCAGACAAAAGGCCGGAACGACAATGCTCCGGCCTGTTCTTTCGATATGCTTTTGTTCAAACTTACCCTCGAAGAGTGAGCCCTGTTTCATTCAATGCTGCAATAGACGGCGGGGCAGTTTTCGCAGCCGATTTCTTGTTTGAGATATTCGAGGTTATGAACGGTTATTTTTCCTTTTTTAATTGATATGAGTCCGTCACGTTTTAGGTCAGCCAGGATGCGGTTGGTGCTTTCCCTGGATGTTCCGCAAAAATTGGCTAGATCCTGGTTTGTTAATGGCAGGTCGATGAGTATGCCTTCTTTCGTATGGATGCCGTAGCTGTTGGTCATACGAATCAAGGTTGAGAACAGGGCACCGCGTTTTCCGTTCAGCACAAGGTCGCGGAATTTGGTCTGGGTCTTCCTGAAGTGGTCGCTCATCCATTTCATAAATTCAAAGGCTAGCGCGCTGTTTTGGAAGATTTCTGTCTCGATGACGTCCTTTCGGATTGCGGCGACTTCTCCAGCTTCTAGGACTTTCGCGCTCAGAAGGTACTTCGGATTGGACGTGAACAACGTTAATTCCCCGCAAATGTCGTTCTCGCTGCAAATCCTCAGTGACAATTCGCGTCCATCCGAGGTAATTTTGCTGATTTGCACCTTGCCGGAAAGGATGATATAAAGTTCTTCCGCTTCCATTCCTTCCCGAAATAGAAAAGAGCCGCGCTCAGATCTGAAGGTCCTGTCTGCAAAATGCAAGAGTTCTTTTATTTCGATGGAGTGGGTTGGTTTCATCGTTTTTTCCGCTACCATAGTGGCCACCTCTTTATCTTAATTGAATTTCCGTCTGTGATTTTTGTTACTTTTATTGTACTTCACGAACAGGCTTAGAAATTCTGTTAACAATGACAATATAGTGAAAACTCAAGTCTGGCAGGCAAAATATGAATATTTTATGAAAACTGCTATTAGCTAGGCGGCTTTTACCAAATGCCTTCTAATATGTGCTAAAATGTAGTGAAATAACAGTAAACAATATGTATATGTAAGTTAATGTCTTTTTTTCGTGAAAGAGACTGGTGAACGGATGCGAATTGGAGTGTTGTAGAAACCGCCGGTTTTTGCAGGTTCCTTCCCTAAATGGAAGTGGTGTTTGCCATATCCTGAATATTGGAGTTGAGACAATGGAAAAGTCCATTATTAAAGATAAGTTGAACAGGCCGCTAAGGGATTTGAGGATTTCGGTCATCGACCGCTGCAATTTCCGCTGCCAATATTGCATGCCCGCCGATAAATTCGGGCCGGACTTTGTGTTTTTGCCGAGGAGTGCCCTGCTAACCTATGAAGAAATTGAGCGGATTGCGAAAATTTTCGTCAGTCTTGGAGTCGAAAAAATCCGGCTGACAGGGGGAGAGCCGCTCCTTCGTAAAGATCTTCCCATCCTTGTTGAAATGCTGTCGAAAATAGACGGATTGAGCGATATCGGCTTGACGACAAATGGTGTTCTTTTGCCAAAATTCGCAGAGCAGCTGAAGGCGGCTGGGCTGATGAGGGTGAATGTTTCCCTCGATACACTTGATGACACGCTATTCGGGCAAATTAACGGCAGAAATGTCGGAACGAAGCCTGTCCTTGACGGAATTGCTGCTGCCAGGAAGACCGGCCTTGGCGTTAAGGTGAATATGGTTGTCAAAAAAGGCCTCAATGACCAGGACATCCTCCCGATGGCGGAATACTGCAAGGAAAATGGCCTTCAGCTCCGCTATATCGAGTATATGGATGTAGGGAGCACGAATGGCTGGAAAATGGATGATGTTGTCACCAAAAAACAGATTTACGATATGCTGAAGGAAAAATATGAGCTTGAAGCGGTTGACCCGGCCTATTATGGCGAAGTGGCCAAGCTGTATCGCTATAAAGGGACGGACATGGAAGTCGGATTCATTACGTCTGTTTCAGAATCGTTCTGCAGCAGCTGCACCCGGTCCCGCCTGTCAGCGAACGGCCAGATATTCACCTGCCTGTTCAATGGCAACGGCCATGATATACGCAACTTCATGCGGAACGGCGCAACGGATGAGGAGCTTGCCGAGCGGGTCACGTCGATCTGGGAAGGCCGGAAAGACCGTTATTCGGATGAGCGGACAGAGGAAACAGCCGCAAACCGCAAGAAAATCGAGATGTCCTACATTGGCGGATAATAATAAAGAGGCTTGGCCCGGAAATATCGGGCAAGCCTCTTTTTTTAAATAAGTCCCCCGGGGTGGAAATCAACAGCCAAGGATAACAAAGCCTTTGAGAAGGAAAGCAGCCCGATTCAATAGAGAGAATCGGGCTGCTGTTTGATTTTAGAACTAATTAGAAATACCTTGGGAAAAGGATGTTGTTCTCGAGGTGCACATGCATGAACGTTTGCTCCTCAAGCATTTCAAGCCGCTTATAGACGAGACGGTAAGTTCCGCATGCATCAGCCGGCGGAGTAAAGTCGGAAGTGATTTCACGAAGCTCCTTTAGGATGGCGCCCGCATGGTCATGTTCCTTTTCAAGCTCTTTAATATAATTGAGCGCTTGCTCACGATCTTCCACCATCTCGGCGTCAAGCTGCCTGATTAATGGGAATACTGTTTCTTCCTCTTTCGCGACATGCTCAAGCATTTCTTTTTTCAGTTCATAATAAAGCTCATACACTTTCATAAGTTCAGGACGATGTCCGCCATGTACGCGGGAAACCTTCGTGACATAGGGGCTCAGGTTCAAAAATTCCTCACGGAGCGGATTATGGTACTCGCTGATGACATGGTCGATGATTGTATTGGAATCAGATTCAGTCCATACTTTTACATCCGTTTCTAATTGTCCGCTCTTTTCGATAGTCTCATCCAATTTTGCCATGAGGTCTTCAAGGTTCAAGCCGCCAGCGGCAGCCGCTTCGGCGATTGGAGTCGCACCGCCGCAGCAGAAGTCAATCCGGACGCTCTTGAAAACATCGGCTGTTTTAGGGAATTCATTTACAAGATCTCTTACGAGTGTTTGAGCTGAATAAGTTTTAAGCATGTTACTATTTCCTCCTTGTTAAAGGTAATAAGCCTTTTGGTTAATTTAAGGATAAACCATCGAGCGAGGGGAGAAGGTGACCTGCATCACACTTGAGAATATTTTTCAGTGACATTTTCATTTCGCCAAAAAATGTCCACAATTCCGTATTTGCCATTAAATCTGGTTTCAGCTACCCTTATAAGGGAGATGAAGTACTTATATAGTGATTTGCAGGAGATGATGACATGCTGGAAATGAGAAAGCCGATTTCAATTGGCGAAGCTGTGCAGCGGGTTATGAATTATAAGCAAGCGGGTCAAACCGAACACATATCAATAAATGAAAGCTACGGCCGCTTCCTTGCGGAGGATCTCGTTGCAACGAGCAATGTCCCCCATTTTACGAGAGCGCCCTATGACGGTTTCGCCGTGCGTTCTGCTGACACGCAGGAAGCCGGGCTGAATAGTCCTGTTGAATTTGAGGTGATTGACCATATTGGGGCGGGCCATACAACCTCAAAGACCCTTGGCGAAAGGCAGGCAGTCCGCATCATGACCGGTGCGATGATGCCTGAGGGGGCTGATGCCGTCATGATGCTTGAATTAGTGAAAACGTCCGAGCGCGATGGCAAAAACTACATGACGATCAAGCGGAAAATCAAAAAAGGGGAAAATGTCTCCTATAAGGGCGAGGATGCCAAGCAGGGGGAGATCCTCGTGCAAAAAGGGACGCTTATCAACCCGGGCATCCAGGCGATGCTCGCGACTTTTGGCTATGCGGAAGTACCTGTTGCCAAGAAGCCGGTTGTCGGCCTATATGCAACAGGAACCGAGCTTCTTGATGTCAATGATCCGCTCGTCCCCGGAAAGATCCGCAACAGCAATTCCTACATGATTGCCGCGCAAATTGAACGCGCTGGCGGTAAAGTTGAGTATTTCGGGACGCTCCCCGATGATTTCGATACATGCTTCGATGCTGTCAAAAATGCACTCGGTAAAGTCGACATGCTCGTAACGACCGGCGGCGTTTCTGTGGGTGACTTTGACTATCTTCCGGCTATTTATGAAAAACTCGGTGCGGAGGTGCTGTTCAACAAAGTGGCCATGAGGCCGGGCAGCGTAACTACAGTCGCGCAATTTGATGGAAAGCTTCTATTCGGGCTTTCAGGAAATCCGTCCGCATGCTATGTCGGCTTTGAACTTTTTACACGGCCAATAATTCGGACGATGCTTTGTTCGGACAAGCCGCATCTCCGCAAGGAAAAAGGAGTTCTGGATACAGATTTTCCGAAGGCGAATCCGTTCGCCCGATTCGTCCGCAGCACGGCGTTCTTCCATGAAGGCAGGCTGATGGCGAAACCGAGTGGACTAGATAAATCGAACATTGTCATGAGCCTTGCCGGTGCGAATTCCCTCATGGTACTGCCCGGCGGCACAAGAGGATTTGAAGCGGGGATGGAAGTCGACGTCCTCCTGCTTGAAGACCAGGAAGGAAGCGAATGGCCTTGGTAAGGCCATTCGTTTTTCAAGTTGTTGGTTATCAGAACAGCGGGAAAACGACTTTATCGGAGTCCATGATTAAAATTTTGAAAGAGGCGGGCTGCCGTGTCGCGTCTATAAAGCATCATGGCCATGGCGGGAAACCCGATGTCCTTGAGCAAAAAGATTCAGCCCGCCATCTAGCCGCCGGTGCCGAGGCTGTATTGGTTGAAGGTGCGGGCCGGCTCCTCATCCATTCGGAAAAGGATGAGTGGACCCTTGAGGAACAGCTGACCTTATTGTCGGCATTTAAGCCGGATCTCATATTAATTGAAGGACATAAGCATGCAGCATACCCGAAAATCCTCCTCTTGCGAAACGAAGAGGACGAACGGCTTCTACACGAATTAAAAAATATACTCGCCGCGGCATACTGGCAAAGTAAACCCGATACTGATTACCCGGCATTTCCGATTCAACATAGCGAAATAGCAGAAAATCTAGCTGAACTTATCATGGGACATCTTGACTAGGTGTCTTTTTTTCTGCCCGAATTCAGTGGAGTTGTCTTTTTTACGGACAACCTGCAAATTTACAATCCAAATAGGGGAAAACCTTGAGATTAGTTACTTTTGTCACTGAATTGTCACGATTACTCCGTTACAATGAAACATGGTTGTGCAAAAAAGGGGAGTGATTTGGGTGGGATTGTTTCATTGGTTTGCCTGGCTCGTCTATCCGTATACAGTTGCGGCAATCCTGGGTATGGGGATTGTGTGGCAGTATGAATCTTTTGCAATGTTTGAGGAAATGCAGGTTAAGTCCGGTGTTATTTTAAATCGCATCGTAAAGCTTCTCTGGCTGTTAACGACTCTGACCGGTGTGGGGTTGATTGCTTTTTATCGTTCCACGGATGACCTGCCGAACATGGGGCAATGGCTTCTTGGCTTCCTGTATTTCAGCCCGGACTTAACGGTTTTGAAGCATGCCTCTGTTTTGCTGCAAATACATTTATTGCTGTTATTTACATTCCTGTTATTTTTCTCATTCACGAAATATGTATCTGTCCTATTTAAGCCACTTTATGTTCTGAAAGCGCTTAACAGAAGGAAAGCCAGACTACGATAGGACTTGTTGCCAATTCTGACACTTTTCATCTCTTAAAATGTGATGCATTTCACTTTGTGGCTTCTTGGTTTCCACTATAGTGATGGTAAGATGCTAACGGAGAGGTGTTAAGAATGAAATTATTTATGCCAAAGCAGCACGGCGCATGGGCGATGGTCATTATTCCATTCTGGCTAGGGGTCGTTTCAGGCGGCTTTGTGTGGGAGCATATCCCGTTTTTCCTTGGATGGCTGCTCCTTTATTTATCAACATATCCAATGCTGCTTTTATTTAAGAAGAAGAAATTGAAATACCATGTAAAGTGGTCCTTGGTTTATTTTGTGCCTGCAGTTTTGCTGTTGCTGTTTCCGCTTTTAGAACGGCCTTCGACAGCCTGGTTTGGAGTTATGATGATTCCGTTTTTCCTGATCAATGCTTATTTCTCTTCGCAAAATAAAGATCGTGCCCTCGCTAACGATTTCAGTGCGATCGGGGCATTTTCCCTCGCAGGCATCGCCAGTGCCTATCTTGCCACTGGAAACGTAAATACGGAGGCAATACTTGTATTCGCTGTATCATGCTTGTTTTTCATTGGCAGCACATTCTTTGTGAAATCAATGATAAGGGAAAAGAAAAATGCCACTTTCAAATGGATTTCATGGGGCTTCCATTTGATGATTCCTGTACTATGGGCTGTTTCCGCCCAGTGGCTCGTCGCACTTGCATTCGTGCCCAGCACCTTCAGGGCTTTGTATTATTACGGAAAAGGGCTGACCCCTAAGCAAATTGGTATATATGAAATCGTCAACTCAACAATCTTCTTTACCTTGATGGTTTTCCATCTTACCCTGAATTAAGGGCATGCCTTGTTCCTTGATCGGTTTATACTCCCGTCGCCTTTCCTTTAATTTTTGGGAAGGTTTCCGGGCAAAATAATAGCCTGCCGGGCATCAATTGCCGGCAGGCTTGATTTATATTAATCAATATTGCATATTTCTTTCGGGCAGTTTTCGCAGTCAATTTCACTTTTTAAATAGGCAAGCTGGTGAATGGTAATAATCCCTTTATCAATGGAGATAATCCCTTTCTTCCTTAAATCACTGAGCAGCCGGTTGACAACCTCCCTGGATGTACCGCAAAAATTCGCGACCTCCTGGTTTGTCAGTAGAAGATCGATCATGATGCCTTCACCCGTTTTGACGCCATAACTATTCGCCATCCTGATCAAGGTTGAGTAAAGAGCTCCTTTTTTTCCATGGAGCACAAGGTCCCGGAACTTCGTTTGGGTCTTCCTGTAATGCTGGCTCATCCATTTCATAAATTCCAATGCCAATTCGCTGTCATGGGCAAGCTTCGCTTCAAGCTCGTCTTTCATGATAACAGCGACTTCACCGCTTTCAACAACCTTTGCGCTCAACAAATTCCGAGGAGTTGCGCAAAAAATATTCAACTCACCGATTAAATCACCTTCGGAGCATATCCTTAAGGTCAATTCCCTGCCATCCGGGATGATTTTGCTTACCTGTATTAAACCACTTAACAAGACATAAATTTCCCGGGAGGGGGATCCTTCCTGAAAAAGAAAATGTCCTTTTTCCACCTTTTGAATATGATGGGTATGCTTTAATAACTCTGTTAATTTTGCCGGTGTTCCTGCTAAGGATTGCATGGCTGCCACCTACCTTTTCCAGCTAATACATAAGGAACATGTAAGATATTACTATTATTATATTGCTAAAGAAGGAAAAAAACTATAAAACCATGTGAATATTCATACAAAAGTCACATTCGACAAATATTTCCCTGGAAATTCGCCAACCCTTTTTGTTAAAAATTGCACCTTATTAGGATGGAGGAAACGGCAAAAATAAAAATTGAAGGATTTATTAAAAGGAGTGGATCGTATGGGACAGAATCATCAGTTCAAACCAGGCCAGAAAGCACCGAATAACGGCACGTATATCGAAATAGGGGACACTGGAAGCCCAGTGATGAATCCGCAAAAACTGTACTTGAAGAAGGGGCAGCGCTTTCCTGAGGCCTCCAACCATGAACGGCTATGGGCTTATACGAGAAAGCCGTGAGGATTTTTCGGTTTCCTTTTCGGAAGTGACAATGCTTAGTTTAAAAATGCTATTAGAGGGTTTTTCCCAATAATCAAGGGGTTGAACAGTTTCAGAACGGGGTATTAAAAAGCAAAGAGGGAAGAGTTATCAGATTTCGTGATAATATTTTTTACCCATGAAAAAAGGTCATCCTGCAAGGATGGCCTTTCGTCAATGTTTAATGATGATCAACCGGGTCATTCGGAATGATGGCCGGTACAACTAGAATAAGAACAGTCGTCAGCAGCCCCAATATAGCCGCGATTTTGTAGTCAAATGGAACGCCCAGCATGGAAGTTACCACGTAGCTTAACATTTCCACTAATAGCAAAACCCAAAAGAAAGTCCAAAAATATCGCATATCCGTCACCTCAACCTGTATTCTCTTGTTTTATCTTAACATAACGAGTGAAAAAAAAGAAACGCTTTCTTACCTGATCATCAGGTCTTACATAGAGGGGAATGGATTATTGCCCAGACATACAGGAAAGTTTAGTAACTTGGTGGGATAGTATCCTATTTCATTATGTATCGAGCATACATACAATAAGAGTGGAGAATGGCAGAAGGAGTTTTTTGTATGGAAAACCGGAATTTTCAGCTTGATGGCCAGTGGAGTACCATATACTACCCGGAAAAACCGACAGGATTCGGAATCATATTTTTTGGTGATGATCGGCACTTTGTAGATGAAAGGACAAGTTTCTGGAATCAGAATGCCGGTAAACGCCAAATCTTGGACGATTTAAAGGAAGCGGGATACACTCTCTTCACCTCGAATTTTCACGGGAAAAATTGGGGGGCTGAAAATGCTGTCAACCTGGCTTTAACTCTGTATGACTACGTGATGAAACACGAAATATTGAATGGGAAAATCCACATCCTGGCCGAAGGAATGGGGGCGATTTGTGCACTTAGGTTCGCACAGCAAATGAATGAGCGGGTACGGTCAATCGTCCTTCTTAATCCAATTCTGTCAATAAAGCACCACCTTGAACAGGAGAAAGAAAATAAGTTTTTTTACCGGAAGATTTTTCGGGAAATTGCTGATGCTTATGGAATAAAAGCTGAAACAGAAAAGGAAATTGCCGGCCTGAAAGATCCTGTTCTAGATTTAAGTATTCCAATGAAAGTTTTTTATATCCTATCAGGAGGGAGAAGCTTCAGCCATGCAAGAACCTGCAAGGGTACCATCGCTTCCTACAATATAAAAACTCCTGTAAGTGAAGTGTATTTGCTGCCTGAAAAATCAGGACAGCTCGGTATGGATATGGCAAAGTATATGTCCAGATATGAAAAGAATCTTTAAGGGATAAGGAAGAGGAATATGCTCCCTTTGCAGGCATAGGATACAGATAGACAGGTGGAAAATGGGGGGCGATTGCGATAGGGAAAGCAATTATCATCGGTGCCTTTGAATTACTAGGCTTTCAGCTTTGCAAAAGATTGCTTGAACGGGGGTATGAGGTTATTGGGATTTCTCTTATCGACAGAAGCGATTCACTGGAGGAGGAAATGCTGCTTGAAATAGGGCGCAACAGCAATTTTGCAAAAGCAGATATGGAAGCCTTGCGGCATATGGATGACCAAAGTGATATAGTTATCTATTCCCTATATGATTTTTATCATGTTGAAAAGAGCTGCGGACTGAAGGAAAAGGGGAAGTGGGCCGCTGCTTGCCGGACAATTTCTCAAATAGAGCATGCTGGTTTTACGGTACTTTTGCTCCCTGTAGGTCTGGACGAGCGGGGAGTGGCTGAATCGAACTGTGGGACAGTTGCGGATACTGCTGTACTGGCAGCAGAACAAACTGAAAATATGTTAAGAGTTTATTTGCCTGAAATCCCAGAAGGGTATGGGCTGAAACGTACCGGGGGCGATGAAGCAGCCTCTGAAGATTCAAAGTTGCCACATCAAGTTCTTGGCCGGCTTATGTGTGCTGATGTGCAGCCTATTTTGGAAGAAGCGGCAGAAAAGATTGCGGAGGCCATTGAAAAAAAAGAAGCGGGCAGCTTGTTTCTCGAAAAAGAAACGAATCAAAGAAATAATTAAGAAAGCTGCCATGGGTGGGCAGCTATTTCTTTTTAATCGCCTGCTGAATATAAGGATATATATCAGCGAATACCGGCTTTAATTTATCTGCGATGTCTGCCAGGCCGTCGATGACTTCCATCAGAAGGATATAGTTGATTTGTGCCTGGTCCGGGTTAAATCCGGCCGGCGGGGACTGGGGAGCATTTGAACTCATTCCGGCCTCGCCACTCTCTCTTTTGCCGAACATCATTCTGGAAAGAGGATCCTGTCCATTCCTGTCCGCACTGTTAGAATTATTATCCACCTCGCCACCCTCCTTTTTATCATCTCTCATTCTTACTATATGTTGAAGAAAAGGAAGTGGATGTAACTGGGTATAGGCTATCTGGCAAATAACTATTGCAAAAGCCCTTTTTTATTTGATAAAATTAGTACCAAGTCATAATAATTGATAATAAACTGTATTTTATATTTAATAATAAGGAGTTGGCCGCCATGCGAGCTGGCATAATTGGATTAGGAAGATATGTACCGGAAAATGTTGTGACCAATTTTGATTTTGAAAAAAGGATGGATACATCCGATGAGTGGATCAGGACAAGGACCGGAATAGAAGAAAGGCGGCTTGCCGCTGAAAATGAAGAGACGTCGGATATGGCCGTGAAAGCAGCCAAAAGGGCAATTGATAATGCTGGTATAACCCCTGAGGACCTTGATTTAATCGTGGTAGCGACTGTAACACCTGACAAACCGTTTCCAACGGTTTCCTGCATGCTCCAGGAACAACTAGGAGCTGTTAATGCTGCTGCGATGGACCTTAGTGCTGCATGTGCTGGATTCATGTACGGAATTGTGACCGGAAAACAATTTATTGAAACCGGCGTCTATAAGCATGTCCTTGTAGTAGGCGTTGAAAAGCTTTCTAAAATTGTCGATTGGAATGACCGGAATACAGCTGTCCTGTTTGGCGACGGCGCGGGCGCGGTTGTGCTTGGCCAAGTATCCGAGGATAAAGGGGTTTTAGCTTTTGAACTGGGCGCAGATGGAACTGGCGGAAAGCACCTCTATCAGGATGAATATATCATTATGAACGGCAGGGAAGTTTTCAAGTTCGCTGTCAGGCAAATGGGTGAAAGTAGTGTAAATGTCCTTCATAAAGCTGGGCTGACTAAGGATGATGTCGACTTCCTTGTACCCCATCAGGCAAATATACGAATTATTGAAGCATCCCGGCAGAGGCTTGAATTGCCTGCCGAAAAAGTATCCTATACAATTAGTAAGTACGGGAATACCTCCGCGGCATCGATTCCGATTTCCCTCGTTGAGGAAGTGGAAGCGGGCAAAATAAAAGACGGAGACGTTGTCGTCCTAGTCGGATTCGGCGGCGGGCTTACATGGGGAGCCATCGCGATCCGCTGGGGAAAATAATTGGGTAATAGTACAAACTTAAAAGGAAAGGTGCCCAGGCGCTCCGCTGTAAGCAGAAGTCCGCTTGACAGACATAAACAGCCTTGCGACAGGTAAAGTTTGCCTGTCACTCTGAAGCTTTTTATTGAGGCTTTCCTTTGTGGACCGGAAACACATCGCAATCTCCAATTACATGAGCTTATTTTGAAAAAATGAATGATAAAGATTTATTTATGAACGGAAATCATTTCTCAGGAAAAAAGGAGTTGGCTTTGCGTGACAAAACGTAGGGTAGTTGTAACAGGAATCGGAGCAGTAACGCCGCTTGGCAATGATGCCGAGACGACCTGGCAAAATATTGTGGCAGGGAAATCAGGGGTAGGGCCAATGACAAGGATCAATGCGGATGAATATCCGGCAAAAGTCGCAGCCCAAATCAATGACTTCAATCCGGAAGAATTTATGGAGAAAAAAGAGGCAAGGAAGATGGACCGGTTCACTCAGTATGCGGTCGCGGCCTCGCTCATGGCAGTGAAAGATTCCGGCCTTGCAATTGTGGATGAAAATGCCCATAGGGTTGGTGTTTGGATTGGATCGGGTATCGGCGGAATGGAAACATTCGAGCAGCAGTTTGAAGTTTTCCAAAAGAGGGGCTATAGGAGAGTCAGTCCATTTTTTGTGCCAATGATGATTCCAGACATGGCTGCCGGCCAAGTTTCCATCATGCTTGGAGCAAAAGGGTTCAATTCATGTACTGTGACAGCCTGCGCGACAGGAACAAATTCCATTGGGGATGCCTTTAAAGTAATTCAGCGCGGTGATGCTGATGCAATGGTGACAGGCGGGACTGAGGCGCCAATTACACGAATGGCGGTTGCCGGTTTCTGTGCGAACACCGCTCTTTCTACAAATCCCGATCCTGCAACAGCGAGCAGGCCATTTGATAAAAATCGTGACGGCTTTGTCATGGGGGAAGGCGCCGGCATCGTTGTTCTGGAAGAGTTGGAACATGCAAAAGCAAGGGGCGCAAAAATTTATGCTGAAATCGTTGGATACGGTGCGACAGGAGATGCATACCATATTACCGCACCAGCACCAGGCGGGGAAGGCGGCGTCCGGGCAATGCGGATGGCGCTTGAAGATGGCGGGTTGAATCCGGAAGAAGTGGATTACATTAATGCCCACGGGACGAGCACCGATTATAATGACCGTTTCGAAACCCTCGCAGTCAAGGAGGTTTTCGGGAGCCATGCCTATAAACTGGCGGTAAGTTCAACTAAATCAATGACTGGCCATCTACTTGGGGCGGCCGGCGGCGTTGAGGCGATTTTTACGGTTCTTGCTATGAGGGATTCCATCCTTCCGCCTACAATCAACTATGAAACCCCAGATCCCGAATGTGACCTGGACTATGTTCCGAATGAAGCGCGAAAAGGGGAAATCAAAGCGGCTATCAGCAACTCGCTTGGCTTTGGCGGCCACAATGCGACACTGGCATTTAAAAAGTACGAGTAGAATAATTCAGAATGGCGCAAGTAGCCATTTCTGAACGAATACAAGATAAAGCAGCCCGCGATAAGTTTGCGGGCTGCTTTTTTTTGCCTGAATTTCCTTTGGGGCCAGCTTTGATTCTCCGCACATTCCGGTATACCGCCCATATGATATAGGAGAAACCGTGAAAGGGGCATTGAGATTGGGTATTATTGGAACGGATCAATGGCTAGAGAGGAACTGGCAACGTCCGGAAGTGATATGTGAGAGGTTGAGAGAACATTTCCCTCCGGGGCATGAAAATAAAATTTATCAGGAATTAGCCAGTTTTGGGATGTACAGAAAGCGGATGTTCAGCCAAACAGAGATGGACGAATTTATTAAAAGCGATGTTTGGAAGAAAACAAACAGGCTGTTTGCAAAATATAGAGCCAAATGGTCGGGGCCAGACATCCCGGTCTTTATTTTTCCAGCTGTAAAGAAAAGTGGTTTCCTGAGGAGTGCTGAACCAGTGAAATCCGGAGTATCCTACACGGACAAGCTTTTTCTATTTCTGCCACAGAAAATAGCCCTTGAAGAATTGGAGGCGCTATTTGTCCATGAGTATCACCACTGTTGCAGGCTGAAAGCCAGAGGTAAGAAAGCGGAAGAAAATACACTACTCGAATCAATGATTCTTGAAGGCTTGGCAGAGTACGCAGTCTTTAAGGAATGCGGAGAAGGGATGTTGGGAAAATGGTGCAAGCTTTATACAGAAGAGGAGTTAAGAAAATTTTGGAAACTGTTATTGCAAAATAATCTAGATAAGAGGAAAAAAGAGAAAATCCACGATTTGTTGCTGTTTGGAGGTAAAGGTGTTCCTACGCTTCTAGGATACTGTTATGGTTTTTATCTAGTAAAAAACTATTATAAACAGAGAGGATTTTCCATGGAAAAATCATTCGAAATTAGTGAAAAAACCTTTATAACACTAGGGGAAAATGAAAATTAGGTATGTAGGCCCACAGCAGTGGGTTTTCTAATTTTTTGGGGTTGTTGGGAAATAAAAACAAAAAATCCTTGCAATTGTAACAAATTTGTAATAGTATTTTATTAAAATATAATGAATTGACAGAATAATTGAAAAGTAAGAGGGTGTCGTATGAGCACAAAAAAATTTCAACAAAGCGCTGCACCATTACTGGAAGTTAAAAATTTGGAGACTGCTTTTGACATTGACGGAGCTTATTATAATGCTGTCGACAATGTCTCATTTTCAGTAAAACCGCGGCAGATAGTCGGAGTGGTCGGTGAATCGGGCTGTGGGAAATCGGTCATGAGCCTTTCCATCATGCAGCTTTTGCCAAAGGGAATCGGAAAGATCAAATCCGGAGAGATTGTTTTCGATGGAATACATATAGAACAGCTGAATGAAAACCAGATTAATAAAGTCAGAGGCAAAGATATATCAATGATTTTCCAGGAGCCGATGACATCGCTGAACCCGGTATTCACAATCGGGTCGCAAATCCAGGAAGTACTTTTAAACCATCAGAAAATAACCAAAAAGGAGGCACGCCAAAAAGCGGTTGCCCTCCTGAAAAGTGTAGGCATTTCGCGGCCTGAAAAAATAGTCGATGAATATCCGCACCAGTTGTCTGGCGGTATGAGGCAGCGGGTCATGATCGCGATTGCAATCGCTTGCCAGCCGAAGCTTCTTATAGCGGACGAGCCGACAACTGCGCTTGACGTGACAGTACAAGCTCAGATACTAGAACTGATAAAAGAAATTCAGGAAGTCAATGATATGTCTGTCATCCTAATCACGCATGACCTCGGCGTTGTCGCCGAAATGTGTGACGAAATCATCGTTATGTACGCCGGAAGGATTGTGGAGCACACGGATGCGGAAACCCTTTTTTACAATCCGAAGCATCCATACACAACCCTTTTGCTCGGAGCCATTCCGAAAATGGAAGATGAAACAGAGCGCTTAAGCTCTATCCAGGGTATCGTCCCTTCACTTACCAACATGCCAAAGACAGGCTGCAGATTCGCCAACCGCTGCCCAATGGCCATGCCTGAGTGCCATACTGTCACCCCTCTTCTGGCTGACAGCGGCGACGGCCACAAGGTAGCCTGCCTGCTCTTTGAATCCAGCAGGCCGAAGGAAGGAGTGACGGGCCGATGAGCGGAATTACAACAGTGGAACAGAAGCAAGACAACAACGTGTCCGGCCATGAAATTTTACTGGAAATTAAAAATCTCAAAACCTATTATCCTGTCAAAGGCGGGTTTTTCAGAAGGACTGTCGGAAACGTTAAAGCGGTCGACGATATTTCCTTTGAAATCAAAAAAGGGGAAACGCTCGGACTTGTCGGAGAGTCTGGCTGTGGAAAATCAACAGCTGGACGTACAATCCTGAGGCTCCTTCGCCCTACTGCCGGAAAAATCATTTTTGACGGCAAGGATATAACGAATGTCAGCGGAAAGACACTAAGAGATATTAGGGCGGACCTGCAGATGGTTTTCCAGGATCCATACGCCTCACTGAATCCGATGCAGATGGTCGGCGACATTATCGCTGAACCAATCTATAACTTTACGAAAAAGCCAAAAGAAGAACTGAAAAAAGAAGTGTTGGACCTCTTGGAAAAGGTAGGCCTTCCCGAGGATGCATATTTCAAATATGCTCATGAGTTTTCCGGCGGGCAAAGGCAAAGGATCGGCATCGCCCGTGCCCTGGCACTGAGGCCGAAGTTGATTATCGCCGATGAGCCTGTATCCGCCCTGGACGTATCGGTCCAGTCACAGGTTCTCAATTTATTGAAGGATCTTCAGGAAGAATTTGACCTCACCTTCTTGTTCATTGCCCACGATTTGAGTGTCGTAAAGCATATGAGCGACCGGATTGGAGTCATGTACCTTGGGAATATGGTTGAGATTGCGGATAAAGACAGCCTTTATGCTGAACCGCTCCATCCATACACCCAGGCATTGATTTCCGCCATTCCTTCTCCTGATCCAAGGAAAAAGAAAGAGCGGATCATTCTGACTGGCGATGTGCCGAGTCCATTGAATCCTCCTTCAGGCTGTCCGTTCCATCCGCGCTGCCCGATGGCGATGGAGCAATGTTCTGTTACAAAGCCTGAATTAAAGGAGGTGAAGCCGTCCCACAGTGTGGCTTGCCACCTTTATTAAAAGGAACGGCTCAAATATACCGTGAACTGAATGGGAATTAAGAAGACAAAGGGCTTCCATCCGAAGCACGAATTCGCTAAGTAAAGAGCCTAAACTCTTTTACTTTATAAAAACATGGCGAGTGCCTTGGCGCTAACTATGTTTTAATCGTCCAAATTCCTGGACGGAAGATTTACCAATACTTAAATGGGGGGAACACAATGAGGAAAAGTTGGTTATGGCTGTCTGCGCTAGTATTGGTTTTATCCATGTTCTTGGCTGCATGCAGCGGCGGCGAAAAAGCCGGTAATACGAAAAAGGGTAACGAAGGCAAGAAGGAAGAAGCAACAGACAAGCCGCAAGATGGCGGAACACTTGTTTACTCGCTTGATTCCGAGCCAGAAGGAAAATTCAACATCAACTTCTACGGAACACAAACTGATGCCTACGTCATCGATTTCTTCGATGAAAACCTTATCGATTTTGATGAGAACCTGAAGCCTCAGCCTTATATCGCATCTTGGGAAACTAACGACAACAAGGTTTTCAAGTTCAAGATCAAAGAAGGCGTAAAATGGCACAATGGCGAAGAACTTAAGATCCAGGACTGGGAATTCGCCATCAAAGTCCTTGCTGACAAAGACTATGACGGACCACGCTATGTCAACGTTCAAACTGTTGAAGGCGTCCCTGCATACAAAGAAGGAAAAGCTGATTCCATTTCCGGTATCAAAATCATCAACGACTATGAGATGGAAGTCACTTTTGACAAAGCACGCGTGAACAACCTCGAAAACTTCTGGACTTACGCGATGTCCCGCAAGGAATTCGAAGGCGTTGCTGTTAAAGACATGATGGCTTCTGAGCAAGTCCGCACGAAGCCGGTTGGACTTGGTCCATTCAAGGTTTCCAAAATCGTCCCTGGTGAGTCTGTCGAGCTTGAGCGCTTCGATGAGTACTTCAATGGAAAACCGCACATCGAGAAAGTTGTCATGAAGGTTATCGATCCGTCCTTGACTGTTGGTGAACTTCAAAACGGAACTCTTGATATGACGTCTTTCCACCCAAGCATTGTGGAGCAGGTTGAAGCAATTGACAACGTAAATGTTGTGAAATACCCTGGCCTTTCCTACTACTATGTTGGTTTCAAGCTTGGTAACTGGGATGGCAAGAAAAACGTCATGAACGAGCCTAAGTACCAGGATAAAGAACTTCGCCGCGCGATGTACTATGCAATTAACCGCGAAGAGTGGGTTAAAGCATTCTTCTTCGGCGTAGGTAAGCCTGTTAACCGTCCAATCCCGACAAACCACTGGATCGCGGCTGACAATAAAGACCTTGAGCAATTTGAGTATGACCCTGAAAAAGCAAAGAAAATTCTTGATGATGCTGGCTGGAAGGATGTAGACGGAGACAAGTTCCGTGAAGATCCTAACGGAAAGCCATTCGTTGTAAACTTCTCACACTATGCGACTCAAAACCCAACATTCGAAGCACGTGCTAAAGCGTTGACTCAATATTGGGAAGATATCGGCCTGAAGACGAAGCTGACTATGACTGATGCTGGCCTTTACTATGACATGCTTGAAAAGTCCGACAAGAAGATGGAAGTATTCTTCGGAGGCTGGTCAACAGGATCAGATCCAGATCCATCCGGCCTGTGGAGATCAGATGCACTTTGGAACTACCCTCGCTGGGTTAACGAAAAGAGCGACAAGCTACTTGATGACGCACTTGATATGAGTGTTGTCGGAACTGACCAGGAAAAGCGTAAAGAGCTTTATGTTGAATGGCAAAAGAACTTCATGGATGAGCTTCCAGCTCTTCCAATCGCTGAGCTTGAAGAAATCGTTGCCGTCAACAAGCGTGTACAAGACGTTAAGTATGACGTTTCCGGATCTAACCGCCCTCACGAGTGGTGGATTAAGCAGTAATGAATGAAACTCCCTTCAGCGGCGGCTTCGCCGCTGATGGACAGTTCCGTTAAAAGCCGGTTTAATAACCAGCCTATAGCAGGAAATTCAGTGAATGCCTGAATGGCAAAGACTTAACCGCGGATTTCTCCCGCGGTTAAGTTTACTGATTTACCGGAAGATTTAATGGGACAACCATCCCGAAAGTTGAAGCTTGAAGAATGATAGTTTAGGCGGGGCCTTTCTCTCTATCCCAAATGAGGTGAAAGAAGCACCCAAGACGTAGTAAAGGTAAGGAGAATGCATATGTTGAAGTATACACTCCGTAGATTGTTGGGCATGATCCCAATGTTGCTCCTTATCTCCATTGTGGTGTTCACCTTGGCGAAGCTGATGCCGGGAGACTCCCTCAGTGGAGAAATTGACCCAAACAATACTGACCCTCGCTATATTGAGGAAATGAGACAAAAGCTTGGCTATTACGATCCGCTGCCTGTCCAGTACTTTAACTGGATTACCGACTTTGCGCAGGGGGATTTCGGGAAATCTACCCGATATAAAATACCAGTTTCTGAAGTAATCAGTGAAAAACTGCCAAACACAATTATGCTTGGCGGGACTGCGATTTTGATTACATATGTCCTTGCGTTCATTATGGGCACTTATGCGGGAAGGAAGCCTTATACGTTTCTTGATAACGCGATTGGCGGATTCAACTATGCCGGGCTGTCGATTCCTTCGTTTGTAGCCGCAGTATTTGCCATTTATATTTTTTCCTTCAAGCTAAACTGGTTTCCATCCAACGGCTCGGTCGATATTACAATCACCCAGGGAACCCTTGACTGGTATTTGAGCAAGCTTCATCACGTACTGCTTCCGGCACTCGTGTTAGGTGCATTAAGTACGGCCAGTTATACACAATTTTTGCGGAATGACATTATTGAAAACAGCCGCAAGGATTATGTTAGGACTGCAAGGGCAAAGGGGACACCGGAAAGCCGTATTTACAACGTGCATATTTTGCGTAACTCCATTATCCCGCTCATTACCTTTTTAGGTTTTGATAT
This sequence comes from Bacillus sp. B-jedd, assembly GCF_000821085.1. Lineage (GTDB taxonomy): Bacteria > Bacillota > Bacilli > Bacillales > Cytobacillaceae > Bacillus_D. The sequence continues at coordinate 898,164 of NZ_CCXR01000001.1, forward strand.
TGTCGCAATCATCAGCGGGGCGATTATTACAGAAACGATCTTTACCTATCCCGGAATCGGCAAGTTATTCCTTGAGTCAGTAAATACAAGGGATTATCCCGTCATGATGGCGCTAACGATGTTCTTTTCATTGATGACATTGGTTGGCAACCTGATAGCGGACCTTTTATATGGCGTTGTCGATCCGCGAATCAGGCTGGATTAGGGGGGACAGATAATGGAAATTGCAACTCAAAAAGATACAGAACTGAACTCGGCGCCACCAAAGAGAAGCCTGTCGCCAATGCAGCTTGCCAGGAAAAAGTTCATGAAGAACAAATTGGCCATGGTGAGCTTGGTTTTCCTCGTTATCGTGGCAATCTTCTCTTTCTTGGCACCATTTATTACAACTGCTGACATAACAAGGATCAACATTGGGCAAATGTCGTTGAAACCATCCGCCGAACACTGGCTTGGCACAGATAAGAGCGGAAGGGATGTTTTCACTCGGCTCCTTTATGGCGGTCGAATCTCTTTGATGGTTGGATTGTCCTGTACATTTTTTGTCATCATGCTTGGTACAGTCATCGGCTCGATTGCCGGTTATTTTGGAGGCACTGTTGACAGCCTGCTGATGAGGTTCACAGACTTTATCCTTAACTTTCCATTTCTTGTCTTTGTCATCGTTTTGAACGCCATTTTGTTCGGACTTGTTTCCGGAGTCTGGGTTCTGGTCGGGACAATCAGCTTGCTAAGCTGGGGAGGGGTCGCGAGGATTGTACGCAGTAAAATTCTTGCGGAAAAGGAAAACGAGTATATCACCGCAGCTGTATCAATTGGCTGTTCTCCTTACAAAGTAATAACAAAACATCTGCTGCCAAACGTCATGTCAACGATTATCGTCCAGGCGACCATCCTGTTTGCCAGTATGATCGTCATTGAGTCGGCACTTAGCTATCTTGGCTTTGGTGTTCCGCAGGAAGTCCCAAGCTGGGGGAACATGCTGTCCTCCGCAAACGAACCGGATGTTTTACAAGGCAAGCCATGGATATGGGTACCACCGGCATTGGTCATTACCTTTACCATCCTTTCAATCAACTTCATAGGTGAGGGACTGAAAGACGCTTTCAACCCTAAATCACGAAGATAAAATCTACCATCCCAAAATGGTAGATTTTTTTATGTTCTTCAATAGAAAATCGGCTATATAGTTCAAGTGAGTATACATATCCGAAAGGAACGGCCATATATATGAAGAAAGCGGACTAGCAGGGGGCAACTATATGGATTGGGGCCGTCACCATGGCGATTAGGGCATTTTTCTTTCTAATAGGATTTGGACTTTCTGTATCGGGCGGAATCAGTTTGATTGCCTATTTAAATGTTTTTTCATCCGGCATGGGATATAGCGAATATTTTCGATTCATTTCCGACAAACCAGAGTGTTACTTGCTGCCTGCCGGAATCGCAATCGTATTAATAAGTATTTTCCTCCCCGGAAAGCTCATGGAAGAATGATTGGAATCCAGCTTCATTTAAGGAATAATTTAACTTATGACTGCCTATACTGAATGACAAATGGAATCTGAAGTGAGGGGTCGGATGATGTTATATCTTCATGATGTCTGGGTCAACTGGTTTGAAGGGGAAGAAAATGGCTATAATGTCTGCCATTTTCATGAATGGAGGAAAGATGACGGAGTTGAGCTGCTCGATCAGGTACCGCTTTTAAAAGTGGATCCGGTTCTCTTCCATTACATTGAAAGCGATTTGGCGCAGCTTCCCCAACAAATGTTGGATGATATTTACCAAAAAGCTTATATTCGGAAAAATCATGAAAGAATCCAGCTTGAATACTGCTTCATCATAAGTGATGGGCAAGAAATTCTCGCTGTGGATACGATTGGTTATAATATCCCTGTGAGAAAAAGCCGCCTGATCCCCAGGCAGGAACAGCTTGTGTATGAAATGCTGGAAAACGTTGAAGCTGTTAATTACAAATTCAAACAAGGCCATCTGGCAAAAGAATTTCATCTATTATCCCCGGAACCCGATTTGATGACTGGGCTTACAAGAAAGGAGCGCCAGCTTAAACAGCTATTGTTCATGGCACTCGACCAGCTGCAATCAATCGGAAATGAAGCAGAAATCCGCTACTGGTATACAGAATGGTGTCCTGAAAATTACTCAATGATCCAAACGATGGGATTTGAGGAAGCATGGCGTGAATTATATGAAGAAATTAAATTAGGCTGGAGCAAAAAACATGAAGGATTTTGCGAAAATTTAATTAAAGGACAACCTTTTTTTGAGAAACTGTGGGAAATGGAACACGGGCCGAAAGTAAATTGACAATCAAAAAGGCATTCGCCGCGAAAGTTGGTGAATGCCTTTTTACGATTTTTCCTTATTTTCGACGTTTTCTGCCAAGCCCCATCGCGTTTTCCATTTTCTTGAGCATTTTCGACGCAGTGCGGTTCGCTTTTTCAGCCCCAAAATCAAGAATATCATCGAGTTCAGATGACTCCATTAATTCGTGATAACGATCCTGGATTGGCTTTAGCGCTGCAATGACTACTTGAGCCAGATCCGCCTTGAATTCTCCATAGCCCTTACCTTCATATGCAGCTTGAATTTCTTCAATTGTTTTTCCGCCAAGGATGGAGTAAATCGTCATCAGGTTTGAAACTCCAGGCTTATGCTCCTTATCAAAGCGGACATTTCCCTCGGAATCTGTTACTGCGCTTTTAATTTTCTTTTCAATCACTTTCGGTTCATCTAGGATTGATATAAATGCCTTAGTATTTGGATCAGATTTACTCATCTTTTTCGTTGGCTCCTGAAGGGACATAATCTTGGCGCCAACTTCAGGAATGCGGACCTCGGGGATGGTGAAAATCTCGCTATACCGTTTATTGAAACGTTCGGCTAGATCCCTCGTAAGTTCCAAATGCTGCTTTTGGTCCTCTCCGACAGGCACGAGGTCTGTGCTATATAATAGGATATCGGCAACCATTAGTGGAGGATAGGTCAACAGGCCTGCTGAGACGGCATCCTTACCTGCGGATTTATCCTTGAACTGCGTCATTCTCTCCAGTTCCCCAATATAAGAGATGCATTGCATCATCCATCCAGCCTGTGCATGTGCAGGAACTTCGGATTGGATGAACAGGGTTGCTCTGTCCGGATCAAGGCCAACCGCAAGATACAGGGCGGCAAGACTGCGAATATTTTTCCTCAATTCAAGACGATCTTGCGGAACGGTAATCGCATGTTGATCGACAATGCAGAAATAACAGTTATAGTCCTCCTGAAGCTCAACGAATTGCTTAAGAGCTCCAATATAGTTTCCAAGCGTAATTGTACCGCTTGGCTGGATGCCGGAAAATATGGTTTTCACTATAGACGCCTCCTTTTTATTTTTTAAAAATAATAAAAAAAGACCATTCATCCCCAATGTATAGGGACGAATGGTCCGCGGTGCCACCCTAATTGCTAAAAAGCCTCTTTCCCCCGCATGAGGGCTGCCAGAATAACGCCTGGCATGCGCCGGGACATACTAAACTTCCTTCCCGGGGCTCAGAAGCCCATTCCTGAATGCCGGTTGTTTGTTCCCACCTGCCACAAACTCTCTAAAAACCGATGCCAAACAGTACTCTTCTTCATCAATGCCTTATCATTTAGTTTGTAGTATTAAAATACATCAATGTCATGACAAAATCAAGTGAATAAACAGAGTTTTTGCCGGTTATTCTATCTTTAAAAACCGCTGCTTACAACTAAATTGAAAGGGCGGGCAGGAAAAGTATATTAGCATAATGACAATCTAAGACAATTTCGTACTTGCATTACAGTTTTAAACTATTTATAATAAACGTAACAAACGATGACTTTACGGAATTGTCACATTTATTACAATTGTGTGTATCGCAGCCGGAGCAATTGAAAAAGCCGGTTTATAACTGTGGAGATCTTAGTATCTGCAAAGCTATAAAGTTGCTTTTTTTATTGCTTTTTTAATAGTCTTTCAATTCTTTTTACATTGAATTGTCAGATTATTAAATCATTACGCGCTGTATGAACAAATGTATGGGAGTGACAGACAGTTCAGTGACGTCCGTTTGGGCAAAATATTAAGTACTAGGGGGGTAAATTCGTGAAGAAAAGATTTTCCATCTTTTTCAGTATGCTTCTCGTAATGAGCTTGTTCCTTGCAGCGTGCGGCGGCGGCGAAAAAGCCGATGGCGACAAGGACAAAGGCAAGGAAGGCGATAAAAAGTCCGATGTGCCGCAGGAAATGCGCGTCAATATCAACTCCGAGCCATTCTCCCTTCATCCGGGACTGGCTAACGATTCAACATCCGGAGGAGTACTTCTCCAAACTTTTGAAGGCTTGACCCGTATCGATAAGGATGGCAAGCCACAGCCTGCTATGGCTGAAGACATCGAGGTATCCGATGACCTTACACAGTACACGTTCAAGCTCCGCGATGCAAAGTGGACAAACGGCGATCCTGTAAAGGCATCCGATTTCGTCTATGCTTGGAAATGGGCTCTTGACCCTGCCAACCAGTCACAGTATGCTTACCAGCTTTACTATGTGAAGGGTGGCCAGGCTATCAACGAAGGAAAAGCGAAGCCTGAAACACTTGGTGTTGAAGCAAAGGATGAAAAGACACTCGTTGTTACCCTTGAAAACCCGACTCCATACTTCCTTGAGTTGACTGCTTTCTATACTTACTTCCCAGTAAACGAGAAGGTAGCTACAGCAAATGACAAGTGGTATACAGAAGCGGGCGATGACTATGTGTCCAACGGACCTTTCAAACTTTCTGAATGGGCTCACCAGGACAAAATCGTTATTGAAAAGAACGAAGACTACTGGGATGCTGACGCAGTCAGCCTGACTAAAGTCGAAATGTTCATGATCAATGACCCGAATACTGAATTGTCAATGTTCGATAATGGCGAACTTGACTGGGCTGGTTCACCGTTCGGCACACTTCCAACAGACGCTCTTAAGCAGCTGAAGGATGCCGGCAACCTGAATATCAAGCCAATTGCTGGTACTTACTGGTATAAGTTCCAGACTGAAAAGCCGCCATTGAACAACAAAAACATCCGTAAAGCACTTGCTTATGCGATTGACCGCAAGGCAGTTGTAGAAAATATCACTCAGGGCGGCCAGGTTCCTGCAATGGCAATCGTACCGCCTTCCATGATCAAAGAAAATGATAAAGGCTATTACAACGACAAAGATGTTGCTAAGGCAAAGGAATTCCTGGAGACAGGATTGAAGGAACTTGGCTACAAAGATGTTTCCGAGCTTCCTCCTATCACTCTGTCCTACAATACTTCTGAAGCACACCAAAAGATTGCACAGGCAATCCAGGATATGTGGAAGAAGGAGCTTGGCGTTGAAGTTACCCTTGATAACGCTGAGTGGGCAGTTTACATCGATAAAATGCACAAAGGCGATTACATGGTTGGACGTATGGGATGGCTCGGCGATTTCAACGACCCAATCAACTTCCTTGAAATGTTCCGTGACAAAAACGGCGGTAACAACGATACATTCTGGGAAAATGCTGAATACAAACAGCTTCTGATTGATTCACAAAAAGAAGGCGATGCTGATAAGCGCCTTGAAATGCTGAAGAAAGCAGAATCAATTTTCATGGACGAAATGCCAGTTGCACCAATCTACTTCTACACTAACGTTTGGGTTAAGAATGACAAACTTAAGGATGTAGTTGTATCCGGTCTGGGCGATGTCCAGTTGAAGTGGGCTAAATTCGAGTAAAAATGAATAATTAGCATTAATTTTAGAGGCAGGTATATGGGCGTGGATCCCATATACCTTCCTTTCTGAATTCGGGTATATTTGAAAAATATTCTGAAGTATAGAAAAAATTAGGCATTCTTTCAGAGACTTGGCGTTTGAATGCCAAGTTTTTCTAGGCTTTCAGAGTTATAGGAAAATATTGGCCGATTCAGTCTGAGGCAGCCTCCCGTAATGGCCTTTCGGCTGGTATGGATAGGGGCGCCTTCGGAGCAAACAATGGAGGTGGGCTCTTTTGGTCAGATACATCATTCGAAGATTACTGTTTATGCTGCTTTCTCTTTTCCTGATAATAACGGCCACGTTCTTCCTTATGAGGCTTGCGCCGGGAAATCCGTTTACTTCTGAAAAGCAATTGCCAGCTGAAATCGAGAAAGCGCTGAATGCGCATTATGGGTTGGATCAGCCTTGGTATGTCCAATATGGGGAGTACCTGGGAAGGATTGCCCAGTGGGATTTTGGCCCTTCGTTTAAATATAAAGCAAGGACGGTCAATGATTTGATCGAGACAGGTTTTCCTGTTTCACTCGCCCTTGGACTTGAAGCTATTTTTATTTCCGTTTCATTAGGTGTTCTTTTAGGGATTATCGCCGCGTTAAGGCATAATAAATGGCAGGACTATGGTGCGATGATTTTCGCGGTCATGGGAATATCGGTACCGTCATTCATCATGGCCTCGCTCCTGCAATATGTTTTTGCCATTAAACTGCAACTCCTGCCGGTTGCAAGATGGGATTCATTCACCCATACAATCCTGCCGGCACTCGCACTTGCGTCTACGCCGATGGCTTTTATCGCGCGTCTGACCAGGTCGAGCATGCTTGAAGTACTGTCCAATGATTATATCCGGACAGCGAAGGCAAAAGGACTTAGCGAAAGGGTTATCACTGTCAAACATGCGATCCGGAATGCGCTGCTGCCTGTCGTCACTTATCTTGGACCGCTTTCAGCAAGTGTAATTACAGGAAGCTTTGTTATTGAGAAGATTTTTGGTATCCCTGGATTGGGGAACCATTTTGTAACATCAATCACCAACCGCGATTATACAGTTATCATGGGTGTTACCGTATTCTTCAGTATCATCCTGCTGATGGCTATTCTCCTGGTCGACATCGCGTATGGCTTAATTGATCCGCGAATTAAACTGGCTGGCGGAAAGAAAGGAGAATAAACAATGCAGATACCTAAAGAGAAATTCCAGGTTGTTGGATCAAGGGCTTCGGAAGCTGAAAAAATCGAAAAACCGAGCCTGTCATTCTGGAAGGATGTCGTCATTCGTTTCCGAAAAAACAAGCTTGCCATGTTTGGAGTCGTTCTCCTCATACTCTTGATTTTCATGGCAATCTTTGGACCATATATGACCGATCATGATTATCGGACAAACAATCTAATGAACACTAACAAGGCGCCAAATGGTGACCACTGGTTTGGAACTGATGACCTTGGCCGCGATGTTTTTGCCCGTACATGGGAGGGAGCGCGTATTTCCCTGTTCATCGGTGTTGCAGCTGCTCTTGTTGACTTCTTCATTGGTGTTTTCTATGGCGGCTTAGCAGGATACAAGGGCGGGCGCACGGATGATATCATGATGCGGATAGCCGATATCCTTTGGGGAGTTCCATATTTGCTGCTCGTCATCCTGTTAATGGTTGTTTTGGGACAAGGAGTAGGGACTATGATTCTTGCCATGACGATAACGGGCTGGATAAACATGTCCAGGATCGTACGGGGGCAGGTGCTATCCCTGAAAGGCCAGGAGTTTGTCTTGGCATCAAGAACATTGGGAGCAGATTTGCCGCGTATCATGGGCAAACACCTCATTCCGAATACAATGGGTCCGATATTGGTCACGATGACCCTGTCGATTCCATCGGCTATTTTTACCGAATCATTCCTTAGTTATCTGGGGCTTGGATTGACACCTCCGCTAGCGAGCTGGGGAACAATGGCTTCTGATGGCCTGCCGGCACTGAAATATTACCCTTGGCGGTTATTCTTCCCGGCAACGTTCATCTGTTTGACCATTTTCGCATTTAACGTAATCGGTGATGGATTGCGCGATGCACTAGATCCAAGACTTCGAAAATAAGGGGGAATGAGAAATGACAAAATTGCTTGAAGTAAAAAACCTGGAAGTCTCATTCCAGACTTACGGCGGTGAAGTAAGGGCTGTCCGGGGTGTCAGCTTCGACTTAAATAAGGGTGAGACATTAGCGATCGTGGGTGAATCCGGATCTGGGAAGAGCGTGACTGCCCAGACTATCATGAAACTCATTCCGATGCCTCCCGGCAAAATTAAGGCCGGGCAGATTATCTTCAACGGCGAGGATATTGTGTCCAAAAAAGAACGGCAAATGGAAAAGATCCGTGGTAAAGAAATCAGCATGATCTTCCAGGATCCGATGACTTCCTTGAACCCGACAATGAAAGTCGGCCGCCAGATTATGGAGGGGCTTATCAAACACCAAAATATGAGCACCGCGGCTGCTAAAGAGCGCGCGGTTGAAATGCTCCGTCTTGTTGGTATTCCAATGCCTGAAAGGCGCGTCAATCAGTATCCCCATGAGTTCTCAGGCGGGATGAGACAGCGCGCGATGATCGCAATCGCCCTAGCGGCAAATCCGCAGCTCCTTATTGCGGACGAGCCTACAACGGCTCTTGATGTTACCATCCAGGCTCAAATTCTTGACCTGATGAAAGATCTCCAGAGCAAAATGGATACATCCATTATCTTTATTACGCACGATCTTGGGGTTGTTGCAAACGTAGCTGACCGGGTTGTCGTTATGTATGCTGGACAAATTGTGGAAATGGGCACAGTGGATGAAATCTTCTATGACCCGCGCCATCCTTATACATGGGGCTTGCTGGCTTCAATGCCTAGCCTGGACAGTGACGATAAATCAGACCTTGCTGCCATTCCTGGAACACCGCCTGATTTGACAAATCCTCCTAAGGGAGATGCTTTCGCGGCTCGGAATCCATATGCCATGGCAATTGATTTCGAACAGGAGCCTCCGCTATACCAGATTTCGGAGACCCATTATGCCAGAACATGGCTGCTCCATCCGGATGCGCCAAAGGTTGAGCCTCCTGAAGCGGTTAAGAAGCGAATGAGGAAACTGGCCTCTACATTCGATGAGCCAAGGCTTGTCAAGGAGGGGAAATAAATGCCTGAAAAATTGCTTGAAATCAAAAACCTCAAACAGCATTTCAATGTTGGCAGGCCCAATATGGTAAAAGCTGTTGACGGAGTTACATTTGACATTTATAGAGGCGAAACACTTGGGCTTGTCGGTGAATCCGGGTGCGGAAAGTCAACGACGGGTCGTACAATCATCCGCCTGTATGATGCGACAGATGGACAGGTCCTTTTCAATGGGGAAGATGTACATGGCCATAAATCGGCGAAGAAGCTGAAAGAATTCAACCGAAAAATGCAAATGATTTTCCAGGATCCCTATGCCTCACTTAACCCGCGTATGACCGTGGCGGATATCATCGCAGAAGGGATAGATATCCATGGCCTTGCGAAAAACAGGAAAGAACGGATGCAGCGTGTATATGAGCTTCTGGAAACAGTAGGCCTTAACAAGGAACACGCCAACCGGTATCCGCATGAGTTCTCAGGCGGACAAAGGCAGCGTATCGGAATTGCGCGCGCTTTAGCGGTAGAACCTGATTTTATCATCGCAGATGAGCCAATTTCCGCTCTTGATGTTTCCATTCAGGCACAGGTGGTTAACCTGATGAAGAAACTTCAAAGAGAAAAAGGGCTGACTTACCTGTTTATCGCCCATGACCTGTCAATGGTTAAATACATCAGTGACAGAATCGGGGTTATGTATTATGGAAAGATGGTTGAATTGGCGCCGGCGGAGGAGCTATATAAAAATCCTTTCCATCTTTATACACAATCACTTCTGTCAGCGATCCCACTGCCTGATCCGGACAGTGAGCGGACACGGAAGAGAAAAGCATATGACCCGAACGTCCACAACTATGGAGAAAATGAAAAAGTGGAAATGAGGGAAGTAACGCCAGGGCATTTTGTCTATTGCTCAGAGAAAGAATTTGAACAATTCAAAGCCCAACTAAGATAAAAACGCAGCTGTGCAGACAGCCGCGCTGTAAGAACCGGCCCGTTTTATCGGGGCCGGTTTTTTGTTGGGAAAATTCTTAAGAGAAATAAAAAAGCCGCGGTTCCAAAAGGAAAACACGGCCTTTATGTATAATTATTTTTTCCCTCCGACTTCATTCCAGCCGGCAGTGAATTTTGATGCCTGGTTTGTAAATTCGGATCTGTTTTTACGCCCGAAAATATTTTCGCCTATTCCGTTTGTAATGACGCCCATTAAAGCAGTAATGCCTACAACCAATACCGTGACAATGGCAAAATCCATCAAGTATTCTCCCATAATCGCTTTTACCGCCCCTTTCTCCAAAAACGTTCTTGGATCTCCTCTATAACTCTATTCTAAAAGAAAACGGACAATATGGAAAGGAAAAGTATCACAGAAGCCTTAAAATTGAAATCGCTGTCAAAATAATAGCATTTCTTTTTCATTAAAAAAATATAATTGAGAAAAACAAAAAAGTTTTGATATTTTAGGTTTAAGTTAAAAATGGACGGGTATAAGGTTATATGTTTTAAATTTTGCCAAATTACGTACATAAATAGAGGATTTGAGCCGAATTATATATTGTTTATAGGGGTGATTCAGAGAAATCAAAAAAGTTTTTAAAGAATGAAACTTTTTGCTCCCCAAAACGTCTTATAAGTGGACCTGAAAAAATCGGGAAGTCCAAGTTGGGAAAATTATTATTTTCAAAAAGCAATACCTATTCAAGCCAATTTATAGTATAATAGATAATAGACATTACTTAATTAAAGTCATTTTAAATTATTATCATCTAAATAGTATTTTCATAAAAATCCCTATAGATGGCCTTATTTTTAGAAGGAGTGTGATTAACCAATGGTAACGCTATACACTTCACCAAGTTGTACATCATGCAGAAAAGCAAAATCATGGCTGGAAGAACATGAAATTCCATACACAGAACGTAATATTTTTTCTGAACCTTTGTCAATTGATGAGATCAAGGAAATACTCAGGATGACAGAAGATGGAACAGATGAGATTATTTCGACCCGCTCTAAAACATTCCAAAAGCTGGACGTGAATCTTGAAACCATGCCGCTCCAGAATCTGTTTGAATTGATTAAGGATAACCCGGGCCTATTGCGCCGCCCGATCATCCTCGATGAGAAAAGGCTCCAGGTCGGTTATAATGAAGACGAAATCAGACGCTTCCTTCCACGGAAGGTCAGGACTTTCCAACTTCGCGAAGCTCAGCGCCTAGTCAATTAATATAAGTAAATTCAGACCTCCAGGAATTGTGGAGGTCTTTTTCATCGTAATTGCCTTTACTTTTCTTGATTATTTCCATTTATAGAATATTGTTTATTGGACAACCTTTTGGTAAACTATAAGGAAACCCTGAAAAGCTGCAAGGCTCTTCCATTACTGACAATTACAAATCAGGTGTCAATGCCGGCCTACATGCAGGGGCGGGCATTCGCTCATTTTTTCGGAAAAAGAATCTTTTATTTCCCTATTTTCTTTATTTGTCATAAAATAAAGGTACAAGGCGAGGACTGGAATAATCAGTCTGCTTCAGGGTATTGGATAAATAAATAAAATCATCTGCATGGGGGTAATCAGTCCCTTCACTCTTGCTGCCGGAAGGGAGAGTTAAAAATGGAGATTGAACGCATTAATGAAAATACTGTCAAGTTTTACATCTCTTATATAGATATAGAAGAAAGAGGCTTCGACCGTGAAGAAATCTGGTATAACAGGGAACGGAGCGAAGAACTTTTTTGGGAAATGATGGACGAAATCCATCAGGAGGAAGAATTTATTGTCGAAGGCCCGTTATGGATACAGGTTCAGGCATTAGACAAAGGCCTTGAAGTCCTCGTCACCAAAGCGCAGTTGTCGAAGGATGGCCAGAAATTCGAATTGCCTGTCCCAAATGAGAAGCTTAAGGACTTTCCAGTGGATGATCAGATTGAAGAAATGCTTGATCATCACTTTACTTCGGGGAATGAAGAAGGAGCTGAAGAGGATCAAGGGATACTTGATTTTCTGCTATCCTTCCGTGACTTTGAAGATATCATTCAGCTTTCCAAGCGCGGAGGCCTTGATGGAATAGAAACCAGCCTTTACCACTATGAAAATCGATATTATTTGTATGTTGAATTTCCGGAAGAGCAGTTTGAGGAAGAAAAAATCGATGACTTGCTGAGCATCCTTCTTGAGTACGGGGAAGAAAGCCAATTGACGATTCACCGCCTTCAAGAGTACGGCAAAGAAGTAATTGCCAAGGATGTCTTCTCCGAAATTCGCAAGCATTTTTAATCAGGAGCCGATTTCAGGGCCTAACAATAGGCATCCCGGAATCGGCTTTTTTAATTTTTGGCTAGTTAAAGCTGAATTTTGATCTACAATGAAGTTGATTGGAACGGAGGGGACTGACTCCGGCGGGATGAAGCGGCACGTGGAGACCCCACAGGCGTCTATGACGCCGAGGAGGCTCCACGGTCCGCCCCGCGGAAAGCATGTCCCCGGAGTGGAAATCAACAATCAAGGATAACGATGCCTTAATTTTAAAAATAAAACAATAGTGGAAAAGTATATAAGCTTGCTTTCATTAGGAAATGGCCGGCCATTGTGGCATGATGAAAATAGGCGGCAACTGAAAATGCCTGAATACAAGAAAATAGCACGGTTTTTGGAACTTCGTGTTCCTTCTTTCGTATTGTAAGGATAACGGCGGTGATAGAGATGAAAAACACAGTGAGAGTATTATTATTTTTATTGATATTGGCGGCAGCCATTTTTATTTTTCGGGAAAATCTCGAGTCGGATGTTTTTCAGGTTTTCAGTTTGATCATAACTTTTTCAGTCTTTTTTATTGGGCTGGTTATCTTTCTCGAAAACAGGCACCCGACCCAGACGATAACATGGCTAGTAGTCCTTGGCAGTTTTCCGTTCCTCGGCTTCATATTTTATCTGTTATTCGGCCGCAATTATAAAAAAGAACGTATTTTTCGTAAAAAGTACTTTCTTGATAAGCAGGCATTTTTGACAGTTGAAGGGGATATTAACGAACTCCCGGCAGGTAGGCAAGCGAAGTATGAAGGTCAGCAACATAAATTGGTCACTCTTGCGCAAAGGCTTGGAAATAGTCCAATTTCGTTTACAACCGAAACGAAGACCCTTGCGAATGGCAGTGAAACCTTCGGACATATCCTGAAGGAACTGAAAAAAGCGAAGCACCATATACATCTTGAATATTATATTGTCAGAGACGATGAGATCGGCAGGGAAATCAAGGCAATCTTATGCAGGAAAGCCCGTGAAGGGGTCGAGGTCCGTTTTCTGTATGATGCAGTAGGTTCCTGGCAGCTTTCGCGCAAGTATGTCACGGATTTAAAGAAAGCCGGAGTTGAGGTCATCCCATTCGGTCCTGTTAAACTCCCGTTCTTAAATAATAAATTCAATTTCAGGAACCATCGGAAAATTATTGTTATTGATGGGACAACCGGTTTTGTCGGCGGGCTGAATATCGGTGACGAATATTTGGGCCGGGTCAAAAAAATCGGTTTCTGGCGAGATACACATTTAATGCTGAAGGGGGACGCTGTCCGTTCCCTGCAGCTTATCTTTCTGCAGGACTGGTATTACATGACGAATAAAAGCCTGCTCACGGATGACTATCTTCGCCAAGTACCGGCAGGCCGGGATTTAGGCGGGGTACAGCTCATTGCTGGCGGGCCTGATAATGAATGGACAGCTATTAAGAAAATTTTCTTTTCGATGATTACTTCCGCGCAAAAATCAGTCTGGATCGCCTCGCCGTACTTCATTCCGGATGAGGATATAAAATCCGCTTTACAGGTGGCCGCGCTTAGCGGTATAGACGTGAGGCTGCTCGTTCCAGATAAACCAGATAAGCGGATTGTTTTTCATGCATCCAGGTCTTATTTTCCTGACCTTCTCGAGGCTGGCGTGAAAGTGTATGAGTACCAGAAAGGCTTCATGCACAGCAAAATCGTGATTGTTGACGGTGAACTGGCTTCAATTGGTACATCAAATATGGATATGAGAAGCTTTCATTTAAACTTTGAGGTCAATGCGTTCCTATACAGGACTGATAGCACACGAAAGCTCGTCAATGACTATCTGAACGATATGAAGGATTCGAAAAAGCTGGAACTGGAAAGCTTCCAGAAACGCCATCTCGGCTACAGACTTTTAGAGTCTACCTCAAGACTTATGTCTCCGCTTTTATAAAGAAGGAACCAGCCGGTTATTTTTCCGAAGGCTGGTTTTTTTCTTGCCGGGAAAATCACGGATTTGACACATATAGCTGCTATTTCAAAAGGATTCGGAAAGGGGAGTGGCGAATGGTAAAAGGGTTAAAGAATCAGAGGAATTCCCTTTAAAGGAGAGGTTGCCATTGTTAACGGCGAACACAAAAAACGGCGGAAGGATTTGCCTGGCCAACGGGTATTCACGCGCCACGCTGGAATATTGGCGGGAGCATGAAGAGTTTTTCTGCCCGATGTGCGGCGGAAAGCTGAGGATCAAGCTGGGCGAAAAAAGGATCTTCCACTTTTCCCATTTAAGCCATGCCTGTGAAGAAAGCAATTTTGAACGGGAATCGGACTATCATTTAGCCGGGAAAGGCGGACTGTATCGGTGGCTTTTTCGTCAAAATATTCCCGTAGCTGCGGAGAGATACGATCCTCATATCCGCCAGCGCCCCGACATTACTTTCCACTACGAAAACCGTCTGTATGCCCTTGAGTTTCAATGCAGCACAATTCCAGATAATATATTAATCAAAAGGACAGAGAACTATGTTAACGCCGGTTATATCCCTATATGGATTCTCGGCGGTTCGCGGTTGCCTTCCATTTCGGGAAACACCATCACACTTTCAGGCTTTGATTATTTATTTCTCCGATCATCATCCCGCAACCCCGGCTTCATCCAAGCATATTGCCCCGACAGCGGCCGGATTTCCCTCATCCAGAATATCCTTCCTTATTCACCTTCAAAAGCTTTTGCCAGTATCCAATCATTTCCCCTCAGAAAACTTCAGCTTAATCAATTACTGTGCCCGGTCCCAGCCGGCCGGTTATCTTTGTTCCAATGGAAAAAACGGCTTGAACGAAGCAAACTTGCGATTGGTGCTAATCCAAGGTCTCCTCATCAACTTTTTCTCGAAGAGTTGTATAAGGCTGGGTTGAACATTTTCCTTCTCCCGGCTGAAATTGGTTTGCCATGCTATAACGCTGCTGCGATTGCGACGTTTCCAGTCATCTGGCAGATGTATATTTATCTCGATTTGCTAGGAAAGGCGCTGCCCGGAGACGTTATTACAGCCGAAGAGGCTGCGGCATGTTTATTTAGGCGGGCGGAAAGGGGGCAACTCATTTTTCGAAAGCTTCCTCTGGCAAAAGAAATATCTGAGGAGAGCGCGGCTGCGGAATATTTGGCGATGCTTTCTTCCTTCGGGCTGCTTAAAAGGAAAGGAGAGGGAACGTTTATTTTGCAAAAAGGATTTACCTTTCCTAAAAGTAATGCGGAACAATTTGTCCTATCAGAAGCTTTTTACGGAAAATACCGTTGAAAAATAAAACTTTTCTGTTAGCGGCCATTTTTGCCCGAAAAGGGGGAAAGATAGAAGAGAAGGAAATGAAAAGTATTTGCAGGAATTTTCAAGAAAAAAGAGAATAGTAATAAAGGTGATGCTTCGCAAACCGAAATACTGAATGGAGGATGATTATGGCAAACGAATCAGCAGTAAAAAAATTACCTGCGCGTGATGAGGTGCCGGTAGAGCAGACATGGCGCCTGGAGGATATTTTTGAAACAGATGAAGCTTGGGAGAAGGAATTCCAGGCGGTGAAGGAATTGATTCCCGAAATTAGCGAATACCGTGGAATGCTCGAGGAAAGCGCGGACAGCCTATATAGCGCCCTTCAGAAGCAGGACCATCTGCTGGAGCGGCTCGGTAAGATGTATACATATTCCCATATGAGATATGACCAGGATACGGGAAATTCATTCTACCAGGGACTGGACAGCAGGATGAAGGCTCTTTATTCCCAGGCGGCTAGCCAGCTTGCGTTCATTGTCCCGGAAATCCTGTCGATTGACGAGGGGAAAATTAAAGGGTATCTGGAAGAGAAGCCGGAACTGAAGCTGTATGAGCATGCACTAGAAGAAATCAACCTGCAGCGGCCGCATATCCTGTCAGCCGAACAGGAAGCGTTGCTCGCCGAGGCAGGAGAAGTGATGGCTGCTTCTTCAAATACGTTTGGCATGCTGAACAACGCAGATCTTGAATTCCCGACCATCAAAGATGAGAACGGCGAAGAGGTGGAAGTCACGCATGGCCGTTACTCCAGGTTCCTGGAGAGCGCAGATCAACGTGTCCGCCACGATGCTTTCAAGGCGGTTTATGAGACGTACGGCAACTTCAAAAATACGTTCTCAAGCACGCTCGGCGGCCAGGTGAAGAAGGATAATTTCAATGCTAGAGTCAGGAATTACAAATCGGCGCGCCATGCCGCGCTAGCCGCAAATAATATTCCGGAAAGTGTGTACGACAACCTTGTCAATACGGTCAACGACAACCTCGGGCTGCTCCACCGCTATGTGAAGCTGCGGAAGAAAGTTCTTGGCGTCAATGAGCTTCATATGTATGATTTGTATGCTCCGCTTGTGAAGGACGTCAAGATGGAGATTGAATACGACGAAGCACGGGAACTCGTATTGAAGGGACTGGCCCCGCTTGGCGAGGAATACCAGAGCATCTTGAAGGAAGGGTTTGAGAACCGCTGGGTGGATGTCCACGAAAATAAGGGCAAACGCAGCGGCGCCTATTCTTCAGGTGCATATGGAACAAATCCGTACATTCTGATGAACTGGCAAAATAATGTCAACAATCTATTTACGCTCGCCCACGAATTTGGACATTCTGTGCATAGCTACTATACAAGGAAGAGTCAGCCATACCCATATGGCAACTACAGCATTTTCGTGGCGGAGGTTGCTTCAACATGCAATGAAGCGCTCTTGAATGACTATTTGCTGAAAACGATCGATGATGAGCAAAAGCGCCTTTACTTGCTGAACCACTTCCTGGAAGGCTTCCGGGCGACTGTGTTCCGCCAGACGATGTTCGCCGAGTTCGAGCACCAAATCCATCAGAAGGCGCAGAATAATGAGGCGTTGACCGCGGATTCGCTGACAGGTGATTATTATGACCTGAACAAGAAATATTTCGGCGGCAAGGACATTGTAATTGATGAGGAAATCGGGCTTGAATGGTCAAGGATTCCGCATTTCTATTACAATTATTATGTATACCAGTATGCGACTGGATACAGCGCTGCAACTGCATTAAGCAGGCAAATACTTGAGGAAGGGCAGCCGGCTGTCAGCCGCTATCTCGACTTCCTTAAGGCTGGAAGCTCCGATTATCCAATCGAAGTGCTCAAAAAAGCCGGCGTCGACATGACCGGTCCTAAACCAGTCGAAGACGCATGCAAAGCATTCGAGAAAGCGCTCGGTGAAATGGAACAGTTGCTTAGTTAAGCAAGCTTTAAAAATGGAAATAGCATAATTTTATGGCCTTGAAATAAAGTAATTTCGCCAAGTGACATAGCAATGCTATAGGCCTTTGCGAAAAGTCAGTGCCTGGCATCCCGTATCGGACAATTAACGTCCGAGTGGGTGCCAGGCACTTTTTAGCGAGGGGGGAATCCTCTGAAACGGTTCCGCTGGTTCAAGGTTGATATGAGGAAGAAGATTGATAGGAATAGCAAGGGAGCGCTGAACAGGAGCGGGAAGATTTTCATTAGCCCTAGAAGATTGATGAAGACGGAAAAGATGAGCAATAAGATCAGGATTGTAAGGCGCAGGCCGATCATCGTATTATCCTCCAATCGGAAATCTGTCTTTTAATCTATCTTATTGAACTTTTGTCCAATTCATTCGCATGCCTGCTGCCTCAATCATGAGGCATTTGAAGCAGCTGAAACCAGAAAAAAGAAAAAGTATGACAATATTGTGAAATGAAGCACAAACTAGTTGAAATGCAATTTGAATCCGTGGTATATTCTATACGTGAAGTTGATCACAACAAACATATACCCCTTTGTTTGAAACCGTGAAAAATTTCTCCCATCCCCTTTGTTCGTATTATAGAAAAATGCCCTGCCGCAGCGGGGCATTTTTCATTTTATTTTGTCAGTGAAACTCGAACTCAAGAAAAGAGCCGCCCGGTGCTTCTACAGCAAACCAGGCGGCTTTCTATATATGAATTTAATTGATATATCTCCAAAACGTCCCATATTTTGCCGGGATTTGCTCCACCTTCTGCTTCAAAAGCAGCTTCTTCATTTCCCTGTTCACCTGTTGAGGGGACAGATCATAGACTACGGCAATTTCCTTTGAAGCCACAAGCTGGAAAAATTGCATAAAGGATTCCAGGGAAGGCGGCGGCGATTGCTTCGGTTGTTCGGGAAGCATTTCCTGAAGCACCTGAACGTAAACTTCATACGGGTAATAACCAGCGATTTTAATTCCTTCTTCGTCCGCGTTTTCATTGAAGAAAACCAGTGTCGGTATTTCATCGACTTCCATTTCAGCGGTGATTTTCAAATCCTGCTGAAAAGCTTTTGCCGCGCTTTCTGAATGGATATCGGTAATAAACTCCGCTACATCAAGTCCGATGGCACGGGCACATTCCTTTAAGACATCGAAGTTCGAGATATTCTTTTTCTCTAAAAAAAGCATTTCCTGGAGCCTGCGAAGAAAACGGGCTCCGCGCTTCCTGCCCTGCAATTCGGCAGCCTTAACAGCAATGGAGGCAATATAGGGAGAAATGACCGGATTTTCTTCCCATAGGGAGG
Organism: Bacillus sp. B-jedd; assembly: GCF_000821085.1. Lineage (GTDB taxonomy): Bacteria > Bacillota > Bacilli > Bacillales > Cytobacillaceae > Bacillus_D. The sequence continues at coordinate 916,988 of NZ_CCXR01000001.1, forward strand.
CATCACAGGACATCCCTGAACGGCTTGCTGTCTTTTCCCACAGCTCGGCGATATTTTCAAACCGCTTTTTTTTCCCCATATTCAGCATGGTCAATTTGCCGCTCAAGACAGGCTTGATGGCAAAATAGCGGCCATATTCAATCTTAAGCTTTTTCATAATTGGCTCAAGTGCCCAGCATTCAGGACAGAGCGGATCGATGAAAATATAAATTTCAATCGGCTTTTTTTCCGGGCCGTGGCAGTGATGCGCATAAAGCCGTTTTTCTTGGTCCATCATTCTGCTTCACCTGTCGGTTGTTCGTCTTCAGGAGTATTGATCATATGCTGTGCTGTGAGAACGAGCCGTGCATAAAATTCATCCCGAATATGTCCCTCTAGGCCTACCTCATCCATAGCCTGGCTCATGCAGGAAAGCCATGCCCTTGCCCTTGTAGGGGTAATCGGAAAAGGGAGATGCCTGGCGCGCATCATCGGATGGCCATGCTCTTCTGTATAAAGGGCCGGTCCGCCCAGATATTGTGTAAGAAATTGCTTTTGCTTCCTGGCAATTTCAGAAAAATCATTTGGAAAAATAGGAGCAAGCTCAGGATGCTGTCCAACCAGTCCATAAAATGCATCGACAAGCCGATGCAATGTCTCTTTCCCGAGGGCCTCATAAGGCGTAGGCAAATTCCCGGCCATGTTGACAACTCCTTTGAGTGTGTTTGTTTTATTTTAGCAATGCCCTATTTATATCTCAAATAAATCGCCTTGCAAAGGAAATTGCTCCCGTAAAAGGAAGCAGGGGGTCGGTTCCGCTGCTTCCTCAGAAACTAGAAAGAACCGCTGGAGCTTCCCCCTGCATCACTTCAATTCCTGTTTTCTCGTGTAGAAGCGGCGGATTTTGTTGGGAGTTTGTCTTTCGGGGATGCCGAGTTGGTGAAGGAGGGTTTCGAATGTTTGTTTTCCTTCGGAGTATTCGGCGGCTTCGTATTCGAGTTCGTAATCTTCGGTATCGAGGTATGTGCTGTGATCAAGGACAAGAAGGCCGTTTTGATAGGGGAGCTCTGCCCTTGTTGTGGCCAATGTCCCGAAATAGGACAGGTCGGAGACGTTGACCCCAAGCTTGCCAATTTCAACGGCTACCCTGCCGGCTGGAAGAGCTCCTTCCTCCAAGACCGCTTCCGCTTCTTTTTGCGAAAGTAATTGGTCAGTTTCAAGCAATCCTTCCTCATGAGGCTGTTTCAGCGTAAGGATGCTTTGTCCTCCTTTTTCACGGATCCGGAGCGCAGATCCTTTGTCTTTTAATGAAAACTCCTGTGTATCGAAATAATGGTTCACTTGTTTTTTGAATGAATCCTCTAAAAGGCCGAAATGTTCACTTATCCGTTCAAACTCATCCTTTTGCAGAAGGTTTTTAAATTCGATTTCAATGTTCTGTCCCACTTGCACACCTGCTTTCCCTTTTGATGATGAAACTATTATCCATGGTTTTTTTTCAGGATGCAATTTTTGGGTGAATGGCTCCTATTATGCTAAAATAGGTAAGTGAATGCTGGAGGTTGATTTTAGTGAAAAAAAGAGTACTGGTGACTGATTCCGAAATACAAAATAGCGAATTGATTTTGAAAACAAATGAAGCAATTGATGGTCTTTCTCCAAGAGGGCAGATGCTCGTTGATTCAGACCAACTTTCCTTCGTCTATCTAATGGAGGAAGGCGATGAATATGTTTATATCCTTCTGCCCGAGTCGGTTTGGGCTGACATGAAAAAAGGGTACGATGAAAGCCTGCCGGTCTTTTTGCAGGCCAAAGAAAGCCGGATTGGGCTTACCGGGTTCAACGACGAGCTTGGTTACCTCGCGGAGAATATAAAGGGAAACAGCAACTATGGCGAGACAATGGCAGCCAAAGTAGAGACCATCTTTTACTAAATAGGTTGAAGGTAATAATGACCCCATTTAATTTGAAAGGGCTGGTTGATGGGAGCTCAGGCATGTAGACTCCTCGAAAATGCTAACGCATTTCCTTCGTGTAAAGTCCATTCGAAGAAGCTGTTTGTCCTGCGGGATTGAGCAGCAAGTGGAGACCCCACAGGAGCTTTGCTCCGAGGAGGCTCCACTGATGCCCCGCGGAAAGCGAAATGCCCGGAGCGGAAATCAACCACAACGTCTCATTTGAGACAAATCTTTATTACAACCTATATTACAAATGAATATTTCTAATTAGCCGGCCGGGGGTGTACGCATACATGAAGAATTGGGAACAATTTCTCGCGCCTTATAAGCAGGCTGTCGAAGAATTGAAAATCAAATTAAAAGGGATGAGGGGCCAGTTCGAACTGGATTCAAGCCCATCCCCAATTGAATTTGTTACAGGCAGAGTAAAACCAATTCCTAGTATATTGGATAAAGCGCAGCATAAAGGAATTCCTCTTGATAGGCTGGAGGAAGAAATGCAGGATATCGCGGGACTCAGGCTAATGTGCCAGTTTGTCGATGATATCCGCAAAGTCGTGGCGCTGCTAAGAAACCGGAACGACTTTGAAATTGTCGAAGAGCGGGATTACATCTCACATAAAAAAATGAGCGGCTACCGTTCTTATCACGTGGTGATCCGTTATCCGGTCCAGACAATCCATGGTGAAAAAAAGATTCTTGCAGAAATCCAAATCCGGACCCTGGCGATGAATTTTTGGGCAACGATCGAACATTCCCTAAACTACAAATACAAGGGGCAGTTCCCTGAAGCGATTAAGACCCGGCTGCAGCGTGCCGCCGAAGCGGCATTCAGGCTGGATGAGGAAATGTCGACGATACGCGGCGAAATCCAGGAAGCACAGGCTTTCTTTACAAGGAAAAAAGAGACAAACCCAGATTAATGAATGGCTATATGGTTTTAATTTCACACATGCATGTTGATTTGAAAAACAAGGAGAGCGGAAGATGAAATTTGCGATTACGACAAAGGGCGACCAAAAATCGAATACGCTGATGCATAAAATGAGGACGTATCTTCTTGATTTCGATCTCATTTATGATGAGGATCAGCCGGATATCGTCATTTCAATCGGTGGTGACGGCACCCTGCTTTATGCCTTTCACCGCTATAGCAGCAGGCTGGATCGAACTGCTTTTGTCGGCGTCCATACAGGGCATCTCGGGTTTTATGCCGACTGGGTTCCGGAGGAAATCGAGAAGCTGGTCATTGCGATTGCAAAAACGCCATATCAGGTTATAGAATATCCCCTTCTCGAAGTAATCATCCGCTACCAGCACGGCGGAAAAGAGTCCCGTTATCTCGCTTTGAACGAGTCAACCGTCAAAGGGCTGGAAGGGACACTTGTCATGGATGTGGACATTCGCGGCCAGCACTTTGAGCGCTTCCGTGGTGACGGCCTATGTGTTTCGACTCCATCAGGCAGCACCGCCTATAACAAGGCGCTCGGGGGCGCGATCATCCATCCGTCGATCGAAGCGCTCCAACTCGCGGAAATGGCATCCATCAATAATCGTGTTTTCAGGACAATCGGCTCGCCGCTCATTTTGCCGGCGCACCATACATGTATGCTGAAGCCCGTCAACCGGACTGATTTTGAGGTGACGATCGACCATTTAACGATGCTTCACAAAGAAGTGAAATCCATCCAGTTCCGCGTTCCGGAAGAAAAGGTCCGCTTTGCCAGGTTCAGGCCGTTCCCATTCTGGAAGCGGGTCCATGACTCCTTTATCTCTGATTCGGATTAATTTTTTGAAATTCGCCGGGCAGGGCATGTGTTTGTTTTTGCAAAAATGGCCGGGATATGGGTTGCGGATATTTTAACCTGTCCGCGCGCCTAACCGTCTGGGAAATAGAGGTATCAGTATGGCTTCGAGCCGTTTTACATTGCAATGGAAAATTGGCCGGACTGATTCCGGCAAAATGGTCAGGGAGTTTTTGAAAGAAAAAGAAATCAGCTCTGCCTCCTTGACTGATATAAAATTCAAGGGTGGAAACATCCGGGTAAATGACTGTGATGTAACCGTCCGCCACACACTTGCGGAAGAGGATTTGTTGGAAGTCTTTTTTCCACTGGAAGAGCCATCTTCCGGTGTCCGGGGGGAGGATTTCCACCTCGACATTGTTTACGAAGATGACTACCTGCTTGTCATCAACAAGCCGGCAGGGATGAATACGATTCCTTCGCGCGAACATCCAACTGGCAGCTTTGCCAATGGACTGATTGGCTATTACGAGAAAATCGGACTACAGGCAACTTCCCATATCGTTACAAGGCTTGACCGTGATACGTCCGGCCTGGTTCTTGTCGCCAAGCACCGCCACATCCACCACTTGCTTAGTAAACAGCAAAAAGCGGGCAGTGTGAAGCGGGAATACGAAGCTTTTGCGGAAGGAGAGCTTTCTTCTTTAGCAGGAACCATCAAGGAACCGATCGGCCGGAAATCGGATAGTATTATTGAACGGGAAGTACGGGCGGATGGCCAGTACGCCTGTACCCATTTTGCGGTCGCTGGGCGGTATGAGCAGTTTACCCATGTCCGCCTCAGGCTGGAGACAGGGAGGACCCACCAGATTCGCGTCCATATGGCTTTCATCGGCCATCCGCTCCTCGGCGATGATTTATATGGCGGGGATACAGCATTGATTGGCCGCCAGGCGCTTCACTGCATGAAAATCAGTTTTGAGCACCCTTATTTAGGCCGGACACTTTCGTTTGAGGCGCAGCTGCCGGAAGACATGGCAGCGCTTTTGAAAAAGTGAATAGGGTATTGAAAAAGCCGTCTGCCCTTGGCAGGCGGTTTTTGCGAAACGATCAAGAAAAACTCCTGAACTTTTCCTCGACATAAGGCATCGAGGATGGCACAGAGACAAATTCCATTTCCGGATACCGCAATGCCGTTAGCTTTCCGCCGAAGACAGCCCCAGTATCGATATTGTACGTATTATGGACCACCCTCGGTTCGCTGACTGGAGTATGACCATATACGATGATAGGCTTGCCGGGATGCTTGAGGGCCCAATCGCGACGGATTGGTGTCCCGTCTGGATTCGTCCCTCCGGTGATATCCCCATAGAGGACAAACGTTTTGACTTTAGCGGAATTTTTGCCGATATAATCATGGCGGATCCCGGCATGGGCGATGACGAGCTTTCCTTCGTCAAGAACCTGATAGAGTGGGGCCTGTTCATAAAGCTCAATGAAACGCTCTTTAACCTCTCGCTGTCCATCATGATCCAGTGCTTCATATTCAGCCACCGTCGTTTCAAGGCCGTGCGAAATTTGCACTTTATTGCCGAGGAAATATCTATACAGCTTATTGCAATGGTTTCCGGGAGAATAAAAGGCCATCTTCCTTTCAACGACAAGGGTCCAAACGAGATTCACCGTTTTTAATGATTCAGGCCCCCTGTCTGTTAAATCTCCGAGAAAGGCCAGCCTCCTGCCTGCTGGATGAATCGGCAGCCCGTCCACCCACTGGTAACCAAGCTTGTCCAACAGTTGTTCCAGTTCGCTGTAGCAGCCGTGAATATCCCCGATGATATCAAGTTCCATGTTTAAACCTCCAGTACGTATAATCATTACAGAATTTTGGCAAAATAAAGCAAGAGCACTGCATGCAAAATCTTTAACAATTTTCCCTATCGATATAGTGGATATGACAAATGTCATCCTCAATACTTTTCATTTATAAAAAGTTAGTGTACAATTAGTACCAACTACTAATAACATGTAATAACAGGGGGATCTCTATTATGAGTTTATCATTAAAAGGAAAAACATATGTAGTCATGGGTGTTGCAAATAAGCGGAGCATTGCTTGGGGGATTGCAAGGTCTCTTCATAATGCCGGCGCACGCCTGATTTTTACGTACGCTGGGGAGCGTCTCGGCGATTCAGTCCGCGAATTGGCTGATTCACTTGAAGCAGAAGGGACAATGGTCCTTCCTTGCGACATTTCTTCCGATGCGGAAATCAAGATATGCTTTGATAAAATCCGTGAAGAAGTTGGCAAAATAAACGGCATCGCCCACTGCATTGCTTTTGCCAATAAAGAGGAACTTAACGGTGAGTACATGAATACCACTCGAGAAGGCTTCCTGCTTGCACATAATATCTCTTCCTATTCACTGACAGCAGTTGCGAAGGAAGCGCGTGACATGCTGGCAGAGGGAGGCAGCATCGTAACCATGACGTATTTAGGCGGCGAGCGCGCGATTCCGAATTACAATGTCATGGGCGTTGCAAAGGCATCATTGGATGCAAGCGTCCGCTATCTGGCTGCAGACCTTGGCAAGGATAATATTCGTGTCAACTCTATTTCCGCTGGTCCGATCCGTACACTATCCGCGAAAGGCGTCAGCGATTTTAACAATATCCTTAAGGTTATCGAGGAAAAAGCTCCGCTTCGCCGCGCAACAACGACTGAAGAAGTCGGCGACACAGCGGTATTCCTGTTCAGCGACATGTCCCGTGGTATCACAGGCGAAAACATCCATGTCGATTCAGGGTTCCACATTCTATAAACGATCCTTCCAACCCGCCTTCATTAACAAGGCGGGTTTTTTATGCCCTTTTGCAAAAAAGCGGCTTTTGTCCGGGGGTTAACCACTCATTCCATCCCTGCATACTAATAGTAAGTAGAGAAATGCCTAAAAAAGAAGTGAGGGATGAGGATGGATAAACAAAAAATTGCCCCGAAACCAATGCTCTATATTGTCCAGCCCGACTTTCCAAGTGGATCCCTGCAGATGCAGGACCATTTTATTTGGAGAAAGAGGACAGATCAAAAGGGTAAAGGAGATTCTCACGATGTAAACCTGCACGGCGGGACTGAGGAAGCAGTTCAGGCAGCGTTGGAAACGGAGGCTCCGTCACTAGTCGAACAGGCTGTGGAAGAAGAGATTGTGGCAGTGGAGTTAGAGCATGTACCACAAACAGCTGTAAATGAAATCGCTCAAGCAAAGGAAGGGTTCGTTGAAGTAAAGGTGAACGCAGGTACCCCAATGGATGGAGTAGGACTTAGCGAAACAGCACCAGTCCAACCTTTGGAAACTCCTATCGAGGTGAAGGAAATCAATGAACTCGTTTCTGAAAAAACAGCCGAAGCTGAAACTCCGATAGAAAAGAAGAAAGCCCAGACGGCACTTGTCCAATACTTCCTGCAAAAGATGAAGGAAAAAAATATTAAGCATGTGGATACGTTGGCCACGGCGGTTGAAGAAGACGGCGATCACGCCGTTATGACAGAGCAAATGGCTCCGATCATAAATGAAACAGCAAATATGGTCGGGGGAGCCGCTGCAAATTCCTCTGGCAAAAATAAAGCGGACTCTGCCAATAGCGAACCGGCTGTCTCGGATGAGGCGGCAAGGAAAATCTGGCGGACCGTCACCCGCCTCGCACGCTACCCACATTTCCTCGAGCGCCCTTCTGTAAAGGCGATTGTGGACGGCAAGCCAATGACTTTCCAAGTAGAGAGCAAACGGGGAGAAAGAATCAGGATTAAAACTGAAAACAAGTTGAAAATCATTAAAATTGAAGACATTAGTGACATCCAAATTCAATTTTAAACAAAAAGGAGCAGCCTGCTAATAGGCCGCTCCTTTTTTTGGTCAGATAAAACGGGGAAACGCATAAGATGGTAGAGGCAACCTGAACACTGGACTGTCCACCAAGAAATCTTTCGCAAAAAAAAGACTGTTTCAAATTGAAACAGTCTGCCGCTCTGTTAAACCAGATTTTGCGGGAAGATGCAGGAAACGCCGCAGAAGCAATTGAGGTCGACTGTAATGCATACGCCTGACCTTGCTAGCGCCTTTGCGTTTTCCAGGTTTTTTACACAGCCGAAGCCGTTATTTTTCTTTTTGCCTTCACAGAGGTCAAACACTGGAGTTGTTTGGCCTTCAGGTACAATACCCAGGATTTCAAGAGTAGCGCAGCAGGTTTCAGGATCAACATCGATGACTCTGAAGACACAGCCGCAGACCACATCAAATGGGGCAGTGGTGGATGTACTCCTCCTTACGCCAGTTGCCTGGAACGGGGAACAGGTGCCTTTGCAAATCAGGATGACTGGAATGCTATCCGCACCGGTAGTGTTGACTCCGCCTACCAGTTCCTGGATTGCCCTGCTGCATCCGAATGTGCACTCATCTGTTGCGGGACTAATTTTATCTTGGGCCTCCACGATTGCGAGCAACGTATCACAAACACAGTTGCTAGTGAAGAATTCTGAACCACAGCTCATGAATTATCCTCCTTTTAGCTAAATAATTATTTGCATTATCAGACTATGTAAAGAAGGGCAGCGTGGGATGGGCAAAGCGCCCAATTTTAGTTATTTTCATCATGTATACGAGCCTGCTTTTACGAAATCGGCAAATTGAATGGAGTGGAGCAGATGGAAAACATTACTGTGGGTCTTTTAATTGTCCTCGGGCTTGCCTCTTTCAGGCTGACAAGATTGATTGTTTTTGACAAAATCACCGAGTTCATCCGATCGCCCTTTCTTGATGAAGTGGAGGAAGATGGGGAGATTTATATGATTCCGAAGCCGTCGGGAATCAGGAAATGGATTGGCGGGCTGCTCAGCTGTTACTGGTGTACGGGCGTCTGGGCAAGTGCCGGCCTGCTTGGCCTGTATGTGTTTTTGCCTAAAATGGGAATCGCCATCATTGTAATCCTTGCGGTGGCCGCGATAGGCGGCATCATTGAAACAATTATTAGCCGTCTGCTGGGCAGTTGAAATGAACATGCTTTCCTTATTCTCATATAGTAAAGAGTAAGGAACTTTAAGCAAAGGAGCAGGAAAAGATGGCTGTGAACAAGAAACGTCGCGCAAGGAAGCCGCTTGCTGAAGCTGCTGTAAAGCCTGAGCCTGTGAAGAAAAGGAAGGGCTGCGGCTGCGGAGGCTATCGGAAGCGTAAGAAAGAAGAGTGAAAGCTGCCTCGATAGGGACAGCTTTTTCTTTTGCCAAAAATGCCTTCGACCTCCTTATGGAAATACTTAATTTCAGCTGAAAGGACAGGCAGAATAAGAATGGGATCTACAGCTTCTTCAACAAATTCATCCATGTGGGCATAAAATCAAACCCCATGTAAAAAATATAAGACAAATGGAAACATGCGGGAAGGGATGGACTATGAAAAAAAATGTGATTCTCTCCGTTATACTCTTTGTCTCATTGGCGGGAACAGCCTGCGGAAAAAGGGATGAGGCAGACAGCAGCAGGCTTGCGCTCATGAAAACAGCCGATCCCGATCCTGTACATACAGTTCACTCGAAATCAAAGGTGTCCGAACAGGATGTGAAAAAAGATGTCGCTTCCTACAAGGAAATTTACGATGTCGCGGTCATTAAGGGTGAGAAAGATATTCTAGTGGCCTATAAGGTAAGGCATTTGCAGCGTTTCCGGATGAAAGCCATTGAGAAAAAGGTCACCGAAAAGCTTGAAAAAAAGTATCCGGACGCCAATTTCACCGTTTCGAGCGACTATAAGATTTTTCTTGAGGCAACAAGGCTTCGTGATGGCGTTGAAAACGGGAGCTATACCGGCAAGGAAGCAGAAAAGCGGCTCCAGCAGATAATTAAATTGCAGCAGGAGAAAACTTAAGGAGGAACCGAACATGGGCGGGACAAAACAAAAAACGGCCGAGCAGGAGAAGTATGAACAACTCCAGAAAAAGCACGAAGTAAAGCGGCCAGTTTTAAAGAATTGCCTGAAGGCTTTTTGGGTTGGCGGGACAATCTGCCTAATCGGACAGGCCCTCAGTTATTTTTATATTCACTTTTTCAATTTTACGGAGCAAACGGCCGGTAATCCGACCGTGGCGACGCTCGTCTTTTTTTCAATGCTCCTGACGGGATTCGGGATTTACGATCATCTCGGGCAATATGCCGGAGCAGGCAGCGCTGTGCCGGTTACTGGCTTTGGCAACGCGGTCATTTCCGCGGCGATTGAACATAGGACAGAAGGGTTTGTGCTCGGCGTTGGCGGAAATATGTTCAAGCTGGCCGGCTCGGTGATCCTTTTCGGCGTTTTTTCAGCGTTTGTCGTTGCCTTGATTAAAACATTGCTGGTCATGTGGGGGGTCATTTGATGCTGACGGGCAGCCAGACATGGATATTCAATAACCGGCCTGAAATTCGCTCGACGGGTGTAACGGGAGGGCCATTTGAAGGTGCGGGCAATCTATCCGCTGATTTTGACATCCTTCATGATGATTTATGGATGGGGGAGGACAGTTACGAAAAGGCTCACCGCCTATTGATTGACAAGGCTATTGATACGGCATTGAAAAAGGGCGGCGTCAGCGGGAAAGAAGTCCAATTCTTTTTTGCCGGGGACTTGATCAACCAAATCACCCCGACAAGCTTTGCGGCAAGGACGGCGCAAATTCCCTATTTCGGGCTGTTTGGGGCCTGCTCAACCTCGATGGAAGGGCTGGCGCTGTCAGCTTTCATTTTAAATTATGGGGGAGCGGAATTTGTGCTCACAGGGGCTTCGAGCCACAATGCGGCTGTTGAAAAACAGTTCAGGTATCCGACAGAGTATGGCGGCCAGAAGCCGCCGACGGCCCAGTGGACAGCGACAGGAGCCGGGATGGCCCTTTTGCAAAAAAATCAAGGGCAAGGGAAGTTGCCTGTTGTCACTTCGGCCACTATTGGAAAGGTGATTGACATGGGGCTTACAGACCCCTTCAATATGGGCGGGGCAATGGCTCCGGCGGCGGCTGATACGATTTCGGCTCATTTTTCCGATACCGGGCGCGACCCATCCTACTATGATTTGATTGTGACGGGAGACTTGGCAAAAATCGGCAACAGTACGGCTTTTGAGCTGCTTAAAAATAAAGGGCTGCAAATTGACCAGAACAAGTTCCGGGACTGCGGCATCATGCTTTATAAAGATGATCAGCCGGTCCAGGCCGGCGCGAGCGGGGCGGGCTGCTCGGCCATCGTCGCGTATGGGCATTTGCTGAATGAACTGAAAAAAGGGACATATCAGCGGATTCTCGTTGTCGCAACCGGGGCACTATTGTCGCCTCTGACGTTTCAACAGGGAGAAAGTATCCCCTGTATCGCGCACGCGGTTTCAATTGAAATGGACGGGAGGTGATAGTATGCTGGCAATGTTTTTTTGGGCGTTTGTGATAGGGGGATTGATATGTGTAGCCGGACAGCTCCTTATGGATCTGGCAAAATTGACTCCAGGCCACATGCTCAGCCTCCTTGTCGTCATCGGAGCAGTCTTGGATGGGTTTGGACTCTATGAACCGTTCATGGATTTTGCGGGCGCCGGGGCAACCGTCCCGATTACTAGTTTCGGGAATTCACTTGTCCATGGGGCGCTTCAGGAAGCCGACCAGCATGGCCTGGTAGGGGTGTTGACCGGCATGTTCGAGGTCACCAGCTCCGGCATCTCAGCCGCGATTATCTTCGGGTTTATCGGGGCGCTCATCTTTAAACCAAAGGGATAGGACAAAGTCCATTTAACCTATCACATCGGGATAAATGCGGAAGTTTTGTCCGATGGGATGAGGCCTATACACTTTATTCGCACCTCACATATTGTAGTAGTGTAAGTAGAAAAGTGAGGTGACTAGATATGTGCTTCGGTTACGGTTATGGCGGTTGCGGCTACGGCTACGGCGGTTATGGCGGCGGTTATGGTTCTACATTTGTTCTGATCGTCGTATTATTCATCCTCTTGATTATTGTTGGCGCAAGCTTCTATTAAGATAGAGGAATAAAGCCTGGCTCCCACAAGCCAGGTTTTTAAGTTTTTAGGGGGATAATGAGGTTCTCCACATTCTTTTCACAAAATGGCCCCTCCTTCATACAATAAAGTAGCCTATGAAGGAGCGTGACATTAAATGGATAATGGGTTTTTTAAAAATCTTGAAAAGAAGACCGGTGTAAACATGAAGGACGTATTCGAACTTGCGGCATCCCTGCAAAACGCCAACTTTAAAGATGAACGGACAGTTCGCGGAGTCATCCAGCGTGTCTCCCAAATTGCAAGAAAACCGGTGAACAAGGAGTTAGAGGATAAAATTGTCGAGTCGATTATTAAGGACGGCAAGTCGCTTGATTTCAATACGATTTCGAATATGCTGAACAAAAAATAACAGAAGTCCGGCCTCTTATGAATTGGCCGGACTTGTTATTTTTGCCGAAAGGGTACCTATTCAGTTTTTTTGTCCCGCTCATAAGCAATGACGACTAGGTCTTTGTCCGCCTGGCTGCTGAGGGCTTCCTCGAAAACTTTAATTTCTTTTACTAAATCTTCGGACAGATTTGCTGCGTTAAACGTTTTTTCCATACCATTCACCTCTCCCTTAGTATGGGCAAAACTGTTAAAATCATTCAATAAGGCATCTCGTGCAGGGGAGGCAGGATGGGATGAAGGTTGATATTAGAAGGCCTTTAGTGAAAGATGTGGAAGAGCTGAATAGATTTTTCAGGACGGTGATCACCGATACGTTTGAAAAGGAAGGTATTGGCGATAAAGTGGACGACCTAGAAGAGGAAATCGGCATGAAGATGAGCTACTTGCAAAGCGACCTTGAAAACGGGGGACTGAACCGTTATTTTCTTGTTGCTATTGCGGGTGGCAAGATAATCGGGTCGATTGAATTCGGCCCTGCAAGCGCTCTGATAGCCGAGTGCACAAAGGGAGCATTAAGTGGTCTGATGGAAGTAGGAACGGTTTTTGTCCACCCTGCCTGGCAGAGGCAGGGGGTAGGCAGTCTGCTTTTGCAAAAAATAGGCGATGTGCTGGTGAGAAATGGCTTGGAGGATATCTGTCTCGATAGCGGGTATATTCGCGCCCAGGCGATCTGGAAAAAGAAGTTCGGTCCGCCTGAGTATGTGCTGAAAGATTACTGGGGCGAAGGCTTCGACCATTTCATTTGGAAAATCAAGGTCAAGGATCTAATGGCTTGACGGACTTTTTTAAGTTATTGTTCGCCATAATAAAAGGGCAAGCTGGGAGTTTCCGGCTGTGCCCTTTTTCAGATTTATTTTTGCAAAATTCCGCGCTTCAAGTCTTTCCTCACGGGCGTCAGGAATCTGGTCGGATTGGCCGCGCGATTCCGGCGCATTGATGGAACGGATATATATAAACGCTCCATTGCTCTGGTAATCGCAACGTAAAAGAGCCGTCTTTCCTCTTCAAGTGGGGCGGTGTCGCCGTTTCGCAAGCTTTCAAGCGCATAGTCATGTGGCAGGCTGCCATCGACCGCACCAAGGATATAAACAGTTTTATATTCAAGCCCTTTCGCGCGATGGATCGTGCTGAGGGTGACCGAACTGGTGAAATGCTTGCTCAGGTTCTTGATTTCATGATTCATCGCCGCCATATGGGAGGCGTGGTCAAGGAGTGCCTCGATTGTGTTAAAGTTCTTAGCCGCAACCTTTAAATCTTTTATATCATCCGAACCTTTTTCGAGCTTATTGCCCTCGCTGCCCCGCTTTTTTAGATAATCAAGGAAGCCAAGTTCTTTCTCGATTTTTTCGATTGCCGAAAATGGGGCCATTCCGCGCATCGACTTAATGGCGTCGACAGCTGCTTTAAGCTTTTTCACCTGGAAAGCATGAGGGGTGTTTATTTTGCCGAGAGCCTCAAGTGCGCTGCAGTCATCAAGGATGGTGGAAGCCTTAATGTCGGATAGGACTTCCTGTTTCAAAAACAGCGCCGGTAGAATCGCTGCGACGGCGTCGATATCATCCATGTTGATTGCTAACTTAAGGAAACCGAGCACGGTCTTGACTGTCCTCCGCTCATAAAAGGACTCGGCGTCCTGCTCGATCCTGAACGGCAGGTTGGACGAAGCGAGCCGTTCAAAAACCGCGCGCGAGCCAGCATGTGTCCGGTATAAAATCGCAAAGTCAGAAGGATCCGCGCCTCGGGCGATCTTTTCCTGAATGTCGGTGACAATCATCGTCGCTTCTTCCTCCTCGTCATAAGGGAAGAAGGCGACCGGCGGCAGCCCTTCGCTTGTGCAGGCAGCCATCTCCTTGCGGCGCCGCTTTTTATTGAAAGAAATAATCCGGTTCGCGGCCGCGACAATTTCATTGGAGGAGCGGTAATTCTGGCTGAGCAAAACGAGCCTCGCACCAGGAAAATCCTGTTCGAAGTTGAGCAGGAACTCAGGGGAGCTGCCCCTGAACGAGTAAATCGTCTGGTCATCATCGCCGACAACGCACACATTTTTCGTTTTCGCTGACAGCAGTTTTATCAATTCGTATTGCACTTTGTTAATGTCTTGGAATTCATCTATCAGGAAATAACGGAAACGGTCCTGGTACATGGTGAGGATGTCAGGTCGGGTTTTAAAAAGCTCGTAACAGCTAGTGAGCATATCGTCAAAATCGAACAGCCCCTGGTGCTGCTTGTACAATTCGTACCGCTCATATAACAGAAGAGCCGTCTCTTCCCACTCAGAATCAGCCGTGGCTTCAGAGGGGGAGAGTAGGGAATTTTTCCAATAGCCGATCTGCTGGAGAGCGAGGTCATATGGAAAATCTTTTTCCGACAAGCCAAGTTCCCGTCCCGCGTCCTTGACGATTTTCTCGCGCTGCCATTCCTTTTTCAAAAGCCGGCCGTTATTCCACTTCGACCCATCGGCATGCATCAAAATCCGGTAAAAAATGCTGTGGAACGTCCCGGAGACCAATTTTGACAGAAGCTCGCTTTTCATATTCGGATAGCGGAGCAGGCGCGATTTCATTTCCTGCGCAGCCTTCGTTGTAAAAGTAACAAGCATGATTTCAGCCGGCTTGATGCCGCGGACGTCAAGCATATAAGCGGTTCTTGCAGTGAGGACGCGCGTTTTGCCACTGCCAGCCCCTGCAAGGACGAGGATGGGCCCTTCGGTTTCCGTTACCGCTGCCGCCTGGTTCCCGTCCAGCTGAAAGCCTTCCGCTTCGAGCAGTTTTACATAGTCGTGGGGATTTTCTGAAGCTGGGAGAGAAGCTGTCGCAGTCGCCGTGCCTACTGCGAGCGGCTGCGCTCCTTGGAAGCCTTCCCCAACCGGTTTCGCGCTCGGTACACGGAAGCCTTCGATTTCACGCGTTTCCTTTATCGGCTCGGTGGCCACGGCGCAAACTTTTTCAGGATGATATAAATGGTAGAAATGCGGCTCTTTTTCAATCCCCAGATAAAGGCGGACTGGTTCTAGGCAAGAGGGGCAGGACAATTCGCCGTTCCTGCCGGCCATATATATTTTCTGATAGCGGTCCCTGCCCAATGTATCCAGTTGGACAGTACCGCTTTGATAGATAGCAGATTTCATCGCAACTTCCCCAAATCTCGTAAATTAACACAAACTCTATCATAACAGACAATGGGTGCTCCCGGAAGTTTCGAATGGCCTGATTTTTGGGGGGGCAGGGAGATTATTTGTGTGATGGAGAATTTTGTTTTAGGGGATTTGGTTGGCGCCTGGGCAATAGAAGTTACAGAAATTGGGTCGTCAATAGGGGTTCTTGGCGCCCGTACAACCGCAGGAAAGGAACTTCGGTCGCCAATAGAGGTTCTTGTCGCCCGGGCAACCGCGGGAAAGGAGATCCGGTCGCCAATAGAGGTTCTTGTCGCCCGGGCAACTGCAGGAAAGGAGAACCGGTCGCCAATAGAGGTTCTTGGCGCCCGTACAACCGCAGGAAAGGAGATTGGGTCGCCAATAGAGGTTCTTAGCACCTGTACAACCGCAGGAAAGGAGATCCGGTCGCCAATAGAGATTCTTAGCACCTGGCCAACCGCAGCCAACCGCCAACATTATCGAAGGTTACCAAAAATAAAACTCCCGCCACCATCGACGGGAGTCTGTGATTACTTTATTGTTTTCACCATGGTCCTGTGCGGAATCCCAGCGTCAAGGAATTCTTCTGAGACGACCTCGTATCCGAGGCGGTCATAGAAGGGGATTGCCTGGACCTGGGCATTCAATTTCAGCTTTTCGATTCCCTGTTCTTTCGCATGGTCCTCGATTTTGCCCATGATTGCTTTTCCAGCGCCTGTTCCGCGAGCTTCCTTTAACACGCAGATCCGCTCGACTTTCCCATAACCGTCCACGACGCGGAAGCGGCCCGCTCCCTGCGGTTCGGCCCCGTTATATAGGACAAAATGTGCGCAATCGTCCTCATATTGATCGATTTCTTCTTCTTCCGGCACCTGTTGCTCATCGACAAATACCGTTCTTCTGACGGAAAAAGCGTCCTGCTTTTCCTTCTCGCTGTTCACTAAAACGACGTCCATAAATCAGTCTGCGTCCTTTCCAAGGCGGAATGTTTCATATACTGTCCACTGTCCGTTCTCAAGCTGATACAGAAGGTGGACACGGTCGATTTCTTCTTCATGGTCAATGCCCTGCATTTTCAATGTTCCATACACATCGAAATGCTCGTCATCGGAAAGCTTTTGGCCGACAGTGACGTGAGGGACGAATTTGTATTGCATCCCCGGGCTCTCTAGCAGATCATTCAGGTCTTTATGAAGCGCAATGATTTCGTCACTTGGATCAACTTTTAAATAGATGACGTTATTGACTGGATGAAAGGAGCTAATCTTGGATGTTTTTAATGTAAATGGATCATGTTTTTTTACCGCTTCCCGCAGCTGGCCCGCGATGGATTCTGCTTCTTCTTCTGTCGCCTCGAACGCGTTCACTACCGTTAGATGCGGAGCGATCAGCGAATAGTGCGGATCATAGCGTTTCCGGTACGAATTTACCCAGTCCTGAAGCTGTTTAGATGGAAAAAGTACAACACCAAATCTCATACGACCTACCTCCAAGAATCCATATCTACTGTACTCGCATACAGCTTATGGTATTTGTCCTTCAAAATATTATAACAAATTTGAATAAATAAATATAATTTTGGCCGCCGCTTTTGCAAAAATAGCTAAAAAGTCCGGATGACGGCTTAAAACAATGTCTTCAAAGCGGTCCTAAGGTCAGGCTGCCAGTATGTCCAAGCGTGGTTTCCGTCGAATTCGGTGAACGTGTAGCCGAATGATTTCGAGGAAAAAACCTTCGAAAGCTCCCTGTTAGGCGTCAGGAAGTCGGCGGTTTTCCCGTTAACGAGTTCCGCTGTGTGTTCATTTTTGCCAATCGAATGATAAATGTCGATTGGGGGGTTCCCGCTGCATTCATCTGCGGCTTGTAACACTGTCTCGTTGACGTATGGCGACTGGATCAGCACCTTCCCGAATGTATGCGGATAGGCGAGCGCCGCCAGCAGGGAAACCGTCCCGGCCAATGAATCACCGGCCAGCGCGCGGGTCGCTCCCATCTGGTACGTCGGGAATTCCCTGTCAAGGTAAGGAATCAATTCATGAGCTAGGAAGCGGATATAGGCGGAATGCTTATTGCCATCAGGATGATATTTGCTGCGCCGGTCTTCGGTATCCTTATAAGGAATGCCGACAATGATGAGGTTTTCGATTTCTTTTTTTGCCAAAAGTTCGTCGGCGAGCGTGCCAAGCCGGCCGAGTCTGAAATAATCGTCTCCATCCTGGGCAATCAGGAGGGAGTATTTATATAGCGGCGAAAACGCCGCCGGCAGATGGATCAGCAGTCGAATGGTTTCGCCGAGCTCTTTGCTTTCAAAAAAGACTTCATTGACCGTTCCACGCGGGAATTCCATAACTTGTCCTCCGGCTAGTTAGATTTCAAGTGCATTTTACCATAACACTAGCTGAAAAGCAGTTCGGAAAGTATTCATATTTACATAGGTTATGAGCATTATGGTAGTGTTAATATAAGTGGGGAAACATGGAAGGAGAATGAAATTGACCAGAGTACACAGCACAGTCGTAACAGCCGCCGCGCAAAACGCGCTTCGTGACCGCGGCGTCTCTATAGAAGCTATCGCAGCCATCGTTTATGAAATGCAGCTGCCATACCACGAAGGGCTCACCATCGCCGAGTGCATTGACAGCGTTGAGAAAGTCCTGTTGAAAAGGGAAATCCAGCACGCCATCCTCGTTGGCGTCGAGCTCGACACACTTGCCGAGCAGAAAAAATTGTCCGAACCGCTCCAATCAATCGTTGAAAATGACGAGGGACTTTTCGGGGTGGACGAAACAATCGCATTTGGCGCAGCTTTAGGATATGGCAGTATCGCCGTCACTACCTTCGGACATCTCGACAAAAACAAAATCGGCATCATCAAGGAGTTGGATACGAAATTGGGTGGCGGCGTCCATACGTTCCTTGATGACATTGTCGCCGCAATTGTGGCGACCGCCTCATCCCGGCTCGCCCATCATAAACGTGATTTGGAGGAAGCACTGGAACTGAGCGGGGCGGAAGTGGTTGGGTGACTATTGGCAATTAAATTAAAGGATAGGGCAAGCTGAATGGATCAGCGGCCCTATCCTTTTTTTTACTTGCGCTATTCTGCAAGCAAATCCCGGTATTCTTCTTTCCGCTCAAGCACTTTCTTGGCAAAAGAGCATGCGGGAATGATCTGCAGATTTTCTTCCTTGGCGTAGTCGGCGATTTTGTAGACAAGCTTTTTTCCAAATCCGCGGCCATTTTGGTCTTCATCAACTAGAGTGTGGGTGACGGTAATCTGCTGCCTGCCATCCTTGCCCGTGCCGCTCGGGACATATTGGATTCGGCCGATCACTTTCCCGTTTTCTTCGATATAAAACTCATTCTGGCCATGTTTAATTTCGGTCATATGAACAACTCCCGCAATTTATTAGAGATTCATCTCTTATTTTACCCGGAAAAGAAAAGAACTTAACTTTTTTAGCTATTAGGAATGGTTTCATGGGGGTGCTGGCCAGAAATGGTTATGTTAGCGATCTGATTTTTCTCTTTTTGTATCAAATTGAGCGATTTTCATTTGTTGGTGATTAAATAAGAGTGGATTTATCTCTGCGGGCTCTTCACAAGGGGGAATAAGACTATGCGGTCGCCTGTCGAAGGAGGAATTTTGCAAAAAGAATGGGGTGGCAGAAATATATCGAAAGATTTTGAGGTTATATCAAAAGCTTTTTGCTTTTATCGCAAGTTTTTTACAGGATATCGCAAGATTTTTCAATATATCCGAAGCTGTCAAAATTTAGACACAATTAAACGGGGGACATACGGAACAACCTACAAGAATCAATTCCGAATTTCTGTAAGTTTCCACTATCGGTATAGTATTTACTCACCGCCTGATTACTCCCTACCCCTATGAAAAAAGAAACATTTACCACACAAGTCAATGGTATTTGTCACACCTAATGTGTGATCATGCTCATACTCAGGTGATGAAATAATCGTTTTAAAAACCTTATAGAACAAGTAATACCAACGCTTTTTGTGCAATAAACATTGGATTGGAAATAAGTCATAAAGATGACACAAATCCCAGATGCCAGCACAAAAAAGTCTGCTAATATAGGTTGTGAAGTTAGTATTTTAGAATAATTACAAACCAAGGTCGGACGGTATTTTCGGGCTCAATACATAGAATGATATATTGTGAAGTTATGAGCAAATAAGTGCCGTACAAACAACAACCAATGTAATGGGGGGCTGATGATGGATTTAGTATTTCTCGCAAGGCTGCAGTTCGCGGTAACGACCGTTTACCACTTTTTCTTCGTCCCACTTTCGATCGGGCTCGTTTTCATGGTCGCAGTCATGCAAACACTTTATGTCATTAAAAAGAACGAGCTTTATAAAAAAATGACCAAGTTCTGGGGCAATTTGTTCCTGATCAATTTCGCGGTCGGGGTCGTGACTGGTATTATCCAGGAATTCCAATTCGGCATGAACTGGTCAGATTACTCGAGGTTTGTCGGCGACGTATTCGGTGCTCCATTGGCAATTGAAGCGCTGCTTGCGTTTTTCATGGAATCCACGTTCATTGGAATCTGGATTTTCGGCTGGAACCGCTTCTCGAAAAAGATCCATCTCGCGAGCATTTGGCTCGTGGCGGTCGGTACGGTCCTGTCTGGATTCTGGATTTTGACAGCCAACGCGTTCATGCAGGTTCCGGTCGGCTTTACGATTAATAACGGCCGTGCTGAGATGAATGACTTCCTAGCCCTGATCACAAACGGCCAGCTTTGGGTGGAGTTCCCCCATGTCATCGCGGGCGCCCTGTGCACAGGTGGATTTTTCGTCGCGGGAATCAGTGCGTATGGCCTGCTAAAGAAAAAACATATCCATTTCTATAAAACTTCAATGAAATTCGCTATCATCGCCGGCCTGGTCGGCAGTCTTGGCACCGCGTTGACCGGGCATATGCAGGCGCAATACCTGGTGGATACGCAGCCAATGAAAATGGCGGCGGCGGAAGGAATCTGGAAGGATACGCCTGACCCTGCTCCGTGGTCCGCTTTTGCGATCATTGACACGAAAAATCAGGAAAATAAGTTCGAAATCAATATTCCGTATGCGCTCAGCTTCCTGTCTTATTCGAAGTTCGAGGGCGGCCTGAAGGGGATGGAAACACTCCAGAAGGAATATGCAGCCAAATACGACGCAACTGTTGGCGAAGGGACGAATTACATCCCGCCCGTCAAAACAACGTATTGGAGCTTCCGGCTGATGATCGGTTTCGGCGTCGGCATGATTCTCCTATCCCTTGCTGGCCTGTATTTATGGAGGAAACAAGCTCTCGAGAAAAGCGCGCTTTTCCTCAAACTGCTTTTGCCGGCGATTTCGTTCCCATTCCTCGCCAATACAATGGGATGGATCATGACAGAAGTCGGCCGCCAGCCGTGGACCGTCTTTGGATTGATGACGACGGCCGATTCAGTGTCGCCGAACGTTTCAGCGGGAGCGGTTCTCTTCTCGCTCATCATGTACATGCTTATTTTCACGATTCTCGCTGGCGCCATGGTGTATTTAATGGTGCGCAAAATTAAAAAGGGTCCTGAATTCGCGTCCGGTACGGATTCTAAGGTGACAACCGATCCATTTGAAGGGGTAGGTGCCTAATATGGAATTGAGTGAATTATGGTTTATTATCATTGCTGTTGTTTTTATCGGCTTCTTTTTTCTCGAGGGCTTTGATTTCGGGGTCGGCATGGCAACGAGGTTCCTTGCCCGTGACCAGCTTGAGCGTACAGTCATGGTCAATACAATCGGCCCTGTCTGGGATGCGAACGAAGTCTGGCTATTGACTGGTGGCGGAGCGATTTTCGCGGCGTTTCCTCACTGGTATGCGACGATGTTCAGCGGATATTACCTGCCGCTTCTTGTTGTCCTTCTCTGCCTGATTGCGCGCGGCGTTTCGTTCGAATTCCGCCGCAAAGGCCCGAACGCTTTGTGGACGAACACTTGGGACTGGGCGATTTTCATGAGCAGCCTACTGGTGCCATTCCTGCTCGGAGTCCTGTTTACAAGCATGCTGAAGGGAATGCCAATCCAGAAAGACATGAATATGACTGCGGGCTTCTCGGATTTCATTAACATCTATTCCGTTTGGGGCGGCCTGACAGTAACATTGCTTTGCTTCCTGCACGGTCTTTACTTCCTATCCCTGAAAACGGAAGGAAGCATCAGGAAAAGGGCGAGGGAAATGGCGATGAAAGTCATCCCGTTCGTCCTAGGCGCTCTTGTCGTTTTTGTCGTGCTGTCCTGGACAATGACTGATATCTTTGTCGTGCGCCGTGTGCCTGAGCTCATCCTAATGAACATCATTGTGCTCGCCTATGGGCTATCCTACATTTTTATTAGCAAAAAAAAGGAAGGCCTGGCATTCACAATGTCAGGGATTGGGCTTGCCTCAACCGTAACGGCGATTTTTATCGGCCTATTCCCGCGGGTGATGATCAGCTCGATTGACAAGGCGTTCGACCTTACCGTTTACAACGCAGCGAGTGGTCCCTATTCCCTTAAAATCATGACGATTGTGACGGTGACCATTTTGCCATTCGTACTTGGCTATACAGCCTGGAGCTACTATATTTTCAGAAAAAGAGTTTCTGCGAAGGAGCATTTAACCTACTGATGGATCCAACATTGTTCTCCACCAAAGGTTTCAAGCCGGTCATGGCTGTACTGGCGGGGCTGACTGTCCTCCAGGCAGCCATGATCATCATACAGGGCTATTTTCTGGCTGATGCAATCTCCTCCCTATTTGGGGGAGATTTGTTTCATTCCTCTGCAGGAAAACTGGGGATTTTCCTAGGCGCACTAGTATTGCGCCATTTCCTCGCGATGCTGAAACGGAAACTTGCCTTTAGGTTTGCAGCTGAAACGAGCACCCGTTTAAGGGAGCAGCTTTTGCGAAAGCTGTTCGTCCTAGGCCCAAGGTTTGCCGCCGCAGAAGGCTCCGGCCAGACAGTGACATTACTGATGGAGGGAATTCCGAAATACCGGCGCTACCTGGAGCTCTTTTTGCCAAAACTGGCCAGCTCCATCTTGATTCCCGCGGCGGTCTGTGGATTTGTCTTTTTCCAGAATGTCCGCTCGGCGGCCATCCTGATCATCGCCTTGCCAATCCTGATCGTTTTCATGATATTGCTAGGACTGGCGGCGAAAGAAAAAGCAAGCCGGCAATACAGTTCCTATCAAGTGCTCGCGAATCATTTCGTCGACTCGCTCCGTGGCTTGGAAACACTGAAAAACCTTGGAATCAGCCGGCGCCATGCCGGAAAAATCGGAAAGGTCAGCGAACAGTACCGTAAAGCGACGATGTCCACGTTAAGATTCGCTTTTTTATCAAGCTTTGCCCTTGAGTTTTTCACGATGCTTTCCGTCGCGACCGTCGCTGTTTTTCTCGGGCTAGAGTTGATTAACGGGACGATGGAATTGCAGACGGCGTTGACCGTCCTGATTCTTGCGCCGGAATACTTCCTGCCGATCCGGGAGGTCGGAGCGGATTTCCATGCCACCCTTGACGGAAAAGAAGCAGGTGGGAAAATCCGCTCAATTTTGGAAAAGGAAGGGCCTGCGGTTTTAGGGAATGAAGGACTGCCAGACTGGAAGGCAGATTCAAAACTTACCGTTGAAAACCTGAGACTGCCATATGCAGCGCTGGACGGCGGAGGAATCAGCTTTACGGTAACGGGTGCGAAGAAAATCGGCATTATCGGTGCGAGTGGTGCTGGTAAGTCAACGTTGATCGATGTGCTGAGCGGCTTCTTGCAGGCGGAGGCAGACAGAATCTCCATTGACGGAAAGCGACTCAGTTCTTTTGCCAACCCCTTTTGGCAAAAGCAGCTGACGTACATTCCTCAGCATCCGTACGTTTTTTCCGGCTCACTGCTCGAAAATATCCGCTTTTACCAGCCTGAGGCAACGGAAGCGGAGGTGAGGGAAGCCGCAGACTCGGCAGGATTGTCTAATATCATCGCCCGCTTGCCTGAGGGAATTCATACGTTGATAGGTGAAGGCGGCAGGATGCTGAGCGGCGGCCAGGAACAGCGTGTTGCTCTGGCGCGCGCCTTCCTCGGGAGCCGCCCTGTTACGATGCTCGATGAGCCCACTGCCCATCTTGATATCGAGACCGAATATGAACTGAAGCAAACGATGCTGAACTTATTTGAAGGTAAGCTTGTTTTCCTGGCGACACACAGGCTTCACTGGATGAGGGACATGGATTTCATCCTTGTGCTGGACGAGGGGAAATTAGCCGAAAGCGGGACGCATGAAGAACTGCTGGCCAGAAAGGGATTTTATTACAAGCTGTGCCAGGCGCAAATGGAGGGCTGGGAATGAAAACCGATAAATGGATCAAACCATATATTCTCCGGCACCGCTGGCTGTTCGCACTGGCAATTTTGCTTGGCGCACTGACCGTCCTGTTCGGCGGCAGTCTAATGTTTTCTTCGGGATTTCTTATTTCAAAATCAGCCACCCGCCCCGAGTCGATACTGATGGTGTATGTGCCGATTGTCGGCGTCCGCGCTTTCGGGATCGGCAGGGCGGCCATCGGCTATGCCGAACGCCTCACCAACCACCAATTTATCCTGAAAATCGTTTCGGCGATGAGGCTGCGCCTTTATAAAATTGTTGAACCCCAGGCCGTCTTCCTGAGATCGAAATTCCGGACGGGAGACATCCTTGGCGCATTGGCGGATGATATAGAACATCTGCAGGACTTCTACTTAAAAACATTGCTGCCGGCGATTGTTTCCCTGGCTGTATATACGGTGGTTATTTTGTTCGCCGGGGCATTTTCAATTCAATTCGCAATTGTGCTGGCGATTTTGTGCGGCCTGCTTGTTTTTGCCGGCCCGATTGTCTCCTTCCTATATATGCGGGTAAAGAATGGCGAGATGAAGCGACTGCGCAACGTCCTATATTCGGATTCAGCCGATGCTGTTTTCGGACTCGGCGACTGGCTTTTCAGCGGCCGGGAGGAAGAATTCATTCGCCGGCATGAACAGCGGCAGGCCGACCTGCTGGAACTTGAAAAACAGCGGCAGTCCTTCGTCGACTGGCGTGACCTTTTGCAGCACGGGATCCTCGGTTTTACGGTGGTCGCGACTGTTTATTGGGCCTCCGGGGCAGCTGAGGAAGGAGAAATTCCCGCAACACTAATTGCGGCCTTCTCGCTTGCGATGCTGTCGCTGCTTGAATCGTTTCTGCCCCTGTCGACGGCGGCTGGGGACGTGACAATCTACAGCGATTCTGTTCGAAGGCTTGAGGGGATGGAAAGCGGCAGCGTTCACAAGTGGAGTAAGGATGAAGAAGAAGCTGCTTATAAAGCTTCCCAGGCAGAGATTGAACTGAAGGAAGTTTCTTTTGCCTATGAAGATGGCGAGAGTGTCATCTCCAATTTTAGTTTAAATGTTAGACAAGGGGAAAAGATCGCCATTCTAGGGCCAAGCGGCTCCGGTAAATCGACATTGCTGAAACTGATTCATGGGCAGCTTTTGCCAACGAAAGGCGAGGTGCTTTTAAACGGAAGGCGGACAGGTGAAATAGTCGGGGAGATTCCTCACTGGATTGCCGTTCTGAACCAGAAGGCTTATTTATTCAACACATCCGTCATGAATAATATTAGGCTTGGAAATGAGGGCGCTTCCGATGAAGAAGTGTTTGAAGCGGCTAACAAGGTAGGGCTCCATGACATGCTTACAGGGCTTCCTGATGGTTACCGGACAGGAATGAGTGAGGCCGGGCGGCGTTTTTCAGGCGGGGAACGGCAGCGGATTTCGCTGGCGCGGATTCTTTTGCAAAAAACGCCAGTCGTCATAATGGATGAACCGACCGTCGGTTTGGATCCAATCACCGAAAACAAGCTTCTCGCAGATATTTTTCAGGCGCTAGAGGGTAAAACCATGATTTGGGTGACCCATCACCTCGCCGGTATGGAAAGAATGGATCGGATTTTGTTCATGGATGACGGCGAGGTTACTTTGGATGGCACCCATGAAGAACTTCTGCGTGAAAGTGAACGGTACCGCCGCCTGTATGAAATGGACCGGCCGGTTTGAGGAGAAAGCATCTCTGCGCTATAGAATAAAAGGCATTTAGCACTGTTCCGCTCCTCATGTAGTTTCGCCAACAGATGGAATTCGTTCAACTTGTTTTATCTGCCAAATATAGACAAATATTTAAAGTTGGGGGATAATGGATATAGGATGAAATCATCGATTCGGCAGGAATATAGCGGTGAGGGGATGATATAATTGCGTTTTCTATGGGTTCCGGCAGCTTACCTTTTGTTATCGTTGCTATTTTTGCCATTTCAATATCAATATATAAAGCAATTGAAGGAAAGAAGAAGGCGAAACGAGCGAAAAGGAATCAGCCAAAGCGAAATGGTTGAAAGAATGAGCTTCGAAGAACAGCAACTGACTTTTAATGTCCAAGGGAATTTTCTGTTTATGGGCTCGAACCTGCTTGCAGAGGGTCTTTATTATTTGAAGCATCGAAAAGATAAGAATCAGGCCTGAAGGAAGACCCGAGAGAAGAGACACAAGCTAATGAACTGCACCTTCAATCGTTAGACATACCTGGCGATTGAAGGTGCATTTTTTGTTTCTAAAGCGGATAGGGGGATGGTTTTATCCACGGCTAACTATCCGCTTCGCAGTATTATTCAACCCGCGCGGCGTGTTTTATCCGGACGGGCGGACAGGATGTTTTCGAGTTTGAACGTCCGCATTTTGTTGCGCAGAAGGCAATAGGCGTACACATCGTTTCCGCGGATGGCGCGGATAATCATTTTGCGCTGGGACAGTTCGTTTTTCTGCGATAGGTAAATGACTTCAAGAGGCATGTTTTCTTCCATCGAACGGAGCAGCATTCCATTCATTTGAACACCTTCTTTCTATTCCTATTATACACGAACACCTGTTCTTTATTCATCCCTTTTGCCTGGAAAATCAGAAATTTTTTGCAAAATAAACAGTTACCATAAATGAATACTTGTAAAATTATGTTAATATTAATTCGTAAAGGGGGAGTTTAGATGGAGATACACAAGCCGGCCGGTTTTGGCACACGTTTTTTAGCGGGGTTTCTTGATTCAATTATTGTATCGTCGGTCATAGGACTCGTTGTGTATTTGATCGCGGGAGAGATGAAACTGGAGTGGGCGAGCTCTTATCCGTGGCAAATTGCTACGCTGATTTATTCGACAATCACGCCTGTGGTCTGGGGCGGTTATGTGATTGGCAAAAGGATTTTTAAAATCCGGATCCGGAAGTTCAAGGATGACAGGCCGGTAAATCTGGTCGATATGCTGCTTCGCGAAGTCGTCGGGAAATACATCGTGGGCGGGGTGACATTCGGCATTTCCATCATTGTCAGCGCGTTCATGATAATGATTCGAGAGGACAAAAGGGCGATTCATGACTTTATTGGGGGCACGTATGTAAGGTATGATGAACCAGCCTAAGAAACGAACGAATAGAACGGGCAGGACCTTTAGGCAAAAAATGAATATATGATATAAGTAAGCGCTGAACCGCACTTCGTGGACAGAGCCTTTATTTTGCAAAAAATACCGAAAATAGAGACCAATATACCTAATTTAAAAATATTCGGATTAGTTAAAAAAACCTATTGTATTTCAGCGCAAAAGTAATTAAAATACTATCTATCGTATATTTATACATGCGATTGAATGTAATATACATAATCGGGAGGGGTAACATTGAAGAAGAAAAAGGTGGTTTCAAGCCTATTGGCAGCGAGCCTGCTTGTGACAGTGCCATGGTCGGGGGCATTGGCGGGCGAGGTAAAATGGGTCAACGTCAATGTGAATGAGGAGCAGGATGGCAGCAAGTTTAACAGTGAAAACTATGACTTTATGAAGTTCTCGAAAATCGGCCAGAAGCTGGAGGAGATCAACAAGCAGTCCAACAGGATGAAGGTGGAGGTAAAAGGGACTTCCTCAAAAGGTTATCCACTCTATGTTGTAACAATCGCCGATCCAGAAGCGCAGGGGAAGTTCGGCAAAATCCAGTCATTAAGGAAGCAGATGTTTAAAAATCCACAAAAGGCACAGGATTTCATCGCGGCCAATCCCGACTTCAAGGTGCCTGTGATGATCAACGGTTCTATTCATGGGACTGAGTTCATCGGGAGTGATGCAGTCATCCAGTTGATTGAGCGCTTCGCGACTCAAAACGACCAGACTACCAAGCAAATTTTGCAAAATAATATCTTGATTTTTAATGTCGTCCAGAATCCGGACGGCAGGGTGGATGCGACTCGTTTCAACGGCGAAGGGATCGACCTGAATCGCGACTTCATTACCCAGTCGCAGCCTGAAACGCAGGAAACGGTCGCCCTTCTGAAGGAATGGAATCCGATGGTGTTCCTTGATACACACGGCTATGTGAAAAATTACGGGCCGAACCTGCAGGGGCTGATTGAGCCGTGCACGCCGCCGCATAATCCAAACTATGAATACGATCTATACCAGAAGTGGGCTTTTGGACAGGCTGAAGCGATGGAAGCGGAAATCATGGGCAATAAGGGCGCCTATGAAGGGAAGCTTTATCAGGATATGAAAGGGACGTATATCCCTCAGCGCGATGACTCGGCCGGATGGGACGACTATCCGCCAATCTTTACGCCGATGTATGCGATGTACCATGGCGCTTATGGCCACACACTTGAAGCTCCGACCAATAATGAGGACGGTGTCCAGTGGATGTACGACGCGATCATGGGCGCGCTGAAGTTCGCCACTGAAAATAAAGAAGAGATGATCAAAGACCAGATTGAAATCTTCAAGCGTGGCATCAACTTCGTGCACCCGAACCATAAGGAAGGCCATTTCCCGCAGGCTTATATTTTGCCAGTGGATGAAAAGGATCCGACCGTGACGGTAAAGGCGGTCAGCCATTTGCTCAAAAATGACATCGAAGTCGTCCAGGCATCAAAGGTATTTACAGCGGGCGGGAAATCCTATGCGAAAGGGACGTATCTCGTCAAAATGGACCAGGCTAAAGCCGGCCTCGCGAACACAATGCTTTGGGACGGGGAAGACATTTCGAATGATATCGGTGCAATGTACGATATTTCCGCCTGGAGCCTGCCAGAGTTGTGGGGATTTGAAGCTAATCCAGTCCATGAAAAAGTTGAAGTGGTAGCCTCGAAAGTGAACAATGTCGGCGGGAACGGCTCAGTTTCCGGAAAAGGGCCATTCCTCATTCCAAACAGCTCTGTCAAAGCGGTCGAGCTGGCCAATAAGCTTTTGGCAAAAGGTGTAACGGTGAAGCGTGACGCAGAGGGTAATTTTTACGCCGACGCGGCAGCGAATGAAATTTTTGCAGAGGTGAAGGTATCCGGCTTGCAGATCCGCACTGCGAAGATTCCGGCCAATGCCGCAGCAGTGGAAAGCCTGAAGGTAGCGATTCTGAAGGACGGCGGAATGGGCAAGGCTCAGTCCCATGCGGGGACGAAACTTGCTTTGAAGCGCCTTGGCTTTGATGTTGCCGAAGTATCGCCGGTTGAAGTCGCAGAAAAAGGGCTAGACGGGTTCAATGTATTTGTCTACAGCGGGACGGAAAGCCTGATCGCGACCAATTTAAGCGCGGCCAATAAAGAGTTTGGATTCCAAGAGGCCGCCCAGCTGCAGACGTTTAAAGCGAACTTGAACAGTTTCCTTGAAAACGGCGGGAAGTACATCGCAGTCGGAGCGGGAGCATCCCGTGCGACAAAGACGCTTGGTTTGACGGATAATGTGGTGAATACCGGCGGCGGGAACAGCAACGGGATTGTGAAGGTCGACTACAGCGGCACCGGACTTGGAGCGGGGTATGGCCAGGATGACATTGGCTTCGTCTACCGACCTGCCTGGTATACG
The DNA here is from genome assembly GCF_000821085.1 of Bacillus sp. B-jedd. Lineage (GTDB taxonomy): Bacteria > Bacillota > Bacilli > Bacillales > Cytobacillaceae > Bacillus_D. The sequence goes on from NZ_CCXR01000001.1 coordinate 946,203, forward strand.
GTCGTTGGCAATGATGAGGTTGCTGCGACATTTGACAACAGCCAGGATTACTTCCTCGCCGGCCACTGGAGAGGGCGCCCGGATGTCCAGTCACAGCCTTTGATTGTAAAAGAGGATGGGAAGGACGTTACCCTGATCGGTCTTGAAGCGGGATTCCGCGACCACACCGATTACCTATTCCGACTCCTCTCAAATGCGATTTATACGAAATAGTTTAAAATCAATTTAAACGGAGTATGGCAAATTCGCCACGCTCCGTTTTTTTGATAGAATTGTAAATGGAGCATTTTTGCAAAAAAAAGGGGGGAGGAGCATGATGACTTTTTTAAATGAAATTCTTTTCACGGAAGAAGAACTGAAAACAGTCCTGCTAAAGGTTAAAGCGGGGGCGAGTGTGGTCGGGGAACAGAAACAGCACATTGTGAAATCGATGCTCGCACATATCGGATCGGCTGACAGCGTGCTGAGGGACAAGCTGATCTACGGTTCTTTTTGCAAAATGATTCTGGAGGGACAATTGGAGGAGGAGCAGTTAATCAATTTGTTCGAGTCATCCCTGAGTGAGTCATACCTTTTTAAAGGGATCGGTGAGAAGGGGACGGACACAGTTTTCACCAGGTCGTTTACATCCCTGCTGATCGCTCTGATCCTATATAAGGATGGGGAGGATGATATCTTGCCCGCAAGCATGGTGGAAACGGCGAAGGAACGTCTGCTAGAGTACATACAGGCGGAGAGGGATTTAAGGGGCTTTGTACCCGGCAAAGGTTGGGCGCACAGCATCGCCCATGCGGCGGACGCCATTGATGAACTCGTCAAAAACCAAAAAGTTGGCAGTGAAGATTTTTCTGGCCTCCTACAGGTGTTGTGGGATAAAATGCTCGTCAGCGAGTCCGTCTATATCCGCCAGGAGGAAGAACGAGTGGTCGTTCCAATCGTGGCCATGCTGCAAAGAGGGCTTGATCAGAACGAAGTGGTAGCATTACTGAAAAATACACCCGAAAAAATAAAAATTAGCCGGGAGGTATTAGGGGAAGAACACTATTGGAATTTAGTCGCGAACGCTAAGAACTTCCTGAAAAGCCTTTACATAAAATCCGGCACCGTGCCAGTAATGAGTGCGTTGCGGGAACCTATTCTAAAAAGCTACGATAAAATTTAAAATCTCCTTGCAAAAAATTCAAGGCTTATCGCCATATTAAGAGATAAGCCTTTTTCCATTTTAGCAAAAACTCCGCTTCATTTCTTTTTAAAAGGATGGTTGTATTTTTGCAAAAGGCTTGCGAATTGCCTTTGTTCCTCTTCAGACCAGCTTTTAAAATTCTCGGCCAGGGCAGCGAATCTCAGTTTCCTGTGCTCGAAAAATTCCTGTTTGCCAAGTTCGGTTATTTGCAGGGAATACGCCCTGCGGTCAAGCGGATCGGGCATTCTCTCGACAAAGCCTTTTTGCTCGAGAGCGGCCGTCTGCCGGCTTAAAGTCGAAATATCGAGGTCAGATTCTTCTGCAAGAGTCTTCACCCCAGCCGGTCCGTCGGAAAGAATCCGGTACAAAATCAAGTAGGCGGAACGATCAAGATGGCCGATTTTCCGGTTGGCGGACGTGATGCGCCGGATGAGGAGGGCCAGCTCGAGATCGATAATTTCCAAACTTTTGTCTTCCATGGCTAAATCCTCGCTTTTCCTTACTTTCTAATACTAATCGTATCATAAGCACCCTAATATTAAAATTTTTCCTGGCCGGATCGGGAACCGTTCACTCTCCATGGCATATTGACAAATCCTATAATAGTTGTATAATACAATAATGTGGTTTCATAATACAACTAATTTATTTGCATCATAGAAAAAGGGGAAATGAATATGCCAACACTAGAACAAACGGGATCTGCTGTTCCTGTGGCGGACGCTCAGGCAGTTAAAAAATCAAAAGGCTCGCTACTTAGCCAGCCAAAGGCAGTCTGGGCGGTCTTTTTTGCCTGTATCATCGCTTTTATGGGGCTTGGCCTTGTCGATCCGATTCTTGTCGCCATCGGGGAGCAGCTTCACGCGACACCAAGCCAGGTCACCTTGCTTTTTACAAGCTATAATGCGGTCATGGCCGTTGCGATGCTGGTTACCGGGATGATTTCTTCAAGGCTTGGCATCAAATGGACATTGCTTTCGGGGATTGTCATCATCGCGGTATTTTCCGGGATGGGCGGTCTTTCAAATAATATTTGGGCGCTCGTCGGCTTGCGCGGGGGCTGGGGGCTGGGCAATGCCTTGTTCGTTGCGACTGCATTGGCCGCAATCGTCTCTCTTTCAAAAAGCGGCACCGCCAAGGCGATTATCCTGTATGAAGCGGCCATCGGACTAGGCATTTCAGTCGGTCCGCTGCTTGGCGGCTGGCTCGGCAGCATGTCTTGGAGGGGGCCATTTTTCGGCGTTGCCGCATTAATGGTGATTGCCTTCATCGGTTTGATCACTCTCATGCCGGGCTCAAAGTCACAACCTGACGCGCCGAAAGTGAAATCTTCAATCAAAGATCCATTTCGTGCCTTAAAACACCGCGCTCTATTGGTGTTCGGAATCGGGGCGGCGTTGTACAATTTCGGCTTTTTCACTTTGCTAGCATTCGCGCCATTTGTGATGGGGTTGGATGAACACGGGATCGGATATGTATTCCTTGGCTGGGGCCTCCTGCTTGCGATTACCTCTGTTTTTACGGCGCCGTTTTTGCAAAAATGGTTTGGGACTGTGAAAGCGATGTGCCTCATGCTGTCGTTGTTCGCACTTGTTCTCGCGGTGATGGGCATTTGGACTTCGACGCAATGGGTCATCATCGCCTCGGTCATTTTTGCAGGCGCGCTACTTGGGAATAACAATACTCTTATCACTACCGCAGTCATGAACTCTGCGCCAGTTGAGCGGGCAACCGCCTCGGCGGCCTACAGCTTCCTTCGGTTCATCGGCGGTGCCATCGCGCCGTTCCTGGCTGGAAAACTCGCCGAATGGTTCAATCCAAGTGTGCCGTTTTTTGTCGGAGCTGGGTTCGTTCTGTTGTCGGTCATTTTTATCGCTGCGAACCATCAGCATGTCAAGCATGTCGATGAAGCGTATGCCAGCCATTAATATATAGATGGATAGGCTAAGTTATCCCTGATTGTTGATTTTCACTCCGGGGACATGCTTTCCGCGGGGCGGACCGTGGAGCCTCCTCGGCGTCCTAGACGCCTGCGGGGTCTCCACGTGCCGCTGCATCCCGCCGGAGTCAGTCCCCTCCGTTCCAATCAATTTCATCGAAAGTCACCCTCCACCTTTAATTGAGCCTATGGATAAAGCCCGAGCGACTTAGAGTCGCCGGGCTTTTTTTTCCCGGAATAAATTAATTTAGGACTTTGTTTAATACGTTCTCGGTTCCGTTAATAGTAATCGATTCTAGAACAAGCCTGCCTTCATCGTTCAAATAGTAATAGTGCACATTGCTTTCGTCTTCAGTCCTGACAGACACCATCCAGTTTAGGGAGCCAGGCAAATGAGCTATGAACGCTTCGGTGTGAAAAGAATCCCTAGGAAGCTGTTCCTGAACTGTTAAATATTCAATTACTGCCCTTTCTGTTGTTTTGAATTTGTATTGTACGTACCCAAAAACAATACTTATGATCGTAATAAAGCCTAAAAGAAGTTTCCCGGCTATTTTCATTTAAGCACCTCAGATGGTATATGATTTTAGTGTAATTTTACACTTTTTTATTCTGATTTGTCACCATGTTTTTCCATTTTATTTTTGCTAAAGAACATAAAGATTCCCTATTGCCCTGGACAGGCGGGTTTCTATACTATGGAGTTATTAGAGGAATCGGTGGGGGTGGCAAGATGGCGAGACGCGAACCGCTTGAGGCAGCACAGGCATTTATTACGAAACGGTATCCGGATTGTGAAGCTGCCATATTGGCTGGCAGCGTTGTCCGTGGGGAAGCGACGGAAACTTCGGATTTGGACATCGTCATTTTTGATGAGGCTATCCCATTCTCTTATCGGGAATCGCTGGTGGATGAAGGATGGCCGATTGAGTTGTTTGTCCATAATCTCACTTCCTACAGGCATTTTTTTGAAATGGATAAAGAGGATGCGAAGCCAACGATGCCGCGAATGGTTGCCGAAGGGATTGTTTTGAAAGGAGAGGCAGTGCTCGACCCGATTCGGAAAGAAGCGAGGCAACTGATGGAGGCGGGTCCGGACGAATGGCCCGAGGACACCATCATTACAAAGCGATATTTCATTACAGATTTGCTTGATGATTTTATCGGCTGCAATGACAGGGGCGAAGAGTTATTTATCGCCAATGCGCTCGCAGACTTGGCGGTTGAGTTCGTGCTGAGGACGAATAGGAAATGGCAGGGGACATCGAAATGGGTCGTCCGTTCCTTAAAACACTATGATGAACCGTTCGCGGAGCGATTGATTAATGCACTTGATGCCTTTTACAGGACCGGTGCGAAGGATCTGCTTATCGACATCGTCGATGAAATCCTAAAGCCGTATGGAGGCAGGATGTTTGAAGGCTTTTCTTTGGGCAAAATAAACATCTAAAAGTGCCTTGGAGGAAAATAAACTTTTTTTGCATCCAAAAAATACTTGCACTTATATAGGTTGAACTTAATAATTAAACTATTTTATTTGAATAAGCTGGTTGATTGGAGCTCAGGCATGAAGACTCCTGCGGGATTGAGCGGCAAGGGGAGACCCCGCAGGAGCGGCGCGACGAGGAGGCTCCACTGACGCCCCGCGGAAAGCGAAATGCCCAGAGTGGAAATCAACCACTACGTTCCCGTTTGAGTATTAATCTTTACTTCAACCTATATAGGTTGACTTTTGCAAAATATTGAAGCAAAAATGAAACGTGTACAGAATTTTATTTTGCCTAAACAGCCCTCCGTTCCAATACGGTTGGGAAAATTGTTCACAATTAGACAGTCGAAGGAGCATATTGATGGAAAAGCACAGTGCAGAATACTGGATAAATCAGCTGGGACTTGAACCGCATCCTGAGGGAGGATTCTACAGGCAGACCTATAAATCCGGGGAAGAAGTCCCGGGGCGGGAGAGGGTGCTATATACAAGTATCTATTTCCTGATGACCACGGGGAACATATCTCATCTCCACCGGCTGCAGTCGGATGAGCTTTGGTACTTCCATGCTGGCGATTCATTGTCCGTCCATATGATCCATGAAAATGGAGAGTATGAGGAAGTCCGCCTTGGTTTGAACCTCGAGAAGGGGGAAGTGCTTCAGCTGCTTGTCCCGAAAAACACGATTTTCGGTTCATCTGTTTTGCAGGAGAATGCGTTTGCTCTTGTTGGCTGCATGGTATCGCCAGGATTTGAATTTAAGGACTTTGAAATGTTCACGCAGGAAGAACTTTTGCGCGAATACCCTCAGCACGAGGAAGTCATCCGCCTCATGGCCTATGAGAAGCTTCCAGAATAATTGTGGGATAGTGTTTCAAGATTTTAATGTTATTGTGAGGTTGGATGGGAAATGCTTTCCATTCAGTAAAGGAAATGTAAGAAAAGCTGCTTCGGCGGCTTTTTTTTGTGGCTGAAATGGCTGCTGCCCCCATTTATGTATGAAGATCCATCCATTTTAAGTGGGTGGCTGGTGGTTATGGGAAATAATTTCGTTCCGTTCATTTTATCGCTCAACTTTTCAGCAGGTATCGCAAAATTTTTTCATATATCAATAACTTTTTCGTTTTATCGATAACTTTTTAGGTTATTTCCAAATCTTTCACAATAAATGGGACGAATTAATTGAAATATATCCATTTAAAGGGAGTGTGTTCTTCTCACCAAACGCACATTCGCTTGGGAAATATTTAGCAATTTTTTCTGTAGGGGTCCTTTTTCTGTCTGAATATTCTTTTTAATAAAAGGGAAAAAGTGATACACTGGGATAAATGGAAGGAAAAGGGTGAGGGAATGAGTTCATGGAAAAACCCGATTCTGTTATTGGCGGGGATTGGCGTTTCATATTTAGGCAGCTGGATTTATTTGATTGCCCTGAATATTGCCGTCCTGGATTTAACCGGATCGGCTGCAGCAGTCGCTGGCCTGTACATTATCAGGCCAATCGCGGTGTTAATCACAAACACTTGGTCGGGCAGTGTCATTGACCGGGTAAACAAACGGAAGTTGATGATCGCAACCGACATAGTCAGGGGACTATTGGTCATCATCATTCCTTTTACGGATTCACTTTGGCTTATTTACTTTATTATGCTGTTAATTAACGTGGCTGGAGCGTTTTTCGGACCTAGCTCGACCGTTTATATTGCAAAATTGGTCCCTGAAGAAAACCGCCAGCGCTTTAATTCGATCATGAGCATGACAGCATCTGGCGCGTTCCTGCTCGGACCGGCGATTGCCGGAGCGCTCATCATGTTGGCCGGAACGGACATCTGCATCATTATCAATGCCATTTCATTTATCATCTGTGCTTTCTTTATTTACCTTTTGCCTAATGTCGATGAAGAGAATCAGGATGCAAGGGAGCGGATTCGGCTCGAAACATTGGTCCAGGATTGGAAGGCAGTCAGAAACTTTGTTAAAGGCGCTCAGCTATTCATCGCCATTTATTTACTGTACCAGGGAGCGACCTTAATTGGTTACGCGCTTGACCCGCAGGAAGTAACGTTCATTAAAAAACATCTTGCCCTATCGACACAGGATTATGGTTTGATAGTCAGTATCACGGGAGTTGGCGCGCTGGCCGGATCATCTGTCGCTGCGATGGCGGCGAAGAAAATCCCGCTGAAATATTATCTTGGCGGCGGGATGCTGCTTCAATCAGTAGGCTATATCGCTTTTTATTCGTCTGTTGACTTTTTTACCGCGACGGCGTCGTTCGTGTTTCTCGGCTTCTTTATGGCGTTTGCGACCGCAGGATATGCAACATTTTTCCAAAATAAAGTCCCGATTGACTTGATGGGAAGATTCGCCAGTGTCGCTGAAATGGCCCAAGGCCTCATCCAGATTTGCCTGACACTTGTAGTGGGGTTCCTGGCAGAATGGTTCACCGTCCAATTCGTCTGCATCGCATTTTCCGTAGTCGGAGCGGCTTTCTCAATCATACTGTTAACAACCATCATCAAACCATCCAAAAGCGCTTATTTCAACGAAAAAACCCAAGGCGTCCCAAGCTAAACCAAAAACATACAAACCAAAAAGACGGGTTCCCCCACCCGTCTTTTTTTATTTGGCCGATTTCAGTGAAGAGATGACGCTCTGAGCAATGCGCAAATCCTCGGCCAATTAGCGGTGCCCTGCTTTGCTATCTGCCAAGGTAGCGGTTGAGTTCTTCTGCTTTGACATTTTTGAAGATGTTGATGACGAATAGGAGGACGGAAAGGACGAGAAGGTTCGGGAAGATCATGAGCAGGAACATGAGTGATTCGTTACCTAGGAGCAGGAAGATAAGGCCGAGCATGAATAATGGCAATGAAATGTTATAAAGCCAGAAATGAAGTTTGGCGAGCAGTGTTTCGCCTGCTTTCGGGAAGAGGACGTAAACAACGCCAAAGAGTCCCATTGAAGCCCAGCCAACAAGGTTAATGTGGGCGTGAGCGCCCATGAGGCTGTGATCGCCGGCCATCTCCATGCCAATGCCCATCCCGACGCCAATTAAAAAGTAAAGAGCGGCGAGTTTAAGAAAAAGGATTCCCAGTTTCACAAAAAACACCTCCTTAATCATAATATTGGTACGTAATTAATATACGTTGGAAACAAGATTATTATGAATATTCCAACTTTTTAAAGCTGCTAATATCATATGGCCTCAAAAACCAATCGTGAGGCCATTTTTGCAAAAGTAAATACCTCCTTGAGTCATATAAAAAAAGAAGCCAGCTAATAAAAAGAAAAAGCCCGCCAAAAGGGGGCTTTCGAAATTAGCATTAAATTATCGTCTGAACAAATCAAATAACTGGTTTGCTGCTCCCGGGCGGCGGGGCGGATTCTTCATATCGCGCGCCATCTGCAGAGCACGGTTCACATCGATGATGCCGCTTCCGAATTGGGCGTCCGGGCCTTTGAGGCCGGTGTCGGCCGCCGATTTTTTAATAATCCTTGCGACCTGCCTGTTTGAAAGCTTTGGATTTTCAGAACGGATTAATCCTGCAAGGCCGGCGACATGCGGGGAGGCCATTGATGTTCCAGACAGCGCGGCATATCGGCTGCGGAAATAGGTGCTCGGAATATAAACGCCCGGTGCCGCCACATCAACATAGGTGCCATAATTCGAAAACTCCGCGAGCCCGCCGTCATGGTCGACAGCGGAAACGGCCAGCACTTGTGGATAGGAAGCGGGATACGTCGGCTGTCGGGAATGGTCGTTGCCCGCTGCCGCTACAATAACCACATCACGCTTGTGCGCGTAATCAATCGCTTCCTTCAAAGCGCGGGAAGGCTGGTAATTGCCAAGGCTAAGGTTGATTACCTTCGCGCCGTTGTCAGTTGCCCAGTAAATTCCCTTGGCAATATCAAATGTTGTTCCATAACCGTCTTTACCCATTGCTTTGACCGGCATGATTTTATTGAACCATGTAATCCCGGCGACTCCAAGGCCATTATTCGTCTCTGAAGCAATTATCCCTGCCACATGGGTACCATGGCCATTATCGTCATCGGGATTGTTGTTGTCTTTTAGAACATTATAGCCGCGGACAAGCCTGTTCTTTAAGTCGGGATGGTTAAGGTCTACTCCTGTATCGACAAGAGCGATCGTTATATCCTTGGAGCCGCGCGAAATCGACCAGCCATTCTCCGTGCCAATCGCGGGGAGATTCCATTGGTACTGTTCACGGTAAAACACATCATTAGGCATGGGAAGGGCGTTCTGCATCAGAATATAATGCCGCTCCGCGAACTCGACGTCTTTTCTTTTGCCAAAATAATCGATCAACTGTTTGGTATTTAATGAATTCGACTTGAAAATATAGGTGGAGTTGAAATGATTCAGCAGTTCCCCATTAATTTCCCGCTTGATCCTCGAAAGCTCCTCCACAGAAGGATGGCCCATGAAATCAACGACAGCCTCATCTTTGACAAAATGGCTCGCATCCCGGTCATTATGATAAATCCAGTCAATTTTCGGGTGCTTTTCGAGCAATCTCCTCGTTTCCCCGCCATTCCAGACGTTATCCAATTCCGTAATTCGCAGCAGATGGCCGTCCCGCTCATGCAAATGCCGCAGCCCCTCCGTCATCTGTACCCGCGACGTCCGCTGCCTGCCTGTGTCCCCATCATCCAAAAACAACACGCCGCCCGCCAACATGGCAACAACCACAATTCCGCCGGCAACCAAAAACCTTTTTAACACCAACATCACCCCAAACAAAACTCTCTTATACCTATAGGGTGCAAACGAACCGCCGAAAATAACGGCGGAAATTAATGGGAAGCATTTAAAGGAATTTGTTACTTAAAGCAGAATGTTATTAACGAAGAGGAAAAGGGGGAAAATCTATGTTTCCACAATTAGAGACTGACAGGCTTTTACTGAGGGAAATTAGAAGTGACGACGCGGAAGCTCTTTTCGCTTGCTTTTCAAGTGAAGAGGTAACCCGCTTTTATGGAATGGAAACGATGGATGGCTTATTGCAGGCTGAAAACCTGATTGAGCTGTTTTCAAGAAGATATGAAGAAAAAGTCGGCATTCGCTGGGGGATTGAAAGGAAGGGGGAAGCCGGCCTCATAGGTACAATCGGCTTCAATTCCTGGAACCCCAAAAACAAACGGGCAGAAATAGGCTATGAGCTTCATCCGGAGCATTGGCGAAAGGGATATGTTTCGGAGGCATTGGCAAAAGTACTTTCCTATGGCTTCGAAGCGCTTGACTTAAACCGCATCGGAGCAGTCGTTTTCCCCGAAAACGAGGCTTCAAACAGACTTTTGCATAAAGCCGGCTTTGAAAAGGAAGGGCTTTTAAGGGAATACATGTGCCAAAACGGAATTGCGCATGATACAAATAGTTATTCGATATTAAAAAAATCATTCATAGAGGCTCAGGCTAGGCAAAATGGTGAAGCTGTGCCAGCTGCAAATTAAATAACCCCGCCCGGCATAAAATGATAGAGGAAGCCGCAGACAAAGTGTAGAATATAAGTGCAGACAAGATAATCCCTTAAAGGAAGCGGGTGTTTGTTTTGATCGAAACGAAAAAGGAAGTTATGAGCTGGGGAAAGTCGTTTTTAATTGCTCTTATTATCGCGCTGGCAATCCGGGCCTTTTTATTCTCGCCTTATATAGTCGATGGAGCGTCGATGGAACCGACTCTTCATGATCACGAGAAAATATTCGTCAACAAACTGGGCTCCGTCCAGAGAGGGGACATCATTGTCATCAAAGGTACCGGGGAGAATTATGTGAAGCGGGCTATCGGCTTTCCGGGAGACTCAGTTGAAGTGAAAAATGATCAATTATTTATAAATGGGAAACAAATAAAAGAACCTTATCTTTCTGAAAATCTGAAGGAGGCAAGGCTTCTCGGCGGCAAGCTGACAGGGGACTTTGGACCTTTAACCGTCCCAAAAGGGTCGCTGTTCGTCATGGGTGACAACCGACTGAAAAGCATGGACAGCCGCAATGGCCTTGGACTTATCAAGGAGTCGGCCGTCATTGGAAAAAGTGAATTTGTCTTCTTTCCCTTTTCAGATATCCGGACAGTAGAGTAATGATCGAAGCTGTTGATTTAAACAAATTATGAATATCCGTGCAAAAGTAAATAAAAACGGGTCCTGCCGCTGAAGCGGAGGGCCCGTTTTCGTTATGGGAGCCGGGTGCAGAACCCGGTCCTTACTCTTGTGTCTGCGGTGCTTTTTTGAACACTGTCTTGTTGATGAACGGAAGGACGTAGCGGTCAAGACCGTATTTACCTGCGTTAGCGCCTGCGACCAGGATGATGAAGCCCATCAGGATGTCAGTCGGGTTATGGCTCACAGTACCGGCAAGCATGAAGCTGAAGTTCATCACAAGTCCGAAGAACATAGCCGCGCTAGTGAGGCAGCCGAGAATCAGGCCAAGGCCGACAAGGAATTCACCCCAAGGAATCAGGACATTGAACAGTTCGACATTCGGAATGGCGAAGGCGTTCAGGAAGTTAACATACCAGCCATAGACGATTCCGTCCGGACCGGCGACCGGGTTGGCTGCGGCGCCTTTCAGGAAGCCGGCAGCGTCAAATCCTCCAGTGATTTTGTGGTAGCCGGCAGTCAGCCAGGCATACCCGAGATAGATCCGAAGGACGGCAAGAAGAGCGGCAGCAACTTTGTTTTCTCTTAAGAATTTGTTAAACATGAATAATTCCCCTTTTCGTTTTGAATTTAAATACGTTGTTTACACTGTTATCATAATCCGGTTTCCAATATTACGGTAGGGGATTTCCAGTATATTCAATAATTAGACAAAGCTTCTTGGCAAAACTGTGACAATGGTCACAACTAGATTTTTAAAAATGGCTCAGTTAATCGTGAGTGTTGATTTTCAATGAAGTTGATTGGAACGGAGGGGACTGACTCCGGCGGGATGAAGCGGCACGTGGAGACCCCACAGGCGTCTATGACGCCGAGGAGGCTCCATAAAGAATGCTCCTGCGCCACAGACTATTCGGGGAAGCGAACCTTCAGCTCGTCGCAAAGCTGCACGAAGCGAATTCATGGATGTTTCTCATGAAGTTGGTTCAGGTAGATGCTTCGCCCCGCGGAAAGCATGTCCCCGGAGTGGAAATCAGCAATCAGCAATAAAGGATAACCGAGTCTTAAAAATAAAAAGCCCCCTTCACCTGCGTGAAGGGGACCAATGTTTCTACATATGATTACTGTTGGAATTGCTTTTCTTTTTTGAGCACTGTTTTGTTGATGAATGGAAGGACGTAGCGGTCAAGACCGTATTTACCTGCGTTGGCGCCCGCGACCAGGATGATGAAGCCCATCAGAATGTCAGTCGGGTTATGGCTCACAGTACCGGCAAGCATGAAGCTGAAGTTCATCACAAGTCCGAAGAACATGGCCGCGCTAGTCAGGCAGCCAAGGATCAAGCCAAGGCCGACAAGGAATTCACCCCAAGGAATCAGGACATTGAACAGTTCGACATTCGGGATGGCGAAAGCGTTCAGGAACTCAACATACCAGCCGTAGACAATTCCATCCGGTCCTTGCACAGGATTGGCTGCTGCTCCTTTCAAGAAGCCGGCAGCATCAAAGCCTCCAGTCAGTTTGTGGTAGCCGGCAGTCAGCCAGGCATATCCGAGATAGAAACGAAGAATCGTAAGAAGGACGGCGGCAATATCATTTTTTCTTAAGAAAGAGTTAAACATGGAACATTCCCCTTTTCGTTATTAATTTTAATATGATGATTACACTGTTATCATAAATCGATTAACAACATTGCGGTAGGGGATTTCCAGTATATTCAATAATTAGACAAAGCTTCTTGGCGGAAGTGTGACAATGGTCACAACAGAGGTGGTGGTTTCGAGTTACAAGCGAATCCGAACCGATAAGAAAATCCTAACCAATTCTTCAAACTGCCGAAATAATTAAAAGCCGCAATCATCGTCCGATTGCGGCAAACTTGATTTATTCAAAATACAAGGTTCATTTTGCACATGAAAAAAGCCTCTACCCCCTGGTATAGGCTTTCTCCATTCCCACTCTAGGGAATATGAGGAGCAGACTTGCCCTATTCAGCAGTCATACCCTGCCTCAATTTAGCAGCTACTGCTAAATATACCATGGGCGACTTCAAACACTTCGCCCCGCGGCCACAAACCCGCCGCCCGAGAAAGCAAATCTTTCTCCAAAGTAGGCGTCCACACTGACAACCTGATAACCGATCCACATTAACACTAGTCAATGTACTGTTACCATTAACCATCACATTCCCGGTTATCCCTGTCCTGCGACGCTACATTACTTTCTTACCCGCATGAAACATTTTTAAAACCTTTTTTGCAAAAAAAATTAATTATTTTTTCCGGCGAGCCGCTTATGTAATAACAGGGCCACCCAAACAGCGAAAGAAACCCCAATCAACGTGAACAAATAAAATAAGGGAGAACCGGTCGTGCCAAATACAACTTCATTTTGGAGATAGGTGACGTTTTCCCATTGGCCGTCAATATCAGGGGTATAACTCGTTGTCTGGAAGTATCCTATCAAAAACATGCCTGAGAAATAAATAAAGTGCAGTAATGCTGAAAAGGTGACAGCTGTGATTAGATTTTTTATATTGCCTCCAAAAGCAAAGTAAACCATGCTATAATCCTAAACCCTAATCAATCTGGCTGGCAGCAGAGGTCGCCTTTGCCTGTTTCAAGAGCCGTTTTTAGGCTTCCAAGAACATCTGCCCAGGCGTTAGTGTGCCATTCGAATGCTTCGGCCCAGGCTTCATCCTCTTGGAAACCGATATGGTTGACGATAACCTTTGTTTGCTCTGGTCCCAGTTCTTCAAAATGGACCCGTACCTCTGTAAGGTTATTTTCTTGGTTCATTACATCCGCGAATGGGTCGGGACCTTTCCAAGTAAAATATAATTCCTTCTTTTCCTCAAGTTTCGTAATTTTGCAGCCACTGGTATTCATCCCGTTTTTATTGCCGGGTATAAAATAAAGTTCATAGGCGCCTCCGACCTTTGGGTCAATCACTGTTTCCGGTGCGAACCAAATGGCAACTCTCTCGCCGAGGGTCCATGCGAACCAGGCGAAATCGAGTGGTGCATTCACCACTACTTCTTTCCTAATCACTTTCTGATCTGCCGCAGTTTCCAAATCGCTTCCTCCTAAATGTAAAAACTTAGTATTCTTCCATCTTAACATGAGGAATAATCCAAAATGAAGAAAATTCGGAAAAAACTGTTTGCTTGGATGATGAATGTCTAATATGATGAGGAAACAGGAACTACGCTTGTTCCAAAGGGAGTTCTTGGGTTTTGAAGCCTTATGGTCATGGCAAAAAGCACCATCCAATCTGGATGATGCCTAATGGTTCGGTATTAGAATAAGCCTGCTTCTCTAGCTGCTTCAAAGCTATTGCGCGCGAATTGGAAGGGGTCGCCTGTATTTTCCCAGTGCATATACATCAGCCTAGGCTGATCAAATAGCCAATGGTTGTGGACCGCCGTAACGATAATGCCGCGCTTGCGAAGGGCTGTCATGAGCGGGTTGATTTCTTCCTGGAGAACAACGGATTCGCCAAGGTTCAACGTTCTGCCGTTCCGATTGTCTTCGAAGGACAAGGCGAAGGGCAGCGCTAGTGGGGATCGGGTCCGCCGGCCAAGAATCGTCGCATTAATATTACGATTTCGCTGGACGACACAGGCAGGTGTTGAGGTAATAACCGCTCCTCCGATGATGTTCGCAAGCCTTTGGCAAGTGGACATGCTGATGCCGCCGACATTCCCGCCTTGGTGGTCATGTTGGTGATGATGTTTTTTCTTGCCGGGATGATGGTGGCCAAACTCGGATTCAGCTTCTACTTCTGGTACCATCATGAAGTCTTCTTCAAAGCCGTCAAACGAACAGCCGCCAAAGCACTCAAGGAAATTCTGGTTTCCATGCCGATCATATTCTCTTCTTCCCATACTGATCACTCCTTTCTGCATTTCTACTAAACAGCATATTCCGAAAGCGTGATCCTGTATGGACAAGTTCATTAGGAACAAAGACCATTTTTGCAAAAAGAAAAAACGATAAGGAAATAGCAAGGCGATAGTAAAAGGATGGCGAAAAATTAACATGAAAATCCGCATCATAGGCTCGGTTGGGAGCGGAAAGACGACATTGGCGCGGCTGCTTTCACGCCAGCTGGACATTCCGTTTTACGAGCTGGACAATGTCGTCCGTGAACGGCTTCCATCCGGCGACAGGAGAAGGACGGAGGAAGAAATGGGGGAGTGCCTTGACGAAATTCTCCATATGGATTCATGGATTATCGAAGGCGTCCATAACGAGAACTGGACCTATGAAACATTCCGGCAGGCAGACGTGCAGGTTTACCTGGATCCACCTTATTCCACGAGGATATACCGGATCACCAGCCGATTTATTTTGCAAAAACTCGGCCTTGAAAAAGCGAATTACAAGGTTACTAACGATATGCTATTCAAAATGTTCAAGTGGAATAGGCATTTCGAACAGGTTGGCAGGCCGAATTTCTTTAATACATATGCGGATGAACGGAAACTGAAAGTCATTCGGAATAAACGGGAGTTAGCAGGATTTTTAAAGGATCTTTTTTAAGAAAGGGAGGCATGGAAAAGTGGAATACACCATTCGAAATATGAGAATAGAAGATACAAAGCAAGTCCAACAGGTGGCAAAAACGAGCTGGAACGCAACTTATGAAGGGATTATCCCAGCAGAAATCCAGAAAAGCTTTTTAAACTCCGCCTATAGTGACGAAATGATGAAGAGGCGGATGGAATACTCGCTCATGCTGGTTGCCGAGGTTGCAGGGGAAATTGTCGGTTTTGCCAATTATTCTAAAGTCAAAGAAGGCGGGAAAGTTGAACTCGCCGCCATTTACCTTTATCCCGAGTGCCAAGGAAAGGGAATTGGCACAGCGTTGTTGAACGAGGGGATCGCCAAGCTGGAAGGCATAAAAGAACTTTACATCAATGTTGAACGAGACAACCTGATTGGCAGGACTTTTTATGAAGCGAAGGGTTTCACGGTAATTGGAGAATTTGATGATGATTTTGACGGGCACATTCTTAAGACGGTTAGGATGTTACTGAGATTATAATTAATCAATTCTACTAAAAAGCGCTATCAATTAAACTTTGATACAAGGTCTCTTATCTTTGGACAGGATTTCGCTTTTTCACTTGATGGTTGTCCGAAGTGATTCTATCTTCGGACAGGATATTGCTATTTCATAGGCGGGTTGTCCGAAGTCACCTCATCTTCGGACAGGAAATTGCTATTTCATAGGCAAGTTGTCCGAAGTCACTTCATCTTCGGACAGGATGTCGCTTTTTTGCTGGCAAGTTGTCTGAAGTCATCCCATCTTCGGACAGGATATTGCTATTTCATAGGCGGGTTGTCCGAAGTCACCTCATCTTCGGACAGGATATTGCTTTTTCGCAGGCAGGTTGTCCGAAGTCATCCCATCTTCGGACAGGATGTCGCTTTTTTGCTGGCAAGTTGTCCGAAGTCATCCCATCTTCGGACAGGATGTCGCTTTTTTGCTGGCAAGTTGTCCGAAGTCATCCCACCTTCGGACTGGATATTGCTTTTTCGCTGGCAGGTTTTCCGAAGTCATCCCATCTTCGGACAGGATGTCGTTTTTTTCAGGCAAGTTGTCCGAAGTCATCCCACCTTCGGACAGGATATTGCTTTTTCGCAGGCAGATTGTCCGAAGTCATCCCATCTTCGGACAGGATGTCGCTTTTTTGCTGGCAAGTTGTCCGAAGTCATCCCACCTTCGGACAGGATATTGTTTTTTCGCAGGCAGGTTGTCCGAAGGCAATAGAATCTTTTCTTATAGGTAAACGTTGGAATAATGTGGTAAAATGAATGAGGGGGAGGATGAAACATGGACCAAAACACTCAAACAAACACTAGTTCAGTAATATCCTTAACGGTTGGCATTTTGGCATTATTATTACCTTTAATCGGTTTAATCCTTGGAGTTATCGGAATCATTTATTCAAGAAAAGCTGTAAAACAAATTAACCAAACAGGTGAAAATGGCGGAGGATTAGCAACCGCAGGACTGGTTTGCAGTATTGTTGGGATCATTCTGTCCCTTCTTGCCGTGATCGGATATATTTCATTTTTATCATTAACTACTATTAGTGGATAAATGATAGGATCTGCCTATTTAAAAAAGTGATTGTCATTTCTTATGCTTAATTATAATTATGTGCTCAAAAAGGAACCTGATGATTTGAACATCAGGTTCCTTCGTTTTCCTCTACATTCTCCAATAAGTTCTCGGCCCGTTGCTTACGAGAATCGCATTTTTAGGAACTTGTTTACTGACAAGGAGAAAATTTAGCAAATCTACCGATGATGCGAGTGAGTTTATTAGAATGAGTATTTTCAACAATGTCGTCAGCAATCCGAATGCACTTAAGATTAAGGGGATAATAATAGAAATAATAACGAACGGTGCTAACGTAATAAGGATAAATCGGCATTTCGGAATTTTTTCCTCCGTCGCAACAAATCCGCCAAACCAGGTAAGCCCAATCAGCGTGTTGTCTGATCTCAAGAAGTTTGGGATCAAAACCAAATGAAGCAGTTCATGAATGATTAACAATAACAAGAAAGACAGGATAATTCCAGGATGAATCGTAATCATAACACCATCATCCTCAATCCCAAACTCTTTCAAAGAAAAAGGCAATAGCAGGTTCAACATCCAGAAGGAAAATAGGCCAGCGCCAATCATAAAAGGAATCGACGCTAAAATGGCCGTTGATATATTATTTGGTTCCTTCAAGGGGGTCCAACCATTGTCAATCAATTCCTTATGTAATCCTTCATTAAATTGTGGGATCCTGTTTTGGATTTTCATTTAATCAACTCGCAATCAAGTAGTCAAATAACATTTACAAAAGTTAGCTTTTCCTGCCCGACTGCCTCAGTGCGCGTCTTTCCTGCGCCTGTTTATACAGTTCTCGTTCCTCGTCTGTTTCAGGGATCACTCCAGGAACGGCAGTAGGTCTATTGTCGCCGTCAATCGCAACCATAGTTATAAATGAATCGGTTGTCAGCCTGCGTTCCCCTGTATCGATATGTTCACATTCCACTTTCACATATACTTCCATTGAAGTCCTGCCTGTCGAAATGACGAATCCTTCTATTGTAAGAATATCTCCCAATTTAACTGAAGACCGGAAATTGACTTTATCGATTGAAGCGGTCACGACCGCTGTTTTGCTGTGTTTTATCGCGGCAATGGCGGCGATTTCATCAATCAGCGCCAGGATCTTCCCGCCGAAAATTGTTCCCATATGATTCGTATCTGGCGGCAGGACGAGTTTTGTCTGGATAGTCCGCGATACATTTGTCGATAGCTTCTGTTCCATGATGAATTCCCACTTTCCTCTAGTTGTTCTTAACTTTTGTAAAAAAAGATAAAATCCATCTCCTAAAAAGAGGATGGATCTAAATTAAAGGTTTACCAATTCAAAATAGTAAAAACCCAACCCGTCATATATATTTAATGTAATACAAAATGCTCTATCTGCCAAACAATTGCAGTTTAAAGCACGTGAATGGCCGATGCGAGAAGTACGGGGGAGAGATGGGCGTGTTAAAAGACTGGACGCTGTTTGAGAAAATCTGGCTTTTAGTATTTACTGCGGTCAATATCTTTTTATTTTTTGCCTGGGACGATACGTTGATTGGATTGATCAGTTCGATCACCGGCATGTTATGTGTCGTTCTCGTCGCGAAAGGGAAAATTAGCAACTATTATTTCGGGATTATCCAAACCGGCACGTATGCTTACATTTCCTACGGCTATGGCTTGTACGGGGAGGCTATGCTGAACGCATTGTTTTATTTCCCGCTCCAATTCATCGGGATTTATTATTGGAAAAAGAATCAGATTGGCGAGGGGACAATCGGTGAAGATGTCGCCGTCAAGCGGTTGAATAAAAAGCAGTGGGTCTGGGTGAGCATCATCACCATCGTCTCTTCGGCCCTTTATGCCGAACTCCTTCACCTGATTGGCGGCCAGCAGGTTCGTATCGATTCAGTCGCCGTGGTCGTGTCGATCATCGCGCAAATCCTGATGGTCAAGCGGTTTGCAGAGCAATGGGCGCTGTGGATCCTTGTCAATGTCCTGTCGATTGCGTTATGGGCAATCACGCTTTATAAAACAGGCGGGAATGACTACAACATGCTCGTCATGTGGAGCGCTTTTTTGATTAACAGCATTTATGGCTATATTAACTGGATCAAAATGTCCAAGAAACAGGGAGTGGCAATCGGATGACGATTGGCAAAGTTGGCATGTATGGAGGCAAGTTCTACCCGGTCCACATGGGCCATGTCGCTGCGATGATACGGGCGAGCACAATGGTGGATGAACTTCATGTCATCGTTTCCTATGATGACCGGTTTGAAAGGGAAGTGATTTTGCAGGATGCAAAAATCCCGCATATTCCCTATTACATCAGACTTCGCTGGTGGACTGAACTGACGAAACAACTGCCGCACGTCTATGTCCATGCTGTTGAAGAAATCCAGACTGGCCAATTCACCGATTGGGAGAAAGGGGCCGCCGCGATGAAAGCGGCCGTCGGCAAAGAAATCGATATTGTCTTCAGTTCGGAACCCGCCTACAGCGGCTATTTTGACAAGCTGTATCCATCTGCAGCGCATGTCGTTCTCGACGCGGGCCGTGATGCTTACCGGATTTCAGGGAAGGAGCTCCGCAATGAGGGGCCTATGAAGCATTGGGAACTGCTGCCTGATGTCGTAAAGCCCTATTTTGCAAAAAAGGTCGTCATCGTGGGCACGGAAAGCTGCGGGAAATCGACGCTGGCGAACAACCTGGCCACTCTTTACAACACTGCTTATGTGGAAGAGTACGGAAGGACATTTTATGATGAAATCGGCGGCTGTGAAGGAATCACAATCGAGGAGGACTATCCGAGGATCGCTTTCGAGCACAAGAACAGGGAGAGCCGGGAGCTCAAGCGGGCCAATAAGGTGCTGATCATTGATACGGAAGCCATCGTCACCCAGTACTTCTCCATCGCCTACTTAGGCAAAAGACAGCCCGTCCTCGATGAAATAGCCAAGCTTCAGAACTATGATTTATGGCTGTTTCTTGAGCCAGACGTGGAGTGGGTCGACGACGGCACCCGTTCTTTCGGAGAACAGGAAGTCCGCGAAAGGAACAACGGCATCCTGAAGGACCTGTTTCGGGAGCATGGCGTTTCCTATCAAATAATTAGCGGCAATTATACGGAAAGGCTTGAAAAAGCAGTCCGGCTCATTGATGAATTAATCAGGGAATAAGATTTCTGCAAAAAAGACACGGAAAAAAGGGCTTAAATTCGTAAGGGGTCCTGTAACCAGCCATAAAATTAAATAAAGTAAAACAAATCGACCATTAAATTGCAGATGCAATTGATGGTCGTTTTTTTGATATCCAGGCAATTATATAAATCTTAATTTTTCCGCGAGTTGGCGCATAAACCCTCTGAATTGACGCATACTCGGCATGGAATGGAGCATAAGCGAGTCGAATCCGCTCATAAACAAGGTGAATCGGCGCATAAAACAGGTATCTAACCCCAATAGTAAAACCACTTCTTTTTTATGTACGTTTAATACTGATGCTGGCTTCTTCATTTTTGTCATCGTCCCATACTACCTGAATTTCATAGGTTCCTTCTTCGAAAAAATAAGGAAAACTTCTCCGGATTGATTTTTGCATGGGAAGGTTGGATGTTTCGCTGATTGGAACCCAGACAGGTTTACCCTCAGTGGGATCCTCCAGCAAAGTTCCTTTAAAATCCTTGGTAATATAATTGAAAATGATATACCGGTCATTTTTCTTCGGATTTACATATTCATAGAGGATTTTAAATTGCAAATTGCTGACATCGAGGCCGGTTTCTTCTTTCACCTCACGGATTGCCGCCTCTACGAAGCTCTCCGGAAAATCGACCTTTCCGCCTGGCGGAATGAACTCCTTCGTCATGCTGCCGGTCAAGAAGCAGCACAGAATCCCCATTCTGAACCATGCAGACGGTCCAGAATTTATAGTTTATCGCATTCTCCACCTATGTTCCCCTTGAGCATCCAAGTCTTTTTAAAGTTTATTTTACCAAACTTTTCTAAATAGAAAAGATAAAGTAAACTTGAATTAAAGGGAGAAGGGGGCTGGGTAGATGAGGCGTTTATTAATATTTCTCTCGTTTTTACTACTCTTATCCGCCTGCATCGATAATCAAGAGGAAGTCAAACTAAAAGATAAAATCATCTCCAGTTTTCAAGAAGAGGGGATACATTTAGAAGTTCAGAAAGATAACTCCAAAAGCTTTGATTTTCCGGAGTCGAAAGAAGAAAATTATGATTTTGAGGGTGGAAGGATCATTTTGTTTTACAATTTTGGTAATCGGGAGAGAATAAAGGAGCGAATTGATGGGAATTTGGCCGTAATGGAATTTACGCATTCGCCCGAGGTTTATTATTATGATGACTTCGCGATAATCTATTTTCCTCACACCGATCATCAGGAACTGAATGAAAAAGTAAGGAATGCATTAGATAAATTGAAAGCTTAACTTAAACAAACGGAGGAAGATGGAACATGGCAGCTGAGATATTAAGGATATTCGACGATAACATGGTCTGCATCGGCCATAAACCACGGGAGGAAGTACATAGGGCGGGGGACTGGCATGAAACGTTCCATTGCTGGTTCACGGTGGGGGACGAGCTTCTTTTGCAAAAAAGGTCCCCGAATAAAAAGGACTATCCTGGCTTATTTGATATTACTTCCGCCGGCCATCTGACGGCTGATGAAACGATCGAGGATGGAATTAGGGAAGTGGAGGAGGAGTTAGGCGTCAAAGTTGAATTCAAGGACTTAATTCCGCTTGGTGTTTTGAAAGAGGAAATTATTCTTGAAAACATGTGTGACCGGGAATTCTGCCACGTATTTTTGTATGAGTGTGAAACAGTGCCGAATTTTATTTTGCAAAAAGAAGAAGTGGAGAGCATGTTTAAGGTGAAGCTTGAGGATGCAATTAAGCTGTTTGACGGCGCTGTACTGAAAGTGGAAGTGACGATGGGGGACGGAGGTGGAGAAAAACAACTCGTTGGTGTCGACGCCTTTGTCGGGCACGGGTCGTATTATCAAAAAGTGTTAGGAAGGATTAAAGAAATTAAAGCGAACGGGGAGTGATTGGCTATGTTAATGGAGCAGGAAACGATGGGGCTGCTGACTGGCGGTTTTTCGCTGATTATGGGAGTAGCACTTGTGATTGTGCTCTTGTTGTTATTCTCGAAAAAGGGTAAAGGGAATCGGCTGGCATACGGGTTTGTCATCGTGTTTTTCGCATTTTTCAGCTGGGCAGTCAGCCACGCGCTTGATGCAATCAGTTTTAATGTTGACCACCCGATGGCTTCAGAGGAAATTTCACTGCGGCTAGGAACTGCAGGTGTCCTATGGGGAGTCAGCATGTTGTTTTTAATGGTGGGGTTAGTGAAGTTTTCTTTATTCAAAGGGTCTAATTGAGTTGAGGTCTTAGGAGGTATTTGGATGAAACCACGAATATCAGTTATAACTCTGGGTGTAGATGATTTGGAAAGGTCGTTGAAATTCTATAAGGACGGACTTGGGTTGCCAACAAAAGGAATAGTGGGTCAAGAATTTGAGCATGGTGCCGTTGCATTTTTCGATTTGCAGCCAGGATTAAAACTCGCGATTTGGAATCGCAAAGATATTGCTCATGACACAAACATTAACCAGACTCCAATGAGTCCAACTGAATTTACGATTGGCCATAATGTTGAGAGTAAAAAAGAGGTCGATAAGATAATGGAACAGGCAAGAATGGCTGGAGCGATTATTACGGTTCCACCACATAATACCTTTTGGGGAGGATATTCTGGATACTTTCAAGATCCAGACGGCCATTTGTGGGAAGTAGTTTGGAATCCAGCCTGGGAATTTACTGAATAATGTTAAGTAAAATATCATTTCAATTAGTTTATAAACCTCTAATGAAACCAGAACGTCTAATTCTCCCGCAGTTCATTTTATGTAAAACCATGCTTTTTAGAAACGGAAAACGCTGTCTGTAGGTCGGTGTTCTTGAGGTGAGGTCAGCCTTCCACAATAGCCAAATATTTCAGTAGCCTTCCATCAACATCTACGAGCAAAATATCGCCTCTTTCCTTGGCTGAATAAATCTTCGCGCCGACCGGAAGTTTATTGGCCATTCCATCTGCGAACTGGTCGGTCTGTGAGTTTGTCTTTTTAATCTCCCCGACCTGCACCTCTTTTGTCAAAACTAATTCTTCGACCCAATCAACATTCGTTTTATAAATCACACCCTCGTGCTGAAAAATATCCGCGCCCGGCTCAAGAAGCAGAACCTCCTCGGCATCGATTTGACCAATGGTCACTTCATTCGTTTTGCTGGCCGCATAGCAGCCTCCCAAAAAGATGAGAACCGAAAGGATGTACACAAATTTTCTCACGCAAAAATCCCCCTTTCATAAATAGACGAGTGGACGGGGTATTGTGTGGCACTTATTAAATTTCTAAGGAAATTGAGGCAAAGGCAAATACAATGAACAATTCAACCCTCATTTCCTCACCACCCTTTTCAAAAAAAAAATCGAGACAGCCTTGGACATTTGCCCTGTATTCTGTCCCGACCATGTCTCTATTTTTGTTTTGCCTGCTGCTCGAGCAATTCTATAATCCTATCAAGCTTTTGGTCTGTCTCGCGCATCAGTTGCACTCTTGAGCTTGTGTTAATCAGTAAACGCCTAATAAATAGCGTGAATGATAAAATCCCGAGCAGAATCAGCATCAAAAACCCAAGTTGAAAAATCATATCGCCCATCTAATATGTACCTCCCGGTTAGTATTTTATTTCCTATTTCCCTTTTAACAGTTCAATTGCCATGTCCAAAGTCTCATCTTTGCCTTTCGCAACACCTTCAAGGGTGCGTTCAACAAGGACATCCGGCTGAATCCCTATGGACATGATTGAAATTCGATCCTTGTTCAATGTATCAGAAGCGGTCATCGTCCCGCGCAGGCTTTCGGCAATCTGGTAAATTTGATAGTCACCGAACGCGCCTGCTGTCGGCTGCCCGACAATCGTTCCAAGCTGATGATCCTTTATACTACTCAAATACAGTTCCGGCTGGCCGATCGTTTCAGAACTGACAAGAAAAATGGCTTTTCCTTTAAATGCAGGCGGGACAGGCTGCATACTCTCCTGCTTTTCAACAAAAGTAGCATTCTCCCTGTGAGGATATATCACCTGCATAATCCTTTTCCCTGGCCCAACTATTGGCTTCTCTGTCAGATGGCCGATAATTTCTTCGAAAAAAGCATCATCATACGCAGGGCTCCTCATATCAAAAATAACCCCACTCGCATTCATGAGTCCATTCAAATTGTTATGAAAAGGTTCCCGCGCATCAGTCGCAAGATTTATATAATAAACCCCGTTGCCAAGGTCCTTATAAGGGTTCTTCCATGTCAATCCGGAAAACACCCCATAACTATCGCTCCCTAACTTTACAGTATTTTTTTCGCCATTCCTGCTGTAGGTAACCTCGGCCTGATCAAGGTCGAGAATAGCATCAAGGGCTCGCCACTTTTTGAAATGAGGTGGCCCGGGAATTGTTTCGGACAGGGAATCGACATACCTATTCACCTCGACTCCGTTTATCGTATGCAAAACATCCCCCAGCCTAAGAATAGGGGAAAGGGAAGCTTCTGTTACCACAACCTTATCTTCAACAAAATCAAGGCTGAACTGCATGCGCCTCGTATCCTTGGTAAGATTCAAAAAAGAATAAGACGCCTGGACATCCCCGGTCTTTTCCATAAGCCTAGAGAGGACATTTACATACTCGAATAAACCTTTTGCGTCTGCGGCTTCCCTAAGAGATATCGCCAGTTGTCCGTCAAGATGAAGGGCGTTCTCCTCGACAGACGGGTAAAAGGGAACAATTAAGTATGGAGAGGGAAAGAAGTGTTCAAGCATATTCCAGGTTGAAACCACCCCGGCGTACCGGAAATTATCACTTTCACTCGTCAAGCCGGAATTCAATGCAGCTAATTCCACTTTCAGATTCTCATAAGCTTTCCAACTTTTCTTTGTAGTGCCAAGTGTTTGGCCATTATCTGTATAGAGGATAAGCGGAAGGGAGAACCGCAGCGATTTGCCGAGTTTTCCGTAATATTTTTCTTCCAGCTGTGGATAATCCGCGAACAGGCTTCCTTCCTCAAACGCATACCCTCCATTTACAATCGAAGCCGGCACGCGCTTGCTTTTATAAAGTGAACCATACATGCCGGGCGGCCCGTGATGCTGCCAGGCAATCACCGCATCCGTTTTCTTCACGCTCTTTTTAGGAGGTTTTTCACCCTCAAGATACAAAGAAAGGGTAGGGGCGATTGGCAAAAATAACTCTTCAAGGGCGGTCTTCAATTCTTTCTCATTCTGAGCGGACTTCACTTTGCTGACCCCGAAAATACCGAATCTGTTCCAATCCAGGCTTGCCGCTTCATCACTTGGATGGAAATAACGGACATAACCATAAAGCCGCCCGAATGCCTCGACATTCTCAATTGTGCGGTCTACGCTTGTTTTCTTTACTTTCAATTCAGCCTGCTTTTCGGGCATGTAATAAATCCCTGCAGTGACCAATGCCAACACAATAATGAATCCAATCATCCGAACTTTTCTAATCTCAATCTCCCCCTGGCAAAAAACTCGCCAAACTCAGTTGTCGCGAATCATTTCGAGCGCTTTCTCTATATACTCATCTACTCCGTTCCGGACGCCTTCCATCGTACGGACAACCGGTATATCCGGCTCGACGCCAACGGCATATGTCGAATATCCTTCCCGGCTGAAAGGTTCCGCCCCTGTCATGATTCCATGAAGATTCAGCGTAATCGGGAAAGATTGGTACGTTCCGGATGCACCGGCGGTTGGCTGGCCGACAATCGTCCCCAGTTGGTTTTCCTTTACATAAGTCAGAAAGTGCTCCGCCCGGCCGATCGTACCTCCATAAGATAAAAAGACTACCTTTCCTTTGAAAGTTTCGTCTGCGAGAGTCGAGTCAGGTGAGGGCATTTCCTCAGACGTCACATCTTTACGGTATGGATAAATGACCCTCATGACACGTTCTGCCGGCGATTTTGCAGGCTTATTCGTGATGAGATCCTTTATTTTTGCATAGGAAAAGTCATCAAGCCCCGATGTCCTCAGGTCAATAATGATGCCTTTCGCGTGTATGAGCTCTTCTCTATTTGAATCTAAGACCGGAATAGCATTCATGGCGGAATTAATGTAATAAATCCCGTTACCCAATACTCCATAATTGCCAGTGCGGTTGAATTCATCGATGTAATGCAAATCCCGTTCGGTAAAACTTACTTCGCGTTTATGCCCATCGTGGCTGTAAACTATTTTCGTTTCCATATTACCCAATACAGAATCAATAGCACTCCACAATTTAAATTGGGGTGAGCCTGGTAGTGTCTTCGCAAGTGACTCGATATAAGACTTTGAATCCTCACCATTTATTGTTTCGATGATGTCCCCAGTTTTAAATTCGCCGTATTGTGGAGCGACAGTTATCACAATCTGGCCGTCAACCAGATCAGCCACGAAGGGAAGGCGGCGATAAACATTTACTTGATCCGGAAACGAAAAGGTAGCCAGTCCGTCATTTGTTGTGAGCATGAGAGAAGATAGGGTTTCGATATAATCCTCCCGAGTTTTATTATTCGCTGCATTTTTAAGTGAGATCCCGAGTTGGCCGTTTACCTCTTCGTAGGGCATATTTGTAAACGCGGGATGGAAATGGGCGAGCATATTCCATGAGGATATAATGCCGGCATACCGGTAATCTTCATTCGCAGTCGTTAAATTCCTATCCGGGTTTAGCAGTTCTTTTTTCAGTTCTTCAAAGTCTTCCCAGCTCTTTTTCGTCGTACCAAGCGTTTTGCCGTTTTCTATATACAAAGTGAGCGGCACCGATACTCTAAGGGACTTGCCAAGCTGGCCTTCAAATTTCTCGCCTGTCTTAGGAAAATTACTGAAGAGCATTTCTTTATCAAGAAGACGGCGTCCATCCGCGAGCTTGGCTTTAGTGCGATTGCTTCGAAAGATTGGAGCCGCGTTCCCGGGCGGCCCATAATGCTGCCAGGCGACAATATCGCTCGTCGGTTTAATTTTTGCCTGCTTCGATGGCTTTTCACCTTCTATGTACAATGAAAGGGTAGGGGCGATAGGCAAAAAAAGCTCATTTAAAGCAGCCTTTAATTCCCGCTCATTTGCCGCATCCTTCACTTTTTCAGCGCCATATACACCGAACCTTGTCCAATCAAGCGAGGCAGATTCGTCACTTGGATGGAAGTAGCGGATGTAACCATACAGCCTTCCGAAAGCTTCGAGATTTGCGGCCCTTTTGTCGATATTTTGTTTTTTTATTTTGACATCAGCCTGCTTATCAGGCATGAAGTTGAGGCCAATCGCTACAAGACCAATCACAACTAATAAACCGATGATGCGTAATATCTTTATATCCATTCCTTTTCCCCCTGGAAAAACCATTCTATTATTCCATTATAAACCAGTTGATGGTTTAGGAAATATTTATTCCGAATTTTATAAAAAAGGCTATCTAATGGAAGGGGATGTTGAGTAAAATAATGGAAAAGAGTAAAGCGGGGTCCGGGATGAAAAATAGGACAATCTCTTTCTTGATACTTGCGATGACTATGATGTTTATTTATACGGCCAGTTTTGCAATAGAGTCACGAACAGTTATTAAAGACACCGATTTTGAAAAAGTAATAATTTTGAAGAGTAAGGATAGTGGGGATTCATTTGAAATTAAAGATAAAAAGACAATCGATAAAATGATCGAGCAAATAAACTCTGCTAAGAGGGAGAAACTTTCAAAAATCGTCTTCGAACATGGACCGGACGGGAGGATCTTTTTTGTAGGGGAGAACGGGAAGGAGGAGCTTCAAATTTTTCTTGATACAGGGAATGTTGTCACGGATGAGTATTATATACAATCTGATTTGGCGCAATGTTTTCGCAAAGCTGAAGGTAAGTAAAATAATTTGAAAAATGGGAACTTTCGATGAGTGGTGAACGAAGAAAGGGACAATGCATGACCGGACTAAGGGGGAGGATTAATTGAAACGGGGAGGAAAATCAGAGAGCAAAATAGAAACAGGTGACGGTTGGAACAGGACGTTTTATGGCAGCCCAACCGTAGGTGGCTTCGTTGTAGTGGGGATAATTGCAGCCTTCATTATCTACAATATTTTCTTCAAATGAAAAATAATATGCCCCCTTTTTAGGGGACATATTATCAGCATTCATTTCCACTGGTTAAAAGAATATTAAAACCAGAAAAGCCGGGAGCCAATAGCCGCGCCTGCGAAACCACCTAGGAATCCGCCCGCAAAACCACCTACGAATGCACGGCGGCCAGGTCCAAAGCCATAAGGACCATATCCATAGGGATAAGGGCCAAAACGGCGATAACCAAATCCCGGACCATAAGGATAACCCATAAATTCCATCCTCCTTTTGAAAAATAGCATCACGATCCACCTACTTGGGAGGAAAACATGATCTTGATGCTATAGTATGGAATTAATGGAATGCCTGTATAATACAAACGCTGATAGAATCAATAATTTTAAGAAAAATTGCCTATCAATGTAGTAGCTTTACAAAGAAGTCCTGAGCAAATAGAAAAAACAGCCAGCCTGCCATACCCAGTCCAATCGAAGCAAACAGGTGGATTGAATGTTTTAGAGCTAAACCTATGATTACCAGCATAACAACCGTTGATGGAATCCCCCAGACAACGCCCAAGGCGAACTTGCTTATTTTTTCGATGTGCTCTCCCTGCACATGCAGCCAGAGAATACTTAATATGCTGACAATAGGCAAAGCGGCAATGATCCCGCCTTGTGTTGGATATCTTCTTGAGAATTCAGTAATAACGGCAATAATAACTGCCGAAACGAATATTTTAACGATTGTAAACATCAGCGGCTCTCTCCCTTAATAATGAAAACGCCTCTAAGATAAGTTTTCTTTCTTCCAAGTTCATTTGTTCAAATAATAGGTGTTTAAGTTTTTCTTCATCAAGGCTTGAATGGCGATGAAGGATTTCTGTTCCCTGTTCAGTCAGTCTTAAAATAACTTTTCGTTCATCGGTTGTGCTGCGTGTTTTAAGAACAAAGTTTCTTTCCAGTAACCGCTTAATATGCTCTGAAGCCGTGTTGTGGGAAACCTGGATGGCCTCGGCAATCTCCTTTATTCCTGTTTCGTTCTCTTTTTGAATGACTTGCAGAATCCGAATGGCCTGGTGAGTCAGTTTTTCCTGGTGGATATAACGCAAGAAATAATAAATGTCTGTCCAAAGATTATTTAGTTGAGCAATCTCTTTTTGCAAAAATAACCCTCCTAATATATCGTTTTGTAAGAATATATCTCATTATACGACATAGTTTTCCGGAAATTCAATAATAACAAGTTATAATAGAGGTGCTGGGATGAAAAAGAGAAAATTGTTATTTTTTTCTTCAGGAGGACTGATGGTTTTATTGATGCTTACCGCAGGTATCTATTTCAACAAGGAGAGCCACCCGGAAATCAGAAAAACCAGCGAAACGACGATAAAATATAATGGCTTTTATTACAGGGAAATAGAGTTTTACCTTGATAGGCAAAACAAAGATACCCAGCATTTCATGGGAGTGGAGATCGATGCTCATGTTGAAAATGAGGAGCAATTTTTAATCGAAGCTAAACTTAAGAAGTTTCCGGATTTGTGGGAAACAGCTGAGAGAATTCCAAAAGAAGCGAAATTGATAGAAGGAGTCCGATACTCGGCGATAATTAAATCAACAGCCGAAGATATACTGGAGGCGGAATATAGATTGACATTCAATCATTACAATTTCAATCCGGACGATCCAGACGATCCTGCGAACTATTGATTATAAATTTCATTAATGGCTTTAGAAGATTATTAGAGATTTTTTTAAAAGGTAAAGCGAAGGAAGCGGCAACTTACTTAGAGAGGAGATGAATATAATGAATATTACTGTTAAAGAATTGCCTGAAACTGAGGTAGCTTTTTTAAGACGGACCGGGAGTTATTTTGAGCCACAGGAACATTGGGGACGGCTGCTGGATTGGGCACTTCAAAATAGGCTTTACCCTCCGCAGCAATCATTTATCGGGATTTCATTGGATAATCCTGAATTGGTTGAACCTAGCGAATGCCGCCACGATGCATGCGTAACGATTCCTGCTGGATTTGAAAAAGAGAATCATGAGGATATCCAGTTCAAGAAGTTAGAAGGCGGGCTTCATGCTGTATATCACTTCTATGATACTCCTGATAAGTTGCAGGAGGCTTATCAGTTAATGTATGAAGAATGGCTGCCTAATAGTGAATATGAACCTGATTTTGCTAGACACAATCTTGAATTTAACTTGAATAACCCCGATGAAGATCATACGGGGAAAGGAAAAGTCGATTTATATGTCCCGGTTAAAAAGAGATAAGCTTTTATAATAATTAATGAAAGGGGGAGCGCGTTAGCCCCCCTATAACAAATCCGTTCCGACAAGATATTCCGGATAAACATCAGGATGAAGAATATGGGCGATTTGCGCCAATCCATTCAACAACAGCGGGGATGGCCGGCAAAACAGCGGTTCGTCGAGTATGTAAAGCTGCTTGTTTTCAATTGCCTTCATTTGTTCCCATCCAGGCCGTTTCAAAATGACCTTCGGATTCACCTTCTTTTTGTGAACACCAACCCACACGACACAGATGACATCTGGAGCACGGTCTTTTACTTCATCCCAATCAGTCTGTACACTGGCTTCCTGCTTATCGGCAAAAATGTTCCGCCCGCCCGCAAGTGTGCTGACTTCTGTTAGCCAGTTTGCGGCACCTGGAGTGAAGACAGGCTTCGCCCACCATTCCCAATACAGGGCTTTAGGCTCCTTTACTTTTTTGCTCAAGGACTTGTAGTCTGCCAGTATTCGGTTGAATTTTTCATACTGCAGTCTCGCTGTTTCTTCAGTATTCGTGGCCTGGCCGACAAATAGGAGGCAGTCCCCGACTTCCTGTAACGTTGTAGGATTGGGAACAATGACATAAGGGAGGCCGCGTTTTTCCAGTTCCTCAATATTCCGCTCCATTCCTGGCACGGAAAGGGAGGCCAAGACAAGATCAGGCTGCAAAGCTTCCACCTTGTCCATATCGATAGCCAAATCCGGTCCCAGACGGGGCAATCCGTTGATCTCTTCCGGCCAGTTAGAAAAATCATCGACAGCGACAAGGGATGGAGCGAGCCCCAAATAAGCGGCAAGTTCGGTATTGCTTGGACAGATGGAAATCAACTTCAAAGAAAAAACCTCCCGCAAAAAAATAATGTTTATCTACTATTATATTGAAATTTCATTTTGGAAGCGAAAGTTTAACCCATGACAGGCACAGCCGGGGATGACGGATGCAAATTTTAAAGGGGGACTCATACATGAGGAAAATTTTGTTTCTGTTCGCATTAGTCATACTATTGTCAGGATGCAGAGCGGAGCCGACTTTTTCGGAAGTAAGTGAAAAAAGCGTAAATAAAAACGTTAAGGCATTCGTTCATGAAGTCAGGAATCGAAATGGAGTTCATTTGTATTTTAATGGAGAAAAGGAAGTCTACGTTTATCTAAATGGATCGAACGCCAAGCAGGGAGGTAAAGGGATGAAATTTACTGACTTTGACGTGAAAGGAAAAGGCGAGACTTTGAACATTCTTTATAATAAAGCCACAGTAGAAGAAGGCGATCAGTCAATAAATAATCCAGTGTTATATCGAATCAAGTTGGATAAGAAATATGAAAATGTAAAACCGTTTGGCAATGGTAAAGAGGTTACTTTCGGTGTGGTTTCTGGAAATCAGTAGTTGCTCAAATTTCACCAGAGGAGTGAGGTGGCAATGAATGAACTTTGATTGGATTGGCTTTTTCTTCTGGGTTTTTGTTGCAGCATCATTCTTGTTTTTAGTCGTTGGTTTATTAAAAATGTCCTCGAAAGCCTTCGGGCTTAGTGGCCTGCTGATGATATTGCCTTTTCTATATTTCCTTGGCGCGGAAAATTGGATGAGATGGCTGGCACTCTTTCCGCTAATCCCTTTTACGCTGGCTTTTTTTGCAAAAAGAAGGCAGCGTAAATTATGGAATGAATGATAGAGTGGGAAGCAGGAAAGCAATAGGTTCACCTGTTTCATTTAGTTTAATGAATCTCAGGGGAAAAAATTTAATAAATAGATCACTGCAGGAGGCGTTATGAAGAATTTCCTAGTCAAGAAAATCGAACAGCTGATGGATATTGACATAAATGTGCTGGCGAAGGAAAGCAAAGAAGAAGGCTTTCGTTTCGTCGAGAGATTGGTGAATGACTATGAAAGTGGTATGAATACATTCTGCCTTCCAGGGGAGGCTCTATTTGCCGTCTTCACACATGCTGGTGAACCGGCTGCAATTGGCGGGTTAAATAGGGACCCTTTTTCAGCAGAGAAAGCGATTGGCAGATTGAGGAGATTTTATGTCAGGCAAATATACAGGCGAACCTGGATTGGGAGCCTGCTATTAACAGAGATTCTTTCAGAAGCAAAAAAGCACTATGATACAGTCGTTCTTCACACTGACACCGTGGAAGCTGATGAATTTTATACTTCTTATGGTTTTTCAAAAGGCGAAGGATATTTAAATTCTACCCACTTCTTGAGGTTGACTGGGGAACCTGTCACAAGCGAGCATGAAAGAACAGGAATCGTACATAAGCCGCTGATAGACTGAAAGCGGAAGGAGGGAATAAAGCATGGAAGGGCTGCAAAGGATGCTCGATAGCATCGAGTATATGGAAAGTAGTTTGGATAAGGAGCTTTTGATAGAGGATATCGCAGCGGCCGCTTGTATGTCCAAGTTCCATTTTCAGCGGATGTTCAGCATGCTGACAGGCTTTACCGTCAGTGAATATATCCGGAACCGTCGCATCACGCTTGCCGCGCAGGAATTGGCCAACTCCCGTATGAAAGTGATTGATGTTGCGTTAAAGTATGGATATGAAAGCCCGGAAGCTTTTGCAAAAGCGTTCCGTCGGATTCATGGCATCAGCCCATCCGAAGTAAAGAAGAGCAGCCCATCCATGAAGGCCTATCCTAGGATTTCCTTTCAAATTCAATTAAAGGGTGATGTGGAAATGGATTACAAGATTGTTGAGAAGGAAGCTTTTACAGTTGTCGGGAAAAGCATTCGTACATCCACCATCGGAGGCGAGAACAACCGGAAGATTGCCGCTTTTTGGGTTGAATCGAATGGAAATGGATTTTCAAGGGAGCTTGCAAAAAACTGCGGTCCACTCGGATTGATCGGAGTGTGCATGGATTTTGACAGGCAGCAGGAAAATCTCACATATTTAATTGGCGCCGAAAAAAATATTGAAACGGTTCCTGAGGATTGGGAGGAGAGGCAAATTCCTGCGGCGGCATGGGCGGTATTTCCGGTACACGGCGCCATGCCAGCTACGATGCCGAAAGTATGGGGGAGGATATTCTCCGAATGGTTCCCGGCAACAGGCTACGAACATGCCGGAGGGGCGGAAATGGAAGTCTATCCAAGTGATGCCGATCCTTCGTCAGAGGATTATTATAGTGAGATTTGGATACCGGTCAAAAAATAAACCGTGCAATGAAAAGAGCTGATAATCAGCTCTTTTTTGTGTTCTGAAAATGTCATGCTTTTAGTAGGTAAAAGCCGACTCCGCTTTAGTAGATATAGAATAAACTAATGTAACCATTTTGTTGGAGTTGAGGCTGTGGAGTTATTAAATGTGAAAATAAAATTAAACGATAAAATCTCTGAAACTGTTCTTGTTTCGGAGGACCTTTGGGAGCAATGGGAACTAAAGAAAGGAATCATCTATACTCTTTCATTTGGAAATCGAACGTTTAAGACATCCTTAAATAAAACAATTAAACATGAAAAAGCGATTGGTTTTCCGAAAAAAGCAGCCATACAGTTGGGGATTCCTTTTTCAAAACAGGTCCAGGCGCGGATTGATTCCTCCACCATAAAGCTAGGGCCGTTGATTGGCATCCTTTCAGGCAATAACTGCATAAAAAGTGGGGAAATCGCAATTCAAAATAATTCCAAAAATGATGCGGAATTTGTCATGGAAATGTTATCTTCGGAAAAGTTTACCGCCCATTATTCGTTTCTATTTTCACCGGGCGATGTTGATTGGGAAAGGGAAGTGGTTTTGGGATCGTTCAGAATTGTTGATGAGACAGGGAAGGATCACTGGCGTCATTATGAAGTTCCGCTCCCGGATGTAATTTATAACAGGATGTTAAGCAGGAGGGCGGAGTATTCAGAGGTAGGGCAAAGGTTTTATGCGAATGTAAAATTGGCCAAAGACATTAAAATGTTCAATCCTCATTATTTTAGCAAGGAGTTTATACATGAAGTGCTGTTGAATGATGAAGAAGCGGTGAAATACCTTCCCGAAACGATTTTTAAGCCAAAAAAATCCGATGTATGGAAAATGGTCGAGCGCCATCGTACTGTTTTTTTAAAACCAAAAAACAGGGCAGGCGGGTGGGGCATCTTTAAAATTACCAAAAACGATGAGCGGTACATCGTCAATAATGAAAGAAGGATTGATAAGTATAAAAGCTTGAGGCGTTGTTTTAAACGGGCCGACTTTGAACAGAATAGGAAAAAATACATGGTCCAGCAGGGGATAAAGCTGATTGAAGTTGATGGAAGAAACGCGGATTTTCGGGTAAATCTTAATAAAAACAACAAGAATGAATGGGTTGTTGTAGCAAAAGCATGCAAGGCCGCCGGCAAAAAAAGCACAACGACCCATATTCGCCTGGGCGGAACTATCCATAATGGGACAGAGGTGCTTATTCAGGTGTTTAAAGACCGGGCTCCTGCCATTGAAAAGGAAATCGAGGAAGCCGTCATTATCCTCGCGAAAGCGGTTGATAAATCTATTGGCGGGCCGATTGGCGAACTGGGAATTGACCTTGGAGTTGATCAGGATGGAAAGGTATGGCTTTTTGAAATAAATTCGCTCCCCGGTAGAAGCATTTTACATGAACCTGGAATGGAAGACGCCGGCATGCTCTCGATTCATCTTTTATATGAATATAGTTATTTTCTTGCCGGTTTTCATCTTAACAGTAAGCAAGCCGAAAGGTAATAAATGAACCGAAAAGAGAGGGAGGGAATAATGAGATTATTGAAATTCAAGGAAATTGTCTCGCTAGTGCCGATACTGAAAATAAATCGCGGGATGGCTAAGGAACTCGGGATTACCAATGGAATGAAAGTGAAGCTTTGTTATGGAATGCGGGAAACTCTTGTTACCGCAAACCTCGGAGATGCTTACAAGCAGGAAACAGTATCGATTGATGGGGAAACGGCAGAAAAGCTGGGCATTGAGATGCCTGCTGAGTATACATGCAGTTTAAGAAGAAATGGCCTCTTGATTGGGCCGGTCATTGGAGTCCTTTATGGGATTAGGAATAGTAAAGGGATGGTCGACAAAATCAAAAGCTTTCCGGAAAGATATCTGCCATACTTTAAAGCAGTCTCTGAAACTGGCGGGCTGCTATACTTTTTTTCCGGAGACCAGGTGAATTATAAAGATAAAAAGATTACCGGTATCGTTTATGATTTCCCGTCTGATAGTTGGAAAGTTAAGGATTTGCCTTTTCCTGCCGTTATTTTTAGAAGAGTAAAAGCTCCTCCTGAATTGCTGTCGGCAATGGGAACCCGATTTGTAAACTTTCCATGCATGAATAAAATCACCTTCTGGCATACCTTTAATAGCCACCCTATTCTCGGCAAACACCTTCCACAGACATCGCGAAAAATTGAAAAAAGCGAATTGGATGCCTATCTCAAGAAATATGGTTCTGTCTTTTTAAAGCAATCCGGCAGAAGTAGGGGAAGAGGCATCTTTTTAATCACCAAACAAGGAAGCACTTATGAGGTGCGCGTAACTTATGAGGAAAGAATTTATACCTACTCTGAGAAGGAAATCGCCATTCTTCTGTCTAAACACCAAAAGAATTTTATGCTGCAGCAGGCGGTTGCAGTAAAAAAAGTGGATGGCAGGCCGATCGCTTACAGGGTAAACGCGGTCAAAAATGAGAGTGGCAAGTGGATGATTGCGGCTATCCACGGCCTTTCCGGTAAAAGAGAAGGAATTACCTCCCATCGGGCCACTGACGATAATGTCCATAATGGTGAAGAAATGCTGAAGGCGCAATTTCATTTTTCTTCTGCGGAAGCGAGAGGGAAACTGAAGGAGATGGAAGCGCTTGGTTTACTGCTCGCCAAGGAACTCAATGCCCTGTGTCCGCGCCTGATTGACCTGGGGATTGATATGGGGATAGATGAAAACGGGGATATTTATCTTTTTGAAAGTAACACTCTTCAGGATTTGCACCTTCCTGTCCTGGCAGGGGAAATAGAGACGTATGAAAAGCTGGTTGCCACGATTGTGAAAACCTTGTTGGCGAAGGCGATGGAATAGAAGAGGTTGATTGCCTTCTATCATCATAAGAAAGCCCTCTAAGGACCTAAGGCCTTAAAGGGCTTTTCTTCTGGGAAAATGGTTTATCCAGAATCTGTTTTTGAGAAAAAAGGTATCTTAATGATTTGCTGCAATGAGCTGCTTATCGTTGGCTGCTTTCTCTTTTTCCAGCATTTCAACTAAGGATTCAACCGTCTTCATTATCGTTTCGTGAGTGACATCTCGGCCTAAAACCGCACTGGCTCTCATAATTAATTCATCTTTATCGATTTTCATTTTTTCTACCTTCCCAATTTCTTCATATCGCATAGGCGTGGACTAATACAGTTCAATAGTCTTTGGCAAAAGGGTATCCATAACAACCAATTTATCGAGTGAACGCTTTCACTTCGAGTAAAAACCAATTCCCTGTCAGTATTATTGACGATTTTGTCCAGAAAATCAAGGTACAATTCGACTATTTCCGACCATTTTCTACAGTTTTGTCGAGCCTAACCATCAATCACCAGGGAAAAAAAGATAAGGCAAAGCTCTAAATGGAGACTTAGAACGTGAACAGCACGAGTCACCAGGTCCTTCACGTTCTAAATGGAGACTTAGAACGCGAACAGCACGAGTCACCAGGTCCTTCGCGTTCTAAATGAAGACTTAGAACGTGAACAGCAGCAGGAAGCAAGGCCTTCGCGTTCTAAACGAAGACATAGAACGCCAGCAGTACAACGCAACATTGCCCCTAACCCTAGGAATCTGCTCCTCGCCCAA
This sequence comes from Bacillus sp. B-jedd, assembly GCF_000821085.1. Taxonomy (GTDB): domain Bacteria; phylum Bacillota; class Bacilli; order Bacillales; family Cytobacillaceae; genus Bacillus_D. The sequence goes on from NZ_CCXR01000001.1 coordinate 983,335, forward strand.
GCAAATCGTGTGTAATATGCAAACTAAGCCCCTATACTAAAGAGAAATAACCAATTGGAGGGATACATTATGCACATCGAAATGTGGACTGATTTTGCCTGACCATTTTGCTATATTGGCAAAAGGCGTCTGGAGGACGCCATTCAGAAGATAGGCAAACCAATAGAAGTAACGTACCGGAGTTTCGAGCTTGATCCGAAAGCCGGCAGGGATATAAAAGAAAATATGTATGAAGTTTTGGCAAAAAAATACGGAATGAGCCTCGCCCAGGCACGAGCCAACTGCGACAATATCGAGAAAATGGCCAAAGATGTCGGGCTTGAATACAACTTTGACACATTGATTCTGACAAATACCTTTGACGCGCATCGCTTGACGATGTTAGCGAAAACAAAGGGATTAATGAAAGAAATGACTGAAAGAATTCTCCATGCTTATTTTACGGAATCAAAGCATATTGGCGACCATGCCACCCTGACCGAACTGGCTGTTGAAGTAGGGCTTGATCGGGAAGAGACTGCCAGCATGCTTGCTAGCGGTGCAATGGCCGACGAAGTCCGCGCCGATGAGCAGATGGCACAGCAATACCGAATTACTGGCGTACCTTTTTTCCTGATCAATAAAAAATACGCCTTATCCGGCGCCCAACCTACTGATGCTTTTGTCCAGGCGTTGGAGAAAGTGCTTGCCGAGGACGAAATTACCTTCATCAATCCCGCCGGAGGGGAACTGTGTGATGAAGATGGATGCGAAATCCCGAAAAAGTAGCTTCTTTTCTGGACGCGCCGATCAATTTTCTATATAGTAAATGTGACAATTGAAGACTTGGAAATGTAGGGGAGCCGGTGTGGCCGGCTGAGAAAGTATCCATAGATGCTGACCCTTTTACCTGATCTGGTTCGTACCAGCGTAGGGAACATCTTCTAGTAGACGTTTATTCGCCTATTATGGATTTTTTTATGCGCTCGGGATACCTCCGGGCGCTTTTTATTTTCCTTCACCCAACCATCTTTTCAGCCTTCATTGTCAAAAACACAACAAGGATGAGAGGGGAAAATCATGAAAAAGCTGTTTGTTTTATTATCTGCCGTTATTTTGGCCATTGGCCTCGCGGGCTGCACTTCCGGGCAAAAGGAAAGCGGTGCATCAAAATCAAAGTCTTTAAAGAAAGTTAAGCTCGTCCTCGATTGGGCGCCGAACACGAACCACACCGGCCTTTATGTGGCAAAAGAAAAAGGCTATTTCAAAAAGCACGGGCTGGACGTTGACATAATCCTTCCCGGCGAGGCGGGAGCCGACCAGCTTGTCGCTTCAGGGAAAGCGGAGTTTGGCGTGAGCTACCAGGAGTCGATTACCCAGGCAAGGATCCAGGGAGTTCCGCTCGTATCACTGGCGGCGGTCATTCAGCACAACACTTCCGGGTTTGCTTCACCCAAAGCGAAAAACATCACTTCGCCAAAGGATTTTGCCGGCCATACATACGGAGGCTGGGGCTCACCAATAGAAAAAGCGGTCCTAGAGTCGTTGATGAAGCAGGAAAACGCCGATGTTGAAAAGGTGAAAATCGTCAATATGGGCGACACCGACTTTTTCACGGCAGTTAAGCGCGATATCGACTTTGCGTGGATTTTTTATGCCTGGACAGGCATAGAGGCCGAGCTGAGGAATGAGCCGCTTAATATGGTTTATCTCACGGATTATACCCAGAAACTTGACTACTATACGCCGGTTATTGCGACAAATGAAAAGATGATTGAGAAGGACCCGGAGACTGTAAAGGAATTTGTCGCCGCCGTATCTGAAGGCTATCAATTTGCGATTAAGAATCCTTCTGAAAGTGCGGACATCCTCTTAAAGGCCGTACCGGACCTTGACCCTAAGCTTGTCAAAAAGAGCCAGGAATGGCTTTCGCCAAAGTACCAGGACGATGCGCCACGGTGGGGCGAGCAAAAGCTTGAGGTATGGAAAAACTACAGCGAGTGGATGTACGAACACGGTCTTTTGGAAAAGGAACTGGACGCCGAGAAAGCTTTTACGAATGAATTTTTGCCGGAATAAGGAGGAACAGACATGGCCAACTCTCTAATAAGTATTCAAATCATCCCAAAGACTTCATCATTGGAAGAAACGATTAAGCTGGTTGACGCCGCCATCGCAATCATCAATCAATCTGGTGTGAAGTACGAGGTTCACCCGCTTGAAACGACGATGGAAGGTGAACTCGGGCAGCTGCTTGATATTATTGCGAAAATGAACGAAAAGATGATCGAGCTTGGTTCACCGAATGTCATATCACAGGTGAAGATTCTGTACCAGCCGGATGGTATAACAATGGACAGGCTGACGGAGAAATACCGCTAATGAGTAGAATTTCAATGAAAGGATGGAGCCCGTTCGCGGTGCTCGTCCTTTTCTTTGCCGCTTGGGAGGCGCTAGTCTCAATTTTCGACATACCGGCCTGGCTGCTGCCTGCTCCTTCGGCGATTTTGAAAGAGGCTGCGGCCAGCTATCCGCTGTTCCTGCCGGATGCCGGGTCAACCGTCATGCTTGCGCTAGCCGGACTGTCCATAGGTGCGGCAATCGGCCTTTTGCTGGCGATAGTCCTCCACCTCGTACCGCCGCTCAGGACGGCTTTCTACCCATTCCTGATCATCTCGCAAAATGTCCCGATTATCGTGACAGCGCCCTTATTGGTCATATGGTTCGGATTCGGCTCTTTGCCAAAATTGATCATCATTACGCTCGTTTGCTTCTTTCCGATTACGATTGCTTTGCTGGACGGCTTCCGTAACGCGCCAAGGGAGCTGCTTCATTTTATGAAGATGTCCGGAGCCACCCCGCTCCAGACTTTTGCAAAAGTTGAATTCCCGAATGCCCTTCCGCCGCTGTTTTCAGGATTGAAAATTTCAGCGACCTACAGTGTGATGGGGGCGGTCATTTCCGAGTGGCTCGGCGCACAAAAAGGGATTGGCGTCTTTATGACTCTTTCCTCGTCCGCTTTCCGGACCGACAGGGTATTTATCGCGATTTTTATGATTGTCATCTTAAGCATGCTGTTTTACGGAGTCATAACGATGCTCGAAAAGAAGGTCGTTAAATGGACGCCGGGAGGGGAGAAATGATGGAAGTACAAATCAGGCTTGAAAACATCGGCCACTCGTTTCCCGAAACCGGTCATGTACTTGACGGCATTTCGCTCAACGTGAAACAAGGAGAATTCGTTTCGCTCATTGGCCCTTCAGGCAGTGGGAAAAGCACGATTTTCAATACCATTGGGGGTCTGCTACAGCCTGACCGGGGCGATATTTATCTGGAGGGGCGCAGGGTGAACGGGGAAACCGGGAACATCGCCTACATGCCCCAGCAGCCTACGCTTCTCCCGTGGAGAACAGTTTTGCATAATGTTATCCTTGCCCAGGAGCTTACCGGGAAACCAGATGTGGGCGAAGGGAAAAAGTGGCTTGCCAAGGTGGGACTGGGGGACTACGAAAGCGCTTTTCCCCACCAGCTATCAGGAGGGATGAAGCAGCGGGCCACCTTCATCAGAGCGATGCTCTGTCCGCAGCAAGTGCTCCTCCTCGATGAGCCATTCTCCGCGCTTGATGAGTTCACAAGGTTCGATATGCAAAAATGGCTCCTGTCGGTGTGGGAAGAAAAGCGGAAATCGGTCCTGTTCATCACTCACAATATCGAAGAAGCACTTTTTTTATCAGACCGGATCTATCTTTTATCGCCAAGGCCGGGGAAGGTCATCAAGGAGTTTGAAATACCTTTCCCGCGGCCGCGGGCGGATGGATTGCTTCTCGAGAATCAATTTTTGCAAATGAAAAGAGAAATATATGCAACCTTAAGGGAGGGAGGAGTACATGAGGGTCATTGATGCCTATATTCATCTCGATAAGTATAACAAGGCTGAAAAGGATGCCCTCCTCAACTGCCTGAATGAGAACAATATTGAAGGGCTGATTTCTGTTTCAATGGACCTTGTATCGTGCCAGGAAAACCTGAAGCTGGCATTGGGCAATCCGAGGATTTACCCGGCATTCGGTTTCCATCCCGAACAGCCATTGCCGTCGGATGAAGAACTCGTTGAATTAGTTAAATGGATTGAGGGCAACCAAGCTAGCATGGTTGCGGTCGGCGAGGTTGGCCTTCCGTATTACTCACGGGCTGAGAAAGCTGGCGCTGCTTTCCCGTATGAAAGGTATGTGGAACTGCTCGAGCAGTTCATTGTTTTGGCAAAAAAGCTCGATAAACCAATTGTCCTGCATGCCGTCTATGATGATGCGCCAGTTGTGTGCGGGCTACTTGAAAAGCACAATGCCGGGAAGGCTCATTTTCACTGGTTCAAGGGGGATGAAATGACGATTGGGCGAATGATAGCCAATGGTTATCACGTCTCTTTCACGCCGGATATCCTCTATGAGGAAGAGACGAGGGCGGTTGTGAAACAATACCCACTCGGACTGATGATGGCGGAAACCGACGGCCCGTGGCCTTTTGAGGGAATTTTCCTTGGCAAAAAAACTCATCCGAAGATGGTCCATCATGTTGTCTCGGAAATCGCGGCTATAAAAAAGATGAGGGTGGAAGAGGTTTACAATAATCTTTTGCAAAATTCGAAGAGGTTTTATGGAATTTGAGCAAGTCATTTCTCGCTGGTCGCTCCATCCGTTAAAATGAAGGAAACCTTAAAAAGAACGGAGCGGTCGCTGTGATTGTCCCACTGCACATCACCCACATCCCGAAAATACTCCAGGCCCAGAAGGAGCTTTATCGGATGAATTTCAGGAACATGGTCTTTGACAAGGAGTTTTACGACATGATCCTGTCGTGGTACGACGAGGCACTGGCCAATCCTGAGTGGAAGTCCTTTGTGCTGCTCGATGGGGAGGAAGTCGCCGGCTTTTACCTCGCCCAGTTCAAGGAGTCGGCTGGCTACCTTTCCCAGATGTTTGTCTCAGGGAAACTGCGTGGGAAGGGATACGGCAAGCTGCTACTTGACCACTTTGAACAGGGCGTGGAGGAGAAGGGGTATTGTATCCTGCAATCAAGCGGCATAAATGAGAGCGCCGTCGCCTTTTACAAACGCAACGGCTACGATATTCTCCGCACCTATGAAGACGAGAACGGCGACCCGCGGTATTTAATGATAAAGTTTGTTTAGTCTATTTCAACTTGGTGCCTTTACCAGTGATATTTTTGATAAAAGGCAATGTACTGTGTTGTTGCCTTTCCCGAGATGTTTTTATTAAAAAGTAGCCAACCCCTGGCAGCACGCCGACTGTCACATTTTAATAAACAAGTTAACAAGTCCACCTAACAAAAAGCTGCCTTTAAGGCGGCTTTTTTGCGTCAAGTGGGGTAAGAAATAATTATTGACAATTTTCCTACAAAAAGCATAGAATAAAACCTATCAAAAAGTTTCCTTAACTCAACATTATGTCTGATGGTAAATAAAATATTGGAGGCTTCTTTTATGGCTATACACCAAGAAGGACACAATAAACACAATTTTAGGCTGCAATCCAGCGCAAGCCTTACCCTTTCAGGGGAGGCAAGGGGATTAAAGGGATTGCTGCCTTTCATGGGCCCAGCTTTTATTGCTGCCGTCGCATATATTGATCCTGGCAACTATGCGACCAACATTGCTGCCGGATCAGCATATGGATATACCCTCCTTTGGGTCATCCTCGCTTCAAATCTTATGGCCGTCCTCATCCAGATGATGTCCGCAAAGCTCGGGATTGCAACAGGTAAGAATCTTCCTGAAATGTGCCGGGACCGCTACTCGAAAAAAACATCCATATTCTTATGGATTCAAGCTGAGCTCGTTGTCATGGCAACCGACCTGGCGGAATTCATCGGGGCCGCATTAGGACTATACTTACTTTTCGATATCCCAATGATTGTCGCCGCCCTGCTCGCAGCTCTTGGGTCCTTTGCAATCCTCGAGCTGCAACGAAGGGGAATACGGCCGCTGGAAGCCATCATCACGGGGATGATATTCGTTGTCGTGATCGCTTTCGGGATCCAGGTGTTTTTTGCAAAACCGGAAGCCGGGCCTTTGCTTTCTGGTTTACTCATTCCAAGGTTCGAGGGTACCAACAGCGTCCTATTATCAGCCGGAATGCTCGGCGCGACCGTCATGCCTCATGCGATTTACCTGCATTCCGCACTTACGCAAAGAAGGATTGTCGGGAACAATGCTGCTGAGAAAAAGAGAATATTTAAATATGAAACGATTGATGTCATCATTGCCATGGTGATTGCGGGGGGAATCAATGCGAGCATGCTCATCGTCGCAGCGGCTCTCTTTCATAAATCTGGCCTGAATGTCGAGGATCTCGATGTCGCTTATCAAAACTTCGACCAGCTCCTTGGATCGTCAGCCGCGATTTGTTTCGGAGTAGGGTTGTTGATGGCCGGGCTGTCCAGTTCCTCCGTTGGGACGATGTCAGGTGACATTATCATGCAAGGCTATATCCGCCGCAGAATTCCTCTGTATCTGAGACGTTTTATCACAATGGTGCCGCCGCTCGCAATTATTTTGCTAGGCATTAACGCAACAAAGGCACTCGTCCTCAGCCAAGTTGTACTGTCATTCGGGATTGCCTTCGCGCTCATTCCGCTGATTATCTTTACGAGCAATAAAAAGATCATGGGCGGCCTCGTCAACCGGAAAATCACGACGGTCATCGCCTGGCTAATCGCCGCAGTCATTATTGCCTTGAACGTGTTCCTGCTCGTCGACACCTTCTTCGGATAAGAGGGTTCTGGCAAAAGGCGTATTGTCCCTTAGAGGATTAATTCCCACAAAAATTGAATAAGCAGCAGGACTAAAAAATGAAGCGCTGATCCTAACGGGTCAGCGCTCTTTTCGAGGAGGTCAATATTCATAAAAACAAGTATTGATTAAGGTTTTACAGCGTCAATAATCAATGAAGGAAAAACTAGTTTATCTCCCTTGTTCCTGGGATCGAATTTTTTGGAGCGAAAAACAACTCCTTCTGCACCATTCCAACTATTTTCATGAAAATTCCCGTCTTCATCGAAGTACTCAAGCAGCTTAACCTCAAACCCGGCAGATATAAATATCTTTGTTAATGTTTGATAATTATAGACTACTTTATGTGTTGCCGCAGGATGGTCCTTAGGGCCAGGACCGCCAACCTGTATAAGCTTTTGGTAGTACTGATTAGGAAAATAACCGTCTGGGACTGCGCAACGAATATAACCTGAGGGTTTTAAGTAGTCGTAACAGATCCTGGCTGCCTCTAACCCTTCGTCAAACGTAAGATGCTCCCATACATGCTCCGCTAAAATAGCCGAGACAGACCCCTTATCAAATCTGTTTTTCCAAGTGCTTTCATCCAGTAAATTCAAATCACTTTCGTCGGTATGCAGCCACCCCGGGTTATTCATATATTCCCCTGCACCAACTACAATTCTGATAGTGTCCGCTCTTTGACTCATATAACCATCCCCAAAAAGTTGATAGTAAAAGTATAATTTAATTACATGGACAAATCTGCTTAAAGAACGTAAGTAATTTGAGTGTTGGAAAATTGTGTTAATATACAAGTATAACTGGAAGTTTTAAAAGGAGTGAATACTTAAATTGAATAATATGCTGTTCAAACTTATGGTGTTAGGAATTGCCATTCTCGGCTGTTTACGGACGAACTCGCTACAGTCCTGATGCTGTAATTTATTATTATTGTTTTAAGCGCCATTCACTTAACTATAGAGGACTTTTAAGCTGACTGGAAACGAAACAACATAATAACCACTAATAAGGGGAAAAAATGATCAATTACAAAGAAATTGATAAGTCGTATTTTGAACAATATGACACCATTCCGATGCTAGTGCATGTAAAAAGTATTCTCGCCTTAAAGAAAATTGAAAACGGATTGGGCGGGATTTTGCTAGAGGAAACTCCTGTGAAAGAATACATAAAGGATTTAGGCAGTTATGCAAAAGCGACTGAATATGCTGCTGAATTTGACATCACCAATTGGGGTTTCTTCATGGCCTTTGATGGTGAGAAACCAATAGCGGCTGCTACGATCGTGGCGAAACCAAAAGATATCCGCCTAGTGGATGGGAGGGAAGACCTTTGTTTGCTTTGGGATTTAAGGGTGGATGACTGCTATAAGCAACAAGGAGTCGGAACTACGCTGCTAAACATGTCCGTTGAATGGTCCAGGTCCAAAGGATATCAACAAATGAAAATAGAATGCCAGAATAATAATGTCCAAGCATGTAAGTTTTACAAGAAGCAAGGAGCGGTTTTAGGCAAAGTCGACGAGTATGCCTATTACACGGAAGCCGCAGTCAAAAATGAAGTTCAGCTTGTTTGGTATTTGAATTTATAGATTAAATTATTTTAAGACCAAAAATGAAGGAGGAGAAAGATTAATTGCAATTGTAATTGCGCTTTGTAGCGCTTCGTGGATGGTGATTTATCTTTATGGGCTTTATGCTGAAAGCTCCTCAAAGTATAACCATGGACTAATATTTTTCCCGACATTAATATTTATTATAGTTATAATGTGTATCTATTTAGAAATGAAGGAAATTGAAAAAAAATACTCGGAATAAGTGTTTATCAGCGATTACTATGCTATCATTCTATCTCAAGAATTTTGATGTTTATAATGCCTGGAAACTGACGGATAAAGGAGGAAACAATGGACATAAAAGCAATCCTTTTCGATTTTGACGGGACACTTGCAGATACATTGCCTGTTTGTTTTTCGAGCTTTGAAGGAGTATTTAAGGATTTTGATAACAGGGATGTAACGACAGAAGAAATCAAGTCAATGTTTGGTCCTTCAGAGACGGGAATCATCCGAGAAAATCTCAAGAACAAAAATGCTGAGAAAGCCATTGAGCGATATTACGAAATCTATCAGGAGCGGCACAAAGATCTTGTTGAAGGCAATGATGAAATGACCGCTTTAATTAAACAGTTGAAAAACGATGGATATAAGCTAGGGATCGTGACCGGTAAAGCCAGGAGGAGCCTCGATATTTCGCTGGAATGCCTGGAATTAACAAATTATTTTGATGTTATGATTACTGGTGATGATGTCGATTCCCCCAAGCCTCATCCCGAAGGAATTTTTAACGCGATGGATTATATTAATGTAGGTATGAATGAAGCAATATTTCTTGGGGACAGTGATGCAGATATCCTTGCTGGGAAAAAAGCTGGTGTTTACACAATCGGAGTACAGTGGCTGCCAAATTTCCAAACTGAAGAATTTAGCGTTCAGCCTGATGCTTTTTTCAAAAGTATTGAAGAATTGAACGCCTTTTTACAAAGAAATCCATTTTAAGGGGTATTGATAATTGGATCTAATTACAGACTAGGTGACTTTAATATAGTTTTTTTAATGAGTACTGAAGTTCATTTTGCAAAAGAAAATGGTGCGTTTATTTGTCCATAATAAACGCACCTTCACTTTAAATAAAAGCAGCTTGATTATATTCCCCTTCTTAAAATCTCTCCAGGAAGTCCATTGATTTCACAAATTTTCTCTGAAGTGAATCCATGTTTAAGTAGAATTTTTCTCGAAGGAATATTGTTTGGGTCAATAATTGCTTTTAATTTAATTATTTTTGCAGCCTTTGCCAAATCAATTAAATGGCTTGCGATGGTATATCCATATCCCTTTCCCCAGTATTCAGATAACATCATATAACCAATTTCCGCTTCGTCAGGATCATTCTCATTCTCTATTAAATGCCCGAACCCAAAAAAGTCATTAGTTGGGTAGAGGGAAACTTTATATGAGCCAAATAGTTCTTGTTTTTGATTCCGCTCCAGGATTTTTTGATATTTTGCTTGAGCCTCGTCCAAAGGGAGCGCGCGCCCTGTGATATATACCATAACTTGTTCATCCGAAACTAATTTAAAGTAATCCGGAAAATCCTTCTCTTCAAATTTTTCAAAAGTTAATTTGTGCATTTTTTTCCTCCAACATCAGAAATCAGCTTATCGTACATTTAAATAATTATAGTCAATTAGTCGATAGTGTAAAGGATTGAATAAAATTGGCCAAAAAAATACTGGTGAAATCAACCATTGCAGTAATGGTTCTTTTCCTCACTTTCGTATTTTATTCAGCTTATAGCATCTTGTCATTTAGCGGCAAAAATCAATTAGTTAAAACAGATGCAGCGGTGGTTCTAGGGGCGGCGGCCTGGAAGGGTGGCCCATCTCCTGTTCTTCGCGAGAGAATAAATCATGCTATCTGGCTTTATGAAAATGGATATGTAGAAAAAATAATTTTTACGGGAGGCAAGGGTGAAGGCGGTAAGGCTGCGGAGTCGGAGATTGCAAGGGAATATGCGATTAAACTCCATGTAAATCCAGAAGATATCCTAATTGAAATAAAGTCAAAAATCACAGAAGAGAACTTAAAATACGCCTTTGAAATTGCGAGTGAGCAAAATATAAAGACTTTTACGATTGTAAGCGATCCTTTGCATATGAAAAGAGCAATGGTAATGGCAAAAAACAACAGAATGGAAGCTTATTCATCTCCCACACAAACTTCCGTTTATAAGACATGGAAAAGTAAAGCCCCCTTCTTTTTAAGGGAGCTATTTTACTATATCGGTTATATTTTCAGCTTGCCGTTTAGATAATTTAGTTTAGTTATAAACAGTAATTTCCGGCCAGATAGACTTCCAGTTCTTTTGCAAAATCCGTTCTTTATAAATGGCTTTCCGTTCTGCGGTTTCTGCAAAAAAAGCGGTTGGCTTCAATCTTAAACGAATAACATCCTCGATTCCGCAAGGCGCTGTCAAAATAACTTGATCCTGACGGTCTAATTTCACTCCTAGTGCGGTCGCTGTTTCAGGGAATTTGGATATCGCATCAACGGATGATGCGTAGGGAGGGATGTGATTGGCAAAATGCATCCTCGCTTCATTTTTTACAGACCAAGGGACTCCGGGCAGTAAGGATTTCAGTTTTTCTTCATGAATTTTTTCAGTTGCTTCTTTTAAGTCGTCTTGATCAAAATAAATGACATCCACATCAGGTATGGAAGTTCTAACGTAAAAACCATGTATAGTATCCCAGATTTTTGAACGGACAAAGCCGGCGCAAATCCACCAATCCGGTAAATCAAGCGTTTTTGCAGCTCTTAGTATTTCCATCATCACCTTGTCCGCCCGAATGATTTCGATTATGTCCTTTTCAGTATTAATCACTGAGTGGCCCTCCGATTTCGTTTGCAATACGTATAATCCCTTGAATTACTTTCTCTACATCCTCGTTATCTTTTACCACGAATAAATGGTCAGCTTCTTCTTCATCCGGGTCGGTAAAGCCTTGGTCAAATGATTCTTCCTGCTGTCGGGCCAAAATATCTTTAAAACTAGTAGAAGGTCCTCGGAAAATATTAGGATTACGAGTTGTTTCCGCGACCCGCGCTTCTAGTACAGCGTCATGAATATCAAAATGAACAAGAATGCGGATAAATTGATCCTTAGGAAAAAGTTCTTCAAGAAGTTGGGATCGGCCTTTTATGTTTCTATTCGAGTTACTGATAATAAGGTGGAATCTGGTGTTCTCTTTTGCATAATCAACAATCAGCTTAGAGATTGAATGTTTTAGAATGTTCGGACCTCTTTGGGGCTGCAGATTTTTGTAGTGAGTGTTGATGAAGGCTGCATGGTTATCCTGGTCAATAACTAGGGAGTCTTTCATCCGTTGTTCCAGAGCATAGGCAAAAGTGGTTTTACCGCTGTGGGTTTTTCCAACTGTCATGATAACAAGCCTTTTCATGCAAACACTCCTTTTTAGAGACTGTAATTATATTAATAAAACCCCAACTAGCCGATGCCTCTACTATTCTGCTTCCTTAAGCAATTTAATCACGTTAACGATTTTCTCATTCTCACCTGGATCAATGGACACGAGCTTCGTGTTTTGAATCATATCTTTGTAGAATTGCTCACCGGCTGGGTATTGGCCATCCCATCGCAAAGGAACATTATATATATTTATCGTGCCGTCTCCGTTGCCGCTATAGGTTACTGAGCCGTCCACTAATCGAGAGCCAGATAGCTGGATAACCTTTTCTGGATAACTCACACTGGTCTCATCTCCAGGATTCAATGGAGTGCCGGCTGATATATGTCGTACATACAATCCGTTAATATCTTGGTTTGCGCCAAGCTGCAGCCAAACCCGGGCATATTCAATATCATCAGCTGAATACTTGGATAGTGTACCTTTGTTGGAGTCTGCATGATCTGTGGTTGTTGTTTGTTCCGAACTATTGGAGGCTTGCTCGTTATCAGTATCGGTTGAAGAATCATCATTTGTACTTTGTAAGGTAATATCAGGTTTTGACTCGTTTTTTGCTGCCGGTTTATCACTTGATGAATGACTGCATGCTGACGTTCCGGCCAATGAAACTGCTAATAATGAAGAAACTAAAAAAACTTTACTCTTTTTCACTTTTCCAACTCTCCAATCTTTGAAAGCACCTGCTGCATCCCTTATACATAACCAAGATTAACACGAAATAGGTCAATTTTCATAAAAATTAATGCATTCTTACTTAATATGATTCACTATCATGATTACTAAATACAAAAAGAATTTAACCTGGGAATTGAACTAAGAACCGATATGAATCATAAGGGTAAAAAGAAATTCCCGTTGGCTACCTGAGATTTAATAATGCTGAAGAAATTGCCATTAGGAATCTAAAGGGTGGGCGGGACATCTAATCAAGAAGGGTGCTTGCTGTACGCTGAAGATGATCCAAATACGGAAAGAAACAGCGGTTGATTCATGCAAAACTGAATTTTACGAAGAATGCAAAGGGTCCTCAAATTTTGTATGGGAGGAACTTCTTGCAGAAGCCTACAGCCCCCTATTCATTTGGTTATATGTATTTATCCTTTATTAGTAAAAAAGTTTCAAAAGTTTATCAAGAGGAACATTATTGGGTTGAAAACAATTTTTGAATATCACCTCAGAAATGTACATATTCTAAAAAGGGGTGAAATAGGTGAATAAATACTTTATGTTATTTGTAGTTTTATTAATAGTGCTTGGCTTATTATTATTTTCGGTTAATACTGAGAACACAGCCACAAATGCATCTGCAACTGACTTGACTAAAGCGACGTCCAAAGTAAATGATATTCAAACGGAAAACATAGTAATGATGGAAATTCTAAAAAGGGGATTAAGGGATTATAATGAGGTTGTCGATGCAGTAGCGAATCATTTGGAAACTAGGGTGTCTATCGAGGTTTATACTGTTCTCAAAGGGGACGATAAATCCGCTTCAATGAAAGCTATTGAAATAAAAGAAAAAGCAATTCAAATTATTACGAATAACAAAAGTATTAAAATCCCGAAAGACCGTTATTTCATTTACGTTTATGATCATAATGGGGATGATTTGATTGAAAGTGAGTATGATGATGCCCTAATACCCGAAATACATTCGTTTGGAAAAAAGCTTACTAATAAAATTCCTAGGGATTATTCTAAAGCTATGGCTTTGAAAAATGGAGATATAACTCCAACCAGCATCACTAAAAAGCAACGTGACAAAATAGAGCGATTTATGGAAAATGTAAAAAATAAGAAACCGGATTTTATACGATTTACCCAATTTACTTCCTTTGGTCACGCTGTGATAACTGAGTATCAATTTAATGGGAAACTAATTTACTATCGTTCCGATAGTTCCAGGGATAAGTTAGGGCAATTAAGAAAAGGAAAATCAGATGTATATGAAGACTACTGCAAGCAACTTGTACCTGATTCCATCAAGTCTTACTTAACAAATTGTTTAAAGAGTAAGACAATTGAGTTTTAAAAATTTCTTGTTCTTCTATTTTATTTTACTAAATTTTTATATCTGTTGTTATCAAATAAAAAAATATTATTTCTAAAGCTGAAAACATAATTCGTCATTTTAATATTAGTCTTGTAATTCAACATAAACTGTATCAGTAGGTTGACCTTTACTGTATAGTTTTAAATAGAATTCAGCTTTATTATTTGTACCATCAACAAAAGGACGAGCATCATCCGCTGGAAAACAATATTTGGTGGTTATCCCTGTTGTACCACCACCAATGTTATGACTTATAACAAAAGAATCAACAGCATCGCCATCACCATTATCCGACATAATTATTACTGTTACAAGATTATTTGCATTAACTCCGTTTATACAAAGCCTAATATCGCCACCGCCAGATTCTACTATATGTGATCTAACTCCTATTTCGGTGGCAGTATAATAGCCACTTAAAATTGTTTGCCACCCAGCGGTCATGGGACTGATTTCAGCTTGGGTAACATTAGGTGTTAAAAATAAAGCTAAAACAAAAGACAAGAATATGTTTATTGTTTTTTTCATATCAAATCCTCCTTTTTATTGTTGTACTCTTAAGTTCTAGACCGATACAGGAAAAACCTCCATCATTTTAACAATTTTTGAATATTTTTCCTCATTAAATAGATTAGATAGGATATATTTAATTTAACCTAGCTTGAAATATTGTACTTAAACACAAGAGGGCTTCTGTGGAGTGATTGCTCTTATACTTTATCATGCTTCTAGGGTTTAATTTAAAATGCTACCGGCTCCAAAGGGGACAGTATTATAGATTAGAATAGTCTAGTAATAAGATATTAGGATTTTCCATAATTGCTTGTGCAATTCCTAATCGATTGATCTATAGGGGGATGCTATTCAATTGATAAGAAGATTGAGAGAATTATTATTCGTATAATATAAATTAACATGAAACTGCAAAGAACAGAAAGCGCCTAAAACCCTTGGTATAAAAGGGATTAGGCGCTTTTGTTTTGTTTCATGATCTGGGGGAAACCGAGATTATTACAGGAAAATCCTGTGCTATTATTGGTTTCTTGCTAAATTTTAGGACGAAAAACAAAAAACTGTTGGATTAAAATTAAAGTCCCATAGAGTATCTTTCCTCCTAATATTTCAATGTTGGAGATAAGGTGGAACGGGGAAAGAGCATGAGAATAAGGGGTGAACAAGTCTTCGAGTGCAAAGACCAATAAATTCTTTAAAGGAAGACCTAAGAAAAGATTAGGCTAAACCAAAATAGGTGTTACCCTAATTTGTATTCAGGTCACAGCACCATGGTAGGTATCTAATCATGGTTTCAGGGAGAAATATGAAAAAATGAAAATCAATTAGTAATTAACCACTAAGATTTTGCGGCAACTTTCACAATAGTTAATAAATTCAAATTTGTTATAATATATTTAATATCAAAGTTAACACTAAATTATACCTTTCATAAAAGTAGGTGGTCCCGGATGTCCATTATAGAAATTAAGAACCTTACTAAATACTATAAAAAACACATTGTATTAGATAAGATTAATTTAACAATTAACAATCCTGGTATTTATGCGTTAGTGGGACCTAACGGAACAGGGAAAACTACTTTTTTAAATACTATAACAAATATTATTTCAGCCTCATCAGGAAGCATTAAAATACTCAACAAATGCAACAAAGATTATTCTATTTTTAAAGAAGTTTCCTATCTGCAAGATAATTCTATACTTTTTGATTATCTTAATGGTTATGATCATTTAAAATATATATGTGATGTACATAAAATAGAAAAAAAACGTATTCAGGAAGTAACGACCTATGTTGGGATGGAAAATTATTTAAAGAAAACTGTTCGGAATTATTCTTTAGGAATGAAACAACATCTCTTACTCGCCATGTCCATTATAAACAACCCTAGACTTTTATTGCTAGATGAACCATTAAATGGTTTAGATCCAACTAGTGCAATTCTAATAAGAAAGATTTTATTGGAATTAGCAGGAAAAGGGACAACTATAATTCTTTCTTCACATAACTTAGCAGAAATTGACCGTATAACAAAGCAAATATTATTTATGAAAAACGGAAGTATCATTTGGGAAGATATGTCAATACACGAAAAGACTTTTTATCATATTACTACTTCTGATCCAGAATTAGCCTGGAAAGTTCTAATAGATGAACGATATAAATTAGAAAGAAATGATAGACATATTAAACTCGAATTAAACAATCAGAGTATTCAGCCAGTTTTTACCTTACTAAATGATAATAAAGTTGACATATTAGACATACAGAAAGAAATTGCCGGGTCGGAAAAGAGATATGAAAAATTATTTGAAGTGTGAGGTATTGGGAATGAAACTCTTACAATTTGAGTTTAAAAAAATTGTTCGTTCAAGAGTTTTCCTAATTTTCCTTCTTACTTCCATATTATTTATTTGTGGCTTATTTACACGGAATATTATTCAACAAGATAGAATTCAAGCAAAAAAGATTGAATATTTTTCTAAATTTTCATCTGCTGTATTCACTCAAAATGAAGGAGACAGACTTGCATTAGAAAATGAGGCAAACCCCGATATAGAAGCTAGAATAAAAACAGGCGATTTACTCTATAGTCAACTAAAACAACTCCTCCAAGCTATTGATGAGAAAAAGTGGAAAGAAGAATTAATATTTGAAATTAAAGTATACCAATTAGCGATGGACTATCAAGAACTAAAAGGTACTTTTCCGCTAAACAAAAAGGATATGCAGCTAGGGATTAAAATAAATCAGAAACTTCTTGAGCGAAATTTACCAAAAGAAGATCTCGACTTATCTATTCAGCCTCCCATCTTTATGAAAAAAATTGTAACAATGCTTTTGAATATTGCAGGATTTACGCTTCTCCTACTTGTATTGGGAAACCAAATTACAAAGGACTTTGAAGATCGGACAATCCATCTAGTATATGGGTTGCCCATCTCCCGAGGACGCTATGTGATGATAAAGTTTCTCAGTTTATTTATTTCCGGTTTCGTATGGTTGGCCCTAGTTTTAGCAGCATCGTATATCCTTCCAAACTTTGTAGCCGAAACAGTTAAAGGAAATTCATTTAATTATCCTCTTCTTACAGATACAGCAAAGATTATAAGTATTAGCTTATATCTGAAGCAAGCCTTTTTATACAGTTTATGCTTTATTGCATTTTCAATTTCTGTTCTGACTTTTCTTGGATTTCTATTAAGAAGTACTATACTTACTTCTATTGTTACAATATTAATTTTTATCGGTGGATTGATTGTAACCAAAAATAGTCCGACAAGTATTCTAAATCCTTTTACTCTGGAAAATATCAACTCTTCTATTGTGCACATGGAAGTTTCCCAGAATGGAATTATTTTAACAATTGGATATAGTCTTCTACTACTATTTATGACATTAGGAATCAATAAGCGAGGGTTATAGCATGAAACAGATCTTTCTTTTCGAATGTAAAAAAACATTAAAGAAAACAGGAACATGGACAGCTTGTTTATTAACTGTATTGTCTGTAATCGGATTATATTTTTTCAACAATTCAGTTGTCCAAGATATTCGTCAAGGAAAAACTGCTCGCCTAGAAAATAACATCGTTTCATTTAAAAAGTTTAAAAATGATGCCGAAAGAGAAAAAGAGAAAATTGAAAAAACAGGGGAAAATGCAACTATAGAAGCCAGGGAAATGGAAATTCAACATTTTCAGGAAAAGTTGGAAATATACCAAAAAATGAAAATGAATTTTGCTAATGATAATTGGAAAGATATTTATCAAGAATATATAAATACTATACAACCATCCTTGCTACAGCACTCTCTTAACTCTCCGATTTCCATTGAAGAACAACCTATTTCCTGGTTTACATTACGTGCAACTCTTGCAGAAATGGAAGAAATAAAAAAAAGAAATGTTGAACCCTTTATCCAAAATACTATCTACACACCATATCTTTCAACTATTTATGATGAGTTTACAGGCAGCAGCATTAAAAAATGGGAAGCAGATACAAGAAGATATGGGGTTTCAGGATTGTACTTCTTATATGAAATTATTCAATATTTATATATTCCCACAATAATTCTTTTAGGCTGTTTTATTTTTGGAAATAATATTTCTTCTGAACGTGGATACAAGAATAGGAGTATAAATTTTTACTATGTACAACCTATCTCGTTAAAAAAACTATTTATAGCAAAATATTTTAGTGGATTATTTTATACCGTTTGCTTTGTCTTAATCATGTTAAGCATTCCTTTCATGTGTGGTCTTGTTACACATGGTTTAGGCGATGCAAATTATCCAGTTTTAGTTTATGACGGAGGTGTTGCTAATTCATTTGGACAAGAATTTGCTGTTTTAAATCCAACTAACGATCAATTTCATTTTATAGGTTTAGGAAGTTATATAGGACAATCTATACTTTTATCTATTGCCTTAGTAACTTTTTTATATACTTTATACTTCCTACTTTCATTGGTATTAAAAAATCAAAATGTAACAATTATTCTTTTACTAATTGTCACATTTATTGGAATGAAAATCGCTATTCCATTTAATCCATTTACATATATAGACGTCCATAAAGTATTGACAAAAGAACTAGCAACCTTAAACTTCGACCAAGGAATTAACCTGGTAAACGGATTGCTCTCACTACTTACTATTAGCAACATTTTGATCTTCATCTTATTCAAACTATTTAATCGAGTTCGAGCATAGTGCAATACTCGTCACTTATAAGACGTTTCCTCTATTTAGCAACTATGAGTCTGGTAATGAACAACCCGGAATTTAAAGCCCTCCACTCGAATAATGTAAAGGTCAAGAAAATGAAAAAAATGAAATCTATTGAAGCTGATCGGGAAGTTAGCTAGGATCTTTGTAGGGATAGCGCGAAAAAACGAAGCATATTGTGCCAAGAAGGTCCAGCCGTTAACTGAGTTGGCAGCGTAGTTCAATTCACTTTTACTCAAAGAGAATCATTACCCCTTATATTTTTAAAGATCGAGTGTTGGCTTATTCGCAGGATTTCAAATGTGTACGGAGTACCAGGTGTGTTGAACAAAAGGGCACTGACCCATTAGGTTAGCAAAACTGGCCTCCACCCCTTGGACAGGCATGACGAAGGAATGATAGGGCAATTGACCCGTTGAGACATGGAGGGAAAGCCTCCAGGGACGGCGTGGAGATGTACATTATATGGTAGAATATGGAGAGTGTAATCTACTCCTTTATTTAACCATGCCTTCACGTAGCTAAAACGCCCTGATATCATTCCATACAGTCACGAAATTAAATCCTAGGAGGATGAAATCCTGCGAATAAGCGAGTATTCGGGAGAAAATCGAATTAAACTGAGGGAGTTTAACAAGAAGTTGTAACAAATTGTTTGAAATATTCTTAAGTCACACCCATTAATTCCTTTAAAATGGAAATATATGATTAAGAGGTGACTTAAAATGGTTTCACATCAATTACTTACTCACGATAATATCAGTGGATTATTGCCCCACATTAATCCAGAACGATATTTACTTTTTTATAGTTATTTAACTCAGCGAAAAGAAAAAGCTCTATTTATCTGCCAATTCGTTGATGACAATCTTACTGCCATTTTAGCTTACTTTAGCGAGCTTTCCTTCCAATACGGACAAGCCTTTGCCTGATCTGAACGTGTTGAAATCCGGAAATAAACCATAAATGATTGAATAATAACCCGTCCCCAGCAGAGCGAATGTAGCATTTATACTTATTAAAACCCTATCTAATCTTCATTACTTAGAGGAGTGAGTTGATAAAATGAAGTTTGTTTTATTTATTGCAATCGTAGCTATAGCATTTTTATTAGCCGCTTGTGGGGAAAAGCAAAGTGGTGGAAATCAGGATGGATATAGTAACAACAGCACTCCAAGTAATAACGAGCGGCAACATCAGGAACCAATACAAGGATATATTTTATTTGTTAAGGACAGTGAAAGATATATATTAATACGAGATAAATATTTTGATACTGAAGATATCAATCTACCTTTAAAAGAAATACAAAGAAAATATAAGGATATAATGTTCCTGACTATAGAAGCCAATAAACCCAAAAATTTGAAATCTGGACAAAAAGTAATAATAGGTGTTAATAAAATTCTAGAATCATATCCACCAATAGCCATTGTTACTAAAATTGAAATAGTAGAAAAATAGTAAAAAAAAGATAAAAATGGTATACATTGGAAAATTTGTTTGTTAGCTTATATAATGTAATTAATTTATGAAAAGGGGGATTTATGTGAAAAAAGTATTTGTAATGATGGTAGCCGTACTCGTCTTTTTGGTTGTACCACTATCTAGTTCTAAAAACATTATTTTTGCACAAACAATCAACTCCAAAGAATCTATACAAACAAGCCCATATGATCTTGTTTCATCAAAAGGTGAAATTATTCGCTTTAAAGACTATAGCAAATTAATTGATACTAAAATTAAAGCTTCAAAACCTATTATTGGAACAGGCCAAGTCCTACCTGAAAGAGATTTAAAGAAAAACCCGAATAAACCTACGATTGACTTAGGAACTGGAATAGCAGTCAGGGACAAAGAACCGGGAACAATTTCAACGCAAGTCGTATTAGGTACAGATGGACGACAAAAGGTAAGTGACACTTCCATTTCTCCTTATAGACAAATTGCCTATATTGAACTTGAGTACGGTAACTCATATGCAATGTGTACAGGGACGGTAATTGGATATGATTATGTATTAACAAACGCTCACTGTGTTCGTGATCTTGAAACCAATACAAGAGCCAATGGAGGATATGTAATTCCTGCTTTGACAGATAATCACTATTCATATGGTGCCTACGAAATTGAAAATTTTTATTATCCGAATGGATATGATCAAACCGGTGGTGCATCCCAATATGATTACGCAGTGATAAAGTTAGCACCGTATTATGGTTACGAAATTGGAGAAGTTGTTGGTGCATTGGCTTTTCGGGAAGTTACAACTGATTTAACTGACACCTATATTAAAATTTTCGGATACCCAGGAGATAAAATAATATCTACAGGATTGTACAATCAATGGGGAATGTCTGGTAATGTAACTATGGACCTTGAAAATATACTGTATTATACAATTGATACAGCACCAGGACAATCAGGTTCTGCTATTTTAGATTCTTCAAATCAGGTTGTTGGTGTTCATAATGCTGGATATGATTTCAGTGGTGATGATATCGCAGATATAAATGGTGGACCAAAGATGACTTCAGAAATGAGTAGTTTTATAAGAATGGCTGCATTGTTGGGAGGGTAAAAATTAAACTGATAGATTAAGATAAAGAAAGAAGTGTGACCTTCTTATTTAAGACTGCATCAAACTAAAATAATTTAGTTTGATGCTCTTGTATTTTGATGAGGTATTTTTAATTTATTCGTATAATATCAATTAACCTGAAAAAGTTAAGTATAAGAAAGCGCCTAAAACCCTTGGTACTAAAGGGGATTGGCGCTTTTCATTTGTCTAAGGATCCCAGGGAAACCAAGATTAACACGAATTAAAGGAAAATACTGTGTATTAGGATTCCTGCTATATTCAAGGACAAAAACTAAAAAGACTGTTGAAGATAAAATTAAAGTACAGGTTGCAGATTTTTTCTTCTTCGATTATCTGTCCATTTGAAATGCTGAATAAATGCTGTGGCTCTAACAAAAAGGTGGCCCATTCGTTATTAATTATTTATTTTTAAATTAAAATGGTCACAAATTTGCTTCTTTAATCGTCATGTGATTAAAACGATGAAAAGGAGTCGTGACAATGAAAAACCAGAAAACAATTGTTGTAATAGGTGGTGGATATGCCGGAATAAACCTGATTGAAGCGCTCAAAAAGGAATTCCAAAGTGAAATCAGGGAGAAAATTAGGATTATCCTAATTGATAAAAATAATTTTCATTTTAAAAAGGTAAAATTATTTAAGGCCATTGTTAATGATAACATCTCGGATTTACAAGTACTTTTACATCAATATTGTGGAATATCAGTTGATTTCCTTCAAGGCGAGTTAACCAGAGTTAATCATGAAGAGCAAAGCATAACCATCCACGGGGAGGATGGAGTGTCCTTTCATTTGGCTTACGACCAGCTGGTGTTGGCAATGGGAAGTGTTCAGCGTAATGTTGATCCAGAACGAGGCGGAATTGCACTTTCTAGCTTGGAAAATGCTAAATTTATTCGACAGCAACTAATGAAGAAGATGATTTCAACAAAGAGTAACCTAAGAATAGCGATAGTTGGCAGCGGGATAACAGGTATTGAAACCGCAGCAGAATTGCAATCATGGCTCAAAACTGAAGCTGGAAGTTCAGAGAGTCAGAGGAAGAACATTGAAATATTTCTAATTAATAATAAACATAGACTATTGAATGAAGTTCCCGTAAAAATTAGTGAGAAGCTAGAGAGTAGGCTGGAAAAACATGGTATTAATTTAATCCATACAAAAAAGGTGGAAAAGTTCATTGAAAATAAGGTCATTTTCAATGATGATTCCCAACTTGAGGCAGATTTCTGTGTTTGGACTGTCGGATTAAAACCGCACCCTAGTCTTCGTGAATTAGGATTTTCTCTTACCGAAGAAGGGAAGTTAATGGTAGATTCATGGTATCGGCTTGTTGATACTGAAAATATTTTTGCTATTGGAGACTGTGTTCATGTCGTCGATCCAATAAGTGGTACAGTCGCAGCAATGAGTTGTAAAGAGGCAATTTCACAGGCTGGCCGGCTGGCAAAAATAATGAAAGCACATCTTGAGGGATACACTGCAACCGCCCATCAAAGCTTCCCTAATATGCTATGTATAGGACTCGGACCGGACGACGGATTTGTATGGGCGCAAAAATGGGGAGTTGATTTTGTCCTTTTTGGAAAAATAGCTGAAAAATTCAGAGAGTATACATGGAATGTAGCTAGTTTGAATCACTAAAAAACTAAAAAGGGGAAAAGATATGGAGCTTGAGGAACTCTATTACCAGTATAGGCCGTTGCTTTTTTCAATCGCATACCGAATGCTGGGTACTGTTTCAGATGCGGAAGATATCGTTCATGATGTATATTTACAAGCAAGTGAAAAAGCAATTGGAATGGTCGAAAATAATAAGGCTTACCTTTGTAAAATGGTAACAAACAAATGCATTGATCATCTAAAATCAGCAGGAGTTAAACGCGAAGTATATGTTGGTCCGTGGCTTCCTGAACCTTTGATTTTAAATGATAATGATCCAATTTCTGATCTTATCAATGGAGAAGCAGTATCATTTGCCTTTTTATTGATGCTAGAAAAACTAAAGCCTATTGAGCGGGCCGTTTTCATTCTTAGGGAAGTTCTAGTTTATGATTATCTGACGATTGCACAAATTTTGAATCGAAGTGAGTCCAATTGCAGAAAAATATTAAGCCGGGTAAAGAATCAACTCCCATTAAATGAAGAGATAGAAGGTACGCTTGAACCAAAAAATAAAGAGATTGTAAAAACATTCGTATTAGCATTACATGAGGGAAACATTCAGAAAATCGTAGGCTTATTGTATAAGGATGTTACGCTGTATTCTGATGGCGGCGGCAAAGTTTACGCAGCCTTAAAGCCGATAGTTTCTAAAAAATTGGTCGGTCGATTTATTTCTAATCTCCTTGAACAGAATCAAAATACCCTAGAACCTGCGACTGTGAAAGTAATTAATGTAAACGGAGAAATTGGTCTCTTTGTATGTGGAAAGGACAATGTGAAAACAGTTTTTAGTTTCCATGTCAAAAACGATCAAATAGCAAATATTTATGTTATAAGGAATCCTGAAAAACTTAGGCATGTATCTCTTTAATCATCAACCTCAATGCTTGGTTATATATCTAAACTTTTTATTCTAATGGACTCAGAATTAGCCATAAAAAAGGGCATACCGAATTTTTTGATTCGATATGCCATGTTGCACGTTACTTTTGTGGCTTACTTATTTTTGGCGAATATCAATCCACCAGTGATTTTTCGAATTCATGTCCTCATTTTCCCCAGAACCACTGTAGTTGAAAGCATCGAGGAAAATGGAATCCAGTTTATCTTCATCCACGAAATAACCTAATTTAACATCCCGCGTTTCTCCTGGCTGAATCCTGCCAATATTATAAAAGCTTTTTCCCGTTCCATGAGGTTCCAGATAATCAACTTCACCAGTCATGATACTTTCTTCGGCAACTCCTGCTTTACCAGCATAGTTCCAAGCTTTTTTATCGTATTTAAGTTCTCGTAGGGAAGGGTGCATATAGAGTTCTTCTGTTGCCAGTTTACCAATATTTTTTATTGATGTAGACAAGTATACAAATTTCACATTCACTTTTTTCGACTTTACCAATTCGTCAATGGAATCTTTGCCGTTTCCTACTTTATATACATTGCGCTTATAGGACAACAAGTTCTTTTTGTCATCTAAAACCTTACTCTGACTTAAAAAGTTAATTCCAAATTCTTTAAAGTTCTCTTGTTTAAAATCTTGGATAGAATCAAAAACCTCAACTTTTTCAATCATGTATTCAAGTTTTATATTTTTACTTTTGCCATCTGAATCTACTTGATCAAAGGTTACAGGAACCTTTTGTTCAACCTTGAACAATTGTTTGCTGTCTTTTTTCAATGGAATGACTGTAGATTCTACGGGTTTGCTCACTTCCTGGAAATAAGATTTATCATAATCTACCATATATGATGCCAATTCCTCAGAGGTAGGCTCAATAGAAAGGTTCTCCAAGACGGCCATCATCTGTTCCTCGCTTACATCGTTGGCAATAAAACTTTCTAACATGATTCCTTCTTTCTCAAATAATAGGTAGACCTTTCGGTTAAATACCACGTTAGGATTTCCCGTTTCTTTATTGACAATCACTGCTTTCTTGCCATTAATTTCTTTTTCTTCGTATCTGCTCGAATAAAGCGTTTGAAATTCTGAATTTTTTCCTAACCTCCAAAGGATGAATGAAAATCCACCTTCAGCAAAGTTATCTTTAAATGAATATTTCATACCGGAGCTATCGATTGGCACCATATTTTCTGGCATATAGTTGAGTTTTAATTTATACCATTTGTCATTATTTTTGGCGCTATTTGTTACGGAGACATTTACTTCATAATTTTGTTTTTGAACCATCATGTCATAAACTTTTACCGCACCAAGAGCGGTT
Organism: Bacillus sp. B-jedd; assembly: GCF_000821085.1. Lineage (GTDB taxonomy): Bacteria > Bacillota > Bacilli > Bacillales > Cytobacillaceae > Bacillus_D. The sequence goes on from NZ_CCXR01000001.1 coordinate 1,008,460, forward strand.
GTCGGTATGCCAATCAATAAGCAGGCAGCAGCAATCAGAATGCGATTCTTTTTACGTTTTGCCAACTGCTGTTCGTTTTTTGCCTTGATTTTCTCAAGGAACAATTTCTTTCTGTATTTATATGTATCTGAAAATTCATGTTGTCCATCCAGTCTTTCAAAATCATCCAGAGCGATTTTTTCGGCTAAATCATACATGTTTTTGAATTCTTGTTGATTCGTCATTTGGACTGCCTCCTATAACAGTTTGTACTCGTTTTCGGGCACGTTCGAATTGCTTCCGGACGGTGGCCTCTGTTATCCCCAATAGCCTTGAAATTTCCTGGTAGGACAAGTTATAGAAGACTTTATACTTAAAAACCTGTCTGTAGGATTCGGTTAATACGTTTAGCAAGGAATCAATCTGATTTTCGGATATTTGTCGCTGCTCCCATTTTTCAATATTTTCATCTGATAAATCCTGCGGCTCTTTTCGATAATCTTCAAGAAACGTGACGTGGCGCTTATTTTTCCGATAGCTGTCAATCGCTTTGTTTTTCGCGACTCTCAAAATGTAGCGGCTAAGGTCCCGTGTATCGAATCCTTGGAGCGTTTCCAGATTCTCATATAACGCAATAAAAGTTTCCTGGACTGCATCCTCGGCTTGCTGAATGTTATTTAAAACCGTAAAAGCCACGTAATAAACTTTTTGCTCATACAGTTCGTATAACTGCTCCATCTTTTCAAAATCCTTATTTGTCTCGCTCATGGAATGCCTCCTCTCAATCACTATAACGAGCGGGCGGAGATTTTTGTGACATAAAAAGAAAACTAGCAAAAACTATATTTTTAATTCTTTAATGGTGTAAAATTATGGTATTAGTATAAAGCGATTTCCAACTGAAGAAAACAAGTTTTTTAAACGGGGAGTCCTGTCAAGAATCACTATATTTATATACCGGACTTTAAAGGGGGCTTTGTTTTGCAAAAAAAGGTGAAAACAACGTTCATTATTTTATCAGTTTTAATTATATATTTTGTATTCTTAAGAGAAAAATTCCCGATTGTTGATGAATTGCCAGAAGAAATACGAAAAGAATTTGATGTTGTGTTAGATGAAAAAAGGGACCGTGTTTCATTAGAGAAAGATGGCAAATACGAAAGTATTGCTATTTTCATTGATCAGGACAGAGCGCTTTACATTGCAAATAGTGTCGGTCATAACATAACCAAATTTACGATAGATCAAGACAAAAAGGAAATATACATAAGGAAGAATAATTTTGATTATAAAAATGGCCGGAACGATAAATTTCAGCTTATCAAGCTTCCTTTTTCAAAGTATAAGGATATTGCGATGGATAAGAAGCTAACAGTGTATTTGGATTACGGAAAAGGCCATGAACTAAGGGAATATTATTTTCCAGGAAGTGAGTATATAGTTCTTGAACATACAGACACAACTAAGTGATTTTCAGAATTTGATCAACGAAGTGCATTCTTTCTTGATTTATGAGGCTATCCTTCTTTCTAAAGGATGAATACCGGTTTCATATGTATGTTGAGTGCAGGGTTAACTTTAAAAATTGAGTAAGTTCCTAAAGGATAGGAGGAGTTTGTAATTTCTTTGATTATTTTTATTATGATTCTTGTTGTTCTGAATGTTTTAGTTTTTTTGGGAGCAAAAAAATCATGGATGGTATGGAGGATGGCTGGGATAATTTTCATTATAAGTTCTCCATTTGTTCTCTTTATCACCATAAATGTAATTGGCCGTAAAACTGGAGACGGGATTGGGGGAGCTGTTGCTGGGTTTACCTTTGCTACACTTATCGTTATCAATGCCATTGCTTTTTTTATAACAAGTTCTTTTGCGAGGAGAAAGTGAGAGTATAAAGGATTGATGACACCATTGTTAACATTCCATAGCCCGAAGGAGGAAAAAAATGGGAAACTTCGGAACAATTACTTCAATCGTAACGGGAATAGCGATTATATATTTAGGGTTTCTAATTGGCAAAAAGAAGTTGTTATCCTTGATTATCGGTTACAAGGAATCTACTTTTTATGGTGATAAAAATTAATATGCTAAAAGAACTGGCCTTTCTGTAATTGCTTTAGGACTCATAGTCATTGGAATGCCTTTATGCGTTTTGATTTTCGGTGAAAACTCCTTACAGATTTATAAATATCTTATTGGGGTTTACGTCGTAATAATGATTATAGTTGCTAATTATTGGAGATTTCGATATTAGGAGTCAATTTGTGACTTTCAGTAAACCCCCAGATGAGAGTAAAGATGGTGATAACCTTGGTGGAAAAGTACATTTATACAAAAAACGCCCGCCTTTGGACGGAAAAGAAGGGAAATGGGGTTCCGGTAGTCTTGATTAGCGGCGGACCGGGATGCTGTAATTATCTGGATCCTGTATCTTCACTTATAGAAGATATGTGTGAGGTCATAATGTTCGATCCTAGAGGCTGTGGGCGTTCAAGTGATAAAGAAAAAGGTTATGATTTGGAGTCTAGCCTTCTCGATATTGAAGCCATTCGAGAAGCATACGGCTTTAAAAAATGGATTTTGATTGGTCATTCTTGGGGAGCCGATTTAGGACTAGCCTATTGTATTCGCTATCCGGAGTCAATATTAGGCTATGTCTCTATAGCAGGTACAGGCATCCAAAATGATCGAGATTGGAAAAATGCCTATATCCAAAGGAAGTTGGATAATGGTGAAATGGCGCCTGAATTTGCATACGAGCCTAATAAAATTGTACAGCGCTCACTATTAGATTCTTGGAGATCATTCATAAAAAGGCCTTCTTTACTGAAAGAAATCTCAAATATTAACTTTCCGACTTTGTTTGTTTTTGCTGAAAAAGACATTCGTCCTTCATGGCCCATTAAACAGATTTCCAACCTAATTAATCACTCGGAATATATCGAAATAAAAGATGCTGGGCACTATATTTGGCTGACCAGGAAGACTGAATTGGGAGATGTTTTGAGAGCTTATTTAAGGGCTTATTTTAAGCTTTAAGGAGGAGGGCGGAATGGACAAGAGAATCCTGCATGTTTGGCAGCCAGTAACTTGCCTGGAGAAAGCAAATGTTATTTTTGCCAAGCTGACTTATGGGAATTCGAATGAGACCAATGGATTAAGGCTTGAGTTAACTGATGGCGCGGGAAACGCGGTGGAGATCGTTTATGATCAATGGTCCGTAACGATGGTCGACTATATTTGGACTTTCAGGCATGTTAACGAGATTAAGAGGTGTGACTTAAATAGATTAATTGATCGAGCCGATTTTTCGGTTCTAAATGACTCAACAGCACAGCATTTTTACAAAATGGAAAACTCAGATTTCCTCGAGTGGTACGATCAGCTGCCGTGGCTGGGAAGTGGGGATGTACCACATGTTGAGCATCATATTTATATGTACAATGATGGAGTTTTCGAAGTGATCGCTGATTACGAGCCGAAATTTATAGTGAAAAAAGCAGGATCATAACAAGCCGATTTAATTGAAATTGCTCTCGAACTAATTATGGAGGGAACCATAGATGAAAAAAAGATTCATTGTGCTGGCTGTGATACTGGCAATATATATTGTTCTCCATTCGACTCCAAATGCAGCTATCCGAACGAATATTTTTATGATCGGGCATCCTGTTATAGCATTTAAAACAGGTATTGTCGATTATGAGTTTAGAAATGAAAAAGACAAAGTGCTCTTTCTTGACGAGCTTGGCGGAAAAGCATACACCTTAACGAAGCCTCCATTTGATACAGCTACTCAAACAGAATTAAGAAGCTATGGACAAGTGGGAGCGACCGAGGAGGCTGGTCGTTCTCTTTTTTTGAAATAGGAATAAATCCTCTTGTTCTTTGAAAACTAAATTTAGCATAATTTAATTGGGACTCTTTTGAAACTATTGAATAATGAAATGGTTTGACCTGGAAAAGTAAGCGTTTTATAATTTTAGTGAATATTCTTTTAATTAATTGGGCACGGAAAGCACAACATGGGATCCGAAGGACTTCTTGAGTATGTTTTCCGCGTCCTTTTTTTACATAATTGGTGATGGTTTTCACAAAAAGGCATTAGGAGGGGATATAGAAACATCTTTGCTAACGAAAGAAGTTCTGTTAGTAGCCAACTGAAGTACAAGAAGTAGTTTCATAATTTATGTTGGAAAGTAGGGAGTTCATTGAAGAAAAGCTTTTTGCTAAATTTGACTATTATCTTTGCAGTTATTTTTAGTACTTTTAGTGGATTTATTGCCCCCGTAACAGCTGCCGCGGAAACAGGGAAGTATCAAATTTATCCAAACCCCCATGAAATACAATATAAAGAAGCTCAATTTGATTTAAGTGATACATTAAATATTGTCTATGAATCGAAGGTTGATTCCTATACGAAAAAAAGAGTCGAGGAAATAGCCGCCAGTAAAAATATTTCTTTCACGGTATCGAATGAAATCGTTCCCGATAAAACTAACTTCCTGGTCGGGATTTATCAATCTAATGAATATGTCGATCAATATTTTAAAGAAAAGCAATTAAGTGATGCCTCAGTACTGGCAAAACTTGATGCAAATATCGTCTCGATTGAGGAAAACGTTATCGCGGTACTTGGAAAAGATGTGGATTCTGCATTCTATGGAGTTACTACAGTTAAGCATATTTTCAAACAGATGAAGGATCGGACCATTCAAGAATTGACTATTAAAGATTATGCGGATGTAAAAGGCCGTGGGTTCATTGAAGGTTATTATGGCGAACCATGGTCAAATGAAGACCGCGCCGAATTGATGACCTATGGCGGGGAATTCAAAATGAATTCCTATATCTATGCGCCAAAAGATGATCCAAAGCATAATGGCAAATGGCGTGAATTATATACGAAAGAAGAACTTGAGAAAATCAGCAAACTGGCGGAAGCGGGAAATGCAAGCAAAACAAGATTTGTTTATACATTGCATCCATTTATGAATAATGCCATCCGCTTTAATACGGAAGAAAACTATCAAGCAGATCTGAATGTTATTAAGACAAAGTTTACTCAATTAATGGATGCCGGAGTCCGGAAATTTGGTATTTTGGCAGATGATGCAGGAGTACCTCCGCAAGGGGCACAAACATACGTGAGATTGATGACCGATTTGACAAATTGGTTAATTGAGCAACAATCATCCTATGATGGTCTGGTCATAGACATGATTTTCTGTCCGAATGACTATATGGGATGGGGGACTAGCCCTCAAATCCAGACGTTAAAACAGTTGCCGAAGTCTGTCAGCATTATTCAGACAGGCGGCAAAGTCTGGGGAGAGGTTTCTAACAATTTCACTCAGACATTTACGAATAATGCAGGCAGAGGGCCGTTTTTGTGGATCAATTGGCCTTGTACGGATAACTCTAAAAAACACTTGATTATGGGCGGGAATGAAACGTTCCTGCAGCCTAATGTCAACCCGGAAAATATTGAAGGCATTGTGCTGAATCCAATGCAGCAATCCGAAGCTAGCAAGTCGGCTATTTTTGCAAATGCCGATTACGCATGGAATATTTGGGATAATGTTGAGCAGGCAAAGAAAAATTGGAATGACTCATTCGCTTATATGGACCATCTGAATATTAACGAAACACCGGCTTCGAATGCGCTTAGAGAGCTTTCCAAGCATATGATCAACCAGGCGATGGACAGCCGTGTAGCCAAATTGGAAGAATCAGTCGAACTGGCTCCGAAACTAAATGCGTTTAAAGCAGCATTGGGTAAAGAAAAGATTACCGGCCAAGCACAAGGATTAATTAAGGAGTTTGAAATTATCCGGGATGCCGCGCTCACTTATAAGGCCAATCCTGGCAACCCAAGAACAAGGGATCAAATTATTTACTGGCTGGATAGTGCAGTGGATACTGCGGATGCGGCAATTTCTTTATTACAGGCGGAGATTGCCCACGAACAAGGCGATAAATCTGCTGTGTGGGAAAACTACAGCCAGGGCCAAGCTTCGTTCGATGCTTCAAAGAACCATCCGTTTAGTTATATTGACCATTATGAGTATGCTGAAGTAGGCGTGCAGCATATCGTGCCATTTATCAAAACCTTGTTAAATGATGTTTCGATTAAAGTTCAATCGATCGTCAACCCTGATAGCAATGCGGTTAGGGTCATCACCAATCGGACTGATACCCCGACTGGCGGCTTGGAAAATCTGCTTGATAACAAATTAAGTACAGAAGTTGTCTTTAAAAATCCAAACTCGATTTCGATAGGCACTTATATTGGTGTCCTCTATGAAAAGCCATTGACCATGAATACCGTACGTTTTGAATTGGGCGCAATTGCCAATAGCAACGATACCTTTACCGAAAGCAAGGCTCAATACACCGTTGATGGTGAAAATTGGCTGGATATCGAAGGCGCACTATATGGTCATGTCAATAAAGTAGTTTTAGAGAATCTAAACTTAAAAGCAAGAGGGATCCGGTTAATCGCTACGAAGGATCGTCCAAATACATGGTTTGGCATTAAAGATATTGTTGTGAACGAGACAACTGAAGAAAATAAAACGCCAAAATATCAATTAATGGTACCTTCGCACTTTAAAGTGTACCAAGGAACGGAAGCCAATCTATTTGATGGGAATGACAATACTTTTATCTGGTATAACCCATCAGGCACTATTAGAGATACATCCGTTGCCGGAGATTATATAGGTGTGGATTTACAAAAGGTGACTGATTTGGGCAAAGTCTATTTCGCCGTAGGCAGGGATAATGGTGACAAATGGACCGAATACCAATTGGAATATTCAACGGACAATGTGAATTACACCTTGTATAGGAAATATACAGGCAAGACATCAGGGATGGACAAAGTTGAAGAGGATTTGACGGGTATCCAGGCAAGATATGTCCGCCTGAAAAACCTGAAAACTGTACCTGTCTGGATCAAGTTCAGTGAAATCCGAATCGACCTTCCGAAAACAACTGCCGCTTTCACGTATACAAATAATAATGATTATAAGAAGATAACTGCCGTGCATTCACTTGAAAATACGAGTTTATCAAAAACGGCGAATATTACTTTAAAGCCAAAGGAATATGTAGGGGTAAAATTAGAGCGGATAAAAGAACTTGAACAAGTGTCCGTTAATGCAACAAGCGAGTCATTAACGGTACAAGCTTCTGCTAATGAAATTGAATGGAAAACGCCAAGTGAAGGAACCATTGCCCGATATGTAAGACTGCTTAACAACACGGAGGAAGATATCACATTCGACTTGAACAAGTTCAGTGTTTCATCAAAAGAAATTTACGGTCCAAGTTTTGTCGGAACGGATATGGGCATTTCTCCTGCCTACGCTGCTAGTGATTCGAGAAATGCGGGAACACTTCTGGCTCCTTTTGATAAAAAGTTTGGGACGAAAGCGATTTTTACGGATTATCAGCGAAAAGGGCAATCAATTACTTATTCAGTTGGTGAGCCTAGGGTTTTCAATAGTTTACGTGTTTATAACGAGGAAAATAACATTAACTATATCCGCGACGCCAAAGTACAGTTGTCGATGGACAATGAAAACTGGACAGATGTCATTACCTTAGGAGATGGCGTGGACAATCTTGCAGGCGGCAAAGCGGATTATTCTGATATGATTGCTGATGGCTACACACATGATTCCGCTAACCCGGGCAACTATTATTATGGCAATGACAATATTGGCGCCATCAAGGCCAAATATATTAGAATTCTCTTTACCGCGAATTATTTAACAAGATTTGCCCATATTAACGAATTCGTCATTAATGGCGGCGAGTATGTGAAAACTGAGAACAATCCAACCTATGTCGCCGATCCGATTGAAGAAGAAGGGTTTGGTCCTGAACGCCTGCGTGATGGAGATCTCACAACAGCTTTCAAACCAAATATGACTGGCAAAACAAAAGGCTCGTTAACTTACAGGCTGTCCGAAAAAACGGATGTATCAGTTATTACCATTGTGCAGGGTTCAAAAGCTATTTCAAATGCCAAGGTAAGCGCCAGAGTCGGGGAAGATGAGTGGGTTGATCTGGGGGTTTTAGATAAGAGCTTAAACACATTCTATAATCCAAACTATGAACATATTTTTGAAATCAAGCTCACTTGGGGAAATGTCCAGCCGGTTATCTATGAGCTGAACACGTCGACCAATAAAGAACTGCTGCCTGACCGTTCCATTTTGAAAGGGTTATTGGCAGAACAACTGGATGAATCCCAATTTACAAAGGATTCCTTTAGTACCTACCAAACAGCTTTTGAAAAGGCGAAGGGAGTATACGACAACACTCAGGCTATGCAAGCTGAAATTGATAATGCAAGCAAAGATCTCAGCGCCGCAAAAGCCCAGCTTGTCTTTTCCATTGATCTTGGGACGGAGCATGCTGCAAAAGTATCCTTAACAAAAGAACAAGCACAGTTCTCGAAGGAAAACGGAACACCGTTAAATGTGATGAATGATGAGATTCAGCTTTTGATCCCAACTGCTTTCGTATCCGAAGAAAGTTTTGAACTGGCTTTAGAGCGATTAAAGGATATAAACAAAGCGAAAAGCCCAGCTTACGATCTTTCAATATCAATTAACGGAGAAGAAGTTCGCCAATTCGAAGATCTGATTACCGTAACACTTGCATTAGATGGTCGAAAAGTGAAGGATTCGAAAAACTTGAAAGTATTTTATTTCGATGAGCAAGCAAAGGAATGGGTTCTGGTACCTGGCGCAACTCTTGAAGATGGCAAGGTTTCAGTGGAAACGAACCACTTTGGAACATTAACAGTATTAGAGGCAGCCGGAGATAAAGCAGAGCAAGGAACACAAGTACCGAAGAAGAACAAAAACAAGCAGGAATAAATAGTAACCCTATAGAACTATTCAACAAGGTTAAGAGCAGTGTGGTTTTAGAATCACACTGCTTTTTGTATTATACATTTTAATACAAAGGGGGAAATGAACGATGTCTGAAGAAGAGAGAGAAAGATTGAAGGCGGAAGAATCACGGCGAAATCCAGCAGGCGCGTTTAACGATGCCTCGGCCCGAGCCTATACGGGATCACCAAGCAGTGGTTGTATAGTTAATATCATTTCGGTTTTAATGATTATAGGCATAGTAGCATTAGTAAGAGCGTGTTCCAGCTGATAACAATATGTAGTTCAAGCTCCAATTGGTAAAACTTTCAGTATTTAAGAGGTGGAACATGAAAAGAAAAATTACTTATCTTTTGCTTGTAATTTTCACGCTTGTATTATTTTTCAGTGTAGATTATAACCTTGCCAAAAATAATAAGCCTCCAGTTTTTGCGATAAACACAGAGATATATAAAGATGGGGGCACTAAAGAGTATCAAGGCATTGGATATAAGGTGTTGGATTATAACGAATTAGATGGTGAAGGAAGGCAGGACGTAGTTTTTATTTCAAAGTTTTTTAAGGTAGGTAATCCAAAATAAAGGAGTGATTAGTATGGCGCATGTTGAAGAACTTCTGGCTGATCAATTTCTTGCAAATGCGAATGATCCTAGTTGGTATAGACCCTTTTCAGAATCTGTTGAAGATTTGACTGAAGATCAAGCGTTTTGGAAACCGGATGAAGATTGTCACAGTATAGCGGAGATTGTACAGCATTTAATATATTGGAATAAAAGTTGGCAAGCCAGGTACATAGAATCAGATATAGATGCTGTTCCTCCGATTTCAAGTAATGACCTGAGCTTTAAATTACCAGAAAAGAACACATTCAATGAACTAAGAGAAGCTCTGCTTGATGTGCTTTTAAGGTGGGATCAATTATTATCCGTGGACAAAATAGAAAGTGAAGTAGTTGGATTTCCCGTAAAGGCTAAGTGGTGGCAGATTTTAGGTAATGCTACCACTCATAATGCCTATCATATTGGCCAGATTATTTATATCAGGAAGCTGCAAGACAGTTGGAAAACAGGAAAATAGGAAGGGAGTGAGCGTTGATTCATAGAGAATCATCGCTTTTTTGTTGAATTGTTTAGCGAATGGAGTTTTTTGCAAAAGATTAATTTAAGGAATGGTAACTATACTAACATCCAAATAATGAAAGGCTCGTTGTCCAGATTTTTTTTATGGTTTACCTGAAAGCAGGAAAACAGAGTATCCACATTTAAGTGGGTTCTCTTTTATTTTGACATTAGAACATACAGTTTGGAGTCACTGTATATGGAAAAGACCACATTTTTGCAAAAGAGAAATTACCAAAACATTATAGTGAAAATATATTGATAAAGTTTTTTATTTGCTGTTATTATAGTAAATGAAAATGATTATCATTACTAATGGCTACTGGGGGAATTAAAATATGAAGTTTTTAAAACTATCCGGAATTTTTGTGTTATCAAGTAGTCTATTATTTGGTTGCGCCAATACTACTGAAAAAACAGAATCAGCTGAAACACCAAAAGAAAAGAAGACCACTGAATCCCAAGCTTTAAAAGGTGTGAGCGATCAATACCGTGAGTATGCAATCGGGGAAATAGAAGAGTTTGTAAAGGCAACTGAACAATTCACAACCGCCGTAAAAAATGGCGAATTGGACAAAGCCAAGGAGATATACGGCCCAGCGCGAATGCATTACGAGCGTGCAGAACCGATTGCCGAGGTATTCGGAGAACTTGATCCGAAAATTGATGCCCGCGAGGGGGACGTGCCTGAAGCGGAATGGGGCGGTTACCACAGGATTGAAAAAGGTTTGTGGGAAGAAAACACGACAAAAGGATACGAAAAGTATGCTGAACAGCTAATGAAGGATGTAAATTTGCTTCGTGCCAAGGTGGACACGGTTGAGGTGACCCCCGAGCTGTTAATTACCGGAGCCGTTGACTTGCTGAATGAAGTTTCCACTTCAAAAGTAACGGGGGAGGAAGATCGTTATTCCCATACAGACCTATATGATTTTGCGGCAAACGTGGAAGGGGCGGAAAAGATCTTTCAGCTTCTTGAACCTGCCGTAAAGGAAAAAGACGCTGACCTTTCAAAGGAAATCCAGGATCGTTTCAAAAATGTCTACAGTCTGTTGGAACAGCATAAAAAAGGTGATGGCTATAAACTTTACACGGAATTGACTGAAGCGGAGGTAAAGGATCTTAGCCAGGCGATTGATGCACTAGCAGAACCGCTGTCTCAAATCGGTATTGTAACGGAGGCGTCATAATTGACCAAGAACCAAAATAGTTCTGAAGAGACTGCTCTTTTAAAAAAGAAGATTTCAAGGCGCGACATCCTTAAAACTGCGGGCGTAGGCGGAGTAGGGGTCCTGCTAGGTGCTTCTGGCCTTGGAGGTTTCCTTTCCGTTGCAGAAGGAAAAGCAACCGATACATCTGCTCGGGATATTGTCCCTTTCTACGGAAAACACCAAGGTGGCATTACGACAAAAACACAGAACCACCTCTACTTTGCCTCTTTGGATGTCACTGCATCATCAAAGGAAGAGTTGGCGAAGCTTTTCAAAGAGTGGACAGAGGCTGCCGCTTTGATGTCAGAGGGAAAACCTGTCGGAGATATATCTAGCAATCAATTTGTGCCGCCTAAGGATACTGGGGAAGCTATTGGACTTTCGGCAGCCAATCTTTCTATTACATTTGGAGTGGGTCCTAGCCTTTTTCTCAAAGAAGGCAAGGACCGCTTTGGGTTAAGCCACAAGCGGCCCAAAGAACTTTCCGACCTTCCGAAATTCCCCTTAGATGCGCTGAAGGAGGAATGGACCGGAGGGGACATTTGCATACAAGCCTGCGCGGATGACATGCAGATTGCCTTTCATGCTGTAAGGAACTTAGTTCGTATAGCAAGAGGAAAGGCAATATTGAGGTGGGTACAGCCAGGCTTTCAGCGATCCAAACAGACCGATGCCAATGAAGGAACACCTAGAAATCTATTTGGTTTTAAAGATGGGACTGTAAACCCTGATGTGAACAATAATAAACAAATGGACCAGCAAGTCTGGGTACAGGCGGGTGATGGACCTGATTGGCTTACCGGGGGGAGCTACATGGTTGTCAGAAGGATCCAGATGTTCATTGAGGTGTGGGACCGGACTAACCTGAGGGAGCAGGAAAATACATTTGGACGTTACCGCGATAGCGGTGCCCCGTTAGGCCAAAAGGATGAATTTGAAAAACTGGATCTCAAACGAAAAAATGAAAACGGCGAATACGCGATTCCTGTTAACTCACACACCCGCCTTTCGCATGGTGATGGATCACAGCACATTCTCCGCAGGGCTTATTCCTATTCAAATGGAATGGATGTAAAAACAGGCAGCTTTGATGCTGGACTGCTTTTCATCTGTTTTCAGAGGACACCGAGCAAGCAATTTATTCCCATACAGGAACGGCTTGCAAAAATGGATAAATTGAACGAATATACATCACACGTTGGCAGTGCTATTTTTGCATGTTTGCCAGGGACAAAACAAGGCGGTTATATAGGAGAGACACTTTTCAACTAAGTTTTTCCTTTAACAAAGGGGAGATTCAAATTGCAGCGGATGATTAAATTCACAAAGCCATTTTTAATTCTTATCTCATTAGCTGTTTTATTCCAACTAGCCCACCCTACAGTGGCTGCGGAAAATCATGACGAGCTTTTCGTCCTGATTGGCGAAAGTTTAATGAAGGCGAAAGCCGGAGATCAAGCCACGGTTTCCAAAAACATGAATCAGTTTGCAGCAGAGTGGAATGCGATAAAGGATACCGACAGCAAAAATGCAAAAACGGTTGATCGGCAACTAGAGGAAGTGCAGGGTTTCCTGAAGAAAGGCCAGACAGATCAAGAAGGGCTTTCCAAGGCTTTATCCTCCTTATCCAAGGCGGTCGTGCAATATGATAAAGAAATGAACCCCGCAGACAAAGCAAAGACGAGAGAACAGGTGAAACAGCTCTTGCCGTTGATTCAGGATTTCAAGGCATCCATAGAGAACAAGAATGAGGTCGGGTTGAAGGCAGATTACCGAGCTCTTTTGAGCCAATGGACAGCTGCGGAAAAACTTGTTCATGATGAAAGTATTACCGCATATGGGAACATCGAAAGGTCTATGGCGCTAGTCAGGATCGCGATTACACAGGAACCAGTGGATTTGAATAAAGCAGGCCAAAACCTGAACGATTTACAAGTTGAAGTAGAAAACTTTTTGGCTGGCAAGGCACCTAAAAAGATGGAAGGCAATTACTCCCTAAATGACGTGGCCGCTCTTTTAAAGAAAGCTGAAGATGGAATTTCAAATGAAAAATATAAGTCAGCTATCTCGGATTTAAATAAGGCAATCACGATATGGCCAATGGTTGAAGGGGATGTCCAAACAAGGGACAGCAAATTATACAGTGATATTGAAACTAAGATTCCGTTGGCCATCAGTCTATTAAGTTCTGAAAACATCAAGGCTGATAAGGCTAAAAATATTGTTTCTGATTTAGACAAGAGGCTTGCCCCGTTACTGAAAAAGACTGATTATTCCTTTTGGGATGCGGCCTTGATTTTGCTCCGTGAAGGGCTTGAAGGATTACTGATTGTTGCTACTTTGATTGCATTTTTAAAGAAAATGGGGCAGGCAGGAAAGCAGAAATGGATCTGGGCCGGAGTTGTTGCCGGGATTATGGCCAGTGCGCTTCTTGCAATGGTGATAAACATGATTTTTTCAAAAATTACAGCCGCCTCCAGCAGGGAATATATCGAAGGCATAACTGGCGTGGTCGCAGTGGTCATGATGCTGACTGTTGGCGCGTGGCTCCATAATAAGTCCTCTATCGGAAACTGGAATAAGTATATTAAGGATCAAATGCAACAGGCAATCGCCAAGGGAAGCCTGCTATCATTTGCTCTGATAAGCTTCTTGTCCGTTTTCAGGGAAGGGGCGGAAACCATCATTTTTTATGCAGGAATAACGCCTTATATAAGCTTACATGAGTTGGCGATCGGAATTGTATTGGCGTTCGTTATCCTGGCAATTGTCGGTTTTGCTATCATCCATTACAGTGTGAAAATCCCAATCAAATTGTTTTTCAGAACCGCGACCATCTTAATTTATCTTCTGGCGTTTAAGATTCTTGGAGTAAGCATCCATGCTTTGCAGATTTCAAACATGCTGCCTACAACGACGATTCCAAGTATGCCCTTTATTGACATGATTGGATTTTATCCAACACTTGAAACATTGGTTACACAATTATTATTGCTTGCAGTCATCGCCTCCATATTCCTGATTGCAAGGAAAAGGAATTTCAGCAAGCCAGGGATGGCAAATAATATTTAATAGGAAACGGTTAAGGGATTTAGGACCCTAATTCTCTTTTCAAAAACAAGGCTGCTCCGGCAGCCTTTTATTTTTATGTATGATAAGAAATGTACAACGATGCGTTGATCCAGGGAGGATTAACGTATTTTTTATGGAATATATAGGAAGATGGTGTTGGGAATTGATAAATAAGCTCATAAAGAGATACAAACTAATAAGAAATAATGCAGGGATAAAAGAACGCTTACGATAGAGGTGGCAGTTTGAAAAAGAAAATATTCGTATCGGCAGGAATTTTTACTCTTTTTTTAATTGGGTTACTGGTATGGTCTCTAATCCCCATTAGGTATCATCACACCTTAGATGGAGTCATGTTCCAGCAAGGAGATAATCGCCATTTTAAAGAGGTCAGTATTTCAATTAAGGGCAGTATGCAGCGCAGCTTTAACGCGAATAAAGTGTTTAAAGGAACTTTGAGTATTAAAGGTGATGACAATCCTATTCCAGGAGAAGATAGAAAGGTGAAAATTCATTTCAATAAAGAGGGAATTGGCAGTTTGGTTTATGGGGGCTTTAAAGAAGGTGTTCCATATACATACAATTATGGCTTAATTTCAGTAAATGATGATTTAAGTGAAGTAGTAATTTTAAATGAAACTACGAATTCAAAAGAACTATACATAATTGCGGCACCAGCACAAAATATAAAAACAGCTAAAAAGATTTCTAGCGGCTTAATTGATAATTATAAAAGAGATAAAAATTACTAATACCCAGGCCGTACATAATAAATGATTAAACAAATCCAGGAGGGGTTTATGAACAAAATTAGGCAAGTCATAAGACAAAGCAAGACCCTGATAGGGCCTTTCCCTGAATTTAATATTCATGAGGTTCCAGCGTTGCCTCATGACCTATTTTTGCAATGGTGTCAAACAGCCATTGAGCACGATGTACTAGACCCTCACTCCATGACCCTTTCAACAGTTGATCAAAACGGATACCCGGACGCAAGGGTTCTGATACTTAAAGATGTCGATGAAGGTGGATGGTATTTTGCATCGAGTTCAAAAAGTGAAAAGGGAAAACAAATTGAAATCAATCCCAATGTAGCCTTAACCTTTTATTGGAGCCAAGTCGGAAGGCAAATAAGAATAAGAGGCAAAGCGATAGAAATGGAGAAAGACAAAAGTGCCAAGGAATTTTTGAAACGTGGAATGATTGCGCGTGCTTTAACTCTAATTGAAAAACAGAGCACAGAATTAAGGGAACGAGGTGAAGTTGAAAAAGCTTTAGAAATAGAAATAAAAAGATTGCAGCATAATCCGGATTTAATTTCTTCGTCCTGGGTTTTGTATAGGGTGGCTGCAAGAGAAGTTGAGTTTTGGCAGGCGGATGAAGAAAGAAATCATATTAGGCTAAAATATACCTTGGACCAAAATAAGTGGAAAAGAAATCTATTATGGCCCTAGTTTCGATTGGTTAATATTTATAGATATTTAAAAGGGACTCAATTAGAAGTTCCTTTTTTTGAATTCTAAACAAAGCCTTTTGCTTTTTGATCAAGAGCCAAACCAAAATATGCCTTTACCGCGATAAAAGGAGAAGGATACTGGTCATCCTCTCGAGAATCTATAAAGTAAAATACTGGAGGACTGATGAAATGAGACAGATCATTGCAATGGGTGGCGGCGGTTTTTCCATGGAACCGGAAAACCTCTTACTCGATAAGTACATTTTAGAGCAAGTTAAAAACGGTTTGCCAAAGGTTTGTTTTGTCCCAACGGCTAGTGGAGATCAGACAAATTATATAGAGAGGTTTTATGATGCGTTTAATACCCTTCCTTGCCAACCTTCTCATTTATCATTGTTTGAGCCGAACTTTACAGATTTAGAAAAATATGTTCTGGAGCATGATGTCATTTATGTCGGCGGAGGGAATACCAGAAATATGCTAGTTTTATGGAAAGAATGGGGATTGGATAAAGTTTTGAAAAAGGCCTATAAAAACGGAGTTATCCTTGCAGGCTTAAGTGCTGGTTCAATTTGTTGGTTTGAAGAAGGATTAACAGACCCATTGAATGCCCCTTTGTATAGGTTGGACGCTTTAGGAATCTTAAAGGGCAGCTACTGTCCTCATTATGATGGGGAGAATAAAAGAAAACCTTCATATCACCAATTAATTCTGGCAGGAGAAATAAAAGAAGGATTCGGAGTTGATGACGGGGCAGCTCTTCATTTTATAAATGAAACATTAACTTATTCAGTAAGTTCGAGGCCAAAAGCAAAGGGTTACTTTGTTAACTGTGTCGATGGGAAAATTGTTGAAAAAGAAGTGGACACAAAATACTTGGGGGAATAGGGGATGTTTATTGTTTTAGATATATAGAATTTATTGAAGATGAGCGACATCAATCTTTCACAGTACGTAGAGTAATAGACGATTAAGGGAAATTGCTTGGAAAGGTGGTTTTAGACATTAAGAAAGTCTTTGCAACTCTTTTTTTGCTGGCAAATTTTTTGGTTATCCTGTCACCATTGTTTACAAAAAGTCTAGTAAATGATTATGAAGATTTAAAACATGCGGCATTTGGTCTTCCATTTCCTTATATTGAACAGGACCTGACAGGTAATGATCCTCCTTTTCCTATTGAATTGTCAATGTATTCCCCTTGGGAGTATCCCATTTCCGTTAACCTAGTAGCCTTCCTTGGCTCCTTGGCAGTTGTGAATATAACGATTTATATAGTTTATTATTTAGCACGCCAACTTTCTATAAAGCGTGGGAGGTAGACTGTTCCATAAGATTTGCTAATTGATCTTTTGGAACAGCCTTATACCAACTATTAATCCTTTAAATAGCCTAGGACTTTACCTTTAATTTCTGACTTTTCAACTGGCCCGAAGTTATGGCTTCCTGTACCCCTTATCCAATCATCACTTAACACGAAAACGGCCGAATCCGGTACTTTGACAGGGGGCATATTTACTTTAAAATCTTCCTCTTTAAGATTGGATTGATCGTTTACTTTGGCAAAATATGATTTCATGTCCAATCCCACTCTGGCTGCCTTAGCATAAAATGCGACAAGCTTTTTACCGTTGATAAACACCTGTCCGTCAATGATTTCAACCGTTTCTCCTGGAAGACCCACGACTCTTGCTAAATAGTCATCAGGGTTATAAAGCGGAAGCCCGTCATCTTCAGGGTAGTTAAAATAAATGATATCTCCCCGCTTAACGTCAGTTGTCTTTTCCAACACTGCTTTTCTTTCCCCGTCAATAGAAACAAAATCATAGTTTCCCCGGTCCATGTTTTGGCCGCCGTAAGCAATAACAAATGTATTACTGCCGGCTTCCACGATGTCTATTTTCGGTTTTGTTGTCTTATCTTGAATGGTTTGATCTGATGCTGGTTGGGATTTATATTCTGAAGATAAATGTCCCGCTAGATCTTGTGAAAAAAGCAAGATAAACAGGGATATAGCCAAGGCCGCAACGAAGTAATAATGGATAGCGGGTTTTGTTTTTGTTTCTTTTGCTTCGTGCCGCAGAGATTCCCTAATTTTCTCTTTATGGATATGGGTGAAACGGATTCCCTTATGAGTGGAAGCATCCATTGCTTTCCTGAGATTCTCGAGTTCTTTTTCCATGTCAGCTCCACCTTTCCATTAACTTTTTTAATTTGCCCCGACCCCTTGCCAGCCTCGTTTTTACTGTGTTTTTATTAATTTTTAAAAGTTCGCTTATTTCATCAATTGATAATTCTTCATAATAGTAGAGCAGGATAGCCTCGCGATATTTAAGCGGAAGTGCTAAAACAGACTTGGATAGAAATTCTTCTTCACTAGTTTTCAATGCCAACATTTCCGGTGATAATGCGGAAGATTTCTCTTGTGCAATCAGCTCCGAATTGGCAAACACCCTTTTGAAAAATGAACTACGCAAAAAGTCTTTGCACTTATTTATCGTAATCCTGAATATCCACGCTTTAAAAGAAGAAATTTTTTCGAGGTTTTCGTACTCTCTGTAACAAGTAATGAAGACATCCTGAACTATGTCCTCGGCCAAACGCCAATCCTTTGTGTAGGTATAAGAAAGCTTTGTTAAGCGGTCACCATATTGGTCCATAATCCCCTCAAACCAAGCATCCTTTTCTTTTGAGCATCCATCTTCTTTAAGAGCCATTCTGTTCAACCCGATATCACCTCATCTCTACTCAATGCTAAGACGACCAAGTTTACCTTTGGTTTCATTTATTTAATCCGTTTCATCTTACAAACTTTGTTTCATAGATATCTACTAAAAGTAATACTCATGGTATTTACTCAATCATAAAGGTAAGAGCATATTAAATAATAGTGATGATGACAAATAATGGGGAATAGGTAGACGAGCCTAGTTTAGAACGTGTAAAATTCTAGTAAAATATAAATTGCGAGTGGGAGACGTTTATGAAATTAGTTTTAATATTTGGTCCTCAGGCAGTAGGGAAAATGACTGTTGGACAGGATTTAGCGAAAATAACAGGCTTGAAACTTTTCCATAACCATATGACGATTGACTTGGTCAGCCATTTTTTCGATTATGGGACAAAAGAAGGAAAAAGATTAGTAAATTTGTTTCGCCAGGAGATATTTGAAGAGGTATCAAAAAGTAATTTGCCTGGAATGATATTTACATATGTTTGGGCATTTAATCTACAATCTGATTGGGATTATATAAATCAAGTCACTCAACTTTTCGAGTCCAGAGGAGCCACAGTTTTCTTTGTGGAACTCGAGGCGGATGTGGAAAAAAGACTTGAACGCAATAAAACCCCTAATCGACTTGAACATAAGCCCACCAAGAGAAATATTGAATGGTCTGAAAATGACCTGATTAAGTCTATGGAGGAATATAGATTGAATTCACTTGATGGTGAAATAGAAATGGAAAATTACATACGAATAAACAATACAAATTTGAGCCCAAAGGAAGTTGCTGAACTAGTCAAAGAAAAATTTAATTTGTAGACAGTGTTGTCCTTAGGATGCCGTAGGGGGCTAACCCTAGGTAACAAAGGGAAAAAGAAAAGGAGCTGCATTTATGCAAAATTGGTTCGGAGCTGCAGGCGTTTGCATCAATGAAGAGGGCCAGTTATTAATGGTCTTGCAGGGGACTCCTGAAGAAGAGAAAACATGGTCGATACCCTCGGGGACTAAAGAAGAGAACGAAACATTTGAAGAATGCTGTATAAGAGAAGTTGAAGAAGAAACAGGATATAAGGTAGAGATTATACAAAAGCTTCAAGTTAAAAGAGGATGCATTGCGGAACTAAATACCACTGTGTAAGTTCACTATTATTTGGTTTCTATTGTTGGCGGTAGCAAAATGATTCAGGATCCGGATAACCTCATTTATGAGATCGCCTGGAAATCGGTGGACGAAATTCGTAACTTGGAGCTTTCGTTTCCTGAGGATAGGGATTTTCTGATAGAGGCCATTACGGCCCATAAAAAACTAAGTGTATAAATCTTAATGTAAAAAGCCACAGGGTAAAAATCCCGTGGCTTATCACTTGGTCTTTCCGATATTCATCCATGGGCTGGGTTAATCAACCCATAATACACCAAATCCTCATACCGGTCTTCCTTGATTACATGGTCTTTGAACACGCCTTCTTTTTCCATTCCGAGCTTTTGCAAAACTCTTCCTGATGCCGGGTTAGTACTGAAGTACCGGGCAAATACTCTATGGTATTGCTTTTCGTCGAATGCAAATTGAACAATTGCTTGCGCCGCTTCTGTGGCATATCCGTTTCCCCAGTATTCTTCCCCGACCCAGTAAGCTATTTCCCCGTGGCGGAACCTTTGAATATTGGTAAGTGCGATTGCCCCTACCAGTTCCCCAGTTGCTTTCAATGAAATGGCAAATTCATATGATTTATCCGCATTAAAATTCTCAAGATGAGCCGCAATCCAAATTAATGCATCTTCCTCAGAATATGGGTAGGGAAGGTACAATGTATTCCTGTAAATATTGTAATTGTTGCAAAGCCTTGTGACAGCCGGGGCGTCAGATTCATGGAAAAGCCTTAGGATTAGCCTTTCTGTCAAAATTGTTTTGTTAGCATGATCGTCTTTCATAGTTAATCCTCCATGTGCTTGCTTACTAATCAATAATCCTGCATTTGTCAAGAGCAGGCAAATCCCTTTTTACTAGCCAGATTAAGAGTGAC
The DNA here is from genome assembly GCF_000821085.1 of Bacillus sp. B-jedd. GTDB lineage: Bacteria > Bacillota > Bacilli > Bacillales > Cytobacillaceae > Bacillus_D. Next base: position 1,028,954 of record NZ_CCXR01000001.1, read on the forward strand.
TAATTAACTCTTTCGCTGCTTACCACCTCATCAATTTTCCATTCATCATTTTCCTTGACCACTTTAAAGGTGGTGACTTGCGAATAGGCAGGGCCGCGGGTTGTGAGGGGAATATCGACTGTTCCAGCAACAAAGGTGCCGCTTCTGCCCTCTACTTTAACTTTCTCGATCTTATTAATTTTGACCGGAGGATCGTTGGCACTTTTCCAGCCTTTCAAAAACTCTTCTTTTGTCATGCCTGTTTGCTCTGCCATCGTTTTCTTCAGGTTATTGCTTTGCAAATCATAAAAGGCTTCAAATTCTTTGCTGTTCAATAGATGATAATATTGTTCCACTGCCTGTTCTGCAGTCAAAGCCTTACCAGAATGGCTTCCTTCACCGCCCAATAGTCCATTGAAAAGTCCGGGGATGAGCAGCATAACGATCAGTGCGAGACCAGCGTAAGCCGTAATGGACTTCCATGCCAGGAAAGGACTTTTGCGAAAGCGAGGAGTGTCATCTAACTTTTCGTGGATTTGTCCCAGTATGCTGGACCGTTCCTCCGCTGTAAGGCTGGCCTTTTTCTGTAAAGACTTAAAGTCGCGATCAAACTCATTCACTTCTTCGTAATAATGACTCACTCGTAAAACCCTCCTTTTCGAGCTCTTTTTTCAGTTCTTTCATTCCCCTGAACAAATTCACCTTCACTCTGTTTTCGCTCCAGCCGAGGATTTCGGTTGACTCTGCGATAGAAAATTCCTTTATTTTTCGCAAAATAATAACATCCCTGTAATCACGTTTAAGCCTGCTCAAAGCAAGATACAGGAGCCTTTCTGTTTCATTTAACATGGCTATTTGTTCGGGACCATGATCGGTCGATTTCACCGCGGGAATAAAGTCGAGATAATAACTAATCGGTTTTTTCTTTCTGAAATAATCCATCGTCAAATTGCGGGCAATCCGGAAAAGCCAGCTTTTCACATGCTCCCCATTAAACGAATCATGCTTCTGATAGGCCCGAATAAAAGTGTCCTGGAGAATATCCTTTGCCTGTTCACGCTCGCCGACCATGAAAAAAATGTAATGAAAAAGATCATTGCTATATACTTGATACCATTCGTTTAGCTGTGCCTTGATGTAATCCCCGTCCAAAAACTCATCTCCTCTCCCAACAATTCAATTGTTACAGTAAAAACGGAATTAATCGATAAAAAGTTACAGAAACGGGAAATTTTTCTCTGCAACCAAAAAAAGCACTTAAATGTGCTTTTTGAAAGAGAGAATTTGTTAAGGGAGGATGTCACTGCCCAAAGTAAAAATCGTATAATGCTTTGTATAATATTTATATCCGACGCCAATGCTCTGGCTTTCCTTTTCGAATACTAATAGATTTTGGGTCTTATTCCGGTTGATGAGTTCCCATCCTTCCGCTTCCATCAGTTGAAGGAAGGGTTCAAACTCACCCCGTTTCACTAAATAGGAGGCTTTTTCGATATCCTTGCTGACTCTTACAATTTCTTTGTTTTGCAAAATCATTTTCGAAGCAGCGATGCCCAATGGAATGGGGTTTCCCTCCTGGAAAATGGCTTCTCTTTTTACAAAAATAAAAATCGATAAAACGACAATAAGGACCGCGGGAATAATAAAAACTTTTGACTTGAGCAAAAAAACAGCCTCCCTAAACCGATTTTCCAGGACATTTGCGGCGGGTGAACTAACAACTCTACTAATTTCCATAATATCACATTTTTTATAATGGTTGCAGGAAAATTCAGTAAATTATTAATTAGTCATGAATGAGTAATTTATTTTGCAAATAAAATGAAGGTAGTGGAAGGGAATTAGCGAATTAATAAGACAACCATGTGCTTAAATACAGGACTACTGGAGGGGAAAATGAGAAAATACTTCTTCATTACCGTTTTGTTAGTGATGTTGTCAGGATGCGGGGATGAATATGTTCGTTTTACAGGGGAAAGCGAGAATTGGAAAGGTGAATACACAGCATATATCGGAGATGCAAGAGAAAACGGGGAATACAAATTTTTTTATAAAGAAGGAAATAGCGACACTGTATTCAAGGATTTCGAACTCAATATTAAAGATGGAAAAAGTATAACAAGGGAAGAAACTCGTAATGAACGAACCATCACAGTCAAAACAAATTGCAAAGGTTGCGCGTTAACTTCCAAGGATGACAAAATTAAAGTGTTGATAAAATGGAATGGGAAGAAGGAAACGTTCTATTTAAAGAGCGGAAATAAGAAATAAATAGAAGAGGTGCGAGGATGCGGGCGACGGAAAGCATTCTGAAGACATGGAGAAAGTTTAATGATTTCCCGATGGAGACATTAACAAAAGCATGGTATTTCGAACTGGGAACTGATAAAAAGCAGCGTGATGTTACACTTATGCGGGAGCACAGGGAACAATACGGCATGTCGGGGAATTGCTTCGACCTTGCCCTCTGGCTGCTTGATGAATTTAAAAGGGATGGGGTCGAAGCCTATCCAATTGGCCATGGCCTTGATACGGAAGACGCTCATGTTGCTGTTATGGCTGTGGGTGAACAAGGCCATCGCTACTTGTGTGACCTAGGGGACCAATGGATCACCCCCATCCTGATTGATACGGATAGCGAAGATTTCTCCAGTGAAAGATTGAGCGGTTTTTTCCCAGGAGCAGAAGTACAAGTCCTGGACCACGAGATGGGCGTTGAAGTAGTTTATCATCGTCCTAACGGGAAAGCCTCAAAGCAAACTTACCACACAAAACCTATTGAAAGGGAGGCTTTCCTAAAGGCAGCCGAAATTTGTCAAAATCAGATCCATCCAAAGCCGCTGGTGGAGGTTAGGGTTCCTTTTAAATCGGAAGTCGCCCACTGGGAATTTTTCCACTGGGAAAGCTTTTTGAGCACCAGCGAAGGATTAAAGGTGGAGGCTAAATTGGACAGGGTTGAAGAGTGGGCCAATCGGATTCATCAGAGAACGGGCTATAATAAAGAAATTTTACAGGATGTGCTTTGGAAATATAAAAGGGAATCGTTTTAAGCGGTATAATGAATTTCGAGAAGGAGGAAGGCTGATAAAGAAGCGAATCAGCCCCGTGGAATATGTGCTCCAAAAAATGCGGGTGTTTTATCAGTTTTAGTTTGAAGTACCACTCTTCTATCCTTTTAAAAAGGAGAGCAATTAAGCTCTCTCTTAACCCTCTTAAAGTGGTTAGGGTATTTAAATTAAGTATAAATGGGCAATTGCGTAAATTGCTATTTCAATAATTAGTATTAAGATACTTATGAATATGCCTGCTACACTAGTTCCGCCCTTATGTTTTAGAACCTCTAATTCGTCATATAAAGAAAGATTTAACTTCTTTATTCTTGTTATCTCTCTTTTACACTTGGCAAAGTATAATGAATTAGCTAGTAGTCCAAGTACAAGCCAATATAAAGCCGTCATTAGTGTATCTTGAGTATCACTTATATTAGAAAAGATTAAGTTTGGCAGCATAAATAGGGTAGAAAGAACTGCCAGCTCGATATACATTTTTCTATATCCCATCCAAAGTACACCACCAAAGAGTGCACTCCAATTCCACGATAGTTTTGCTCGACGTGGTAAGTTTATGCAACTATCATCATAAATCCTCATGCCAAATTTAAGTAGATATTTATTTTTTTTACTTTCCCCAATAAATACCCCCAACCTATATTTGTCATTAACTTCGCTGTAATCCCATTTAGTTATTCCGACATGTCCCATATAAATCACTTCCTCCCGCCTGAAAATTTTCCGTACCCAAGAAAAAATAGAAATTAAAGCCCTACTTGATTTTAGGTAATTATTAATTGTTATGTATCTACACAGACTTCCATAATGGAAGCTTTATTCACGAGTGTAAATGTACTATCTTGCCTCAGTAGTTGAATAAGTCTACGACTATTTTAACATAAATATCCAAAAAACCGTTTTTTACACAACAATCTTAATAGGGAATCCGTTAGGTTTATTCGTGCGTTTTTTCTTTTGTAATACTTTGTAAATTCAATTGCTTTCGTCACACTAATACTGTATGATACATAGTATAAAGAGTACTGTACGACATACAGTAATGGAAATGAGGTGAGTGAATGAGCAGTTTATTGGATTCACTGACAATCGAGTTGAGAAGGGGAACGTTAACATTGGCGGTTTTAAGCCAGTTACGCACACCGCAGTATGGTTATTCGCTCGTTCAATTACTTGAAGGCTCGGGAATTGTCATTGATCAAAGCACCTTGTACCCACTTCTTCGCAGGTTAGAGAAGCAGGAATTGGTGACGAGCAGCTGGGATACGTCAGAAAGCCGGCCGCGTAAGTATTATGTTTTGAGCGAGTATGGACTTGAGATCTTTTCGCAGTTGAAAAAGGAATGGATGAAGAACTCGGAGGAGCTTTACCGATTATTAAAGGGGGAGGAAGAGGATGAATTACGTTGAGATTTATATTCAGGAAGTAACCCGGAGGCTGCCTGAGAAAAGCCGTGAGGATATCGCATTGGAATTGAGGTCTACAATCGAGGATTCCCTGCCTGAAGATTATAGCGAAGAGGATGTAAAGAGGGTTCTAGAAAATTTGGGAAGTCCGGCCGCCTTGGCAAGCGGTTACCGTGATCGGCCGATGTACCTGATTGGTCCGCGCTATTTCGATGTCTATGTTACACTGCTGAAAATGATTTTGCCTATAGCGTTTATCATTTCATTTATCTCTGTGATTGCCCAATATTTCATCGGGCTGCAAGGGAATGAAACCATCTTGAATGAGGTTATCGATCTTATCGGTGTTGGGATTGCCAGAGTTCTTGATGTAGGAATGCAAACCTTTTTCTGGGTAACCATTGTGTTTGCGGTTATGGAAAGAACCGATACAGGAAAAGACAGGAACCCATTGTCAGCAAGCATGAAGAAATGGACCCCTGACGATTTGAAGAATATACCTATAGCTCCCCTGAAAAAAGCCATTACCCGCAGGGAGGTTTTCTCGTCATTGATGTGGACGGCGAGCTGGGCAACCTTTTATTTTTATGCTGACCACCTTGTCGGAATTTATAGAGGAGGCGGAGGAGAGCTTGAATTCGTGACGCCTGCCTTTCAACAGGATGTTTTGCTTAACTATTGGCCTTTGATTGTCTTGATGGTTGGACTTGAAGTCGCATTTGCCCTTTATAAGTTGATTCAAGGAAGATGGACGGGGAACATGGCAAAATTAAATATTGTCATCCAGGTGAGTGCAACCATCGTTTTGGTCGTCATTCTCACAAATCCGAACATCTTTAATGAGAATTTCCTATCTTACATGGCGGATGCCTTTAACGTAACAACTGGGCAGTTCGGAACAGGATTGACTTCAGGAGCGATTCTAATTTTCATCTTTGGCGCCGCTTATAACGTATACGATGGTTTTCGCAAAATAAAAGCCCCTTGAAATAACAATGCCAAGTTCGTATTCAAGGATTAATCTTTATTTAGAGGTGTAGAATGGGAGCTTCAATAATATTAATTATGCTAATCATTATTGTTTTACTTTTGCAGAGAAATCGAAAAGGCACTGTAAACTTTATCGGTAAAAAGCTTTTGCTGGGGTTGCTTGTTACGATTGTTCTAATTCAGGGGATTTTGTATTTTATTTTTTAGGCTGAGTTATAGTAGAGTGTTAATTTTCAATGAAGTTGATTGGAACAGAGGGGACTGACTCCCGGCGGGATGCTTCGCCCCGCGGAAAGCATGTCCCTGGAGTGGAAATCAGCAACCAAAGATAACGGAGCCATTATTAAGTGAAATTGCGTGATTAGAACTTTGTAGTAAAAATGGATTCAGCATGATAAATGTTACTCAAACGCCTGGGCAGCCAGGCGTTATTTTTTTTGATTAAATTTTACTCCCTGAAAAAGTCCATCCTGGTAAATGCTTAATATACTAATTATAAAAAGGATTAAATGAGGTGGATTGATGTACTTTCTAAATGATATTAGCAATGATATTCAGTTCACTCACCTGCGATTCAATCGATATTCTACATCGTTGAAGCTTGTATTAGGTGCGATTTTTGCCGGGCTTGCGGCGATTTTCCAGTCGGCCGGCGGCTTCTTTCCTGGAGTGGGCTACTTGGCCAGTCCGCTCGCCACCGCGCCGATATTACTGTGCTTTATCGTATCCGTTTGGACAGGGACTCTTTCGTATTTTCTTACATGCCTTTTACTACTGGTTCTTCAGCCAAGCGAACTGATCGTCTTTCCCTTTACGACAGGCCTGCTCGGTTTCGGATTGGGTCTCGCGTTTTGTTTTTTCAAAAAAAGATTAGCGATCATTTTGCTTGGTGGAGTTTTCCTGACAGTTGGCATCGCGGCTTTGCTATATGTTTTTAGGTTTCCGGTCCTTGGCCCTGCGATTTCGCTTTCGTTTTCAATCATCACGTTAGGCGGTGTTTTCATCTTCGCCTTCCTTTACACATGGGGTTGGGTAGAAGCTTCAATTATTTTCTTCAAAAGGTTTAAGAACACAATTCCCTGGTAACCTTTGGAGCAGCCTGATATATTTGCCCTGAGAATCACATATTCATTTCCTGCGTGCGGTGTCACTTGCCAAGTTCAATCAAAGTAATTCCAACAGAATCCGAAAGAAAATCCTTCAATGCATTTTCAAATTCGTCCACTGTAGCGACACGCAAACCACGAATCCCAAAGCTTTCTGCCAATTTGGCAAAATCGGGGTTCTGAAACGATGTGCCATAGGATTCGCCGAACTTCTTTTCCATTTGCTTGACTTCAAGTTTTAACATGGAGTCATTGATGACGATAATTAAAAACGATAATCCGAGCCGGGCTGCTGTTTCGACTTCTGCAAAATTCATCAAAGCGCCGCCGTCCCCGGTTATTGCGATGACGGTGGAATCCGGGCTGGCGAGCTTGGCGCCGATACAGCCTGGGATGGCGATTCCCATCGTCGCCAACCCGTTGGAGATGATGACCCGATTAGGCATCTTAGGCTGATAGGTTCGCGCGATGGAAACCTTATGGTCGCCAACATCGGAAATCAAAATTGTATCGTCAGGAGCAAGTTCTTGAATTATATGGAGGACATGTTCGATTTTCATCGGCTCACTTGTTGATGGAAATTGATTGATCTGATATTCTTCTTCGATTTTCCATTGTAAATTCCCTGGTGGCTCCCATGATTTCCTGGGCAATCCTGAATCGTTAAGCAATCTAAGCGTCTTTTTTATGTTCCCGGCCAGTTCAGTGACAACTGGGTAATATTCATTTGTTTCGGCTGGCAATGAATCAATGTGCAGGACAGGAAGCTTAAGTTTGTTCCAGTGGCTGGGCAGCTTTTCCACGAAATCCAGTCCAATGCAGATGAGCAGATCCGCCTCCTCGATGCCTGGCAGAACCACATCCTTTTCGCTGAAGCCGAAGGTAAAGTAATTTTGCGGATGGCCGGTCTCTACTATTCCTTTTGCCTTCATGCTGTGGGCAATAGGGGACTGAAGCATGTCTGTCAGCTTCCTTAACTCCGCTGCCGCATCCTGCCGTACGACTCCGTTCCCTGTGAGAATAAATGGCTTTTCACTGGTTTGGACTAGTTGGATGGCTGCGTTAAGGGCCTCTTCGGAAGGCACGGTCTCGGGTAATGGGGTGACTTCCAGTGGCTGTGCCTTAATCGGTTTGGATAGAATGTTTTCCGGCAAAATTACTGCCGCTGAACCTGGCTTTTCCATTGCTGCCAGTCTGAATGATTTGCGAATGGCGGAAGGAAGTGTTTCCGGGTCGACGATTTGGGAGGTGTTCTTCGTGACAGGCTCAATAATCTTAGGAATATCAATGTATTGATGCGATTCGGGGTGATGGCGCTTGAGATCGGCCTGGCCAATCAGGGCGACAAGCGGAGAATGGTCCAGTTGTGCGCTCGCCACCCCTGTAAGCAGATTCAACGCCCCCGGCCCAAGTGTTGATAAACAGACCCCTGGTTTCCCCGCCAGCCTTCCATACACATCTGCCATAAAAGCGGCCCCTTGTTCATGTCTGACAGCCACATATTGAATTTTCTCCGATTGGGACAAAGAATCCATCAGACCCAGAATCTCTTTTCCGACCATACCGAATATGTACTCAACACCCTCGATTTCAAGACACTTAACCAAAACATCCGCTGCTTTCATAATTCCTCCTTGTTAACACGCTAATCTATTCTCAAAAATTCGCAATCCTCTTGGTACTGAACTTTTGCAAAAAAATCACTGAGGTTCCTTTAAAACTAGTTTGTTTTGATTCCAGAGGCTTATGCAGAAAATAGTTGGCTGCGTCTAGAACATATTGCCCACGGAACGGTAATAGAATGATTTATATAGACAGTTTCCGGAGGTGAGTTATGTGCAAAATCAGCCACAGCTGCCAGGCCATGTGAGCGCGGACCAATTCAGCCAGATGCTTGTATTGCCCGAGACATTTGCCGCGAAACCCGAGTCGCTTACAGAGCAAATGTTTATTGAACGTTCGATTACTGAAAATAGATTCTGGCTGCGGATCATGAAGGAACATGCATTGTTTCTTGGCGAGGGATTCAGCCGGAATGATACGCAGCTTATCCAGCAGGTCGACAGATTCCATACTTATTTTGAGCAGCAGGAACAAAAAGCCTATCAGATAGGCTACAATGTAACACAAGTAAGGCGAATGAATGAGGAAAGCATAGAGCTGGTACAGGGATTCCGGAATTTCAAGCGGAATTTACTAATCCTGATTATTAATTGCAAAGTGCATGGCTTTAACTTTCCGCTTCTTGTCGACCATGTTGCTCGGGAAGCGGAGTATTTTATGAGGACCTTGCAAAAATTTAACCAGGGAATCCTCGACCCGATCCAAGACGCCATCATAAGTGAAAATGTGTTTTGGCTGAAGATTATGATGGAACATTCCCGCTTTATCGCGTCGCTGCTCGACCAATCCGAGCGGAATCTAGTGAGGGCCGCCCTTAAGTTCGGCGATGATTTTGAAGTGCTTTTGAACCAGGCTAGGGATGTCGAAACGATGCTGTACCAAAAGCAGCCGACATACCCGATCATTGGCAGGATGAATAAAGAGAGTGAAACTGCTACAGCGGAATTGCGGAACTTTAAGAAAACGGGGCTCGAACTGATCAAATCGTGCCAAATCCGCAACGTCATCAATCCATTATTGGCGGATCATGTTGTAAGGGAAGCGGAGCATTTCCTTTATATGATTCACATTTTGGAAGAGAGATTAAAAACGAAACAGATGAACGAACAGCGTTATTGATTTTATTGGCAGTGGAAATGCTCAATAATAAGGCTCAAATGGGAAAAGCCAACCTGACAGCAGGTTGGCTTTCTTGGGTAATTATTGATTGTTCTTTTTGCAAAAATCACAGCCTGATTTGCACTTGAGGTGCGTGTTTTTTAAGCGTCTGAATGAACTCCTCCTCCGGATCGGGGGAGATTTTTATTTCTCCAAACGGGGAGTGCGAGTTATAGATGGCGAGCCCCTTGGAGGATGACATGACTCGCATCCCGGTTAAATAGTCATTTGTCCTTGTAAGTGATGTGATTTTATTATAAGGAATGTCAAAACGGAAAATTCCGCCGTGAATATACAGGTGATCTTCCTTAAATTCATAGCGGATCGACGTGTGCGACCAAATCATCATTCCGGAGAGAATAATAAAAAGACCGCCAAGAATTCCGAAAGCAATCCAATCAAATTCTATATTTGTAAAAGGGAAAGGGAAGAAGCAGGAAAGTCCTACAATAACGACAAGAAACACAAGGAATTTTTTATATTTTGTGTCCATTTTCGAATAGAAAGTCATCCTGATCACTCCTTTGATTAAGTTACGGCCGGAAGGTAGAAAGGTTTCATTTAACTATTGGAAGGGTTTGTTTGAAAAAGATTGAGCACATTAATTTGTTTCTTGCCTGGATAATTTTATGGAAATGATATATTTTAGGCTTAATAAGCGATATCTTTTCAAAGAAATCTATTTAAGGGGAAGGAATAGGAAAATGCAAATTACTAGCAAGATGAAAATACAAAAATCAGCAAGTGAGGTTTATGAAGCGATAGCGGACCCTGAAAAAATGGCGAATTACTGGTTTTCTTCGGGAACTGCACGAGTCGAGCCCGGCAGGACAATCACTTGGAAATATGCTGAATATCATGCAGAAGGAAAAGTCCATGTTCTCGAGGCGGATGGGATTAAGAAAATTATCTTTACCTGGGGGGCGGAAGGAGAAGAAACGACCGTTAGTATCCTTCTTGAGCAGAAGGACGACTCCGGGACAGTCGTGCAAATAACTGAATCGGGCTTTAAAGAAGATGATCCCGATTTGGTTGCCAAAATGCTCGGCCAAAAGGAAGGCTGGGTTTATATGCTGACATGCCTGAAGGCCTATCTCGAGAACGGCATTTCTACGTTGAGAGCGTCATTGGTCCATTAGTTTATTAAAATCGGAAGTCTGCCACACAGTCTTCCGATTTTTTTAATGGAAAGAAGTTGTATTTCTACCTTAACATAAAAAGGATATTAACTAAAATGCATAACTGTTATAGCATTATAGTATTATTTACTCATAATTATGCATAAATATAAAATTAAATATATAAATATATGTTGAAATAATATTCTGAACTTTATATAATCTTAACATGTACTAAAAATAAATATTGAAAACTACTAAAACAAGGGGGATGAACATTTTGAAAAACAGAAAAACGTTTATGGCAATACTGATTGTCGCTTGTATGTCTTTATTTCTAGCTGCCTGCGGGGGAACAAGCGGCGCCAAGAAAACCGGCTCCGACGGAGGCGATAAGCTAGTCGGAGGAACGGAGGCGACTTTTGCACCGTTCGAATCTTTGAATGATAAAGGGGAAATCGTTGGAATCGACATTGATGTCATGAACGCAATTGCCGCTGCACAAGGATTTGAATTCGAAATGAAAAATGTAGGCTGGGAGCCAACCTTCCAGAAAATCACAAATGGGGAGTTGGACTTTGGCGCAGCGGGCATTACAATCACGAAAGAACGTAAACAAACCTATGATTTCACTGAGCCGTATTACCAGGCAAATCTAGTGATTATTGTCAAAGAAGGTTCCGATATTAAATCCGTTGACGACCTAAAAGACAAACAAGTTGCCGTTCAAATCAACACAACCGGCCATAAAGCCGCCCAAGATATTCTTGGCAAATCAAATACGAATATCAAAGCTTATGAAAATCAGCCAACTGCCATGCAGCAGGTAAGAAATGGATCTGCAGATGCTGCAATTGGCGATAACGCAGTGGTTTTTGAATACATGAAAAATAATAAGAATACCGGCCTAAAAGTAATTGAAGACGCTAAGTTTGAAAAGGAATTCTACGGCTTCATGGTTAAAAAAGGCAACAAGGAAGTATTGGACATGTTGAATGAGGGCCTAAAGAAAATCAAGGAAAATGGGAAATTAGAAGAAATTACTGGACAAAAACTTGAATAGGTAGGGAGAGTGTTTCAGATGGACATTCTTGACTTTCGGTGGGACATCATCTGGAACTACCGTGATTTCTTTATACGTGGTATCTGGGTAACAATTGTCTTAACGGTAAGCGGTTATATAGGCGGCATGATCCTTGGAATACTAGTCGGCCTTGGCCAAACCTCGAAAAGAAAACTAATTAACTGGCCGTGCAAGCTGTACGTTGACCTGTTCCGAGGGACTCCTTTGCTTGTTCAAATATTGATAATTGACCTGGCATTTTTCCCAGCTATATTTGGCCAGTCTTTTGGCTTCATGGTATCGGGTATCACTGCACTTGTCCTGAATTGTGGCGCATACAATGCGGAAATCATTCGGGCCGGGATTCAGTCGATTGATAAGGGACAAATGGAAGCTGCGCGCTCCCTTGGTTTGAACCATAACCAGGCGATGCGGAAGATCATTTTGCCACAGGCATTCCGGCGGATGATTCCACCGCTTGGAAATGAGTTCATTGCCTTGCTGAAGGATTCATCACTGGTTACGGTTATTGCCGCAAATGATATTCTATACGCAGCCAAAATAGTGGCAGGGGCGTATCAACGCTTCTGGGAACCGTATTTGATGGCAGCGGTGCTGTACCTTATTTTGACTTATGTTGTCACGAAAGTGGTTGCGTACATTGAAAAACGAACCAGCAATCATTTCAATCCACGCAAGAAAAGAGAAAGGCAGGTTATAGTGAATGATCAAAGTGGAAAACCTGCATAAGTACTTCGGAAAGCTTGAAGTGTTGAAGGGCATTGACTGCCAAGTCCGCGAAAAGGAAGTTGTCTGCGTCATCGGTCCTTCCGGCTCTGGCAAAAGTACGTTTTTGCGCTGCATCAACCTGCTTGAGGAAATTACTGAAGGGCTTGTCTTGATTGAAGGCAAAAGAGTCAATGACCCAAAAACCGATATTAACGACATCAGAACAGAAGTGGGCATGGTTTTTCAGCAATTTAACCTGTTTCCGCATATGACGGTGCTCGAAAACATAACGATGGCACCGATGATGATCCGCAAGTTGGGGAAAAGTGAAGCGGAAAAGCTAGCGCTTGAGCTTTTGAAAAAAGTTGGCGTACTTGATAAGGCCGACAACTATCCCGAACAGCTTTCGGGTGGACAAAAACAACGCGTCGCCATTGCCCGCGCGCTTGCGATGAAGCCTAAAATCATGCTGTTCGATGAGCCGACCTCCGCCCTCGACCCGGAAATGGTTAAAGAGGTGCTCGACGTCATGAAGCAGCTCGCGATGGAAGGGATGACGATGGTCGTCGTCACCCATGAAATGGGCTTCGCACGCGAAGTCGCCGACAGAGTTGTGTTTATGGACGGCGGCTACATCGTCGAAGAGGGAAAACCGGATGAACTGTTTGGGAGACCGCAACACGAACGTACGAAAGCGTTCCTGGGAAAAGTTTTATAAGAATGATAGGCCTGCTTCGGTTATTGCGAAGCAGGTTTTTTTATTGAAAGGCGTTCTATAAGCCCGTGCGGTAGGAAAAACGTTGGTACGGTCGTTGATAAACGTTCTATAAGCCCGCGCGGTGAAAAAATCGTTGGTACGGTCGTTGATAAACGTTCTATAAGCCCGTACGGAAGGAAAATCGTTGGTGCGGTCGTTGATAGGCGTTCTATAAGCCCGCGCGGTGAAAAAATCGTTGCTACGGTCGTTGATAAACGTTCTATAAGCCCGTGCGGAAGGTAAATTGTTGGTGCGGTCGTTGAAAGGAGTTCTATAAGCCCGCGCGGTGAAAAAATCGTTGGTACGGTCGTTGATAAACGTTCTATAAGCCCGTACGGAAGGAAAATCGTTGGTACGGTCGTTGATAGGCGTTCTATACGCCCGGGCGGTGGAAAAATTGCTGCTACGGTCGTTGATAAGCCTTCTATAAGCCCATACGAAGAAAAAATCGCCGATAAGGACGTTGATAAACTCAGTCAAATGTAGTTTTGGCATTAAGTGGAATTTAGCTAATTTCGGTTTACGTCATGCCAAAAAGAGTTATATGAAAAGTAGAGTCCATTTGAGAATGATTGGAAAAGGCCGGTTCATTGTAGTGCTGGGGGACAAAAATGGGGGCTGAACACCCAAATTTGGTTAAGCCGGTTCACAAAAATGAATGTAGGAGGTTTTTGCAATGGAATCCAAATGGAAAAAGTATGTGCTGAATGGTGGGTTGGCCGCAGGATTAACACTTGGTCTTGCCGGTTGCGCGGGAGATAATAATCCTCCGCCTGAAATGGATTACCCTGAACACGAAAACGAAATGGACAACAATCAGGGCGATAACAATGAAATGGAGAACGAAAACGAATCAAATGACAGCTAAGCCAGATATCACTTTTATAGGATTATTTTAATAGAATCAAACCAACGAAACCGCCTTGGCTTCCCAAAGGATAGCTAACGCGGTTTTTTTGCCAAGGCACAGTTAAAGGTTAAAGGTGAGTGTTGATTTTCAATGAGGTTGATTGGAACGCAGGGGACTGACTCCGGCGAGATGCAGCGGCACGTGGAGACCCCACAGGCGTTTATGACGCCGAGGAGGCTCCATAAAGAATGCTCCTGCGCCACAGACTTTTCGGGGAAGCGACCTTCAGCTCGTAGCAAAGCTGCACGATGCCTATTCAAGAATGTTTTTCATGAAGTTGGATCAAGTAGATGCTTCGCCCCGCGGAAAGCATGTCCCCGGAGTGGAAATCAACAATCTAGGAAAACAGAGCCTTTGCCAAAAGAAAAGCACATCCAAAGGGGAATGTGCAATAAACTTATACTTTAGCTTGGAGATACTTCACAGCATTGTGAAGGCTACCGAAAGTGATAACGCCGCCTGCTTTGATACCGAGACTGATCATGGTCTGGGCAATTTCCGGCCGGATTCCGGTTAAAATCGACTCAATGCCGATCAATTTCAACGCATCAATGACTTTAAAAATGTGATCTGCGACCATTGTATCGATGATCGGAACACCTGATAAATCGATGATAATATGACTCAGGCCATAGCTTGTGCCCTTTTTCAGCGCCTTCTCCATCAGCTCCTGCGAGCGTTTAGTATCGATGTCCCCAATTAGTGGAAGAACTCCGATATTCTCCGTTATCCTCACAACCGGGATGGAAAGCTCAAGTGAAGTCAGTTCGGCGGCCGAAATCCTTGCTGCATATGTAGTTGAATAAGAAATACTTAGCCAATGCACTGCACGGTCGACCACGGAATCGAATCGGGAGATAATTTCATAAAACTCAGGAATTGAGAGTTTCGCCTCCATTGCTGAGTTTTTGATAATTTCGCCAATCGTATCTCTGTAAAAACGGACTTCCTCTACCGCAAGCTCCAAGGGTAAATCGAGATGGACGAGGAGCCTAACCCCCTCTGATCCCCACTGCATTAAATTACGATAAGTCTTATCCAAACTATCAAAGATGGACTGGGCAAAAATAGAGACCAAATTCTCGCGCCAGTCCTTCAACGAATCATTTACATGGGCGGAATATGTATTCATATCGGCATCAAACCGCTGCCTCGCCAGCCTTTCTTTCTGGCTGGTCACCTGATCGGCCATCTCTTGCAAACACATTTCAAAAGAAGTTTTCATTCTATCAACCACCTTTACCGTTGTTCTCCCAAGCCTAAAACTAGTATAACTTTCACTAGATATTTTGGAAATAAGAGGTTTTGCAATAATTTGTCAAAAAATTTGTATAGTTGCTAGCATAACATTCTTGCTTTGCCATCTAAATGAAAAAGAGCCAAATTGGTCATTTAGTCCTATTTTTGCCAACCCAGCGCCTAATTAATGTAAAAATATTCTGATAAAAGGTAAAATGAAGGTATCTTAATTCTTAAGGAGGTTTTCAGTTTGGGGGAGAACAAGGACAGGAAAATTCCGCATGAGAATGATGTAAAACGTGAAACGCTGACAACGAGGCAAGGGCATCCGGTTCTGGATAACCAGAACATCCGAACCATCGGCAACCGCGGTCCGGCAACATTGGAAAACTATCATTTCATTGAAAAGATTTCGCATTTTGACAGGGAAGAGGTACCAGAGCGGGTCGTCCACGCACGCGGTACCGGTGCATTTGGTTATTTTGAAACGTACGGAAAAGTCGGTGATGAGCCAGTCGAAAAGTATACCCGCGCGAAAGTGTTTTCAGGAGCAGGCAAAAAAACCCCGCTGATGGTTCGCTTCTCGACGGTGGCGGGAGCAAAGGATTCACCGGAAACTGCCCGGGATCCGCGTGGCTTTGCCGTGAAAATGTACACGGAAGATGGAAACTGGGACCTTGTCGGCAATAACTTGAAAATCTTCTTTATCCGCGATGCGATGAAGTTTCCGGATATGATCCATGCCTTTAAACCTGATCCGGCATCGAATGTTTCCCATCCTCAGCGAATGTTTGACTTTGTTTCCCGCAGCCCGGAAGCAACCCACATGATTACCTTCCTGTTCTCTCCCTGGGGCATCCCTGCTACATACCGGCACATGCAGGGTTCGGGCGTCAATACGTACAAATGGGTCAACGACAAAGGCGAAGCCGTCCTCGTCAAGTACCACTGGGAACCGAAGCAGGGAATCCGCAACCTGACCCAGGAAGAAGCAAATGAAATCCAGGCAAAAAACGTCGGTCATGCGACCCAGGATTTATACGAAGCAATTGAGCGCGGCGACTATCCGGAATGGGAGCTCTTCGTGCAAATCATGGATGATGACTATCATCCCGAGCTTGATTTCGATCCACTTGACGACACGAAACTATGGCCGGAGGATAAATTCCCATGGCTGCCGGTCGGCCGCATGGTTCTTGACCGCAATCCGGTTGATTTCCACGCTGAAATTGAGCAGGCAGCTTTCGGAACGGGCGTCCTTGTCGACGGGATGGATTTTTCCGATGACAAAATGCTTCAAGGCCGCACCTTTTCCTATTCGGACACTCAGCGTTACCGTGTCGGCGCCAACTATTTGAAGCTGCCGGTCAATGCGCCAAAGACGGAAGTCCGCACGAACCAGCAGCGTGGGCAAATGGATTTCCGCGATTCGAAAGAGTCCGGCGATAATCCACATATCAATTATGAGCCATCGATGATTGGCGGTTACGAGGAAGCGAGCAGGGAAGGCCGCCCGCAGCACCGGCCGACCTATAATGCCGCAGCGATGAGTGAGCCAATCGACAGGCCGAACAACTACGGCCAGGCTGGTGAAACGTACCGTAACTTCGAAGACTGGGAACGCGATGAGCTAATCAATAACCTGTCCGCGGCACTCGCTGTCTGCGACAAACGGATCCAGGAAGCGATGGTCTTTCACTTTACACAAGCAGATGAAGACTACGGCCGCCGCGTCGAGGAAGGCATCGAAAAGATGATGAGGGAACTTAATGAGGCGGGCAATGAAGCTGCCGTTCCAGGCCGTGAAGCAGGCAAAAATAAATACGGCCAAGGCTCATTGGCAGCGAATAAAGCAGTCGATGAAGCAGTCAAGAAAGGGCATGAAGCCGACCCGTATTAAAGAAGCTGGTTATTTTGCAAAAGAAAAAACCTTACGAAGTGAGCGGATAAATTGGCAATTCTTTGGTGTCTAGCCGCGGACTGACCAATAAATTCCGTTCAATCATTAGGCAAAAAGGCATTCCGAAAAACATCGGGGTGTCTTTTTTTTTGTTCGGAGCGTTGAAAGCAGGATTAACTTGTGAGGTTTGTACCGGGCAATTGGATGCAGTTTCCAAGCTGACAAGTAGGGTAAAGGGATAAGTGTGTGTAAAATTCTGAAAATTATTAAGGAGGAGATTTTTTGAAAAAACGTTTAGGGGTTTTGATGTGTTTCCTGCTATTTATGGGGAGCGCAGTACATAGTGTCGGGGCGCAGTCGAACTCCCCGAAAGGTGAAAAGGTTTCTGTCAACTTCATGTCGTATAACATCCATCATGGCGTCGGCATCGATAACATCCTTGATCTTGAACGGATTGCCGGACTAATCCGGGATGAAGGGGCAGACATCGTCGCAATTCAGGAAGTCGACAGGCATTATGGCGCCAGGAGCGACTTTGAAGATCAGGCGAAAAAGCTGGCGGAGCTTTTGGGCTACCATTACGTTTACGCAGCCAATCTTGATCTCGATCCGCTTGAAGAAGGTGCTGAACGCCGCCAATACGGCACAGCTGTATTAAGTAAGTACCCGATTATCCAGGCTGAAAACTACTTATTGCCGAGTTTTGGCAAGGAACAGCGCGGCTTACTTGAAGCAACCGTCAATGTAAAGGGCAACCATATCCGTGTTTACAACACACACCTCGGATTAACTGTTTCCCAGCGACTCGCACAGGTAGAGGAAATTAATAAGATCGTTTCGGCAAAAAAGACTCCAGCGGTTCTGATGGGTGATTTAAACGCCGAGCCGGATAGCGATGAAGTGAAGCAGCTGCTTAACGGGGCGAACTTAGTTGACGCTTTTGAAAACAGAGATAACGCAGATACGTTCCCGGTTGAAAATCCAATCAAACGTATCGATTATATTTTTGCGAGTGAAGGGTTGAAGATCTTTAATCAAGAGGTCATTTATTCTACCTATTCGGACCACTTGCCGGTCATAGCAGAAATTGAACTGGAGCGTACGGCTCCTTATAACAATGGGAATTAATATTGAAGGGGGAAAAGTCATGAATTCATTTAAAAAGAGATTCGGTTTAATCCTGGCTATTTGCGCGACGCTCACCTTGTCAACAGCGTATGCGGAAACCGGAACGCAGACTGTGCAGGAGACCGAGGAGGGCCCGGTACTCGCACCGATTAAGACTGATGAACCAACGGCTGATAGGATTCAGCAGCTCGAAGATATCGCGATGTATTATTACTGGCACGGCGGCGATTTGAAGAAGGCAGAGGAAGAGATTTTCAAGGGCATCACGCTCAAGGGGAAATACGATGTGGTCGAAGCGGCCTACAAGGAAGCAACCGTCCTTGAACCACATAACACCGATCTGAAAATTTCCCTGGCTTCCACCCAGATCATCCAGAAAAAAGTGTCCGAAGCACTCGCGACTTACAGGCAAATCCTTAATCTGGAGCCGGATAATTTCAATGCCAACCTTCTCTACGGCGTTTATTCTAAAATAAACGGTGACGAAAAAGCTTATAAGCAGTCCGTTTCGAAGCTTAGACAAATTGACAACCACAAGACAAAAGAATTTCTTCAGAAGTTCGAGGTAACTGAGGGAATCCTAAAAACGAAATTGAACACATCAGTGCCAGGCAAGCTGCCTGCGAAGGACCATGCGATTGTCATCCTTGGATACGCCCTTGCGGATGATGGCACGATGAGGGAGCCACTAATCGAACGCCTGAAGGCGGGCCTTGCTGTGGCAAAACAATATCCAAATTCGAAAATCATTGTTACAGGCGGAGTCCCGAAGGAAGGCGTTACGGAAGCTGAAGCGATGAACGAGTGGCTCATCGGCAACGGGATTGCTAAAGAACGGATCATCATGGAAAATAAAGCAACCGATACTGTCGAAAACGCCCTTTTCACAACAGCCATTTTACAAAAAGAAGGGCTAAAGGATGTCACGCTCGTCACGAGCGCGAGCCATATGAGGAGGGGGCTGACCACTTTCTATGAAGCCTCCCGCTTTTACGATGAAATGAACGCGGTGAACACCAACCGCGCGTTCACGAATATGGTCTATCTCGACTATCCATCAATTGAAGAAGCGCAAAAAGTGACGAAGGACGAAACCCTTGTTATCTACCGCGACCTACTCCGCACATCCGGCATCTGGCAATATCCGGGAATGCAGAGGTAAAGCATCCGGCATCTGGCAGTATCCGGGGATGCAGTGGGAAAGCATCTGGCATCTGGCAGTATCCGGGAATGTAGAGGTAAAACATCTAGCATCCGACAGTACCCGGGAATGCAGAGATAAAGTTTCAAGGCACTGGCAACAAGGCTCAGCGATGATCGATTCGCTGGGCCTTGTTTTATTTTTGCAAAAGAAAAGGGCGGGGTGGCGACTTTAGGTTCACTTAACATACTTGTTTAAATCGCTGATGAAGCGGGAGGGAAGTGAGTAAATGGTATGCGTATTGTTTTCATTCATGAGCGAACCGCCATTAACCCCAAGCCACAGCATATATTTAGCAATTGTTTCATCAGTGAACGTAATCGTTAGCATGTAATCCGGGGCTGTGACATCTACAAATCCATTCACTTTTTCGGCTTGCTCGATCGAATTTACAAAGGTTTTAAGCGCGTCAACATCCTCCTGGCCGTAGGTAACATGAGGCTCCTTCACATCCAGCATGCTTTCGCCGACCATAGCGACCGTTGCCTTCTGAATCGTTTTCCCCTCCAATTGAACCGGTTCAAAAACAGTACCTTTCACTTGTTCAACTTTTTCTTGCTCCTTGCAACCGGCTATTGAAAGAAATAATAGAATGAGTGAGGTGAAAAATAGCCATTTCTGTTTTTGTAGAATCATTGGGATGCTCCTTTTCTTGGATAGGATGAAATTGATTTTTTTATTAGCCATATATATTGGGACAGTTGGGGAAGGATTAATCGGTTCTATGGCCCAACGTGGTTGAATTTGGGACACGTGGTGAAGAAATAATCGGTTCATTGTCCCAACGTGGTTGAACTTGGGACAGCTGGCGAGGAAATAATGGTTTCATTGTCCCAACCTGGATCGGCTTGGGACAACTATCAAGAAATTTACCTATAACCTGTCCCAACGTGGTTGAACTTGGGACAACTTTCAAGGAATATACCTATAACCTGTCCCAACGTGGTTGAACTTGGGACAGCTGGCGAGGAAATAATGGTTTCAATGTCCCAACCTGGATTGACTTTGGACAACTTTCAAGAAATTTACCTGTAACCTGTCCCAACGTGGTTGAACTTGGGACAGCTGGCGCGGAAATAATGGTTTCAATGTCCCAACCTGGATCGGCTTGGGACAACTTTCAAGGAATTTACCTATAACCTGTCCCAACGTGGTTGAACTTGGAACAGCTGGCGCGGAAATAATGGTTTCAATGTCCCAACCTGGATCGGCTTGGGACAACTTTCAAGGAATTTACCAGTAAATTGTCCCAACTAGGAGCAACTTTGGAAAGCTAGCAAAGTAATGATGGGATTCGAGTTCAACACGGCTCAACCGCTATAGCAAAGCAATCCATAACCACTTTCTGGGAACGGAAAACTCCACCCCCTCTAATCTTTCAATCATTAGACGCAGAATTGGAGGAATATATGGCACTCCATAAACTAATCCATCTAATATAAGTAAACCCATCATCTCCGCAGAATAAGTCGAACTTCTGTCGGGATTTGTTTGGAATAAATAGGAAGGGATATTCCGTAACGGGCCGAATAGAATAGCTAAGCGAATATTTTTGCAAAAATCCAAACGCAGTATTTTATCTATACTCTTGTAAGAGGATTTTTGCAAAATAAGAGAAAAAATAACCTGGCTGGGGGAAGAGGATTGAAGCTAACTAGAGGAATTTCAGTGGTGTTGATTTGTAGTTTCATAGGTTTAGCGGGATGTTCTGGACAGGCGGCGGAAGGAAAAAGTGATGAAAAGAAAACAGCGAATGCAGCGGAAAGGCCGGCGGCACCGAAGGTAACTAAACCCGTGCCGAAACCGGTAGAAAAACCCGCTGTACCGGTGGTTTATATAAAGGATCCAACACAAAGCAACGCAATCCAGGCGTTCATCCCGGAGGACATGGGATATGGCACGAATAACGAGGAATACAAAAAGGAGATTGAAAAGTGGGCGCGGGAAATGGCCCGGGGGAAGGACGGCCAGCCTGGGTACGACCGGCGCGGCACGCTTGACCGGATTGGCGCGAATGGCAACATAATCAAGGGGGATTCGCGGATCATTCTTGAGGAGGCCGAGTTGGTGAAAATGGTGCTGGACGCATCGGGTGAAGGCGGGGATGTCGTCCTGCCGATCCATGTAACGGAAAGCAGCTGTGCACCTGAGGACGTGGCGCATTTAGGCGAAGTTCTTATCGCTTCGTATACAACCCGTTTTGATGGCAGTGTTGCTGGCAGATCGAAAAACATCGAGCTGTCCACGAAGGCAATCAATAATGTGATTGTCGGTGTGGGGGATATTTTCTCGTTCAATACAACGGTCGGGCCGAGTGATGAAGCGCACGGCTACCAGCCCGCCAAGGAAATCGTCAACAAACAGCTCGTCATGGGTATTGGCGGTGGCATCTGCCAGACATCGTCGACGCTGTTCAACGCGGTGGACCAGCTGCGGGTTGACTATGTCGAAAAGCACCATCACTCCTTAAACGTCGGTTATGTGCCGAATGGCAGGGATGCGACCGTTTCTTATGGAGGGAAGGATTTTCAGTTTAAAAACACCAGCGGAGCGCCGTTCATTATCAAAGGAGTTTACCGGAAAGGCACATTGACGATAGAAATAAGGACCGCCGCAAAATTTAAAAGAGCTATTGCAAAAAGATAACCGTTTCCTTTCTCAATCCGCTATCCTAACAGGAAGCGGGTTTGTTTTTGATAAAAATGGTGTTCGGAAATCGGATTGAATGTTAAAATTAGGAAAACTAATATGAGGTGAATGGATTGGCATATATTGTAACTCCTGTTATAGGTTTCACCCTCTTTTCCGTAGCAACTTTATATAATGTGCTAAGCAAGAAAACCAAAATGGACACTTATAAAAGGGTTATTTACGTTATCAGTCTCTGCTTGATGGTCATTACATTATTATTTCCGTACCCTTCAACAAACACACCTCAATCAACTAGTTTCGGCGCACCAATAAGTGTGTTTGAGTATCATGCAAAACAATACCTTCATTTTAATATTCTTTCCTTTTTTATTAATCTTTTCGTCTTTTATTGGTTATTAAAGCTGCTTCATTTTGCATGGATGTCCATCATTAAAGCCATAAAAAGCCATCGATCATTATTATAAGGAGTTGCAGGAATGAGCCTTCTAATCATTTCCTTTTCTTTAGCAATTTCCATAATGGCGTCAGTCTGGATAGTAAAAAAGAAAAAGAGCAAACTGCTGGGCACGGTATCCGCACTGATTTTAAATACGCTGATATTGGCCTCAGCCTTTTCTGTTTTTTACAGCAAGGACGAGGAAGCAAGAGTGTTTGGCGTTGGGCAAACATATTATTATGTTCTTATTTTTGCGATACCCATTACTACCTGGATTAATTTCGTCCTGCTTAAATTTGTGAAACGCAAGAAAGAAGAAGTTTAATTCCCTATATACTCAATGCTAGTCCTGCCCACACGTTTATCCATTTCAAATATCTCGGAAGACTTCTTGTAATTTACTCGTAATTTATCAATGGTGAGCCATGTGACTTGGAATTGGTGATCAGAAACAAATGCGTTTCCGGATTCATTGGGAAGTTCCTCATCCGAATCCAACAGTGATAACTGATACGAAGACCCTGTCGAAGCGCCGCAATCCCGCTGAAAAATAAAAGCTATCTTATTTCCATTCGGTGAAGGCACCTTTTGAATAATGTCGTTTCCACATAGATCACCGAAAAACTTATCAAGTAAATAACTTCCTGCAAAATAAAGACCTATTAGAACTATTGCAGTTACCAAATATGGCTGTAATTTTTTGTTTTTCATCTATTCACCCCGTTACAATTATATAACGGGTCTTTTTTAGAACATAATTTTTTCAAGGGGATTTAGCAAAAAAGTAGATTTAGGTTTGGCACTCATAACGAAATTATAGATTGTCTTTTCAACTATCGTTGGCTTTAATCCCATAAGGTTTAAAGGGACCTCAATCCCTATTAAATACATTGGAGATGAACAATAATAAGCTAAGGTGGAATTCCTATGAGGTTGCGCTGTAAAGCCTGTCAGACCGTTGTTACAAATACGTTAAGTGAGTTGGACGATTTATCAAAATTAAACCAGAATGCTTGTGGAGAGGATTTTATTCCGCAAGGCTTTTTTATTAAAAATGGTAATGATGATTATCCAGCCCGGATTAGAAATCGAATAATCATCAATATATACGATCTTATTCAATCCAAATACCATCCGGACAGACGAAGGTTAAATGGATGTTGCGGTATGGATGGCTGTGACGGTAATAACTTAGTCTGCAAAAATGGCCACGAAATTGGGGTGGAAATGTCTGATTGCTGGACGCAACATTTAGTTGCTTTTGATCCAAACCTTGTTGAAATTAGTAGATTTGAAAAGTAGTTAACTATTGGTTTATCCCATTTCTCCTTATCATTCAACATATGCGAGGGAGGGAGACGTATGGATGCAGGGGTAACAATTGGGGTTATCATTGTAATAGCAGGGATAATCCTCTTTTTCTTCCCACCCAGGGAAATAAACAGCTTTTATGGGTATAGAACTTCGAGTTCGATGAGAAATAAAACCAATTGGGATAAGGCAAATAGATATTGCAGCAGGTTATTGATTGTTTTTGGCATAATATTACTAATATTTGCGGTTGTATTTAAAAGTACATTACTAAATTTCCTGACGCTGGGAGTTTCAGTAGTCTTTATTTATATTCTTGTAGAGGTGAAAATTTTAAAGGTTTAATTCTAAATGGGAATGTAAAAATGTGCTTACCTTTGGGCCGAATTGGGAGACCAGAAGATGTGGCACAAATTATTGCTTTACTCGCCAGCGAAGAAGCAAGATGGATAACAGGCCAGATCATTCATTCGGAAGGGCGATTTCTTAGGAGTTAAGCAATTAAAGAAGGGTTTTGAAAAAAAGACCCTTTAAAATAGTAGGATAATTTGATGAAAGTTATAGTGGTTGAATACATGAAAGAATTGGCAGATGGTTTTATGGTTAAATTTACTTCGCCTTTTGGTACTGCTGAGGGAAAATGGATTGGTACTAAACCATTATTAGATTTCGAATATCATATAGAAATTGATATTCCAGAAGTACTTGAGTGGGGAAAGCAAATTGAAAATATTGGCGAGAAAATTAATCAGATAAAAAGTGTTGGTGAACATATTTATTTATCAGGAGTGTTAGAATCGGTTGCTGCTGATGGGTATTCAGTATTAAGAATAGGAAATAACATAGTTGTTTTTGAATTAACTAGAGCCAATTGTCCTATTGGTTCATTCGTGCAAATCGAAATAGATGAAATTCTATTGTTTGATACAGGAATTTAGAAGTATTTCTTATTAGCCATTACGGATTGACAACCATTAAAAGGTTCAAAATGAATTTTAAAAAATTCTGTTGGTTAAAGGAGAATGAGAATGAGAATGAAAAGCTTACTAAAATGGAGTTATTTTTTTGTGTTATTAGTTGGTATTTTAATAGGGTATTTTGGAATTCCTATGATCTCACGATTGTTCTATTAAATATAACTTTTAAGTTTTTAAATTCAAAGGAATAATCATCACACGCATTGAAAATTGAGGTGGATACCTTGCCAAAGATCGCACTCTTGACTGTCACTCACGACCCACAAGGGAAAAACATAGAACTTTTTAAAGAAATGCAAAATGGATTAGAAAATATTTATGATGAATTGTTTTTAACCATCAGTGATGAATCTTCAGTTGAGTCTATTAAGGAAATGGAGAAAAGTAAGTTTAATATAAAAATCATACCCAAAAAAGGAGCTGCCGAGGCAAGAAGGGAAGCTGTGAAATTTGGATTAAACGGGAAAAGTGACTTTTTCCATTATTGTGATTTTGACAGGCTCTTAACTTGGAGCAAAAGTTATTTTCGAGAACTAAAAAAGATTGTCTCAACTATACCTAGTCACGATTATTTGATTTTAGGTCGTACAGAAAGGGCTATGAATACCCATCCTCCCGAATGGATTGAAACCGAGAAAATCACCAATAAAGTTTGTTCCCTTGAACTGGGGATGGACGTAGACATCACTGCTGGATCCTGTTCATTTTCAAGAAATGCCGCTGAATATATTAACACGCATTCATGTGAAAAAATGACTGACTCCGAATGGGCAATGATTGCTCAAAGAATTGCGAAACTGAAGGTTGGTTATACAGAGGTGGATGGATTAGAGTACCACGAAGAAACCAATGGAATAAACAGGGATATTAGTGAGTCTGACAAATGGTTGGGAAGATTGAAGCTCGCATTTATTATAAGTGAAGCTGCAATTAGGACGGGAAAATGAGTAATTATTTTCTTCTTGAGCGAACTCTTTAGGGAGGGGGACCAGAGTAATTACCTGAATATCAAACCGGGTAGGAATGGTGGTGCAATTAAATAACCGGTTTCTGTAACTCTTCGAGATGCACTCTTTCCCCATATCTCAACCTTGGTTATGGAAAAATTGTTGAAATATCTGTATGTAGTGAGGTTTAAAGGATTGCTGTGAATGATCTCTTTAATAAAATACAGATTGCCCCCTCCCGTTTGAAAGGGAGGGGTATTCTAATTGCCTGTCCATTTACAGACTTTTTGCAAGTTATCTCAAAAAGTAACTGTATATCTAGATAAGAAAATATTGAATAATAAAGTTGCTGAAAAACAGAATGGCAATAAAATAAAGCATAGGGTGAACTTCTCTTCCTTTCCCTAGTAAAAGTTTTAATAATGGGTATAGGACAAAGCCAAATGCCATACCATCTGCGATGCTATAAGTTAATGGAATCAGGACAATTATTAATATTGCCGGGAAGCTCTCTGATAAGTCTTTCATTGAAATATGGACAATATTTTGGACCATAATCACACCTATTAAAATGAGAATAGGCGAAACTGCACTTGATGGAATAATTTTAATCACCGGTATAAACAAGACTGAGACGAGAAACAATATTCCGGTAACAATGGAAGTTAGTCCTGTCCTTCCACCAGCTGTTATTCCAGCTGCTGTTTCTACCGATGCAACAGTGGGACTCGTTCCGAATATGCCGGATGTTAACACCGAAATACTAGTAGCCTGCAAGGACTTCTTGCTATCTTCGAATCTATTTAACATCTTGTTGTGACCATGAATTAACCCAATATTTTCAAACACAACCACCATTGCAAGAGAGATTGAAGTTAGCCAGAAAACTATATTTCCTGATTGTGACCACGATAGTTGTCCAAAAACACTTGAGTATTCTTGAAAAGAAGGCAACGTAAAGGAAACCCCTTCAGGATTGGTCCCTCCTACCCAAATCGCTAACAACGATGTAATCAAAATGCTTAAAAGCAGGTTTCCAGGTACATTTTTAAGGAATAAAATGACCGTAATGATCAAACCAATAATGGTTGTAATTGCTGCGGGGCTGCTTAAATCTCCAATTGCAAGCAGAGTGTGCTCGGAATTCGTAATGATACCAGCATTGTCAAACCCTATTAAAATCAAAAGGATTCCAATCCCTATGTTTATGGCTTCCTTTAATGAATTAGGAATCGAGGTTGTTATTACATTAGCTATAGGTGTAAAAGCAATGACAACGAAAATCAGTCCTGTCACGAAAACCATTGCCAGGGCTTCCTGCCAAGTAAATCCCCCCGATTGAACGATTGTATAAGTAAACATCGCATTGAGCCCCATCCCCGGAACCAGGAGAATAGGGGCGTTACTCCAAAGTCCAATAATTAAACATCCGAAAAAACTAGTTAATATTGTCGCAATGATTCCTGCCTCCAACGGAATACCCGCTTCAGCTAAAATCGTAGCGTTGACAATAATGATATAGACCACGGTTATATATGAAATAAAACCTGCCGAAAGTTCTTTTGTAAGTGAAGTACCATGTTGTTGTAACTTAAATAGACGTTCCATGTTTATCTCCTTTTCTAGTCCAGCTCCTTTATCTGAGTGGAAGTCGCTCCAGTTTGTACGGCGATGACCAAGAGCTAGCGAGTCGTCCGTTATCGTAACATGGACACTTCTATATGAAAAATATATAATTTATATAAAAATCATATATTTTTTAAATAAAGGAAGAAGACAATGGACATTAAACAATTACGCTATTTTGTAGCCATAGCTGAAGAGAAAAATATAACAGCTGCCGCCAATCGGCTACATATGTCCCAGCCGCCTCTTAGCATCGTGTTGAAACAATTGGAGGATGAACTGGGGGTAAAATTAATCGAGAGAAATGGAAAGCGTATGGAGCTAACTGATAAGGGGCATTTGCTCTATCAAAGGGCCCAGCAGTTAGTAAATAGTTTTGAAGAAATTAAAAATGAATTAAGTGATATAGAAGAGGGGAAAAAGGGAGCGCTAACCATCGGGATAAACACATTGTCTGTTTCAAGTTTTTCAGAAATGATTCAATCCTTTCACCACCAGTACCCCCTTGTATCCTTAAAAATTGTTCAAAATGATTCCATTTATTTAGCCGAAATGGTTAAAAAACGGGTCATTGAAATGGCATTTGTACGCCTTCCTCTTGATCATCAAGATTTAATTTACCATCATCTAATTAATGAGCCTTTAATTTTCGTAAGTAAAAAAGAAGTTCAAAATATATCCTTAGAAGAGATTTCACACATGCCCCTTATTATTCCTAGTACAGAAGGCTTGGGTATATATAATACGATTCTTGAAGCTTTTACTAAGCAAAAGCTTCAACTGACAAAGATTGCAGAATGCTCTGATATGCAAGTTTTGATGGAATTGGTTAGGAGTGGAATGGGGGTAACAATTGTCCCAAAATCTGTTTTTGATGTGTATGGGACAAAAACACTTTACGGGACGCCAATAAATAATGCCAATATGATCTCTTCTCTAGGTCTCATTTGGCTTGAATATCATTACGTTTCTGCCCCCGCCAAAAATTTCATGAAAGTAGTAAAAGGATTATTATAGTCAATAATCAATTACTGCTTAAGCACAAATACTACTTTGTTTTTATAAAAAAGTTAGGGCTTGAGGGAATTCCCCCAAGCCCTTAGGTTTTATAATATTGCTTTTTTTCACTTTTAATCATTGCGGTTAGCATCTGCAAAAGCCGTAAACGCTTGCACCTACAATAATAAGTAAAATAAACAATACGACGATTAAGACAAATTCATTTCGATAACTAGGACAGCCATAACTGAAAACAGTTGGACATCCATAGCTATAAGCTGGACAGCCATAATCATAAGCAGGAGCTGTATAAACAGGCATTGGAGCCACATTTGGGGCAATATTTGGAGCAATATTTGGTGCCACATTCGGTGCAATATTTGGGGCGATGTTTGGTGCAACATTAGGGCCAAGATTTGGTGGCGCATTAAGGTTTGAATACATTATCACACTTCCCTTCATGTGAGGAATTACTTATATAATACTCCCATGGGTGGGTTTTGAGCCCGTCTATAAAAAAATGGGTGAATATCAGGGAATGTGAAATGACCGGATATTACAATGAATAATAAAGATAATGAGCATATGAAATGGAATTTTTGTTATGGTGTACTATTGGGCGCTGTATTTTGGATGTTCTATCGGTCAAACTAAAGTTTGCCGCTCTGTATAAATACTTAAAAGAAGGCCTTGTCACCAATTTTGTAATATAAGCTGATTTATGACTGTCCGGTCCTCTTTTTTCATTAAGAATCTGAATGATCTCTTCTGCGGTCCTTATGTTAAATCCATGTCCAAACAATTTTCCGTCCTCAAGAATAACTACGTTAAGCCCTCTGAACCATGGGGTCTTTCGATCAAAGTCAGGGTTATTCACGTACAAGACATCTCCAGGCAAAAAGTGTGTGGAATTAAAGGTGACGATCCCTAGGTCAGTGTCTGTATGCCAGCTATAAAGATACAGGTTTTGAAAAAGTGAATTAAATGATTCTTCGCCAATACTAAATAAAATGGCATGGTAATAGATGATTGGAATAGCTGTGGCACATTCAAATGCATACATGGAACTGTTTCGGAAGATATCCATAATGGCATCACCTGGCTGCACATCGGATCTTAAAAGAAACCCGCCTGTCTTAGTTAATTGCCAGTACTTTGGGTTGCAGCGAGCATATGCAAAAGTTGTGAACACTGCCTGGCTTTTGTCCATGACTTTCGCACTTTGGATTATGTTCTTACGGACTTTAAGTTCAAACAATAATTCATTCTGCGAATTATAAGAATACACGATGGAAGTATTCTGCATTTGTTGAATAATGGTTTTCTCAATACTCCCAAGCTGCCATTTTTCATTCTGTTTAAACGGGATCCCAGAGATTTTGATCATATTATCCCCCATCTCTATCCAACTTTTCATCTGCATTCATAACTAGCGTATTCCGATTTTTATTAATCATGTTAAGATTGATAAACAATAATGAGGGGTGCAAATCGAATTGTTATTTGCAGAAGTGTAGGAAAGGGAAAAGGATGAAAGATACTTAACTAAAAGTTTTTTAAAGCAATTTACCGAATGAATTTATTGGAGAGTTCATTGTTACTCAGCAATAAAATGGTGCGTTACTTTAAGAAGGACCATCAAACTGTGGTCCTCCTAAGTGAAAGCGCTCAGAAAAACTTGAGCGCTTTTTTATATGAAATATTAGTAACTTAATTTATCTATTGACCACGATATCAAAAAGGATTTTATTATTGCCCTTCGAACCTATGCCACTTAAAATCTTCGTTCTTAAATATATTTGTATCTTTGGGGTACCCAAGATAATAAAGTTTTTTTCCGTCTTTATTAAATGCAATGGGGTGAAGGGAGTCAATTTGTTCACTGAAAGGGAATAAGAAAGCAATGCGTTCTCCTTTGTTTATCTCCTTTCTTTTTAAGTTAGGCTCGATACCGGCCTCTATATAGGCGACTTCTTCGTCGTATGAAATTAGACTCAGCAAGGTGACTTCATCTTTTTCATTGGAAAAACTCATGCCTCCAACTGTTTGAATTTTATCTGAACTATATGGAGTATTGGTTGATGCATTACTGCGGAAAAACAAACCTGACCTCTCGGATAAAACGGTTTGATAGATCTTTTGTTTATCGCTCTTAAACAAAAAAATAACAGATGAACCTGTATCATAATGCTCCATTAACTCTGCATCTTTTGAAAGGAAAGTATTGCTTTTGGCAGCACTTAACGCCGTAAAACTATACCCATTAATAACGAATATCAATATGATTACCATTAACATCGGTACTCCGACTTTCAATTTCTTCATCTGTTAATCCCCCTTATAATAATTTCACTCCTTTTTTCAAAATAACCTTCAAGTTAAAAGAACATCTTTTCAAATT
This sequence comes from Bacillus sp. B-jedd, assembly GCF_000821085.1. Lineage (GTDB taxonomy): Bacteria > Bacillota > Bacilli > Bacillales > Cytobacillaceae > Bacillus_D. The sequence continues at coordinate 1,059,678 of NZ_CCXR01000001.1, forward strand.
ATTAACATTATTTTAACATGAATTTCCATTTTAATGATTGAAAATTTGAACTCTTGATAAATTCAACTACCTTGAATAATTTCAAATTTGAAAAATTTAGTTTCAGGTTTTATCATAGACGGTTATTTTGCGGGCTAATGTTTGTAATCTCACGTGGACATGGTATAACCAAATAGAGAGCTGAAATAAAGGAGACCACAAAATGCTTAAGGTGAATATGGAAAAGTATTTGAAAAATAACGAAGTGTTATATGCTGATGAGATTGAGTATGCCCAGAAGCAGGGTCTAATTGAAGAGGGAGCCGCGAGTGAAAAAAACTCTGCGGAGCGGTTTAACGACGCCTATATCGAGTTGAGTGACAAGGAAACAGAGCAAGTAGCGGCCAATGGCGGTACAGATATTTTGCAGCAGCCAATTTCCTATTTAAAGAAGAACATGAATCAGTTCATTTATGTGGAATCGAAATGGTTCGAGCTAGTGGACGTCGATGCGGTCGTTCTTGAGGTAGACGATGTTTTCCGGAATTACCAGGCGCTGCTCGGACTGAAGCTTCAGAAGAAATATGGGGATAGACTGAATGGACTTTTGCAGGAAAAGTTCTGTTTTGCAAAAACAGACTACAGCCTCATGTTTGACGGAGGCGAAGGAATCTGGAATTTCAACTTTTCTCTGGAGGCTTTGAAGGAATTCAATGAAGAGAAAACGATTAGCGAAACGCTTGGCCTTGTGTACAATTTTTTATTTACCTTGGCACAAGAAGTGGAAGTTTAATTCACAATACAGCAGAAAAGATTTTGCATAGGGGGCCAATCATGAAAAGAGTATATATTGCCGGTCCGTTTTTTAACGAAACGGAGCTCAAATATTTGGAAGAGGTAGAGGAGATTTTGCAGGAGAAAGGTTTGAAAATCTTCTCGCCGATGAGACACCCATTGGACAGCCAGGCTGAGTTTGGTACCCGCCAATGGTCAATTGAAACGTTTATGAAGAACTTGAAAAATATCAAGTGGGCTGAAATCATTGTTGGCATCTACCATGGGAACTATTCGGACAGCGGAACTGCCTGGGAGCTCGGTTACGGGTATGCCACGGACAAGCCTGTCATCGTTGTCCACGTCGGCGAAAACAGTAATCTAATGGTCCATGAAGGAGCGCATGCGAATATCACGCTGGATGAGCTGAGGGATTATGACTTTGGGGAGCTGGCGAGTTCTTTCTACACTGGTGAAATGCGCTGATGACAATTATGGTAACAACAGAAGTGAGTACACATAGCAAGGGACAATTACATGATTGAGACGGCGTATTTCTATACATTCTCCAGTTACGAAGGGGAACGTTCGCTAATGTTATTGGAGATGCGCTCGTTTTTCGGCTGCGATTCCCAGACTGGCTTGTTGGAAAGCCGAGTGAAAATAGACCCAAGCCGTAGTCCTTTCATAAAAGAAAGAGTTGCTGTGATTTGCCAGGGGAACAGCTTTGAAGAACTTCTTGAAGAAGTCAAAATCCTGCCGGCTTTCGAGGTGTCTTTTAAACTGAAGTACGTAAAGAGAGCCGGGATGGCAAAATCGCCGGAAGAGAGGCGTTCCATTGAAAAGGAACTCGGACTGCATATCGATGGGCGAGCTGATTTGCATGATCCGGACCGGGTTTTTGGCGTAATGAATCTGACTGATGGCCGATGGATATTTGGCGATTACGTTAAAAGTGAGCCGATCTGGCATCATCACCAGCAAAAGCCCCACAGCTATTCAACGGCTCTCAATACCCGAGTCGCCAGGGCTGTGGCGAATATTGCGATCCCTAAGCCGGAAGGAATCAAGGCGATTGATCCTTGCTGCGGAATTGGAACGGTATTGGTGGAAGCTTTATCAATGGGCATCGATATCGTGGGGAGCGACAGAAATCCACTCGTTCTTGGCGGGACACGGGAGAATATTGCGCACTTCGGCTATTCCTGTGAAGTGAAGCTAAAAGATATGCTCGACATCGTGAATCATTATGATGTGGCGATTATTGATATGCCATATAATCTATGCTCGGTCATCAGTCCCGAAGAGCAGCTCAAGATGCTTCAAAGCGCCCGTCAATTTGCTGAAAAAGCTGTTGTGGTTACCGTTGAACCGATTGACCACATTCTCATTGAGGCTGGATTTTCCATAATGGACCGGGCTGTTGTAAGAAAAGGTGCGTTCGAGAGGGAAGTTATTGTGTGTTACTGATAATGTAGGGCCATTTAAACGTAAAGTTCAAAAGAGATAACAGGGTCGATGGTCAAGGGAATAGGGGGGCTTTATATCATTTCTGAACTACATACGAATGAATTTTACAGATGTAAAAGGATGATCAATCAACAGGGACAATTAGAAGTAAAAGCTGTAATTGAAGGAATGAATCCAGGCCGTGTTTTTGTAGATAATGTAACTTCGCCTACTTCCGGGCTTGTCTGGCTGGGTAACAATGACGGATTTATTTTCATTGGAGATGAAGAAAATAATTCGCTCAATAACCAAATAAATGAGCTTATCGATACCGTTATCAAACCAGATGCAAAGAAAGTCGGGTTAAATTGGTTCGAAGGAATCGGTAATCATCCAAAATGGAATAAGGTTATTGAAAAGATGTTTGAACATCGTAAATTAGCAAGCTGGAACCAAAAGGTTTTTACCCTGCAAAATGAGTCCTATAAAACTGAGAATGAGCCAGCCATTGAACATGAATATGATGTTATTAAAATCAGTAAACATCTCTATGAAAATAACACAATTAAAAATATTGAATTTTTACACTCGAAAATTTCAGAGTTCTGGTCTTCGCCTGATGACTTCTTCAATAAGGGGATTGGTTATTGCATAGTTCATAACAATCTCATTGTTAGTGCCTGTTTTTCAGGCTTTGTCATGGAAAATGTCCATTGTGTGGATATTGAAACGTTGGAGTCATATAGAGGAAAGAAATTAGCCCAAAAGGCAGCCCATCACTTTGTCAAAGATTGTTTGGAAAATGATCAGGTCCCTTATTGGGATTGTATGGAAGACAATAAGCCTTCAATTGCAATTGCTGAAAATATCGGTTTTACAAATGTATTTAACTATAAAGGATATTATTTTCAATTAAATTGATATTCTACTTTATAAAAATCAGGAAAAACTGCTTGGAGTCCTTTGCTCCAAGCAGTTTTTTTGAAAAATGAGAGAATTTTCTGTAAAAATAAGTTGACTAAATGTAAAGCAAACCATACACTTAGTATATAAAACTTTACTTGTTGTAAAACAAAATGTACACGAGGTGAATTCATGACTTATCAGGAAAAGAAAAGTATTGTGTCGTTGGCCAGCACTATTCTCATTTTCGGAGCATATTGCCTTTACATGATTCCGCGCCATCCCGGTGGGGGACTGGAATCGCTTGAAACCTTTCGCTACTGGGGATCCTTCGTCCTCATCCTCACTTTGTATTCAATTGTTGCGCAGATTATTATCAGTATTATTTTTAACATTGTTTTTAGAATAACGACCCGGGAAAAGGAACCGGCATTTGAGGATGAACTGGATAAATTAATTGGCTTGAAAGCATTCCGTAATTCATTTTTTGTCTTTGTCATTGGGTTTCTTTTCGCAATGGGATCGCTAGTCGCCTATCAGCCTTCACAAGTAATGTTCATCATCCTCATCGCCTCCGGATTCCTCGCAGATGTAACGGGCTCAATGACAAAACTCCATCACTATAGGAAAGGAGTCTAACCGTGGGTAAAAATCTTGTCGGCAATCATATTCGCAAATTACGTTTCAATCATGATGAAATGACTCAGCAGCAATTGGCTGACAAGGCAGGCGTCACAAGACAGACAATCGTGGCACTCGAAAAGGGAAATTACTCCCCATCTCTGGAACTCGCCTTCCGCATTGCTCATGCCTTTAACTTGCCATTGGAAGAAGTATTCTTTTATGGAGAAGAACCAAAGCTGTAAGGCCAATTAAATATCTTGAAAGAAGGGGAGCAATTGGAGTCAAACAAGATAGCGGCAAAAATTGTCGGGGTGCTGTTTTTACTTGCAGCCGTTACTGCAGTCATCGGCCTTAAATTGTACGATCCAATCCTGATCGGTTCCGGTTACCTTGTGGAAGGAGCTGAACACGCCAACCGGATTGTATTAGGCGCGGTTATGGAACTGATGCTAGTTGTTTCAGCGATAGGGACTGCAACGGTGATGTTCCCAATCTTAAGAAAATATAATGAAACCATCGCACTATGGCATGTTTGCTTCAGATTCCTGGAAGCGATTGTTATAACTGTTGGAATCATTAGTGTGCTTGCCCTTCTGACTCTGAGCCGTGAATTCATAGCGGCGGGAGCCCCTGACCCCGCACCTTTTCAAAGTACTGGTATAGCTTTAATTGCCATCCATGACTGGACGTTTATGCTCGGACCCCTTTTCATGCTTGGCCTCAATACAATCATGTACAGTTATATTTTTTTCAAAACTAAACTCGTACCAAGGTTTATTGCAATCCTTGGCATCATCGGAGCCATATCAGTTTTCACCTGTTCCCTGTTGGTCATGTTCGGCGTGATCGAACAAATTTCTGTTTGGGGAGGACTATTGGCCCTGCCAGTGGCCGCAACTGAAATGATACTAGCTCTGTGGCTTCTGGTGAAAGGATTCAATGAACCGGCTTATGCTGTGCTTTCAGCCCGGAAGCGAGGCGGGAGTCACACAGCACAAGCTTAGATATACGCTGGGTAACTTTGAACTTGAATCAAAAGGTTATGAAAAGATATTTATAGAAATTAATAAAAACCAAGGGACACCCCATTTTTTAAAAGGGTGTCTCTTTTTTTCTGAGGTAAAATACCGAACAAAAAGTCTAGTTGTTACTAAAATTCCATTAACATATACAATCTAATATAGGATATAATTAATATAGAAAAATAAGGTAAAAATGTATGCGGATTTCAAATAAAAGGACAGATAGCGGGGGGAAGCGGTTGGGAAAAAAAATACTTCTTTCATGGCTGTGTATGATGCTCTTATTGCCAGGATTGGGCATGGCTAATACAAGTGCTGGCGGCATTTCGGTTTCAAGCGGCACGGGTGAACCATTAGGCCCATCTATTTTAGATTCGACAATTGGTCCAGCTGAAGCGCATGCGGGAGAAACGATTACCATTACTGCAAAACTTTCTGCACCAACTGATACTATCAAAAACGTCCAAGCACATCTTGCTGGAGAAACTGATGAACTCGTCGACATGGCCTACAATAAGGTAACTGACACATGGACAGGTACATATAGGATAAAAGATTACGATCATCAGGGTGTCTGGTATCTTCGTTTTTACCTATATAATGAAAATGATAATTACTGGTATAGATGGACAAAGAATTATATTACAGTCATAAACCCGAATGAAGACCGAGTGATGCCGGAAGTGTCAAGTCTTCAGATTGAACCTCAGCCGGTAGAGGCGGGTACATCGTTCAAGCTGACAGTAAAAGCGGTTGATAATATTGGGGTAAAGTCCATTAAAGCAGACTTTTTGAATCGTGAAGTGGAAGGATGGACAACTTACGGGCCGCGATTAACGTATGACAGCAAGCGCGACGAATGGACCGGATCATTTTTATTCGAGAAAAATACCGTTCCGGAAAAATGGACAGTTCGCCTTGCCGTGATGGACCTTGCCAATAATGAAAAAATTGTTTTGAAAGACTTCGAGCTTTCTAATCCGGATAGGGATATCACGCCTCCTAACGCAAATCAAATCAAGATAGACAAGCAAACCGTTTATCAGGGAGAAAACGTAAAAGTGACCGCGAAGATAACTGACGACAAATCAGGGGTTCGCTCTGCGACCTTCATGTATTGTAACAAGATTTGGAATTGCAATATAGCCACTTTACAAAAAAATAATGACACGGATTTATGGGAAATGTTGTTCCGGATATACGGGGATGTGGAACCTGGAAAATATTCTCTTATGATTCAGATGATTGATAATGCGAGCAATGTATCTTACGCTTATCTTCCGGAAACCCTGGAACTCATAAAAGACATTATTCCTCCTGCAAAACCTGTCCTCCTCCATGAGGTGACAAATCGCAGTAAAGTCATAAGGGGAACAACAGAAGCTTTTGCAGCGGTAGGAATTTTTATAGGGACAAGGGAAATCGCCCACCTATCCGCTGATGAAGATGGATCTTTCTGGGCGGATATACCCCTACAGGCACCCGGAACGAAAATCAGCATCACGGCGACGGACATTGTTGGAAACGTAAGTCTGCCGACAGTCGTAACGGTGAAGGATGTCATACCGCCCGCTATTCCGGTGGTGAATGCGGTCACCAACAAGGCAACCAACGTTTCAGGGAAAACGGAAAAGGCTGCGACTGTCACGGTGAAAGTCGGCACCAAAACATTTTCAGCCAAAGCGGACACGAACGGATATTATAAAATCACGATTCCTGTTCAAAGTGCAGGGACAAAACTGTACGTTTCTGCAAAAGATGGAGCGGGGAATGTTAGCCCGGCAAAAACGATGACCGTCACAAAGGTGGCCCCAAATATTCCGGTCGTCAATGCAGTGAACAATAAAGCGGTTGCTGTGACAGGGAAAGCGGAAGCAAATTCCGTTGTTTCTATAAAACTCGGTTCGAAAACCTATTCTGGCAAAACCGATGCGAAAGGAAACTTTAAGGTTTCCATCCCGGTAACTAATGCCGGAACTGTTCTATCGGTTACCGCGAAAGATCGTTCTGGAAGAATCAGCTATGCACGGAGTGTGACCGTTGTCAGAGTCGCCCCGAACCGACCTGTTGTGAACGCAGTCAGAACGTATTCAACCACAGTAACGGGCAAAACAGAAAAAAATGCAGTCGTCACCGTTAAGATCGGAAGAAGAACCTATACAGCCAAAGCCAATGCGTATGGAAATTTCCAAGTCCGCATTCCTAAACAAAGGAAGGGCACAGTGATTAATGTGAACGCGAAAGATGCCAAAGGAGCTGTCAGTACGACAGCCAGTGTGAAGGTTTACTAGTTTGGTCACCATTTAAATGTTGTAATTGGAATAAACTAGTCTTTGAAAATGGGCAAAATAAAAACATAATCGGGGCAGGAACCAGGTATAATCCTGGTTCCTGTCCCGATTTTTTGACATCTGGGGCAGACGCGAAATTGGGTAATGATAATAAAACTTGAGCAGAGCTCAGCTTTTGATGGGTACAATCAGGTTGTTTGCATCGCTAACCTTGGGTACCGATTCTCTCCAGCACGCCTTCCCAATGGAGCTTCATTTCTTCTCTGGCAAGCTCGTCAGGAAGATTTTCCTGATGGAAACTGATCGTTGTTTTCCCATCGTTCTTTGGAATGATCCGAACTTGAATCGTAGAAGCTTTCTCCCATCCTGATTTTTTCCAAGTAAGCCGGAGCTGCTCGTGCAGTTTAACGATTCGGAACTCACCTTCACCAGTAGTTGAAGCGTATTTTCCCCCTTGCTTAAGGTCGAAATGTTCACTTTCCCCCAGGCAGCTATTCAAACCTGCATTAGAAGCCAGAAGCTCCCATGCGATTTCCTGAGAAATGAAAATGTTCTTCTAACACCAATTTGAAAGCCAACGGATTTAGTTCGCCCTACAACATGATCATTACTCATTATGTCACCCCGTATTCAAATCTTTTTGAAAACTCAACTGAAACATTCTAGAGTTACTTATTTCAATCCTTTAAGTACCCAGAAAAAAAAAAGAGAACCAATATCGGTTCTCTCAAAACGTTTCTGTTTACCTCGATCAGCCTTACTTGTTTCCAAATTCACCAGAAAATTGTTTTACGACTGCTTGAATTTCACCTAGTCTTTCTGGCTTAATCAAGCTGATCATTTTAGGGACAAATTCTAGAATATCTTCCTGTGAGAAAGTTCCCTCATCTTGTTTCCGGAAGTTTTCCAGAAGGATTGCTCTTGCTTCCTCTTCCTTGCCTTCCTGTACTCTTTGCAAAATAAAATTCAAAAACATTTCTTGTCCTTGCTTATCCATATGTACCGCCTCCAAAAAAAGTAAATGTGTATCCTTAATCGTTCTTTAAGGTATTTTACCACCAAAACGTTTCATATCATAATGTTTGAATAAAGAAGTGCGGACCCCAAAACAAAAAGCGAATGGATTTTAATGTAAAGCAATAGGGTAATAAGATTAGGAAAGAAAGAACGTGGGGATGTTAAAAAAACCAAGTCGACAATATTTATTGTTTGTATGCTTTTTCAAAAAGGGTGAATCAAAAATGGAGAGCGACAATATTTTGAATCAAAAAAAATTAGTTGGTGAAAAGGCAGCAGAGTATATCGAAGATGGAATGGTCGTTGGACTTGGCACAGGGTCGACGGTATATTACACGATAACCAAACTTGCACAACTAGTGAAGAAGGGATTATCGATTAGAGGAATTCCCACCTCGGTCCAAACTGAGGAAATGGCAAAAAAATTAGGCATCCCCCTGGCCACCTTTAAGGAAATTGATGAAATTGATATCGCAATTGATGGAGCGGATGAATATGATCCTCGCTTCAACTTGATTAAAGGTGGGGGCGGCGCGCTTTTAAGAGAGAAAATTATCGCCAATGCTGCTAAGAAGTTTATAGTCGTAGCTACTCCAGACAAGCGAGTTGAAAAATTAGGCCAATTTCCGCTTCCGGTAGAAGTGGTTCCTTTTGGCGCGGAAATCACCAAGAAGCAATTACTTGTATTTGGATGTGAGCCTCAACTCCGTCAATATCAAGGCGGTTCTTTTAAGACAGATAACGGGAATTTCATTTTAGATTGCAGATTCGGGGAAATATCACGGCCACAATCCTTAGCGGAAAAGCTAAATAGAATTCCTGGAGTAGTCGAACATGGTCTATTTATCGATAGGACAGATATCCTCATCACATTGGATCAAACCGGTTCCATTATCGTTCAAAATCCTAAGTGAACGCTATGAAATCAAGAAATCAAACTTGGTTTTTTTAAAGAATGGAGAAACCAATAGCTCATTATATTTTGCAAAAACCAAACAGCACTTTCCGAATCACGGGGAAGGTGCTGTTCGTTTTTGTCCAAAGTTTTCCTTAGGTGGTACCTCGATTAATATAAATCTAGTAATATAAATGGTAGGCCACGCAGGGAAGTGACAATAAGAATGAAGAAACGGAATACGATGGAATTTAAGATGAAGACATATTTTTCAATTGTCTTCTTCATCCTGATTATCGTGTTTGGGCTTATTATTATGCAGTATAGCAGTAAGCGCTATCAGGATCAGAGCTATCAATATTTGCGGAATACAGTCGAATTGAACATACGGTTATTGGATAAATATTTTAGCAGCTTGCAAAATGTGGCGATGCTTATTGTAAGTGGCCAGGATGTGAGGACGGCGGTTGCCTATCGCAATCAGCACAAAGATATTGACTATTCGATTGAACTGTATAATCAGCGAAACGCGGATGAGGCACTCCAGCATCTGAAAACAGTCCCTTATATAAAAAATGCCGTCATCATTGGCAGTGACGGGAAAGCGCTCTATTCGTATAAAGAGCATGTGAATGAGAATTACAATTTTGGGAAGCAGGAATGGTTTAAACAGATTAAGAATATGGAGGAAACCTCCATTAGAAATAGTTATTTTACCGGTTTTCACCCGTCCGATTATCTCGTCAATGGCAAAGGGGCCGATACGATTTCGATGGTCACGCCGGTTCAAAATAAGTTAGCCTTTGATTTCAAAAACAATTCCTATCTAATCTGCGACGTAGATCTTTCTCCTCTTCTACTTGCGAATACGGGGAGGGAGGAAGTGCAGCTCGCGATTAATAATGGAACAGAGTGGATTCATTTACCGGAGTCTAAAGAAGTCTCAAATAGTCAGTTGAATAAGATTAAGAACAAGCTTGATCATGGCGAGGATTATTTTGTCATAAAGGGCAAGGGTTCGAAGGAACAAGATTTATTGGTGGTGACGGCCACTACGGATACAGATGGATGGAATATTGTTGGGATTAAAAGCCTGAAAGATCTGCAGGATACTAAATTTACCGTATTATTATTTATTATCGGGACGCTGCTTGTTTCCGGTGTGATTATTACATTCATCTCCGGAATCCTTTCAAAAACCATTTTGAATCCTGTTAATCAGTTGGTTCGGAGCTTTAATAGAATCACAATCGGCGACTATGCGGTTTCCTTCCCGGAAAACAGCACGGAAGAAATAGCGGTGCTTTCCAAAACGGCGGAAAACATGATCCAAAATTTGCTGCGGCTATCGGATAAGCTTTTGCAGGAAGAGAAAAAGCTCTCGGAAGCACAATTGCGTGAGCTGCAAAATCAAATTAACCCGCATTTCTTGAATAATGTTTTACAGTCCATAAAAGCGCTCGCGGTGAATGGAGAAGCGGAAAAGATTTCAAAGGTTACGACATTATTAGGCAAAATGCTGTCATATTCGGTTTATCAGCCTTACGAAAAGGTGCCACTTGAGACGGAATTGCAATACACTGAACATTATATTTTAATTCAAAATGTCCGTTTTGAAGACAGGATTTTTTATTCGATAGATTGCGACCAAGAGTTAGCAGACATCATGGTTCCGAAACTTATTATTCAGCCAATCGTTGAAAATGCCTTAAAGCATGGATTCAAGAACCGTGAAACAGGCTTTTTAACGATTAATGTTGAAAGGGACGAATCTGATATTTGCATCATTATTACGGATAATGGGAGCGGCATGGAAGAGGGATTAGTTAGCAAAATGAATGAGGAATTTGCTTATAAAAATTCCTATTCACCGCAAAGAAGCATAGGCCTTCTGAATGTAAATCAACGGATCAGAAGCGAGTTCGGGGCATCCTATGGCCTGAAATTGATTTCCAGGAACAATAAGGGGACAAGTGTAATCATCACTCTTCCATCCATTAGCTAAGGGGGAATGCATATGCTGAAAGTATTATTAGTGGATGATGAATTGCTGACAATCCGGATGTTGCAGAGTTTAATAGATTGGAAAAAATTCAACCTGGAACTGATTGGCTACGCCCAGGATGGAGTTGAAGCCTACAGTGCATTCTTAAAAGATGAACCGGATATCATCATAACGGATATCCAGATGCCTAATATGACCGGTCTTGAGTTTATTAAGAAAGTAAAAACGATTAATAAAGAGACCGAAATCATCTTAGTAAGTGCCCATGGTGATTTTTCAAATATCCAAACAGCGCTGAAACTTGGCTGCTCTGATTATATTTTGAAACCAATCGATGAGGAAGAATTAAATGACGCGATCAAGAGAGTTTTAGGCAAAATTGATGGTGAAAACGAACAGCGCCGCATCGTGGATAAAAGCCAGACTCAACTGAAAAAGCTCGAGCTCCGCAATTATATGAAAATGGGAATGCATACAGGCCATAAAAGTAAGCTCGAAGAATTTCCGTTTAATTTTGGCCACTATCATATTCTCAATTTGGAAATAAACCATACGACGATTGATGAATTTGTTGCGATGCAAAGTATTGAAGCGTTGCAAATGGGGTACATCAACCGGATCATGGAGGACGTACTTGCAGACTATGAGTCGATTCAATTTGAATTTGAGGAAAATTCATGGACAATCCTGCTGTCTGGTCTCGAGCAGGAAAATCTCATCAGCTTATGCCAAGAATTGGTGGCGATCTTAAAGAACCAATTCAATATCAATGTGAAAGCCTGTTTTAGTAAGTCAGTCAAAGGGTTGGAAGAGCTGCCCCACCAATATAAACAAATAAAACTGCTAAGCCGTTATAATTTTTACCTCGATTCGGAAGATGTATTGGGTTATGACTATAATTGCAACGAAGACGATTTTATCCAAATCCAAAGCCGTACCTTGGCAAAAGAATTGGAGGATGCCTTGGAAGCAGAGGATCTTACTAATTCAGGCAAAATTCTATCGGAAGTATTTCAGTTGTCAAAAAATATCAACCCGGTCGAGCTGGACCTGATTTATGAAATTTGTTTTGAAATAATCGTTGTCTTAAAGAAAATCATTTCGACGCAAAGTGAAAAAACTGAAAAAATGGCGGAAATATTAACGATATCGTATCAGGATTTAAGGGAACTAACCTCGTTAAAAAGCCTTCAGAATTTCATGTGGCAGAGGATAGAGGAAACATTCAATCAGGAAAACGTTGTGAAGAAGCAATATAGCCAACTCGTTGAAGACAGTCTCGAAATCCTGGAGAACCATTATAATCAAAGCCTTTCGCTCGAGGACATTTGCAATCAAATCGCAGTAAGCAAAAATTACTTCTGCTATTTATTTAAACGGGAAGTAGGAATCAGCTTATGGCAGTATCTGACGGATTTAAGGCTCAAAAAGGCAAAGGAGCTTTTGCTTAAAACCGACTTAAAGAGCTATGAAATATCCTTCCAGGTTGGCTATGATAACCCGAGCTATTTCTCCATGCTCTTTAAAAAGTATGAAAGCATGACGCCGAACGAATACAGGAAGCGGCATCAGAGCCAGATTCTGAAACAGTAATATAGTTGTAGAAGACGATAACTTTTTCGCTTTTTTTATAGTGCCCTCTTCTTTATAGTAGGAAGCAAACTGGAGATCTTATGTCTGTTTGCCAGAGTTAGGGAGGGTACAAACGAAATGAGAATGAAGATGTTGGAACGGGAATATTGGTATGGAGGATTTGTCCATGAAGGCGTGTCGGAGCCGATTGGTGAAGAGTCATACCGTCAATATGATCTGCGCTTGAACCGGACGCCAAACCAGGCGATGCCGCTTTTCTTGTCAAGCAGAGGCCGTTATCTCTGGGGGGATAAGGGCTTTGTCATTACGTTTGATCGAGGAACGATTGAGGTTGAGGGAGATATCGAATTAGGCGAAGGATACGGAGATTTAAAGGGAGCCTATTTACAAGCGATGACCACTTTTTTTCCCTTTCAAAAAAAAGGGCCGAGTATCGAATTATTCCGCAGCCCCATCTATAATAGCTGGATTGAACTGACTTTTTATCAAAATGAACAAGACATTTTGAAATATGCCGAGGACATTCTGGCCAACGGCTTGCCTGCAGGCGTCATGATGATTGATGATGGCTGGTCGGACTATTACGGAAAGTGGAAGTTTAATAAAGAAAAATTCCCGAATCCAGAGAAAATGATTCAAACTCTTCACGATAAAGGGTTCCATGTGATGCTTTGGGTAAGCCCTTATATCACGCCGGACACGGTAGAGTACCGGGAGACCAGGGATAAGCAATTTCTAGTGAAGAATGCGGACGGGAAGCCGTTTATTACAGAATGGTGGAATGGCCATTCCGCTGTCCTTGATTTTTCCAATCCCGATACGATTGTATGGATGGATGAACAATTGAGCCGCTTGTGCGAGATGGGCGTCGATGGGTTTAAGTTCGATGGCGGCGACAGCACTCATTATCGGGATGACAATGTGACTTTTGGAAACGTCACGCCTGATGAACAGTCGTTAGCATGGGCAAAGTATGGCGAGAAATATCCGTTTAATGAATACCGGGTCACCTCCAAGGCGGGAGGCATGTCCCTGCTTCAGCGTCTCTGTGATAAAGAACATTCATGGGGAAACACGGGAATTGGGGCATTAATCCCGAACAGCCTTTTACAGGGAATAACCGGCCATCCATTCAGCTGCCCTGATATGATCGGGGGAGGGGAATACCTTAACTTCCTCCATCTTGACAAAGGGTCATTGGATCCGGAGCTTTTTGTGCGCCACAGTGAAATTGCCTGCTTAATGCCGGCGATGCAGTTTTCCGCCGCGCCTTACCGAGTGCTCGAACAGGCCTATTTTGACCAAATCCTTCAAAGTGTCCAAACGCGGAAGAACTATCAAGACAGAATTGAACAGCTCGTTATGCACGCAAAAGAAACAGGCGAACCAATCATTCGCTATATGAGCTATGAATTTCCTGACGAGGCGGTAGAAAAGATAATTGACCAATTCATGCTCGGAAGTGACATCCTTGTCGCCCCAGTAAGCGAAAAAGGCGCCGAAGGAAAAAAAGTATACATACCAAAAGGACAATGGAAATACGGCGAAGACGTCCTGAGCAGTGAAGGCGAATATCACAACTTCACCAGCACCCCAGGCATCCCGGTTATCCTCGAACGTGTTTAAATTGGGGAAAAAATTTTTACGCTTTTAGTTTTGCGAATTAGTTGATTGGAGCGGAGGGCACCGACTCCTACGGGATGCAGCGGCAAGGTGGAGACCCCGCAGGCGGTAACGCCGAGGAGGCTCCACTGACGCCCCGTGGAAAGCGTGTGCCCGTAGCGGAAATCAACCGTAAGGTTGAGTTAATGGAAATTCTTTAATTCATCCTATCTCTGACCGTAATATAGTGATAGAAAATGAATAATAAGCGGAAATACTATTTATTCAACCCGAATAAATAGTATTTTTTTTATATAAGAACCGTAATATCCCGTATTTAACGACCGAATAGAAAACAATACAATTTAGTTATCACATAGAAAGAGGGGCATTTAGATGAAAAGGAAAACGATTACATCGTTGCTTTGCTTATTATTAGTAGCAGCCAGTTTAGTTGGCTGTTCGGGTAAAACAGAATCGAAAAGTAAAGATGGAGAAAAGGTGACAAAGCTTCGGGTGATGGCGTACAACGCAGAATCAACTAGAGCTACATACTTAAAACTACTCGATGGGAACTTCCGAATATTGATATCGAATTTGAATTTGTCGCGCTTGATAATTTCAACAATGTATTGAATTCACAGCTTCAAGCAGGACAAGGCCCGGATATCATTGAAGTGGGCGGAGAGGCAAAGCTGCTTGCAAAAGCCAACTATCTCCTTGATCTGACTGACAAAGAATTCACTTCGAAGTATGTTGAACCTGGCCTCAAGCCATATTCTGTGGACGGCAAAGTTTATGCCACTCCGCTGCAATCCTGGTTCGAAGGGATTTTTTATAACAAAGTTATCTTTAAAGAAAATAACGTTGAAGTTCCAAAAACTTGGGATGAGTTTATTGCCGTCAGCAAGGAGCTTGCTAAAAACGGCGTTAAGCCGCAAGTGATGGGTGCGCAATCTTGGGAGCCAATGATGAAACAGAGCATCGGGCTTGTAAACAATGAATTTTACGCAAATGAGAAAAATAAAGACTTTGATGAACAGTTTAACGAAGGAAAAGCGAAGTTGGCTGAAGCCTGGCTTCCGACTGTAAAAGAGTGGTCGAAGGTCATCGATGAAGGAATTTTGACAAAAGATATGCTCGGACTCAGCTATGACCAGGCATTGGACCAATTTGCCACAGGTAAAGCTGCGATGTGGGAAAGCGGCCCATGGGCAGTACCAACTATCATGGAGAAAAATCCTGATATAGAACTTGGAATGTTCCCAATTCCAGGCAAAAAAGAGGGTGACGGCTGGTTGATCGGCGGCCCTGGCTCAGCATTGGCAATTAATGCGAAATCCAAGCACATTGACGAGGCGCTTAAAGTATTGGAACTGACCGCAACTGAAGAGGCACAACAAGCATTGGTTAAGGATAACGCGGGAAGCTCCTTCCTGGAAGGTGTCGAAGTGGATCTTGGTGATATCTATCAGGATAGTGAAGGTGCCTTCAAAGCTGGTCATGTATACGCACCTTGGACTGCGGTTTGGACGTCAGGAAATCCGGTTGTTGAAGCATACGGGAAATCCTTGCAAGAAGTCCTGGCAGGTACAAAGACAGTGAAACAGGCGCTGCAGGATGCAGATGACACGAACGAAAACTTAAGAAAGACCCTTAATTGATTCAATTCATCCGGTAAGGGTGAAAACTAAGTGGGGAATGGAGTAAACTCCATTTTCCACTTTTTCTCTATATGTTAGGGATATCCAGATGTTAAAAAATGGGGCGGTTTATTTATGTACAATAAGCAGCGAGAACGGGTCTTTATGTTGATGATTCTTCCAGCGTTCATTGGATTTATTGTCCTCTTTATTGTCCCAACAGCAATGAGCTTTTTCTATAGTTTCACGAATTGGTCAGTCTATAACTCTACCCTTAAATTTGTTGGTTTCGACAATTATAAACTTCTTTTTCAGGATGCAAAAACAGTAGCGGCCATCAAACATACTTTACAATACGCCATTTCGATTACGGTTTTGCAAAATGTCATCGCCATCCTGCTCGCCGTCTATTTGAACCGAAAAATGGCCGGAGCGAACTTTGTAAAGTCGTTAGTTTTTCTGCCGGCTGTCTTGAGCATCTTGGTCGTTGGGTTTCTCTTTCAGTATATTATGACCTCGGCCGATTACGGGTTGTTAAATAACATCATCCAATTTTTCGGCGGCCAGCCGGTGAATTGGCTCGGGGATTCGAAAATCGCTCTTTATTCTGTTCTTGCAACACAAGTGTGGCAATGGGCGGGCTGGTCAATGGTCATTTATATTGCCAACTTGAAAAGCATTGATTCCTCCCTTTATGAAGCGGCGGAAATTGACGGCGCGGGCAAGATCCGGACATTTTTCTCGGTCACACTCCCATTATTATATCCGGCGGTATCCTTTAATCTTCTCATGAGCCTTATAGGGGGAATGAAGGTCTTCGACGTCATTTTTGCGATGACAAAAGGCGGGCCGGGATATGCGACCGAAACGATCATGACAACCATGATCCGGGAAGGCTTCAACAGCGGAAGAAATGCATATGCATCCGCACTTGCGGTAATCTTTTTTATCGCAGTATTCATCTTATCGCGCATTGTCATTGCTTTCCTGAATAAATGGGAAAGGAAGATCGTCTGATGAAAAGAATTACAATTGGGAAGGTCCTGAACACCCTTGGGCTGATCATCATTAGCGGCATCGTATTCCTGCCAATCTACTATTTAGTTATCACTACCTTTAAGACTCCAGCAGAAGCAGCTGCCAGCCCTCTTGGATTGCCGGAAAGCCTCACATTCGCAAACTATGCAAAAGCTTTGGAAGCAATGAATTATACGCAGGCACTAAAAAACAACCTGATTATTACGGTTGTGGCGGTCATTCTGCTTGTTTTCTTCGCCACCATGGCGGCCTATGTGATTGCGCGCAGTAAAAGGAAAATCGTAAAAATCATGTATTCGGTCTTTTTGGTAGGTCTGATTATTCCGTTTCAAATTGCCATTGTTCCGTTATACCAGATTATTTCCGGCTTGCATCTTATGAACACGCACCTGGGCGTCATCTTGGTAAGTGTATTTTGTATAAATCTCCCTCTATCAATCTTTCTTTTGCGGGGATTTATCAATACTGTCCCGGTTGAATTGGAAGAGGCGGCATTTATGGACGGCTGCGGAACGTTCAAATGCTTTTGGCTGATTATATTTCCATTGTTGAAGCCGATCATTTCCACGGTTGTTATTTTGAATACATTAGCTATTTGGAATGACTTCCTTACCCCGTTACTGTTCCTGCAGTCTCCAGATAAGGCAGTATTATTGCAGGAAGTATATAAAAACGTCGGTCCATTTTCGACAAATTGGACATCATTCTTTCCGATGCTAGTCATGTCAACTCTTCCATTGGTTATTTTCTATATCATAATGCAAAAACGTGTGATTGAAGGTGTTGTAGCAGGGGCCGTAAAAGGCTGACAACAAAGGAGGATATTAAATGACGAAACTAAAAAAGGTTGTATCGATTCTATTGGCCGCACTTGTAGTCCTGAATATTTCCACGCTGGGGGCTCTGTCGGATAAGGCATCCGCTGAAGGCACAACCCCCGAGAAGTTTGTGATTACGTTTGATCCGGCCAATGGCGAGGAAATGAAACAGCTTCAACTGGGAGTTGGGGAACCACTACGGGAGAAGAGAGTGCCTTTCGAGAAAATCGAAAAGGAAGGATATGACTTTCTTGGATGGTTCTATGGTCCAAATAACAAATATGAGATGATTTTCCCGTACAAGCCTAATGAGGATATGACACTTACGGCAAAATGGGGGAAACATACCCCTGCTAGTCCAGTGCAAAAAGAAGGCTATCGTTTAATTTTTGATGAAGAATTCAATAATCCTAACGGAAAGCTGGATTCAAAGCTATGGGTCGATAAGTATCTCTCATCCTGGACAAAGACTCCGGAATACGCAAAGCCGATTTATGATATCAAAAATGGTGCAATGCAGCTCCAAGTTCAAGAAGATACGCCAGGCTGGGCGCCTGAATATGATGGCGAAACCCGGGTGAGCGGGTTTACAACAGGAAATCGAAACGGGCTCCATAATTGGAATGGAAACAATGTGGTGCGCAATCCAGTCCAGACCGAGTTAACACATATTAACCAGTATGGCTATTATGAAATCCGCGCGAAAGGCCAGGCTGGTTCGTCAAGGCATTCCGCCTGGTGGCTCCTAGGCTTTGAGGATCAAGTGGACCACTCAGCGGAAATTGATATTTTTGAGATTTTAGGAAACCAAAAAACAGCCGTGCCAAGAGCGTTCCATAATTGGAATGACAAAGACGCCTTTCCTGTGAGGGATGCGGGGGAGACTTTCATTAATCCAAATGCAAACTTCCATGATGAATGGCACACGTTTGGTCTGGACTGGCAAGAAGGAACCGGCTCGGGTGCATTTCCTGATAAACTCGTCTTTTATGTGGATGGAAAAGTAGTTGGAAGCAAGAACTTGAATATCGACTATCCTATGATTCAATTATTCTCCCAATATGAAAAGCGGGCAGGCGGATGGACGGGCCCATGGGAGTGGATGCCATATCCAAACACCTTTGATATTGATTATGTAAGAGTCTATAAAAAGCTTCCTGAAGGCCAGAAGGAACTATCTAAAAAGGAACTGAAGGTCGTCAATGTAGAAGATTCCGAGGTTACCGTTTTGGAAGGGCAGGCTGCTCTGAAACAATATACTTCAGCTGTGGCCGGGCATGAGGGCGAAATTTACACTGAGCCTAATCTGCCAAATACAAAATCGTATGTAAATGTAACTTGGAATGATGGCGTCGTCACTCAAGAGTTTGTAAAATGGGATCCTATTACCCAAGAAGATTTAGATAAAATCAATTCAGGGGAAGCAATCACCAAGAGTGGCATCCTGCCTAATTTAACGGGCGTGGAGGGAGTAACAAATCCTACCCTGCAAATAGTTGTGACAACTCCGCCGCCACCGCCGCCATATACGAGTGAAAACCTCGGGGTGGAAAACAGCCAGTCTCAACTTGAAAAGCTTTTTGATGGGAATCTTTTAAGCAATAGCGGTGAATTTAGATTTGCCTCCAATCAATTGCCAACTGATAAAGAGGTAAATATCCAGTATGACTTCCATAAGGACATCACCTTAAATTCGATTTCCTTTAGTACAAATTACGGCAAAGATCAGGGTATCAGAAAATTCAAGCTGGCAGCATGGGATTCCGAAGCAAAAAGCTGGATTCCTGCCGAGAAAGAATACACTATTCCGTGGACAACCGCAGGCAATACGGAAAACGGCGAAACATTGAAAGTTGATGTGGAGCCGATGAAAACATCCAAAGTGAAAATTATCATTACGGATGTCGGACTTACATGGGGAAATAAAATCGCGATGCGGGAGATTGCGTTTGGCTATGTGACTAAGTAGAAAAAATCCACTATATAAGCCTAATTAATGAAGGTGAAATTAGTTGATTGGAGCGGAAGGCACGTAGACTCCAATGGGATGCAGCGGCAAGTGGAGACCCCGCAGGCGCCTTGAGCGCCGAGGAGGCTCCACTGACGCCCCATGGAAAGCGAAGTGCCTGGAGAGCAAATCAACGACAATGTTCGAAAGTTTAGCTCGTTTTATTTATTAAAGCTCTTTAAAAATCCAAGGAGCTTTTGCAATACATGACAGCACCTTTCCTAACAATTGGAAGGGTGCTGTTCGTATTTGCTGGGTCTTTTGCCTTGCTTCCATTGAACTAATTTTCTTTATATTACTTTTACACGTTTTCAATAAAGGATTAATATTACTTCCTTACACTTTAGTTGTACGTAAAATTAACTAAGGAAGAAGGCGAGTAAAGATGAAAAAGCGAACGATGATTATTCCAATGTTAAGTTTGGGTGTGCTGTTCCCGTCGGCTGCGAATGTTTTTGCCGAACCGAAAAAGCCTGTTTCTGTTGATAGGGTAGAATTTGTCGGGATGGATGTGCCAAGTTCTGCTGAAGAAAAATCCAAAATGTACAGTGGAGCTTCCGCGGTTGTATCCTATAGCAACGGCTCGCAAAAAACAATTCCACTCGAGTTTAAATCTTTATTCAAGCCGGGCGACAAGTACAAGAGCGGGATTGCCGGAGCAGCCTATGACGCCAATGGCGAGCTGATTACGAATGCGGATGGAAAGCCATACATATCGACCTCACCTGACAGCAATACATTGATGAATGTTAACGGGAAGTTATACATGGTCAATCATTACGAGGGAATGCCTTCGAATGAAATTGGCAACATGCCAAAACAAATTATGCTGAATAAAGTTGAACAAAATCCGAAAACAGGGGAATTGACTATTACAGACACAATGCCAATCGACTTTTCAGCGGACGGCGGAATCTGGACGCCATGTGCCGGATCGCTGACTCCGTGGAACACCCATCTGGGCAGCGAAGAATACGAGCCTGATGCGAGAGCATTTGAAGCCGATCCAAAAAATAGTTCCGTGACTCAATTTGCCCGCAACTATTACCAGGATCCAACCATTCTCGGAAACCCATATTTGTACGGCCATGTTCCCGAGGTAACTGTTTCTAGTGACGGGACAGCCAAAGCGGTGAAACATTACAGCATGGGCCGCCTTTCAATTGAAAACGCAAAAGTGGCACCGGATAACCGCACTGTGTATTTCGGGGATGATGGCGGCTACACGATGGCATTCATGTATGTCGCTGATAAACAGAAGGACCTGACATCAGGCACGCTATATGCAGCGAAGTGGGTGCAAACCGGCACTGAAAATGGTGGTTCCGCAAACTTGGAATGGATTAAACTGGGGCATGCCAATGACCAGGAAATCAAAGAGCTTGCCCTGAAATTGAAGTTCAGTGATATTTTTGAAGCGACAAACGATGCAGCTTATGCAAAAGCTAATGACTTTACACGAGTGAAAGCCGGCGGAAGGGACGAATGGCTGAAGCTTAAGCCAGGCATGGAAAAAGCGGCTGCTTTCCTGGAATCGCGCCGATATGGAGCACTGCTTGGTGCTACATCAGAATTTAACAAAATGGAGACTATGGAAATTAATAAGGCAGATAATAAAGTTTACATGACCATGTCCACAATCGCTGGCGGAATGGAAGCAAATCCATCAGACCCTGTCGATGACATCCACTTGCCGAAAATCAGCGCAGGTGGAATTTATGAAATGAGTTTGAGTAAAGGTGTGAAAGACCAATCCGGACATCCGATTCGCAGCCGATATGTTGCGACGAACATGAACGGCCTTATCACAGGCGAAGACCTTGCAAGTAAGGATGCGGCGGGCAACACCGCAAATCCAGACAAAATTTCCAATCCTGACAATATCGTCTACTCCGAAAAAATGAGGACACTCTTTATTGCGGAAGATGGCGGCAAGCATGTGAACAACTACGGCTGGGCTTATAATATTGACACGAAAAAGCTCTCCAGAATCGTCTCAGCCGCGGCACCGGGAGAAGTAACAGGCATCCAGATGGTTGAAGATCTCAATGGATTCAGCTATCTCATGGTTGGTTCGCAAAATCCCGGCAATGCCGGCTACCTCTCCGGCCTGCCTTTTGTAGGGGATAACCATAAAAATAAGTAAGCTCATAGCTGGAAAAAAACAGCCCGAAAAGAGTAAGACAGAAGCCAATGCCTCTGTCTTACTCTTTTTTAATGATTACTACAACGACCGTTTCAAAAGAAGTTTGTATAGGGCATATTGTTAAGATGACATTGAAAAAAGTGATTAATTCAAAGTTAGCCTATTAAAATTTTGCTGTATAGCTATTATGGCAGGAAATCGCAAAAAGTTTGTTGAACACTTGATTTCAAGGAGGTAGAAGATATGAAAATCAATAGAATAGATCATGTGAGTATCAACGTGAATGATCTTGCACAGGCTAAAGAATTTTTTATTGATTTAGGACTTGAAGTGCAAGCGGAATGGGAATTGGATGGAGAACTGTTGGACCGAATAGTGGGGCTTAATGATGTTAAAACGGCATGTGTAGGATTGGGGATGCCAGATGGCCAGGCATGGATAGAGCTAGTCAAATTCTATACGCCGTCAGATGAAAAAGGTATTCAGCAACCTTTGGCAAATACTCTGGGTATCCGGCATATTTGCTTTGCTGTCGAAGATATTGAATCGATAGTTGCTAAGTTAAAAAAGAAAGGCACGGAAATCTTTAGTGAGATACAGCAATATGAAGAAAGTTATAAGTTATGCTACGTTCGGGGGCCAGAGGGAATTATTTTAGAACTAGCAGAGAAAATCAAATAAACAGACGGTAAGCTGACACATTTATTTTGCCACGATGAGGGGCTCTAATTTCTCCGCTGTTATCTTAGAGCACTTCATACATTACGTCATTATATTAAATACCCGGTTGCTGACGCAGCCGGGATTGTTTTTGTTCTGACAAGAATTGTTTGAATTAAGGAAGGACTGGAACCATCCCCTGCTTCAGTCGCTGCTTCATCTTACGTTTATTCACATTTATAAGTGGAATAGTCCAACTAGGACTTTTTTTGAAGGGGTGGTTAAGTGAATGCTGCGCAATTGTTGATTAGGTGTCTTGAGAATGAAGGGGTTGAGTATATTTTCGGGGTTCCGGGTGAGGAAAACCTGGATATTATGGATGCTCTTCTCGATTCGAGTATTGAGTTTGTGGTGACGCGGCATGAGACGAATGCCGCGTTTATGGCCGGGACGTATGGGAGGCTGACAGGAAAGCCAGGAGTATGCCTGTCGACGCTCGGTCCTGGAGCGACGAATTTATTGACGGGGGTGGCGACCGCGAACATGGATCATTGCCCGATTATCGCGATCACCGGCCAGGCAGGTCTGGATCGCCAGCATAAAATCTCCCACCAATATTATGACCTTGTGTCAGTCTATCAGCCGGTCACGAAATGGAATACCCAAGTGAAAAAAGCGGAAATCATTCCGGAAGTGGTCCGGAAGGCTTTTGAGGTAGCGACGAGCGAAAAGCCGGGAGCGGTCCATATCGATATTCCGGAAGACATCGCCGCCGAGAAAGTCGAAGGGCAGCCGCTTAAAATTATGGATCAGACGATCATGGAGGCGGGAGAGCGCACCATTTCGAAGGCCGCGAAGCTGATTGAAGAGGCGAAGCGTCCACTTATCCTCGCGGGGATGGGCATCACTCGTGAATATGCGGCCCAGAGCCTGCGCGATTTTGCCGAAAAGGCCGATATTCCTGTCGTCCACACGTTTATGGGAAAAGGCGCCATGCCTTTCAAAAATGACCTAAGCCTGATGACGGCAGGAATGAGCGGCAGCGATTATATTACCTGCGGGTTTAGGGATTCCGACTTGATTATTGCGATTGGCTTCGATATCGCGGAATTTCCGCCGAAAAACTGGAACAAGGGCGGGGAGACGCCGATCCTCCATATTGATACCGAGGAGGCGGAAACAGATGCTGACTACCCGGTAACCCACAGTGTCATCGGAAATCTGGATGAGAACCTGAAGCAGCTCGGAAAAACCATTTCTCCGGCAAAAAGGGATAACAAGTGGGCCGCCCATATCAGGGAAGAGAATCTTGATGAACTGAGCTCTTTTGCAGAGGATGAGGGCTTTCCAGTCAAACCGCAAAAAATCATCGCCGATCTCCGGTCAGTTTTGCAGGAAAATGACATTGCCATTTCCGATGTCGGCGCCCACAAAATGTGGATGGCGAGAATGTATCACACGTATGAACCGAATACGTGCCTCATTTCCAACGGCCTCGCCTCGATGGGCATTTCGGTGCCGGGTGCGATTGCCGCGAAACTGGTCCATCCTGAACGGAATGTCGTGGCAGTCTGCGGAGACGGCTCGTTCCAGATGGCAAGTGCTGAGCTGGAGACGGCGATGAGGCTCAAGCTGCCGATCATTATTCTCCTCTGGAGGGACGGCGGCTATGGATTAATTGAATGGAAGCAGCTGAATGAATTCCACCGCTCATCACACGTGAAATTCGGCAACCCGGATTTTGTCCAACTGGCAAAATCATACGGCTTTGAGGCGTTCAGAATCGAGAAAGCCGGGGAATTGAAGGAAACGCTCCAAAAAGCGGTTGATTTGAATAAACCTGTCCTAATTGATTGCCCGGTAGATTATCGGGAGAACGTGAAGCTGACCGAAAAGCTCGGCAACATACTTTGCTAACCAAGGAGGCATAAAATTGTGAAAATCGCATCGATAATTGGCGGAAAGGAACTGAACGATGAAAGCCGGGAAACACTCGCGGTGAAAAATCCTTATAACGATGAGACTGTGGCGGAGATTGTCCTCGCCAATGAGGAAGATCTGGACGAAGCCGTTAGCAACAGCCTATCTGTTTTCAAAAACACGATGAAAATGATGCCGGCGCACGAACGGGCAAGGATTCTTGCAAAAGCGGCCGACCTGCTCGAACAGCAGAAGGAGGATTTCGCGTACATGATCGTCCAGGAAGCTGGCAAGCCAATCAAGCATAGCCGGGCTGAAATCACGCGTTCCATCCAAATTCTCCGTTACGCGAGCGAACTGTGCAAGCATGTGACCGGTGAAGTTTTGCAAATGGATGCCGACTTGCGCGGCTCAGACAAAATGGGCTTCGTGAAGAGGGTCCCGGTCGGCGTCGTCGCAGCGATTACACCATTCAATTTCCCATTGAATTTGTCGCTTCACAAAATTGCACCGGCCATCGCGACAGGCAACACCGTCATTTTCAAGCCGGCTGAAAAAACGCCGGTCTCCGCCTATAAGCTTGTAAAGCTGTTCGAGGAGGCGGGGCTCCCAGATGGCGTCATCAACCTCGTGCTCGGAACAGGCGAGACTGTCGGCCAGGCGCTGGTCACCCATAAAGACATCCATAAAATCACCTTCACTGGAAGCCTCACCGTTGGCAAAATGATCCGGGACACGGCCGGTTTCAAAAAAGTCACCATGGAACTTGGGTCCAATTCACCGAATATCATCTTTGAGGATGCGGATCTTGACCAGGCAGTGGAAAGTTTGGTCAACGCTGCTTTTGGCTTTTCGGGGCAGGTTTGCGTTTCCGCCCAGCGGATTTATGTGCACGAGGATGTATATGACCAGTTCCTTGGGAAATTTGTTGAAGCGACAAAGCAGCTTAAAATCGGCGATCCGCGGAATGAGGAAACCGATATCGGCCCAATGATTGACGAAAATGCAGCGAAAAGGGCGAAGGATTGGATCGAGGAAGCCAGGAAGCAGGGAGCAGCCATCCAAACCGGCGGCGAGCTTGACGGAAGCATTCTTTCTCCAACGATTATCACCGATGTGGAAAAGGGCATGAAAGTCGTCACCGACGAAGCATTTGCCCCGCTCGTTTCCGTGATGCCTTTCAGGACGGAGGAAGAGGCAGTCGAAAGGACGAACGACTCCATTTATGGCCTGCAGGCAGGCGTTTTCACGAAGGACATCGACCGGGCGTTCAGGGTCGCGGAAAACCTTGAGATGGGCGGCGTTTGGATCAATGAATCGTGCGTCTACCGGCAGGACAACTACCCGTATGGCGGCGTCAAGCAGAGCGGCATCGGACGGGAAGGCGTCAAGTACGCCATGGACGAAATGACAGAAATCAAGTTCATCGGGGTCAAGCTGTCAAAATAAAGCTGTTGTCTATTTTGTTCATGGAAGCTCCAAATGGAAGGGATGATCCTTGTTCATGACAACGGCTGGCAAAAAGGAATGAATATTGTATTTGGCCAGGGAAGCCTGAGTTTCAGTGGGGCAGGCTTTCCCTTTTAATCATTAAAACTGGCAGGGAGGGTTACGATGAAAGTACTTGTGATTGGGACAAATGATCTGGCAGGAGAACAAGTAGTGAAGCTTTTGGCCGAAAAAGGGTATGAGGCGGTTGCTTTGGCTGGATCGGAAAATGCCAGGGATGGATTGAAGAAGCTTGGCGCGTCGGATGTTGTTGTGACGGATGGAGAGGATTACTCGGAAGCTTTCTTTGGATGCGAGGCGGTCATATATTTGGGGAGCGCGAGCCAACGGACAGGGGAGAGCAAACCGATTCTTGTCGATAACGAGTCAGTCAATGATGCAATCAGTTCAGCCAAGAAAAACGGGGCGAAACGTTTTGTGCTGCTGAGTCCCTTGAGGGGCGATGAAAATGAGGGCGGCGGTTCCGGGACGGTGGAGTTGAAAGAAAAACCGGAAGAGCTTTTGCGAAAAGAAGAACTTGCCTACACGATCATCAGGCCGAGCAAGCCGGTGGACAAGCCGGGGAAGGGGAAAGTGGAAGTGGCAGAAGCCCTCGCCGATGAAGAAGGGGAGATTCCGAAAGAGGACCTTGCCTCGGTGCTGGTTGAGGTGCTTGAGATGGAAGGGTCGTTTAACAAAACGTTTGCCGTGACGGCAGGGGAAACGCCAATCCGCCAGGCGCTGACCGATTTGTAGGGACAATGGAAATCCATTTTTAATACGAAGGGTGATACGATGACAGACATGAAAAAGGTTCTTCCCGCAATTTTGAAAGGGACCGCGGTCCTTGGTGCTGCCGCGGCTGCCGCGTATTTTTACCGGAAAGATGATACACAGAAGCAGCATTCGATCCTTAGGAATTTTCCGCTTGTCGGAAGGATCCGCTACATGGCCGAGCAGGTCGGTCCCGAGCTTAGGCAATACCTGTTCCAGAATAACCTTGAAGGCACACCGTTTCCGAGGAAGGAATTCGAGGACGTCGTCAAGGCAGGCAAATACAAGGAGCGGCTGATCGGCTTTGGCTCGGAGCGCGATTTTTCGAAAAGCGGTTATTATATCCGCAACAGTATGTTCCCGAAGCAACGCGAAGATTTGCGCATTGATAACAGCAAAAAAATCAATACTATGGTCTATAAAGTTGATGAGGAAGGCCTGATTACAAGAAGGGAGCACCGAGAGGAAAAGCAGGTCGATCCGTATTACCTGCATGATGAAGATGCGATTGTGATTGGCGCCACCAACTGCCGGAAACCGTTCAAGGTGAAGGGGCTTGTCGGCCAGTCGGCGATGAGTTACGGCGCGCTCGGCAAAAATGCGATCACCGCGCTATCCAAAGGGCTCGCGCTTGCCGGTGGGACATGGATGAATACCGGGGAAGGCGGGCTTTCCGACTACCATCTGGCAGGGAGCCCTGATATCATCATGCAAATCGGGCCGGGGCTGTTTGGCGTCCGGACGCCGGCCGGGGAGTTTTCCTGGGAAGCATTCAAACAAAAAAGCGAACTGGAGCAAATCAAGGCGTTCGAGCTGAAACTTGCCCAGGGCGCGAAAATCCGCGGCGGCCATCTTGAGGGAGCAAAAGTGACCGAGGAAATCGCACGCATCCGTCTTGTGGAGCCTGGCAAAACTATTAACAGCCCGAACCGGTTTTATGAATTCGGCAATTACCATGAAATGTTCGATTTCATCGAGAGGCTGAGGGATGTCGGCGGGAAGCCGGTCGGGATCAAGATTGTCGTCGGTGACCTTGATTCACTTGAAGAGATGGCATCGATAATGAGGGATACCGGGATGGGCCCGGATTTCATCACCGTTGATGGCGGGGAAGGCGGTACAGGCGCCACGTACCAGGAGCTCGCCGATTCAGTCGGGCTGCCAATTCAATCGGCGCTGCCGGTCGTCGATGAAATGCTGAAGAAGTATGAGGTGCGCGATCGGGTGAAACTGATTGCATCCGGCAAGCTCGTCACACCGGACAAAATCGCGATTGCACTGGCCATGGGCGCGGATCTCGTTAACATCGCACGCGGCTTTATGCTGAGCGTCGGCTGCATCATGGCGGGGCGTTGCCATACAAATACCTGCCCGGCGGGAGTGGCGACAACCGACCCGAAGCTGCAGGACGGACTCGTCATTGAAGAAAAAATGTACCGCGTCGCCAACTATGTCATCTCGTTGCGCGAAGGCCTCTTCAACCTGGCAGCCGCTTCCGGCATCGACACCCCAGTGAAATTCGAGCGCAAGCACATCGTCTACAAAGACGAATGGGGCAGAGTCTCCTCCGTCGGAGATATTATTCTAACACCGGAAAGAGTTGACGAAATTAGGACCAAGGAACGAGCGGCGAATTGATTTAGGAGTGAAGCAGGGATTAATTCCCTGCTTCGCTGCCAATGGGCGTGCAATTCAATACTATTGCGGTCCAGCTGGCTTACATAATGATTCCTTGGGTGGTTTGCAAATCCCTCCGGGTGAACTTTAATGGGTAAAAATTGGAGGTTTAAAATGAGTGGGATTTGTGGAATAATTATTTTGAAATAATAATAAAAATGAAAGCGTTAACTGGATGGCCATCGACATAAAAGGTTAGTTGCTTTATAGATTGGAGAACACATCATGACAATCTTACTTGGGATTATTGGTATTCTTGCACTCATAGGTATTGCCTGGCTCATGTCAAACGATAAGAAAAACATCAATTACCGCGCGGTAGGGATCATGCTCGCTGTTCAGCTGTTCATCGCCTGGTTCATGCTCAACACTTCAATCGGAAAAAAAGTCCTGCAAAAAATCGTGGATGTCTTCAATAAAATCCTTTCTTTCGGGAACGAAGGGATTGCATTCGTATTCGGTGACCTCGCAGGAAAGAACTTTTTCTTTGTTAATGTATTAATGATGATTGTTTTCGTATCCGCACTTCTTTCCATTTTGACGTATACACGAATTTTACCATTGGCCATTAAATACATCGGCGGGGCGGTTGCCAAAATAACCGGCCTTCCGAAAATCGAATCGTTTGTCGCGGCTAACTCAATGGTTTTCGGTGACACTACCGCAATACTTTCGGTAAAATCGCAGATCCACAAGCTTTCACCAAACCGCCTTTTTATCGTCGTCACCTCATCCCTTGTGGCAGTATCGTGTTCGATATTAGGGGCTTATATGCAGATGATTCCTGCTGAGTATGTTCTGGTAGCTTTACCGATTAACGTCTTTTCTGGTTTGATTCTTTCGTCAATGGTTGCTCCAGTGCCGAAAGAGGAAGATGAAGAAATCGATATCAAAGAAATGATTCCTGAGAAATCACTATTTGAGGCAATCGGTAACGGCGCTTTAATCGGAGGGAAAACAGCTTTAATCGTCGGCGCGATGCTTATTACGTATATTGGCTTGCTGGCGATGATCAACTTTGTTTTGCAAAAAATAGTGGGTATGACCTTCCAGGAAATTATCGGATATGTTTTTGCCCCAATCGCTTATATGATGGGGATTCCAGCGTCCGAGATTGTCAGGTCGGGTTCCGTTATGGGAACAAAGGTAGCTGCCAATGAATTCGTAGCGATGCTTGATTTTATGAAAATCATGCCTGACATGTCCCATAAAACAGTCGGCATTGTCTCGGCATTCCTTGTTTCCTTTGCCAACTTCTCATCTGTCGGGATTGTCCTTGGGACTGTACAAGCTATCAGCGGCGAACAGGCAAGCCGATTAGCTAAAGTTGGTTTAAAGGTACTGCTAGTCGCAACAATGGGGTCAATCCTAACAGGTACGATTGTAGGTTTGTTCCTTTAATAGTGAAGAAGTCCAGCCCCCTTCGGCATTGCTGAAGGGGGTTTTTAAGTACTTGGTCATAAAAAAGGAGGCTGACCCAATTGAGTCGCCATTCAGGTGATCATTTGGGTCAGCCCTTATATAGAATTATTCCATTTGTTCTACACTATTTCGCACGATTGACACCATATCATCTTCAGCACCAAGACTAAAGTTTAAAAAAATGCCCTGTCCACCGCCAGCACCAATTGCTGAAATAAAAATATCATTGTCAGAACCTACTACGGTAAGGCTCAAACTGGCTCTGTTTCCATTCCTCATGAAAAATTTATCATAAACCCTAACTGCAATTTTAGTATCTCCATTACTATAGTTGCTTTCATCAACTAAGTTCATGCTCACTCCACTATTACTAATATCGTTTTCCAAACGTTTAACCACACTCTCAAATTGACCGATCATTGTCTTTTCATACTTGGCCATGTTTGCCTCATCCTCTCCCATAATTATTTTCGGTATAAAAGTCTCTTTTCCTCTATTATTTCGCCTGTTATTTCATTAATTTGGAAAATGCAGTAACAAGCTAGTGCCAGTATGTTAATTGCTATGTAGGTTGAATTAAAAATTGATATTCGACAGGTACGGGGTGGTTGATTTCCGCTCCGGGCATTTCGCTTTCCGCGGGGCATCAGTGGAGCCTCCTCGGAGCAAAGCTCCTGTGGGGTCTCCCCTTGCTGCTCAATCCCGCAGGAGTCTACATGCCTGAGCTCCAATCAACCAGCTATTCAACTTAAATAATGTACTTATTAAGTTCAACCAAAATATAAGGAATAAATATGTAAATAATAGGCAGGGGTATTGGATATTAATGTTAAAATAAATGTAGGTATACAACTAGCGGGGTAGGACAGTGGGTAGGGGAAGTTCGTCCGAGCATACTTTGCCTTTTATAGGGCCATCCATTTTCCCAATCAATGAAGTTTCTGTAATGATTGAGATAGATGTATTGATGGAGGACTTAAATAATGAGTTGGAGAACTATTAGGAAACTGAAATTCCTTATAAAAAATTCGTGAGCAAAAATTAATCAAGAAATCTTTAAAGGGGTAATTATTAATTATGTGGAAAGCTTATTTAAGCAGTATTTCACAAGAGTGTCAGTTTAAAGCACCCGCAACTGAAACGGAGATATTATCAGTTGAAAAGGAGTTACAAATTGATTTGCCTGAAAAATTGGCTGAATTATACAATGAAACAAATGGGGTATACGGTAACTACGGAATTTCCTTAGTTTGGTCAACAGAACAGATGATAAAAGAAAATAAGTTCTTTTGGTCCTTGCACGAAAATATGGGGTTCATAAAGCCTTTAGACAATTTTTTGTTTTTCTCTGATGCAGGTAATGGTGACTTGTTTGGATATTTAATAGGTAACGAAACTATTCAGAATGAGAGTATTTATGTATGGAATCATGAAAATGATAGTCGAAGGGTAATTGCGTCTTCATTGGAAGATTTCCTTAAAGGGTGGATTGGCGGGGAAATTTCTGTCTGAATTCCACTTTCCCTCTTAAACCCACGGTTTTGTTGAATCCAGAAGGGTTTACGCTTTTTTGTTTAAGGAGCCTATTTCCATATATAGTTAAATTGGTTATGCTTTATGTAAGAAGAGAATTAAACTCATTACTTTTACAAAAAGGCTTTAAATACATAGTGAAGAATTAGAAAGATTAGAGTGGGAGTGGATTAATATAAACCTAAAATTGATTGGATATAGTATTAGCTTTTTCGGTCTGGGGATTTTAACAAGCGCTATTATCTATCCACTTGGTTACCTAGAATCAAAGAAGGTTTTTTATATAATGACAACTGTGGGTTGGGGGCTAATCTTTATTGGCAGTTTAATCAGACCTTTGCACAAAAAAGAAGAGAAGAGCCCAAACATATAAACGTGCTGCAAGGCCGGAGAAAACCATCCAGAGCCGAACGAAAAATGCTTAAAGCCCAAAAAGCTGAGTGGAAATAAAAAATGAAGCTTTGAAGGCGAGTAACAGAATAAACAGCAATTTTCTAGTCCAATTCTTGATTGAATGGGACTTTTTTTCTTTTCCATGAAGGGCAATTCACCTTGCAAAAAATTTTGGCAAACAAAAAGACCTCCCAATTCGGGAAGTCGATGTAATAGTCTTTTTCAGCTTAGGGTGGATTCGGAATCTTCCATTATGGTTAATATGACATTTTGTGCTTCTTTTGCTTTCAAAACATCTGTGAGTTTGTTTTCCTCATAAGTGATTAAAGCCTTCCACAGGGCCCATCCTCTTGCCCGATTCCATGTCTCTTCATCCATCTTTAAGACAGCCTTGAAAACTTCTCTACTCTCATGATCAAAGAAAGTCCACGCCATGGCGGCATCACAGGAGGGATCTCCAACTCCGAGGATTCCGAAGTCGATGACAGCATGAAGCATCCCGTTCTTCACTAAAATATTTCCTGGCGCGACATCTCCGTGAAGCCAGACAGGATCCAGTTCCCATCTGGAATCCAAAGCTAAATTCCATAGCCTTGTCAAAATTCCTTCGTCAAAAGTATCGCGATTATTTTTAATGGAATTTCTAGTTTCCTGGTCGTAGACGGAAGGATGGGAACCTCGATAAAAATTATGGGCTCCGGTCAACGGACCTCCACTCGCGTTAATGGATTGCAGTTCAACTAAAAAACCACCTAAGTCTGTTGCAAATTGATTTAGATCATCAACGTTTTCTCTAGTTAAAGCTTCTCCTTCAATCCACTTATAAATAGACCAAGGAAACGGATAATCTTCAGTTGGTGTTCCTTTTGCAAGTGGTGAGGGGATAGGGACTGAAAGCTTTTGGGCTAAAATCGGCAGCCACTTTTGTTCTTTTTCCACTTGTGGAACATATCCAGAGGCACTTGGCAGCCTAACACTCATTTCATTCCCCAAATGGAAAGTCCGATTATCATTGCCACTTACTTTAACCGGTTTAATTTCTAAATGAGCCCACTCGGGAAATTGTTCTTTAATTAGTTTTGCTACTAATGAGGAATCAATTATGATCGTAACTCATTCCTTTCCCGGACTATTTTAAATTTAATTATACGTTTTTTAATCCGGGAAGTATAAGGCATAGTGCCTTATTAGCTTTTAATTGGGCGTTCAAGCGTAAGTATTTCTTCCTCAATAGAAGAAAATTGTTGTTCAACTACATGTTTAACATCCAGAACCGCGGCGTTATAAAAATGGGGAGCAAGGGATTCCTTAACAAAATCCAACACTCTTTCTGCAGCAAATTCTGTGATCACTTCATCCCTTTCATCGGAGAAGAAATATTGGATATCAGAAATCATTTTCTGCTGTTGCTCTTTCGATAGCTTAATAAACATCAAGAACACTCCTTTTGAAATGAATATGACTGTAACTATACCTTGGAAGTTGAGAGAGAGATAGACTGTTTTTTTCTCAAAAAATATGTACAAGAGGGGGATAAGCACAGGCAATATGCTTTCCTAAGCCGATCCCGTTTTTTACTGCACAGTCAACTTGACGTTGGCGAGCGCTTATCTTCTGGAAGGATACAGTGAAATCAAGAATCGTTTCCATCCTGGACGACCTGAAATAACCTTCCAAACAACCAGTGTTGGAAGGTTATTTTTGCATCCGGTGTTAAATAGGCTCTTACATCAGTAACAGTGGCCTAAAAGGAATCATAATTTGATTTAGAGAGTACATGAATTATCTGAATGCCCAAATTGATTTTGACTTCATCCAACTCTCGCGTCAGGGTTCGGCTTACCCTGATAATAAATATAAAGGAGAAGAAGAAATGCAGAATTTTCATAACCAATTGCAAAGCTTGGAAATGGCCCCATACCAAGTTAGCGAGTTAACTCATCTAGATCCTTATAGCGAGGATGTAAGGTTTGGCCGTTGTGGCGGATTCGGCCGTTGCGGTGGATTCGGCCGTTGTGGAGGCTTTGGCCGTTGTGGGGGCTTTGGTCGCTGTGGAGGTTTTGGCGGCTGTTTTGGATTTGGTATTGGTTTAAGCTGCTTCGGCTGCTACAGCTGCTATGGCTGCTATAGCTGCTATGGCGGTTTTGGCATTTGGATTTAACAGATGGCTCAGCTAATAGTGAAGGTTGATTTTCAAGAAGCTGATTGGAACGGAGGGGACTGACTCCGGCGGGATGCAGCGGCACGTGGAGACCCCTCGAAAAGCGGAAGCGCCTTGGTCAGCCCCGACAAGCGCTGGAGGGCCAGAAGGGGAAGTCGTTCTTTGACTTTACCTTCGGGAACGAAGCGACCTCGAGGGGCTAGGCGCTGCAGCTAGACAAACAGGCGTCTATGACGCCGAGGAGGCTCCACGGTCCGCCCCGCGGAAAGCATATCCCCAAAGTGGAAATCAACACAAACAAGGAGAACTGAGGCAAAAAAGTAGAAGTTTCATCAAAAATGTGTCCCTGCGAGTATATCGCAGGGATACTGCTATTTAGGAATTCATAAAGGACAAATTGAACTACATAAAATGATAGTGCGTAGTTTGAATCGATTAGGAATAAGGAGGAGCGGAATGGCCAAATTGAACTCGTCCACGCGGCTGAAAGTTAGAAGAGATACATTTTATCTGCCTGATCCAGAAGGCGGAGTGTATTTTAGAAATAACGAAAGCTCATTCCGGATGAAAGGCAGTACTATTTATCAGTGGATTGAAATGCTGATTCCGATGTTCAACGGGGAGCAAACAATGGGGGGGATAACAGAGGGGCTAACGGACTCATACAAGAAGAGAGTTTATGAGATTGGAGAAACGTTGTACGAGAATGGATTTTTGCGGGATATAAGTCAAGACCGTGAACACCAATTAACACCTGCTGTTCTAGATAAATACTCTTCACAAATTGAATTTATCGAGAATTTTACTGATTCCGGTGCATACCACTTTCAGGAATTCCGTCAGGCTAAAGTTTTGGCTGTCGGAGCTGGTCCGATACTCGTTTCATTAATGAGTGCATTAATTGAATCTGGCCTTCCTAAACTTGATTTTCTCGCAACGGAATCGATACGAACGAATCGGCGGCGGATTGATGAGCTGGTGCGGAACGCCAGTGAAGCTGACTCCGAGGTGGAGGTTAAGGAAGTCCTATTCGAAAATAGGAGAACCACAGGCTTTTGGGAACAAGTTGTACAGCCATATGATTGGGTTCTCTATATCTCGCAGGATGGGAATGTAAATGAATTAAGGGAATTGAACGCTGTTTGCAAGGAGGAAGGAAAGAGTCTTTTGCCAGCCATATGTTTAGGGCAAGTAGGACTAACTGGTCCGGTCGTCCATCCAGACTCGGATGGATGCTGGGAGTCCGCATGGCGCCGCCTTCATCAATCTGCCGTTGGGGTCGATCAGCAAGCTGACAACTTTTCTTCAACAGCCGGATCGATTCTGGCAAATGTCCTTGCATTTGAATTTTTCAAAAAAACTGCCGGAATTGAAGCTTCGACCCAAAGCAATCAAATTTACATGCTTGATCTGGAAACAATGGAAGGAAACTGGTTATCATTCATTTCCCACCCGTTGGTTACGTCCGCAAACCGAACTCCGAGGCTATTAGAAGACCTTGATTTAAGGATTGAAAATGAAACGAACCGTAACTCTCCGCCAAGCAAGCTTTTGGAGTTTTTTAGCCTGCTGGCTTCGGAAGAGATCGGGATTCTCCATTTTTGGGAAGAACGGAATTTACCCCAGCTTCCGCTTGCACAATGCTCTGTTCAAGCAGTAAATCCAATATCCGAGGGGCCGGCAGACCTTCTCCCGGAAGTGATTTGTGCTGGTTTCACCCATGAGGATGCGAAAAGGAATGCCAGCCTTACTGGCATTGAAATGTATGTATCACAATTGATTGATTCAGATAATCTGAGCTCTAACTTTATAGGCATCGGAGCAGGAGAAACAATCGATGAGGCCGTTTGCCGGGGGCTTCAATGCTTTTTGGATGAGGAATTAAAGAAAAGAAAGGAAGATCAACAGGGCAAGATCTTAGTTTTGCAGGAAGAATCAATTGAAGATCGTGAATGCAAATATTATTTAAACGCACTCACGACCTTGAATGGACCATCATTTATCGAGATGGAAGAGGATATTCTGGGCTTTCCTGTCATCCGGGTAAGGTCGAATGGCCGATGCTACACGAAGACAGGGCTAAATTTAACTTATGCATGCCGCAATGCCTTGCAAGAAGCCCTATTAGGAGCACAAAACGAGGATCAATCAATGGTAAGTCAGGAAACGGAGCCAGCTGGTTTTCCGGGCAAAAAAGAATCCAAACTCAGCATTCCTGCATGTGATGAGTTGACTCAATTGGAGCTGCTGCAGTCAGCCTTTCAAGTTTTACAAGAAAACGGGAAGCGTCTTTTTGTTTATGACCTCTCGTTCGAACCATTTCTGAAAGAGGAATTGGCAGGTGTATTTGGTGTACAGGTTCGAGAGGAGGAATCCTATTGGCGGCCCAAATACTGATCGATGGGAACGGGTTATTAGCGGATATTGTCTATCATCAATTATCCAAAAGCCATGCAATAAAGCGCCAAAGTATAGAAGAAGCCATTCCGGCCGGAACAGAATTAGCTCTGGTGCTCCACGATTCGTGGCAACCAGCGGTTCATCAAAAAGCGGAAAAACGATTCAGAGAGGCTGGGGTTCCGTGGCTTCGGGGATTCGTTTCATTCGGGGAAGGAATCATCGGCCCGTTCGTACGGCCTGATACCGAGGGATGCTGTTGCTGTGCCGATATCCGGCTTTTGACAGCAGGACCTGATCGCCAGGAAATGTGGCAATTTCAAGCGAAAATGGCAGCTGAAAAAGATATCAGGCGCGATGCTTGGGTATCACGAAGCGGATTATCTCAAATGGCTGAGCTGGTCAGTCATGAAGTCGGGAGGATTCTTAAAGGAGAAGCCAGCAGCTTGGAAGAAAGCATATACATCACGAACCTAAAGACGCTAGCTGCCTCACGCCACTTTTTCCTGCCTGATCCAACGTGCCCAATTTGCAGTTCATTGCCAATTGATACATCTGAATTAGCCCGGATCCAGCTGGAATCAAGCCCGAAAATCAATAAAGGCAGTTATCGCAGCCGTTCGATGGATGATTTGAAATCTGTGTTAGTCAAAGATTATTTTGATTACCGGACCGGACTCCTGAATGGGAAAATGCAGGACATCCGGCTGCCGTTTGCTGATGTATTAATGAAAATGCCGCTGTTTGGAGGGGATGAGGGAGTAGCGGGGCGGACTAATTCTTATGAAATCAGTGAACTGACGGCCATTTTAGAAGGATTGGAGCGATATTGCGGGATTGGCCCCAGGGGAAAAAAGTCCGTCGTTCGGGAGTGTTACCGGAAGTTGGAACAGAACGCATTGGATCCTGCCAGTGTCGGTGTCCATGAACCCGAACATTATGAAAAGCCCCATTTCCCTTTCAAAAAGTTCAATCCTGACGTCCCAATGGATTGGGTTTGGGGTTACTCCTTTTTACAGGAACGGCCAATCCTGGTTCCAGAGCTGCTTGCCTACTATAGCTTAGGCTGCGGGAATGGCTTTGTTTATGAAACCTCCAACGGATGTGCGATCGGCGGGAGTTTGGAGGAGGCCATCTTTCATGCCATCATGGAGGTCGTCGAGCGGGATTCATTCTTGTTAACGTGGTATGCCAAGCTGCCACTGCCCCGGCTTGATCTTCGTTCTGCAAAAGATCCTGAATTACAGCTAATGGTCGACCGTATTCAAGATGTGGCCGGATATGAGCTTCATTTTTACAATTCAACGATGGAACACGGCATCCCAAGTGTGTGGGCGATCGCAAAAAACAAAAGAACCAAGGGAGTTAACATCATTTGTGCCGCAGCTGCGAACCCTGATCCTATAAAGGCGGTCAAAAGCACGATCTTCGAGCTTGCCGGAATGATGTTCAGGGATGACGAAAAATTGGAGGCAAACAGGCAAAAATATGAAAAGATGCTGCACGATCCGTTCGCAGTGCGGACGATGGAGGACCATGGAATGCTTTACGGACTGAAGGAAGCCGAGGGACGGTTTGACTTTTTATTAAATGATCAACGACCTTTACGTACGTTTGCCGAGGAATTCGAAGAACCGCCGGCCAATGCTGATTTAAAGGACGATCTTCAGGATGTTTTGCAGAGATTCCGCCGTTTGAATCTTGATGTGATTGTCGTTGACCAAACCTCGCCTGTCATCGAGCGGAACGGATTATTTTGCGTGAAAGTACTCATTCCCGGGATGCTGCCGATGACATTCGGGCACCACCTTAACCGCGTGAAAGGTCTTGAAAGGGTGCTCACGGTACCGATGCAGCTGGGTTTTGAGGAGGAACCGCTAACGTATGAACAGCTTAATCCACTTCCCCATCCATTCCCATAGTGGAAGAGTAGGAGGACAAAAGATTTGGAACTAGATACCTTTTTACACAAACTGCATTTTGACACGGAAAAAGTCTTCCCTTCAGATTGGGAGGTGGATTGGGAGGACGCGCCCCTTCCATATAAATTGTACCGTGGCTTGCCCGAAATCTCTCTAAACGCAGAAGTGCCGTTAACTCTCCAGAAGAGAGAAGAGGATCGGAACCCTAGTCTGGAGGAGCTTGGCCATTTCTTATGGTATGTATACGGTCTAACCCAGTTCGCCCAATCTCATATGCCTGATGGAGCTGACGGGAAAAATGCGGGCTTTACACAGTCGCTACGAAGATTTGTCCCTTCTGGAGGGGCGTTGTATCCAAATGAATTATATGTGTATATGAAGCTGGATGATGCGCCAGATGGTATTTATCATTACGATGTAGCCCATCATCGTCTTATTTTGCTGAGGGAAGGCAATTACGATTCCTACCTATCGAGAAGCCTTGGGAATAGCCAGCCAATTTCGGACTGCTTTTGCACCGTTTTTGTCTCGACAGTCTTTTGGAAGAATTTCTATAAATACAATAATTTCTCCTATAGGCTTCAAGGGTTGGATGCAGGAGTGGTTATTGGGCAATCGTTGGAAACCGCAGATACGATGGGGTTTTCAACCCGGGTTTGTTATCAGTTTCTTGATCGGCCCATTAATCAATTGCTTGGATTATCCGAGCAAAAGGAAAGTGTATACGCGGTCATCCCGTTAAGCACGAAACCAATTCGTTGTGTTGGCAACGGTGGGAGAGGAGAAATCTTTACTTCAGTTGAACTGTGCCGGGAAATTCCAGAGTTGAACCATGCTACCTATAACCGTTCGAAGCGAGTCATTGATTATCCGATACTGAAAAGATTGAATGAAGAATCGATGTTTGATACAACGGATTCTTTTGTCAAAATAAAAAAACCGCAACGTGAGAAACTTCCCTTAGATTTGAAGCTGTCCATGCTCCCGGTTACAGAGAGCTTTTCCTATGACTTCGCAGCTGCTTGCAGGAAGCGGTATTCTCCCGGTCTTGATTTTACATTAGGAAATGTAAACCAAACACAATTGTCGACTCTTTTGAAAGAGACATTGTCTTTCCCATATCAAAATGACCTTGACGAGACAGAGGGGCAAATCGAGAAGCGTGTCTCATTATATGGAAGTTTTTATCATGTAGAGGGAATGCCTGATGGCGCCTATTCTTATGAAACTGGCACTCATGCACTTCAGAGAATAGCCGTGGGGGATTACCGGGAGTATATGCAATCCGGACTAACGATGCCTTTTGTAAATATGTATCAAGTCCCACTCTGTATGCATGTAGTTGGAGACAAAGGGCACCTCAAAGAGTGTCTGGGGTATAGAGGCTACCGCATTCAACAAATGGAAGCGGGCATTCTCGTGCAACGGCTGCTCCTAGTGTCGGGTGCTCTAGGAATGGGAGGGCACGCTATATTGGGATTTGATGCGAACCAATCTGATGAACTATTCAGGACCGATTCCAAAGGGAAAACGTGCTTGATCCAAATACCAGTCGGACCATACCGCCCACGCGCCTGGTTAAAAGGTGGGGTGCTTGGTTAGGAAAGGCGGTCAGGATTTCGGTCAGCGCGCCTGAAACGCCGGAAGAGCTTGTAAAAGGAGTGTTCCTCCTAAAGCTTTTATTGAATGAACTTGATTAATCGTAATGACAAACCATTATTATATTGTTCGCCACACAATTAAATGATTGTGTGGTTTTTTGGCGCGTGTTAGAATGACTGAAATCCAATTGCAGAACAATTAGAAAGAATCTTAGTGTTTTAGAAAGGCAGGACCATTTGTGCAAAGTACCTTAAAAAAAGCGGACGTTGAACCTGAATGGTTAAAAGATTACATCCGCTCTCCAGAAAAACAAAAACAGCTTTATAAACGAACATTACTAGTTGTAGTCATGTCCCAAATTTTTGGTGGGGCGGGACTGGCTGCGGGTATCACAGTCGGGGCGCTCCTCGCCCAGGACATGTTAGGGACCGAAAGCGTAACGGGACTTCCTACAGCACTATTTACTTTAGGCTCAGCCGGGGCCGCTTTGATTGTGGGCCGCCTGTCCCAGCGATTTGGACGCCGATCTGGATTGGCGACGGGATTTTTGGCTGGAGGAATCGGCGCTGTCGGGGTGATTATTTCAGCCTTAATGAATAGCATCCTGCTATTATTTGCCTCCCTGCTCATCTATGGGGCCGGAGCAGCCACTAACCTTCAGGCACGCTACGCGGGAACGGACTTGGCAGACTCAACACAAAGGGCAAAGGCGATCAGTATGGCGCTGGTTTCGACAACACTTGGCGCTGTCGCCGGCCCAAACCTCGTGGATGTTATGGGCCGATTCGCTGTATCCATCGGAATTCCTGCTTTAGCCGGGCCATTTATATTGGCTGCCGCAGCTTATATCCTTGCTGGCCTTGTTCTCTTTATCTTTCTCAAGCCTGATCCGTATCTTGTGGCAAAAGCAATAGAGGATGCGAAAAGTTCAGCCGGCCATTCACATTCAGAGGAAATAAATGCTGGGATCCAGAACAACAGGCGGGGAATTTTCGCCGGGGCATCCGTCATGGTTCTTACTCAATTTGTGATGATTGCAATTATGACGATGACTCCGGTCCATATGGGGCATTATGGGCATGATTTAAAAGATGTCGGCATGGTCATTGGTTTTCATGTAGGGGCCATGTTTTTGCCTTCTTTGGTGACCGGTTTCCTTGTCGATAAAATTGGCCGCGCCGCAATGGCTGTTGCCTCGGCCATCACCCTGCTTGCAGCGGGTATCCTGGCTGCCATGGGACCCGCTGATTCAATGGGGGTCTTGATTACGGCACTCGTCTTACTTGGGCTCGGCTGGAATTTTGGGTTGATTAGCGGCACAGCAATCCTTGTAGATGCCACTCTACCAGCTACCCGGGCCAAGACGCAGGGGGCTATCGATGTGTGGATTGCCTTATCAGGAGCACTGGGCGGAGGTTTATCCGGTATCATCGTCGCGCAATCTAACTATGGAACCCTTTCAATTGCAGGCGCCTTGCTATCATTACTGCTCATCCCGATTATTTTTTGGGCAGGTATCAATAAACAGGGCAAAGCCTAAGGATTGCTATTAGACTTTCTTTTTCCATTTGTTTTGACTTGAGTACCTATCCAAATAAGAGGAAATGTGGTAGTTTATGGATAATAGAGTCAAAAAAGTGAAAAAGAGGGGATTATGATGGCTAGGAGGAAGACTAAAAAAGAAAAAGAACTAGAATCTTTATTTTCTTTAATATTTATAGTGCCAGCATTTTTAATCTATTTTGCTACTAATTCTATCCAGACAACTGTTTCAATTACAATCGTCTACTGGGCTGTGGTAATAGCTTTGCTGCTAATTAGGAACAAAAAGTTAAGGGAAAGACTTAGGGCCTCAGGCATAAATGAAATTGATAAAATGGATGGAATTAAATTTGAGCACTATTTAAAAGAATTGTATTCTGCTATTGGCTATACTGCCAAAGTGACACAAGCGAGTGGAGATTTTGGAGCAGACCTGGTTTTATCCCAAAACGGCCGGAAAATTGTCGTTCAAGCAAAAAGATATAGCAAAAACGTTGGCGTAAAAGCGGTCCAAGAAATTAAAGCCGCCCAATCTCATTACAACGCCGGTGAAGCTTGGGTGATTACGAACAGTTATTTCACCAAAGCCGCAATGGAACTGGCCAAGTCCAATTCGGTAAAGCTAATTGACAGGGACCATCTCATTCAACAAATCCTTAACATGAAGAAGGCGGGCTAAAAAAAGATTTTAGAAGAAAAAACTTTATTCATAATAGGAGTTAGATAAATGACTAAGTTCACAGATTTAAATGTCCCGCTTCGAACAATCATGACACCCGGCCCGGTCGAGGTCGATCCGAGAGTATTGAGGGCAATGGCCACGCCGATTTTAGGGCAATTTGATCCTGCCTTTACGAATATTATGAACGAAACAATGGAAATGCTTCGAGCCGTTTTTCAAACAGATAATCACTGGGCTTTCCCGGTTGATGGAACTTCCAGGGCGGGCATTGAAGCTGTCCTGTGCAGTATAATTGAACCCGGCGATAAGGTATTGGTTCCCATATTCGGCCGATTTGGCTATCTATTAACGGAAATTTGCAAGCGTTATGGAGCAGACGTTACGACAATGGAGGTTCCATGGGGAGAGGTTTTTGATCCCGAAGATGTTATCACCAAGATTCATGAGGTTTCTCCGAAAATTGTTGCCATCGTCCATGCCGAAACATCAACTAGTTGCATGCAGCCGCTAAAGGAAATTGGAGAAGCCTGCAGAAATGCAGATGTTCTCTTAGTTGTCGATGCTGTTGCCTCATTGGGTGGAGTCGACCTCAAGGTGGATGAACTCAAGCTTGATGCGGTGATTGGCGGTACGCAAAAATGCTTATCTGTTCCATCCGGTTTAGCACCGATTACTTTCAACAAGCGGATTGAAGAAGTGATCAATAAAAGAAAGAGCATTGAAATGGGCTTGAAAACACCTGAAAGCGCGTCATCTGCAAATCCAATAACGAGCAATTATTTCGATTTAGCACAGCTTCAGGATTATTGGAGTCCTGTTCGTCTTAATCATCATACTGAAGCGACCAGCATGCAATATGCTTTAAGAGAAGGGCTTCGCATCATCCTCGAAGAAGGACTGGAAAACCGATTTGCCCGCCATAAGTTAAATGAAAAAGCATTAGTTGAGGGAATTAAAGCGATGGGCTTAAATATTTTTGGTGATGAAAACCATAAGCTTCCTGTTGTAACGGCAATTGAAATACCTCCAGGAATAAACGGTGAAGAGGTACGTTCCATGATGCTGGAAGATTTCGAAGTAGAAATCGCAAGTTCTTTTGGGCCTCTTCATGGCAAGATCTGGAGGATTGGGTCAATGGGATATAGCTCGCGCAAAAAAAATATTCTTCATGTACTCGCGGCATTAGAAGCAACACTTATCCGGAAGGGCTTCAATGTTAATAAAGGTGAAAGTCTACAGGCAGCCTTAAACGTGTACGATGAATTTAAACAGCGGAATCTCGGAGCAGCCGCAGCAAATTAAATGATTGAACAAATAGATGGCCTTTCTTTTGGACAGATCCAAAGCGGCTCTAATTTTGCAGGAAGCCAAGCGAATCTTGAAAGTAGCAGAAGAGCATTCCATAAGCGCTCTTCTGCTGTTTTATTTTTTAGCTTTTATTAAATAATTGATTAATAATCATTCTGTTTCTCTGCACAACTCTTCTGCAATCTCCTGAATACGGCTCATGCCAATACCTTCTCTTTGTTCAATTGCTAAGGGGTGGTCTGTTGGTTCAAGTTCAATAGAGGGTTTGAAGCCCACTTCTCTCGTATAGACCATTGTTTTTAAATTTAACGTGTCCGGATAGCAAGGGAGTGACGTGGAGAGCCAGCCAAACATTGGTTCCAGCTCATGTTCTCTGCCTTCAAACTCCCAATAATCGATCGTTTTATCAAAATTGGATTCACTCAAAGAGACCCACACATCCCAAACAAAAGGGCCTTCTCCATCCAGAACCGGTATCTCTATACATCCCCTAATAAAAAAGTATTCTTCGTCAATGACACAAACATCGTCCGTTAAATCAACACGATCCTCGCGTTCCTCTTCAGGAATAGCATAATAATAAGCAGGAACAATACTCCCATAACTCATCGGGAGCTCATCATGATACTGTCCACAACATCTGCATATATACCCTCTCTTATTAAAGCTGCCCACAATAATCCTCCTAAGAATTTCCTCTTACAACCTATACTACCTATACCGTTCTTTTTCCTGTTCAAACCTAGGTGTCCTTAAAATTGGGCCGAGTTATAGAAAAAAAAAGAAGATGACCTCCACATTTTGTAGAGAGCCATCTTCTTTTTCGTTTGATGGGGCGATTGCCAACAGCCCCTAGCAGTTCAGTTTCGCGTGAAGCATGTTAAATCTTAATATCAATCCTGGCGTTTTTCTTTAACTCTTCAACCCGCAGAGCAAGTTTTTCCTGCTGTTTTTGCTGTTGAAGAGATTGTTCGATTTGCGGTTTTACTTCCTTAAGCTTGGGCACTTCCTGTCCAGCAGCCTTTCCTTGTTCCGCATATTGATCATACGTTTTTTGAATTTCTTCATCGGTTATTTTGCCAGCCGGCAATTCTTTCTCAACGTACTGGGAAAGTTTAATATCATCGGCGATTTGTGCTTTAAGTGTTGTCAGATTCATGCCGGCTTTTTTAAGAGCGGCATCGAATTCTTTTTCTGTTTTAAACGGCTTTTTTACTTCATCCAGCTGCTTATTAATATCTGCCTCTGAAGCTTTATAGCCTTTTTTCTCCGCCTCTTCGAGTAGAAGAGTTTGTCCGACTAAGCTATCAATTGTCTGGTTCTTCACTTGCTCTGCAGCTTTTTTAGAAGTCGGATCTTGTCCCATTTGCTGCATTTGTCCTTGTGCATACGTTAAAGCGCTATTATAGTCGCTTCCCAAAATTTCTTTATCATTCACTACGGCAACCGTTTTCT
Source organism: Bacillus sp. B-jedd (assembly GCF_000821085.1). Classification (GTDB taxonomy): domain Bacteria; phylum Bacillota; class Bacilli; order Bacillales; family Cytobacillaceae; genus Bacillus_D. The sequence continues at coordinate 1,104,421 of NZ_CCXR01000001.1, forward strand.
TTTCATCTACTTGCTGTGCTTTTAATTTCTTTTGCATTTCTGCGATTTGCTTTTGCTGTTCCTTCTGCTGAGCGGTTTCTTCTGTTTTTCCTTTGTCATTTTTGGCTTCTTTACTATCTTCATTTCCTCCGCATGCTGCTAAAACAACGGCCATTAGACCGGTTAATAAGATAAACATCATTTTTTTCATAATCTGTCTCCTCCTGAGGCTGGAAGTATAATTTTTCCTTCAAAAATGTCACCTAGTGCGCATTATAAAGTTATTCCAAGGAAAAAGAAACAATATGCACTCAGTTTTAATATTTTTCACACATTTGAAACATAAAAAGCTCAATTCAATTGTCCGGTATGGGAATAAAAGAAATATGTATTTTTGGAAGGTAAATTCCAATTTGTATAAATATTAGAAGGAAGGCTGAAGGCCAGCGAGCATTTGAATTTAAAGGGCATTACGGTCTAATTGGAATTTATTGCTAACACCTTTCCTTTATAACACGAAAAACTATCAATTGCCAACCAAAAATATTCACAAACTAACAAATTTAGTATTTTCCCAACATCCAAATTCCTATTTTTGGCGAATATGTGTCCGTATGTATATGCATGAGGTGGTATAATGGAAGAACAATTGGATCGGTTTGTCCAAGGGTGGCCCGGTCACTCCTAGGGAAAGGGGTGATGCCGGTGACAGTATACGAATCGCTGACGCTAATGATTGCATTCGCGGGATTCGTTGTCACAATACTGGCTTTTTCACAAAAAAAATAATCCACCCTTGAGTAGTCGCTAAGGTGGATTAACTGCCCCAATGCCGGCCCCTTGCGAGAACCGCCTGTTGGAAGACCGGACATGGTACCAGCATGTTCGGTCTTTATTGGTATATACGTTTCAACAGGAACTATTATACCATATTTTATAGAATTTCAACTTCTATAAAGTGTTACAGGTTACTTATGTAATTATCCTATTTTTAAAAAATAAAACATGAATGAGTGATAATCAAGTCGTTAAATTGTCTTTTCGTCCATGGTGTCGTGTTTCCCAATTAATAGAACTCCATATGCCCCTTATCCTCCCGGTAATACGCCAGCCGATCCCCCAGCGTCCCCGTATGGAACTCAAACCTATGTCCATCCGGGTCCATAAAATACACCGACCGCTTATCCCGCTCCCGCCCAGGCAGAATCTCCACGCCAAGACGCTTCAGCCGCTCAACCATACCGTCAAAATCCGCCTCATCCACCGAAAACGCAACATGCGTATACGACGCCCGTATCTCATTTCGCGGAATCCTTCTCCTCATTCAGTGCTAACCATATCCCCGTCAGGTCGAAATACGCTGTACTTTTGCCTGTCACACTATATGCCTCTCAATTTAGGTTCCCGTTCATTAAATAGCTGTTTTCAAAAAATAAAAAAATAAAGTCGGAAAAAGGAAATATGGTAACAAGGAAATAAAGTAATACAACAACAAATATTATTAGTCATTGGGCAGCCAATCTATATAATGCTTCTAAGATTTATCAATGTTTATCCAAACCAATTATTTTTGTGTTATGATACTTTTGAAAGTATTTGTCTAAAAATGGAGGATAAGGATAATTTATGGATGCTGACTACAAGGAAGTAAACATATTCTCTGAAATTGAAAAGAAAGTTAAAACTTTAAATAAGACACGGAACACTAGAATAAAAATGAGTCTGAGATTAAAAGGCTACAGTGAAAAGTGGAAATCAATTTTATTTGTGATGAATATCGAAGCTGTGATTTCTGTTTTATTGTCCCTTGGAGGTAAAGAGATACATCCAGTATTTAGTCATACTTCATTTACTGTATTATCAGGCTTATTTTCAATATACGTTATATTAATTCAATACTATATAAATGAACTTAATTACAATGAAAGATCCCTAAAGGTTCACTATCACCAATTAGATATAGAAGATTTAATTCTGAGGTTAAAGGATTTAATAATAAAACAAAATAGTAATGAGAACAGCTTAACAGAAAAGGAATATGTAGAAGAGTATAATACGATAATGTTTGAATATCAGACTATATTAAAAAACAATGAAAATCATCACCCTATAGATTATAAAAGAAGTATGAGTGAAATGTTAAATAGCAATCATAAAGTCCAAAAAGTTTATGATTTTACTGTGGATAATATTGTATTAAATTTTAATATTGCCTTAATAATCTTATTGCCGTTATTAGCAAGAATAACTCTCTTTTAGCTAGGGGTGTAACAATGAGCGTTTTAGACAATAATATTAGGGAGTTAGCATATAACTATGTATTCGTAATATCTAATAATAATAACTATAATCCCCAGACTGTTGCTAACAAAAAAGTTTTAAATGAGATTGGCAAGAATCAAATATTAAATATTTTGTCATTGCCAATAGATAGATTTTGTAATTGTTATTCTCCTTATCTAGTCAGGGACTTTGTTTATAAAAATGATTATTTTACTCCCAGAAATATGCTTTTAATAAATCCGATTTATTATATTTACTATACATATCTAGTTTTTCGGATTTTTTACCAATATATGAGTGTCAATGGAGAAGTTAATTTTTCTAGTAAAAACATGAAAGTATTTTACTCTGGGTTATTAGATATAAGATTAAGTTTAAAAGAAATAAAAAAAAGTGGAATATATTATTGTAGTTACAAAAAATTTCAATAAGAAAGAAAGAAATACCTTGGAAACCCCGCATTAAAGATAGATCTTCAAGACTTTTTTAATACAATAAAAATTCCAAACTTAATAGGGAAATTACAAAATATATTAGGCCCAACTAAAGTGATTGAGGATTTGAACTACTTTTTTAAATTTTGTAATATAGAAAGTCTCCCTCAGTTCCATTTTTCTATAGCTTCATCATTACTTTCTCAACTTTATTTAACTGATTTTGACAATAAAGTTCGCGATTTATTGGCAAGAGAAGAACTTCAATTAATACGTTATGTAGATGATATGTATTTAATATTTAATGATAGTAGAATCGATCGAAAGAAAAAAAACAGTTTATTAAATGAGTTAAGTTATTATTTATGGGAAGACAGGCTGACATTAAATACATCTAAAACAAAAATGTTAAGTCCTAATGAGTTCAAAAATATTATTGAATTACCTGAACATGATTATGAAGTGAATTTTTTAAGTGAAAAATTAGTAGAGGATAAAGCTTTAGAAGTAGTGGAAAACGGGCATTTAAATGAGTTAGTAAATCGATTATGCACAATAGAAAAAAAGGATGGAGTAGATCTTGAACAATACAAGAAATTATCGATAAAATATCTTTCCATAAATGAGGAAGATGTTAACAAAGTATTAAGAAACATCATTTACTCAAATAAATGGAAAAAGTTAGATGAAACGAAAATGAAAGAGTTAGTCGCCAATTGGAAGTATATATTGTTTAATCCTGCAGAGTTTACTGTTTTATACATACTAGTTTATAGGTATTTAGAGGAAGGTCGAATGATATCAGATAATGGTTCCAAAATCAAACAGATATTAAATTTTTTATTTAAAAATAATGTATTTACTTTCCGTGATACATTGGTTGCTGTCTCCTATTTATTTCAAAGTAAAGTCAAGAATCAGGACTTGTTAAACAAAATTGCGTTAGTTAATGCCGACTACGTTGAATACCTAGAGTTGTTTGTAAAGGATTCCTACAAATAACAAAGGCATATCTATTTATAGACTTATCTTGATTTACTATGGGAACTGAAGCGTAACTTAGGGAGATGGTGAGTTTCCATCTCCCTAAGTTAAGCTAAAAATGATAACTTCAAGAATCTAGTGTCTTTTGAAGTTGAACAGATTTGTACTTATTCAAAAAACTCCATATGCCCCTTATCTTCCCGATAATAATCCAGCCGATCCTCCAGCGTCCCCGTATGGAACTCAAACCTATGTCCATCCGGGTCCATAAAATACACCGACCGCTTATCCCGCTCCCGCCCAGGCAGAATCTCCACGCCAAGACGCTTCAGCCGCTCAACCATACCGTCAAAATCCGCCTCATCCACCGAAAACGCAACATGCGTATACGACGCCCGTATCTCATTCCGCAGAATATCCTTCTCCTCATTCAGCGCCAGCCACATCCTCGCCAGGTCGAAATAAGCCGTACTCCGCCCCTTCACCAGCAGCCTCGCCCCTAGCGCATCTTGGTAAAAAGCAATCGACCTCTCCAAATCACTCACCGAAAACAGAAAATGATTCAACCCTTTAACAGCCAAATCTTTCAACCCCCTTTCTTTGCAAAAGCCAGCCGGCAGGGCGGCTGGCGACAACGCACAACGTCTTCCATCCAACAAATAGACGGAAAACGCGCCCCGTCCGTTACTGAAACACCCACTCCCTAAACAATACCGAATACCAGCCCCTTTAGGCTGACTCTCCTGAGTTTTGGGTAAAATAACGATAACATGAACGTACCGGAAATAATAAAATCCAATTTTAAAACGTGGTGATGCGAGTTGGCAAATCATGATTCTGATTTTCTAATAGAACTGAAAAGAATTGAAACTTTAACCCCGAAAGTGAACAGGGGCATCCTGATTCTTTTTGTCATCGACGGAAGCTTGACCGTGGAAACGGATAGCCAATTTTATTCACTGGAGGACAATGATTTACTCGTCCTGAACCGGAATCAGGTTTACGAGGCGCGCGCGAAAAACCAAAATACCGTCCTGTCCGTAACAATTACCGACTCCTTTTTCAGCAGGAATTACCCTGAGTACCATAACCGCCGCTTTCACTGTTTTTCAAGGGAAGTGGAAATGGGCAGGGAAGTCATGATCGATAACAACAGGAAACTGCTTGCCGAAATGATGATCTCCTATTTGCGAAAAGATGAAACGTATCAGCTTGAGGTCCAACAGGCAATCTGCCAAATCCTCTTGAATCTGATCCGCAATTTCAGCAGTGAGGGGACCATTTTTGAAAAAATTGACGCCAATGACCAGCGAATCATAGAAGTGATCAACTACATCGAGAGAAACTACGACCAGCCGATTACATTGGAAGAATTGGCGAATAAGGCGTACCTATCGACCGCTTATTTATCACGCTATTTTAAACAAAAAACCGGGATCGGCTTCAGCCGGTTCCTGATGAATGTCCGGCTTAAACATAGCGTGAAAGACCTAGTGTATACAACCGACTCGATTTCACAAATATCGTTGAAAAATGGCTTTCCGAACACAAAGTCTTTTTCAAAATTGTTTAAAGAAGTTTACGGGGCAACGCCGCATCAATATCGGGAAAGCCATGCAGTGGAAAGCGGGCAAGATGTCGTCCATGCTTATAGCTTGAAGGGATCCGAAATGCTGATAAGTTCCCCGGAAATTTTAAGCAAATTGGGCGCAATCGTAACAGCTGGGGACAAGATGTATGTCAACACGGAGACACGCTATGAAGAATTAACGATTGAACTCAAGGACGAGAAGGCAAAAAAGTTGGATCTCCCGGAAAATATCGTGATTATCAGCGAATTAAATGAATTGCTCAGGGAAGACGTCCGTTCACAAATCAGAAGCGTGAGGGAAGAATTGGGCCTCCATTTCATCGGGATCAGCCGATTAAGCGGGGCCGCCATTCTCCCGGGAGTGGAAACAGACGAACAATTTCCGACTACTTCGCCTTACTTTAACACAGACGTCGCGCTCAATTTTATGAGGGAAAATGGCTTGTCTCTGTTTATACGTGTGGAATATAAGGAAATCTCGGACGATGAAGGCCATTATTTTGATAAACTTACACAGTTTCTAAAGCATTGCCTGCAGGTTTACGGGGCACCCCAGCTGAATACGTGGCATATCCTCTTTCATGAGCCATACTTGACGGCGGTAGAGGCTGAAGACCTGCGCCGGATGTATATAAAATTGCAAATGCTTCTCAAACAGCTCATTCCGGAAATCAAGGTAGGGGTGCTGCTTCCATTTTCCTATCAGGAAGGAACGATTCCAAAACCTCATCGCTGGCTCTTGGAGGAAGGAAGCCGGATTGATTTCATCGGCTATGAGGCGAACCAAAATGAAATCATTGATTTCACGGAACTCGGTAAGGAGCGTTATGAAGTAGGAAAGAATTACATTATTGAAAAAACGGCGAAAGTCAGGGGATTACTGAAAAAGTATCAGTTAGATAAGCCACTCTTCCTAGTTTCATGGAACACCCTGTCAGGAAGCACCCGATTTACGAACGGGACGTTTTTTCGGGGCGCGCTCATTTTAAAAAACGCGCTCGATTTAGCGGGGGAAATAGAAGCGCTGGCCTTTTGGATCAATACGGAAAAACATGAGGAAGATAAGCAGAACATGCGTATCCGCTTGGAGGGCCTGGAACTGTTCCATTATTTCAGCGGCAAGCGGCCCGCTTATTATGCGATGCTTTTTGCAAAAAAGCTCGAGGGGGCAGTCGTTTCGTTTGGCCAGGACCATCTCATGACAAAAACGGACCGCGGTTACCAGCTCGTGCTCATGAATTGCAATTACATCAATCCTTATTTCTCAATTGAAGAGGCGTTCCTCGAGAAATTGAACAAGACAATCCGCGTGAGAATCAGCGGAATTCAAAAAGGGGACTATCAGATCCGGAAGTATATTTTTGACAAAGACAACGGGGCATTGTATACAAACTGGTGGAAACTGAGCAGTAAATATGGCGTCGATGCCGAGATTATTGATTATATTACCCGTACAAGCTATCCCTCATTGGAACTATACGACGAAACGATCGATGAATATTGGACGTTTTATTCTGATATGACAACAAACGCCATCCATTTCTTTGAAATCCGCAAAGCGATTGGATAGCAAGGTGAAAAGCTGTTGATGTGGCACATTCCATCAATGGCTTTTTTTCGCTTACAGCAAAAAGTAACGCCCTTTTTTTGATATCACGAAGAAAAGTGTAAAAAATGACGTTAGAAACGTATGAGACTGGGCAAATAACAACTCATATTAAATAGGTAGATTTCCTATAATAACGATATGCAAAAGGCCGGCCGCGGAATTTTGGAGGCGGCTGGCAAATCAACGTTAATAGGAGGCTAACCATGGAAACAAGCTATAAAGGCAATAATACAATGCTTACCGGAATTGTTTTCGGTGTTCTGACGTTTTGGCTTTTCGCGCAGGCGATGGTGAACGTTGTCCCTGCTGTCCAAAAGGATCTCGGGATTTCACTTGGCTCGCTGAATGTGGCCATTAGCTTGACCGCTTTGTTCTCAGGGATGTTCATCGTCGCGGCCGGCGGCATTGCCGATAAGGTCGGGCGTAAAAAAATAACTTATATCGGGCTGATTTTAAGCGTAATTGGTTCGCTTTGCCTTGTACTCGCGACGGGTTCCGTCCTGCTGATTATCGGCCGAATCATTCAAGGCGTTTCAGCTGCTTGCATTATGCCGGCGACAATCGCCTTGGTGAAGGCGTATTACGAAGGGGCCGAACGCCAGCGCGCTTTAAGCTATTGGTCGATTGGTTCCTGGGGCGGCTCGGGAGTATGTTCGTTCGCGGGTGGTTTCATCGCGACTTACATGGGTTGGAGATGGATTTTCATCTTCTCGATCATTATTGCCCTATTGGCGATGTGGCTAATGAAAAATGTTCCGGAAAGCAAAGGGGAGGCATCCGGGAAGTTCAAATTTGATTTCGGCGGCCTCGCTGTTTTCGCGATTACAATGCTCGCCTTGAACCTTGTCATCACACGCGGAGAAGATTTTGGCTGGACAAGCCCATTTACATTGGGACTGACGGTGATTACTCTGATTGGCCTGATTGTTTTTGTGAAAATGGAAAGAAACAAGCCGCACGCACTTATTGATTTCTCCTTGTTTAAAAATAAACCGTATGCAGGCGCGACTGTTTCCAATTTCTTATTAAACGCCATCGCCGGCACGCTTGTTGTCGCGAATACGTATGTCCAGGTTGGCAGAGGATTCACGGCATTCCAATCCGGCATGCTATCCCTTGGATACCTCGTTGCCGTTTTAGCGATGATTCGCGTCGGCGAGAAAATTTTGCAAAAAGTAGGCGCGAAATCGCCGATGATCTGGGGTGCGATCATTACAACTGTAGGAGTCGCTATGATGGGTCTGACCTTCCTGCAGGGATTTGCGTATACAGTCGTTGTCTTCATCGGATTCGCCTTATTCGGACTTGGCCTTGGAATCTATGCTACGCCTTCTACGGATACAGCCGTTTCAAACGCGCCTGAAAACAAAGTCGGTGAAGCATCCGGTCTTTATAAAATGGCTAGCTCCCTTGGCGGATCATTCGGTGTGGCTATTTCTGCCGCGGTTTATGGCGGAATCGCATCAATGGGAAACATTGATGCCGCAGCGACAGGCGGAGTCATCACGAACGTTATCTTCGGTGTCCTTTCCTTGCTCGCGATTATCGCGATGATTCCAGGCAATGCCGGGAAAGGGAAAGTGAAGGCACCCACGCCAGCAAGTGAGCCTGTAACAGAATAAAAGGTTTCTGGAATTTTAAGAAGGAAGGGAATCGTCCATGAAAAAACAATTAATCGGGATGCTCGAAGCACGGAAAGACGAAATGATCCAGATTCGCCGCCACTTACATGAAAATCCGGAATTGTCATTCCAGGAAGAAAACACGGCCCGATATATAGAGGATTTTTATAAGGGCAAGGACGTTGAAATCCAGACTAATGTGGGGAATGGCCACGGAATCATCGTGACGATTAAAGGCGGGAAACCTGGGAAAACAATCGCGCTGCGTGCTGATTTCGACGCGCTGCCAATCGAAGAGAAAACCGGACTCCCGTTCGCCTCGAAAAATAAGGGCGTCATGCATGCATGCGGACATGATGGCCATACCGCCTACTTAATGGTTCTCGCCGATTCCCTGATCCAATTGAAGGGCGAACTGCCTGGCACGGTTAAAATCATCCATCAGCACGCTGAGGAAGTCCCCCCAGGCGGGGCGAAAAGCATCGTCGAATCCGGGGCGCTCAATGATGTGGACAATATTTTCGGGATTCATTTGCTTCCACTGGCGCCTGCCGGAAATGTCGGCTACCACAGCGGCTTTTCCTTCGCCGGAAGATCGTATTTCAAACTCGGCGTCCAGGGCACAGGCGGCCACGGCTCCTCTCCGCATATGGCCAATGACGCGATTGTCGCCGGGGCGCACTTTGTCACGGCCCTGCAAACGATCATCAGCCGCAGGCTAAATCCGTTCGACATGGGCGTAATCACGATTGGCTCCTTTGATGGCAAAGGAACGTTCAATGTCATTAAAGACCGCGTCGAGCTAGAGGGCGACATCCGCTACATGACGGTGGAAACGAAAAAAATCATCGAGAAGGAAGTCCGCCGCATCGCCAAAGGGATAGAAGAGGAATTCGGCGTTGGCTGCGAGCTGACCTATACGTCGGACTATCCGCCCCTTTACAATGATCCCGCGGTAACCATGATGGTAAAGGGAAGCCTTGAAAGCGCGAACGACCCGGATATTACCGAAGTCGTGGAGTATCCGCAATTGTCGCCATCCGAGGACTTCGCGTACTACCTGGAAAAAATCCTTGGCTGCTACTTCTATATCGGCTGTACGCCTAAAGGAGTCGAAAAGCCATACTTCAACCACAACCCTAAATTCGATATCGACGAAGACGCACTGCTCGTTGCTGCGAAAGCGGTAGGGTATGTAGTGTGCGGATATTATGGAATAGAGTAAGATCATTCAGAGGCAAGGTCCAAATTGGGCCTTGTTTTTTGGTGGGAAAAAATTAGAAGAACTTAGTTCAATATGTTCATAATCCTTCCTTAATATGGTATGTTATAGGTAAATAGAACCTGTGTTCCTGTTGGGAGTGACAGAAATGTTCAGAAAAACCCGCCAAACTTATATAAAAAAGGATAGAGAACTTAGCAAGGTGAAACAAGATGCCTTGAATGAAAAGTTTATATCGCACGTTCAGATAAAGTCAAAAGGGAATGGAACGGAACAGAAGGAAGAAGATAGAGGAAAAAAGGCGAAAAAGGAATTTCAAAAAAAGTTAAGAGCTGCCAATAAGGAAATAGTCTCGTTAAAAAAGCTTATCAGTGACCTAAAAAAAGAAAATCAGATTTTTAAGCAAAAAAACGAATCCTTGAAGGTGGAAAAATGGCAGCTGCAAGAAACTAGCGCTCGTATGACAAAGGAATACGAAAGTGAAACAAAAGAACTGAATGAAAGACTTAGTAGCGAGCTTAAACGGTCAAGAACAATGCAAAGAAAACTGGACAGGATGGAAAAGGAACGTTCCAGAAAACGAAAGGGGCTCGAAAAGCAAATTACCTTAGCAAAACAGGTTGAAGTGCTTAAGGAACGTAATGCTGAACTCCAACAAACTCTTGATAACTATGATTCGATAGTCAAACAAGAGCAAGGGGATCATAAAGAGGAAATCATTAAGCTTCAGAAGGAGCTCGATACATACAAAGTCCAGGAAAATAAATTAAAGACCACCCCTCGCGCCTTGTTTAATTACCTTCAGCAACTAATTACACCCAATCATTTGCCTGATTTCCTCAACTTCCTGGAGCAGTATATTACCAAGGAGAACCTTAAACATTTTTACAGAGGCGATCAAAATATTTTTTATATATTCATGAGGAGAGTCAGTCTGCTAAGCTTTCATGCGAAGAAAACAACAAATGGCCTCTTTGTTTTAAGGAATCCGAAAAACACGGGTGCAAATAACAGGCTTGGATATCTGACACAGAGTGATGGGGAATGGTTGTTTGTAGATCTGACAAATACATCCGAAATGAAAGAATACCCGGTCATGAATGAATCTCATATTGAAGGGGAGAACATGGAATTACCAGTAAGAGCTGTTATATATGACGATGTTGCCAAAATAACCCGCACCTATCCAAAATATGAAGTTTGCATTACGGAAACGAAAGAGATAAAGAAAGATAGAAGGGGCTCAAAGGAAAAGGAGTACAAACCATTCGGCAATTTCAAAGTGTTAATAGTCGGTTCACGTCAAATGAATGATTATAAGGAAAGGCTTGAATTGCATGGTTGTACTGTCGAGATTCATAATCCTTATGAAGAAGGTTTCGAACTATTTAAAGGAAAGATCGGCAGGGCGGAAATCATCCTTGTTTGTGAGCGCCATGTTCCGCATAACGTGTGGGATTACATCGATAGGCGGCAGCCGTTTGTAAGTGTCCTAAAGAAAGATAGTGCAGACTTGATTGCCACCTATGCCTATATAACCTTGCAAAGATGTGAGTTAATTTAATGGATTATATAATGAAAAAGAATAGAGCAAGTTTAAAGTGAAAGAGGGTGGGGCTTGTGAGAATAGAAAAAATTAATCTGTATGTGGATGATTTAAGAGACTGTCCAAAAGGATTCATAGTCGCCAGGAACATTGACGAAGCGATTAAATATATTGAAAATGGCGATGTTCATATCCTTTCACTAGATCATGATCTAGGAGAAGATGAGAAAGGAAACCTGTTGCCCACTGGATACGATTTGGTCAAATACTTTCGTGAGAAGGGATTGCGAGCGGATAAAATATACCTGCATACGGATAATGGAGTCGGCCGCGATAATATGTATCACACCCTTAAAGCTGCCCAACGAAGAGGATTTATCGATAATGATATAGAAATCTACCATTACTCTATTACACCAAATAGATATTCCGGAAATTAGAACTCAAATGCCTTTTTATGCAAAAGCCAGCCGGTTGCCCGGCTGGCGACATGATAAATTGGAGATTGGCAAAATGAAACAAAAAAAGAGATGATAAAGGGCTCATCTCTGTTCTATTACCGATCTTTAGTATACAGTCACTGAATAGTAAAATCACCTTGAGCTATTTTATAAGAGGTCATGAAGGCACATTCAATGAAGAACAACGATATTGGTAAACTTTTTATATAGTATATGGCTATTTCTTAAATTCACTTTCCTCTCCATATCCCATCGTCACCACTTCGGTTTGTGAATAATCGTTTAACAACTCTTTCAGGTCTTTATCTCTATCAATCATATATGCCACTACGGGAAAGGCATTCAATAATTGATCAAGAGTCTCCGGTGATGCGGCACTTTTTTTAGATGGAAATGTATGGCTTGGAATAACGTATTGAACGTCCAATAGGTGCTTTACTGCATAGGCTGCTTCTTTTGGTCCCATAGTAAAATGGCCTGACGAGGATAATATTGCAATCTCTGGATTATACACATCTTGAATCAACTTCATATCGTACATAAGAGCCGTATCCCCAGAATGGTAAACTGTATAATCATTGACAAAGTCAAAAATATAACCAGATGCCTCGCCCGCATATATTGGAGTTCCTTCTATCTCCCCGTATGAGGATGTATGTTTTGCTTGAACCATTGTGACGTTAAGATCATCGAAGGACACCGAACCACCTAGATTAATAGGCAGTACATTTTTAATGCCCTTTTGCAGAAGGATCATGGCCAAATCATATTGGGCAACAACCATAATGTCAGGTTTGTTTTCCACTATCTTAGAAAGCCCACTTGTATGATCGAAATGTCCGTGTGTCAAAAATACACAATCAATAGAATTATAAAAATCTTTATTATCTAGCTGTTGTGGAAACCCTGGATTTAAATCAATAAATGGATCTACGAGGTAATTTTTACCCTCCCTGCTTGTAAACATATACATTGCATGACCAAGCCGTAATATTTTCATTACATTCTCCCCCCTCTTATATTAGTAAAGTAAAACCACTATCATTCTATTCCTGACTTTCTAATTAATATGTACGAATTTACAAAGTTACCCCGTTATCACGGCGCCATAGTAGAGAAAGAATCAATGAAAAAGGAAATCATTCGTAAAAAGGAGAGAAGGGATTATCCAACTTTCCGCTTTAAAAAGGAAAAGTTTTACTCAATAATAAACTTGCTAAAAACCGCTTGACTTTAATTTCATTTCGTAATATATTAATTATTGTCCTCACCAAGAGGAAACAATAACGATCTCGTAGCTCAGCTGGGAGAGCACTACCTTGACAGGGTAGGGGTCGCTGGTTCGAACCCAGTCGAGATCATACCTTTTAAAAGCTTGAAGTCCTTTATCATAAAAGGGACTTCAAGCTTTTTTGTTTTTCCTCGTTCGGCATCCCCCATAGCTATTTCATAAAGACCCCATAAAGACAACTTATCGACTAATTATGGACTTGTTACTTAAATTAGGTGAACTATATAATTATTTCAAGATTCTGAATGTTCGTCTTGAAAAAACATCAATTCTTTTTAAGGGAGGAATGTAAAGCGCATTAAAATGAAAGCGTTATCATCTATCTTTCTAAAAACCGAAGGGAGACATACTATGGGAAAAAAACGTTATTGCAAATTGCTCTCAAGCTTCTTAATTGTCATGTTAATCGCTAGTTTTTTTCAATTTAATGTAAGCGCCGAAAAAAATAAGGATGAGACTGTGGTTGCAAAGTTGAAGGGCCGTGGTTTTAAAGAAGTGCAGAATCTGGGTACTCCTGCTTCAGGTGCAGTTGTAACGGATGCCGTATTTGGAAAAGAGAATGGGAGAGATGTTGTCTATACAACAGCAAATGGCGGGCTATTTAATGCTATTGATGTGAAAACCAATACGGTTCTGTTTAACGCGCAATTAGGAAAAGTGAGTCAGGTTTGGACACATATCATCGCTCCGGATGGTACCGTTTATATTGCTGGTTTAGCAGAAAGCAATGCTGGTGAACTTTGGAGATATTCACCAGAAACAAAATCTGTTACGAATCTGGGGATTCCGGATCGAAGTCATCAATTCTGGAGCAGCACAACAGATGATCAAGGGAATGTCTATATCGGTACCTACAAGGAAAAGGAAGGTAAGATATTCAAATACGACGTCATACAGCAAAAATTTGTTGATCTAGGAAAAGTAGATATCAAAGGTGATGCTAGTTATGTGCGATCGTTAACCTACCACGACGGTTATCTCTATGCAGGCTTGGGGGTGACGGGAAGTGTGTATCGAATCAACACTGAGACTTTAGAAAAAGAAAATATCACGAAAAATGCAGCTGATATCATGGGGAAAACACTTGAAGAAATGCAATTCGCATATGATATGGAGGTTGCTGGAGATTACCTATTTGTACGTTTTAGTGGTGTAAGTGCTATTTTGATTTATGATTTAACTGCACAAGAGTGGAAAAATAGAGTAATAGGTGGTATAAAAGGTGATGGTTCTGAGGATGACTTCGGAGCTTTTGGATATTCACAATTAGCTGTGAATGATGGCAAAACATATGTAATTAACGAACGTCATATTTTAGAAGTGGATGTAACCACATTGGAAACAAGAGAAACGGGTATCCGTTATCCTGCAGGATGGCGGGGAAGTGCGTTTGTTGACTTTAGTGAGGACTCCACAGATTTACGTCTTGTTACGGTAAAAAGGTCCGGAGAAATTATGACAGTGGATTTGGATGCCAAGAAAATAATCGATTTACCTTTAGCGATGAATGGGAATTTGCCGTTAGCATTACATAGTCTTGGACTTGGTCCTGATGGCAACCTCTACATGACTACTTACCCTGGAGGGCCAAAAGGGGCAAGATACAACACGAAATCAGGTGAAATCACCACGTATTCTCAAGGTCAAGCGGAAGGTATGGCTGCTGGTAATGGCTCTGATATGTACTTCGGTATATACTCCGGAGCATCTATTCAAAAGATGAATACCGATACACTAAAAACTGAGACACTTTTCAATTTATATGATGTGTATGAACAAGACCGTCCATATATCATGAAATTTGAGAATGAAAAATTATTAATCGGGACAATTCCATACTATCAAAAATTAGGTGGAACGCTAACCATCTATGACCCTATTACAGGGGAAAGAGAGACACATAGAAATATTGTCCAAGATCAAAGTATCGTTGGCCTAGCTTATAAGGATGGCAAGATTTACGGCTCTACCACAATCCGTGGCGGGTTAGATATCGAACCCACTGCAAAAAAGGCAAAAATGTTTGTGTGGGATGTAAAAGGCCAAAAGAAAATTACAGAACTTGAATTAGACTTACCGGAATTGGATGCACCTCCAATGATAAGCGGACTTACCTTTGATGAGGATGGTTTGTTATGGGGAGCCGTTGATGGGATTTTATTTGCAATGAACCCTGATACGTATGAAATCGTTAAATCCAAGAATTTATATCCGAATATCAAAAATAGAGGAATGTGGAGACCTGTTCATATCCTGTTTGGAGAAGATGGGTTACTATATACGGACATTGGCGGAAAATTAGCAGTAGTAGATCCAAAATCTGAAGATCTCAAACATGTCAGTTTGATTGAGTCGGGACCTGAAGTCTCGTTTATTGAGCTCGCATACGATAATGAAGGCAACCAAAATATTTATTTTATCGACGGTGACCAACATTATTTAAAGATGATTCCTGTCATTGATGGAGGGAAACTACCTGTTGTACCAATATTCGAAACAGTTCCCGTACCAGTTGAAAATGCAGGATTTGAAGAAACCGTAGGAGAAAACAATTCTATTCCGGGTTGGTCGTCTTTATTTGGGCTTACAAATAATGTTTCGTACAAGATAACCAATGAAAAGGCTAAAACAGGAAACAATTCTATGAAGATTACGGATAGGGCTCAAAATGAAACAGTGTTTGTCGTTTCAGATCCGATTCCGGTTACAGCTGGTGTTGAGTATACTGGTACAGTAGAATTGTTTTTAGAGGATGGCAGTGCAAGCTTCTTTATCCGTTATTTTGATGCATCTGGTAAGCAAGTTGGGAAGGATGTGGATGGTGTCAACATCATTCACGTTAGGGGCGGACATAAAAAATGGCAAACGGTGCGTGCAACGGTCAAAGCTCCTGAAAATGCCGTTTCTGCCAGATTATTTGGAGGGACTTCTAACTTCTTTACAACGTCAGGAGCATATTATGATGACTTCAAATTAACGTACGAAAGAGAAGTTGTACTAGATAAAGTGGTGCTCTCCGGAGAAAACACACTACTCCAGGGTGAGGAAATGGAAACCAAACTATCTGTGCTTCTTACGAATGGAGATTCAGTCGACCTAGATAAAGTTGATGATGTAGAGTGGATAAATAGTTCACCACAGGTTGCTGCGTTAGAGAACGGAAAAATTACCGGTAAAAATGCAGGAACTACAGAAATTCAAGCAATCGTGACTTATCAAGGTAAAGAATACACATCAAATAAGCTTACCGTGGCAGTTACCGTCACCACAGCCACATTAGCTAATCAGATTGCAGAGCTTCAAACATCTAAACAAATCGAACATTCACTAGCAAAACAACTAACAAACCGTTTAGACCAAGCACAGCATCATTACGATAAAGGCGACGTTCAACAAGCAAAAAAACACCTTGAAGACTTTACAAAGCACCTAAATAATAGTGATGCTGGCAATGAAATTAAAGCAATGCTCACTAACAACGTAAACGCTATATGGGAATAAGCGGGGCATAGGGACATGTCCCTTGTCCCACCCCCACAAAAAAGCCTATCTTTAGAGCAACAGTAGCTCATGAAAGATAGGCTTTTAATTAAGACGTTCTATTTTGAAGTGAATTAAGAGTATTGGCCACAGATGGCCCGAGTTTGCCCCACAGCCATGATCTTCGTCCCGAGTATCAGCGGGAACAGCCATAATCCAAAGGAGTCCACAAAAGATGCCGACTTAATAGCTGGAACCAATGTGTTGCTGGATGTAGTTTGTACGCTTGCAGAAAATGAGTGGATTTTGTTTGGCAGATAGAGAAGCTGGCTTAAGAATTTGAAGGATGACACGCGCCATTTTATATAAAAAAGCCATTTTAATGAGGAGGTAACAATGGAAACTTCAACATTAACCAATGCAGGAATCAACTATATTCTTAATGAAAATGCAGGAAAATCAGATTATGAAAAAGCATCGGCGGCATTTATGAGTCAGGAGGCAGTTGAAAAGGTCAGGAACTTTCATGCAAGCTTTCCAGAGTACAAAGTAACCCCACTTCAAAGTTTAGCCGAACTGTCCAAACAATTAGGAGTAAGCAATCTATGGGTGAAGGATGAATCTTATCGATTTGGGCTGAATGCCTTTAAGGTACTGGGAGGTTCCTTTGCTGTTGGCAAATACTTGGCGGGAAAATTGAACGCCGACATTTCAGAGCTGTCTTTTGAAAAACTAAGAAGTGAACAGGTGAAAGCGAAGCTTGGGGATATCACGTTTGTCACCGCAACGGATGGAAACCATGGCAGGGGGATTGCCTGGGCGGCAAACCAGCTCGGGCAAAAATCAGTCGTCTATATGCCAAAAGGGTCCTCCGAAATACGATTGAACAATATCCGAAAAGAAGGTTCGGAAGCTTCGATAACCGATTTGAATTACGATGACACAGTCAGGCTGGCGAGCCAGAAGGCTGAAGAAAATGGCTGGGTTTTGCTGCAG
Organism: Bacillus sp. B-jedd; assembly: GCF_000821085.1. Lineage (GTDB taxonomy): Bacteria > Bacillota > Bacilli > Bacillales > Cytobacillaceae > Bacillus_D. The sequence goes on from NZ_CCXR01000001.1 coordinate 1,121,919, forward strand.
GATACAGCATGGGATGGATATGAAAAAATTCCCTTCTGGATTATGCAGGGGTATGGAACTCTTCTCGATGAAGCCATGGAACAAATTGCCGAAACGGGCAGCGGCCGGCCGACGCATGTCTTTTTACAGGCTGGAGTGGGGTCTTTTGCCGGGAGTATGCTCGGATATCTCGTTGAGAAATTTGGGGATGAGCGCCCTATGACGGTTATTGTCGAGCCGGATAAAGCTGAATGTCATTACAAATCCATCAATGTTGGCGACGGGAAGCCGTATTCTGTTACAGGTGATTTGGATACGATTATGGCAGGGCTGGCATGCGGGGAGCCAAGCTTATCTTCCTGGGGCATTTTAAAAGATTATGCCGAAGCTTTCGTTTCTTGTCCGGATTATGTGGCCGCAAGGGGGATGCGGATTCTGGCTAACCCATTAGGTAGTGACCCTCATGTTGTTTCAGGTGAGTCAGGCGCGGTAGGTGTGGGATTGGTCAGTCTATTATCTCAAAACAAAAATCTCAATGAAATGAAGAATGCATTGAAACTGAATCGGGATTCGAAAATTCTAATTATCAGCACAGAAGGCGACACGGATCCGGATCATTATAGAAAAGTAGTATGGGATGGGGCATATCCTTCGGTCTATTAATGGGAGGGTTAACAGCTATCGCCGGGCCGCCTTATGTTGAAATATATACAGCAAAACTTGCACAGGGAGTGGCATGATATTGGGCAACGACCATTCTGAAAAACAGCTTATTGAGTGGAGGCACTACCTTCATTTTGGACCCAGTTTCCAGCCAGTCGGAATCATATGAATCCTAACATCAATTGATGTTGGGATTTTTTTCTGAAATTCGGCTGTTTATTTAATAATTTCCTATACAGCTTTTGGGTGGAATAAGGTTGAAAAACCATATATTTATTCTTTTAAATGTTTACCAAAAGGATGGTTCATTATATAATGAACAAATGCGAAATTTCGGTTCTCGAAACTTATTAGGTCTTCGGCATGAAAAAACATATAGAAAGGGGAGACCGACATGAATGAAAATAGCAAAAAGAAGCGGCTGCAGCTCGCTTTGCTTTTAGGCTCACTAGGCATTTTAGGGCCATTTACGATCGATACGTATTTACCGGCCTTCCCTACCATTGTAAAGGAATTTGATACGACAGCCTCACTTGTCCAAATCAGTTTGACTGCGGCTTTATTAGGGCTGGGCTTGGGGCAATTGGTGATCGGGCCATTGAGTGATGTGAAGGGACGGCGGAAGCCATTGTTGTTCTTCATGGGCCTATACATCCTGGCATCCCTCGCATGCGCAATCGCACCGAATATCTATCTCCTTATAGCGGCCCGTTTTGTGCAAGGATTCGCGGCGTCCGGCGGGATTGTCTTATCTAGAGCCATCGTAAGGGATCTTTATAGCGGAAAAGAACTAACAAAGTTTTTTACGTTGATGGTGTTGGTAGGTAACCTCGGGCCAATTATTGCTCCAATTGCAGGAGGGGCCATCATTGCTTTTCAGGATTGGAAATGGGTATTTATCGTCTTGGCATGTATTGGGGTTATTTTGACCATTACTGTTTCATTTAAGTTAAAAGAGACTCTGCCACCAGAAAAGCGTGTTCCGAGCAATTTGCCTCAAGTTCTCGGCAATTTCGGAACATTATTCAAAAACAAAGAGTTCATGGGCTATGCCTTTACACAAGGGTTCATTACGGCTGGTATTTTTGCCTATGTATCTGGCATTCCGTTCGTTTATCAAAACATTTACGGCGTAACTCCTCAGCAGTTTAGCCTTTTATTTGGGGTCAATGGGTTAGCCTTGATACTTGGCAGCCAGTCAGTCGGCCGCTTGACAGACATTATTTCAGAACGGACTTTCTTGAAAATAGGTCTGTCGTTAGCGAATTTATCAAGCTTCGGTTTATTCATTGCGCTCCTATTGAACGCCCCGCTGATCGGTGTCGCAATTCCGGTTTTCTTTTTCCTATCTTCCATAAGCATGATTGGAACATCGTCTTTCACCTTGGCCATACAGTCTCAAGGGCATATGGCTGGCAGCGCTTCAGCTTTATTGGGGGTATTGCCCTTTGTCATGGGATCGTTGGCCGCCCCACTTGTAGGAATTGGGGGAGCCTATACAGGAGTACCGATGGCCACTGTCATTTTTGGCGCCAGTACTTTAGCATTTATGTGTTACTTTTTCCTTGTCAGAAAATCGAAAGTCCAGGAGACGGTTTTGGTGGTAGAGCGTAAAGCTTGATAAAGGGGGAAATGGTCCGTTAATCAGCCTTCCGGTACATTAGCTGAACTTCACGTGAATCGGGTTGAACGTGAAGTTGAGGATATTACTATTTTCAATTCGGTTGAGGCGGCCATATTAAACTCGCGGTGCAAAGGGCGTCTTCGAAAAGGCAAAAGAAATGAGTACGGGTGAGGAGACTTTTTTGATAGGGTTAGATAAGATATAAGGCAAATCCTAGTTTGGGCAGGTACACAAAAATTAAGCCCTGTTTTTCTCTTGAACAACAACGTTCTCCGTTCAACTCAATCTCATACATGATTGAGGAGGAAGTCGTCCTACTAAGGTCCCTTGCAATTTTCCTTAATTCTTGTTATTATTAGGTAGAATTATTTTTGACCGGTGTAAAGTTCGACTTTTCGTTCTAATGATCACTTTGGGCAAGAGTAGTAATACAATGTGCTTTAGCACTAGGAGGCAACAAACATGGAACAAGGTACAGTTAAATGGTTTAACGCAGAAAAAGGCTTCGGATTCATCGAGCGCGAAGGTGGAGAAGACGTATTCGTTCATTTCTCTGCAATCCAATCTGAAGGCTTCAAATCATTAGACGAAGGTCAAAAAGTAACTTTCGACGTTGAGCAAGGCGCACGTGGACCACAAGCTGCTAACGTTCAAAAAGCTTAATTTTTGATATAGCATACCGAAACAGACTCCAAAAGAGTCTGTTTTTTTATTTACAAAAAAACAATAAAAAACCCTGCTCAGCGAACGAGCAGGGAGATGGAACCGGTATAGTAAAGAAGTTAAAGCAAAAAGGTTATTTACATTATAACACAAAAAACTCAAAATCAAATGATTAGCAGAAATTTAGTAAGTGCATGATAATGACAACATAGAAGGCACACAAATGGAGGAATGGATAATGAAATTTCCAAACGACGCGGATGGAGAAGCATTGCGCAGTTTGTTTGATGAAGGCGTTAATTTTAAAAAGCCACAGTCAGTCGAGTTTTTTATCGCGGTGCCTGATAAGGGAACAGGCGAAAAGCTTCTGACCGTTTTGAAGGAAGAAGGCTTTCATGGCTTACTGGAGCAGGACGATGAAACAGATGAGTGGGCTTGCAGCTGCTCGAAAAGAATGCTCCTTAATCATGACGAATTAAAAAAAGTGCAGGAAACGCTGGATAAAATAAGCAAGCCTTACGGCGGCCATGCGGATGGCTGGGGCGTTTTTATAGATTAGAATAAAGGTGATGACATGCTTCATACTTTTTCAGGGGAAACTATCGCATTTGATGGGATTTATAAAAACAGGCCAACGATTGGCATTTAATAGATTTGTACGGGTATGTCGAACTAAAGGCTCCAAAGGCGACCTCAGATGAAAGTGTGCTTCAAATCCTAGAAGGCAAATGGGACTTGATCCTGCAAAGGGCGAAGGAAATGAAAGAGCGGACAGCAGCGAGCAGGGAAAAAGAGTACGGTCCGGGCGGGCAATTCTGTATTTGGGCAGGCCCTATCCGACTTTGATTTCCCAGGACGCTAATATTGGGAAAGACAATGCAGTGTTCGAGGAAGATAAGCTGCATGTATACGTGAAAGTGCAAAATGATACGAGCATCAAACAAGCTTTAAAGTGGTTTTATTATCAGGAATGTAAAGCGTTGGTCGAGAAACGGGTTAAATTTTATCAAAGCTAATTTAAAGCAAAACCACGTTCGATCCGAATCACAGACAGTAATACGAACTAGGCACATGCGATTCCATGAAGAATTTTACATTCAATTGGAAGCTGTCCATGGCACCGCTGGAAGTGGATTATGTGGTCGTCCATGAAATGTGCCATATGAATCATGACCTTTCATTTTGGCGGCTGGTTGGGAAAATTATGCCCGAATATGAACAGCAGAATCGCTGAGTCGCTGTGTAGGGGTAGAGGATGGAGGTTTATTTTGCATAAAAGCAGGGTGTTAGTCAGTTTCCGTTTCTTGGTGAATGAATTTTAACGACTTATATAGTGTAGTGCAAGGCACGAGTTATTTAAATGTAAATGGATAGACAGAGCATATAATACTGCTTGTCTATCCTTTTTATTTTGCAAAATTAGGTCCCAATCTCATACTGGACAGAAATAGGTTCCACAATTTCTATTTCTTCTTATTAACAAGGTAAATACTCGCCACAATCAGGATAATCCCCACAAACCGAAGTTGCGTATAAGGTTCGTTCAAGAATACAGTTCCAATCACAACTGAGAGCTTTGGAACCATAAAACGTGAATGTCGCCACAACACTAGCACCGCCTGTTTTCACAAGTATAACGTAAAGGATTAATGCGTAATGCATGATAGATTAATAATGAATCTAAAATGGGCATCTTAGATGTCCTATTATTTTTGGATTTTGTTTTTGTAGATGTATAATTAAGGTAATATTGTTTTTCAGGAGGTTAGTATGGAGTTTATCAAAAGTCTCGGAATTTTTACAGTGGGGTCTGTTACTATCATGACCGCATTAGGGTTTATCGCAAGATCTATTATTGTTCATTGGCTAGCAAGTAAAGCGAATGAATATAAGAGTGTTCTTGACAAAAATTTGGAGTTACACAAATCAGAGTTGCAAAAAGAAGCTGAGATTTTTAAGGCTGTACTTCAAAAGGAGGCAAACGAGCACCAAATCAAGTACAACAGATTGCATGATGAACGCGCAGTACCAATAAGGGACTTATACAAAAAGATTATACGGATGGAAGACACCATGAAAAATTTGTTTGATATTACGAGGAGATTGAAGATCCCCCAATAAAAGAAAAAGTAGAAATGGCAATTCAAAGCTTTCAGGAAGCGATTGACTATTACACAGATAACCGAATTTATTTTACAGAGGATACATGTGACATTATCGAGAGGTTTCGAAATGAAATTCTAGAGAATTGGCATGAGTTTGTAAGCTATGATTTACATCTAGGCGAAATTAACCAGATTCCAGAATAACGCAGGGAGCAAATGGATACCTGGAAAAATTGATCGAATTCGATGAAGAGAAATATACCTGTAATTAAACGGGACTTGGAGAATGTTTTCAAAAAAATTTTAGGTGTTAATTAAAACACTAAAAAAGGTTTTTAATGACCTTTTAATAAACCACTAATCTTCTGCCGTTCAAAATGCTTATTCATAGATAAAGAGTCAGCTTTTACTCCCATTTTCAGAATGGGGGTTTATGTATCTAAGGATACTTGCTGCTTGCTATTATTGATAAATTAAAAGCTTTCTTTCCAAAAAAATAATTCTTATCCAAAGAAAAGGGGGAACGTTTCTTGTTCACAGTTGTCTTTTCACTGATTGCCATCTGGGCAGTGGAAAGACAACAGTGAACAAAACCAAACTGTGATTTCAGTTTAGCTATCACTCGGCCAGATGTTTTGGCCGAGTTTTTACATAACAAGGAGAGATTCTATTCTTACCTTGAACGAACAACTGATCCAATCTATATATAAGATTGAAGATGCCATTCAGGTTGTTGAAGCGATGTTAGCGGCCATTCATAGGGGACAAGTTGAAAATTCCCATCGGACGGTACTTATGTCCTTGAACGCAAAGGGTCTGTTCTCTATATGCCAAGTTCGGATGGGGCGAAAATGGCAGCTGCCGAAATTGTATCCATTTTTCCTGAGAACCAATCTTTTGATGCTCCGACCACACAAGGATATTTTACTAACCGAACTTGAAGCAGGGAAACATATAAGCTTACTGTCCGCTTCCTATCTGACATGGTTGAGAACTTGCGCGTTAAGTGCCATTTCTACCAGGCATCTCGTCAGGCGGGACAGTAAAGGGTTGACCGTTATTGGAAAGAGTGCAATGGCTTTTGAGCAAGTCCTTGGACTCGTTAATGTACTGCCGATACAAGACAACTATTTAGTCAATCGTTCCCTCAATAAGACATATACCTTTAGCGAAAAGCACAAAGAGGCTGGTGTTACTTTCACAATTCAGACAGTGTCGACCCCCGAGATGAAGCAGTGGCTCAGTCTGTTTTCATTTGTTGTGCGACCCGGTCAAACGAAGAAGTATTTGATGCATGTAAAAGCAGGGACACAGCTTATCGGCGGGGACAGTTATTTACCGGAAATTCGTGAAATACCGTTATAGGGGCAATTGAATAAGCAACATCGATTTATGCGGATGATGTTGAGGGGATGAAAACGGAAGCAGAGGAATTCATTGACGCAGCCCAAAAAGGGAAATGATCCTTAATCATCTTTCCGGTACATTAGCTGAACTTCATGCCAATCAGGTTGAACGTAAAGTTGAGGATATCACAATCTTGAAAACTGTAGAGGCAGCCCTTTTTGACCACTCAGTGGCGAAGGGTGTCTAGGACAAGGCGAAAGAAATGGAGGTGAGAGAGGAAATTTTTTTGTTGGATTGACAGGATGTATTTTAAGGGACATGTAGCGGAGTTTGAAGATCATTAAACTTTTCTTTTTTATATAAACGAGAGTATTCCGATTCACGAATGGAACCTGAGAATCATTGAACCTTCCTCGAATCCCCGCATCATTCCTGAGATAGCACAAACATTACTAAAAGATCGATGGAATAGAACTTGATTTAAGATGCATTATGGTTGTTTACCTCTTGTAATTTTCAGTATATAATAGTTTTATAATTTGGTGGTTTTTTCCATATCTTAAAAAATGAAGGAGGAAAGAAAGATGAATATTAAGTTTGTGGAAATTCAGAACTTCAGAAAATTAAAATGTTGCAGAATTGAATTTACAGAGGATACTACACTATTTGTTGGTGCAAATAATAGTGGTAAAACAACTGCTATGGAAGCTTTAATAAAATTCTTACAAGAGAAAAAATTTAGTGTAAATGATTTTACAGTAACCAACTGGTTAGAAATTAATAGTATCGGACAACAATGGAAGAAAAGTAAAGAAAGTTCACTTCAGTTAAATGAGGAAGAACTTCTTGCACTAATGCCTACACTGGATGTTTGGATTCATGTAGGAGACGATGAAATTCATTATGTGACCCACTTAATACCTTCATTAGACTGGAAAGGTGGGCTTATTGGAGTTAGATTAAGGCTTGAGCCGAAGGATATTCAAAACCTTTATAAGGACTTTTTGAATATATCACAAACTGCTGAAGATACAGTGGTAGCCAGTAAAATAGGAGATATCGATGATCAGCTTGTCTTATGGCCGAGAGATTTAAAGGACTATATAAGCAAAACGATTCAAACACAATTTTCTATTCAATCATACCTCCTTGATCCGAAAAATTGTGTAGTACCTGAAAATGGTATAGCAAAGCCTCAAAATCTGCCGATATACTCTGAACGATTAGATACTGACCCTTTCAAAAATCTATTTCGCGTTGATTATATAAGAGCTCAAAGAGGTTTAACAGATAACGCAAATGACTCTTCACGTGGAATAAGAAAAGGTAAGCTTTCAGCCCAATTAAGAGAATACTATGACGTTCACATTGATCCTGAAAAATCACCGACGTCATCAGACATTGATGCGTTGAGAGCAATTGAAATAGCCCAAAACAGCTTTAATGAAAAATTGCAAAATGGATTTAAAGATGCATTAAGTGAGTTGGAAACTTTAGGCTATCCTGGGTTCTCAAATCCTAAAATATCCCTTACAACAAAATTAAACCCAATGGATGGTCTTAGCCATGATTCTGCTGTTCAGTTTAATGTAATTGAAGACGATGACCAGACGGGAGATTCATCTATAAGGTTGCCCGAGCAGTATAATGGCTTGGGCTACCAAAATTTAATTTCTATAATATTTGAATTAATGCGTTTTAGAGACGAGTGGCTCAGAATTGGAAAAGGTTCTAAAAGAAATAAAACAGATAACGATGCATACTTTATCCCACCCCTTCATTTAGTGTTGGTAGAAGAACCTGAAGCACACCTGCACATTCAAGTCCAACAAGTTTTTATTCGTCAAGCATACGGCGTATTGAGGAATCGGTCAGAATTATTAGAACCAAGCATCAATTTAACAACGCAATTAGTAGTAAGCACCCATTCAAGTCATATTGCCTATGAGAAGTCTTTCTCTAGTTTAAGATATTTTCGTAGGCTTCCAGCAAACTCAATATATGCTCTCCCAATATCAGTTGTTATTAACCTGTCAAACGTGTTTGGAGAAGGAAATGAAACAGAAAGATTTGTAACTCGATATCTACAAACCACTCATAGTGATTTGTTTTTTGCAGATGCGGTAATTCTTGTGGAAGGGCCAGCAGAACGAATGTTAGTGCCACATTTTATCAGAAATCAGTTTAAGGGACTAACAGAAAAATATATCTCTCTATTAGAAATAGGGGGAAGTCATGCACATCGTTTAAGACCATTAATTGAACACTTAGGTATTACTTGTTTAATTGTAACTGATTTAGATTCAGTGAGTCCGCAAAATAATAATTCTGCTATAGTACCAAAGAGAAATCAAGGATATACAACCAATAATGATACTTTAAAAACATGGTTGCCACAGAAGATGAGTATTGATGAGTTATTAAATCTTAACAAAGAACAAAAGGTTAAAAGGCATGAGGATCAGCATTTTGCTATCAGGGTTGCTTATCAACATCCAGTAAACGTTAGGCTGGTTCAAGATGAAGTAGAGGTGGAAGCCCTACCATATACTTTTGAAGATGCTCTGGTTTATGAAAATATAGGTATTTTTAGCACATTAGATGGAATAGGATTGATTAAAAAATTTAAAAATGCTCTGAATGAAATAAGTTCTATTACAGATTTGGGAGAAAAATTATTTAATGATCTGAGGACTGGAAAAAAAGCTGAATTTGCATTAGATATTATTCATTTAATTGATCCTAAGGAACTTACAGTTCCTAAATATATAAGAGATGGACTTTCATGGTTAGATGTACAACTGGGAGGTATTGAGCAGAACGATGCAAAAGAGTTCGTAGAAGAAGATGTAAAAGAAGTGGTGAGTATGAATGGCTAGGGCTGAGTATAACATTGATAATCATATGGATGACCATGTGGATACAGAGATATTAAATTGCTTAAACCTTGAAAAGCCCAAAAGCTTTTTCTTATTTGCTGGTGCGGGATCAGGAAAAACGAGAACCTTGGTCAAAGTTCTAAATGAATTTGGAATAAAATACGAAACAAAAATGAGATTAACTGGACAAAGAGTTGCGGTTATTACCTATACCAATGCAGCTTGTGAAGAGGTTGAACGCCGTTTAGAATATAATCCGTTATTTTCAATATCTACAATCCACTCTTTTATTTGGGAACTTATAAAAGGGTTTAACAATGATATTAAAGAATGGAAAATAAACAAACTAGCAGCAGAAATTGATGAATTAAAAGGGTTGATAGCCAAAGGTAAACTTGGAGCAAAAATAAATTACGAGCGCCAACAAAAGATTGAAAAAAATATCAAGATTATTGATGAATTACCTAAAATAAAGCAATTCACTTACAGCCCAAATGGAATGAATCAAGATAAACAATCATTATCCCATAATGATGTAATTAGCATAGGTGCTTATTTTTTACAGAATAAACCTTTGATGCAAAAAATCTTGGTTCGAAAATTTCCCATTCTATTTATAGATGAAAGTCAAGATACAAGTAAAGAATTGATTAATGCCCTTTTTGAAGTGGAAAGAATTCATTATCATTCTTTTACTCTTGGTTTGTTTGGGGACACAATGCAAAGAATTTATGCTTCTGGAAAAGAAGATTTAGGACGTGATTTACCAGCTCGATGGGTAACCCCTCGAAAGAAAATGAATCACCGTTGTCCTCCTAGAATTATAAATCTTATTAATAGAATTCGGTCTGATGTGGATGATAAAGAGCAATTATCCAGAACAGATAAGGCTGAAGGAATTGTCCGTCTATTCATTGCCCCTATAGAAAGTGATAGAGAGAAAATAGAACGAGAAGTTGCTAGACAGATGACATCAATTACAGGTGATGAGAATTGGGAGCTGTCTAGGTATACCACCCTTATATTGGAACACCATATGGCGGCTAAGCGATTAGGATTCATGGAATTATTCGAGCCATTGTACAAGTCAAAAAAATATAATGATTCTTTGTTAAAAGGCACATCCGAAGAATTGAATTTTTTTATAAATTTGATCTTGCCCTTAATTGATGCTCATAAAATAGGAGATCAATTTACTATTGCGAGAATACTATGTAAATATTCTCCTCTAATGACAATAATTAATGAGGAAATAAAGCAATTAGTCAGAGTTAAAGAAACTGACAAAGCAGTAAAGCAGTTCTTTAATGAAATAGACAAACATATCGACCCAACATGTCTGGAGGTATTAAGGTTAATTAAAGCACAAAATTTGTTTAATCTACCTGACACATTAGCTCAACTTCTCTTGAGAAGTGATCTTGGTATTACAAGTAAAGATGAAAATGAAGCTGAGAATATTGGTATTGATGATTATCTAGATGAATTGCTCGCAAGTTTTCATGCTCCCATTAGTCAAGTAAGAGCATATGGGGCGTATTTATCTGGTTATGCTTCTTTTATGACTCATCAGGGTGTAAAAGGACTGGAGTTTCCAAGGGTAATGACTATTATAGATGATAGTGATGCAAGAGGTTTTCTATTCAACTATGAAAAACTATTTGGAGCTGAGGATAAATCGAAGACAGATATTAAAAATGAAAAGGACGGAAAGGAAACTAGTATTGATCGTACAAGAAGGTTGTTTTACGTAGCGTGTAGTCGGGCAGAAGAGAGTTTAGCAATAGTAGCTTATTCAAAAAATCCTGAAGCTGTAAAAACTAATGTTCTTCTTAGGGAATGGTTTGAGGAAGAAGAAGTAATAACTTATTCTGGCTTAGGCATTATATAATTATACAAGAAAAGTTATTGTCGCTTAGATAAAAATTATCCCGAAGCAGGAGAAAAGAAATTTATTGTTTAGCCAAGTCGTGATATACTTGGCTATTTTTAATTTTTCTAAACAATATACCGATAATTGAATGAATGATAAAATTTATAAAGTATGTTACAAAAAAGATAAAATTTTTTGGAGAATTGAAGTGGACAAAATCCATCAAACAATCTTAAACTTCCGCGATGAGCGCAACTGAAAACCATACCGCAACGAAAAAGATTTAGCAATTTCCATTTCCCTTGAAGCTAACGAGCTACTCGAGAACTTCCAATGGAAAAACAGTGAAGAAGCTGTTCGGGATTCGAAGCAGAATATAAAAGAGGAAATGGCTGATATTTTGATTTATCTTGGTTATAGGGTTGCAAGCTGAACTTCAAAATATACTTTATACTCTAAGCTATACAAATTTGGACAAGGAGATGACATCTGCTAAATCTCTTACACAGAAATAGCAAACAATTGCGGGAAATGGTAATGCAAGCATATTGCCAACCATTACACGTTTTATTCAAGAATTAGAGCCCTTGTTTGAAAATGCAATTCAAATAGAATACAAGTATTATATACAAAAGGAAAAGAGAAAGAAGAACAAAGACAGATTCTTGAGCAAATGCGACAGGAAGCTGAAGAGTAGCGACTACTTGACCAGGAAAGAGAAAGACATCGAGATTGCCGGAAAAATCAGGGACAAGGCACTTGACGAGAATATCCAGGACGTCCTCAGTGACGGCATCAACCAGCTAAGGCTGATTTAAGAACTGCAGGACGAAGGGGAAGTCGGGGAGATTAGAGAAGGACTCGTCGATGTGTACATAGACTGCGGAAAGGACCAGGGTGAGATTACCGGAATACCTTCCGGGTTTCAGAAGCTGGACATGCTTACCGGCGGCTTTCAGGAATCTGACCTGGTCGTTGTCGGCGCGCGTCCTATTATGGAGAAGACCGCTTTTGCATTGAACATTGCGTTTAATGCCTCAAATCAGGACGTCATCGCAGTTTTCTCTTTAGAGATGTCAAAAAAGCAGCTCCTTAAGCGGGCCGCCAGCTGTATAGGAAGAATCTGCAGAATTAAGATGAGAAATCCAAACCGCTGCTTTGAGGACGAAGACTGGAATAGGTTTAATTTTGCTATGGGAGTCCTGTCCAAGTTGAACATGAGGATCTTCGACATAGCCGGCATGGACATCAGCGTCCGGCAGCTGAGGAAGGAATACGGGGAAGGGCGCAGGATGCTGGTTGTAGTCGATTACCTGCAGCTGATTGCCGGAGCTGGCCGCTATCATCAAAACCGCCAGGCTGAAATCAGCGAAATCAGCCGGTCACTCAAACAGATGGCCCGCGAATCAATTGTGGTCGTCATTGCTTTGTCCCAGCTCAGCCACGGTGTCGAAAGCCGCCAGGACAAAGGCCCAATACTCTCGGATCTGCGTGACAGGGGCCAAATCGAACAAGATGCGGATGTGATTGCGTTTCTGTATCAGGAGGAGTATTACGGGAAAGGCAGGGGGAAGGGATGGCGGTTGGTGCTCGGGAAAAGCAAGGGTTACACAGTTGGTTGAGGTGATTGTGGCCAAGCAAAGGAATGAGCCGATTGGGACGGTGGAGCTGGGATTTTTTATGGAGGTTGGGAGGTTTGGGTGAGATTAAAAATAACCATTGCCTGTTACAATTTTCGTATGAAAAGTTAAATAGTATCCATATATTTAAAAAAGGTTTCCAATTAGGACAAATCAATAATAGCTGTTATATAATGGTAAATGAAGCGGATTAAAAATTGTTAGTTTTATATCAGAAGAAACTACAGTAATGGGGTGTAAAGCATGGCACAAAAGAAACAACCGGTAAAAGAAGTTAAATTACCTCCAAAATTAGAAACTACGACTGAAGAGGCGATACTTAAACTTCAAGATAGAATAGAAAAAGGCAAAAAATTATTAAGACTGAATATTAATAATGAACAAATATTGGAGGAGGCAGAAAGAGAAAAAAGAAAATGGTCGGAATATAATTTGGAACTTTTAAACCGACTTTTTGATAATTCATCTATTGCTGATGAATATTCACAAGCTGGTAGTCATATTGGTTTTATTTACGGTGATTATAGCTTTCAGGATGTAGTTAATGATTATCGTGAATATGTTGAAGTAAAGTTAACAAAATTAGAATCTATTTTTGATAGGCTAGATATCATCCCTGAGAAAAATCGAATTGTACGAACAGTTACTTCAAACCGGATAGAAGGCAAAATTCAGACTAGTGATGTTTTTATTGTTCACGGACATGATGAAGGCTCAAAAGAAACGGTTGCAAGATTGCTTTCAAAATTTGATTTAAATCCGATTATACTCCATGAGCAACCCAATGGAGGTAAAACCATAATAGAAAAATTTGAAGAATATTCTGGCTCTGTTAATTTTGCGGTTATTCTTATGACACCTGATGACATAGGTTATCCAAATGGAAAAGTAGATAGCGCAAAACCTCGTGCCAGACAGAACGTAATTTTTGAACTAGGATACTTTATAGGGAAGTTATCAAGAAAAAATGTCTGTGCTCTTTATAGAGAAGGAGTTGAAATTCCATCTGATTATCAGGGAGTTCTGTTCATTCCTATGGATTCAACAGGTGCTTGGAGATATCAATTAGCTAAAGAATTAAAAAACGTTGGCTATGATATTGACATGAATGAAATTTAAATATTTATAAATCTTTACGGCTGATATCCAGCCGTTTTTGACTTTTTAAACTAGTGTTTACTTGATAGGTATATAGAAATGGAATAGAGCGACATTTTTTAAAATTCCACAGGACCAATCCTCTCAAACTCATGGCATAAGCTGTCCCGTTGGAAAGACTACTCAAGCCCCTTGCGGTTGGGGAGTCTTGATTTAGTGATCCACGGAGGAAAGAGCCACCACCTGCGGATTAAAGAGCCAGTTTGTTAACTAAAAAATCCTCCTGTATATTAAAAAGACATGTGTACAAAACATGACTTAATTTAATACAGGAGTTTTTTTACGATTATTTAGCGTAAATATTCTGCTGAAACTGCGATTAAAAAAAACGGTTAACGAACGAACAGTAATTCAAGTACTAGTCATTCTAGAAATAAAATTTCAGAAGTTATTCGAGAGGTTAGAGGCATCCTCAACAACTATTTTAATCTATTCACTCAGACCAAGGTTATAAGGAATGCTGTTAGAAAGCTTTCTCTCTAATAAATGTCCATCATAAATCTCTTTTATAAAGTAATTTTGCAGATTAAAGTTTCCGTCCGAATATACGTTCAATATTCTATTAAACAAAGAACTTGCATATGCTTCGGAAAAGTTAACTAGATAGGGAACAAGGTTTTTATCAACATAACCATTATGGACTATTTGGTTTCTACACTTATATATATAATCAACTGTTAATTTAACTTGACTTCTTTTTTCTCTAAGTCGTTTTAAAGCCTCTTTATTATCTTTATAGAAATTGATTGTATCTTCGATTTCATCCAAAAAACTTTCCTTTGAAGTATATTTTTTTAATTCTTCCATTTGGTTATAAAAATTCACCAAAGACACTACGGAGTCTTCCGAACGAGCCTTATAAATTCCTACACTTTCAAGGAAATCATTCGGTATATTTATCGTATCATCTTTTTCATAAAAACCTCGACTATAGATTTCTGTTAACCTAAAGAGATCTTGAAGAGGTCTGTATTGTTCCCAAAGAAAATAAATATTTGAGATAATTTCTTTAACGAAGTCAAATTTAGATTCTTCATCTTTTTTTGATATGTTCGCTAAACTCTCAACAGCAATCCAATAATTCAAAAGCTTATTTTCTTCATTCTGCCATTGTGCCTGAGACATTATATCAATGACACTTAAAATAGTATTTGCTTCATAAAACAAGTCTCTTTTCTCTAATTCTTCTATGATTTGTGAAACTCTTTTGATATCTTCGTACTTTTTATCGCTTAAAAATTTAGGGTCATTCCTACTTAGATTCCTTCTCACTTGTTTATCATCCCTAGAACCAAACAAAGTACCGAATGAACTATAATCTTCACCAACTTTTTCACCTATATATTGACCATCCCAAAAAAATTCATGATATTTTTGAGCAAAATAAAGATTCAACAAACTCAGTAAGTTCAAAAATTTTGACTCAGCTGCTTTTGCTGCAGAATTTAAAGAAGTTGCTCTTACTAGAATCTTTGCATTACATTTACTTCGATATTTATATCTATCTTTAGGATCAATTTCTTTACTTCGCTCTTCGATGGGGCTTGTATCAAATGTTTCATCAAAATGAACATCCTCTCCAAGCATTTTTTCCACATCAGGACTATATAGCTGGCAGCCAAATATTGAAATATCATTACTTTTTATAGGATGTGTAATCATACCCCAAATAGGATAAATAAAAATATAATCTTTTTCATCAGAAAGTAGCTTTTTCCGGAAGAAATCCAATCGATCTTGAATACTCAAGTGGTCTATAAAATCTTTTTTTTCTTCATCCGTACCTAGATTTCCCGGTATTCCTCTATAAATTATGTGAATTTTTTCTTCCTGGATAAAATACGATTCAAATACTTCTGAAACTATTTTTTTAACATCTTCAATATTCATTCCAGAGGTTACCAAATCAACTATAATTTCTTTAGTCAATTCTTTTACTTTTAATCGATCTATTTTTTGAAATAATTTCTTCTCTAAAATTGAAAACAATTCATCAAATAGAACAAGTGCAAAGCTTTGTTTAGAAATGAGACTAGACAATTCTTTAGAAATAACATAAACTGCTGTTTTTTCCTTTTTCTCTAACTTTTCTTTCAAAATAAATAATTCTTCCCTAAAAATACTAATATATTTTTTGGAAATAAGAGTCTCAATTAATTTGATATATACTTTTCTATTATTTTCACTTTCAAATTGATTTAATTCATACTCATTAATAATGTCTAAAAGAACAACCCTGATATTTACAATATTGATACCAATCATTCCATTTTTAACTTCTTCAGAAATCGAATTCCATTCATCATACCAATAAGTTAGCACTTGGCTATAGAATGGATCATTCTCAAAACTTTTCCAATTCAAGTTATCACCCACAATAAGGTATCTTTTATTTAAATCCGTTAAAAATTAACTTTTTTATAATTATAGCATGTTGAACCTTAAATGAAATCCTGGTAGGATTCACTGGAAATTCTTTCTTCAATTTATCTGCTGAAAGAGGGATTGTTTGGTCATTTTAACTTTGTATCCACTATACAATGTAAGGTAGAAAGCGCAAAACATTGGCGGCAGACCCTGTAAAAGACAAATCCTTTGTCTGTATCCTTGGTAAGGAAAACATAAGAATTAAATTCTTTCTTTTAGGTAAAAGAACTTCCTTGTAAAATTTAATAGATTTATTCAAAAGGGCTGGCTATCCGTTTAGGATGGCTTTTTTTGGATAACCAGGTCCCTGGAAAATAAAGTCGTAATTATACTACGCGGGGCATTTTATATTACCATTCACTTTTCTGGAAAAATTTACATTATTAGATAATGGTCCTGCTTATTCTACATTCACTTGGGATAGTCTATTATATATTTATAATATTATGGTAATTAATTTGATTTTATAGGAATCCATGGGGAAAAATACAATTGGGTAGGCTATCTTGATTGATGGAAATCCAAAGGGAAGGTGAGAAAATGGCTGCGAATAGAGAAATTATAGAAGAAAAAGACGAAAGAATTGCTCAGCTAAAAAGACTATTAATAGAATTACAGGGACCACGACAGCAAAGTGCTGCTGCTATTGCGATAGATTATAACTCAAGATCTTTCTCTCCACCGAAAGGGAAATCCAAGTTTTCCCTAAAAGCTGCTGGTCTGAAAATTATTTTGCCTATCCTTGTTTTAATCATCGTTTTCGGAGGAATCTGGTGGTTATCCCGGCCATCCTTAATCGCTGCATGAAATCCCTACATAATGCTAAGTGAGAAGTGTGATAAGCCACTTCTCACTTTCTTTTTATAATATGTGCAAGGCACCTCTAGGAATTTCAAAATTTTTGAAATAATGGGGGCGAGGGGAGATTCCTCATGTTAAAATGAAAAGTATGGAATTATCTTACTTTTGGGAGGATTTTTAATTGGATGATAAGTTTAGCAGGCCAAAGAGTGTTGGGGAAATTTTAGATCATACGTTTACGTTGAGTAAGAATCATTTTAAGAAGTTCATGACCGTGCTTTTGGCTATCATGGGACCGGTTTATCTTATTGATGCGTTGTTTCAGGTGGGTGCGGGTAAGCCATTGTTTCGTGATAATAGTGGGGAGGGAGATTGGTTTGAGCAAATGATGGCTAGCTTGGAGGGAAGGGAAGTTGACCCCTCGCTTATGACGGGTGAACTTGTTGGAATCGGTGTGACCGCGCTGCTTAGCCTGTTTTTATTTCCAATTGCCCAAGCAGCCATTCTTTTCGCAGTTAACCATGTACGTAAAAACGAAGAGTACACGGTTGGTTCGGTGTTCAAATTGGCGTTGTCACGCTATTGGGCAATGATTGGAAGCTCGATTTTGTTCTTTCTCATGGCCATCGCCTTTATTACCATCCCGACTATCGGAATAGTCACAGGCGGTATGATTGGCGCGTTATACAATAATGCTACGGGCATCATCCTGACCGTCATCGGTTCGCTTGGTCTTTTCCTTGTCGCGGCACTGTTGTTGACGCGCTTCAGCTTTTACTTTGGCTCAGTTGTACTGGACCGTAAATCCCCAGGGCTCGGCCGCAGTTGGAAGCTGACGAAAAAGCGGACTTGGAAGCTGCTCGGCATCTATATTGTCTTTTCCCTTATTACGACCATTATCGCAACATCCGTCGAGATGGCCTTTACAGCCTTTTTGGGAGGCAGTGTATTGCTGTCAATCATTGTTAGTTTAGTTTCCATTTTGACAACGATGTTTTTTTCAGTAGGTTATTGTGTCATCTACCTTGATTTAAAAGTGAGAAACGAGGCGGAAGACCTGAAGGAATTGCTTTCAGAATATGGGCCTCTTTCTTCTTAATGGCAAAATTCGAATTTGAGTTGGGTGAAGGATTTGATTGATTCTACTGAGGCAAAGAAAGAACTTGGAGAAATCCTTAAACAAGATGAATATACTGTTTATTCCAAACCACCCGGGTTCGTTGAAAAATGGTGGAATCAGGCGATGTCTTGGCTCGCTGATCTTTTGGAAAGCTGGTTTCCGTCTCTGGAAGGGTCCAGGTCAGCTGCGGCGCCGCTGCTCATTGCAATTATTGCCCTTGCTGTTCTCATACTAGCCTGGATTGCCTATCTGCCGATCAGGAATAGCCGCAGGAAAATGCTGAGCAGGGAATATAAGCCGCTTCAGTTTTCCCGGGAAATCGACTGGACGTATGAGATGCATATGGAGAGGGCTTACAGGCTTGAAGCTGAAGGCCAGCTCCGTACGGCTGTCCGCCATTTTTTCCTCGCCCTGCTATTGTTTTTGGACAAGCAAAAGAGCATTGAGGCAAGACAGTGGAAAACGAACTGGGAATACTTCGCTGAACTAGGTAAATCCAGCAGGACTGATGCAGATCGTTTCTATGAGCTTGCTTCTGTATTTGATGAAGTGACATACGGTGAAAGACAAATCAGCAACAATGATTTTCACTCCTTCCGCGGCAAAATTACTGCATGGCTGGAGGAAGGGAGGGTGGAGCGATGATGGGTAAACGTGGATCACTTCTGCGTTCATGGCTTCCCTTTGTTGGCCTGATTACGGTTTTTATAGCCATTCTTATTATTGGATATCAGCCTGAAGCAAGAAACTATCCAAAATACATTGCCTCATCGCCGGCACCAACCGGAGTGAAGGCGATTTATACGTTCCTGCAAGATAAGAAAAGTGCAAAGGAATGGGTACACCCGCCAAAGGTACTTCCTAAATCGGCCCAAGGCCAGCTTCTGATCATGGTGGAGCCGCTGAATATCTCGAAAACCACAGAAATGAAGCAGTATGAGGAATTCATGGAGGCGGGGAATTCAATCCTGCTTCTGTCACACATCCCGGACGGTTTTTTCGACTTGAAAACTGCAGCCATAAAACCAGTGGAAAAACCGAACGTGCTGGAAGATGAAGAAAAGAATACATACAAAGTGAATGTAAACCTGCCTAACAGGCTGATTCCATCAAAAAAGGATAAGATTCTCCTCAACGACAAGGAGGGTGCTGTCGCCATCCAAAGGGCGGTTGGAAAAGGTAAATTATATGTTCTCGTATCGCCGGAACTTATCACGAACAGTGAAGTGCTGAAGGAGGACAACCTTACCGTCTTTTTGAAAATCGTGAACGATGCCGGTCCTTCTGCCGTTTTGTTTGATGAGTATGTGCACGGTGAACGAAGCGCATTGTCAGGAGCACTCGTTTATCCGAAATGGTTTTTGCTCCTTGTCCTTCAAGGGACGATTGCCACCGCCATTTTCCTTTGGCTAAAAGGGAAACGGTTTGGCCCGGTTTACGCACCGCGTGAGGAGTCCGTTCGTTTCAGTGACGAAGGCATCCGGGCGCTCGCAGCTTGGTATATCCGCGGCAGGCGTTACGGGGACAGCATCAAGATTCAGGCCGATTATACGAAGCAAAAGCTTCAGGAAAAGTGGCGAATTCCTTATTCAATTCCATGGATTGATGCGTCAGATTATTTGGAAAGAAAATGGACTGTAAAATCCGGAGAGGAAATAAAAGAGTTTTTACAGGGGCTTTCCGCCGTTTTGGCGAAAGACGGGCTGAACAAACAAGAATACCTGCTTTGGTCGAGGCTTCTCGACGACTTGAGGATAGAGGTGGAGAAAGGTTGAATAAACAGCTGCAAGCATTATTGGATTCCTACGAGGAAAGGATTCTTGGACAGGGTACGAATCTGCGCCTGCTATTGTGTGCGGTCCTGACAGGAGGCCATGTGTTGCTCGAAGGAGTACCGGGCACCGGGAAAACAAAAATAGTGCGGACACTTGCCGGCCTGCTCGGCGGGGATTTCAGCCGCATTCAGTTTACGCCAGATCTGCTGCCGAGCGATATTACCGGAAGCATGATTTACAATATGAAGGAAGGCAGCTTCCAGACACTGAAGGGGCCTATATTTACGAATATCCTCCTGGCGGATGAAATCAACCGCACACCCGCCAAAACACAGGCTGCATTGCTTGAAGCGATGGAGGAGAAGCAGGTGACAATCCAGGGAGATACCTACCGTCTGCCGGATGTGTTTTTCGTTGTCGCCACTCAAAACCCAATCGAATTCGAAGGGACGTACCCACTTCCAGAGGCGCAGCAGGACAGGTTCCTGTTTAAGCTGGCCATTGGCTTTCCAGCCTTTGAGGAGGAAAAACAGGTGCTGAAAAACGACCTGCACCATGTTTTTGCTGTCGAAGACATACGGACGCTCCTTGATCTTGAAATGTTTATCTTTATTCGAAATGAAATCGCGGCGATTACAGTCGAGGACAAAGTGCTCGATTATATGATGCAAATAGTCAGGAAAACGAGGGAGTCCGACTATATCCGCTATGGGGCGAGTACACGTGCCGCGATATCCATCGGAAAAGCGGCGCGCGCTTGGGCTTATCTGTCGAGCCGGCAGTATGTGACGCCCGATGATGTGAAAATGGTGGCAAAACCAGCACTAAGGCATCGGATCCAGCTTGCACCGCATATGGAATTGGAGGGAGCGGCCGTTGACCAGATCATTGAAGAACTTGTGGGATCGGTTCCTGTTCCGAGATAGGGGCATTGTCCCAACAAAAAGGCTGCTACTGGCCTTTTTGCCGCTATCAGCCCTTTTATTGGGTGCAGTCATAATTAAGGTTTCCTGGTTGGTGATTTTTAGTGCGAATGTGCTTTTCCTTGCACTTAGCCTGGCCGATTTGCTTTTTACACCGAGCCGAAAGGAGCTGTCCTTCCAGAGGGTATTCCCAGACGAAATGGAGAGGGGAATACCGGCCAGGATTGAAGTGCTGGTAGCGAACCAATCGCGGCACGCATTCTTGTTCCGGTTCATCGATGGGGTACCGCAAACCTTCCGGCAGCCGTTTCCTATCACTGGCAGTGCAAATGGACTATCGGAAACAATCATCCCGTATGAAACGGTCGCTTCTGTCCGCGGAGATTATCAGATTGGCAACTTATTCTTTCGTTACCGCAGCAGTCTCGGGTTATGGGAAAAACAGGTGACGCCTCATCTTGCCGACCTGGTCAAGGTGATTCCTGACTTGACGGAAACGCGCAGGTATCTGGAAAATGCCCAGCAATTCCTGTTGCATGAAGGTACTGCTATTCGCCGAAAAAGGATGGGCGAAGGCGATTTTGCCAAGGTGCGGTCCTATGTGCCCGGCGATGATCCGCGGAAAATCAATTGGCGCCAGACTGCAAAATTGCACGAAGTGATGGCGAATGAATACGAACCCGAACATGGGAAGTACATTACGCTACTGATCGATTGCGGGAGGATGATGGGAGCCGAATTGAAAAAAGGCAACCGCCTGGAACAGGTGTTGGAATCAGCGATGACAGTGGCGGCCGCTGTACTGCAAAAAGGCGACTATGTATCAGTCCTTGCTTTTTCAAAAAACATTAAGGTGTATGTCCCGCCTGCAAAGGGGATGAATCATCTTCAGACAATTCTTCAGGCGATTTACGGTCTTGAAGTCGATCCTGTCGAGCCGAATTACGGGACAGTGCTTCAGTATCTCGAGACTGTCCAGAAGAAGAGGAGCCTCCTGTTGTTGTTCAGCGATGTCCGGACCTTCCTTTATGAAGAAAACACGCTCGTTTATTTGAAACGGCTGCGGCAACGGCATTTGTTTTTCATGGTTGGAATCGAGGATGGAACCTTAAAAGAACGAATCGCAATGAGGCCTGACGAGGTGAAAACGGCGATGATCAAGAGTATCGGGCAGCAACAGGAGCTGCTTAAACAAAGAGGCAAAAACAAATGGGAAAAGCAAGGCCTCCAAATGGTGGAGGCCAAAGAGGAACATCTCGCCGTCACGGCGATTTCGCATTATATCGACATCATGAACCAAAATGCTCTTTAGGGGCTGTTTTAAAAAATCTCAGTCCTCCGACAATGGCATATAGAAGAAGTGCAAGGACAGTTAAAATGGCCACCGCGTACTTTGCTTCGAGCGAAATGCTTGAAGGTGTGATATAGCCTTCAATAATCCCGGCGATGACGAACAAGGGAATGGTGCCGAGCAGCAGCTGGACGGAACGTTTTGCCTGCATTTTCAGCTGGTAGCCGCGCGACATATTGCCGGGTACAAACAGCTTATAGCCCATCAAAAGGCCTGAGCCGCCAGCGATGAAGATGGCAGTCAATTCGATCATGCCATGAGGGACAATATATGCCCAGAAGTCATACGTTTTCCCTGAGTGCCAGAAAAGGGCGGCAAGGGCGCCGACGAGGACACCGTTGTAAATGAGCAAATATACAGTCAAAAGCCCAAAGGTAATGCCGCCGGCAAAGGCGAGAAACGCGACCTGGATATTGTTCGTCATGATTTCCGTGGATATGACGGCCGAATCGATGGATTCATGCCCTTCCCCGAGACGGTCCGGGTCGACCGCATGCGAGATGTTATCGGGAAGAAGTGTATATATATGGAGCGGGTCGTTTACGACCGCAACAAAGCTGCCGGCCGCCCCAACGGTAAACAGCACGAACGCTATGAAGACGAACCGCCATTGTTCAAGCAGCAGCCCAATGAATTTTGTGCTGAAAAAATAGCGGATTTGCTTGCCGCTTGAGATTTGGTCCTTATACAGGAGATTATGAGCCTTTGAAACGAGGCCATTCAAGTATCCGGTTACATCGTCATTAGGAAAATGTGTCTGGCAATAGGAGAGGTTTTGGGAGGCCTTCTGGTAAAGCCGGTGAAAAGAGTCGATTTTTTCTCCGGTGATTCCCTTGTTGCGCCCGCTAAGCTCTGTTAGGAGCTGTTCAAGCTGTTTCCATTCTTCACGATGTTTTTTGATCAGCTGTTTTACGTCCATATAGGCACCTGCTTATACTGGATTTATTTGTCATTTATCTTCATTATAGATTTTTTTGCCGAGAATAGAAAGATTAATAGAAAAAAGTAAGAGCCGGAGGAGTAGCATGCAGCAGGAGAAAATCGATATCAAAACACCGGAATACGTTTCTTTGCAATTCCAAACCGCAGGACTTGGCAGCAGGGCGGCAGCGTTCCTGATTGACCAGGCGCTTTTAATGGCATTCAATATTGCTGTTGTACTGATTGTGTTATTTTCCCTTGGGTCTGGCTTTGAGGTCTGGATGATCCGCTATGCCGAATCATATGTACTTGGATTTCTTATTATCGGGCTGTTTGTCGTCAATTGGGGATATTTTTTTGTATATGAGTTTTTCTCCGGGGGCAGGACGCTTGGGAAAAAGCTTCTAGGCATCCGTGTCATGCAGGAAAACGGACATAGCATCACACTTCTGTCGAGCCTAATCCGTAATCTGATTCGCATCATTGACATGCTTCCCGGCTTTTATTTCATCGGTATTGTTATGGTTTTTTTCCATAAACAGCACAAGCGGCTCGGTGACCTTGTCGCTGGAACGATTGTCATACATGAGCGAAAGGTGAAAAAGGGAAAAAAGAGTACGCCGCTGGAAACGGAAATAAAGAACAGGGGCGTCGGCAAGGAAACGCTGGCACTTGGCGACTGGACAATCAAATCCTTCAGTGCCAAGGACTGGAAGCTCATCAACACATACGCCGCGCGCTTCCTCCAGCTCCCCGAAAACGAAAAAACTGAACTAACAAAGCAAGTTGCCGCCATACTACTTACAAAAGCAGGAGTCGAGTGGCACACCCACACAGAGGCAGAACTCGAAAATAGCCTTCTCGCCCTCTACCTCCATTTGAAGGAAGAATGGGAGTTTGAGATGTAAACGTTGAGATTCTCTTCTTTTACCCCCATTTTTAGCATCTCTTTAATTTTGGGAAGAGCGACGGACTTTGACCTTGTTTGCTTTAGTATTTTATATCCATCATTAAATTGTCCAAGTATTTGCGAGTGACAACAGCTTCTCAAACTTTATAAAAAAGCCATAGGGACCTTACCCTATGGCTTTGCTTATGTATCCATTCCCTAAATACCGAGCGTATAAAGATGCGGCTGTGGCCGCCGGCTATAAAGATATGGATCAGAATCCCTCGGGTTTAGCCGTGGGTGTATCAGTTCGACACTGTTGCTATCGTGGCTTCAGGAGTGGTTACTTTGTCATAGAAATCGACAAACTTATCCTTGTTGGCACTGTCCCGGTAGGCCATGGCGACCCGAGGATGTTCGTTCAGGACACCGGAAATCATGTAGGGGATGATGTAGCCCCATTCCCACCTTTGGCGCATGTCGAGCATATGCTTTTCAATCACGCCAAGGACAGGCTTAATCTCATAGCTTGTTTTTTGTATATAGCTGACGAGTAGTTCTGTATGGCAGTTACCGGCAGCTCGGCCCATGCCATAGACGGATGAATCGAGGAATGTTACCCCATTGCGTAAGGCAGCAAGCGTATTCGCGAATGCGAGTTGCATGTTGTTATGGGTATGAATTCCAAGTTGTTTGTTTGGAAGCATGGCTTTGAATTTGTTCACCTGATGCTCAATGTCTGCGGAATCGAGGCTTCCAAATGAGTCGACGATATAGACCACATCGACAGGGCTTTCTTTCACTAATTCGAATGCTTTAATAAGCTGACTCTCAGGGACGCTTGATAAAGCCATGATGTTGAGTGAAGTTTCATAGCCCAAATCATGGAACATTTGCACAAGCTCGAGGCCCTTGTCCACTTCGCGAATATAGCAAGCGACACGGATCATATCCAGTACGCTTTCTTCGCGCGGCAGGATGTCATTAGGGTCGACTCTCCCAATATCAACCAGCGCTGATAGTTTCGTAAATTTTTTCTCAGGGATGATTTCTTTCAAGAAGTTATCGTCAAGAAATCTCCATGGGTTGGGTTCAATCGCGTTTAAAAGTTTAGGAGAATTTTTGTATCCAATCTCCATATATTCAACGCCTGCATCACTTAGGCCATTATATAAGTCTTGAACAAATTCGACGGTGAAGTCCCAATTGTTGACTAGCCCCCCATCTCGAATTGTACAATCTAAAATCTTACAGTTATTTCCCATATTGAAATCCTCCGCTTCATGTTGTAGCAATGTTTGTTATTAGCTTTATATCATTATCTTAGAGAACCGTCAAACTATTTTAAAATTACAGAATCTTGCTATGGTTTAGAAGGCGGAAGTATTAGTTAGGAAAACGAAGAGATTGGTTGGGCAAGGAAATCTCTAGTTTATGGTTTTGGCTTCCTGTTTATATTTTCATCATACCTGCAAAAAGAAGTTCCTTACATGACACATGACCTGCAGTATTCCCGTCTAATCTTTTAGGAGGGATATAGATGAAAAAATGGATGATTTTAGGCGGGATATCGTTGTTGTTCATAGCTGGGCTTTCTTACTACTTCTTAACGCAGTTCAGGGTGGTAAACGCTGGGGAGGGAAACGAAGAAGCCATTGTTTTGGCGAATAAGGTGTGGAGCATTCAGTTTACCGAAAAAGTGGCGAAGGAAAGTCTTCATTCTGATTCAATCTATGTATTGGATGACCAAGGCAAGAAGGTCAAAACAAGTCTATCTTTGAGCGGCGATCAAAAAACTGTCTATATCAACCCTCCGAAAGACGGGTATCCACTAGACGCAAAATTTTTCACCCTCTACTTTAATAAAGGCCTTGAATCTTCCGCCGGGAGAAACTTGGGAAGCAATAAATCCTGGAAGTTTGTTGTAAAAGAACAGCTGCCTGTCATAGGCTCCAAGGAAAAATTGAATGCCTATTTTAATAATCTTTTGAAAGAAGAAAAGACTTCGCGCCGCTGGTTTAAAAGTGATACACAAGAGTCGGCAATGAGTGGCGAGAAATCATCCGCTGATTCTTCCAAGAATGATGGCTATTCTGAAACAAACAATCAGGTTCAGGGAGTCGACGAAGCGGACATCGTCAAAACGGACGGGAAGCATATTTTCCAGGCGGAAGAGAATGAAATCCGGATCATTAAAGCAGTGCCGGAGGATGAAATGAAGCTTGTGTCCAAAATTTCTTATCCTTCAAAATTTATGCCGAACCAGCTTTTCTTACACGAAGGGAAATTGGCGGTCATCGGTAATCAGTATCACCATCCTTCGAAACCGTATGAGCAAACGGTCAAGGAATCCAAGATTTTACCAATGATGATGTCAACGAAGGCTGTTATATATGATGTGAAAAATCCGGCCAAACCTGTGCTAATCCGGGAGGTTGAGCTGGAGGGAAGCTACATGTCAGCAAGGAAAGTGGAAAGCATGATCTATCTAGTCACCGTGCATTACCCTGATTATTGGCTGCTTAGGGAAAACGAAGTACTCGATATCCGTCCAAAGTATTCGGATACAGCATCCGGGCCTTTCGAAAAAATCGTAAGTTATGATGAAATCAATTATTTCCCCGAATCTAAGGAGTCCAATTTTACAATGATCGCGGCGATTGACTTCGATCAGCCAAAGGAAAAAGCCGCTATCACAACTTATCTTGGCAGCGGGGAGCAAATGTACATGTCGAAGGAAAACCTCTACCTTGCAATTGCAAATTGGGCTGATCATCCTCGTGGGAATTGGACAGAGAGGATAGCGCCGGATACAACTATCCATAAGTTTTCGATTAAAGGGATGGACGTGAAATTCCAGGGGTCTGCGTTAGTGCAGGGTACCGTGCTGAATCAGTTTTCCATGGATGAGCATGATGGCTTTTTTCGTGTGGTAACGACAAAGGGATATGCCTGGGATGAAAGCAGGCCATCCTCCAATGCCCTCTATATACTGGATGAAAATCTGAAGCCGACAGGAAAGCTTGAGTCATTGGCGCGGGGAGAGCGGATTTATTCTGCGAGATTTATGGAAAATCGCATTTACATGGTTACCTTCAAGGAAACGGATCCTCTGTTCGTCATTGAAGCTAGTGATCCGGCTAAACCAAAGGTGATGGGTGAATTAAAAATTCCGGGGTTCAGCAACTATCTGCATCCTTACGATGAAAACCATCTGATTGGTTTTGGCCACGATACGAAAATCGTTGCGGAAAAAGGAGCAGGTGCACAACCACGCATCCTGACTGACGGTGTCAAAATTTCATTGTTCGATGTAAGTGATATGCACAATCCAAAAGAGAAATTCACAGAAATTATCGGTGGCAGGGGGACGTATTCACCGTTGAATTACGATCATAAAGCCCTGTTGTTCAACAAAGATAAGAATGTATTTGCATTCCCGATTTCCGTTTATCAAAACAGCAAGGAAAACGAATATGATCAAATCTTTGAATACCAGGGTGCATATGTATATAGCATCGATTCTGAAAAGGGGTTTGTGCTAAAGGCGGAAATCACCCATAACGATAACGGACATCCATCCGTGTATGAAGAATATGATGGGGCAATCAAGCGCCTTCTGTATATCGGCGATACGATATATGCTCTGTCACCGGGCAAGCTAACAAGCCATGATCTGAAATCCTACAGTAAGACTGGAACAGTCGATTTAAGATAAACGAACTCAGAGGCAGGCGGAAATAGAAATCTTTAAGATTAAAGATTGATGCATTTTTGTTAAAATCCAACTGTTATGGCTGGAGGGTCTTGTAGAATTCTATTTCACTTAAAGACAATCCTGACAGAGTTTAATTGGTCTATTTCAAGGGCTATCCAATTAGGATGGCCTTTTTGGCATATCTAGGCTGCTTGAAAACAAAGTCAGTTTTGTACTTTGCCGGGTATCTTTTTTATATTATTGGAAAACTTTACATAATTAGATAATTTTCCTACTTATTCTACTTTCCGCTGTAATAGTTTATGATATATTTATCCTAATTTGGTAATTAAAAATTCTATCGATTGGGAGAGGAAAATGTAATTTAGGAAGGCTTTCAAGATTATTTGATTGATGAAAACCCAATGGAAGGTGAAAAAATGGGATCAAATAGAGAAAGTATAGAAGAAAGAGACGAAAAAATAGCAGAGCTAGAAAGACTATTAATAGAATTAAAGGAAGCACAACAGCAAAGTGCTGCAACTATTGCGGTAGGTCAAAATACAAGGTATGTATCTCAACCAAAAGGAATTTCTAAGTCCTTTTTTAGAGCGGGTGTTTTTAAGATTATTTTTACCATCCTTGTTCCTTTAATCATCATTTCAGTAGTAATTTGGCAATTTGCAGGAAATACCTTCAAAAAAGAGTCTGCCACGTTTGTTGAAAGCGTTCAAGAGCTATCTACACTGGCAACAGCTGAAGCTCATATGAAAGAGGTTATAAATATAAAAGATAGTAAGAACTTCTTTAATATTACTCTGCCAGGAACAAATCGGGAAGTTTTATTAGTCGTGCCAGCTACGGTTATTGCAGGTGTTGATTTAAAAGCGGTTACTTCTGAGGACATGGTTATTAATGAAGAAACAAAAGAAATAGATATTACCCTTCCTCATGCAAAGCTCATCCAGGAACCAGCAGTACAGATGGATAAGGTAAAAGCCTTGGACAAGAATGGGCTTTTCCGTGATGATGTTAAAATGAATGAGGGGATTGACCTGGTCGCTGAGGCACAAGAGAAAATTCGTCAAGAAACTAAGTCTATTGGTTTACTAGAAACTGCAGAGAAAAATGCGGAAAAAGCGTTAAAAGTATTTTTTGAGAATATTGGTTATAAGGTAAATGTGACGTTTAAATAATTGGACGGCCTGCTCATGTTACTTGGGCAGGCATTTTTGCTAAAAAGTTTTCTGATTTTCTTTGCCATTTGCCGTACGAGTTCCAAGCTTTCCTTTTGAAAACATTGGTGTGGGTCCCTTAAAAAGACAAAAATATGTATTTTATTTACAAGCGGGGTCTGTCTCTTAAATGGGTACCATTGAACGCATTGGCATTCTTTTTTCTTTATATGGTACATTATAGATGTGCAAAAGGAAGGGAGTTTTTTCAATGACAGAACAGAACAATGCCTTGCCGCCAAAAACGTGTGAGATCGAGCGTCTTGTCACTATGGAAGACGACGTTAATAAAGTGTTAGAAGGCAAGAAAACTGCTACACGCCGAAACGGCCGTTATGCCGATGTAGGCGAAATTATGGAGTTAAAAGGAAAGAAATTCGTCGTGGATAATGTCTATTCCCAATCACTTGGAGAATTGACAGATGCAGATGCCGAGCGTGAAGGATTTGAAAATGTAGAAGCGTACAAGCAGTCGATCCTATCTTACCACCCAGGAATGCCCTGGCTTCCGCAAATGCGCGTCTGGGTGCATGAATTCAGCCCTGTCGAAGAATAAGAAATGGATTTATTGTACCGAATCATCATTTATCTTCACGTCGCAAGCGTGATTGCGTCAATTGGGCCCTTCTTCATCTTGATACCCATTGTGAAAAAACTGCCTGATGCAGTGGGGAAAGAGCTAGAGGCCTATTTGGCTTTGCTGAAGTCAGTCGTGCGGCTGGCAAAGCATGCTGGCCATGTGCTGATTGGAACAGGAGTGCTGCTCGTAATCCTCGGCCCATGGACATGGAGCACGCCGTGGATTGTCGGAACCCTGGCTCTGCTATTCGCCTCTCTCTTTTTCCTGGCCCGGGCATTCTCACCAACACTTCGGCAATTTGCCGAAGAAGGCGCAAATAAAATAGCACTCACCGCAAAATTGAAGCGTACCATCTGGACCTACATCATTTTATTGATGTCGATGCTATGGTTCATGGTCGTGAAACCGAAATTGTGGTGAAGATGTTGAAGCCCGAGCGGGGATGCTCGGGCTTTTAGAGTTGCTAATTACTGCATTGGTCAAACTTTGGTGTAGACCCCTCAGGTTCTATGCGGGTATATCCGCAGGTGCCCACACTAAAGAGCTTATATTTTCCCTCTTAGAACAAGGAAACCAGTTTAAGGAAGG
The DNA here is from genome assembly GCF_000821085.1 of Bacillus sp. B-jedd. Taxonomy (GTDB): domain Bacteria; phylum Bacillota; class Bacilli; order Bacillales; family Cytobacillaceae; genus Bacillus_D. The sequence goes on from NZ_CCXR01000001.1 coordinate 1,152,157, forward strand.
TTAATAGCCATATTTATATTTGTATTATTGAGAAAATTTGGAATCTAAGGTAAAATTATTAAATAGATTCTTATTGTATTAACACTATAAATAATGAGGGGAGATGGGAAAGGTTGTACAAAAAGGTTGCCTTATTAGCGGTATTATTTACATTTGTTTTTGGTACTGTTTCTTTTGCCCATTCTGGGAGAACTGACTCAAGTGGTGGTCACAATTGCAGTGAGAAGTCAAAAGCCAAAGGATTATGTACGGGATACCATTTTCACAATGGTGGTAATACTTCCGGCAGCTCCTCGTCAGGAAGTAAATCTGCACCAAAAGTAACAAGGAATGATAAGAATTGCTCAGATTTCAGTAGTTATGATGAGGTAGTGGCCTACTGGAATTCTAAGGGATATTCCGCTACATATGACCCGGAAAATTTGGACGGATGGGGCAATACCATTGACGATGGAATACCATGTGAACCGCCTAGTGATTATGACAAGACTAAAATCAACAACAGCCCCGAACAAATTCAATTTAAAAAGGATCAACAAGATAGTAAAGCTGGAGAACAGGACGGGTATAATCAAGGTTTAAAAGAAGGATATGAAGGGGCAGAGAAGGATGGAAAAACTTCTCGTGGCAGCAATGCTTTTATTATAGCCTTTGCAACCGGTTATGATAAGGGTTATATAGAAGGCGAAAAAAGATTAAACTCTGAAAAAAGTAAAGCTTCTGATGAAGGATATCAGTTAGGAAAAAGGCAAAATACAATCGCTATCCCATCAGCTTATCAGAAACATGACCAACTAAAATTTGCTTTTGAAAGCGGTTTCAAAAAATCTATTGCTGAACAAATTGAGGCAAAGATAAAACTGTATCGAGAAAAAGGCTATAAAGATGGGAAAGACGATGTATACGATGCTCCCAATGAAAATGAGTTTATTGAGGCATATGATGAAGGGTATGAAAAGGCACAAAATGAACTAAAGGATCACCATTTCCAGCAAGGATATGAAGCGGCATTTACGATGCTGGAGTATAAGGATCCAAATTTAGATAATGAGAAGTTTAAAGACTGGTTTATAGAGGGGTTTAAAGCAAATTTGGAGGTAGAGAAAATTAAAGAAGATGCTTTGAAACAAGGTAGAAAAGGAGATACCTTAATAATTCCCGATAACTATAAAGCAGGAAAGAACATCTATGAATTTTACTATAAACAAGGACTTACAGAGTACAAAACTGAAAAGAAAGGAAACCGACGAACTACAGTCAGTGGAGTAGGACTAGCTGCCCTTGTATGGCTCGGAAGAAGATTCTATGTGGCTAAAAAAATGATTGGATAAGGGGGGAAATATTTAATGGGAGTTTACCGTACTGTTAGCCGTAAAGTTGAAGATATGTTCGTGAAAATACTGGCAGGCAAACAAGATTCCGAAATGGTAAAAGAAAAAGTAGCAAAATATAGGACAGAGGTTGACGAGAAATTAAAGATGAAAAAAGCTGAAAAAGACAGAGCTAACGCCGAACAAAAGGTTATTTTTCAACAAAGGAAGGAAAAGCAAGAACGAGGAATTAATTAAAGGGTTACATTGGCAGCATGGAAAATTTGGTACTGATTTGGGGAAGCATCAACATTGCGCTTCCTTTTCTGTGAAAAAATAGAGTTTTTGGAAGATGGTGTATATTTAAGATATAAATTATTACTCCAAAAACACTGTGTTTTTTAAGTAAATATTCTAAGCATACTTTATCAAACTATATGGTATTATTTAGTAGAAAAGACAGAAAAGAGGATTTTTATGTCGGGGAAAAATTATCTTGATTTAATGCAATTTTTTGAGGGATATGTAAGGAATTATCGGAGGTTGAACTTAACGGGAGACCATAACCGTTCCATGATGACAAATCGGGAAATCGATTATTTTGCCAATTTGGGTGAAATGCTTGGCTTTGATTCATTTGTTGAAGATTCAAAGTTTGATAAGATAAAAAATCGTTCTCGCCCTATGGATCTTGCCTGGTGGAGGTGGGACTCTTTGGGTGATATGGAGCATTATGATCATTTGGCGTTACATTTGGAAAGAGAGAATTCCTTCAATAAAGATTTGGATACAATTGATAAGCTGTTTTCTGAGACAGAGAATGAATATATTCCCCATAATGTGATAGGAATTCAAACGCTCAACTCAAATGAAAAAATTGAAGAATTGAATAAAGTCGTTAAAGGGAGAAATTCTTGCCAGCAATCGAAAGTGTTAATGGTTTATCGTTATCCAGACGTGGAGAAAGAACTGGAAAGAGTTAGTGCTTATCTCTTTACTCCTAGGAAAGCAGATGTTGCTAAGCATGCTGTCTGCAAGCGAGATGACTTTGGCTATTGGTTCATGTGCTTTGAAAAGGAATATAAATTTTATGAAGCAAAAACAGCCAAGAAAGAGGTTCAGCTTCTATAGTGTAATTGAATTATGAGCTCATTCAAATGGAGGGAGGATGTGACACAGTGTGAGGCCATTATCGAAGCATTGCAAGCATTGCAAGCATTGGGTGGAGAAGCAGACATTAGAGAAGTGGAAGAATGGGTGAATATAAAAATTAACGTTTATTCTGTAAGGAATGGGTCTTTCACTGTTTCAAAAAGGGGACGATTTTAGTTTCACATATACACGAATCTTGTAAGTTGGTGATGTAAATATGAGCAAACAGGAACTGAAGAAGGGGTTAATGGAGCAATTACATAAGAGGCTATCTTTATTTGGATAATAATAACGCTTCGAGACAACACTTCTGGAAGCCTTTTGAATTTGGCAAGGTAGCAATTCATGTTTGTTTTATAAATCACGTTGATGATATTGACATAATGATTGATGTTGGAATTCGATTTAATCAACTTGAAGAAATGAAAAATAGAAATAATTTTCTATTAAATCAAAAAGAAAAGTAACAAACTTTCAGTATCGGTTCAGAGCTCGGTAACTTGTCGCAAGGTAAACCGATTAGATGGACTATACATGAAGAGAGCAGCATAAAAGATGTTGTAGATAGTATTTTTCATGTAATTGAAGAAGTAGCTTTTCCGTACATCAATAAATATACCAATATCGAAAACACTTTCAACAAGTGTTTAAATGACGATGAAGCAATGGCGCCTTTTGATTCCAAAAGTGCTATCAATACGGTTGGAAATTACTTAATCGAACGGAACAGATGGATCTAATCATAGGAGACAAGCTTAACCTACTCGAAGATAAAAATGTATTTGAAGCTAAGTTGTTTATTAACTTTGCTAATGCCGTTCGGGAACGTAACTGAAAGGAAAAAGTACAATAATCAGCAGGTCAATGTCTGGGGGTTCGTTTAGATTTTTAAACAAAGAAAGTTGAAACAGCCATAGAATTAGAAGATATATTTACTTGCCCTTGAAAGGAAACTTAATGCCAAGAAAAAGGGAGTAATGATTATGGGAAAATACTATACTAGCACAAAAGGAGTATTGTCCTGGAAGGAATTATTAGCTGACCCGGAAAAACATTGGAAGCCAGGTTACTCTGCATACGAATTGGCTTACTCATGGGAGGACGCCAATAATCTGCCGGCTTGTGTTGAGAAGGCATTTAAAGGTAGCAATATCCCTCTTTTCCAGAATGTGAAGGTGTTATATGGATTTCCGGAGTACCCTGTCTCCTTACCGGGTAGAGGGAAGAGTTCGCAAAATGACCTCTACGTACTAGCAAAAGCCAATGATGAATTTTTGACAATCATGGTTGAAGGTAAGGTATCTGAAGAATTTGATGTAAAAGTCGAAGATTGGATACGGGATTCAAGTGAGGGGAAAAAGAACAGACTTAATTACTTAGTAGGTTTGTTAAATCTAGAAGAGAAGGATATTTTGCAAATAAGATATCAATTACTTCACCGCGCTGCTTCGGCAGTAAAAGAAGCAATTGACGTAAATGCAAAAAATGCTATGATGCTTATCCATTCATTTAGTGAAGAAGGAAAATGGTTTAATGATTACGCTCATTTCGTTAATCTGTTTAACTTAGACCCCAAAAAGGATGGAGTCGTTGGCCCAGTGGCTGTTAGTGGAGTTAATCTTTATTTTGGATGGGTTACTGGTACCAGGGTATTGTCAAAGGAACATTATTTTAATTTCTTTAAGACTGAAAAAGCTAGAACGCTGGCAAAAGAGATTGATAATTATATTTATAATCAAAGTCTTTACATGGGTGAGGTTGAGGATTACCACTACCGAAGTAACAATGGGGTCCGAACCGATTGTATAGGGTATGTCAGTAAAAGAGGAAGCTATAAGTTTGCTACGCTATCTACCGCTAGGAAAGTAGTCTTTATCCTGCATCTAGGAAAAAAACTGCATACAGAGACTGCGAAGAAAATGCAGAGGGTGATAGACGAATTGCTTGGGCACATATATGAAGAAACTGATAAAGGGCTCACTCCAGGAGAGGTATACATTCGGCTGGAGTGGGTGGATCATTTAGATCAAATAACCAGCTATATAGATAAGGCATATGAGATGCGGTTGCAAAAGTGAGATTCGCGTGATTCGTGAGTTTCCCGTGGAAGATATATTAGAGATAGCACACTATTTTTCCTCATCTTCTATCCTACTTCAAAATGATCGGTTACTTTGTGATACTCATCATACATGAAGGTTGAAATGGTTCTTATCTTACTTTTTGAAGACGGCGGCCATTTTGAACGAGTTCAACTGAATTTCTTGCCGGAGTGCGGTATAGCAAAATTATTAACAGTATTGGATAAGGGCAAAAAATGAAGACCGAGTATAAAGGGAAATATACTCGGTTCTTTTTTAGTTTTGATAAATTATTTAGGATTCTGATTTACAGATTCATCTCAAAATATGATTCTTCCTGGTTGGTGTCATCGAACCATTTCTTCCCCTTATAGTCAAAGCCGATTTTCTCAAGGATCTTTATTGAACCGAGGTTTTGTGGGTCGACTGAGGCGAAAAGTTTCTTTACACCGGGATGTTTTTTCACAACCGCAATACAGGCTTCAGCTGCTTCTGTAGCATATCCCTTTCCCCATGCTGCTTTTGAAAAATGGTAAATCAATTCTACTGTTTCTGGCGTAGTTCGGACATTGAAGCCAGCCGCACCAATCACAGTTTGAGATTCTTTTTCGACAACTGCAAAAACTGAGATTCCAAGCTTTTCGTGGCAGGCTTTGTATCCTGCCAGGCCATTTTCCAACATCTCATAGGGAATCGCACCGTTACAATGCTCCATAACTTCTTCGTCTCCCCAAAATGATTTCGCAGCTTCCACATCCGTTTCCTCAAAAACTCTCAAAAACAACCTTTCCGTAATGGCAATCATAAATTATTCCCCCCTCAATTTACATATCTCTGTTAATTGACGATTCATTACTGGGAATAGTTGCATGGTGGTGAAATCGCTTTTGAATTTTAATCCCTAGAAACCTATTCGAATGATTATAAGGAGAAGATAAGAAAAATCCAAAGAAATTGCATGAAATGGGATTGGCCGACAAGATTCGGTATAAGCAGGATAAGAGAATTCTTTTAGCTGTATGAGCTGACTTTAAAATAAGGAAATACTCTGCAAAAATGGACAATAGTCTAAGTAGTTATTCTACATGAACGGGACCGCCGGTAATGGGTTGCCACTCAGTTGGTTCATTTTTATAGCATAAAGCCATCCAATAATAATGGGTTGGTTTTGTCAATCCGTGGGCTGAACTGTGCCATACTCCCCGATGAAGAACGGCAACCTGGCCAGGACGGAGCAGGACAGGAACGATATCTTTTACATGTGGAGCGCTTTCTTTTGATGCGGGAGCTACGAGGAACACAATTGGTTCGTCCTGGCAGAATAAAGCTTCTTGAGTATGCATGTGGCGTTCCATTTCATGAGTGGTGAATGGGACGCCGCTGCCGAACGTGAATCCCAGGCTGCCTGGCGAGTCAATAACGGGGATTGCTGTATTGGCATCCTCCCAGCCATCACCAGAACTTTGATTAACCATGCCGGTTCCTTCTGAAGGGGATTTCATATTGTAAATGATGCCAAACTCTTTAAAATCAATGGATGTAATTTCAATTGGTTTCATTTTTCCTCATCCTTTCAATTTTTTAAAAGAAGTTGAAACGTTCAGTGTCTTCACCGTGTTCTTTAATGAACTGAAGCACTGTCTCTGTCCCGCATGCTCCTGCTCGTCCGCCCATAATGGTGACTGCTCGAGCGGCCGCGTAATTGGCGAACTCCGCTGAAAGCTGAATGTTTTTCGTAAGCTTATAAGCATATAGAAAAGAGCTGCAAAATGTATCACCAGCCCCGGTTACGTCGGTTACTGGCACGTTGATGCCTTTTACAGTAAATTCGTTTTGCTCTGTAAATATTCGGCATCCTTTATCCGCATAAGTAACGACAATCATTTCAATCCCTTTTTGGAACAAAAATTGTTTCGTTTCTTCTTCTGATTTAGTTCCTGATAAATTTTTAAAGCCGATTTCATTTACAAAAAGAGTATCTACATAATTAAACAGGTGTTCCTCTTGGGGATGGAGGTCTCCCACATCAAGGTCGCACCATATTTTTGCTCCATGGGATCTTGCTCTGGAAAGGATACCTGCTGCATCCAAATCACCACTGGTAAGCGGTTTCAATTCACAGAAGTTAGAATAAATATACTCTGCATTACAGATAGCCTTTAGTGTTTCCGGCGAGATTTCAAGACGTTGAATTCCCATGGTAGGAATAAATATGGTATGTTCGTCTTCTGCTAGAATGATAATCGTTTTTGCATCCGGTAAGGAGTCATCCCAAACCATATAGGTGATATCAATTCCAGACTCTCTTAAACTCTCACATAATTTTTGTGAAATAAATCCGTTGTTTAACCCGGTTAAAAATTTGGCCGGTTGTTGGTAGCTCGCATAAACGCTTGCTGCGTTTGCAATCATTCCACCCATTTGGGAAGGAAGAGTATGAACGATAACTTTGTCGCGAATCTTTGGAAAGTACTCGGTACTATAGTATTCGTCCAAAGCGATATCCCCAATAAAAAAAGTGTAACCTTGGTGATCCATACAGAGGGCTCCTTTTCTAGAAATTTCGAGATTAGTATAGCACATGAATAAATGTGATACAACGTATTAATACAACATAATACATATTATTTTTTTCTGAAAACTCTAGACAATATTTTAAGAGACGTGTTAAGATGTATTGCAAAAGGAGGTCGGATAATTTCGATAATTGATTGTAATTTGGTTTTAAATTTGTTTTGCAATCGGTTTCTTCATAATTGTTATCACACAGATTAGAAAGCTGCCGAAGGAACATGGATTGAAGAGCAGTGTCTTGTATCGTAGGGAACTTATGGTATAACCGGTCTGTCGTAGATAAATTTAGCAGCTGTAGAAAACGGCGGAATGGAGAGTAAGATGAGTGTTAAAGGGAAGTTTATGGATTTATTCGGAGGCAATAAACCGATTATGGGAATGCTTCATCTTAAAGGCAATGATGAAGGCAGCATGTTGGACATCGCCAAGAAAGAAATCGACCTATTGCTTGATAACGGTGTAAATGCAGTGATTGTAGAGAATTATTTTGGCTCTGTAGAAGACGTCGCAACCGTTCTGGACTATCTTCAGCGTGAAAAGGTCAATATCGTTTATGGCGTTAATGTCCTCGATCATGATGAGCTCGCGTTTGAATTTGCGAATAAATATGGTGCTAAATTCATTCAGCTAGACTCGGTTGCTGGCCACCTCGAACCTGAAAAAGATGCGGAGTTCCATGATAAAATCACAAAATGGCGCAACGAATCATCAGCTTTCGTAATGGGGGGAGTAAGATTCAAATATCAGCCTTACAAATCCGGACGTTCCCTTGAGGAAGACTTGGAGATCGGAATGTCAAGGTGTGATGCCCTTGTTGTAACAGGTGATGGTACGGGAATGCAGACTCCAATCGAGAAAATTAATGAATTCAGGAAGATGGTAAAGGATTTCCCATTAATTATCGGCGCGGGTATGACCCCAGAAAATTGTGCTGAGCAATTGAAGGTTGCCGATGGTGCAATCGTAGGAAGTTACTTCAAGGATACCTATACAGACAAAGGTAATGTCGATGCTTCTCATGTGCAATTTTTTATGAGAGCTGTAGAGGGTTGCAGGTAATTGACGGAGGCTGATCAAATATGGGATTATCAGGTTATCAGCTGAAAGAGTAACTCGGAGGCTGAAATTCTATTTGATCTTTTGGATTAAAGGAGCATTAATTGATTATGGATTATAAATCACTAGATGCTGATCACATGATACCTCTATACCAGCAGCTTTATAATACAATTCGAGAAAAAATCGCAACTGGCGAATACAAACCCGGTGAACGTATACCATCCGAAGACCAATTGAGTGAAATGTACAATATAAGCAGGGTAACTGTTCGCAGTGCATTAAAGAAATTGGTTGAGGAAAATATCTTGGTAAAGCGGCATGGTAAAGGAACCTTTGTATCAATGCCAGAATATGTGGAAAGTATCGGTGTGGGTGGAAGTTTTACTGCATCTTGGCAGCAAACAGATGTAGTTCCAGGAACTAAAATTATCTCTCGGAATTATGTGAATGCCAATAAAAAAATTGCCAACCAATTGAAAGTAGAGGAAGGTTCCAGGGTCATACATATCAGGCGCCTGCGTTTGGTCAATGATCTTCCAGCAATTCTGGAAGAAGACTATTTTTTACCGGAATTTGCTTTTCTACTGGAATTGGATTTGGACAATAAGTCTATTTTAGAAGTGATCCGTAAGCAGACTGGTCTCGTGGCGAGGGAGTTTAACGATATTTTTGAAGTTAAATCCGCGACAAAGGAGCAAGCGGAATATCTTGAATGCAAGGCTGGAGCTCCTTTATTGAGAGTTAGCCAAACTATTTTTACTGAGAAGCTCGATCTTCTATATTATAACGAGGAATATATTAGAAGTGATCGTTATAAGTATGCAATCCGTTCGTACTGAATGGTTTAAATCAATACCTAACAATCGTTTTAAAAGTGGCAATTGAGATTTTTAAGAAGAATTATGTATAGTCATACAAGTATTTAGCATGTGTCATATTTTTCAAAAAGACCGGCTAACTAGTTGTCTATTTGTTATGCGTAAAAATGGAATAGTAGAAAATATAATTGATTGGCGAATGATCTTAAATGGAACCTGTCTTTTTGACACTTTAGTAAATATTCTGATTTCATTATATGGGGAGTGAAGATAGATGGCAAATAATTTGGAAAGAAAATTGGGACTTGCCCCAACGATTGCTTTGTCAGTGGGAACGACCCTTGGCGCGGGAATTTTTATTTCAATCAGTGAGGTAGCAGGCGCCTCAGGGTCTGCTCTCTTTACAGTACTGGCATTTCTAATCGGTGGTTTAATCATGATTCCCCAGAATTTAATTTTAGCCGAATTAGCGACAGCGTATCCGGAAAATGGCGGGAACTATGTTTTTATTAAACACGCGGGATGGCGAAGGCTTGCGTTCTTAACAGGATGGGCATCATTTTGGGCCAATGATTCTAGTGCACTTGCAATTGTTTCCTTGGCAGGGGTGCAATACATTGCTTACCTTTTTCCAATGAATGGGCTCGTAATAAAGTTTTTGGCGGTTGGTTTTATTCTCCTCTTTATGATGATCCATATCCGTTCGGTGGAAGGCGGCGGTAAATTCCAGGCGGTCATTACTTTTATTAAGGTTCTGCCTTTTGTTTTACTGATTGGTATGGGTTTGTTTTTTGTCAGAGGGGACCTTGTCATGACTCCAGCAGTTGCTGCAGCTCCTGTTGGGTTGATGGCATTGCTTGCCGGCATTTCTGCAACAAGCTGGTCTTTTGACGGGATGGGTGCATGCACTTACATGACGGGCGAAATCAAAAATCCGAAAAAGACAATGCCGAGGGCTTTGATTAGTTCTGTTATCATAATTATTCTAATTTATGTGGGCTTAACTTTTGTCGTAACGGGGGTTATACCGTTCGACCAATTGATCAACTCAAAGGCACCGCTAGCGGACGCGGGTGCGGCAATTCCTTTATTAGGTAATGTCTCGGGCACCTTCATTGCAGTCTCAGGTATCATTGTTATCCTTGCAGCTTTATCGGGTACAGTTATGTTCCAGCCTCGCTTGGAATATGCAATGGCGCAAGACGGACTTTTCTTCAAAAGCTTCGGTAAAGTACACAAAAAATATGGGACTCCCTATTTCTCTATGATGGCCCAGTGTTTGTTGGCGATTGTTCTTATTTTCTTATCCAATATCACTGAATTACTAGGATATTTCACTTTCGTTTTGTTATTAAAGAATACGCTTACATTCGCTTCCATTTTTGTGCATCGGAAAAAGCCGGATTATAATCCATTATGGAAAGCACCCGCATGGAGATTCATGGCCATTGTTTCAATTGCATCCAGTTTGATCTTGGTAGTTTCCACGTTGATGTGGGCTGCTATTCCAAGTATTGTTACAGCGATTATAGTAGTTGTTACAGGTCTTCCTGTCTTCTATTTTTGGGAAAAACAAAACAAAAAAGAGGCACTTAAAAAGGGAGAATCTTTAAACATCTAATGGAAGGATGGATGGCTGATGCAATTCTCAACTTTTAAAGAAGAGCTTTTTGATGAGCAACAACGCGGGAGAATGGCTGAGTTTTGCGATGAATATGGGCTAGACGGCATGGAAGTTTTTATGGATGATGTGCTTTCAAGAGATCAAGAATTAAAAAAAGAGAAGCAATCCATTCTGGATAAACTTCGTGCCTTGCATGTAAAAAGAATCCATTGCTCTTACTGGGCTTATCCAACAAGCTTTCTTACAAAAAATAATTTTTATGAACTGATTGATAGATTTGGAAGCATGGAGGATGTTATAAGTTATTATGGTGATCTAACAGGTGACCATATGTTTAAAAGATGGGCGGACGAATATCAGATCGCAACAGAGCTGAAAGCCCAAGCATATACCTTTCACTTGATCGATTATGCTCCAATTGATGGGAAGTGGGAGTTTACGATTTCTAAGAGTGAAATTCGGCAAGCAATGATTTATATGGTTCAGCAATTTTTAAACTATTTGATGGACAAACAACTCATTACAGAGGATTCCCCATTGATTGAAGTAGAAAATGCCGGATGGGGGCTTGAACATGGTTTGCAGACAGCAGATGATTACAGATTGATGTATCGGCAGCTTTACGATCCTTTTCAAAAAGTAAAGATTAGTTGGGATATTAACCACTTGTTGCATGCAATAGGCTTTGATGAGAAGCAAAATTGTGCCCGGTTCTTCCTTCCGGACAATGAAATCAGTCCAAAAATGTATGATTTACAACAGTGTTATGGCAGCAATCCCCAGATTTTTGCACAGGAGTGGCTTGAACAGAACATTTTTGATTCAGAGTTGCTTCATCAAGTTAGCTGTATACATCTATCCGATTGCGATTTAAAAAAGACTGAATTTTTCCGCAACGGAAAGCTGACAGGACGATATTATGAAGAAATTACTTCCTTAGATAGCTGGGATAAGCAGGAGGAATATGGAGTTAATATTGTCCTTACTAGCTATGATTCCCATATCCCACTTGGTGATGGAATATTGGACCCTGCATCAATTAAAGAGATGATTCTCAAAATACGTACTGTTCAGTCGAATCTTGCCATTTTGCATGAGCTTAAAAACAACATAGACCAGACTGAGGCATTAAGAAAACAGTTGGATCGTCTTAATCTAAAATAAGGAGAAGGTCCTGCTATGAAATATATTATTGTTGGTCCGACTATCGTGAATGATATTCAATTCGCGGATGGCACAACGAGCAAGGGGCATATTGGCGGCGCCATCTTCTGCCTTGAAGGGTTAAAAATATGGAGTGACGATTGCCTTTATGTATCAAATGTAGGCGAAGATTTCTCGAACTATTATGGAGAGTGGATGGATAAAAACCATTGCTCCTATGAAGGTCTTAATTACATTCTTCCTCGTACGGAATATACGACTCTGGTATACGGAGATGAAGGTCTTCATGATGAGGTTTCGATATATAGCGAGGATATAGACAAGCAAATTTCAGCGTTGGACAAACGAACTGCCGAGCAGATTGCCAGTTATTGCAGTGATGAAACAAAGGGTATCTATATTGAAGCGTCTGAATCAGATCCTTTATGGGATAACTTGCATCTGATTCAAATGAAATGCAATGCGAAGATCATGTGGGAAATTCCAACTTCCGCAGCAATGGAAAAGAACCGGAAAGAAAAAGTATTGAAGACAATTCACAAGGCTGGCCTGTATTCAATTAATTTTCCAGAAGCGATGAGCCTATTTGAGAAAGAAGATGAAAAATCGGCTGTCGATGCAATTATTGCATTTGGCGTCCCATGCTTTTTCCGAGTTGGCAGCAAAGGTTCGTATATGATTTCGGATGGGCAGGCTTACTTTGCTCCAAGTATCACTATTGGAGACATAGTTGATGCAACAGGTTGTGGCAATTGTTCTACTGCTGCTGCACTTTACGCCTATTGCGAAGGCTTTCAGCCAGAGAAAATTGCGGCTATGGCAAATGTTGCTGCGGCATATAACCTAGTGCAATATGGTCCATACCCTGTTATAACCAACGAGACAAGAACTGAAGCTTTACAGTTGGTTGAAAAGTTAATAGGTAAATTTGTTTAAAAATCAAAAAAATAGCAAGATGGATACACTATAATCGTTCTGGGCTAAATGGGCAAAATATATAATGCCTTTTATAGCCCAGTTCTTTTTTTGAAAAAGAGGAATTAGTATGGGCTTTAATGCATTTTTTGTAGCAAGCCTAATTACCCTCTTTTCGAAAAAATGCTAGGACTATGTATTCAAAAATCAAAACATTCTGCCAAATCGTTTGCTAATGTTCTACGCTTTTCCCTACGATAGAAGTGAATTAATTTTGGGGAGGGATTGGCTTGAGGAGTTTTTTGCGCGTTGGTTTGTTGGCTTTATTGAGTATTTTATTGTTGGTTGGGACGATGCCGCTTACTGGCCAGGCGAAAAAGCCGAAGTTCAGTTATGACGATTACAGCCAGGTTGATCTTGGCAAGGATGGCATGGTGGCCACGGCTCATCCGCTTGCCTCTGAAATTGGAGCCGATGTGCTCAAAAAAGGAGGCAATGCGATTGACGCATCGGTAGCGATCCAGTTTGCGCTGAATGTCGTTGAACCGATGATGTCAGGGATTGGCGGCGGCGGGTTCATGATGGTTTATGATGGCAAAACAAAGGAAACAACGATCGTGAACAGCCGGGAACGTGCCCCTGCAGGAGCGACGCCTGATATGTTCCTGGATGATAAAGGAAATCCGATACCATTCGCAACCCGTGCGACTGGTGGAAAAGCTGTTGGCGTTCCCGGTACATTAAAGGGACTTGAAACGGCTCTTGACATGTGGGGAACCCAAAATATGGAGCAGTTGATAGGGCCGGCCGTCAAGCTTGCCCACCAAGGTTTCCCGATTGATTCTGTCCTTGCTGAAGCGATTGCGGACAATCAGGAAATGCTGTCACGTACGGCTGCTAAAGATGTCTTCCTTCCGGGTGGCAAACCTCTTAAGGAAGGGGATATTCTCGTACAGGAGGATCTGGCCAAAACCTTTAAGCTTATCCGCTCAAAAGGTACGGATGCCTTCTATAAAGGGGAGATAGCCGAAGCGCTTGCGGATGTTGTCCAGGATTTCGGTGGTTCCATGAAGGCAAGTGACTTGAAGAAGTATGATGTCACAATCGATGAGCCTATCTGGGGAGACTACAAGGGATATCAAATTGCGAGCATGCCGCCTCCAAGTTCGGGCGGGGTCTTTCTTTTGCAAATGCTAAAAATTCTCGATGGATTTAATCTGTCCCAATATGATGTCAATTCTGTTGAGAAGTATCACTTGCTGGCGGAAACGATGCACCTTGCCTATGCCGATCGTGCATCTTACGCCGGCGACCCTGAATTTGTGAAGGTGCCCGTCAACGGATTGCTGCATCCTGACTATATTAAGGAGCGCCAGCAGTTGATTAGCCTGGACAGCGTGAACAAGAATGTAACAGCCGGGGATCCGTGGAAATATGAAGAGGCTGGTGCGAATTATACGCCAACAAGCCAGCCGGATGATAAGAAGTACGGGGAGACGACTCACTTTACGGTAGCGGATCGGTGGGGGAACGTCGTATCTTACACAACAACAATTGAGCAGCTTTTCGGAACAGGCATCATGGTTCCTGGCTACGGAATTATGCTGAACAATGAACTGACCGATTTCGATGCTGTTCCTGGTGGGGCGAACGAAGTCCAGCCGAATAAGCGACCATTGAGCAGCATGACGCCGACAATCGTTTATGAAAATGGCAAGCCAGTGTTGACAGTCGGGTCACCTGGAGGGCCAACGATTATCACTTCCGTCCTGCAGACGATTCTCCATGCGATCGAATATGACATGGAGCTTAAAGCGGCTGTCGAGCAGCCAAGGATTTACACAAATAATATCAATTCCTATCGATATGAAGAGGGAATCAGCCCTAATACCATTTCAAAACTAAATGAAATGGGGCATAAATTCGGGCCTGCACCAACGACGATTGGCAATGTCCAAAGTATTCTCATTGACCATGAAAAAGGAATTTTTAAAGGAGTCGCCGATTCGAGCCGTAATGGGGCGGCAATTGGCATTAATTTAAAAGGGAAAGGGAAGTAAGTCAGGTTGCAAAGGTTTACTTTAGGGCAGCAATTCCCCCCTTGTTGAACTTGGCTTCGCGATTTACAAGAGCGGATTTACTTTCGTTGCATCTTTCATGCAAAAAACTAAGCTGGTCACTCCGCTTAGTTTTTTGCTTTTATGAGGGTTTTTTTGATGATCTAACTCTGATTTGGAGGGTAAATCTGTGAAAACAATCTTACATACGAGTAAATTAAGCCTTATTTCCGTTAATAAAAACTAATGGAAAAAAGTATATAATCCGTTAGAATGGTCGATTTAAATGCCTGCGTACAAACTGTACATGTCCTAAAACATTTATTGAAAAACTTTATCAAAAAGAGTGAGAGATGTAATATCGAGCGACTTTGGAATGTCGCTATGCAAATTAAATTAGGCAAAAGATTGCTCGGCACCAAGCCGAGCTTTTTATTTGGAAGGAGTTGATTTGTGCAGAATTGAATTTCGAGAAGTGTATTGTTTGGGTTCGATGCATCTTATCTCCCCTGCCATATTCTTTTTTACTGAATACATCTGGCAAAATCAGAACCGTCCCCACTCAGTCCGAATCAGCCAACAAAAGTTTTTACAGGAAGTGTAGTGGTTTTTGTTTTGCCTTCGTCTATTTGTGTGGAGTAGGAAAGGGGGGAGAGAGATTAGTGATTCAGTATTGATTGAGAAGGTGCTGTCTGGGAGTGACCAGGCGTTCAGGGTTCTTGTTGAGAAGTACCGGCATGATGTGTTCCGGACTGTTTATGCCGTGCTTAGGGACCAGAAGGAGGCGGAGGATGCTGCCCAGGAAGTGTTTTTGAAAATCTACAGGTCTCTCCCCCGTTATGAGCACCAGGGATTCAAAACGTGGATAACCCGGATTGCTGTCAATCATGCTATTGATATAAAACGGAAGCTGGCGAGAAGGAAAGAAGAAGCCCTTGAATTCCAGGGGCAGGAGGTATTCGCGACCGTCAGGGATAGTGTTGAAGAGCAAATGTTCCTTAAAGAAAAACAGCGGCTTGTCAGGGAGCGGCTTGAAGAAGTCCCGGAAAATTATCGGGATGTAATTGTTGGCTTTTACATAGCTGAAAAGTCCTATCAGGAAATGGCCGAAGAACAGCAGGTAGCTGTCAAGACGATTGAGACCAAGTTGTATCGGGCCCGGAATTGGATGAAGAAGCATTGGGAGGAGGACGATTTTTCATGAAGCATTATTCATTAGCTGACTGGCTTGCTTATATAGAAGGGGAAGCGGATGCGCACCAACAGGCGGAAATGGAAGACCATCTCTACTCCTGCGCAGAGTGCCTCGATCTCTATTCGACCGGGATCGAAATCAATGAGGAACATTTCCCCGGCATTCAGAACCCGGAATTTACGGATTATGTCATGCAACAAATCAATTTTGTCAAAGGGCGGGGGGAAGAAGACGGCAACACAGTGAGCCGGTTGATCCCGAACGAAAAGCCTTATTACCGAAACCAGGTATTCCACTACATCGTGGCGGCAGCGGCGACCCTGCTGCTTATGTTCTCCGGCGTCTTCCAATCCATCACCGCGATAGCCGGCAATATTGATTCACAAACAAAGAATAGGTCTTACACCGAAGGTATTATTACCAAAACATTCGCATGGATGGACTCTCTGGAAAAGAACAAGGAGGATGAACAATAAATGAAGAATCCAATTGCGGCGCTGACTCTGTCTGTTTTTCCCGGACTTGGCCATATTTACAACGGCAAAATTTTTAAGGGGCTGCTTTATTTAATTACGATTGTAGGGACTGAACTGTTTGCTGCGCTAGCTTTTATGAACAACGAACCAGACCTTGGCGTAATCAGCTTTTTCATCGGCCTGATCCTTTATATCATTAGCTTTATCGATATTGGAAGGCAACTATCTAAGAGTTTTGTGAAAAAAACTGAGGTCGCAGGCGGTGATGAGAAGCATGCTAATCAGGAGTCTGAACGGTTTTATGCGATCATCCTCTCGCTCATCCCCGGTCTTGGCCACTTTCAGATTGGCCTGTTGAACCGCGGGGTAACACTGCTTGCTTCATTCATAGGGTGTGGTGTGATGGTCATGTTTGTGACCGTCATGACCGGCAGAGGTGAGTTTCTTGTTTTCCTGGCTGTGCTGCCAATTATTTGGCTATACGGATTTTTTGACGCGACCGTCCAGCTTAATAAGAAACAGCGCGGCGAGATTCTTGTCGACAGGACGATTTTTGAGGAATTCGAAATGCGCAGGGAAGATGGCAAAAAAAGCCGGGCCATCGCAACGTTCCTTTCCATTTTTCCTGGTGCGGGGCATCTCTATCTTGGCTTGCAGCGCCGGGGCATCCAGCTTATGGCAGCCTTCCTATTTGCAATCTACATTTTGGATGTTCTCAGGCTGGGCATCTTCCTGTTCCTGATTCCAATCATTTGGTTCTACAGCTTTTTTGACGGCCTGCAGAAGGCGTCACGAAGCGGCAGTGAATCTTTGGAGGATATTCCCGTCATCACCTATTTTGTGAACCATCAGAGATGGGTCGGCATCGGCCTAGTGGCCCTTGGGTTTTATTATCTGTTCACGAACATTTTCCTGCCGGTTTTCCAGCCAATTATTGCGAAGTTCATAACGGTCGATATGTATATGCTGAGCAACTATCTCCAAACAGCGATTGTGTGCATCCTGTTAATCGGGGGCGGACTTAAGCTGTTGGCAGGGAACAAGGGGAAGAAGGGGGAGTCGGGATTATGAGCAGTATAAACTGGGTTAAGGTTTTGACAGGGATGGCCATGTTGGCCGCTGCAATCATGACGCTTCCGTTTAGAAAAAAAGGAAAGGCGGGGGCTCAATGAGGACGTGGCGGGTTGGTACGTTTACTATGGGTGCAGCACTCCTGTTTCTAGGGGTTCTGCTCCTCTTCTCACAATTTGCGGATTACAGTTTGTACACGGTCATGCTATCCTGGTGGCCTGCTTTATTAATCATCCTTGGAGCTGAAATCCTTCTATTCCTGTTTGTCCAAAAGAAAGAAAATGCCTTTTTGAAATACGATCTTTTAAGCATTTTTATCGTTGGACTATTAGGAACAGCTGGTATTGGTTTTGCCATTGTGAGTTCCACAGGGGTACTGGGAAAGGTTGAAGCGGCAATGAACCGGGAGGGCCGTTCCTTTGAGCTTCCTGAGTTTTCATCTTTAATGGATTCGAATATAAAACGAATTGTTGTAAACACAGCCGGCTATCCTTTGACAATCGAAACGACGGCCAGCAAGGAGGTTTCCCTTTTTGGAACGTATAGGACACAAACCTCAGCAGGCAAAAAGGTGTTGGAAAGTGCCAGCGATTACGTAACAGTAATTGCAAAAGGGGATACCCTCTATCTAAATATGAAACGATTGCCATCAGAGGCATGGCCATTTGATTCCTATTCGTCGCTGGAAGCTACACTGCTTGTTCCCGCTGACGCCAATCTCGATGTTGCGGGAGTGGACAGTGAGCTTTCCTTGAAGCCAAGAGTCCTTCTCGGTAACTGGACAGTGGACCGTGCCTCAGAGGTTTCTCTTCACATGGACAATAAAAGTGATATTAAGGTTACTGGAACGAATATCCAAAGTCTTGCAGGTAAGGACGAATTATGGTCAGTTGTGGGCAGTGATACAAAAAATACTGACGAGGATGGGACTGGCAGGACTGCTGCCTACAAAACTGGTGAGGGGAAATATAGCATCGCCATCTCGAATACATTTAGGGTAAACCTTGAAGGCGGGCGTTAGGTTTGGGTGTCTGCCATAACCGTTTTTTCGGATGAATTTATTCGGAAGTATTCTCATTGACCATGAAAAAAGTATTGTCAAAGGGGTTGGCGATTCGAGCCGGAATGGGGCGGTAATTGGCATCGATTTAAAGGGGAAAAGGAAGTAAATTGTTTGAATGCAGTCTTGCAATGTTTTTGACAAAGAAACGAAGTGGGCCGCTTTCCTTAGGGAAGGCCGGTCCTTTTTGACATTATTGTGTATGTTCTGATGATTGGCCGTTTCTCGAAATTATGTAAGGTAGAATAGAAGGGAAAGCGGGGCTCCAACGGGAATTTGAAGGTGGGAAGGAGATGCTCCGCAGACGGAATGATCACTGTAAAGGAGAA
Organism: Bacillus sp. B-jedd; assembly: GCF_000821085.1. GTDB lineage: Bacteria > Bacillota > Bacilli > Bacillales > Cytobacillaceae > Bacillus_D. The sequence goes on from NZ_CCXR01000001.1 coordinate 1,171,042, forward strand.
TGGCTGTGAAAGTGATTCCTATTTTGGCAGCGGGCGTTTTATTAATGGCGGCTTGTTCTGCATCTGATTCAGCTACAGAGAAGCCGAAGAAAGTGGAAAGTACAGGCGGTTACAAGTCGATTGCCAAGGAAAATGAAGGTGAGGAAACCCCGGCCTTCAAGTCGGTTCCTTCAGCTGAAGCGGAGAAAATGGTTGCAGGTGGCGGGGTGACGGTTATCGATGTCCGGGGGCCGGAGCTATTTGCAGAATCCCATCTGCCGGAAGCGCAAAATATTCCGATAAAAGAAATCGAGGCGAAGTCTTACGACTTGGATCCGAACGGAACCTATTTGATTGTGTGTCAAAAAGGAAAAACCTCGGAAAAGGCAAGCGGACTTCTTGTTGAAAACGGCTATCCAAACGTTATTAATATGAGTGGCGGGATGGATAGCTGGACGGGCGCGACCGAAAAGTCGAAGTAGACGTAGGTACTAAAGGTAACTTCCAGAAGAAAAAGTGAACAGTGCCAGGCATCCGCTCATTTAATGAAAGCGCGGACCGGGTACTGTTTATTTTTTTGCAGAAGGAATCTTGGACTTCCGAAATCGTGGCAATTTTCGAAAATCTTATATATATTTATAGTACAACATGAACGAATGTCTGCTCACATTACATAGGGATACTTATTACATTTTGAGGAGAATGCCGCATGGAAGAGAAAATTGAGAAAGCAATACAAGATATCTACCCTGATGATTTCGCCTGGTGTTATGGCTGTGGACGGTTAAATAAGGATGGCCATCAACTCCGGACAGGTTGGCAAGGCGATAAGACGGTTACGATTTATACGCCTGATTCAAAGTATATGGGAATTCCAGGCTTCATTTATGGCGGAATGATCGCCTCGTTGATTGATTGCCACGGGACAGGGTCTGCCTCGCTTGCTTTACACCGGAAGAATGGGAATGAAATCGGTGATGGGACCGTGCCGCCAAGGTTTGTCACAGCCAGCCTCAATGTGGAATTCCTGAAACCGACTCCGCAGGACGTTCCGCTAAAAGCAATTGGAACAGTTGAAGAAATCCATCCGAAGAAATGGAAGGTCCATACAGAGTTATTTGCAAATGACATTCTTTGCGCCCGTGGAGAGGTCGTTTTGGTCGTCATGCCTAGTACGTTTTTAAATAATAAATAGGAATTTGGTGCCCTGGCACTCCCCGTCATTTTTGCAAGGATTGAATGGGGGAGGGCCAGGTTTGTATTATCAAAGTGATTCCTCTTCGTCTTCCTCATCATCGTCTGAGTACCCCATCTCTGAGAAGGAGTCTACTAAAGCCTCGTGAAATCCCCAGCCAATATCCGCTGTTTCATATAAGATTTGTTTTAAACGGCTAGCAAAAGAGTGGTAGTATTCTTCCTCCATGGCGCATTTCGAGGTGACTTTGTCATACATGCCAACCATACTGTTGTAAAATGTATAGTCAATATCACCAAAGGAATTAGTAAAATCAACACCCAATTCCACGTAGTAAAGCATAAGATCAAGGGTCTTTTCTTCATCTCCTGATAATTTTTCGAAGTTGGCAATCGCCTTTTTTGCTTCGGCAAGGCGAATCGTTGGTTCACCCCGTTTCGTGTAGAACCCGCTTTCCACTGCTTTCTTCGCATTGTTGTACAGTTCCTCTGTTGCTTCATCGCCAAGAAATTTCACGGATAAAATGGACTGGACATCTTTACTTGCTTTAAAAAGCTCTGTTACAAGTTGAATCAGTTCCTTTTGGTCATACTCTTTTAACTTCTTTTTTAATTCCGGGACTTTGATTTTCACTGCTGAACCCCCCTTTTTCTATACTCTTTTTTTCATTATAGAATAAAAAGACTAGATTAGATCGTTTTGCGCTACTGCTGTTTTCCTCATTAGGATAACGGGAAAAGGACTGGAGAACAATATTATAGAAGGAGGCGGAAATCGTGAGTGATGATAAGAAGAAACTGGAGGAAGTGCTTTCGCATTCGCTTGAGGTGGAAGAGGATTTGATGCGGACGTATTTAATCACTGCCGACAATATCCATGAAGATGCTGAGCTGAAGAATCGGCTCGAGAATTTTGCGGAAGGCAACGCGAAGCGAACCGATCAGCTAATGGAAGAGCTTAAGGAGCTAAAGGATAAATAGTTCGAGAAATCTGCTGCAGGACGGATCTGCAGCAGATTTTTTATTTATCCCGGGCAGAAGACTCCTTCTTCGATTGTTGGGAAGCCGCTACCCTGAAAATAAGGAATACCTAATATTTTCATGATTGAACACCACCCCAATTTGCTCTATGATTAAAACAATTAATCTGACTATTTTGCGAGTTTTGAAAGAGGGGTGAGGCGAGTGGAGACAGCCATCAAGGAACTGAAGAATCTGGCGGACTATGACAATGTGCTGGTTGTTGACCGGAACGGGGTTATCCTGTTCTATGACCTCGCCGATGTGAAAATTCTTAAGACGCTCGGCATGCGGCCTGAGGAGTTTATAGGGAGCCGGATTACTTCCTTTTATACGAATCTTACTGAGGAGAACAGCACCCTTTTATCCGCGATTCGGACGGGGGAGTCGCTGTGTAACGTCCGGCAGGAGATGAAGACGAGGACTGGAAATGAATATATTTCGATGAACTCGACATTTCCGATTAAGCAAGGCGAGGAGATTGTCGGAGCGATCGAGTTTTCAAAGCATTTTTTCAAAAAGCCCGATATCCGCGTCATTGACCAGTATGCTGGACACAAGATTTATCGCAAGAATAATACGATTTACACGATAAATGACATCATTACTGAAAACCCTGGGATGCTTGAGATAAAGAGGAAAATTGAGAGGATTGCCAGGTCGGATTCAACGGTGTTCCTATACGGAAGTACCGGTACTGGCAAGGAAATGGTCGCCCAGGCGATCCATAATGCGGGCAGCCGTTACGGAAAGCAGTTCCTATCGCTGAACTGCGGAGCCATTCCGCCAAACTTGATTGAAAGCACGCTGTTTGGAACGGTGAAGGGGAGTTTTACTGGATCGGAAGATATGCCTGGAGCGTTTGAACAGGCGAATGGCGGGACATTGTTCCTTGATGAAATCAATTCGCTTGACCTCCATCTCCAGGTGAAGCTTTTGAAAGCGATAGAGGAAAAGACCATCAGGAGGATTGGCGGCAAAAAGAATATCTTCTTGGATATCCGGGTGATTTCGGCAACAAATGAGCATCCGGAACAATTGCTCGCCGAAAAGCGCTTAAGGGAGGATTTGTACTACCGGCTTGGCGTTGTCCAGCTGGAGCTGCCTCTGCTGAAGGACAGGCCCGAAGACATCAAGCTTCTCCTTGACACTTATATTGCTTTTTACAATGCGCATATGGATGTTGCAGTCGATGGCTATAACGATGAGGTGCTTGATTGCTTTATGGGCTATGATTGGCCCGGGAATGTGCGGGAATTGAAAAACGCGGTCGAGACAGCTTTCAACCAGGTGGAATCAAGGATGATTACCCTTGAGGATATTCCTTACCGGGTTCGCCAGTTCAAAAAAGGCCCGCAGGCATCGGCAGTGCCAATTCGCGGGAAGAGACCGCTGAAGGACGCGGTCGAAGAATTTGAATTAACGCTCATTCAGGAAGCGCTGAAGGAAAGCAACGGTGTCATCGCTGAAAGCGCCCGAATACTCGGTCTGTCGAAGCAGCTTTTAAAGTATAAGATGGAGAAGCATGGATTAAGGTAAAAGAATTTTGACGGAATGAGGGAAAAAATTTTCCCCCATTCCTTTTTTATTTATTGAAAATTCCCCTTATTCAGGCAAAAGAAAAGTTGGCACAAAACTTGCAATAGAAAAAGTATAAGCATTTTAAAGTGGGGAGGCATGCGACAGAAGTTTTTGCGTTCAATTCAAACAAAGGGGATGGGTAATTTGAACAAGCAGCTTGTAAACACGGTTATGTTGGGCTTCGCCCTTTTCGCAATTTTCTTTGGAGCCGGCAATCTAATTTTTCCTCCTTCGATTGGCCTTGCCTCCGGTACTAACTGGCTTCCAGCCTTAATTGGCTTCTCCGTCACCGGGATAGCCCTCCCGCTTTTGGCCGTGTTCGCGATCTTGAATGCGAATGGGAAGTTCGAGGAATTGACCAGGCCAATCAGTCCCTGGTTCTATAAGGTATTTAATTTGTTATTGATGGTTGGTATAGGGGTATTTGTAACGATCCCCAGGATGGCTGCCACTACTCACGAGCTCGGGGTTCATACCCTTGCTCCGTCGGTCCCTAGCATTGCGACGATTATCGCATTCTTTTCCATTTGTTTTTTCTTTGCCATGGACCAATCAAATGTCATAGATAAAATCGGCAAATTCCTGACACCGGTGCTGGTATTGGCGCTTTTGATCATCGTGGTCAAAGGAATCTTTACACCGGTTGGAGCACCGATTGCGACCGCGCTTGCAAATCCATTTTCGAACGCTTTTATTAATGCGTATCAAACCGGTGACGTGGTGACGGGCATTTTTTGCGCACCGATTTTCATTGCCGCGATTCTTCATCATGGGTACAAGGGAACTGAAATGAGGAAGGTCGCTGTTCGCGGCACACTGATTGCAGGCGCTGGATTGCTCGTTGTTTACGGGGGGCTTTTATATCTTGGCGCATCCGCAAGCGGAACAGTGCCCGTCGATATCGAACAGACCGCCCTTGTGTCCGAATTGATTAACCGAATCCTTGGAACTTCGGGGGCTGCGCTTTTGGCCGTTACGATTGCGCTGGCATGCCTTACTTCGGCAATCGGTGTTCTGGCGGTCATCGCCGACTTTCTAAATAAGCTCACGCATAACAAAGTAGGCTACAAGCCTTGGGTTTTTATCCTGTGTGTGGTCGCTGCCTTCATGGGCTCGTTCGGGGTTGGCAAAATCATCAATTATGCAATGCCAATTTTCCTTGCCCTTTATCCAGTGGCGATTGTGCTCGTCTTCCTTGGGCTTTTCCGAAAGTACATTCCGAATTCAGGAGCGTATCGCGGGACAATTTTGTTAACATTCGTAGTAAGTCTAATTGAAACAATGGGGGTCATCGGCTTCCCAATTCCTGGTCTGACTCCGGCTGTTGCCATGCTTCCATTGGCGGCAAACGGATTTTCGTGGCTTGTTCCTGCTGTGATAGGGTTTATAGCCGGTGCTTTTCTTGATAAAAGCATCAGGAAGAAACAGGACCAGGAACCGACCGTGGTCAGCAACTAAGAATTTTGCAAAAGGGGGAATACTTATGACCAAGCAACTATTTGTAAATGGAAAGATTTTCACCTCGAATCCCGATCAGCCGCAAGTATCTGCGATGGTGGTTGAAAATGGACGGATCGAATGGCTTGGTGAATCAGAACAAGCAGCCAATTTCGATGGGATAAAAATAGACCTTCAAGGGCGCCGCGTCCTGCCAGGCTTTATCGATGCCCATCTGCATCCTTTATATTTGGCTAAAGCGGCCAAGCAGGTTGCCTGCACAGCGCCTGTCGTGAATTCGATCGAAGATATCAAACGAGAAATCCGTAGCCAGCTTGAAGAGGCAGGGGATGGCGGATGGATTGAAGGCTGGGGATACGACGAAGGGAAGCTGGCCGAAGGGCGCGCGCCGAATCGTCGGGATTTAGACCAGGCGGCGATGGACGTACCGGTCGTCCTCACCAGAACTTGCGGCCATATCGTTTCGGTTAACAGCAAGGCGCTGGAACTGGCAGGGATTACGAAGGACACGCCAAACCCTCCCGGCGGTAAAATCGGGAAGGACTCAGACGGCGAGCTGACAGGCATTCTGCAGGAAAGTGCAAGGCATCTCGTTATGGCAAAACTTCCACAGCCCACGCTCGAGCAAAACGCCGAGCTATTGGGAGAGCTATCCGAATTCCTTTTTGCCCACGGGATCACTGCCATCACTGACCTTATGGCATTAAGGAAGCCAGTTGATTATGTAGAGATGTATAATGAAGCGCGCCGTAAGGGATTGAAGCAGCGTTCGGTGCTCTATTATATTTGGGATGAAATCAAGGACAGTGCTAAATTGGGCGAGGCTGAAACCGACCGGCGCAATCCTGTCCATATCGGCGGCATAAAGCTGTTTTCGGACGGGAGTGTTTCCGGACGGACTGCCTGGGTAAATCCTGCATATGTCGGGGACGGCGAAGAATACGGAATCGATACGACGTCGCGCGAGGAGCTGCTTGCTGCAGCCGAGGCTGCTGAACGGAACGGCGTCCAGCTTGTTGTCCATGCAATGGGAGAACAGGCGATTGACCTGATAGTCGATACTTTCTATGGCAAAAAAAGCTGGCTGGCGGACGGGCCGTCGATTCGCATCGAACATGCCGCGATGCCAACTGTAAAAGCTATCGAGCGCGCCGCCGAAATGGGAATCGCGTTTGTGCCTCAGCCGATTTTCCTTTTTGCTGAAATCGAAAGCTACGTCAAAAACCTAGGTGCAGAACGGCTGAAGACCACCTATCCGGTAAGGACAATGCTTGAGGCCGGGATTAAGGTTGCCTTTTCCTCCGATGCGCCGGCAACCGCCTGGGCTGACCCGGTTGACCCGTTCGTTGCCATTAAATCCGCCGTCACCCGGGTTGCCTATGACGGAACCGACACCGGCCAGGACCAGCGGGTCGATACCGTGACCGCAATAGAGCTATACACTCGCGCCGCCCAGGAAGTCACACGCATCCCGGAAATCGGCCAGTTGAAACGCGGCTATCATGCCGACTTCATCGTCCTGGACAAAGACATCCTCGAAGTCGAGCCGTTCGAGCTTGATACGGTGAGTGTGGAAGAAACGTACATGGGCGGGGAGCTGGTTTATCAGAAGGTTGCTGTTAGGTGATTTTAATAGAGTGGGGGATGAGGTTTTTGTCATATCCCCGCTATGGAGATGCCTCCCGTTCGGACAGCGAACGGGGGGTATTTCTTTTTGGGAGTCCGAAGGTGTGTTTTAGGTTGGGGCATTTTTAGGGGGCTTTTTTGTTATTTGTCCAAAGTGTTGGGACAGATGAAGGATCAAGTTGCTCGATGTTGGGACAGGTTATGGAATATTTAGGGAGAACTTGTCCCAAGATGGGTAAGGTTAGGACAACAAGGCAGGGATTTGCTTGTTGCCTGTCCCAAGATGAATTAGGTTGGGACAGATTATGGATTAATTAGGGGGAATTGTCCCAAGGTGGGTAAGGTTGGGACAACAAGGCAGGTTTTTGCTTGTTGCCTGTCCCAAGTTGCTAAATGTTGGGACAGGTTATGGAATATTTAGGGGGAACTTGTCCCAAGATGGGTAAGGTTGGGACAACAAGGCAGGGATTTGCTTGTTGCCTGTCCCAAGTTGCTCGATGTTGGGACAGGTTATGGAGTATTTAGGGAGAACTTGTCCCAAGATGGGTAAGGTTGGGACAACAAGGCAGGGATTTGCTTGTTGCCTGTCCCAAGATGAATTAGGTTGGGACAGATTATGGATTAATTAGGGGGAACTTGTCCCAAGATGGATAAGGTTGGGACAACAAGGCAGGGATTTGCTTGTTGCCTGTCCCAAGTTGCTCGATGTTGGGACAGGTGATGGATTATTTAGGGGGAACTTGTCCCAAGATGGGTAAGGTTGGGACAACAAGGCAGGGATTTGGCTTGTTGCCTGTCCCAAGTTACAGCAAACGGGGCGTTCAAATTTTTGTGCCATCCATAAAAGGTTTGGCGATTATATACTGGCTTTAATTAATTTCCGTTCTTCATTCTCTTTTCTTCTATTAAAATATCATTTCATTTACTGTGATAGGCAGGGGAGTAATTTTGATGCTGGACCAACCCTGAAGCAGAAATTGACATTTTATTGACAAGCATTGGTAAATGCTTTGAACTGAAGATCAAGAATAGTAACATTAAAACTGTGACCAGTTCCTTATATAAATAGGAGGTTTTTCTTATGAAAAGTGTTTTTATATTAGGTGGGACAGGGTTTTTAGGTTATTACACAACAAAAGAATTGCTAAAAAGAGGGTATACGGTGTCTACTGTTTCCCTTCCTCCAATGCCGACAGCGGATCTTTTGCCGCCGGAAGTGGAATGCAAGTTAGGGAATATAAACGAGATGTCAGACGAAGAAGTAATTGAGCTGCTGACCGGAAAAGATATGTTTGTTTATGCGGCGGGGGCGGATGAGCGGGTCGTGCCTGATGCGCCGGCAGCGAAGTTTTTCTATGAAGCGAACGTCCTGCCTACCCAAAGGTTGGCGCGGCTTGCCAGGAAGGCAGGAGTGAAAAGGTTTGTGATCCATGGATCTTATTTTGCCCATTTTGCAGAAGAGTGGCCAGAAGTTGGGCTAAGGGATCAGGCATATCCAAGGACTCGGCTCCTTCAAGAGGAGGTCGCCATGCTGGAGGGAGAGGGTGAGATGGATGTCATGTCAATCCGTCTGCCATATATTTTCGGCACGATGCCTGGCCGGACTCCGCTCTGGACGATGTTCCTTCCACAAATCCAGGGCAAGGATTTCGTTCCGGTCTTAGGCGGGGGCACCGCGATGGTGACCGCTCAGCAGGTTGCCGAAGCCACTGTTGGCGCGCTTGAAAACGGCAAACATGGCGGGAGGTACGCCATTGGAGATACAAATATGAAGCATGCCGAGTTCTTCAGGATTATTGCGGATCTTTTGGGTCAAAAAGAAACCGTCATCCATGTCGTGCCGCTTGAGCAGGTAAGGGATGCGTATGCGAAGATTGATGAACAGACGGCTGCCGCCGGAAAGGAACACGGAATCCATATTGCGGTAACAGCTGATATCCAAAATAGAGATGCGTATCTTGACCCTGAGGAAACAATGCCGATTCTAAAGTACAACAAAGCGGACGTCAGGGCATCGATTGAGGAAACGATCAAGCGTTGCATTGAAGCGACACAGTAAAATCAGTGAAGCCAAGGTGTAAATAGATTCTTAGGGTGGTTCTCCTATTAAAGGGGAGCCGCCCTGTTTTGTTTTACTGAATTGTATCGCGGGTTGGTGATAGTCTGCAAAAGTCTATCATGTCTATTATTAAAAATATTACAGCTTTGAAATATTCTCCTTTTCTTTGTAATAGAAATAGTTTTCTAGTGTAACGGGACTGTTACATTGAGTTGCTATGATGTTTTTAGCAAAAAAAGTAAAGGGGATTAGATTTTGAAAAAGACGATCTTAAGTTTATTGACTGCCTTTGTTGTGCTTTTTGGATTTTCGAATGCCTCTTTAGCCGCTGGAAATACATATAAGGTTCATAAAGGTGACACCCTGTGGGGCATCTCCAAGAAAAATAAAGTAACCGTCCAGCAATTGAAAGCCTGGAATAACCTAAAATCAGATAGAATCCACCCTAATCAGGTTTTAAAGCTCACTGGCGCAAAAGCAGGACCTGCGAAAAAGCCTGCTGTAAAAGCTGCTGCCGCTAAAAAGCCAGCTGCGAAACCTGCAGCGTCAACTAAGAGATACAAAGAAATTACCGTTAAAGCCACAGCTTACACAGCCAGCTGCAAAGGCTGCAGCGGCATCACGGCCACTGGAATCAACCTGAAGAAGAACCCGAACGCGAAAGTCATTTCTGTTGATCCGAAGCTGATCCCGCTAGGCACAAAAGTTTATGTGCCAGGCTACGGAGAGGCGATTGCCGGGGATAGGGGATCCGCAATGCGCGGAAATAAAATCGACGTTTTCATCCCTGACCGCAAAAAAGCGCTTCAGTGGGGAACAAAGACAGTCAAGATAAAAGTATATTACTAAATTGTTAGAGCCTGCCGATTTCGGCAGGCTTTTTGCATGGAAATTGTATTTGGGCGGTCCTTTTAATAAGGACGGTGATTTGAGTGAATAACTATACCCCTGAAGTAGAAAACTACTTAAAAATGTTGGAGGAACACAATGCGAGACAAAAAAGAAGAGCATGAACAAATAAGTAAGTTTGAAAATAACCAGCGACTTGAGGAAAGCGAATCAGGTTACGGGCTTGAAGCCGTGGAAAAGGGAATGGATTTTGCTGAAGGCGATAAAAGTAATCCTTCAACTTGTGGTGGTTTGTAACATAGTGATGGAGATAACATCATATAACAGGTGATCAGGATATTTTGGCAAAATTCTCTTGGTTCGGACAGTGTACATGTAATTATCTGTTAGTCTGTCCGAAGTTGCCTGATGTTCGGACAGCACATGAGCAATTACCTGTTGGTCTGTCCGAAGCCGCCCGATGTTCGGACAGCGCAAGAGTAATTCCTGGTTATCTGTCCGAAGCCGCTCGGAGCAGGGCAGCTCATAATAAAAAAGAACGGTACTGGTTTCCCATTGGAAAAACAGTACCGTACCTATTTAACTACTAATTGACTTTAATGGTGTGCGTTGTTGAGTTGGTTGCGCCTTTGTCGTCGGTAACAGTCAATGTGACGGTAAAGGTGCCTTTTTTACTAAAGGTTTGATTAACCTTAGCTCCAGAACCGGTTGATCCATCCCCGAAGTTCCACGCATAGCTCACGATTTTTCCATCTGAATCACTGGACTGTGAACCGTCGAAGGTTGTAACCTTCTTTTGCTTGGCGGTAGCATCGGCTTGGATTACTGCGGTTGGTGCTTTGTTCTCTGCCTGAGCTTCAGCTACGTATAGCTTTCCTGGTGCTACGGCTTCCACCTTGTTGCCGGCCTGGTCGGATGCCTTGATAACAATCACGCCGCCTTCCATCTTCAGCGTAGTAGGAGTTTTATACGTACCTTCATAATGGCCAGGAGATGTTTCGGTCATGGCAATTTCATTGTTGCCGCCAGAAACCATCAGTGGCAATTCAATTCGGAAGGATGCAGTTAGTCCTTCTTCACTGTCGAAGGATACACGTACTTCTTCACCCGGTTTAATGCGGACATCGACAGCCGGAGAAATATTTGTAATCTCTGGGGCGTCAAGGTCCACAACGACATTGCGGGTAACGGTCGTCTTGTTGCCGGCCCGGTCAGTGGAGACGACGGTAATCGTATTTGCACCGATGTCTAATAGGACTTTGTGTGAGAAACTGCCATCTGCGCTAACAGTTACAGACTGTCCGTTCACTGTTAGCTTATCGAGATTCTCATCGCTAGTCGTCCCTTTTACATAAACCATTTCAACATTTGTTTTGTGGCCCTGGACAGGTGCTGTGACATTGAGTGCAGGAGCTGTTTGATCCAGTGTCACGTTAACAGTCTCGGAACGGTCGGTAATTTTGCCATTAACGACTGCTTCAACGGACAGGGCATTCGCGCCAGTGTTTAATGTAGTCTCGATGCTGAATTTACCATTTTCAACTGTTCCAGTTCCGACTTCTTCTGTACCGTTGTACAGCTTCGCGGTAGCACCATTGGCCTGGGATGTTCCGGTTACGGTAACCTTTTCATCCTTTGTGAAGGAGCCATCTGCCGGAGACGTAATAACTGGTGCGGTAACAGGGTATTGAACTATCGCCCGAATCATGTAGTTGCCTTCGGCAGCTGGAGACTGGCTCCAGGCTCCGCCGACTCTTTGCCAGCTGCGCAGAGCGTTCTTGCCGTCTTCATCCGTTGCCAATCCTGGGGTGTTAGGATTTGCGAATGTTTGAATGTATACAACGTAGAAATCTCCTTCGGCCATGACAGGCTCTTGGAATTTCACTGATGTCCAGTTGCCATCTCGTTTTGCTGTACCATCAAATGGGCCTGCCAGCAATCGGCCAGGTGATCCATTCGCGCCAGTCGCATCGTAAATGGCATATTGGAATGCAGTACCGCCTGGGACTGGCCATTCAGTATCCCAGAAGCGGAACATTGCACCTGTTACTTGTGCAGCGCCATTTTCAGGAGTCATTCGTACAGCCCAGGCATTGCCGGCTGCGTTGAAGGCACGTGCGTTTTCAGCTGTACCGTCATCATAGCCGATTGTTCCTTCAAAACCGATAAATGGTTTCAACGCTACATTTGCTTCAGCTGAACCATTTCCTTTCACGGTTACAGTTGAATTTTTATTGTAGTACTGATCGGCGGAAACCGCGAGAGTGTACGTCCCTTCCAATACTTCAAGGGAGAAGGCGCCGTTCTCATCCGTAACAACTGGTGTAATCTGGGCGTCTTCCAATACCATTACGGTTGCACCCGCGATTGGTGCATGTGATCTTTCGTCTGTTACGACACCGGTAATGGTGCCATGCGGGATTGGCTCAAGCGTAAAGTTGGCCGATGTATCTCTGCCGTCAACGACTGTAATTGAACGGGTTTGCGGATAGAATCCGTACGCTTCTGCCCGAAGTGTAAAATCACCCGCTACATGAATCATGTTAAACTGCCCGTTGCTCGGATTGGTTCTTGTAGAACGCCCGGTCTCGAGAACCGTTACTGTCGCATTGGCAGGTAAGCTTTGCAGATCCACTCCGCCTTGCGTTTGTTTTGGCATTTTATCTTTTTCTGTTCTTGAAAGTTTGACCGCAGGTTCAGTATAGACTGCCTTTGGTTTATCCATTTCCTGAACATCACGCTCAATGGCTTTTTCTGTTTTTTGCGGTGCCGGAGTTGACAATACAGCGAAGTTATCAATATACCAGCCGAGCTTTACAACACTGCCATCGGACGTAACACGGTAACGTACTTGAACCTGCTCGCCGGCATACTGGGTCAAATCATAAGATACGGTCGACCAGTTTTTGCCGTTTGTCGAGTGGCTGAAGAGCCCAAGCTGGGTCCAGGTTGCTCCGCCATCCTTGGTAATTTCGACAAAGCCTTTATCGTAATTTGTCTCAAGCTCATACCAGTGTGCAAATGCAAGTGTTGCGTTTGTTACTTGCGAGAGGTCGATGACTGGAGAAACGAGTGAGAAATTGCTGCTGCTCTCATAATTTCCATCAAGATCTGTTCCCCATACATTTGGAGCGGATAGAGGGACTGGGGCACCAGTTCCGGATGGAGTGCCGCGCTCCCATTCATCACGCGTACCGGAATGGGTCCAGCCATTATCCGTTTCGCCGTCAAAATTATCGCTAAAGATGGTTACTGGAGCGGTTACAGTGACAGACACCTCGTTCGAACGGCCGCTTTCATTGCCAAAATAATCTTTTGCCGTGACAACATAGTAATACGTTTCGCCATCAGCTGTATTTGAATCTGTAAAACTGTTCACTGTTGTTGTCCCGATTTTCTCATAACCATCGCCGGAGACGGATGAGCGATAAACAAAGTATTCTTTCAAATCGAGATCGGCTGGTGCTGACCAGTTAAGTGAGACAATTCCCAGTGAATCTGCGCGCGCTGTCAGATTAGCAGGAGCAGCTGGTGCTGCATCATCCGCGCCTAGAATCGCCACATCATCGATATACCATCCATCCCGTGTTTGGGACCCATCGGAATGGAGATTGAAAATAACATAAACTTGTTCACCCGCAAATTGGGTAAGGTCGACCAGTTCGTTCTTCCAACCATTGCTTTGCCCGGTGAATTGGGCGAGGGGAACGAATTGATAATCTGTGGATTCTGCTGCTGCATACACAACTCCTCTGTCATAATTGGTCTCGAGATTGAACCATTGCTTGAAGGAGAGAAGCGCACCTTCGTCGCTATCCAAAAGGTCAATTGGAGGCATCATCATGTAGGAGTTGGAATTGTTCATATATTGTCCGTTCAGCTTGGTTGCGATCAGTTTTTCACCAGATGCTGCGGAACCAGGGCCGCCAACAGGAACACCCCACTCCCAGGTGTTATTTGTTCCGCCGGTTGTAAAGCCGGCAATGTCTGTTTCAAAGTCCTGCGTATAACCAGGCTTCACTCCGTTGGACACTTCAATTGAATACTTGTTTGTTTCAAATCCGTTATTGCCGTAGTCATTAACACGGAAATAGTATTCAGTGCCTTGTGTATCAACGAGGAAGTAAGGAATGTTGCCTTCGTAAACTCCATTTTTGTAGTCACCGGATTTCCGTTCCATTGGAATGAATGTCCAGTGTGTGCTTCCTTTGACACGGGCATATGCTTCTACCGTCACGACGCCAATATTATCCGATACACGGGCTGAAATTGGGATGTCAAATCCGGTGTATGCCTGTGTTACAGGCGTGTGCTCGATAACAGGCTTTTCGAAGTCGTCGCCGGCTGTCGCTACCCGGCCGGATACAGAACCGAGACCGCTAAGGATGGAACCTACCGCATCGCCAACGTTAATCAATCCGCTGCCATACCCATTATTCGGACTAGTTGGATATTCGGCATCTGTTAACGGCGTTGCAGTTGATTGAATAATTTCTTCCAGCTGATCAACTGTAAGTGATGAATTTACCTGCAAAAGCAAAGCTGCTAGTGCCGTCGTATGCGGGCCTGCCATCGATGTCCCATTCCATCCGCCTTCATAACCACCTCCAGGAACAGAGGAGCGGACATTTACACCTGGAGCGGATACTTCAGGCTTGATTTCACCATAAGGTGACGGGCCTCTAAGTGAGAACGAAGCCACTTTGTTGTTGATATCTGTCGCCCCAGTTGCAAATGATTCAGGATAGTTGGCTGGGTTTGCCACAGAACCAGGGCCACCCGGATTGCCAGTACGGACATTTCCTGCCGAAAACTCAGGGAAGATTTGTGCGGCACGCCATGCCTGGACCATCGGGCGGAACCACTCATCAAGGCCAGGACCGCCGCCCCATGAGTTATTCACAACATCTGGCGCCATTTCCGGATGAAGATTGCCGTTTTTGTCAACTGGAGCAATCAGCCATTGGGCGCCTCGCAAAATAATATTATCTGTCGTGGATGGGTTGAAAATCCTGACTGCGATCCATTTCGCCCCAGGTGCAACCCCGACTTGGTTCGATCCGTTTGCTTCTGAACCAACCATTGTACCCATCGTATGTGTCCCATGACCATCCGTATCGGCTGGCATGGATGCGCCACTGTGCGGGTCGTACCAGCTGAGCTCAGGATTGACGACATTCCCATTCTCATCTAAGCCGCGCCATTTACGCTTCAACGCTGGGTGATTATAATCAACGCCTGAATCAAGATTCGCAACAACAATACCTGTTCCATCAATGCCCATTTCCCATGCTTGAGGGGCATTAACCTGATTGATGTTCCACTCTACATTGTTTGGCTGAACATCTTCTTTTACTGCTTCGGGAGACTTTTCTGCTTTATTTAGGAAGCGTTCTTCGTTAGGAAGAAGTTTCTCTACCTCCGCCCGTAAAGCAATCTTCTCCATCACTTCTTTTGTACTCGTAACAGCCATTGCGTTTACGATAAAGAAGCTTTCAAAGCTTTTGACTTCTCCTTTTGATTTCATGCTATCTAAGTATTTTTCCAAACCATACTGTGTTCGGGATGCTGTTTCCCGCAATGAGGTAACAACAGCATTACGCATTGATAGCTTTGCGACTGCGGGAGTTTCTTTTTTCTTAACCGAGGCTTGGTGGGCGTTTTTCGAAACGGAATTCACATCCGATTGTTCTTTCATCTTGATGAGGTAGGTGACATATTCCTTATCGTCAAATTGTTTGGCCAGTTTTGGAGCAATTTTCTGAGCAGCTAATTGGGGGGCGTTTGATTTTAGATCAACTTTTTGATTTGATGTACTTCCAGTTGCAAAGGCCGGGGCAGTGAGCGTTAGTGTAAGAATGAATATCAGGCATAAAGAAATCCATCTACGCAATCTTTTACTTTTCACCAATAAATCTCAACTCCCTTTCAAATAATGAATAAATTCTCTATTAAGAATGTATAGAGATACTGGGAATACCTCCTTTCTCCCTTAGGGTAAAGGAATCTATTTACTTAGACAATCTATAAAAATACAGCAATTTTAATAAAACGACCAAGTTTTCCCAACGTGCGAATACTATTGTAAGAGAATACCAACTAGAAATTTGAAGGGGGGTTTATGGTTGCAATGGTGGGAAATGAGAAGGAGGTTTGGATTGAATTTCCTTTATATTCAAGTGGTTGAATTTCGACAAATACTGTCTTTTCCTTTGTCAGAGACTTTTTTTCTATCGCATAAGCCAGTTTCTCACTACTTTCCAGAGGTTTATCAACCGTTTGGGAATTTTTTATAATAGTTCCCTAGATCGTCCGTTTCCCTGAAAATCGACAAACACCGTCTTTAACAGACTAAATTACTTATAGCGTTAAACAGTCAAAATGAATGGTAAAAAAGACGGTGAAAGCGTAAGAGGGGAATCCGAGTGTAGCTAAACAGAAACAATATATTTCAACAGATTATTATTTTTGTAACTTAAGAAATACTCAGTGAAATATTTTTAAAAATAGATGGTTTATTGTCAGGGGAGGATTCATGAAGAAAATTTTCCCAAAAATTCCACCTGTTTCTAGAGGGGTTTGATGGATTTTAGCCAGGTTTAAGACTTACATGCAAAGGAGACAGCAGTGCTCCTTAATTTTTAATGGTGGGGGGAGACGAAGAAAACCAGATGAATTGGTTCTCCAAAACTATTTCCAATTTTGTGTTAATTCGTTATAATAGGTGAAACCTGTCACAGGGCGGGTGGTTTAGTTGAGAGGAGACGAGTAGAGTATGACGAGTGTGAGCACAGAGAAGAGAGGGTATTTTGGTGAGTTCGGAGGCAGTTTTGTACCTGAAGGCCTTCAGCAAGTATTGGACATCCTGGAGGAGCAATTCCTGAAATACAAGGATGATCCGGATTTCCAGGAAGAATTCAAGTTTTATTTGAAAGAATATGTGGGCCGGGATAATCCGCTGACGCTGGCGGAAAACCTGACTAAGAAGGTCGGCGGCGCAAAAATCTACCTGAAACGGGAAGATTTGAACCATACTGGTGCCCATAAAATCAATAATGTGATTGGACAAATTTTGCTGGCAAAACGCATGGGGGCGAAGAGAATAATCGCCGAAACCGGTGCCGGCCAGCATGGCGTTGCCACTGCAACCGCGTGTGCGATGTTCGATATGGAATGCATCATTTATATGGGGAAACTGGATACGGAACGCCAGGAACTGAACGTATTCCGGATGGAACTCCTCGGGGCAAAAGTCGTTTCGGTCGAAGCGGGGCAGGGGCGTTTGAAGGATGCGGTCGATGCCGCACTTGGAGACCTGGTCGAAAACTATGAAAATACATTTTATTTATTGGGATCAGCCGTAGGGCCGCACCCGTTCCCGATAATGGTTAAGCATTTCCAGTCGGTGATCAGTGAGGAATCGAAACGGCAAATCCTTGCAAAAGAAGGGAAGCTTCCGACAGCCGTGATTGCCTGCGCTGGTGGGGGCAGCAACGCGATTGGCGCGTTCGCCCACTATATTGAGGAGCCCGAGGTCAGGCTGATTGGGGTCGAGCCAAGTGAGGCGCCGACTTTGACGGAAGGTGTACCCGCTGTCATTCATGGATTTAAATGCCTGACACTCATGGATGAAGAGGGGAATCCGAAGCCAACATACTCGATTGCAGCGGGCCTTGATTATCCCGGAATAGGACCGGAACACAGCCAGCTCAAGGTGAGCGGCCGCGCCGAGTATGTGACGGTGAGCGGGGAAGAGGCACTGGAGGCGTTTCTCCTTTTGTCAAAAACAGAAGGAATCATCCCTGCACTCGAAAGCGCCCATGCAGTCGCGCACGCCGTGAAACTCGCCCGCGAATTGCCGGAAGATGATATTCTCATCGTAAACCTCTCCGGACGCGGTGACAAAGATGTTGCCCAGGTGTATGAGATGTTAAAGGAAAAATGAAATTAACATAGAAAACCCAATCGGAGTTTAAGTTCAAAAAATAAGGCTCAGTTAAAGGTGAGTGTTGATTTTCAAGAAGTTGATTGGAACGGAGGGGACTGACTCCAGTGGGATGCAGCTGCACGTGGAGACCCCACAGGCGTCTATGAAGCCGAGGAGGCTCCACGGTCCGCCCCGCGGAAAGCATGTCCCCGGAGTGGAAATCAACAATCAAGGATAGCCGAGCCAAAAATAAAAAAGACAATGTTTGGCAGTTCAATTCGCAAAAGAGTTGGACTGCTTTTTTTGACAAAACAAGGCTTTTTCACAGAAGTTCTGATAACTAACAGGAGGGAGAATGATTGAATATTACTACTGATTCCCTTGTAGTTCTATGTATTACTTTGGGGATACCAACTTTTATGGGTATTAGGGAGTACTTAAAGATGGATCAAGATGATAAAAAAACGGTAATGAAGGATTTTAGATCACCCGATTTTATTTTCACTATAGGATTTTTTGTATTAGGTGCTCTCTTAACTCAATTAGGTGATTTATTTACTTTCAGTACAATTAAAGGAATTGGGTTTGTTTTAATAATGATAAGCAGCATTGTTTCAACATTCCATACCTGGAAGAAAAGTAGGTTCAAAAGCCTGATCATTTTTATCTTAATTTCTTTTCTAATTTTCTTAAATGTAAAATATTTAATTCCTCGGACTTAAAAGGTGCTTTACTCCAAGGAGACATCTACATTAATTTTTATTTCATCAAGAACCCAATATTTCCATGAATTCGGCTAAACCACCTTACTGCTATAAAAACTGGGAAAAAGGCCCCCAATGCTTTAAGTTGCACAGCAGAGGGGGCCTTTCCTCGTTGTTTTTAAAGTGGTGAAGTTCAAGCGTTCTTCTTTGTCGGATATCCGATGAGGATAGAGATGATTCCGCAAATTCCTATGAGAATTGGATAGAAAGAGTATTCCAGGATGCTCACTGGCGAAATTCCGGCTACGCTTGCAGCTGCAAGAAATTGAGCGCCGTACGGCAGGAGGCCCTGAATCGAACAGGAGAAAAGATCTAATATACTTGCAGACTTTCGCGGCTCAATTCCATATTGGTCAGCAATATTTTTTGCAAGAGGTCCGGCAATTAAAATAGCAATTGTATTATTGGCTGTCGATAAGTCGGTTAGCCCAACAAGACCGGCAATCCCGAATTCGGCACCTTTTTTCGATTTGATCCTCCGTGTCGCAAGGTTAAGCAGAAAGTCAATTCCACCGTTAAACTTAATAACCTCCACCATCCCAGCTATTAATATTGCAAGAAAGGCGATTTCATACATGCCTGCCATTCCTTTACCCATCGTTTGCAGAAGGCTCATTACGTGATAGCTGCCATCCACTAGGCCGACAGCCCCGGCGAGAACAATCCCCAATGCGAGAACGAGGAACACATTCATTCCGGCCAACGCGAAGATAATAACCAACACATAGGGAACAATTTTAACCCAACTATAGCTTAAATGTTCGACCTGTGCCGTTTCACCCATTGTGATAACCCCGAAAATAATGCCCGTAACAATAGCTGCCGGCAGCACAATCCAAAAATTCACCTTAAATTTATCCTTCATTTGCGCGCCTTGTGAACGGACGGCCGTAATGGTTGTATCGGAAATAAAGGATAAATTATCGCCAAACATCGACCCGCCAATAATCGCCGCCATAATTAAGGCCATGGAAAGATCGGTATGCCCGCTTATCCCAACGCCAATTGGAGCAAGTGCTACAATTGTTCCCATCGAAGTACCCATTGACAGGGAAATAAAGCAGCCAATGATGAACAAACCTACGACAAGCAGGTTTTGCGGAACGACCGATAAAGCAAAGTTAACAGTGGAATCTACTGCCCCCATGCCTTTTGCTACCTCTGAAAACGCGCCGGCCAAGAGAAAAATAACAACCATCAGCATGACATTTGAATTGCCTGCGCCTTGGCAAAAAATATCAACTTTCCGAGAAAAAGATTCTTTCCGATTCATTGCCAGAGCCACAGCACCCGAAATGGCGATGGCGACAATGACTGGAAAAGCATAAAAATCACCTGTCATAACTCCTGAACCAATAAATAAAATCAAAAAAACAACAAATGGGACCAGCGCCCATGGATTTCCTTTGTTCATTGTTCCACCTCCAAAAATTTAAAAAGGGACACGCCTTTTGTATATTTTTCGTCCCGAAAAAAAGGCCTCATCTTGAAACAACAAGAAGAGGCCTTATATGTATAAAACACTCATCTTATCTTTCAAGTCTTTGCTTGCTGGATTTGGCACAGAAACGCTAAGTTCCGCTGCCGAGATTTCAACGGGCCAGTCCCTCCATCTCTCTTGATAAGAAGAAAATCATATTATTTTGTCACAGTGTTAAAGGTTACAGGATTTTCATTCTTTTATCAACATAATTTTATTGGATATTTAGAGCGGCCGAATTGAACAGTTATAACGCCTAAAAAGGCACGCCTTTTAATGGTGGCTTAAGTTTCTTACTAGTAATATTTTCAATTCTTTTGTTTTAAAAAACGAAAATAAATAGCAGCCTGTTATCACGATAGCACTGCCGATTCCTTGTATCCAAGTCATTTGTTCACCTAAAAAAAGAAACGCTAAAATGGCAGTAAATATCGGATTGAAATTCAGAAAAACTCCTGATGTCGTTGAACCTAATTTTTGAACACAAAGATTCCAAAATATCATACAAACTACTGTTGAAATTACTCCCGTATAAAGAATCGCAACTATGAAAGAAGGATTAATAGTCGAAACAGTAAAATAAGGAACGCTGAAAGGCAGGAGGACAATTAGGCCAAAAATAGCGGAGTACAAAGTGGACATCAAAACAGAAGTTTTTGTCATGGCCCATTTCGCGCAAATTGTATAGAGGCCCCATACACATACTGCAGCTATCATCCATAAATCTCCTGTATTAAAATTCAATGAAAACAAGTAGTCCATTTTCCCTTTTGATAGCACTAGAATGACACCAATTAGGGAAAAAATCATTGAAACAATTTGCAGTAAATTAATTTTTTCTTTCAAAAAGACAAATGAACATAAAGCGATCGAAATTGCATTTAATGTAGAAATTAATCCTACATTTGTCGCTGTTGTGTGCTCTAATGCTAAAAATTGCAAAAGGTTAAAAAGAACAACACCTGTTAATCCCATTAAAAACAAAGGAAGTAGAGCATTTCGCGGTGGCAATATCTTTTTTTCCTTCCACCATAGAAGCGGTACAAGGCAAACGACCGCAATCAACCACCTAAGGGTCGTCAGGGTGAGGGGTGATGCATGAACAACTAGAGATTTACTAACAACAAAATTTCCTGCCCAAAACAAACAAGTTAATAGCAACAAGACATAATACTTAATCGGCATTTTTTTATCCTTCTTCCTTCATGTATCACTGTTCCTTTTAGTGTAAGGTGTATCTTATGCTTTAAATTATTTTAACATTTATCTATAAAAACAATATTTATTTCTGTATAATCTAATAAAAACAAAATAAATATTAATTGTTGTGCATTTTGACGAAATAATATTTTGTTAACGATGTTGTTTTTTAAAGGAATATGAAGAATGAAAAGGAAGTGGAAGACGTGGAATCTATCGTGAATAAAATACTTGATGACCTGGATTTTCAAATTTTAGATATTCTTCAAAATGGGGCACAGATAAGTAATTCTGAAATTGCGAAACGTGTTAATTTATCTCCACCCGCAACACACGCGCGGATCAAAAGGTTAGAAAATGAAGGATATATTAATCAGCATGTCGCGATTTTGGATAAAGAAAAGCTTGGATTTGATTTATTATCTTTTATTTTTATTAGCACGAACATACACCAATTTGAGAAGCTAGAAATCTTGGAGAATGCGCTAAAGTCCATGCCAGAGGTTTTGGAGTGTCATTGCATAACGGGAGAGTATGATTATCTTCTAAAAGTGGCGAATAAAGACAGTAGGGAATTGGAGGGGTTTATAAGAAAATTAAATAAACTAGGCATAACACGGATTCAAACTAGCTTAGCATTAAGGGAAATTAAATATTCAACTGTTTTACCTATCTCCTCAAATCACCAAAATTGATAAGAGCTACAAAAAGAGAAGAGGGCGTTTAATATTTTTCCTGGACAGCTGTTCGAAATGAAAAATGCTTGAAGCATATTTAAATGACTTCAAGCATTTTATTTTGCTAATTTCACATTCCTAGTACGGTATCCATTGCAAAGGCAAGAGTAAATCGAGTTTTGCTCCTAAAACCAAGGCCGCCAGGATTCGGAAGGGTTTTTAACGTTAGCGATAACTATTTTTTATTAAACTTTTTACTCATTTCGTCTTGTGTCTTGCTAAATGTCTCATCGATTTGTTTCAGCTTGACACCGAATAGTTGATCTTTTTCTTTAAAAAGGGTGCCATAAAAATCGACGAGGGTATCATGCACATCTTTAGAAATTTCGACGTCGAGGTTTCCTGTATGAAACAGGTCGCTGAGCGCGTTCAGGCTTTCGTGATGAAACAGCCCCATATTCCTGATTGTCTCATCATGGAGGCTGCTTAGCCTTTTTTTATCCTCGGTCAGCTGATCGCTCGCTTTTGTAATGTTCTGCCTAAACCAGTCGGACCATTGGCTTAATGTGTTCGAAGATTGGTCGAACTCCCGGTCGAGATCCTGCTGGTTTTTCGCATCGATATATCTGCCGCCGGCGCTGTCGGCAATCTGCTTAAGCTGAGCCGCATCTTCGCCGTTTACAGACAGGCCGATGACATTGATGATTGGGTTTATGTTCGACTGGGCGAGGGCTTTCGCTTCTGCGGCTGGATTGCCGTCGCATGTCTCTTTTCCGTCAGATACTAAATAAATGACATTTGTCGCGTCAGAATTGTTCCCGAGTTTTTCGCCTGCCTGCTTGAGTGATCTCGCCATCGAGGTCCAGCCGCTTGGAGAAACGGAATTCACCGCCGTGGCAAACGAGTCGGCATTGTAGGCGGAGAGCGGATAAATCTCGTCAATACTGCTGCATGATAGCTGCTTATCGCTGTCAGATCCGGTTCCCTTGTGCCCGTAAACTGTCAGGGAAACTTTAGCGTTATCGGGCAGGCCGGAGCTGAACTCGCTGATGGAGTCTTTGGCCATTTCCATGAGCGTTTTGCCGCCTTTTACCTGTTTCATCGACCCTGACGCATCAAGAATGATCGCCACATTGATCTGTTCCTTCATTTCCCTGCCGTTCAGCTTGATGTTCGATTTTGCCTCAACATCTTCAAGGCTGATTTTTCCTCTCGGTTCAAAGGTCGACAGTCCCGGAAGATTTGGAAAATAGGTTTCTGTGAGGAATTGCTTTATTTGGCTGCCTTTTTCACTATTGCTTATGGAAGAGGCATTGATCTCTTCGAGTTTTTTCAAAACGGCATCCTTATCCTGGTCGGTCAACTGTCCGTTTTTCAGTTTTCCCCACCAGAGCCCCTCTTGATGGTTTTCCGCTTCACCCATTGTGGCGGGAAAAGCGAAGGAGATGTCAGTGTTAGGCTGGAATGCGTCCGGCCATAAAAGCTCATCATCTGAAGTTGACTGTTTTTCTGGTTCTTCTTTCTTAGTGTCCGCGGCTTCTGTATCCTTCTCTTTCGCGTCCGCTGTTTCTGTTTTCTTTTCTTTGGCATCCGCAGCGGCCATGTTTTTCTTTTCACTGTCCGATTTAGAGCAACCCGCAAAGAGAAAAATCAAACACAGCAAGCATGCCAGTACTTTCTTTTGCAAACTATCACCATCCCCATAGTAATAACACTTCCTTTATACCTGTTTCATGCATTATTTTCCAATCCCAGCCCTCTTGCCGACGAAAAATAGGCCGAAAATCCTAGTTCGGCCTGTCTGTTTTCTGCTTTAAAAGACTAACGCAGAACATTATCTAATTTTTCCATACTACCTTTCAACTCCGAAGGATATGACCTAAGGAAAAGTAACGAATTGTTCACATATTTATGATTTGGGGTGCGGTATAGTTAGGGTGTGCTTATTTTTATCGCCCTACTATAAAAGAAAGGAAGTGGCTTATGGATTTTTACAAAAAACGTATCCCGTCCGCTGAAATGCTTGGCCTCCGCTCGCTGCACCTCAGGATGGGCCTGTCAGACAGCGACAGGAATCATTATTTCAATCTCCTGAAAGGATATGAAGGGGAAGTGCAGTTCGACGCAATGACTAGAAATTTGACATGCGATTGCATTATTTTAAACGATTTGCTTCTCACCTTCGGGGGGAATGAATTCCAAATTGATACTTTGATCATTTTCGCTACGCTAATTCATCTTACTGATATCAAAAATTTCGAAGGCGACCATGTGTATGAAAATGATAAACTCTTCAGGCTCGGCTCCGATTTCGAACTCAATAACCCGCTGAATCAGATTGGCCGCTGCGAAACCAAATTGCACCAGTTGCTCCAAAGCCTCGGCTGGAAGCTACCGATTCATCCATCTGTTATTTTCATCAACCAAGACTTCACCCTCTATCAAGCACCTATAGACAAGCCGTTTGTCTACCGCCCCCAACTTAACCGCTTCCTGCAAAAACTAAACCAAACCCCATCGAAACTCACCGCAAAACATTGGCAGCTTGCAGAAAAGATTGCCTCACTTCACCAAGCCCAATCCAAGAATGCCAAACTGCCAGCCTACAACTTCGAAGAACTTCATAAGGGTATCTTTTGTGAAAAGTGCCTCTCGTTTTCTGTAGAAGTTGAGGGCCGCACACTGGTTTGCGGGGCATGCGGTCATAAGGAATCGGTTGGGGCTTCGATTATGAGAGCGGTAAAGGAGTTCAGTTTGCTATTTCCCAATGAACGATTGACGACAAATGTGATTATGGAGTGGTGTGGAGTAATCCACTCAAAAAAATGCATAAGAAATGTCCTTGAAAAAAACTTAAAGAAATACGGTGTTGGCCGGAGTTCGTATTATATATTTGATTAAAATCTTGTTCGGAAAAACCTTAGCGCCCGAAGGCCCGAGGGCGGCAAGCCGTTCGGTCACTAAGTCCTCGTTTAGTGCCCGAAGGCCCGAGGGCGGAAAGCCGTTCGGTCACTAAGTCTTTGTTTAGTGCCCGAAGGCCCGAGGGCAGAAAGCCGTTCGGTCACTAAGTCTTTGTTTAGTGCCCGAAGGCCCGAGGGCGGAAAGCCGTTCGGTCACTAAGTCCTTGTTTAGTGCCCGAAGACCCGAGGGCGGAAAGCCGTTCGGTCACTAAGTCCTCCTTTAGTGCCCGAAGGCCCGCGGGCGGCAAGCCGTTCGGTCACTAAGTCCTTGTTTAGTGCCCGAAGACCCGCGGGCGGCAAGCCGTTCGGTCACTAAGTCCCTGTTTAGTGCCCGAAGGCCTGTTGGCGGAAAGCTGTTCGGTCACTAAGTCTTCGTTTAGTGCCCGAAGGCCTGCGGGCGGCAAGCCGTTCGGTCACTAAGTCCCTGTTTAGTGCCCGAAGGCCCGGTTGCGGCAAGCCGTTCGGTCACTAAGTCCCCGTTTAGAGCCCAAAGCCCAAGTTGCCGAAAGCCATTCGGCCAATAGATGAGGGTCCTGGTCCTGAATAACCGGCTTTCCATTCACTGGCTTTTGTGTTTACACTTATTAATAAAAGGTAGAACCGGGATGCTCCTCTCCCTCTGTTTTTCCCCTGGACTTTACTATAACTAAAGTATAAAGTTTTACTATATTATGTCAGTTCTTAAACTGTAGAGAAGCTAAAGTAGTAGAAGCAGTGATAGAATTTGGCAAGCTGTTTTTGCCAAAAGAAAGAGGGGCTTAAATGGAAATTTGGGATGTTTATGATAGGGATCGGATCAGGACGGGGAAGACGATGGTGCGGGGAAGTGATTTTGAAGCAGATGCGTATCACATGGTGGTTCATGTTTGCATTTTTCATTCGGATGGAAGAATGTTGATTCAGCAAAGGCAACCGTTTAAGGAAGGCTGGCCGAATCTATGGGATATTACTGTTGGCGGTAGCGCGGTGGCCGGTGATTCCAGCCAGTCTGCCGCCGAACGGGAAGTGCTGGAGGAGATAGGGTATCAAATAAATTTGCAGGCAGTTCGCCCCTCCTTGACTATCAATTTTGAAAAAGGGTTCGATGATATTTATCTTGTAGAAGATGATGTGGAAATAAGCAGCTTAAAGGTGCCTTCCGAAGAGGTCCAAAAGGTGAAGTGGGCTACAAGTGAGGAAATCATTTCAATGATTCACAGCGGGAATTTCATTCCCTACCACACCAGTTTAATAGAATTGCTGTTTGATTTGCGTAAAGGCTTAGGAGGCCATAGTAAATCGGCACAGTAGAAAGAGATGGTCCTCAATGATGTCAACCCAAATAAACCTTTTCAAGAACCGTTTCCACTCGAGGGAACGGT
Organism: Bacillus sp. B-jedd; assembly: GCF_000821085.1. Classification (GTDB taxonomy): domain Bacteria; phylum Bacillota; class Bacilli; order Bacillales; family Cytobacillaceae; genus Bacillus_D. The sequence continues at coordinate 1,197,177 of NZ_CCXR01000001.1, forward strand.
TTTTTACTTAGGTTCAAAACAATATCCAGCTTTTTTCTACGAGGCTATAGAGGATTTCCTCATAAACTTATTCCCGAAATCATAACTTTGACATCTTTGTGAAAAGATTAACAAAGTTTTCGCTGTATTGTAACATACGTCACAAATTTCCATGGGATTAGCAATTACAATATAAACATAAAGATAACATTAAAAAACTCAACCGCATTGAAAACTCGGTTCGATAATTATAGGAGGTCTGTAACCATGAACAAGAAAAAATTAGTAATGATCGGGAATGGGATGGCCGGCGTCAGGACGATTGAAGAAATCATTAAACTAAATCCAGATAAGTTTGAAATCACCATCTTTGGCAATGAACCGCATCCGAATTACAACCGCATCCAGTTGTCGACTGTTTTGCAGGGCGATACTACGATTGAAGATATCATCATGAACAGCTGGGAATGGTATGAGGAAAATAATATTGAACTTTTCACAGGCGAAGCGATCGTGAAAATCGATCCTGTAACGAAAACAGTTACCTCTGAAACCGGGCGTAGCATCCGCTTCGATGAACTCATCATTGCAACAGGCTCTAGCTCTTTTATCCTGCCAATCCCGGGGGCGGACAAAGAAGGAGTGACCGGTTTCCGCGATATCAAAGACTGTGAAACGATGATTCAATCAGCGGGAACCTACCGCAAGGCTGCCGTCATAGGCGGGGGGCTGCTTGGCCTTGAAGCTGCGAGGGGACTTTTGAACCTTGGTATGGAGGTTGATGTCATCCATCTAATGCCGCACTTAATGGAAAGGCAGCTCGATCCAGCCGCGTCAGAAATGCTCCGCGCCGAACTCGAAGCACAGGGAATGAACTTTTTACTCGAAAAACAAACGGTTGAAATACTTGGAGATGACCGTGTGACTGGCCTTCGTTTCAAGGATGGCACTGAAATTGAGGCTGACCTAGTCGTCATGGCGGTTGGAATAAAGCCGAATGTCCAGCTGGCAAAAGAAGCCGGTCTTTTCATAAACCGGGGGATTGTCGTCGATGACTTCATGAGGACGAGCGTCCCTTTTATCCGCGCGGTCGGCGAATGCGCTGAGCATCGTGAAATTGTCTACGGCCTTGTGGCTCCGCTTTATGAACAGGGGAAAGTCCTCGCCGCACATATTAGCGGAATGGACACGAATCCTTATGAAGGATCTATCGTCGGTACGGGCTTGAAGGTTTCAGGGGTCGACCTGTTCTCCGCCGGTGAGATTGATGACGGACCTGGCGTGAAAGCAATCAGGATCCACAATGAATTTGACGGCGTCTACAAGAAAATTGTCATCCGCGACAACCGTGTTACCGGAATTGTGCTCTTCGGCGATACGAACGACAGCTCAAGGCTGTTCCGGATGATGCTAAAAAGAGAAGATGTCAGTGGGATGACAAGCGTAGCTATCCTTGAATCCGGCTGCTGCGGAGGCGCCGGTGCAGGAAGTGATGTCGCGGCAATGGCGGATGATGAACTTGTCTGCGGCTGTAACGGCGTCACAAAAGGCACGATTGTCAACGCGATCAAGGCAAATGGCCTGACAACGGTCGAAGAAGTTGGCGGATGCACGAATGCAGGCCGTTCCTGCGGCCGCTGCAAAGGGCAAATTTCCGAACTTCTCGCCTATACGCTTGGCGATCAGTACGACCAATCAGCTAAAAAGACTGGCATGTGCGCTTGTACCACATTGAGCCGTGATGAAGTGGTCGCGGAAATAAGCGAAAAAGGCTTGACGAGCATTAGGGAAGTTATGAATGTCCTTGAGTGGAAAAATGAAGAGGGCTGCAGTAAGTGCCGTCCTGCCCTGAACTACTATCTTGGCATGATCAATCAGGAGCAATACAAGGACGACCGCGACTCCCGGCTTGTGAACGAAAAAATGCACGCGAACATCCAGAAGGACGGCACGTATTCCGTTGTGCCAAGGATGTATGGTGGCGTGACGACTGCGCAAGACCTGAAGAAAATCGCCGAGGTTGCTGAAAAATACGATGTTCCGCTCGTGAAACTGACTGGCGGACAGCGGATTGGCCTGTTCGGTTTGAATAAAGAAGATTTGCCTGCAGTGTGGGAGGAACTCGGAATGCCTTCAGGTTATGCTTACGGAAAAACCCTCCGCACTGTCAAAACTTGTGTCGGGGCAAAGTTTTGCCGCTTTGGCACACAGGATTCAATGGGTCTTGGCATCGAGCTCGAGAAAAAATTCGAGCGGCTTGATACTCCCCATAAAGTGAAGATGGGCGTATCGGCCTGTCCGAGAAACTGCGCCGAAGCCGGCATTAAGGACTTCGGAATTGTCGGCATCGACGGCGGCTGGGAAATCTACGTTGCCGGTAATGGCGGTACAGACCTTCGCGCGGGTGATTTGCTTGATACAGTCAAAACAAAAGAAGAAGTCATGGAACTTATCGGGGCTTTCATGCAGTACTACCGTGAAACTGCTGTTTACCTTGAGCGTACGTCCAAATGGGTGGAACGCGTCGGACTAGATCATGTTAAAGAAGTACTCGGAGAAGATGCAACGAGAAAAGCGCTGAACGAACGCCTTGACAAGACGCTTGAAAGGTACAACGAACCTTGGCAGGAAGCCATCGATTCAAGTGAAATCCAGGAAAAATACTATCAAAAGCGTTCCGTTCGAGTGCCAGTTGAGGTTTAATTTTGAAAAAAAGCCGGCCATTGGGATCTTATCCAAGGTTTCAAGGCCGGCGTTCCAGGAAAGGAGTGGCCATAATGGCTAAAGTTAAAATTGCTGATTATTCAAGTCTGCCTGAGAGGATTGGCCAGGTTTTTAAAATCGAGGAACAAGAAATCGTCTTGTTCCGGCTCTCAAACGGAGACGTTAGGGCGGTCGAGAACCGCAGCCCCCATCCAAAAGGAGGAACTCTGGCGGATGGACTGGTCAGCGGAGAGTTTGTTTTTTGCCCGGTTTATGATTTGAAAATCTCCCTGATTGATGGAAAAGTGCAGGCGCCTGATGAGGGCGAGGTCAGGACGTTTACAATCGCAAGAGATGGAGAACAGGTATATATAGAAGTATAAGCAGGTTGGTGGGCTCATTTTAAAGGCAATCGAAATACCGGCTGGAAGGGTGACTTGAGATGGGGAAAGGGAAAGTGTTTCTTGTAGGAGCGGGACCTGGCGATATTGGGTTGATTACAGTGAAAGGGCTCGAAGCGATAAAGGCTGCCGAGGTGATCCTTTATGACAGGCTGGCTAATCCGAAGCTGCTTGATTTCGCACCGGCCGGATGCGAGCTCATTTATTGCGGCAAATTGCCGGACCGTCATGTGCTCCGCCAGGAAATGATCAATGCCATCCTCGTCGAAAAAGCACTCGAAGGCAAAACGGTGGTTCGCCTAAAAGGCGGGGATCCCGGTGTGTTTGGCAGGGTAGGGGAGGAAGCCATGGCCCTGGCGGAACAAGGCATTTCTTATGACATCGTCCCTGGCATTTCATCTGGTATTGCCGCTCCGGTTTATGCCGGCATCCCTGTCACCCACCGGGAATTTGGCGAGTCTTTTGCCGTCGTGACGGCGCATGACAAATCGAAGGACGGGCATCCGGATCTCGATTGGAAAAGCCTCGCTTCAGGGATTGACACGATTGCTTTTTATATGGGGATATCGAACCTTCCATTCATCTGTGAAAACCTTGTGAAGCACGGAAAAACGGCGGCAACGCCCGTTATCCTGATTCAATGGGGCACGTTCGGGCGCCAAAAGGTCCTTGAAGGGACGCTCGGCGATATTGCCGAAAAGGCGGTTGTTGAGAAATTTACTAACCCAGCCATCACGCTTGTCGGGGAGATCGTTTCCCTTCGGAAGAAACTTGCCTGGTTCGAGAAGAAACCGTTGTTTGGCCGGCAGGCGATTTTAGTTCGGACAGGGACCGAGGAAAGTCGATTGGCAAAAGAACTCACTGCCCAGGGCGCCGATGTAATCGAATTTCCGAGGTGGAAACGGAGCACGGTAGCACCGGACAAGGGCATTTTGGCCCGGTTATCTGATTATGAAAGCATTTTGTTTACATCTCCGGAAAGTGTAGATGAATTCTTTACTATTTTAATAGAGGGAAAAATCGATATCCGCCGGATCCGCGCCGACTTGTTCGGAGGTTCGACGAAGTCATTGGCAGCATTGAAGAAGCGGGGCTTTTTAGCCGCTCCAGAGCCGGAGTTGGAAACAGACGGAAAGCTGCTGATCGTTGGCGACAGTTCTATTAAAGGCCGCCCCGAATACGAAGATTGCGATCAATTCATCACTAGCCTCAAAGAAATTGATATGAACTTTAGGCCGATTTTTGCAAGAATGATAGAAGAAGCCGAAGTAAATACACTCATCTTTCCTTCCGCGGCCGCTGTTCAGGTGATGATGGAAGCGGGTATAGGGGAGAGTTTAATTCCGGCGAGTCTCATGGATAACGCGGAAATCGTTGCTCTTGGGGAAAAGACGGCGAGTGCCTTGGACGAGTACGGTATTGATCCAGATACGATTCCAACACAGCCGACGAAAGAGGCGCTAGTGGACAGTCTTCGAAAAAGAACTTGATCATTGCAGTTCCTGATGCACTAAGGTTGTAGTTTGGGAGGAATTAATTATGGAAGCCATTCTTTATATCGGCCACGGCAGCCGCTCCGAGCAAGGCAACGAGCAGTTTATATCGTTCATCGAGGAAACCATGAAGCTGGCCGATGCACCAATTAAAGAATACGGATTTCTTGAAAAAGTGCAGCCTTCCATATTTGAAGCGGCTGAGAAATGCATCCATCAAGGCGCGGGCAAGCTGACAGTTGTCCCGGTTCTCCTTTTGCCCGGAATCCATGCAAATGTCGACATACCCACCGAACTTACAAAAGTGAAACAAGCCTTTCCCGAACTCACCATTCAATACGGAAATCCGATAGGCTCCCATGAACAAGTCACTGAAATTCTATTGGACAGGATGGAAGAGACCGGATTCGCGGACAGCAAAGAGGAAGTTGTCCTTTTGGTCGGACACGGAAGCCGTGACCAGGAGGCTGCTGCCGAATTCAGCCGCGTTGCCGCAGGGCTTACGAAGAGAATTTTTGCAAAAGTCGAGACGGGTTATTTGAAGGCGGATCCCAGCTTTGACGATAGATTGGGTCACATGGCAAAAGACGGAGGGAAGAGAATTTATCTAGTGCCTGTACTTCTTTTTACAGGCGGATTTACTGATCAAATTAATAATAAGGCTTCATTAGTTAGGCGAGCCTTTCCGGCCTGTGAAATAGTCGTGTGCAGGCCGGTCGGATTTGATGACAAGCTCATGGCTGTGTTGAACGAACGGGCCGCAGAAGCAAAAACATGATTGAACTCCAGGGGTATCTCTAATTGCAAAAAAGCCGGCATCTATTCTGAATTCGAGTAGATGCCGGCTTTTCTAGATTTGGAAGTTTACCTTTGTTTCGGTTGCTTATTTGTCACATCCAACACATCCAGTAAGAAAACGAAAATAGGAATTCCGAGTATGAGTCCCCACACTCCGAAGAAATGCTCTGAAAAAATGAGGACGATAAAGGTGTAGAAAACTGGGAGATCTGTCTTGGATGACATCAGCTTCGGATTTAACACATAGGCTTCGACCATATGGATAATCCCAATCGCAATCAGTATATAAAAAACTTTTATAAATCCGCCAATTGTATAGGCAATTAAAGTAAGTGGAATGAGTGAAATAATCACTCCGGCAACTGGAATAAGTCCAAGGAAGAAGACCGTGATCGCCAATCCGAAAATTTGCGGGAACCCTAAGATGACTAAAGAAATGACAGTTAAAATACAATTGATAATTGAGATAATAAATTGAGCCTCGATTACTTTTCCAAACGTTTGAGTGAACTTTCTGCCAAAATACTCAATTTCATAATAAAAAGGGGCGATTTTACTCGTTTTAAATTTATGGGTAAATTGTATTAACCGGGGTTTTTCAAGCAAGAAAAATAAACTTAATATTAATGAAATTAACACTTGAATACTTACTTTACTAATACCGGTGAAATACTTAAGCAAAAATGATAATCCATTTTCCAAATAAGCCGCAATTTGATTATTGGTAATAAGTGTTTCAATATAATTAATGATCAAATTGTCATGCGGTTGGGTGTAAAAGGATGTAACCCTTTTAATGAGCTCACTAATTTCATTTACTATAATCGGCAAATATTTCACTAGTCCAAAGGTTAATAATCCAACGATGAGCGTATAGATTAAGAATACGAGCAACCTTCGATTTATGGGAATGCGCCTCGCAGTAAACTCCACAAGTCGGTCCATTAAAAAAGCGAAAATGAAAGTCAGCAAGATTAGATTTATGATACTCCGTACACTGTATAAGAATAAAACGATTAAAGAAAAGATAATGAGTCGTTTTACCCCTTTGTTTCGAACCAATTCGGTTAGCGCTTCCATTTAAACATTTCTCCTTAGTTAAGTTCCATCTGAATAACGTATATTATTAACTTATCGGGTCATTATTACAAGCTTCGAGAATTTTTTCAATATCCTTTCCTAAATAAACACAAAAAGGAACCCATTTCGGGAAGAGAGGGTTCCTTTTTTATGCCTGCTGATTTAGTGACAAATGAAATTACACATAATTAGATAATCAGACATATTATATCGATGTATAAAGTACCTTGACTGTCATAGTAATATAAAGTATATTTTTTTTTAGGAGGTGGAAATCTTCAGTGAGTTTAAAACTTTCGTCCGATTTGTTAAGGGGACATACAGACACGATTATTCTCAAACTGTTGTTGAGCGGGGATAAATACGGATATGAGATATCCAAATTGATCCAATCAGGATCGAATGGCCGCTATGAATTGAAAGAGGCAACAATGTATTCCAGTTTGAAAAGGCTCGAACAGGAAGGAAACATCACTTCCTACTGGGGAGACGAAACGCAGGGAGGGCGCAGAAAGTACTATCACCTGACTGACAAAGGCAAATTGACCTACACGGAAAACAAAAAAAACTGGGAATATGCCAAAGAAATCCTCGACTCTTTAATTTGAAAGGTGGAAAATCGATGAGTGATAAATTAAAAGCATATTTGGATGGCATTTTTTCTCCTTATGAGGACATAAAGACCATTAATGAAGTTAAGCTGGAGCTCTTCCATGACCTGCAGGAAAAGATGGACGATTTAAAGAGGGAAGGATTCACAGATGAAGCAGCTTTTCATAAAACGATTGATTCGATAGGCGACATTTCTGAAATTGTAGAAGCAATTCATGATAAAACGAGAGAGCTGCAACAAAGAGTGGGGATGGATTTATCCAAGAGCAATATGGAAAATTCCGATTTTACATCTGTGAAGGTCCATGACGGCAAGTTCGATTACAGCAATCTTCAGGGCAGTGACTTTACTGATGCGGACTTGTCGAACAGTTCATTTAAATGCAGTAATTTAGATAAGGCCATATTCGACCGTGCGAATCTAAGAGGAGCCAAAATCAATAAGTCTAATTTGGGGGGAGCAAGTTTCAAGGCAGCCATTTTGGATGATACGGATTTTTCTAATTCTAACTTATCAGAAGTATGTTTTGACAATCAGACCTTCAATGGGACCATCTTTAACAATGCCGGGCTAAAAGGGACTTCCTTTAAAAATGCTGTCTTCCACAACGTTTCTTTCAAAACAAATGTCAAAAAGGCTATATTTGACGGAGCCACGATGGATAAATTGACATTTGCGATTTTAAAGGGATATAAGGCGAATCTTGATAATGTCACAGTTGTTTAACTAGGAATGAAGAAAAAAACCAGGGTGGTGTCCTTTTTGATCTATCCGATTTTTCTTGAATTAAAAGGCCGTCCGGTGCTCGTTGTTGGCGGCGGCATGGTTGCAGGACGAAAAGCGGCAGGGTTTGTAGGCGCAGGCGCTGTTGTGACGGTAGTAAGCCCTGACCTTTCACCCGAATTGGCGGAAATGGCTGAGGAAGGCAAAATTACTTGGAGAAGGAAGTGCTTTTCCCGTGAAGATGTGGGGGAGGCATTCCTGATTATTGCCGCCACCAATGACCGCGAGACAAATTTTGCAGTGAAAAAAGCAGCTGGCTCTCATCAGCTTGTCACAATCGCGGACAATCCGGATGCATCGGATTTTCACGTGCCATCCATCGTCAGGCAAGGAAAATTGACTTTGGCTGTTTCAACATCTGGTGCAAGCCCTTCCCTTGCAAAAAAAATCCGCTTGGAACTTGAAGAAAAGTATGGCGATCAGTACACCGACTATCTGGACTTCCTTGATGAATCCAGGAAGAAAATCATCGGAACTGTACAAGATGCCGGCCGGAAAAGGGAACTGCTATCGCTGCTTGCTAAAGATGAAACTCTGCTGGATAAAAAACGCAGACTCGAAATGGCAGAGCGACTGGATAAGTTGATTAGGGAAGGGACTGACTAAAGCAGCTTTCAGTCCCTTCATAAAAAATAAGTACCAGCCAGGGGCCTTGTTAATTCAAGTGACGCCCACCGCCATTATAATATTGTCCGAATATCCCATAGTTCTGGGAAAAAGCGCTGGTCGAGAACTTTTTTCAGGTAGCCGACTCCGGATGAGCCGCCTGTGCCGGTTTTAAATCCGATGATCCGCTCGACCGTTTTCATATGGCGGAATCGCCATTGCTGAAAGCAGTCTTCGAGATCAACAAGTTTTTCAGCGAGTTCGTATAGCTCCCAATGTGACTTCGTGTTTTTGTAAACACTCATCCAGGCAGCCCTTACCGAATCGTTTTCCTTGTAGGATTGCGTTACGTCCCGGGCGAGGATTTTTTCATCAATTGGAAATCCTGCTTTATACAAAGCATGGATGGCTGCATCATAAATGCTCGGTGCTTCATAGGCTTTTTTCAGCTCGGCCTGCAGGACCGGGTCTTTTTGATATATTTTAAGGATATGGCTGTTCTTGTAGCCTAGCGCGAATTCAATCATCCGGTTTTGGTACGACTGGAAGCCGGACGCCTGGCCAAGCGTTTCCCTGAATTCCATATACTCTGACGGTGTTAGGGTTGACAGCACATCCCACGCATGAATGACCTGTGCCTGCGTTTTTGTGACGCGCGCCAGGCATTTTTGCGCTGAGGAGAGATTATCGTCCTTAATGGCAGCAATCGCCGCATTCAGCTCGTGAATCATCAGCTTCATCCATAGCTCACTGACCTGATGGATGATGATAAACAGCATTTCATCGTGGTGGCCGGATAGCCGATGTTGGGCCGACAGGATTTTATCAAGCTGGAGATACTCGCTGTATGTCATATTGTTAGTAAAATCAACAACAATGCTTTCTTCTCCCGTTGTTGGGTTTTTGTTGTCAAGAACCATTTCGAACCTCCTCGGTGGTTTCTGGCACGCTTGTCCGGAGGCTTGCGCCGGGGCCGGGGCCATTTTTGCGAAAATACGCTACTACAGCTTCCTGATGACCGCGCGGACCGGACTGCCATCAGCGTCCTTAAGTGCAAGTGGCAGGGCGATTAGTTCGTAGTCGCCGTTTTCAACATCATCGAGCATGAGGTTTTCAAGGATATGGATGCCGTGGCGATACAGTGCGTGATGGACCGCCATGTCTTTGCTGTCGAGCAGGTCAACGGAAGGAACATCTACGCCTAGCAGCTTTACGCCTTTTTCGCTAAGATAAGCGGCGATATTCGCTTCGAGTTCCTGAATTCGTTCAGGGAAATGGTCCGGGCTGTTCGGGACTGCCGTTTTGAGAAGCAGCCGTTCGATTCCTTCAAGGTCAAAGCATCGGAGTGTTTCTGCATTAATCTTTTCAAAGGAAGAGACGTCGATTACACGTGACGGACCAATGAATATGCCGATGTCGAGCCCAAGAATCCTTTCACCTTCATTATCAAAATGAAACGGCGCGTCTACATGGGTGCCTGTATGGAGGCTGGTTGTGATTCTGCCAATATTGACGGAGCCGGTCTGTTCATTTGTGAACGCGGTTTCATAATGGAACGGCGTGTCGCCTGGCCAGTGGCCAATTCCGTTATGAAGGGGCTGCGAAATATCAATCCACTTGTTGTTAGTCATGCCACAACTCCCCGCTTGTTTTCAAATTGCTTGTATTTCTCCTCGACCATAATTGTCTTCAGGATCTGGACTGTTTGCCATACTTCTTCAAATGTATTATATAGGGCGACGGGGGCGAGCCGGATTCCGTTCGGGGCGCGGAAATCGGGTATGATTCCGTCCGCCTTCAACGCCTTGCAGATCCTCGGAGCTTCCGGGTGTTCAAGAAAAACATGCCCGCCACGTCTTTCATCGTCCAGTGGATTTCGAACAATAAATCCGTGGCCGACCAATTCTGACTTAATGAGCTCCATTAAATATCCGGTGAGACGGAGTGATTTTGCCCGTATTTTTTCCATGCCGATTTCATTGAACATCGACAGCGAGCCGATAATCGGGGCCATGCTGAAAATATTTGGCGTGCCTATTTGGTAGGCACCGGAATCACCGGCAGATGTAAGTTCATGCTCCATATCGAATTGCTTCTCCTTGTTTGAACCGAACCAGCCTGCAAGGCCCGGAAGTTTGCCAAAATGCCTTTTGTTTACATATAGTCCGGCCGCTGCTCCGGGACCGGCATTCAAATGCTTGTAATGGCACCAGAATGCAAAATCGACATTCCAGTCAGTGAGGTGGTGGGGGATGGAGCCGATCGAGTGGCACAAGTCGAAACCGATTGGGATTCCACGCTTATGGGCCTCTTTTGTTAAAAACTCCATGTCAAGGATCTGGCCGCTCCGATAAAGGATGCCTGGCAGGACAATCAAGGCAATTTCATCGGTCATTGAAGAGATGATGTCTTCTTCAGTAAGGGTATGGCCATCATTGCTTTTTACTTGTATTAGGTGGGTTGCAGGATCGAACCCCTTTAGCTTCAACTGGCTCTGAAGCGCGTAAATGTCGCTCGGGAAATTCAGTTCGTCAGCGAGGATTTTCGTCCGTTTCCCTCTTGGCTGATAAAAAGTGGCTGCGAGCTGGTGAAGGTTTACTGTTGTTGAGCCTGTGACAATGACTTCGCCTTCATCCGCTCCGACAAGCGGCGCCACTTGGTTTCCCAGGTTTTCAGACAAATAGAACCACGGATAATCTCCTGCTGTCCAGCCGTCGATGCCATGCACTTTCCAGGCTTCGATCATCCCGAGCAATGATTGTTCGGCCCGTCTGGACAAAAGCCCAAGCGAATTGCCATCCAAATAAATTTTGTTTTCGTTTAGATAAAATTCATTCCTGTACGATGCGAGAGAATCCTGCCGGTCAAGCTCCTTGGCATACTCGTATGTAATTATCATGCTTCCTCAACCTTTCAGAATTTTTCTTCAATTTAAAGTATAGTATGTTTGCCAAAGGTGCGTCAAAAATATGTTGCGTCATAAAAGAAGAGATGCCGGAGGAACGGGAGAGCAGCTTTCCTGCTTTTTTTTGCAGGGCTGACTGGGTACACAATCTTACTATTGCTGTTGTAATTGCAAAAAAAATACCTGTTCCCGCCTGGCAAAAGCTGTCGGAGAGACAGGTAGCTAATAAAATATTAGGGAGATATAGGTTTAGATGAGAAGAGTTTATCTAAGCAGGTCTCTTTCTTATATTGTAAGTCCAAACAAATCGCTAGCCAATTCCTTAAACTTTTCGTCACTGATTTCTTCTTTTTTTATCGTGCCATCTGTCCAGATGGTGGCCGAATTTCCTGCCAGTGTGACGCTTCCTTTATTGGTCAGCCTCGTAATTAATATCCGTTTATTGAATACGGAACCTGGATGGTTGACGATAATCTTCTGGATTTCATTTAAGTCACTTATGGTCGTGGCGGTATCATTGGCGTCAAAGGCATAGCCTTTTCGCCAATCGTTATCCTTATGATTAAGCTTCATATACAAACAATAATCCCCGTATTCACTTGGTTCCTTTTGAACACGGAAAACACCGTTTCTGGATGAGACGGTTTCGCCGTTTAATGGGACAGGGATTAACGGAAGGTTGCCGCCAAACCCGGTATCGACGAGATATTGCTGGCCTTTATCCATAATGAGAATGGCCACGTGGGTTTTACCGGTCTCACTCCATTTTTGATCGCTTGCGTCATAAACAACTCCTCGGATTAACCTGGCATTAAAGCTGTTTTCCGCAAGAAACAAATAGAGAATGGCATTGAGGTCATAACAAAGCCCACCCTCGTTCCGCGTGAGGATCTTTTCCATCAAAGACTGCTCCGTTATTTCAGTTGTCCCGCCTTTCATCACACACACATTTTCAAAAGGAAGCGCCAATGCTGCCTTTTCAAGGGCTTGTCCAAGATTTTCAAAGTTGATTGGCTCATCCTGCTCAATCCCAATCCTTTTGCGAAACAATTCATTAACTGTAGTCATAAACGCACCTCCATTCAATACTCAGTATATTAGGATAACAGGGGCTTCGCTAATAAGATGCCCCATCATTATTTAAACGCGCCTGTTATTCTCCCGCCTTTTTGTTGAAGAAGTACCCCCCTACACTTCTTGGTCAGCCGCTTGTCTTTTTCATCTTGAACTAGTGTTCACCGAGTGCCTTGCAACACTCAAAGTTTGTCGAATGAAGTTTATTGACCATATTGGTCAAAGAGGAATAAACTAAGATTGACCACACTAGTCAACATGTGTTGGGAAAGGAGGGGGCACCTGTGTATTCGAAGTTTTTAAATTTGGAAACAGAAAAGCGCAATCGTATTTTAAACGCTGCTCTGGATGAGTTTGTACAGAAGGGCTATGACAATGCATCGACGAATGAAATCGTCAAGAAGGCAGGCATTTCAAAGGGACTTCTTTTCCACTATTTCAAAAATAAAAAGCAATTGTATCTTTTTTTATATGACTACACACTCGATATGTTTGAAAAAGAATTTTTCGAGAAAATGGATTCAATGGAAAATGACATTTTTATTAAAATGCGCCAGATTGTTTTGCTTAAACTGGCGTTGATTCATAAGCATCCTGATATGTTCAATTTTTTACTGACGGCTGTCCGGGAGGAATCCCCTGAGATTACGCTCCGAAATAAGGAACTGATTGAAAGGAGCTATGTCAAAATTCTGGAGAACATTGACCTGTCACCATTCAGAGAAGATTTGGACATCCCAAGTGCGATCAATATCATTGTCTGGACACTCCAAGGTTATTCAAATCAGATTCAGGAAAAAAACAAATTTCTGTCGCTGGATGAAATCAATTATGATGAAATTCTTGCAAAAGTAGACGGATATTTAAAAGTACTTAGAAAATCTTTCTATAAGTGACAGGAGAGAGGGCGGGTAAAATGAATGTCATTGAAATAAACAACCTGACGAAGAATTACGGAAAAGCGAGAGGGATTACCGAGATCAGTTTTCATGTAGAGGAAGGCGAGATTTTTGGGTTTATCGGACCGAATGGGGCAGGGAAATCAACAACAATCCGTACCCTGCTGTCCCTCATATATCCGACGAGCGGAAGTGCGAAGATATTTGGCAAAGACTGTGTAAAGCATGCGCCTGAAATTAAAAAGGAGATCGGCTATCTCCCTGCGGAGGTTTTTTACTACGACAATATGAGAGTGTTAGATTTGCTAAACTATTCAGCAAGTTTTTATAAAAAAGACTGCCGGAAAAGAATTCAGGAATTAGCTGAACTGCTTGATCTTGATTTGCATAAGAAAATCGAAGATCTGTCTCTCGGAAACAAAAAGAAAGTGGGGATCGTGCAGGGGCTTCTGCATGAACCGAAGCTGATCATCCTTGATGAACCAACAAGCGGCCTAGATCCACTCATGCAGCAGAAATTTTTTGAGCTGCTGAGGGAAGAGAATAAAAAAGGCGTGACGATTTTGTTTTCTTCGCATATTTTAAGCGAAGTTCAAAGGTTGTGCGATCGCGTGGCGATTATTAAAGAGGGGAAAATTGTTCAAGTTGAGAGAATAAGTAAGCTGAAAGAAAGCACTTATAAAAAGTTCAAAATAGAAACAGTTATGCCAGTCGAGATGAACTTTTTCCAACTGGAAGGAGTAAATGATTTGGATGCGGCAGGTACTACGGTCAGTTTTTTATACCGTGGCAACCTCAACGAAATCATGAAAAGGATCGCTGAAACCGAGATTGTAAATCTGTGGGTGACTGAGCCTGATCTTGAGGAAATCTTCATGCATTACTATGAAAAGGAGGAGTAACTGCCATGAATATATATTTGCACGAGCTGAGGGCCAATCGTAAATCAACAATTCTGTGGACCTTGAGCATGATTGGCCTTGTTCTCCTGTTCCTGTTGATGTTTCCCTCGTTTTCGCGGGAAGCAGAAGAGTTTAAACTAGTGTTAGAAGGTTTCCCAGTGGCGGTCAAAAAAGCTGTCGGTCTTTCCTTGGAGACCATTACGACACTGCTTGGCTTCTATTCTTATGTTTTTCTGTATGTCACTTTGTGCGGAGCGATACAAGCGATGAATCTCGGCTTATCGATTGTTTCGAAGGAGGCCAGGATTAAAACAGCCGAATTTCTTTTGTCAAAACCCGTTACGCGAACAGAGGTAATCACTTCGAAGCTTTTGGCGGCCTTGACCATATTGGTTTTGACAAATATTGTCTTTATGGCCGCTGCAGCTGCTATCGCTTCAATGGTGGCCTCCGAAAGCTTCAGTTTAAAACTGTTTCTGATGATCTCATTGACGATGTTTTTTCTCCAGGTAATTTTTCTGACATTGGGAACTTTGATTTCCTCGTTTGCGCCGAAGATCAAGTCGGTATTGTCCGTCTCACTTGGAACGGTGTTTGCCTTGTTTATCATCGGGATGTTCGCCTCAGTCACTGACGATCATACGCTCAAGTATGCTTCGCCGTTTAAATACTTTGACCCAGCCGAAATCGTGAAAAACTCAAGCTATGATGGGCGATTCCTTGGCCTCAGTATCGGAATTGCGCTTGCGGCCACTGCAGCAAGCTATGTGATTTTCGCAAAGCAGGATATCAGCTAGCTGGCAGCGCGCCTGAATTTTTCAAAGTGGAGGGTTGATTATGAATATCTTTTTCAGAGAATTGAAAGCTCACCGTAAATCTCTTATAATCTGGTGCTTGGGTGTCATCTTTATGATCGTCTCGGGAATGGGTAAGTACGATGCGATGTCCAATTCGGGGCAATCGATCAATGATTTAATGGGGGCCCTGCCAAAAGGGCTTCAAGCATTCTTTGGTATTGGCGGTCTTGATCTGTCAACCGTGATCGGTTATTACGGCCTTTTGTACCTTTATGTGGTGATTATGGCCGCGATTCACGCTGTCATGTTGGGCGCGAATATTATTGCAAAAGAAGAACGTGATAAAACGGCTGAATTTTTGTTTTCAAAGCCTGTTTCCAGAAGGAAAGTGGTCTCGTGCAAACTCTCTGCCGCCTTTGTCCAGGCTGCCATTATTAACTTTGTAGCTTACGTGTCATCGATTTTGATCGTTTCCAGATATGATGGGGGAGCATATGCCGATAGGGATATTGCCACCCTCATGATAGGAATGTTCCTTTTACAACTCGTTTTTCTGGCCGTTGGGGCATCGGTCGGGGCTTTGGAAAAGAAAGCGGGAAAGGCGGGTGCGACTGCCACGTCAATTATGCTGGCAACGTTTATTTTGTCCGTTGCCATCGACATGAACGACAAGATGGATCCGTTGAAGTACTTGACCCCGTTTAAATACTTCGAAGCGAAAGAACTGCTCCACGACGGTGGCTTCAATGGGGTTTTTATCCTTCTGTCAGCCGCCATCATTGCCGTGATGACTGCAGTGACTTACATTAACTTCCAAAAACGGGACTTAAATTAGCGTTGGTACTTGTGCGCTTGTAAGTCCGATTCGTGCCACATTTGATTTTTTGTTTGAGGGGTTAAGAGATTCCATGCTGCAATAGGTGTTCACCTTTCCAGTAAAATATCAAAGAAAAAAACTGCCCCAAAAGCATATTATATGCCTTTTGGGACAGCCGCCTTTCTTTCTAATCTTGAACTGGTGTGAAGCGATTTTGCCAGGAATTCGTTGTCGAGTTGTCCGTATAGCTGATAGATATTCAAGCCCGGGTATGTTTCAAGCAATTTATCGATATCCTTTTCCTTTCCGCTCACAAAAATGGCTTTTTCCGTGGCGCGGCCAAGTAGCTCTAGGGATTCAGGAATAAAGACATTCGTTTGTTTTGTGAGGATTGCCCACTGATGGCGAGCTTCCTTTTTAAAACGGACATTCTTTTCCTGATCAAAATAACAGCCTTGTTTTGCATTAAGTTGGATTAAATCCTCGACGATGGCGCTGGCGGTTGGGAACTTTCCGGCACCAGGTCCTTGGAGGAGGATGTTTCCGACAATATCACCCTCGATTGAAACAGCATTCTGGACACCTTCGACAGAATATAATGGGTGCGATGGATCCACGAGTACAGGTTTCACGGAGCAAACAATCCCCCGAACTCCTTTTTCCAGTGAAATCACATGCTTGACGCGAAGGCCCCATTCTGAAAATAAGCGGATATGAGAGTGGGTGATTGCTGATATTCCCTTTCTCGTAACGGCTGACCATTCCGGCTGTTCCCCGAATGCAATCTGGCTCAGTACCATCGCCTTATAAAAAGCGTCGTGGCCTTCTATATCATTGCTGGGGTCTTCCTCGGCATATCCTTTCTCTTTCGCTGCTTGAAGCGCTTCTTCAAAAGCAACTCCATCCTCGCGCATTTTTGTCAAAATATAATTGGAAGTGCCGTTGACAATTCCTTCAATGCGCTCGATCTTATTGACGTTCAAAAGGGTCCTCACTGTTTGGATTGCGGGAATACCACCTGCGACAGTGGCTTCGAACCCGCAGGCAACATTGTTTCTGGAAGCAAGTTCAAGCAGTTCCTTTCCATGGTAAGCAAACATCTCCTTGTTTGCAGTAATGATGTGGCAGCCTCTTTCAATTGACCTTTTTAAATAGGAAAAGCCTGGTTCCCGGCCAACGATTGCTTCAATGACGATATCAAGCTTTGGCAGGTTTAAAATTTCATCAAAGTTTGAGGTGAGAAGCACTCCGTCATCTTGCAACTCGTGTTTTTCAACGTTTCGTACAAGTATGCCCGTTACTTTTACATTTTTGCCAAGGATCGCTTTTAGCCTTGTTTGATGGCCCTTGATTGTTTCGTATACGCCCTTGCCGACTGTGCCAAAGCCCAATAGTGCCACATGGATGTCTGTCACCTTTATCTCCTCCTTAATTCGTAAGGGCTGCCTGGAGGATTCCTCCCCATTTAGGGAACTCTGCGAGGAATCCATCATGCCCGAAATCAGTTTTTACTTCCACGTACTCCGCTTCTTTCCCAGCTTCCCGAAGGGCTTCCGCGATTTCTTTCACACTTTCGGGAGGGTACAGCAAATCACCTGTATAGCCTAGCAGCAGTGTTTTGGCAGTAATCCGCTCAATGGCCTTTTTCCAACCTTGCCGGCCTCTGCCTATATCATGGGAATCCATCGCCCCAAGCAAAATCAAATAGCTATTGGCATCAAAACGGGAAGAAAGCTTTTGGCCCTGATAATTCAAATAAGATTCGACCTGGAAAGTCTCGGAGTCCTTAAGCTCCCTCTTAAATCTCTCGTTGAACAACGCGCCGGTCCGGTAGGTGACCATGCCGATCATTCTTGCGATTTCAAGCCCTGCAATCCGGTCACCCTCAGAATAAAGCCCGCCGTTCCAGGCCGGATCCCGCTGGATGGCATTCCTTCCAATCGCGTTAAAAGCAATTCCATAATCACTAAGGTAAGGAGTCACGGCCATTGGGATGATCAGCTCTGCAAAATCAGGATAGGCGACGGCCAATTCAAGTACCTGCATACCGCCAAGTGACCCTCCGACGGCCGCTTTTATTTGATGGATGCCAAGTTTACGGAGTGCCAAAACTTGTGACTGGACAATATCTCTTATCGTTATTTTAGGATACTCGGATTTATACCGTTTTTTTGACAATGGATTCATACTGTTTGGACCCGTCGTGCCCGCGCAGCCTCCGAGTACATTGAAGGTAATGACCTCGTACTTGCCGGTATCGATATATCCCCCTGGGCCAATCAGGCCATACCACCAGCCTGGCTGTTCATCCGTTCCGACTGTGTATTGATTTCCTGTCAGTGCATGGCAGACGAGGATGAGGGGGCCGCCTTTTCTCCCGGCCCGCTCAAAAGCAAGTTCAACGCCTTGAAGCACCTGACCGGACTCTAGTTGAAGGTTGCCAATATTTATTTTCCCGTATTCCGGGGGAAAAGTTGTTTCAGCGCTGATTGGTAAACCTTCGGCTGTCATCGATTTAGCTGCTCCTCCGGTTTAGCGGAAATGCCCGTGGCTATAAAGAAAGCCTGATCGAGATCATCCTTTAGATCCTTAAGGGATTCAAGTCCGACAGACAGCCTGATCAGTTCTTCGGTGACACCGCTTTTAGCAAGGTCTTCTTTACTCAGCTGCTGATGAGTCGTGGAAGCAGGGTGGATGATTAGGGATTTCGCGTCGCCGACGTTTGCGACGTGTGACCACAATTGAATATTGTCGATCACCTTTTTGCCTGCTTCACGACCGCCTTTGATGCCAAAGACAATAATTGATCCGAACCCGCCGTCAAGGTATTTTTTAGCCAGCTCATGGCTTGGATGCTCTTCAAGGCCCGGATACGATACCCATTCGACAGCAGGATGGTTTTGCAAATATTGGGCAAGTGCCAATGCGTTTTCATTATGCTTTTCAATTCTTAAATGCAGCGTTTCGAGTCCCTGCAGCAAAAGGAAAGCGCTGTTCGGGCTTAAAGATGAACCAAAGTCTCTCAGGAGCTGGACTCGAAGCTTGATAATAAAGGCAAGTGCGCCGACATCCTGGGCAAAACGGAGGCCGTTATAGCTAGGATCCGGTTGGGTAAAGCCGGGGAACTTCTCGCTGTTCCAGTCAAATCGGCCGGCATCGACGATCAGGCCGCCAATCGTTGTTCCATGCCCGCCAATCCATTTCGTTGCCGAATGGACAACGATATCAGCGCCCCATTCGATCGGCCTGCAGGAATACGGTGAAGCAAACGTGTTGTCGATGATGAGCGGAACTCCATTTTCATGAGCGATTTCCGCCACAGCTTCAACATCGAAGACATTCAGGCTCGGGTTGCCAATAATTTCGCCAAAGATAGCCTTTGTTTTTGGGGTAATGGCGTCACGGAAGTTTTCGGGATTGGTTGAGTCGACAAAGCGAACTTTTATGCCGAACTTCGGGAGGGTAACGGCGAATAAGTTGAAAGTGCCGCCGTAGAGGTTCCCCGCAGCGACAATTTCATCGCCAGCTTCAGCGAGATTCATAATCGACAGGGCGATGGCGGCCATTCCGGAAGAAACGGCAAGCGCAGCAGCGCCCCCTTCAAGAAGAGCAATCCGTTTTTCCAACACATCGGTTGTTGGGTTCATGATCCGGGTGTAAATATTACCGGATTCGGCGAGTGAGAAGAGGTTCTGGGCGTGGTCCGTACTATCGAATACATAGGAAGTGGTCTGGTAAATCGGTACAGCTCGGGAACCAGTCACAGGGTCAGGCGTCTGTCCGCCGTGCAATAATAGTGTTTCGAGTCCAAGGTTTTCATTTTGCTTTGTCATTGATATATCCCTCCGTTTTTAAATTCCAATGTGGTTCGGACAGTTTGAATAGGCACTTTTCCAACAAAAAACCCCCTCTCCATAAGAAGAGGGGGTTCCTCCTCTTATCTTCCAGGCAAAACCGCCTGCAGGAATTAGCACCTTTTCAAGCTTTCGCTTGAAGGTTGCCGGACTTCATAGGGCCTGACCCTCCGTCACTCTGGATAAGAGATCCATATATTGTTTTCAATTCGTGTTTATTGTTAACTGCCGGGTGTTATAGAGGATTATATGTGAAGCGGGTGAGAAAAGTCAACCGAAAATTCTAAATATTTTTATTTTCTTTTTGCAAAAAGGAGGGATAAGCGCCCGAACATCAATAGGCAGTCCGGTCTTCGGTAACTAAAGAAAGACTTAGTGCCCGAACAGCAATTGTAAGTCAGGTCTTCGGTAACTAAAGGTGGACTTAGTGCTCGAACAGCCATAGTCAGTCCGGTCTTCGGTAACTAAAGGTGGACTTAGTGCTCGAACAGCCATAGTCAGTCCGGTCTTCGGTAACTAAAGAAAGACTTAGTGCCCGAACAGCCATAGTCAGTCCGGTCTTCGGTAACTAAAGGGAGACTTAGCGCCCGAACAGCAATGGTAAGTCCGGTCTTCGGTCACTAAAGAAAGACTTAGTGCCCGAACAGCCATAATCAGCCAGGTCTTCGGTAACTAAAGGTGGACTTAGCGCCTGAACAGCCATAGTCAGTCCGGTCTTCGGTCACTAAAGGTGGACTTAGTGCCCGAACAGCCATAGTCAGTCCGGTCTTCGGTAACTAAAGGTGGACTTAGTGCTCGAACAGCCATAGTCAGTCCGGTCTTCGGTAACTAAAGGTGGACTTAGCGCACGAACAGCCATAGTCAGTCCGGTCTTCGGTAACTAAAGGTGGACTTAGTGCCCGAACAGCCATAGTCAGTCCGGTCTTCGGTAACTAAAGGTGGACTTAGCGCCCGAACATCAATTCACAGCCTGATCTTCAGTCTCTAAAAATTTTTTCGTCCTAAGCGGGAAAATTGAAACTTTTTATTTCTTTCATTCGTCTAAAAAATTGCTAAGGAACTTATCGCAGAAAAGGACCTAATTTTTGCAGCTATTAATCTCATAATGAAAGATGGTGGGCTATCATGAACAAAAAATTGATTGGTACAGCAGCGGTTGTCATTTCACTTTCCTTAGTCGGAGGCATTGGCTTGATGAAAGTCTCCAAAACACTGGCTAGATCCAATGTGACAGTAAGTGAAAAAGGCGACAAAGAAAAAGCGGGCGTTTTTGAAATCCAAATTGGGGACAGCGCTCATACGGTCCTGAAGGTTCCGATGAATGAAGAGGGCTTAATCGTGAAGAATGAAGGGAAGGCCACGAAAATATTGAACAGCGAGCTTCCGAAGGACGGAGAAGACTATCCTCTTCTCGCCATTGTAGACAGCGTTCCTTATAAGGAATGGGAGTCCTATGGGGAAGAGGGATGGGCCATGTATGCCGCGTATTTAAGGGACGGCGATCAAGTTTACACCCTCATGTTCTCAGAAGAACCACCATCTTCTTTATTCGAATTGAAAGATGAAGGGAAAATCGCTGAGCTGATAGAGAGCCACCGGGGCAAGATGGCTGTTTTGGAAGAGGCTGCTTTAAAAGCGGGCTTTAGTCCTGCCCTTCAGACAAATTAATTCATGTTTTTCTAAATAGAATAATGACTCATGCATGAGTTTATACAGGGTATTGGTCCATATTGGATCAATGCCCTTTTTGATAAAAAAATGTTTGGAATGGTAAAAATGCCATTTTTTACTGTACGATTCCCACATCTCATGTATAGTGAAAGTAAGGTTTTAACAGTATCGGCTATATGGAAGGGGACAGATGATGAGGCGCATTGTTTTATCGACCGAGAGTGGGGCGGATTTACCGAAGGATTTGGCTGAGAAATATGCTGTGCAAGTAGTTCCGATGCATGTCATCATGGATGGGCAAGACTATTTGGACGGGTCTCTGCCAGTGGAAGAGATTTATGATTATTATGAGCGGACGAAGAAAATACCTTCGACAGCCGCAACGAATGTACATGAGTACCAGGAGTGTTTTGTAAAAATACAGGCCGATTACCCAGACTGTGCCATAGTCCACGTCGGATATACATCAAAAGCTTCTGTTTCCTTTCAAAGCGCGGTATTGGCCTCAGAGGAATTCGAAAACCTTTATCTTATTGATGCGTTGAACGTGACTGGCGGACTTGCCGCAATTGTTCTATATGCAGCACGCCTGCTGGAGGCAGAGCCGGAGATTGATCCTAAGAAGCTGGTTGCCAAGATTGAGGAAATGGTGCCGAAGTCAAGGCTCGCTTTCACTCCCGGCAGCCTCGATTTCCTGAGAGCTGGCGGCCGGGTTAGTAATATCGCTTATTTAGGCGGGGCTTTGCTGAAAATCAAGCCTTGCATTGAATTAATTGGCGGGAAGCTTGTTTCCACGAAAAAATACCGCGGCAAAATGAACGTGGTCGCGGAAAGGTTGCTGAGGGAGTATTTAGAGGAATACAATATTGACCGCGAGCAGCTTTACTTACTTTACTCCATCGGCCTTGATGACGCTATTAAGCAGCGGATGGATGAACTTGCAAAAGAAGCAGGCTTTAGGAATATCAGATGGATCCAGGCCGGGGCGATGATTTCCACTCACGCCGGACCTGGGGGATTTGGAGTTGCCGGGTTGGAAGTCTAGTAAAGAATTTAATAGAAATATAATCATAAACACCTGCTGACAGTAGGTGTTTTTTGCTGTTTCTAATATTTCAGTATATGAAAATACTTATCGACCAACTAAAGACATTATTTTTTATTAATTTCAAATATAATAAAAATTGTTCTAGCATTATTACATTATTTTTTGAAAAACTAATCCGCTTTTTTGTAAGCGCTTTAAAAGAGAAGGGAGGTTAACCAGCTTTAGAGCGATGGAATATCAACTCTGGGAGGTCCGAAATGAAAAAACAAAAAACGAAAAGCCGGTTTTCAATCATCTTCTGTATAACTCTTGTTTTTAGCTTATTTGGCCCTTATATAGGATCAACTCCAAAAACACTAGGAGCCAGTAATGTACCAGCGGCAGTTGTTAATGGCGGGTTCGAAGAGGTTGTGATTCCTGGATGGAGCCTTGTCACCAATAATCCTTTAACTAGTATTTCTATTAGTGGTGAGAAAGCAAAAAGCGGAACCAAAAGCATGCATTTAAAAGATTCAAATAGCAACACTACAGGGGGGAATTTACAGGTAACTAGTGAGAAGCTGCCCGTTGATTCCGGACAATCCTATAAAGCTAAAGCATTTGTAAACGTGGTCAACCAATCACATAGTATCGGGTATGAAGTCCATTATTTCAATGGTGAGAATCAAAAGGTAGGAACAGCTACGTTTATCAACTTCCGCTCAACAGATTTAGGAACCAATCAATGGACTGAAATGAGCGTGCCCTTTACGGTTCCGGAAGGAGCAACCCAGGTTGAACTTCGATTTAATTCGGGACATCCTTCCAACACGGAAGCTTACTTTGATGATGTGAAGATTGTGAAGGATTCGGATTCCTCGGAAATGCGGCCGGCAAATGCTTCGTTTGAAGAAGAAGCGGTTTATCCAGGCTGGAGCCAGGTAACCAAAAATCCCTCTACAAGTATTGCATTCAGCGCGGAAAAAGCGCGGACCGGAAGTAAGAGCTTATATTTCTTAGATTCAAATAGCAATAGTACTAACGGAAATTTACAGGTAACCAGTGATAAAGTTACTGTTACAGCAGGGGAGTCATACACTGTGAAAGCATTTGTAAATGTTGTAAGGCAATCACACAGTATAGGTTTTGAAGTCCATTATTTTAACAATGAAAATCAAAGAGTTGGAGCTGCCACCTTTATTAATTTTGGCTCAGCTGTTTTAGGAACGGACAAATGGACTGAAATTCAAGTCCCTTTTACAGTTCCTGAAGGAGCCGCTAAAGTTGAACTTCGCTTTAATTCTGGACATCCCTCCATTACGGAAGCTTATTTTGACGATGTAATTGTTGAAGGGACATCCGTAAATGAACCTCCCGCTGGGGATATTCACACGGAGGTTATGAATCCCGGCTTTGAAGAAAAGGTTTTGGACGGGAATATTCCAGGATGGAAATCGGAATTCGAGGGACCGGGCATTCAAGTTAGTTCTGAACGTTCGCATACTGGGACACAGAGCTTACACTTGCATGATACCTCCGACAAAGTGGGGGTAAGTGTTTTAAGTGATAAAATTGCTGTCGAAGCAGGTGCCTCATATTTATTAACAGTCTTTTCTAATGTAGTTAGCCAGACTCATAATGTCGTAACCGAAATTCGATATTTTGATAAGGATAATAAAAAAATCTCTGATAGCAGAGAACTGAACGGCAACTTGCCAAAAAATGAGTGGGTTGATTTAAAGGTATTCAGTGTGGCCCCAGAGAACGCTGCGTATGCCAGATTGGCATTTTATTCTGGCGGGATCAGTCTGACGGAAGTATATTTTGACGATGTGACCTTTAAGAAAGTAACAGATGATTCAAAGTTTGACCGTACCTATGCCGAACCTATTAATCTGGGAGAAATGGTCCATGTTCAATTAGGGCAAGCAGGGGTCATTCAGGAAAATAGTTTGGGTGAGAATGAAGTTTACTACCATTCAAACGGCCATCCTGGAACCTTCTCTGTTTTGGATGCTGAAACAGGAAAATTGAAATTCTCTAAAGTAATCAATAATACAGAAGCCGTATGGGCCATTACGATCGGTCCAGATAAAAATGTGTATTTTGCTGGTACTTCTGATGGGAAATTGTATCGTTATGTACCTGAGCGAAAGGTGATTGAGGACCTAGGGGCCAATCCTACTGCTGGCTGGGTATGGGATATAGAAGCCACAAATGACGGCAAAATTTATGGCGCGACTTATCCTAGCGCAGGCATTTTCGAGTATGATATCAAAACTGGTACGTTCAGGGACTTTGGAAGTGTGACTAACCAGGATTACGCACGCGGACTGGCTGTTGATGGGGATAATATTTATGTGGGAATTGGAACAACAAAACATTTATATAAAATTAATCGCCATACTGGTAAAAAAGAAGAGATTTTCATCGAAGGCCACTCAGGTGAAAATGGAACGATTCAGGACTTTTGGGTCGTGAATGGAAAGCTTCTTGTGGCTGTTTCAACGATCAATATGCTTGTCTTAAATCAGGAGACCTTGAAGGTTGAGGGTTCTTTTAATTTTAGCAATATGATATCTGAACCAGATCCGAACGAGCCCAATATGATTTATTACAAAAACGGAACAGAATTCTACAAATATGACCTTAATACAAATACCGAGACATTGATTGAAGGCCTTCCCGTTCTTCCGGACACTCCAAGGGTAAAGGATATGGCTTGGATAACGTTATCTACTGGAGAAACTGTGCTGGCAATGGTGACACAATACGGCGAGTATATGCTGTACAATCCCAAGACCAATGAGATGAAATTTATCATTCTTGACCTGGCTGCAACAGCTGTAGCTATCCAATCCTTGAAGTCTGGTCCGGACGGAAAGCTGTATATGGGCGGATATCAGCGGGGAATGAGTGTGTATAACCCATTTACCGAGGAAATTGAAGTGAATATTTCTTCATTTGCCCAGCCGGAGGGAATCGGATTTTTGGATGATACTGTTTATTTTGGTACGTATGTCGGGGCAATCATGTACAGCTATGACCCTTCACAGCCCGTGGACTTAAATAGCAATCCAAAGCTTGAATATGATATAAAAGACGAACAAGACCGTCCTTTTGCGATTACATCAGGTGATAATAAGCTTTTTGTGGGGACAATTCCTGATTATGGCGTTTTGGGCGGAGCCCTTGCTATCTATGATGGTGACACAAAAGAATGGTCACAACAACGGAATATTGTCCAAGACCAAAGTATTATCAGCCTTGCCTATCAAGATGGAAAGCTGTATGGAGGAACATCAGTATGGGGCGGGCTGGGAATAAATCCTAAAGCTGAAGAAGCGAAAATCTTTGTTTGGGATGTTGAAAAAGGTGAAAAGATTGCCGAATTCACCCCAAACATTCTGGGAATTGATAGCACTCCCCGTATGATTGGTGATTTATCATTCGGGCCGGATGGCTTCTTATGGGGAGCCGTTGAAGGTACAATTTTTAAAATGGATCCAGAAACGTATGAAGTGGTGGATAGCAAAGTGATTCGCCCAAGTTTGTATAACAGCAGTAAATGGTTTCCTTACCGCCTTGAATGGGGACCGGATGGGATGTTATATACCACTTTATCGCGCAGTCTAATTGTCATTGACCCTGAAACCTTGGATTATAAAGTGCTTGTAGACGACTTCATGAACAGTATGACGGTCGGAGTGGATGGAAGCATTTATTATGCACTAGGAAGTGAGCTTTATAAAATCCCCGTACCTGAAACAGATGCAACCTTAACATCGATTAGCATTGATGGCAAAACGATTGAAGGCTTTCAGCCTGGGAAATTGAACTATACGATTAATACTGCCCCAACCGAAAACATTGTTGTTGAGACAGGCCAACAAGGGGCAAATGTTGAGTTCATGCATGGAACTGATAAAACAGAAATAATTGTAACGGGAGCAGACGGCGTTTCTAAGCTACGGTACATCATTTCATGGACAGAAAATCAGTGTAGGCCAGGCAAACCAGATAAACCAGGCAAACCGGAAAATCCCGGTAAACCGGACAAACCAGGTAAACCGGACAAACCAGGTAAACCGGACAAAGTCTGTAAGCCGGATAAACCAGGGAAAATAGACAATTCAGGAAATCCTGATAAAGCTGGCGTAGAAAAAATGGATAATAACTGAATGACGACAAAGTAACAAATAAGGTTTTCTGTGATGAGCAGAAAACCTTTTTTTATTGCATAAGGCATGACATGAGTTAAAAGCCCGGATGGATACCAGGCGTTCTGCCTCCGGTCTCTAAACGAAGACTTAGAGCCCGAACGCCTATCGGCAACCTGTCCTTCGGGCACTAAACGATGACTTAGAGCCCGAACGCCTATCGGCAACCTGTCCTTCGGGCACTAAACGATGACTTAGAGCCCGAACGCCTATTGGCAACCTGTCCTTCGGGCACTAAACGATGACTTAGAGCCCGAACGCCTATCGGTAACCTGTCCTTCGGGCACTAAACGATGACTTAGAGCCCGAACGCCTACCGGCAACCTGTTCTTCGGGCACTAAACGATGATTTAAAGCCCGAACGCCTATTGGCAACCTGTCCTTCGGGCACTAAACGATGACTTAGAGCCCGAACGCCTATCGGCAACCTGTCCTTCGGGCACTAAACGATGACATAGAGCCCGAACGCCTGCCGGCAACCTGTCCTTCGGGTTCTAAACGAAGACTTAGAGCCCGAACGCCTATTGGCAACCTGTCCTTCGGGCACTAAACGATGAGCTTTGTCGAGCGGGAGTCAGCATACGGAAACATCACAAATTCACTCAGCAAGCAACTGTCAAATGCCATAGCCTCAGCCATCCACCACCGTGATATGGGAAGGCAGGAGCAGGCAGCCAAACACCTGCAGGATGCCCTGAAACACCTTGAAAATGCAGAGCCAACGGATCTTACAAACGAGACCTTGGCAAAATTGCAAGGCATCCTCGACTCGATTGACTTGTAAAACAGATATAAAAGCCAGGCTCCTTTTTTATCGGGAGCCTGGCTCTTTTGCTATCTGTTATTCCTCGTACCCTTCCTCAACTGAATCAACATTCGCATGTAACGATTTTTTCAGCGATTCATCGACGTTGCTTTCATCCAAGTGTTTGCGGAAATCATTGAGATGCTTGACCGCCTGGCCAGTCCTGCCTTTTTGGGCATGGTGCTCCGCCTGGGCGAGCCTGTTTGTTAATTGTTTGGCCAGGGAGTGGGGAATCGTTCCCGCTTCTTCAAGACCAAGAATTTGGGCTGATAAAGTTTCTGCGGTCACAACTACGGTAATCGAGATTTTATTGGTCATTACTTCATACCCATTGTAGGCAACTTTCGCATTTAATTCGGCTGTTCCTGAATTTTTGCCAATCAGTTTTCCATCCTTTAACTCGGCGGCATCAGGATTTGAATTGAACCATTCAACCTTTGCGCCTGCCAGATTGGCTTTGCTGCCATTCACAAGGGTGAGTGTTAAATCAATGTCCTGGCCGGCTCCCTGCAAAATTGAATCACTTGGTGCGGAAAGTGTCCCTTTTTCAACAGGGACTGGCAATTGGTACAGGTTTTCATCGGCCGTATAGTAGATGTTTCCTTCGTTATCAACATCCATCAAATTGACCGTTCCAGAAACCAATCGTTTGCTCTTCATCGTCACCGGATCAATGACAGTCAATGTCCGGCCCGCTGTCGTATAAAGATAGCCCTGCCGATCCCAGCGGATGAAGAAAGGCCGCCATTGGCTTCCGCGGTTGACGCCTTTATAAAGCTCCGTACTTTTTACTATTTTCCGACTGTCCGGATCCATTGCGAAAACGACGGTGTTATAGGCGCCGGCTTTGTCATAGCCCCACGCCACGCCCCATAGGTTTCCGTCAGGCCCAATCGAAAGCTCGCCAATCATTTCCGGAGTTGCCAAGCCTTCAACATTCAAATCAAATACTTCATGAGAACCGGTCTTCACATCATATTCAAACATTTTTGCCCGAGGCTCAGTAGGGGTAACCCCCAGTCCGCCGGCTAAAGTAGAACCGCCAAATAAGGTTCCTTCATGATACGCCAACCCGATAATGCTTTGATTGTTGATGATATTTCGAATTGTGTTCCATTTGCCTGTGTCAGCATCATAAATTGTCAGCGCTCCGCCCAACAAGCCATAATCTGAGATTGTGCCAACAAAAAGCTTATTGTCGCCCGAGGCAAATGTGAACGGCCGGCTCTGATCGTCCCCGATATCGTGAACCATTTCGGGATTATTGCCTTTGCCGCCGCCTGAATAAGTGAACGGAAGTTTGGGGTCGTATTTATAAATCCGAGCGCCGCCATACGTACCGAGATAGACATCGCCGTTTAAGAATCCTACCCCTTCAATCTGATGGGGATCGCGCTCACGCAAGATGTATTGATCCGTCGCAGTATCGAAAACCCCAAAGGACCCTTGATAACCGCCCATATAGATTTTCTGGTCATCGCCGATTTCCATGCTTTGCATTAAAAGCCCCTGCATATCCACTTCGGGATAGCTGACCTTCAACGAATTTGCAGTCGGGTCGTAGATGGAGTATTCAATTTGGTGGTGCAGGATGGCCAATACATCTTTGCCTTTTTCATCCTTGATCCAGCGGATTGCCTTGGCTGGAGTAGGCGGCATCTGCACAGTCGGCTCGACTTTCGCCTGTTTATGTGTTGTCATGTCATAGGTCCAGAGCTGCTGCGTGTTTTTATTGATATAGTAGATGATATTTTCATCATACGGTGAAGGCGGCGAGATAAGCCCGTCAAAGGCATGGTCGCTCTGCCAATCAAGCGTGTTCTTTTCTTCACCAGTGTTTTTATCGATCGTCACGAGTGATGTTCCATAAGCGACAAAAATATTATCGCCATACTCCCATATATTCGAGATTTGCGTGGAAACCCCGGTAATCGGCGTCTTGATTTCGGCCCGCTCACCTGTCTTCAAATCCATTTTCATTAAATATGCTGTCGTGCCGGTTCCGACATACAGGCTTTCATCGGTGATGCCAAGTCCGCGCGCATATTGCTGGCCTTCGTAAAAAGTCCCCAGATCCGTGAATTTACTTGCAGCGATATCGTATTCGAATACTTTCGCATTCGGATAGGTCGCTCCGTAAATTTTTCCGTCTTTCGAAGCTTCCAGCTGCCAAACCCAATTATCAGATGGATTTTTACCAAGCTGCTCAAGCCGTTTTTCCTTCACGACATATCGGTATAAAATCCCGTTATACGTGCCGGCAAAATAAACATTTCCATCCTCGCCAATCACCATTGCCCAAACGACGTCACTGCCCGGTAGGGGAGCGGAAAAGATTTTCTTGCCAGTGGCAGCGTCAGCCGCATAAAAAGTCGCGGGTGAACCGTTTGTCGCGTAATACAGTTCTCCGTCGCCAATTGCCACTCCTTGTGATTTCGCCGCAAGGGCGGCTGGGCCATGGTTGATTGGCTTTCCAAATTCAAACGGAAAATCGAGGATGTCCGCTCCTTTTTCAAAAAGCTTGATTTCATCATAGTAGCCGTTCATTTTCGATGTGGAAGGCTGATAAATAAACACTTTTACCCCTGTGGCGCCTGCCGGGGCGGCCGCCTCTATTTCAACGGTCTGCCACTCATTCAGGGAAGTGACATCGAAGTATTTTGGAGTGTCCGAAAAGTTCTTGCCTTCCGAATTGTACCAGCGGAGCCATATGCCAGGCTTGCCTGTCAGCTCTTTTGCATAAAGTTTTGCAGAAAGTTTATATTGGCCTCCCGCCGTGACTGCGATCATCTCACTGAACAGGCCGGTAGCACCAGTGTTGGTGACAGCAAGGCTTTGTTTTCCTGCAAAAGCGGCTTCATTTGTAATCGCCATTCCGGATTTCAAGCCGCCGCTCCAATAAACCCAGGAAGGCAGATTGGCCGGGGAGGAAGGGGTGGCTTCAAACCCACCGTTAACAACCTTTAGTTCCTTCCAATTTTCGGCCGCCTCTGCTAATGATGCTTTCTCGTTAAAGGGAAGGTTCGATAAAACTAGAATCATTGCGAGCAGCGCAGCCATAAGACTTTTAGCATGTTTCCTCAATTGTTTCATCCTCCTGTATTATGTAGTAATGTAAGCGGATACATTTATAGTGATGACTACACCTCCTGTTGATCCAATCAATCTCTCGAAATGATTGGAATTATCAGAAAACGGATTCAGTTAAAGAGTAAAGAAAGTCTCTCGTCTTTAATATGACGATAATCAATTTAGTACTTTAGTAGGGGAGGAGCACGCTCCGGATGGAAAAGGTAATTTTTGCGAGAGAAAAGGACTGCCGCTCCTTTTCAGTCAGAGTGCAGTCCTTTGATTTATTTTTTGCCGAAAGTGGATTCCATCCTTGCAATGGGGTCGTCTTCGATGGAAGTATCCCATTCCAGTACTTGGCCAAAATCAAGCAATGCCTTTTTCAATTCGTTGTACTCGACAGCCTGAACGGTTGTCTTGTTTTGAACGGCCAGGGCGGCAGCAGCTCCGACAGATTGGCCTAATATCATAAAGACCGGCTCCATCCGGATTGAACCGTAGGCGATATGCGAACTGGACAAACAAACAGGAACGAGCAGATTCGTACATTCGGAGGCTTTCGGTCGAATCGAGCGATAGGAAATCGGGTAAGGCGAAATCGGGATTTCCACATCGCCTTCATTGTAAACTCTTCCGTCAATGACAACTCTCCTGCAATGATGGGAATCCATCTGATAGCTTGCAAGGCCAATAGAATCTTCGACTGTAGTTTCACCAAGACAATTATGGTCGGTCATGACATAGTCTGCGATCATTCTCCTCGCTTCCCGGATATAAAGCTGATGCGGCCAATGCCCGGTATCTTCAAATTCATCACCGGCGAGCCCCCATTCTGACACTTCATCGCGTATTGCCACGGGGACCCGTTCATCATTGGCAAGGAAGTAAAGCATGCCGAGATTGTATGTAAAATGGTCTTGGAATATCCTTTCGCGCGTTTCATATGTTCCTTCCGGCCAGTCATAATTCATCCCAATATGGTCAGTCGAAAATCCGCCATAATTATTCAAATCCGTTTTTCCGTTCGGCAACATCGTATGGAGGTTCATCGCATCCCATACGCCAGCCTCGATATAACGAAGGAGCAATGCGTATCGTTCCGGATCATACGAAGGAGGCTTCGGAAAAGGCATCCGGTTTTCAGGATTTTTCGTCAGGCAAATCCGGAAATTATACGCCTGGATCCTTTGGTCACCTTGTCCTTGATAGCCAAGCGTGTCATGGCTTGTCTCCGTTATGCCGGGCAAAATGCCGCTTGATGGGTCGTCTTCCTGTACATAGGGGGAAATCCATTTTTCAAATTGGTGGTGCGGATGCCCGAATTGGATACCGTTATGCGTCTCCTTGTAAGTGGCATTGGATTCCCTGCCGACAAAATAGGAAACGCCGGCATTGGCCATTAAATCCCCTTCATAACTGGCATCCACAAATATTTTCCCTTTATATACTGTGCCGTCTTCCATTGTGATTTCCTTGATTGCGCGGTTCTCCGTTTTCACCGTTTTTAAATGCTGTCTGAAAAACACGTCAATCCCGTTTTCCTTTAGCAAGTTTTCGAACACATATTTAGCTGCTTTCGGTTCAAAGGTCCACTGTTCCTCAGTGCCATAAACCTTCCCCAACGCACGGAAAAACTCGCGGGATAATCCTCCGACCGCTTCCTTGGCTCCGCTATCCGAAGCACCCAGGCCGCTTGCTGTGATTCCGCCGATATGCCTGCTGAACTCGGCAATCGCAACAGTCAATCCCATTTGTTTTGCCTGGATAGCGGCCATGATACCGGCTGGCGTCGCACCGTAAACAATTAAATCCCTTTCAAAGGTCTGTGGTTCGTCTGCTATCGGGGCAGGCTTATAGTAAACCAACTGACTAAAATCCATATAAGAAACCTCCTGAGGAATATAATGGTATGCTTAACATACTTAAAGTTTATGGTAACCGTGTTTTTAATCAAGCCTTTTAATAGTCTTTAAGTCAGCGGGCACGAAGGGAAGGACTGATTTATCGACGGAAAAAAAAAGGCGTCCCTTAAAAAAAGGGACGCCTTCTCAGTATCTACAGACCTGTATTAATTATTTTCCTCTGGCCTTTGATTCTATGCAGGGCCCGGTTGCTGCAATAGGTGATGACGACAGCCATAACGCTCCCTGTAAATAAAGGGATGATGCCAGGCACAAACCTGATGATGATCGTCAGGAGCATAAAGGCAGTAACAATCAGGATCGTCTCTAAAAAGGAACCTGCCCCCAATAAAAACGATTGCTTAAGATATTGGAAAAATTTCATTTCAAACTGCGTGTATACCGGAAAAAAGTATACAAGCACCAGGAGATAGGAAACCGCAATAAAACCGATGACCGGGTAGAACCATTGCAGTTTCGCGCCGTTCATTTGCAAAAACAGAAAATCATAAACAAGGACGTAGCCAATCAAGATAAAAAACAGCCCGAATTTATTAAGGGAAACGAATTCCTTTTTATACGTTTGCCAAAACGTTTGGAAGATTTTTTCGACAGGTTCCTTCCGGAGCCATTTCTGGACAATGGTAAACATGGCGCCCGTGGAAGGGAAGAGGCCGAACAGCCCCAATCCCGCAATCGTGAAAAAAATCCAAAGAAGATTTATGTAAGCAACCTTAACCATCCAAATTGCATAGCGGTTAAATTTTTCCCATCCGTCCAAATCAACACCTCGTTTTTAAAACAATTAACAGTTTACTAAATAGGTTGAACAAAAATATTTTGAAGAGATGGTTGATGGAAGCTCAGGCATGTAGACTCCTACGGGATGTAGCGGCAAGTGGAGACCCCACAGGAGCTTTGCTCCGAGGAGGCTCCACTGGTGCCCCGTGGAAAGCGAAATGCCCGGAGCGAAAATCAACCACCCTGTTCCTTTCTGATACCACTCTTTATTTCAACCTAAATAGTGGGAAATTTAGAAAAAGAAATTAAAGACACTTAATAGACTTGTCACTTAATTGAATTAAATTAAAATAAAGGTAGGAAGTTCAGTAGTATTATAGCATTAATGTAAAATAGTGGCTAAACCATTTTATGGAGATGAAGGAGGGGTTGCAGGGAAATGACAGAATTCCGCTTACTAAAAGAGGAAGATTTTCAGCATGCGAGTGATCTGGCGGATAAAGTTTTCAGGAAAGAAGGCCATGTATCAATGGGAATGGCCTTTCCGCAGGTTTTTTCACCAGCATTCAATCAATCATATGGCGCATTTATGGATGGAAAGTTAGTAAGCTTTATTGGATTGGTTCCGTCCGTCCTTCATATTGGAGGCGCGGAAGTTCAAGCTTTTTCGATTGGCGCAGTCTGTACAGAACCGGACTATCGGAGAAGGGGGCTTGCCAATACACTATTACAAATGGTTTTTGACCACCTTCATAAATCAGGGGCGTCAGTTCTGTTCGTGTCCGGTGATCTACCAATTTATCTAAAGCAAGGCTGCACTTTCTATGGAAAAATGAATCAGTATAAATTTGGCGAAGGTGACTTGGAAGCGGCAGAGGGCTTTGGGATCCGCGAGCTCGAACCTTTTGACTGGTTCCAGTTGAGGAAACTTGGCAACGCCAGGCCTGTCAGATACGAACAGAGCTTGTATGAATTGGCGCTTCTTAATGAAAGGGCCGCTTTCGCCAGCATTTTCAAAATGAACCATAAAGTGCTTATCGCTGAAGAAAACGGAGAGTTAAAAGCGTTTCTAATGTTTGGCGTGCCATATGAAGGGCAGGAGAAAGCGGATTCCCGGGCGATTGAATGGGGAGGAGACCCAGCGGCGGTCAGAAGCTTGCTTGCCAGCGCATTTACATATGGTTTGAACACTCTGCTCGTAAATGTACCAGCTTATGAAAAGGAATTGAACGGGCAACTGGATGGTATGTCTAAAGAGAAACTTCCTTTTCCAGGAACGATGAAAATTATGGACCTTGATTTATTGCTGTCCCAGCTAGGACCTTATTTTGAAAATAAGCTGTCCATCACGGCAAAGGATGAGAATCAGAAGGAACTCCGTTTTGGCGAGCAAACTGTCTTAATAAGCAATCAGGAATTGGAAGAGCTGTTGCTGAAAGGATCAAAAGACATGGATCCGCTGCTAGATGATGTTTTCCCGATTCCATTCCCATTCCCGCAAGGCTTGAATTATGTTTAATCCTTGTCAGTTGTCTTGATTCACATTTTTTTAAGGTCATTTAATTAAAGACACTTTATAGACTTGTCACAATATTACAAAAAAATTAAACTATAAATAGTTGGTAATTTTTTTTAAAAATGATTGTTAACGCTTTCAATTTTCTCTTTATTCAATCATAAAATAGACGGACCTTTTAAGGAGGGGATTTTGGAAAAAGGTGAATGAAAGTGTAGGAATCTCTGAGACTTTTAATTTCAAAACTTAAATGGGGGAATAAAGTACATGAAAAAGAAAAGTTTATGGTTCATGGTCCTTATGCTTGTTTTCAGCTTGGCGCTTGCGGGTTGCAGCGATAAGACCGGCACAAAAACCAAAAAAGATGGCAAGGTTGAGGGAGAAATAACGGTATGGGTGCATCCTTACACAGGTGACGCGAAAAAAGAAGAAGAAATGTGGAAGGAAGTCACGGCCAATTATAATAAACAATTTCCTGATGTGAAGGTAAAGATTGAAACGATTCCTTGGGCGAACCGTGACCAGAAAGTCCTGACTGCGCTGGCTGCGAACAATGGCCCTGATGTTTTCTACGCGATTCCTGACCAAATGCCGCAATATGCGGATGTAGGCATGCTTCTTGAACTGGATCCTTATTTGAAGGAAAAGGATCTGGAAGGCTTTGTTGACACTGCGCTAACCGCGACAACTTGGAAAGGCAAGAAATACGGATTGCCAATTTTGCAGGAAGCTTATACATTCTTCTACAATCTGGATGTAGTGAAAGCAATCGGCGAAGACCCATCCAAGCTCCCAGCTACGTGGGAAGAGTTTGAAGCATGGGCAGCAAAAGCAAAAGAGAAAGGCTTCTATGCTTTGTCCTATGCGGGCGGCGGTTCCATGAACGGAACAATCTACCCATGGATCTGGCAGGCTGGCGGGGATGTTGTCACTGCTGACAATGAAGTGAAGATCAATAATTCTGATAGCGTCAAAGCGTTCGAAATGATCAATAACCTGTATAAGAACAAGTATATTCCTGAAGACGCGGTAACTGCGACTAACCACAATGAACTGTGGATGGGCGGAAAGATGATGGCGATCCTTGGCTCTGGAATCGACGTGACGATGCTCCAAAAAGAAGGCAAATTTGAGTTTGCTTTCGCACCGCCTTTGAAAAATAAAGAGCAGTTGACTTACGGTACGACCGGAATGTTCGTTGTTCCTTCGAACAGTGATAATCCGGATGCTGCAGCTGAGTTTGTCAAAACAATCACTAATGCTGAAAACCAGCGCATTTTCAACACCTTGACTCAATATATTCCAACACAGGAAGAAGCGAAGGATATCTTTGATTCAAATAAATATATGAGCCAATTGGCTTCTTATACAAAGTATGCATTGCCGGGCGTCATTCATCCGAAAGGCCGTGCAATCATGCCATTCATTCAGGCTGAAGTCCAATCGATGATGGCAGGGGAGAAAAACCCTCAACAAGCCGCGGATGCAGCTGCTGAAGCAATCAAAGCCGAGCTTGCAAAGCCGTAAACAAATAGCTTCTTTGTATAGAGAGTTTTATTCCTCGTGAATAAAACTCTCTGTTACTTAAGAAAACGTGTTGGAAAAAGTTAGTGGCTGCCAACTGGAATACATACGGCAGGAATTTCAAAGCCGATCAAAAACAGAAATAAGGTGATTGCTTGGAAAAGGTCATGGCTGTAAATAATAACAAAATGCCTCTGGATAACAGAAAACAGCTGAAAAGGCCGCTGGGAAAACGAATTAAGGATGAATGGAAAAAGAACGCGCTCGTCTATCTCATTCTAGTCCCAGTTTTAATTCATTTTGTAATCTTTCAAATTATCCCCTTTGTGTATAGCTTCGTTCTCACATTCATGCATTACCGGGTCATTGGCACTTCAGAATTCGTCGGCTTACGGAACTGGGAGCAATTATTCAATGACAAAATTGCCTGGAAGTCCATCTGGAACACCGTCTTATTTTCCATCTACTATATCATCCCGACAATGGCGCTTGGCTTGATCCTTGCATTGATTTTGAAATCGGGCATCCGCATGACGAAGTTTTTTAAAGGAGTGTTTTTCCTCCCCGTCGTTACTTCGTTTGTCGTCATCGCCGGTATTTGGGAATGGCTGTTTTCAGGCACGAAATCGGGCTTCGTGAACTATCTGCTCGGTTTTGTCGGCGTCGATCCCCAGCTGTTTCTTTCGAGTTCATCCCAGGCGCTGCTCGTGCTGGCGGGTTTGAGTATTTTCAAAGTCTCCGGGAGTACGATGATTTATTACTTCGCCGGCCTCCAGTCGATTCCGAAGGATATGTATGAAGCAGCCAAAATTGATGGCGCCTCGCCATTAAAAACCTTTTGGATGATCACATTCCCATTGTTAAAGCCGATCCATTTCTATGTCTTGATCATTACGACAATTGGATCCTTCCAGATTTTTGATTCCGCATTTCTTTTGACTAACGGCGGGCCGAACTTCTCGACTAGCACGATTGTCTATTATCTGTATTCGATTGGCTTCACGAATTTGAACTTCAGCTATGCGGCGGTTCTATCTTACGTATTGTTCGCGATCATCCTGGTTATTTCGTTGATCCAGAGAAAACTGGTCGGGAAAGATCAAGGCATTTATTAATGAGTCAGCGTGAGTGTAAGGGAGATGAACGAACTTGTTGAAAAAATTTGGAAAGTATTTTGTTATGCTCTTACTGGGGTTTTGCTTTCTCCTGCCCTTTTTAATCATGGTATTCGGGTCGCTGAAAGAAACGACTTTCGCTTCGCTTAGTCCGTTATTCTGGCTGCCAACCGACCCATCCCTGAACAATTTTATTTATCTGTTCAGAAACGACAACTTTCTGCGCTGGATCTTTAACTCAGTCGTTATCACGGTCATCCCCGTATTTTCACAAATGTTTTTCGCGGGGCTGCTTGGTTACCTTTTTGCGAGGAAGCAGTTTTTTGGCCGCGAATTCATATTCTGGACATTCATGGCGGTCATCATGATTCCATCTCAGTTATTAATCATTCCAAAGTTCATCATGTTTTCGAAATTTGGCTGGATCAATGAATACCAGTCACTTATTGTTCCTGAACTTTGGGGGATCATGGGCGTCTTTTTAGTGCGCCAGTTCATGCAGGGCATTCCGATGGAGCTCGATGAGGCAGCGAGGATGGATGGCGCCGGGGATTTCCAGGTTTTTCGCAAAATTTACATGCCATTGGCGTTTCCGGCCATCGCAACTGTTGGGACATTTTCGTTCGTCAGTAACTGGAACGACTTGTTCCAGCCGCTTATTTTTATGACTAATGAAAAAATGTTCCCGATCACAGTAGGGCTTGCTTCGACCTTAAATAAAGAGGGGAACTTCGGCGTTGAAATGGCGGGGGCCACTCTATCGTTTATTCCGACGTTTCTTATCTTCCTGTTCTTCCAGAAGTACTTCACTGAAGGCATCCAGCTGTCAGGTTTGAAATAAACACTTCTTTTTCATGGGGGAGAGCAAATGGATGAGTTGAAAATCGGGATGATCGGCCTTGATACGTCCCATGCGTCCGCTTTTGCAAAATTACTGAATGATCCGGCCAATCCCAATCATGTCAGGGGCGGGAAGGTTGTGATTGCCTGCCCGGCCGGATCGCTTGATTTCGAGTTGAGCTCCTCGCGGATTGGAAAGATTACCAGAGAAGTAGAAAGCTATGGGGTCAGGATGGCGGCCACGATCGAAGAAGTGGCGGAGCAATCTGATTGTATTTTAGTAGAGTCCGTGGACGGAAGGTCGCATCTGGAGCAGGTAAGAAGATTGGCGGGGTTCAAAAAACCGATTTTTGTTGATAAACCATTGTGTTTATCTTCTGCCGACGCAGTTGCAATCGCGGAACTATCCGAGCGGTATCAGACGCCAATCATGAGTACTTCGGCTTTAAGATTTGCCGAGCCGCTAAGAAAAGCGTTAGCCATTAAGGACAGGGGCGAGATTATTGGTGCGGACTGCTTCGGGCCAATGGATATGGTTGATACGCAGCCAGGTTATTTTTGGTATGGAATACATACGATCGAAATGCTCTATGCGATATTAGGCGCTGGTGTCAGGCATGTTCGGGCGGATTCCACCCGGGATTCCGACTTGATCGCCGCACAGTGGGAAGACGGCAGGATCGGGACGGCCAGGGGAAACAGAAATGGCAGCTATGCCTTCGGGGCTGTGATCCATTTTGAAAAAGGGAATGAATTTGTCATCATCGATTCCTCGTCAAAACCGTTTTATGCGAGCCTGTTGGAGGAAATCATCCTGTTCTTCCGCGGTACCCATGCAGCCGTCCGGCTTGATGAGACACGGGAAATCATCCGCTTTATCGAAGCGGCCAATGAAAGCAGGGAGACGGGCAAAAAGGTATCGCTTTAGGGAAAAATGAAAAAAAAGCGGGTAAGAATAACCCGCCGTTTTATCAGCCTGCATCGGATTCGTTCTTTTCATCCTCGTCCAGAATGAAAATGAGCCGGTAAATCCGCCGCGGCCTTCCTTTATAGGTGATTTTTTCTTCGCCGACAATGTCGACGAGGTTCGCATCCATCCATTTTAAAAGGATGCGGTGTGCGCTCCTTGTCGTTATATCCAAAGTGGAAGCGAGTTCCTGGGCGGTATAATCGTACTTTTTATGGCGGGCAACCCTCGCCATAAGCTTTGTCATATACGCGGCCGACATTCCCGCCTTTTCCGCTTTTTGCAAAAGCTGCGCATCGGTGATTGATAAATCGTATTTTTCATACTGGGTATCTGTGATGATGTCGACCGGTCCGATTACACTTTGGTCTTCACGGACGATATAGCACACGTTTCCGCCCAATTCCTTTGACTGCCGCAATGCCAATCTCGCATGGCTGCCGGCTTCCGCTGCGGAACGCCCGAATCCGACGCCGATGCTGATCGTGACGCCGAGTTCGCTTTTGGCCGAATTCAGCAATGGAATGAATTTATAGCCGCGGGTCTCCCTTTCAAAAATGCCGCGCGTCGTGATGAATGAAAATTCCTCGCCGCCTGAATTGATTAAATGGCCATCAAGCAGTTTAGTGTAATTCAGCATCATTTGCTGGAACTTTAATTTGAAAAGCTGCACTTCGTGTTCGGTGCTGTACTTTTCAGTCGCTTTATCGAATTTATCAATATCAATAATCCCAAAGACAATCTGCGACTCTTTGTTTCTCCGGGCTTCCGTGGCGAGCAGGGC
This sequence comes from Bacillus sp. B-jedd, assembly GCF_000821085.1. Lineage (GTDB taxonomy): Bacteria > Bacillota > Bacilli > Bacillales > Cytobacillaceae > Bacillus_D. Next base: position 1,237,061 of record NZ_CCXR01000001.1, read on the forward strand.
TCGTTCCAGGGACACGATCAAATCCTGGTAGGTAGGTGTCACCCATTCATTTGGGATGTCCAGTTCCGACAGCCTAAGGGAGACTTCCTGAATGCCAGTGACGGCGATTGAACCAAGTTTTTCGTAGTTGTTCCGATGGAAGCCGACAATTGCCTCGACAGTGCTTGAGTGGTCATATTGGGGAAATGACTTGAATTCGTAATTGTTTTCGCCAAGGTCATAAAGGACTCTTTGTATGTATTTTTCTTCGACCGTATCGATTGAGAAGTAGGGGACATCATATTGGTTTTTTATTAAAAACAAAGAACGGTAGAGACCGGTTCCCATTAGAGGGACATACTGGACCGGGATGGCAAAATCAAAAAGATGTTTCGCTTTCAAATACGTTTGAAACTCGGTAAACAATATGACCTCCAATTGATTTAGCAGGTCGATGGTCATCTTTGCGGCAATCGTCGATGGCGTTGCATTAATAAAGACAGGACGCAAATTCGGGAAGGATTCAAGCGCTTTCATAACTTCCTTTTCTAAAGCTTTAGGTGTGACAATGCCAATGATTATCTCGATGCTATGCCCGGTGAATGGTTGAGTTTTCAACTTCTCATCTCCTATAAAAGACATATTAAAGAAATGTCTTTATATCATCTTACTATTAGATTAGGGAGAACTTGCAGGATTGTCAAACAGTAATTTTGCTTTGTAATAGACATGTGTATTAAAAGACCTTTAAGTGACTTGTCTTTTAAAAAAGCCAATTATAGAATTAGGGTGAAAATTAAAACTAAATAGCTTGATTTTAGATTGGTATTCATAGAGAACGTTTTAGTTGATCTCCGCTCACGGCACTTCGCTTTCCATGGGGCGCCAGTGGAGCCTCCTCGGCGCTCATAGCGCCTGTGGGGTCTCCACTTGCCGCTACATCCCATAGGACAACCGACTTCCTTGAATGGGCTATGCACGAAGGAAACGCGATAGCGTTTTCGAGGAGTCTACGTGCCTTGCGCTCCAATCAACAGTATTTGTACTTAACTTGCGTAAGCATCATATTCAACCTATTTTTTTCGCTTTTGTAAAAACTAAACTATGAAAATAGCAGGAGGCTAAAATGAAAACGATTGCAGAATTGGAAGATTTCATGACGGTTCCCAGTGATGAATTGGTGCAGGATATCCTGCAGCTTGATGGCGATATTATGATTTTGGGTGTAAGCGGGAAAATGGGGCCTACTTTGGCAAAAATGGCCAAAAGGGCTGTTGAGCTTGCGGGCGTTCCGAAGCGGGTCATTGGCGTGGCCAGGTTTTCGGATCAGAGCCTGGTCGATGAATTAGAGGGAGCCGGTGTTGAGACTATCAAGGCAGATCTTTTGAAAGAAGAAGACCTCAAGAGCCTTCCTCCTGTGAAAAATATAATTTATATGGCGGGTACGAAGTTCGGTACCGTTGGCAACGAACACTATACATGGGCGATGAACGCGTATCTTCCGGGCCGGGTGGCAGAGAAGTTCAAGGATTCTCGGATTGTCGCTTTTTCAACCGGGAATGTCTACCCGTTTACGGATGTTGTTAGCAACAATTGCACGGAGGATGTTAAGCCGAATCCGGTTGGCGAATATGCCCAATCTTGCCTGGGCAGGGAAAGGATCTTTACTTATTTTTCGCAAAAAAACGGAACACCGATGGTCATGTTCAGATTGAACTATGCGATTGACCTCCGCTATGGCGTGCTGCTTGAAATCGCCAAGCAAGTACATCAAGGACTGCCGATTGATTTGACGATGGGGAATGCGAACGTTATTTGGCAGGGGGATGCCAATGAATATGCAATCCGTTCACTCCTGCATGCAAGCTCTCCTCCTAAACTGCTGAATGTGACAGGACCTGAAGTCCTTTCCATCAGATGGCTGGCTCATGAGTTCGGAAAACGAATGAAAAAGGAACCGCTATTTGTGAATACAGAAAGCCCAACTGCTTTGTTGAATAATGCTTCCCATGCCCATAAGCTGTTCGGCTATCCGCGGGTGACGGTTGAACAAATGGTCGATTTAATTGCCGACTGGGTGGTCGGTGACGGGCACACCATTAATAAGCCAACCCACTTTCAGGAAAGAGAGGGTGCCTTTTAATGCTGAAGGAAGCTGTAAAGAAAAAGCTCCACTCCGGTACCGTGATCCCGGCCCATCCGCTTGCGCTGACAGAAGACAGGCAGCTTGACGAAGCGGGCCAGCGCGCCTTGACGCGCTATTACATTGATGCCGGGGTTGGCGGGATTGCGGTTGGTGTCCATACGACCCAATTTGAAATTCGCGACCCTGAATTCAATCTTTATAAAAAGGTGCTTTCCCTTGCAATTGAGGAAACGAAACGGGCGAATGTTCCTGAAGATTTCATTAAAGTGGCGGGGATTTGCGGGCCGACTGAGCAGGCAGTCGAAGAAGCGAAATTCTGCGAGGAGCTTGGGTATGACCTTGGACTTTTAAGCATGGGCGGACTGAATGACATGTCCGAGGAGGAGATTCTTGACCGCGCTGAAAAAGTGGCGGAAGTCATCCCTTTATTCGGATTCTATTTACAGCCAGCGGTGGGCGGAAGGATTTTCTCTTATGACTTCTGGCTGCGCTTTGCTTCCATCCCGAATGTCCATGCAATCAAAATCGCCCCGTTTGACCGATATTGTACGATTGATGTCGTCCGCGCGGTTTGCCACTCGCCACGCAATGAAGAAATTGCGCTATACACTGGGAATGACGATAACATCATCAACGATTTAGTTACAGCGTACCGATTCAAAGTTGATGGTAATATGGTGGAAAAGCGAATCGTAGGCGGCTTGCTCGGCCATTGGTCAGTTTGGACGAAAAAAGTGGTCGAGACGTTTAAGGAACTGAAAAAGCTGAAGGATGGTGAGTCGGTTCCCGATGAAATCCTTACGCTTGGCCAGGAGATTACCGATGCCAACGCGGCTATTTTCGACTCCCGCCATTCCTTTAAAGGTAGCATTGCCGGAATCAATGAGATACTTGCAAGGCAGGGGTTACTGAAGGGCAACTGGTGTCTGCTTGACCGGGAAACACTTAGTTCGGGCCAGGCAGAGGAACTTGACCGGATCTACGCCAGCTACCCGCACCTCAATGACGACGATTACGTCAAAGCCAACCTTGAAAAATGGTTTGCCAATTAAGTAACGGAAGAAGGGTTTTTCATGAAACGAATTGTGGCGCATAACAAGAAAGTTGAAATCATAGAAGATCAAATGCCGACACTGGATGGAAAACCATCATACGTATTAATCAAAACAATGTATTCAGCCATTTCACCTGGAACCGAACTGTCCCTCCTGGCAGCAAGTGAAAACAAGCAATTCCACCTCGGTTATAGCGCGATGGGAGAAGTGGTGGAATGCGGCAGTGATATCACCGATGTCAAAAAAGGTGATTTGGTTGCCTGCTACGGAGCCCCCTATGTTCATCATGATGAATACTTGCTAGTCCCGAAAACGTTGTACGCGAAAGTCCCGGATTCGGTCGATCCAAAGGAAGCCGCTCTTTGTGGACTCGGCGCCATCGCCATCCACGCGCTCCGTATTGCCAACCTGCAATTTGGCGAGACGGCCGTCATTGTCGGCTTAGGCGTGCTCGGCCAGTTGATCGCCAAAATCGCCAATGCCGCGGCCTATAATGTCATTGCTTATGATCTGAGCAAAAGCCGGGTGGATATGCTCAAGGAAGAAAAGATTACATCCTTTTCCTCTGTTGAAGACATGGAAGAGGCAATCCACTTGGAAACAAACGGCCAGGGCGCGGATGCAGTTCTATTATGTACCGGCGGAAAACGCTCCCCGCTTACACACGAATGCCTGAAATGGATTCGCACGAAAGGAAAGGCTGTCATCGTCGGTGATATCGAACCCGACTTTCCAAGGGATTTAATGTTTGCAAAAGAAGCGGAGCTGCGCATTTCCCGTGCCGGCGGGCCTGGGCGGTATGACAAAGTGTATGAAAAAGAAGCGATAGATTATCCATATGAATACGTTCGTTGGACAGAAGGCCGGAATGTCTATGAATATATAAGGCTCCTGAAAGAAAAAAGGGTTGATGTCCGGCCGTTTATAAAGGATATCGTTGATTTTGAAGAGGCGCCGCTGGAATTCGAGAAACTGTTTGAGAAGGAATCTGCCACTCTTACTAAACTGATCCGCTATCAATAACGATTGAGCCTGAACCCTTTTATCTCATCATTTTGCAGATAAAGGCTTCGGGCTTAAGTCCTTGTAGTTAACTGAAAATGAAACGAGGTTACCTATATGCAAATCAATCTCACAGGGGAGACCCATTCCATTTTAAGCGGGCTGCAGTTTTTATCGGAAAACCTGGACCTGCAGTTGCAGCCCGGTGGATATCCCATCGCTGTTAAACAGGAGTCTGGCCCGATACGCGTCCGCAACAAGGAGGGAAAGGGAGAAATCCTCTTCCAGGAAAAAATCCATTTTTACCGGGCGATTGGATTATGGCTTGAGCTCCACAAAAAGTACGGTGAATTTGATCAAACCGAAGAACCGCAATTTCAAACGAGCGGCGTCATGCTTGATGTATCCAGGAATGCAGTTTTGAAGGTGGATGAAGTAAAAGCGCTTTTAAGAAAGATAGCGGTCATGGGATTGAATGTCGTCATGCTGTATACAGAAGACACTTATGAAATTCCGGATTACCCGTATTTTGGCTATATGCGCGGCAGGTATTCGGAAGCTGAATTGAAATTATGTGATGACTACGCGGACGCATTGGGGATTGAAATGGTCCCTTGCATCCAGACTCTTGCCCATTTGGCGATGGCGCTGAAATGGGGATATGCGTCGGAGATAAGAGACACTCCTGACATTTTACTCGTCGGTGAGCCAAAGACATATGAATTCATTGAAAGCATGATCAAGGCCGCGGCAAAACCATTCAGGACAAACCGGATTCACATTGGCATGGATGAGGCGTTCCAGCTCGGGCTCGGAAGGTATTTGGAGTTAAATGGTTATAAGAACCGATTCGAAATCATGAACCAACATTTGAACGAAGTCGTTTCAATCGCCGAACGTCATGGGCTAAAACCGATGATTTGGAGCGATATGTATTTCCGCATAGGCTCTAAGCACGGTGAATATTATGATGAGAAAGTCCATATTCCTGAAGAAGTTATTCAGTCAATCCCGGAAAATGTCCAGCTCGTTTATTGGGACTATTACCATGACAATGAAGATTTTTACCGTACATACATCAAGAAGCATAATGAACTGGGCAAGAATATGGTTTTTGCCGGCGGCGCCTGGACATGGAATGGCATTTCACCGAATTATGGAAGAGCCTTCGCCACTACCGAAGCAGCGCTCACGGCTTGCAAAAAAGAAGGGGTCCGGGAAATCTTCACGACCTTATGGGGCGACAACGGAGCCGAAACCCCACTTATCACAGCGGAACCGGTCATGCAGCTGTTTGCTGAACACACCTATCAAAAGACAGTAGATAAGGAGCGGTTGGAGGAGCGTTTCCATTTTTGCACAGGGAATCACCTCGAGGATTTCCTTCTGCTGAACCAATTCGATGAAACGCCGGGGGTCATGGAAAGTAATTTGCTTTCATCGAATGCCTCAAAATTTTTACTGTGGCAGGATGTTCTGATTGGATTGTTCGATGAAAATATCAAAGGACTCCAAATGACGGAACATTATCAAAACCTCGTTCCGAAGCTGACAGCGGCGAAGGGGCGCAATCCAAAGGCATTGCTTTTATTCGAACATTATGAACAACTGGCGAAAGTCCTCCACGTGAAAGCGGAAGTTGGGATTAGGTTAAAAGCCGCTTATGATCAGGACGATAAAGAGAAGATGTCCCTGTTGGAGGAAGAAATTAGGGAATTGGCTGAGCAGACAAAGCTCCTTCACTTGAAGCACAGGCAAGTCTGGTTTTCGTTATATAAACCGTTTGGCTGGGAAGTGATAGAGCTCCGGTATGGCGGGCTGGCGGCCCGTTTGGAAACAGCGCAATTCAGAATCCGGCAATGGCTCGAAGGGACGATCGAACGGATAGAAGAACTGGAAGAAAAAAGGCTTGTCCACGACGGCCCGCTCGGCATCCCTGAAGGCTCACTCGGCAACCACTTCTACCACCGGATCGCCACCGCCGGAAATATGATTTAGTTTCAGGAGGAGTAAACTATGCCAATCATTGAATTTCCGGCAGGTTTCAGATGGGGAACTGCCACCGCCGCCTTTCAGATCGAAGGAGCGGCCAAAGAAGGCGGAAGAGGATTATCAATCTGGGATACCTTCTCCCACACTCCCGGAAAAGTAAAAAACGGCGATAACGGGGATGTCGCCTGCGACAGCTACCACCGACATGAGGAAGATATCGAATTACTGGCGCAGCTTGGCGTGAACGTTTATCGGTTCTCCGTTTCCTGGCCCAGGGTTTATCCGAACGGAAAGGGAGAACTCAATCATGAAGGGCTGCGTTATTACCATAACCTTATTAATAGTTTGATTGAAAAGGGTATCGAACCGATGCTGACCCTTTATCACTGGGATCTTCCCCAGGCGCTGCAGGATCGCGGCGGGTGGGCGAATCGGGAAACGGTGGAAGCATTCAGCCAGTATGCGGAAACTATTTTTAAAGAGTTCAATGGGAAAGTCAGCTATTGGCAAACGATTAATGAGCCATTTTGTGCAGCATTTCTATCCAATTATTATGGCGTCCACGCCCCCGGATACCAGGACTTGCAGCTGGCTGTCGATGTCGCCCATCACCTGCTCCTCGCCCATGGAAGGGCTGTCCGGCTATTCAGGGAGTTAGAGATAAAAGGAAAAATCGGCACAGCCACCAATACAACCTGGAGGGAACCGTTCAGTCATAAGCCGGAGGATGCCGAAGCTTGCAAAAGAGAGATCGGCATCAATATCGACTGGTTTCTTGACCCTGTTTTCAAGGGCAGCTATCCAGTCTATCTCATGGAATGGTTTAAACAAAAAGGAGCGGAGCCGCGCATTGCGGAAGGGGACATGGAAACGATCCATCAGCCGGTTGATTTTATCGGCGTCAACTATTATTCCGGCAATGTCGCCCGCTACAAGGAAAATACCGGCCTGCTCGACATCGAAAATATCGAAATCGATTATAAACACACCCATATTGGATGGCCGATTTATGCGGACGGCCTTTACAAAGTCTTTCATTATCTCATGGACCGATATGGCAATGTTCCGTTATTTGTTACTGAAAATGGTGCTTGCTGCCAGGATGAAATGGCTGGCGGGAGGGTGAGAGACCGGGATCGAATCCGCTATTATGAGCAGCATTTAACGGCTGTAAGCAGGGCGCTTGATTCAGGGATACACATCATCGGTTATCTGGCGTGGTCGCTGATGGACAATTTCGAGTGGGCGGATGGCTATGGGAAACGGTTTGGTTTGGTGTACGTCGACTTCCGAACGCTGAAACGAACTAAAAAAGACAGTTACTACTGGTTTAAGAAAACCATTGCCAATAGGTGGATGGAAATTTAATTGGAATGGAAGAAACGGAAATCCGTGAAAGAAGGATTGATAGCATGCAAAAGATATTAATGATTGGCGCAGGCACGATGGGCATGGAACATGCCGCTTCCTACTACGCCATGGAAGATGTCCAGCTGGTAGGGATTGTTGATTTACGAAAAGAACAGGCTGAGAAAATTATCGGAGCTCATGATACGAAAGTTTTTGCGACAATCGAAGAAGCGGTCGAAAGCTTGGAGCAGATTGATGTGATCGATATTTGTGTCCCGACTTTCCTGCATAAAGAGTATGTCATAAAAGCGGCTGACTACGGCATCGACGTAATTTGCGAGAAACCACTTTCCTATTCTTTGCAGGACGCACGGGAAATGATCGATTATTGCAAAGCGAAAAACGTGAAATTGTTTGTAGGGCATGTCGTCCGGTTTTTCCCCCAATATGCCCAAGTACGGGAGCTTATCCAGCAAGGGGCGATAGGGGAGATTGGCGTTGTCAGGACGAGGCGTGGCGGGAACTTCCCGGCGGGATGGGGAGATTGGTACGCCGACCATTCAAAAAGCGGCGGCGTCATCCTTGATTTAATCATTCATGATTTTGATTTCCTGCGCTGGACCTTTGGCGAAGTTGAGAGGGTTTTTGCAAAAGGGCTCGCAGGAAGGAATATCGAACATCTCGATTATGCATTGGTCACCCTTGTTTTCGAATCAGGTGTGATTGCGCATGTTGAGGGATCATGGGCCCATCAAACGTTTTCGACCCAATTTGAATTTGCCGGGAAAAAGGGCATTCTTGAGTATGACAGTTTGAAAGAAGAGCCTGTGCTGCTGTCGGTCAGGGAGTCGGCAGAAGAAAAAGGCGGGGTTGCCGTCCCACAAAGCCCGCTAAAAGTATCGCCTTACCGGACCGAGCTGGAACATTTTCTTGATTGTTTAAAGACGAACGAAACGCCAATTGTCACGGCGGAGGATGCATATAAGGCGATGGAAATTTCGGCAGCTGCGCTACAATCGCTAAAAACCGGATTGCCTGTCACCCTTGCTGAACAAAGGGGGGAGCAGGCATGAAAATTGGAATCATCAGCTTCGCCCACATGCATGCCATGAGCTATGCATCTGCCATCAATAGGATGGAAGGCGCGACACTTGCCGGCATTGCCGACGACAACGAAGAAAGAGGCCGGAAATACGCGGAGGATTTCAATACAGCCTATTTTAAAAACTACGAGGATTTGCTGGCGGCAGACATTGACGCGGTCATTGTCACCTCCGAAAACAGCCTCCACCATAAGCATACGATCGCCGCGGCCAAGGCTGGCAAGCATGTTCTGTGTGAAAAGCCTTTGGCTACCAATCTGGAAGACATGGAAGATATGATCCGTGAATGCGAAGCTAACGGTGTTTTCCTGGGCACGGCATTCCCAGTCCGTTTCAATACACCGATCCAGCAGGCCAAAAGAATCGTTGAACAAGGCGTGCTCGGAGACATTTTGGCGATAAAAGGGACGAACCGCGGAACGAATCCCGGCGGCTGGTTTATTGAAAAAGAAAAATCAGGCGGGGGAGCGGTCCTTGACCATACGGTGCATGTGGTCGATATTATGAGATGGTTCACGGGCGCGGAAGTGAAGGAAGTTTACGCAGAGATAGGCAGCGTTTATTCGGGCAAGCCGATTGACGATTGCGGAATCGTTTCAATGGAGTTTACGAATGGCATGATTGCCACGCTTGATTGCAGCTGGTCCAGGAATGATGCCTATCCAACATGGGGCGATGTCACCTTGGAACTGATCGGAACGAAAGGAACCTTGAAAGTAGATGCATTTGCGCAAAAGGTAGATTTCTATTCCAATAGTGAAGGGGTCAAATGGATCGGCTGGGGTGATGATATGGACACCGGTCTGATCGAAAATTTCGTGAAGAGTGTGAAGGAAGGGAAACCTCCGCTTGCGACAGGGCATTCAGGATTGAAGGCCGTGGAAGCGGCGCTGGCGGCCTATGAATCTTTCGACAAAAAAAGGCCCGTAAAACTGGTCTGAACAAAAGGGAATCAAGGGAAAAACTTGATTCCCTCGTTCGTTAACAAAGAGATATAGATTATAAAGGTTGAATTGAATAATGACACCATTTAATTTGAATTGCTGGTTGATTGGAGCTCAGGCATGTAGACTCCTCGAAAACGCTGCCGCGTTTCCTTCGTGCAAAGCCCATTCGAGGAAGTCGGTTGTCCTGCGGGACAGAGCAGCAAGTGGAGACCCCACAGGAGCTTTGCTCCGAGGAGGCTCCACTGATGCCCCGCGGAAAGCGAAATGCCCAGAGCGGAAATCAACCACCCCGTTCCCGTTTGATACCAATCTTTTTAACCTAAATATGATAGGCGAGATAGAATGATGACGGCAAGAATTTTTGAAGAAGTGTAAGCCATTGATTGATAGACAATAGACTATTTGGAGAGGGGAATGGAGTTGGCTATATCTCAGGTACTGCGCGCGGACCTTGTTATTATCGGCGGTGGGTTTGGCGGATGCGCCGCGGCGCTGTCCGCATTGCAATCAGGTAAAACGGTGATTATGACCGAGGAAACGAAGTGGATTGGCGGGCAGATTACGAGCCAGGGGGTGCCGCCGGATGAGCATCCATGGATTGAAAGCTTCGGTGCGACTCGAAACTACCGCACTTTCAGGAAAAATATAAGAGATTACTATTTACGCCACTTCCCGGTGAAAAATAGCGAACGGATGACCGATCAATTCAATCCCGGCAACGCGATTGTCAGCAAAATCAGCCACGAACCAAGAGTGGCCCTTCGGGTGTTGGACGACATGCTGGCACCTTATCTGCATAGCGGGAAATTAACCCTATTAACAGAGTACAAGATCGGTGAGGCTGAAACGGAAGGAAAACAGGTCAATTCTGTTTCCGTTTCGCACTTGAGGACAGAAAATTCCTATCTATTAAAAGGAAAATATTTTCTCGATGCGACCGAAATGGGTGATGTTTTGCCACTTGCCGGGGTTGAATATGTAATTGGAGCCGAATCCCGGGAGGAAACAGGCGAACCCCATGCGCCAAGCGGGAACGCCGAGCCTTTCAATATGCAGGCGTTCACCTATTGTTTCGCGATGGACCACCTTGAAGGGGAAGACCATACAATCGAAAAGCCGGCCCAGTATGACTTCTGGAAAGAATACCAGGCAGATTTCTGGCCTGCGAAGCAGTTAAGCTGGTGGGGGCTTGTCCCTCATACGCTTGAGCCGATCGAGTACTCGTTTTTCTATGAGCCCGGCCGCTTTTCCTTATGGAATTACCGTCGGGTCATTGACAAGGAAAATTTTGAGCCGGGGACGTTCGAAAGCGATATCACGATTGTCAATTGGCCGCAAAATGATTACTGGCTCGGCCCTGTTATTGATGTGGAGGATGAAGAAAAGGATAAGCATCTCGAAAACGCTAAACAGCTAAGCCTTTCCTTATTATATTGGATGCAGACGGAAGCTCCTCGGCCTGATGGCGGGAAAGGCTATCCCGGATTGCGGTTAAGAAAAGATGTGCTTGGAACAGAAGACGGCCTGGCCATGTATCCATACATACGCGAATCAAGAAGGATTAAAGCCGAGTTTACCGTGACAGAGCAGCATATTAGCGGCGAACCAGAGGATAAGGACTCTGCGACTTATTTCAAAGATAGTGTGGGCATCGGCTGCTATCGCCTTGACCTTCACCCGAGCACCGGGATGGATACCTATATTGATATGTCATCCCATCCATTCCAGATCCCACTTGGCAGCTTGATTCCGATTCGGGTCGAGAATCTGCTGCCGGCCTGCAAAAATATCGGCACGACCCATTTGACCAATGGATGCTACCGGCTTCATCCGGTGGAATGGAATATCGGCGAAGCGGCGGGGCACCTGGCGGCTTATTGCATTGATAACGGACTCAGGCCGCGGGAAGTCAGGAATGATTCAGGGCGATTGAAGGATTTCCAGGAGCGATTAGTAAAAGCCGGAATTGAGCTCGAGTGGCCAAAAATCCATAAAGTGTGAAGGGAGTGGAAAACTTGATAGCATTAGTGGACAAAAGCAAACGCATGGAACCGCATGTTGCTTATACTGATTACTTTTCCAGTATCGAACAACTGGCGGAGAAAAACCTTCAGCAATATACAGCGATTTTTATAAATGGGAATGAGAACGGCCAGCCGCTGAAGCTGTCCTATGAAATTCTCGAGAAGTTTTGGGAATACGTCGGGCAGGGCGGGACGCTATACGGGGAGCTGATCAATTGCGACGACTTCCCCTCGTCACGGCTTTTTGGCTTCAAGCAGGATTTTGGCGTGACGAACAGGCGCCTTGAAAAGCTGGCTGTTTCAAAAGACAGCCAATTTTGCAAAAAAGGCCAGTTGCTTGAATGGAACGGCCCCTTTTTGACTGGATTTACGTTCGATACGGAAAGGCTGCTGGATATCGGCCATTTCCTCGAGACCCATCAAACGGAGATGACCGGCGCCTATCCGGGCATGGTTATGAAAAGGCATGGCGAAGGTAAAGCGGTCTTTTCTGCCGTTTCTTTTTTAGGCAATGAGCATCCGTGGACGCTGCGGCCGAATTGGCTGTGGAATGACGTTATTAAGATGCTGCAGACGAACTTTCAATTACCGGTCCGTCCGCTGCTGCCAACCATTGAGATTTCCGGGAATCAAGACGTTAAAAAGACGCTCGAACATGGTGTGGACTGGTTTTTAGAATCGGGGATTTTGCCGAAGGAGGATGGGAGTCTGGGAGTATACGAGAATGTCCATTCCATCCGCAGTGACATAAGCAAGGATTTCCGGCCCGACTGCCATGCTCATACGGCGCTCTTTTTCCACTTGTATGGTGAATATTCAAAGGATGATAGATGGTCAGCTGTTTCGGCCAATTTATTAACCTACTTATTCAACGAAGGCTATCAGGATACCGATCCAGAGTCCGCCACGTATGGGTTCTGGAAATGGTTCCAGTGTCCGAAGCATAAGCCGGATCAGATTTTCTCTGATGATAACAGCTGGGTCGCACTGGTTTTATTATATCTTTACCGGAAAACCGGCATTGAGGAATACAAGGAAAGGGGCCTATTGACCGCCTATTCCTTGCTGAATACGCAAAACAAGGAAGGGCTGCGGCCGGAATGTATCCGTGAGCAGGAATTGCTTGAAAAGGGTACTTCCTTTTTCAAAAATTCCACTGAAGCCAGCATGAATCCGCATTTTGAATCGATTGTCCACGCCGCATTTGTCCAGGCTTATCTCGTCACAAAGGATAATAAATTCAAAGAGACTGCCTATCAGGGAACATTGACATTGCTCCGGAATAAGGACAAGTTGAAGTATATGTACAGCAAGACGGCTGGATACAGCAGATTCCTGCTGTCCCTGTCCGAAGTGTACGCCATTACAGGCGACGAAGAGATTCATGAAGGAATAATGGAAGTGATTCAATATTTAGCCGCTAACCAGCATGAGCTTGGCGGAATAGAAGAAACCGACAACCCGGATCCAGAACGGTACGGTACGGAAGATACAGGCGTTTTCCGGATGAACCATGAAGGGATTGCGGATCAGTTGTATACAAACAACTTCTTGCTCATGAACGCCTGGGAAGCCTGGAAAGTTACCGGTGATGCAGCCGTCAAAGAATTACACGACGGGCTCGCCCGGTTTCTTACGGACATACAAATCTCCTCGCAAAAAAAGGAATTTAACGGCGGATGGATGCGTTCCTTCCATCTTGAACGAGGCGAGTATTTCGGAAATAACGGCGATACAGGCTGGGGTGCTTATGTGATTGAGGGCGGCTGGACGAATGCCAACACTCTAACCGGGTTCCTTTTGAAAGAATTGAACCAATCCCTTGTTGGTCTTGATGCAAATACTGATGATGAGGTGGCAAAATGTCGACCGTCAAATGTACAATCTTAACGGATGCGGGGCCGATCAGGTTCGCGGAGGAAGAGCTGCTTCGGTATGGGCAGAATGCTGGGCGCTCCTTCGTGTTGGGAACCTATGATGATTTCCTGAAAAAAGGACTTCTGGAAGTAACGGAAACCGCTATGGATTCATCATTGGACGCTTTTCAGGTGCTGGATAGGGAAAATGAGGTTTGTATTATCGGTTCCAATCCGCGCTCTGTGCTCTTTGGCGTTTATGATGTGTGCAAAAAGCTGTTTGGCTATAAGTGGGTGAGCTTCTTTCCGGAAGAAAACTTATTTGTCAGCGAAGTAAACATCGGTTCTTCCGGAATCCAGAGCGGGAAAATGAAAAGAAGGGGCCTCGTTGTAGAGAATTACGATAACCCTGAATTTTTGCTTAAGCTAATCGACTGGGCCGCCAAACACTATATAAATGAATTTTTCTTTACGTTCATGCTGTGGGATAAGGTAGAGCATATCATCGGTAAGGAGATTGAGAAGCGGGGGCTGGACATTACTTTAGGTGGCCATAGCATGCATTATTTGCTAAGGGAAGAATCAGGCTCCGGACAAAAACAAATCGATTTTTCCAAAGGCGGCTGGAAGGATTCCGTTATAGAGAAAATCGAGGATTACTGCCGTGAATCAAGCTCCATCAACCGGATATCCTTGTGGCCGGCTGATATTGGCATCAAGGATGATCACCGCTTTCTGGCCCATTATATTGAGTTTACCGAGCAGCTCAAGAAACAGCTTCCCGCGCTTCATGTCGAGCATATCGCCTACAATGCTGGTTTATCGTGGCAGATGCTGGAGCTGCCAGATGGAACCGACAGTTCAAAAACGGTCGACACCTTATTCGCATACTGGGGAAGGAATTATCGGGAATCTTTTTCTAAGGAAAAAAGAGCCTGTGAGGCACTTCGGAAATGGCGTCAATCGACAGGCGCGCGCAACAGAGAATTGACTGTGTTTGAATATTACAGTGACCATTTTATGCTTGGGGACTTATTCCCGCCATTGTTCCACCGGATTCGGGAAGATATTGAATTGTATGCGGAGATGGGAATTGACCAGATTGTCAATTTGATTGTACCTTACATCCCTAAAGAGAATCCCACTAAAGAAGAGCTGCAATATCCGTGGGAGGATGTCCAGCTCATGAATGGCTACTTTTTTGCCCGATTAACCTGGGGAGATCCTTTTGAGGAAATTGAACAGGATTTTTACTCAATATTTGGGAGAAAGCAAAAGGAAGCCAGGCAGGTGCTTCAGGAAATGGAAGCCGCCCTTTCGGAAGTATCAAAGTGGAACGCCCGGCTTTTTCCGAGCAGACTGATCGACCCGGAAAAGGTCGACGCTTTTGTGGATGCGGATTTAATTGTCAAGGACATCATCCGCTGGCAAAAACGGCTTGAGCCTTTCAAAGATAAACCCGTTGGCGTAATGTCCGATCAAGACAGCCTGGTTTCATTTTATGTTCATTTTGCCAAAAAGAAGCTTGAAGAATATCTCCTAAAGTGGGAAGAAAAATCAGGAAGTCGTAAGATGGATTCATAAGGGCTTTGGAATGTAAAAAGCCTCGGATATTTTTAATTAATTCCAAATTTGGAGGCAGAACATGAGAAAGCGGATCGTGTTTATAGGTGATAGTATTACGCATTGGATGAAAAACGAGAATGACCCCATCGGTACCGGCTATGTGCGCCTGGTTCATGATTATTTACAAGTAACTTATCCGGAACAGGAGTTTGAAATCTTTAATGAAGGCCTCAGCGGAAACCGTGTGACGGACCTGGCGGAGCGCTGGGAGCAGGACGTCCTTTCCGTTCGTCCCGATTTTGTATCAATCTCAATTGGCATTAACGATGTGTGGCGCCAGCTTGACTCGCCTGACATCGAGCAAGTCTACCATGAGCAGTTCGAAAAAGTTTATGAATCACTCTTGTTGAGTTTGAAGGAGAAAACGAACGCACGGATTATCTTGATGGAACCAACAGTAATTGCCGAAGATGTTCAAAGTGAGGGGAACGTGAAGCTTGCGCCGTATGTGGAAATCGTTCATAAACTCGCGGAACGTTACAGCGCGGTTCTCGTTCCAACACATGAGGCATTCATCAGCTATCTAAAAACGGGCAAGGGCAAACCTCTTACCTTGGACGGCGTCCATATGAACAGCATGGGGAATATGCTCATGGCAAAAACGTGGGTGGAAGCGGCGGGAAAATTGTTCGAACTTTAAACTTGAGATTCTACTTTAAGACAGGTACCCGGAAGGGAAAATAAAAGCTGTTCCGAAAGAGCCACTGTTAAACGGGCTTTTGGAACAGCTTTTTTTATCAGTTATCTTCGGTTACTTATTTCCGCTCCAAGGACATGCTTTCTTCGCGGAGAGCGGTTTTCCTGTTTTGCAAAAATGTTCGAAGTTTTAGAGTTGGCTTAATGGGATTGATTCTTCTCCGCAATATGATAATCTTTCATTTTTCTCCAAAGAGTTGAACGGCTTATCCCTAATGAACGGGCTGCCAAGCTACGGTTATATTGGTTATCAATTAAGGCTTGTAGTACTCTTTCTCTTTCATCCGGAGGAGTGGCGCGGTTTTCTGTTTCAATTGTTTTTTTGAAATTTATCGTATTAGGGAGTACAGTCTGGATCGCTTCCGAGGTGATGCGCGGAGCGTATAAAACCGCTAATCGTTCACAAATATTAAAGAGCTGGCGCACATTGCCTGGCCAAGAATGCTGCATTAAAAGCAATTTTGCCTCATGGGACAATTCGATTCCAGGATAGTTTTTTCTGAAATAATCATCCACGAGGAAAGGAATATCTTCCTTGCGCATTTCCAGATTCGGTATTTCGATTCTTAATACGTCCAGCCGGTAGAATAAATCCTCCCTGAATTTATTTTCCTTTACCATAACTTCCAGGTCCTTATTTGTCGCGCCTATGATTCTAATATCTACTTTGATGATTACGTCACTGCCTAAACGCATGATTTCCCGTTCCTGAAGGACACGGAGAAGTTTAGCCTGCAGGGATAAAGGAATCTCAGCAATTTCATCTAAAAAAATGGTCCCTCGGTGTGCGATTTCAAAAAGCCCTGCTTTTCCGTTTTTGTTCGCTCCTGTAAAGCTTCCGGCCACATAGCCGAATAGTTCGCTTTCCAGCAGATTATCAGGAATCGCCGCGCAATTAATGGCTACGAATGGCTGGGAAAACCGGTCGCTTTCGCGATGGATGCTTTGGGCGAAAACTTCTTTTCCCGTGCCGCTTTCTCCTATTAAGAGGATATTTGAATTAGTGCGGCTATAATGTTTGGCGGTCTCAATTGTCTGCTTCATCATTTCCGATTCAGCGACGATTTGTGAAAAGTTAAAATGGGCAGTATGGCCTTTGCTGTATATCCGTTTTCGGATGCTTCCCTCCAGCAATTGAAGATCCTGGACCGCCTGAATATTGAAGACGATATCGGATACGACGTTTTTTACTTTGATGAAGCGTTTATTTATGCTCAGCATCGTTTTTTTGTAACGGAAGACTTCGTTCGTATATTCCTTGGTGTCCTGCATCAAAATCCGAAATTTAGGAAGGATGGATGTGGTATCAAGTTTTTGGCCGATAATCGATTTGTCGAGATCCAGTAAATAGGCCGCTTTCGGGTTTAGCATGACCAGTTCACGTTCTGCATTCACGACGATAACACCGTCACTGGCCGTTTCAAGAATGGCCTGCAGCCGATTCGCTTTTTCCTGCTCCTTTATGGCAGTGGCGGCAGTGATTTTTGCCTGCGTAATCGCTTGCCAGAAAGCTTCTCTGCTCGATTCTATAAACATATTATTCAAGTTGAGGTCGTCCGCATATTTGCACGTTTTAATTCCGCCAAGTATGATTTGGCAGCCGTCGGCAATAGCTTCTTTTACCAGGGAAAAACCATTCCAGGTAGTATTGAGCCGATAGGTCTTTACTGGCGCGTCAAGTAAATCATACAGTTCCTTTAAACCAGCAAGCATATTGTTGGCGGCAATCACGCCTATTGTCCCGGTTCCGTACTTCTCGGTGGATCTCCGGATTGTCCGGAGGATATCAGTTGATGAAACCGGTATCTCCACAATAGGGATATCCCCGGAAACCCTCTTTAAAATTTCCGCCAATAACCCTCTTGTAATAATCACATCTGCCTGTATTCTTGTATCAGTAGGATTTTCTTCGGAGATGACAACCTCCTCCAACTGGTATGTATATTTCTGGCGATTTTCTTCCATGAAATTATGTTCGTTAAAAATATCAAATGCATCTTTAATAAAGTTGCTGCATGGAACGACTAAAGCAATTTTAATCATGCTGACACCCCAATCAATATCCAGATATGAATTCATCATATCATAATAATTGTTTCATGAAACAAAATGTTTAAAGTGAAAGTGTTTCATGAAACGTTCCAGAAAGAATAATGAACGTGTTCACAGGCTAGGTCTGATAAGAAAAGCTGCTTGTTTTCTGTTGAATATTCAAAAAATTCGCCCATTATATAAAAAAACTTTTGTTTTCTTCCAAGTTGGCACGCTTCTTGCATTATTGATTAATGTAAGGCGAAAAAGGAGGAAAATGAATGTTAAGGTCCAGTGAGGTATTTGAAAATAGGGCAAAACAACTTCTGGCTGGCAAAAAGAAATTGTCTGCGGGATGGCTCCAGGCATCCAGTCCAATCACATCTGAAATCATGGCCAAAGCCGGTTTTGATGTTTTGATGGTGGACATGGAACACGGGCCTGGGGATATCATGACATTGATCCATCAACTGCAGGCGCTATCCAGCTATGAGGTTACTCCCTTCGTCCGGGCACCGTGGAACGACCTTGTCGTGGTGAAACGGATATTGGATGCCGGCGCCCACGGTGTCCTGATCCCTTATGTCAATACGGCGGAAGAAGCTGAAAAAGCGGTCATGGCCTGCAAATATCCGCCAGAAGGAATGAGGGGGATTGCACCGAGCCCGCGCGCGGGAGGGTTTGGCATGAACGGAGGGAATTATCTTGAAAAGGCCAATTTGGAAATAAGCGTGTTGATTGCTGTAGAGACAAGGGCGGCAATCGAAAATCTGGAGGACATTTTAAAGGTAGACGGAATTGATGGCATCTTCCTGGGTCCGATGGATTTATCGACATCGATGGGGCATTTTTGCAACCCAAAGGCACCTGAAGTCCAGGAAGCGATTCGCAAGGTTGAAGAATTGGTCCTACAATCGGACAAGTTCCTTGCGACAGTTGCCGGTGATTTTGAACAAGCAAAGGGCCTGTATGAAAAAGGCTACAGCATGGTCGTCATGATGTCCGACACGACCACGCTCGGAAAGATGGCACAAAGAACAGTAGCGGATTTTAAAAAATATTATCAAAACGAACAATAATTTCAATATGGCAGGGGGATTAAGATGAGTGCTATTCAGCCGCAGGTAAATCAATCAGAAACAAAGGTGACGTTTAAGAAGTTAACGTGGAAAGAATCCTTAAAATCAATCGGCCCAGGTATCATCTTTATGTTAACCGGGCTTGGAGCAGGGGATTTGGTCGATTCATCCGTAGCCGGCTCCCATTACGGATATGCTTTAATGTGGGTTTTGGTCATTGCCTGTTTGATCCGTTTCGTTGTCGTAAACATACTGACGCGGTTCGAATTATGCAACACAGAAAAAATCACGCTTTTTGAGGCTTATCGTGGAATAAGCAAGCTGTACCCATACCTCTTTATGGCCATGGCAATTGTTCTCGGCCATATGGCCATTTCGAATATGGTGAAGGGATCCGGGGAGGCATTATACTATATTTTCAATGGTGTGGGATCACCGTTTTTCTGGTCGATCATTGTGGTCCTTTCCTGTGTTTTCCTCATGCGAAAGGATGTTTACAATAAGCTTGAAAATGTTATGAAAGCCTTGTTGGCACTCATGACTTTGGCATTCATTTATCTGGCACTGACCAGTACGCCTCATCCAGCAGAATTAATGAAAGGCATTTTTGCTTTTGAAATGCCTGAAGGCACAGGATTGTTCGGATCTTTGGCGTTAACCATTTCCATGATTGGCGCTGTTGCGGGTTCAATCGTAAACTTTCTTTATCCGCGCGCTATCCGTGCAAAAGGCTGGACCGATGCTTCCTATAAAAAAATCCAGCGGAATGAATTACTGTTTAGCATTGGCATGATGATTGTCATTAACCTCGCCATCTGGGTGGTTGGCGCAGAGATACTACGTCCCCAAGGAATTGAAGTAAAGTCATTAAGTGATATCGCATTCGCACTGGAAGACCAGTTCGGACGCATTGGCGGAATTGCTTTTTACCTCGGGGTTTTCGGAGCTTTGTACAGTACCATTCTCGGGATTGTAAACGGATACAACAATATTGCGGTGGACAATATCTGGATTTTGAAACCGGAAAGAAAAGAAACTTTTGCAACGACTGAAAATGATCCTATTTACAAATACATCGCGCTATTTTTCATGTTGTCCGCATTCATTTGGTATATTCCTGGAATGCCAGGCTTTATAGAGCTCACTTTAATCACTACTATTATGCAGGCGGCCTGCCTTCCTGCCATTGCGGTTGGCTTGCTTTTCCTCGCAACAAGAAAAAAGTATCTTCCAAAGCAGTTCCTTAACAATTGGCTCGAGAACTTGGTATTAATCGGGACGACTGCTTTAGCGGTATGGAGCGGGATTAAAATCATTTTAGGATTTTTGTAAGATAGAAATTTAGTAGGGTGGGAAACTACAATGGGCAGAAAAATGATTGTTTTAGATGACGATCCTACTGGAGTTCAGACGATTCACGGCTTATCTGTATACACTAGCTGGGATTTAAAGGCGTTGAGGGAAGCTTTCGAAGAACCTCAGGAAATGTTTTTTATCTTAACTAATTCAAGGAGTTTTTCGGTAGAGAAAACGATTTGCGCGCATCGGGAAATAGCCGCGAATATCGTGCAAGTATCTAAAGAAACTGGAATGGACTTTGTAATCATCTGCAGAGGGGACTCCACTCTTAGAGGGCATTACTTATTGGAAATGGATGTGCTGTCAGAGGCGATTCAAGAGCTTGCTGGAACGGAAATCGATGGTCAAATTATTGGTCCATGCTTTTTCGAAGGCGGCCGTGTGACGATTGACAATATCCACTACCTTGCCGACAAGGGGGAGTTGGTTCCGGTAGGAGAGACAGAATTTGCGAGGGATAAGACGTTTGGCTTTCAAAATTCCCACCTTGGAAAGTATGTCGAGGAAAAAACTAAGGGAAAATACAAAGCGGCCGAATGCGTCTATTTTGACCATAAGGAATTAACCGATCACAATATTGGCGGATTAGCGGCAAAGCTGGCTTCGGTTTCAAAAGGGTCAAAAGTTATTGTAAATGCTGTTGATTATAATCAGCTGAACGCATTTTGCAAGGTGCTTTTAATCGCCATGAATAAAAACAAACGGTTTATCATTAGATCCGCGGCTTCATTTGTTAAGGCTTTCGGGAAAATTTCCGACCAGCCACTACTGACAGGTGAACAACTGATTCAAAAAGATAATAAAAATGGTGGCATCGTAATCGTTGGCTCCCATGTCAACAAAACCACCAGACAGCTGGAAAAATTAAAAAATGCGGAACTCCCGGTTGATTTTATTGAGTTTAATATACAAAAAGCTATTGAAGGCAGTGGTTTGGAGAGTGAAGTCGAATCGATATTGGCAAAGGCACAAGGAGTTTTGCGTAGGGGCCGGCATGCTGTCATTTTTACGAGCAGAGAGGTGTTTTCCTCAAAAGAGCTTAACAAAGAAGAGCTGTTGCAAATCTCTGTCGGTATTTCCGATGCTTTGAGCAGTATCGTGAGAAAATTGGAGATTACGCCCTCATTTATTGTTGCAAAGGGAGGCATAACATCCAGCGACGTCGCGATAAAAGGTTTGAAAGTCAAGAAAGCGCTTGTAATGGGTCAAATCAAAAAGGGCATTCCCGTCTGGATGACTGGCGAAGAAAGCAAATTTCCATTTATGCCGTATATTATTTTTCCAGGCAATGTCGGGGAAGATTCGGACTTGCGTGAAATCATCTCTGAATTGAACCATTGATCCGTAAAGAACCGTTTTAAATTTTGCCTGCGCACATAGGAGTTCTGTTATTCATCAATTGGCGGAAAACAATGAGCGAAATGGGCTTGTATCTTCCTAAGTTTAGTGCTAAAATTTAGGTAATATGAATATCGATCACATGTTACTGATCCGATCAGGCATGGTGGTGAAATGAAATGAATCCGTTCATTTTTATTGCGCCTCCATGCCTTTTCTTCATTTTTAGCATGTCTGGCCATTTAAGCCAGACGTTGGCTCTGGCAACATGTTTTTTAACTTGATGATAGAATGCCGGAATTGTTCTCTTAGGGAAAGATGAGCGGACAGTTGTCCAAAGGGAAGAGAGCGCTTCCAATCGGCTGGAGAATACCTTTGAGGAGGTGGTGCGGGAAAAGAAAAATCTGCTTCAGTGCTGGCTTTATTTTAATTTTTACAGCTTTTATTTTCTTATTTGAATGCCAGTAGTAAAAGAATTAGTTAAGGGGGAAATGAATAGTGAAAAATTATTTTCAACGGCTTGGCCGCTCTTTGATGCTGCCAGTAGCTGTCTTGCCGGCAGCCGCGATTTTAATGGGTATTGGTTACTGGATCGACCCTACCGGGTGGGGTGCTGACAGTCCGCTCGCAGCTTTCCTAATCAAGGCGGGCGCTTCAATCATTGATAATATTCCAATCCTTTTTGCTGTCGGTATCGCATTTGGGATGTCCAAGGAAAGAGATGGATCCGCGGCTCTCAGCGGTCTCGTGGCCTATCTTGTCGTCACCACTTTACTATCGCCTGGAAGTGTATCCATGCTTCAAGGTATTGAAGTGGAAAAGGTTGACCCAGCCTTTGGCAAAATCGGAAATGCCTTTATCGGAATTATCTCAGGTATTATTGCTTCCAATATGTACAACCGTTTCAGCCATGTAAAGCTGCCTGATGCGCTGGCATTTTTCAGCGGTAAGAGGCTTGTTCCAATTATGACAGCAGTTACCATGCTCGTTGTTTCAGGCGCATTATTCTTTGTCTGGCCGGCTATTTTCTCTGGCTTGGTCTCTTTCGGTACAGGAATGAGTAAATTAGGTGCTGTAGGCGCCGGTTTGTACGGATTCTTCAACCGTCTATTAATCCCGACTGGTTTGCACCACGCATTGAATTCCGTTTTCTGGTTTGACGTGGCGGGTATTAATGATATCGGGAATTTCTGGGCTAGCAAGGGCGTAAAGGGCGTTACTGGTATGTACCAGGCCGGATTCTTCCCTGTTATGATGTTCGGTCTGCCAGCCGCGGCATTAGCCATGGTCCATACAGCCAAAACAAAGAAGAAGAAACAAGCTGCTTCCTTAATGCTTGCAGCAGGTTTCGCGGCATTCTTCACTGGCGTTACAGAGCCAATCGAATTTGCATTTATGTTCCTGGCTCCTGGACTTTATCTTGTCCACGCAGTACTAACTGGCCTTTCATTAACAGTTGCGGCCCTATTCCACTGGACAGCAGGATTCGGGTTCAGTGCGGGACTGGTTGACTTTATCCTTAGCTCTAGGTTGCCATTGGCAAACCAGCCATACATGCTGCTTGTTCAGGGGCTCGTATTCGCTGTTATTTACTACTTCTTATTCCGTTTCATTATTACGAAATTCAATCTTAAAACGCCTGGCCGTGAAGAGGATGAGGATCTGGAAGTTGAAGATGAAGCTTATGCTGCTGGCGATGATAAGCATGCAGTATTGGCTGCCAAGATTTATGATGGCCTCGGCGGCAAGGAAAACGTTAAGGCGATTGACAACTGTACAACAAGGCTGCGCCTTGAAGTAAAGGATATGGATGCGGTTGACCAGAAGAAAATCAAAGCAACAGGCGTTCCGGGCGTTAACGTAGTCGGACCGCACAGCATTCAAGTCATTGTCGGAACAAGTGTCCAATTCGTTGCAGACGAAATGGCAAAATTGCATAGAAGATAATTTCTAAAAACAGAAACGCCTGGATTTGGTAATCCAGGCGTTTTTGGGTGTATTAGGGACGGTACAACAATCCCGCTATTGGTCGAGGTTCCTTAATCGTTCAATATGAAGGGTAAGATAACCAAGTTCATCTGTGGCAAGGGAAATTTCATATTTATGCAAAAGAACCCTGGCCATTTCTTTCGCGCAATCGTAGGCAACTGGGTATTTATTGATAATTAACTGGTTCATCTCACTGTCCAAACTATAGGGTTCCTCATTATCGATTCTCAATAAAGCGAAACGGAGATGGGTAATGAACCTTTGATAAGAGATGTTTTCTTCGGAAACTTCCATATTAAAATACGCATTAAAGGTTCTAACCATTTCGTTAATAATGGTGGTTTGCCGAATCGTCTGCTTCATATTTGCGTTTTCAGCATTCGCAGCATGGAGATGGAGGGATATAAAGCCAGCTTCATCAATCGGCATTTCGATATTAAGCTTCTTTTTGATGTGTTCGAGTGCCCAAAGACTTATTTGGAATTCCTTTTTATAAAGGATTTTAATTTCATTCAAGAGCTTATTTTTAAGAATGATTCCAGAGCGGATCCTATCGATGGCAAAAGTAAGGTGGTCAGTTAAGGATAAATGAATATGGCTGTTTAATTTCGTCCCCAAAGCCTTCTCGGCATAATCAATAATTTCCTCGGTAAGCGTGAAATGTTCGGTAGGTATTTTTTGAAGGAGCTGCTGAAACTTTTCATGTTCATTCAGGACAAATAGTTTTTCAATTTTTCGTGAATCGATGATATCGTTTTTCTTTTTTTGAAAAGCGATTCCCGTCCCGATGGCAATTTTCTCTTCGTTTCCGTCTCTAATGATAATCGCATTATTGTTTAATATTTTTTTTAACCTCATATACTGGCACCTCCTTTTTACTGGACAGAGGGAATTGGATATGTAACTATAAGTGGTTTATACCATTAATTCCATATAAATGGTAGGGTTTTATTTTTATTTTGTCACATTTTGCGGGTTTTTGTAACTTTCCTGCCTGCAAATGTTCGATTTTTATTGTTTCGGAGTCTGCACTATCCCGCAGGACAACCAGCTACCTTGAATGGGCTTTGCACGAAGGAAATGCGATAGCACAAAGGAAAGCTTCCAAGAATAATCCTCGCACGAAATTATGCGTTAGCATAATTGAGGATTTTCGAGGAGTCTACATGCCTGAGCTCCAATCAACCAGCCTTTCAAATTAAAGGTGTAACAATTAGGTTCAACCTATATTGTAACAATAGTATTCTCTATAAGGATATTCTTTTCCTGTGCAAAAGTAGTACAGGTTATTAATAAATTCTGAAAATTCCTTTACTATCCAGTTTGTGTTCCTTTATAGTAGAAGATGGTTGCAAAACCAATAATTTCAAAGGAGGAGAAGAAGATGTTGATTGGTGTTTATGGAATTTTTGCAGGTGGAGATTACGAGGATGATAGGAAAATTGAGACGTAGTTGGGCACTGGCCCGGAACGGGGGATTTAATTTATGGAATTAACGAAAGAAAAAATCAGGATCGTTGAATATCATGAAGGACTTGCCGAGGGTGTCGCACAGATGTGGAACAAGAGCCGCGAAGGCTGGGGGGGAGATGCCCAGATTACGACGGCAGAAAAGGTCCGTGTCCAGGAAGCGAACTCGGGTAACCTTAATTTATACTTGGCGATGGATGGCGAAGAAGTCGTCGGCTATTGCGGGCTTTGTGAATACCGAGAGGACGAGGGGGCGCTGTATATCCCGCTCCTCAATGTACGGACTGATTACCATGGCAAAAAGATTGGCAGGGAGCTTGTCCTGAAGGCTTTGGAACGCACGGTCGAACTTGGCTGGCCGCGCCTCGACCTCTATACATGGGCGGGAAACACGAAAGCGGTGCCCCTTTATAAGAAATGCGGTTTCTTCTGGGAAGACCGTGATGACACTACCCATCTGATGAATTTCATGCCGACGGTTTTAAATACTGAAGCGGTTGCGGATTATTTTGCCGGAATTGACTGGTATAGTGCTGGTACACGGGCTATTGATGTGGCGCCTGATGGCAGGAAGGACAATGGCTTTACTTATTATGAATACAGCTGGGAGTCGGACACCGACTCGTTAAGGATGGAGTTTGAACGGACCGGCCGTGGCGTGAGGTCAATTGAAACGGATGATTACCTTGTTTCTGTTACAGCCGAGAACTTCCAGCTCGTCTGTGGAGCTGAATACACGGTCACATACCATCTGAAGAATAAATCGGGGAAACCGCTAACTGTTGAGCTTGAAGGTAAAGATCATAAGAATATCAAATTTGATTTTAAAACGAGTGTGACGGTTGAAGACGAAACAACGATTGAAGCGAAATTCAATCTTGGCGGACTGGATGAGGAGCAGAACACCATGCGCACCCATCCGTCCGTAATCACCAGGGCTTTGATCAACCGCAAGAAAGCGGAGTTCGCTGTTGGTGTCCTATCGAAGCGGCCGGCGAAGGTAAAGGGAACGGTACCCGGGTCGCCGAGCTTCCTGGAGGATGAGGCTGTATTCTATCTTGACGTCGAAAATAATTTCAACGAACCGGCTGTATTCACTATCGAGTTTCCTGAAAGCGAGTTTTTAGAGCTACGTGGAAAATTGGTTACTGTCGATCTCGAGGCAAAAGCGAAAACTTCAATTGCGATTCCTTATGTGCTGAAACGCTTCGGATTCTATTCACCAGAGCTGAAAGTGGAGGCAGTGACTGAAAGCGGGTTAAAGACCACTTTTGCCAAAAGGCTTGGTCTTGGCTTCAAAGGACCGGGGGCGAGGTTCAGCGGTGAATGCGATGATTACTGGCACATTTACAACGGTTTGTACCATATGTATTTGCGGAAGTTCGACAACAGGCTCGTTCCAGGCAGGCTGACAAAAGGCGCACAGAAAACAATGGGCCTTTTTCCGAAGCTAGGCAAGCCGTATTCCAGCGAATTTTCAAAACGGAAGCCCGCAAGCGTTTGTTACCGCGAGGAAGGTGGCGCCATGGTCATGGAAGCCGTTTATGTATCCACCGACTTCAATGGTATTGAGCTTGTCAGTGAGTCGAAGCTGTACGGTGAAGGAATGCTAGAGCAGTCTTATACCATCCGTAATACTCGCGCTTCGGAGACGGAAACGCCCGTCTGCCTAAATCAGCCTGTTTATCACGAACTCAATCAGCCGGTGTTTGCTCTGGATGGGGACATTGTCGGGTTCAATGAGAAAGCGGATGGTGATTACGGTTTATGGGACAGCAAAAGGATTTCCGAAAACTGGCTGTTCTCGCGCCAGGGGCCATATGCGCACGGAGTCGCCTGGCCGCGGGATGCGTCCATCCATTTCGAGTCGTGGTATATGTATGTGGAACACGAACTTGGCCATATTCCGGCTGGCGGGGAACTGAGGACGAAACCGGTCACGTTTACATTTGGTGCCTACCAGGACTGGCGGGAATTCCGTGAGTATGCGACTCGGCTGACGCACAAGAGCGAAGTGCCGATGAAACCAATTGAAGTGCAGGCCGCTGCCAGGGAAGACGGGTCTGCGGAAATCATCCTTTCCGACCGAAAAACAAGTTTTATTGATGGTGAAGTCAGTTTTGCTATGGCTGAAGCCTCTTTTTATAAAACAAAAGTCGCCCAGGATGATAGGAAGCGAGAGGTTTCAGCATTCACGGAAAGAGGCGGGGCACCGCTGTCCTCTGTGTCGGCAACTTATGAGATTAATGGAATTAGCGACACATCAGAAGCACTCGTCTTGAATCCTGCAGACGGCCCGGTTTTCTGTGGGGCAGAGGATCGTGAGGGGCTGCGGGTGTTGGCGGCAGATAATGGCGTCCTTTCGATTGCCGCGGCGGAAGGTTTTTATCCTTCCCTATTCTCGCTGAAAGTCGGCGGCAGGGAGTGGCTGGATACTTCTTTCCCTGCGCTAGCTCCACGAGCATGGTGGAATCCATGGGCCGGCGGAATGGTGACCGGCTTCGAAGGAATCAACACCAAATCTTTTGCAAAAGAAAAAACCGAAGTGGCGCCAGTCTCGCTTCTTGACGGGGAAGGCCGTACGTGGCAGGGGCTGCGCGTATCGACTGTTTTTGAAGAGAACGAAGGTGTTAAAGGCCTTGGTATCCATCAATATTTCTGTATGCTGCCAGGTGTTCCAATCCTTGTGAATGTCACGAAGCTCAGCCAGCACAGTGGGACGTATTTTCACCGTAAAAACTGGTTCAGCCAGCTGTTTTTCAAAGAGGGCTGGGTAAAGAATGCCGGGGAAACAAGGACTTATCATGCGGGAAAAGCGGAAATCGTTTCCTTCCTGTCCGGCCATGCGGTTGTCGGTTCGAATGACTGTGATGCCTTCCTCCAATTCATTGCCGACAGGGAAATGTCGTCAATGGAAACGTATATGAACAAGGAAGTCATGCTAATCGGAGTGGACCGGGAAGTCGACCTGGCGGACGGATCTGAATGGCTGTCCGCACCTTCGTTCCTTGTGGGGAATGACCGGGTGCTTACAAGGGATGAAGTGAAAGCCTTACAAAAACTGTCGTTTAAAGAGGTTTGCGATGAAAATCATTGATGCGCATATCCACTATTCCAACATTGCAAGTTTTCATGAGACGGCCCGGGACCTTTCGAAAGTTGATTATTCTTATGAAGGAATCGAGAAGGAGTTCGCAGACAATGGGGTTGTCCTCGGGATTGCGATGGGCGTGACAGAAACAGCCGGGGAAGGGTTTCCCGACTCGGCTGCCGATACGCCAATGGGCATCGATCTGACGCCCGCAGTGCCGAAGAATATCGTTTACTGCGCAGGGGTTAATCCCTTTAAATTAGATCGGGATGCGCTTGCAAGGCTTGAACGCGAGGTGCAAAAGCCCGATTGTGTCGGCATTAAGATTTATCTCGGCTACTATCCGTTTTACGCGTATGACGACGTCTACGAACCTGTTTACAGAATTGCGGAGGAGTACGGCGTCCCGGTTGTCTTTCACACTGGTGATACGTATTCCGAGCGAGGGCGCCTTCGTTTTTCGCATCCGCTCGCGATTGACGAGGTCGCAGTCAAACATCGGGACATGACAATCATGATGGCGCACTTCGGCGATCCGTGGGTCCTTGACGGTGCGGAGATCGTCTATAAAAACCGCAATGTGTATGCAGACTTGTCCGGCCTTGTTGTAGGGCCGGATGGGGAAATCAGGGGCCTGCAGCAAACGAGGTTCTTTGACCACCTTTTGCACGCTCTCACCTTCACGAACAATTACGAGAAATTCCTGTTCGGAACCGATTGGCCTCTCACGCCAATCAAGCCGTACATCGAATTCATTGCGGACATTATTCCGCAGGAACATCATGAAGCAGTGTTTTACGAGACAGCACTGAAGGTGTTTCCGAAAATAAAGAAGTATTTATAAGAATAGCATTCTGCCAGTTTACAGCGGCGAGGAAATTCTAATTATGGAGCAGGGAGAGACCTCTGCTTCTTTTTTGTAATTCCACAAAAGGAGCTGAAAGTTGCGCCATGATGACTAGAGCCCGAGCAGAGGTATACAGGCAGGTCTTCGGGCACTAAACGGGGATTTAGAGCCCGAACAGCGGTGTACAGGCAGGTCTTCGGGCACTAAACGGGGATTTAGAGCCCGAACGGCGGTGTACAGGCAGGTCTTCGGGCACTAAACGGGGATTTAGAGCCCGAACAGCAATGTACAGCGGGTTCTTCGGGTTCTAAACGAAGACTTAGAACGCGAACAGCAATGTGCATCCGTCCTTTGGCGTTCTAAACGAAGACTTAGAACGCGAACGGCAATGGGCATCCGTCCTTTCGCGTTCTAAACGAAGACTTAGAACGCGAACAGCAATGGGCATCCGTCCTTTCGCGTTCTAAACGGAGACTTAGAACGCGGACAGCAATGGGCATCTGTCCTTTCGGGTTCTAAACGAAGACTTAGAACGCGAATAGCAGTGGCCGTCTGTCCTTTCGCGTTCTAAACGAAGACTTAGAACGCGAACGGCAATGGGCATCCGTCCTTTCGCGTTCTAAACGAAGACTTAGAACGCGAACAGCAACTATTTTCATCCCAAAGTCGTAGACATTTCCATTATTAAGGCCAATGTTTTCGTCTGTATAGCCTTGTAAGATGGAGATAACAAGATTAAGGGAGATGGAAATGATGTACGATCATATTTATGTTTTGGAAAAAATCATGCAATTTCAGGAAAAGGAATTCCGGAGCCTGTACGTGAGCAGCATGACGGATAGGGTTATAATAAAGAACCTTTTCTTTTGCAAAATTCCGGTGGTGAAACAGTTGAGTGTATGTGATTGCAGTTGAGCGGATTTTGCATGTTGAAAACTATCCCTTTTCAAAAAGAAAGCCGGTATGAGTTCCACCTTCATACCAGCTTTTCTTGCTTTGGTTGGAAAGTTGTCACTGCTTCCCGAACAGATCCTTAACTGCTTTTCTGACGTCGCTTCCAATTCCACTTTGCACATTGTTAACATCATCGACAAAACGGTTCATCCTCATATAAAATTCATGATTGAAAGACAGGTAAACCCTTTGAATGGTTGGATCAGCACTCGCGACCAGGTTGGCGATCCGTTCTATTAGGGAATTGGAGACTCCGTGTGTTGATGAATCAGTAATGATCTTTGGATTGCTAGTTGTGCCCGGATTGGCTCCGTTTCCCGCGCCAAAGCTTTTTTGACTTTGGCCTGTGTCTTCGAGTGCCAGACCTTCAATGCTGCCCCCGCCAATTCCTGTACCGCTGTACTCGCCGGTTTGAGTGCCGTAACCATACCCCTGGTATCCAGGATTTCCGAATGTTCCTGCATTTTTATTGCCGGTATCTTCCTTATTTGTCCGGTAACCCTGTGCCCTCAAACTCTGGGCATCATTCAATCTAATAGCAACATAGGCGCTTTGGTTGTCGATAATTACATGGGCGCTCTGTACTTCAGCAAGGCGTTCCACCGAGCGGGCCGCTTTAGAAGACACTCGCACCGGACGATCCTCGCCAATTTTATTCGTGTTCAATTGATTTATTTGTGCTTTATTTCCATTAAATCCATTGCCAGCCCCACAGCCCGCCATTGTCAAAAGAATCAGGCAAACCACGCTGGCTTTTATCACTTTATTCATTTGCTTTCACTCCATTTGGTCGTTTACGATTAGTTTGAGTAAGTCAGAGGGAATGTATTCCAAAAGCAGGGTGAGGGTTGCTGTAGGTTGGGACAGCCGGGCGGCTTTTTGGCTGCAATCTGTCCGAAGTGGCCTGATGTTTGGATAGCCAGGCGGCAATTTTATAGAATGTTGTCCGAAGTTAATCGATGTTGGGACAATTCGCCGGCTTTTTGGTTGCAATCTGTCCGAAGTGGACTGATGTTGGGACAGCCGGGCGGCAACTTTCTAGAATGTTGTCCGAAGTTATTTTATGTTGGGACAGTTCACCGGCTTTTTGGCTGCAATCTGTCCGAAGTGGCCTGATGTTTGGACAGCCAGGTGGCAATTTTCTAGAATGTTGTCCGAAGTTAATCGATGTTGGGACAGTTCACCGGCTTTTTGGTTGCAATCTGTCCGAAGTGGCCTGATGTTTGGACAGCCGGGCGGGAGTTTGCTGGAATGTTGTCCGAAGTTAATCGATGTTGGGACAGTTCGCCGGCTTTTTGGTTGCAATCTGTCCGAAGTGGCCTGATGTTGGGACAGCCGGACGGGAGTTTACTGAAATGTTGTCCGAAGCCGCCTCATGTTTGGACAGCTACCCGACTGTTTTCTTGATTGCTGTCCAAAGATCAAAGGCAGTAACCAAGATGTATTTATTTTTGCAAAAAAGAAAAGGACTTTCACAAGGAGTTATCGAAGTTGGTTAGCTGGGCACAAGTTGGAGGAGAGAAAATGAAAGAACGAATAGCTGTTTCATGGAGCGGCGGTAAGGATAGCGGCTTCGCAACCTACAAGCTGTTGCAGGAAGGAAATTATATCGTGGATTCATTGTTTACGACGATTACCGAGGACTATCAACGGGTCAGCATCCATGGAATCAGGGAAAACCTGTTGGAAAAGCAGGCGGAGAGCCTCGGGCTGCCGCTAAGAAAAATGTACATACCAAAGGACTGCCCTAATGAAGTGTATCAGCAGCGGATGGATGAAATGCTGGAATCGCTGCAAAAAGAGGGGATCACCGCGGTGATGTTCGGGGATATTCTTCTCGAGGATGTAAGGAGTTACCGGGAAAATCTCGTCAGGAACCATGGCCTGAAAGCGATATTTCCGCTTTGGGGCCTGAGTACCAACAAACTTATCAAGGAATTTACCGCGTTGGGGTTCAAAACGATCACCACATGTGTGGATACGGAGCAGCTTCCGAGCAAGTTTCTTGGCCAGGTAATTGACGATGACTTTCTGAAGGAACTCCCGGAAAAAGCAGATCCGTGCGGAGAAAATGGTGAATTTCATACGTTTCTATTTGAAGGGCCCTTGTTCAAAAAGAAGATTGATATGATCGTTGGCGGTAAGAGGGAAGATGGACGGTTCCATTTTTGTGATTTGCATTTAGATTCATGAACCGAAATAACCAGGACTTTCACAACTTGTTTGTGAGGGTCTTTTTTTTGCAAAAAATGAATCAGATTTTAAACCTAAAACATGTTGGGAAAATTCATTTCTGTTTCAAGACCCGCTCAAATTATTGGACAAAAAACCATTTTTTGAGAAAATAGGGGGAGTGAGAATATTACTATATCCATAGTGATAATCACTGTGCATACATAACACGCTTTAAATTTCGCAAAAGTTTATAGTCAGGAGGTTCATAGGATGAAGGGAAAACTATTGGCAGTGGGACTTCTCGCCGTGGGAATTTTGACGGCGTGCAATACGTCGGAAGCCGGCGGGAAGGATACGAAGCCTGCGAAGATCGAGATGGTCAAGGTTTCAAAAGAGGACTATCCGAAAAAACTTTATGATTTGAAAGACAGGCTGGATGCCGAGTTTAAATCGATTAGTGAGGTTGGCAAGCAAAGCCCAGGGAAGAAGCGCGATAATCAAATTCTCGAACATTTGGATGCCTTACAGGAGGTTGTAATCGACTACAAGTCAATCGAGGCACCAGAGGAATACAAAGAAGTGCAGGCTTTGTTGGTCCAATCGATGACTCATTTTGACAAGAGTATTGGAACGATGAAGGAAGCGATCAAGAAGAAGGATTCGGAACTATGGCTGAGTTCCGCAGATTCGACAGATAAAGCGGATGAGCTTTGGATTGAAGGCTACAAATTGCTGCATGACCTTGAGCCGATTGGTGATGGTACGATCAACAGGCAAATGCTGAAGGACCTGGACAAGTCCGCCGGCATTGACCGGGATGCGGTAGAAGAAAACATTTCCGAGGACGGGAAGGAACTCGTTGGGAAGTGGGGGAATGAAGGCTCGACGCCTTCCATCGTCCTTTTCGCGGACGGCCGTTATGAGGGCTATGCCAATGATGCGTATCCTTCTAAGGACAACGCCTTCCTGGGAACTTGGAAATATGACAAGAGCACACATGTCATAACATTCACTAATGATAAGAAATTCGACGACGGGAAAGAAGTAAAGCCGATGCGGGCAACGATGACGATGGAAGTCCAGGATTTCAAGGACGGGAAAATATATCTAAGGGACCTCGAAACGCTCGGTGAGTTCCGTTATGTGGCGATTGAGTAGAGGAATCTAAAAACTAAAAGGCAAATCTTTTAAAGACCATGTTTGCTTGGAAAAGCGGATATGGTCTTTTGCATTGGAAAGGAATACTTTTACCTGACTTTCAAAAAAACCTATAACGAATCTTCCTTTGGAAGGAATTTCTATAAGAAAATTGAATATGTAGTCATGAGATTTTATACACGGGAATTCGCTGGAGACTTTAATCTTTTTTGAAAGGAAGGGTTTCATTACAAATGAATATTATTAATAAAATGAGATTCAAAGTTTTCGAGTTTTTTGTGAAAAGAAGCAAAGAGGGGCCAGTGGACAAGGAACTTTTGTTAAGCGTAACAAAATTGGCGCTGGAACCAATGGGCAAACCGAAAAAACCTTTGTATAGGAATGATGCTGATAAAAAGGACGCTTTTAAAGTAATCGAGGGTGGAAGGCCACGTGAAGACAACTGAGATAAGTTTCTATTTAAGAAAGTATTCCTTTGTTGAGGGTGATAAACGATGAGAAAGTGGCTGGCCGGTTCTGCTGTGTCGTTTTTCTGCCTATATTTTGCAATGGAACTTTATAATTCTGTAAAAAATCTACTCATGGATTTTAAATAATTCATTCCGTTAATCCCCATCATTTTTTTGTGTGTTTATCTGGTAACGTCCGTCACAGAATTAATCCTGCTGTCTGTTTCTTTTTGGCAAAAAAGGATCCCCCTTCGTTACTTATTATTCTTTTCCTGGGAGTTTTGGTTTCGATTCCTTTTTTGCAGGAGCCACTATTCCTTGTTCCAATTTATATCGGCGTCATCTCTTATTATTTTGGCAAAAAGCTACCTGTAAACCGTCTTACAAACTTATTTTCTTCTACTCCGCTTATTTTTACTTTTCTGGTTGTAATCTTTATCCGAATTACTTCTTGATATTTGAACAGGGAGTGGCCATCCGTTGCGTTCCCCCAAAAAGAGTCAGGCTCCTTATGGAAACTGGCCTTTTTTAATTAACCCTTATCTCCAAAAATGGGAGTTTACTATAATTTTTCACTATATCGTTTGAATAATTTAACAAATTTGGGTTTAATGAGAATAGTAAACAACATGGCGAAGGGAGAAACTGATGAGACGAGCAAAACTTTTAGTTGTTGTATTGCTGGCTGCATTGATGCTGTTTGGCTGCCAGGAGAAAGAGGAGATAAAGGCAGTTACAAAAAATGAAGCGAAGGAAGGAAAGATTCAACCGGGGAAGTCCATTTCGATTACTGGCGAAGTCGAACTGCCGAAAACAACGGCAAAAGAGTACATAGAAGCTGAAAAGGGCGAACTTTATACGAAATACATAGAAAGCAAGGAGTTTTCGGACGATAAAGATGCAAAGGCGAAAGCGAATACTGAAGCTGTAGATGCTTATTTTGCCGAGATCAGCAAGAAGAAAACGAAGAAATGGGACGAAAGAAAATGGATGGAATCGATTACTTCCGCTCTGCAGGCAAGCTACAAAGATGTCGCCGAGGAGATGGAGAATTATGAGGTAATTTACGAGAAACTGAGATTGCCGGACGGCCGCCTCCTTCAGGATATCAGCATGGACGAAATTACGAAGGAAGAGGATAAAACCGTCAATGTTGTCATGGTGATCGACTCGAGCGGAAGCATGAAAGCGAAGGTCGGTGGCGAAACCAAGATGGCTTTGGCAAAAAAGAGCATTGAAAACCTGGCAAAGGAGCTTCCGGAAGCGGTGAATGTTTCACTCGTTGCTTTCGGCCATCAGGGCTCTGGAAGTGATGCCGATAAAGCAAAATCATGCAGTGCGGTCGAAACGATGTATCCTTTGAAGGCTTACGAGGATGCGGGTTTCGCGGAATCCTTGAAGAAATTCGACGCTGTCGGATGGACACCATTGGCTTCGGGGATATCGATGGCCAATGAACAACTCGCCGCGCATAAGGGTGAGAATGTCGAAAACTTCATTTATGTTGTCAGTGATGGGATTGAGACATGTGATGGTGATCCGGTTGCCGCGGCTAAAAAGGCTGTCGCGGACAATACGAATGTAAAGATTAATATTATCGGCTTTGATGTCGACACAGAGGCTGACAGGCAGCTCAAAGCGGTAGCCGAGGCTGGCGGCGGGGAATATTCCTCTGTCAAAACAAAGCAGCAGCTTGCGGAAATAAAAGAAGTCTGGAAAGAATCCATCAATATCAATACGTGGAGATGGTGGGCAGTCCACCGTTTCGCTGATAATGTCTGGACAACGCTTGACCACTATAACGCGGTTGGGAAGATTAACTCAAAATATTTCACCACTTTTGAAAACGAGCGGAAAAGAATCACAGAAGCAGTCGACAGGCTTGAAAAAGAAGGAATCATTGATTCAGTCGAAAGAAACGCCCTTGTCCAAGTACTCCGAGACCGGAGCGACAAAATCGAAAATTACATGAGCGACCTTAACTCAAAGAAAAAAGACGAAATTAAAACAAAATCAGACGAACTCTCCGAAAAACTCGACGTGATCAAGAAGCAAGTAGGAGTGTGATGCAGGGGCGGTTCCGCTGCTTTATTCGAGTCCTGAATGAAGCGCTGGAACCGTCCCTTTGTTCCTTTTGTAAGCGGGACCATCCTCCCGGCGCCCTATTGTAAATTTACTGTAAAGGGATTGTAAATTTTTCTCCGGATAGGTGTACTTTCTTATACGTTCCCTTAATATTTGGGGTGAGGTAATAGTTTGTAGGATATTGTATACAGGGGTGGAAGAGTATTGGGGATTAATTGGACAGAGGTTCTCTTCATGTTCATTGGTGGACTGGGGATCTTTTTGTATGGAATTAAAACGATGGGGGACGGCCTGCAAAAATCGGCAGGTGACCGTCTGCGGGCCATTCTGGACCGGTTGACAACGAATCCGTTGATGGGGGTCCTTGCGGGGATCATGGTGACGGTGGCCATCCAGTCGAGTTCAGGAACGACCGTTATTGTCATCGGGCTTGTCAGTGCCGGTTTCATGACACTGCGCCAGGCGATTGGCGTTATTATGGGGGCGAATATTGGGACGACCGTGACCGCCTTCATCATTGGGATAGATATTGGCGAATATTCGCTGCCGATTATCGCCGTAGGCTCTTTCTTGCTTTTCTTTTTCAAAAATAATAAATTGAATAATTTCGGCATGGTGGTTTTCGGCTTCGGGGCTTTGTTTTATGGCCTGGAATTGATGGGCGATGGGATGAAGCCGCTCCGTGAGCTGCAAACCTTTATCGATCTTACGCAAAGTATGAGTGAAAATAAATACCTTGGCGTTTTGGTTGGAACGGTGTTTACAATCATCGTGCAAAGTTCGAGTGCGACGATTGGAATCCTGCAGGGACTGTACTCTGAAGGGCTTGTCGATTTGAATGCGGCGCTGCCGGTCCTGTTTGGCGACAATATCGGGACTACGATCACAGCGGTGCTTGCCTCGATTGGCGCATCTGTGGCGGCGAGAAGGGCGGCGGTTGTCCATGTCATGTTCAACGTCATTGGGACGATTATTTTTATAATCATTCTCAGTCCGTTCACGGCGTTCATTTCGTGGCTTGATCAGCTGCTGAACCTGAATCCGGCAATGCAAATCGCTTTTGCTCACGGGACGTTCAACGTGACAAATACATTGATACAGTTCCCGTTCATCGCGCTCCTTGCTTTGATCGTGACGAAAATTATTCCGGGAGAAGACGTGGAAATCGAATTTAAGCCAAAGCATCTTGACCCGCATTTAATCGAGCAGTCACCTTCTATTGCCATGGTCGCGGCAAAAGAGGAAGTTATCCGGATGGGGCATTTTGCCGTCCAGGCGATTCAGGAGTCGTATAATTATCTGCAGACGAAGAATAGAAAGAACGCGGATACGGCGTATCAAATTGAAGAGGCGATTAATAATCTGGATAATAAAATCACGGAGTATCTTGTCAAAATGTCCAGGTCTTCATTGTCAGCGCAAGAATCGGAGCAACATTCCTTTTTGATTGATATCATCCGAGACATTGAGAGGGTCGGCGACCACTGTGAAAATATTCTCGAGCTTGTGGAATATCAAGTTGCGAATAAGGTTATTTTGACAGAAGAAGCTATGGCCGACCTGGTTGAAATGTTTGAACTGACAAAGGAAACGGTCCTGCAGGCCATCCTTGCTCTTGAGAAGAATGATAAAATGGTCGCCCGCACCGTAGCGGAAAGAGAAGAAATCATCGACACAATGGAACGCAAATTCCGCAAAAAGCACATCCTGCGCCTGAACGAAGGAACTTGCACAGCCCAGTCCGGCATCGTATTTGTCGACATCGTCTCCAACCTGGAAAGAATCGGAGACCACTCCGTCAACATCGCGGACACCGTACTCGGCATCCACAAACACGAACACCATACAGCAGCCCGGGATTAATCAATCCCGGGTTTTTTAAGCAATGGCTCAGTTAAAGGTGAATGTTGATTTTCGTTGAAGTTGATTGGAATGGAGGGGACTGACTCCTGCGGGATGCAGCGGCACGTGGAGACCCCACAGGCGTCTATGACGCCGAGGAGGCTCCACGGTCCGCCCCGCGGAAAGCATGTCCCCGGAGTGGAAATCAACAATCACGGATAAAAAAGCCTAAGCAAAAAAATATAATATTTTTAAGGGATACTCGTCCAAACTGATTATACTAAATGGAATAACATATAAATGAAAGGTGAACCTCTTTCAGACCTCCACCGTGCATCACCATACAGTCACTTCATTAAAGAGAGAAGCAATGTTTCGCGCTTCTCTTTTTATTTTGCCATGGGATTTTACATAGATGAACGTGGAATTTAATAAAAAGGTGAATGTGTCCAAACTATTTTGCTATACCGACATATTATTTAATAGAGGAATACAATTGCCCTCTATTAAGGTGGTGATAATTATGGGCTATGGATGCTATGGTGGTTATGGTTACGGCTACGGTATCGGGTCAAGCTTTGCGTTAATTGTCGTATTGTTTATCCTCCTCATTATCATTGGCGCTACAATCTGGTCAGGATATTAATCGATAGCAATAAATGAAAAGGAGGTGGAGGAAAGATGTCTGGAGGATACGGCGGAGGAATGGGAACGTCATTCGCGCTAATTGTTGTACTGTTCATTTTGTTGATTATTATTGGTGCTTCTTTTGTAGGATACTAAAATGTAAACCTATAACAACGTTTTTAAAGGCTGTCCCAAGCAATTGGGCGCCTTTTTCGTTTTATGGGACTCTCCTGATTCTTTCTATTTTTTTGCCGGGACAGTATAATCGGGGATGGGAGTTGAGACGAATGAATAAAAAAGACATCGCGAATATTCGGAAACAGTTTAAGTTGGATAATTTTTATTTGAAGCTGGGGGAAATTTTTAATGTATATGTGAAGAAAGAGACGGGTGAGGTATATCACCATGTAAGCCAGCCGTTTGAGATGCTTGAGCAGGAAGCGCAGGAATTGTTCCTGGACAACTTTAAAAAGGTTTTAACCGGCCAGCTTGATGCGAAATTGTTTGAATTGAAGTTCAGTCGGGATGATGAAACTCATGGAAGCACACAGACGATTCTTTATGAAGGCCTTCAGACAGGACAGACAGAGGACTGGAAAGAGTATATGCTTGGCATCGTCGAGAAGATGTTTGCACGCGGGTCGAATGAATTCGATACAGTCGTGACGTTTATACGCGGTGAATACCGCAAAGCTTCGAAAAAACGCGACCTGGAGTCCGAAGAGGGCGGAGATGACGAAGTTTATGCAAGCAGGTTCATTCTTTGCAGCGTCAACAAAACCGATCAGCCGAAACGGGCGTTGACATTTGACTATATTGAAAAGCAATTCAAATCGCATCATTTCCTTGACCCGATCATTAACCTGGCATCGCCTTTATCAGGCTTTCTGTTCCCTGCGTTCAATGACAATGCGGCCGATGTGAACCATATTTTATACTGTGCAGGCAAAGTCAACCAGCCAGATGGAAGATTCATAGAAGAAGTGCTGAACTGCGAAGAAATTATCACCGCGAAGGAAGACAAGGACAGCTTTGAACAAATTTTGAAAAGCGTCATTGGCGATGAAGTCGATTCAAAGGTCATTTCGAATGTGTATGAGGAAATCGACCGCCGTGTGCAGGAAAATGAGGAATTGGAAGAAAGCGAAGTGCCGAAACTCGATTACCGCGACGTTGAGCATATCCTGACAGCAAGCGGAGTCGAAAATGTCGATACGGCAAAAGTCGAGCACGCCTTTAAATCGGTTGTGTCCGATGAGAAACACGAATTCAAAGCAAGCAGCCTCGTGCCGAAATCGATTAAAATCAACACAAAAATTGCTGATGTAACCATAAATCCTAAAGACCTTAAAAACGTCAAATACATCATCTACAACGGCAAACGCTGCCTCCTCCTCGAAGTCGATGAAGATGTCATCGTCGAAGGATTCCGGCTTGAGTCAGAAATGTTGTAGAAAATGATAAAGGGGAAGGTTCTATCGCTTCTTTCGGTTCCGAATGAAGCAAACGAACCTTCCCCTGCTTTATTTCCTTCGCAAGTATTTTTCGTTGATGATGAGGACCTTTCCGTTTTGGGTTACGGCGTATTTGCGGTTGTCGAGTTTGTATTTTTCGTATGCGTAGTAGCCGGCTGTGTAGATTGGCAGGATGATGAGCAGGAGGATGCCTGATTGGAGGGTGTAGCTGATTTCTTTTTCAAGCATGAAGGCCATGACCGCGTGGACGGCCAAGGATGCCATTAAGATGATCAGGACGTTGCATACGTGAAAGGCGACCACTTCTTTTTTTTCCCGGAACATTTTTTCGAGTTCTGATTTAAAATAGAGCGTGACACCTACGGAGCCCACAATAACAACCAAGGAAATAAAATAAGTAAGAACAGTGAACATTTTACTCTTAATCCACCTCTTGAAAATATATTCCCACTAGGCTCCAAAGAACCTATCAGTTCCATGATAAATCGAAATCATTCCACTATTTAGATGATGTTTATATTATAACATTTTTTCCAGTCTAATACATTTTATTGGTTTTTTCGCCACTCTACTTTATCTCCTATACCACTCATAATCGTCCATAAAAAAACCGCTCGAATTTTGCCTAAATTTACCGTTAATATTTCAGAATATTAAAAAATATTTAATAGGAATTTAGAAGATTCTCGTAGAATATAAATAACTGTTTTAACAAATTTGGGCCCGGCTTATAGATTGATAGGCTGGAGTTACATAGGGAGGGAGTAAGGATTGAAGTTTTTTAAGAGGTTCGGGAAGGTATTAGGGCTTTCACTCATCCTGCTATTAATGGTGAACGCAGCGCTGCCAGCTCAGGCGATTGTCAAAAATGATGACAGCCCATTGAAGACAAAAGAGGATCAGGAGTATGTGTTTGTCCAGTTTGGCGATGCGCCGATTGCGTCCTACGATGGGTCGATTGCAGGGTATGAAAAGACAAGCCCTGGCAAGGGGCAGAAGTTTAATCTGAATTCGAATGCCGCAAAGAAGTACGGAAAGAGGCTCGAGGCCCAAAGGGAGAACTACAAAAAATGGATTGCCAAACAGCTCCCCCAGGTTGAAGTCGTTACTGAGTATGATGTTGCATATAACGGGATTGGCCTGAAGCTGAACGGGGCTACTTTGAAAGACATTAGCCGCGGACCAGGCGTTGTCCAGGCCGGCTATAGCAACACATACAGGAAAGCGATGAGTGACAGTACGGCACTCATAAACGCAGGGGCGCTCTGGAATGCGCTTGGCGGCCAGCCGGATGCTGGAGCTGATATGAAAGTGGGCATTATTGATTCTGGAATCGACCAGAATCATCCTTTCCTGCAGCCGAATGAAAATATGAAAGCCCCTGAAGGGTATCCAAAAGGCGATAAGAATTTCACGAGCGATAAAGTCATTGTCGCGAAAGTTTTCAATCAAAATCCAAAGCTGAGTGCGCAGGCAGTCGATAGCCATGGCACCCATGTGGCCGGTACGGTTGCCGGAAAAGCCGGCACCATGCCGACGCTCGGCAACAAGCCGCTGAGCGGGGTGGCTCCTGGGGCCTATCTAGGCAATTATAATGTTTTCCCGGGAGATGTCGCGGATGCTAAGAGCTTATTCATTGCAAAAGCAGTGGAAGAAGCTGTCGAGGATGGGATGGACGTCCTGAACTTGAGCCTTGGCGGGACACCGCACAAGGGGGCGGACTTGCTTGATATGGCGGTCAATGCCGCTGTCGATGCAGGCGTTGTTGTTGCCATCTCAGCCGGAAATGAAGGTCCTGGCTATCATACGGTTGGTTCGCCGGGGACGGCAGAAAAAGTCATCACTGTCGCAGCGACAACGAACAGCCGCACTTTTGCCATGCTATTGAAACATCAAGCGTTACCAGAAGGCCAGACGGTAGCGACTACAGGCACCGGGAAAGGCGAAGTGAAGGAACAATTATCTGGAGAATATGCATTATGGAGTGATTACTCAGGCGGGGACAATAAGGCGTGTACACCGGTTACCGGCAAGCCGCTTGAAGGCAAAATGGCGTTGATCCAACGGGGAAGTTGTACTTTTGCCGAAAAAATCAATAATGCCGCTGCAGCAGGCGCGGTTGCGGCTATCATTTTCCAAAGTGAAGGAATTTCCGAGCCCATTCCAATGTCATCAGATGATGCGCTAATTCCTGCTGTCATGATTGGCAATGAAGCCGGAAAGGCATTGAGCAATTGGAAGGGCAGCAAGGAAGTCACGATTACTTATCCGCCTACTGAAATTGCTGCAACACCGAATCTGTTAGCCAATTTCAGTTCGCGGGGGCCGACGCCAAACTACACGCTGAAACCTGATGTGGCTGCGCCGGGTGTGAACATTTACTCTTCCGTTGTGGGAGGAGGGTACGAATTGTATCAAGGTACTTCGATGGCTTCGCCGCATGTGGCGGGCTCGGCGGCTATTCTGCTCGCTTATAGCAAGGATGAAAAGCTTGGCTGGGGACCGGCAGAAGTTAAAGCAGCCCTGATGGGAACGGCAGGGAATCTGGCGGGCAGCGTCCAGCCTGATACAGATGTGTCCGATCCGCTGAAAGTAGGCGCAGGCCTGATTGACTTAGGCAGGGCGATGAAGGCGCCGGCTATGGCATTCCCGTCCTCGCTCAGCTTTGGCCTTGTCCGTCCGGTCGGAAACCAGACGTATCAACTATCCTTTACACTTAAAAATCCATCTGGCAAAAAGGTTGATTATACCCTTTCAAGCGATAGCAATCTCCGTCTTGGCAAAACAGCAGTCTCCCTGGCTCCAAATGGGGAAACCGTTATCAAGGTGGATGTCGTGAACAAGGGCAGCCATGCCGGAAACAATAATGGTACTGCTGAATTCAAGGCTGGATATATCACAGTTCAAAGTGCTGATGGCAGCATCAGGGTCCCGTATTTGTATGTGATCGACTATAATAAGTGATATTTAGATTGCATTGTCCGATACTGAAAATGGAATGAGCTGTTGAAAATGAAAGTCCCCGTTGGCCTTACAGTGGCAGCGGGGATTTTTTTGCCATCAGCCGTGTAAGTTTGATTGGTGAATATTGTCTAAGGGAATAAGGAAATTATGCTGCTGAACCGTGAAACATTAAATTGCCTTTTTCCGACCAATATAGTATAAAGGCATTTACACTCAAACTAATAAGGCGGTGTGGCATGAAAAGACTGTTACTGATCATATTGCTTGGCACCCTGGCCACCGGATGCGGCACAGCGAACGAAGGGCAGGATAAAGAGCCAGTCCAACAGGTCAATGGAGGAGGTAGTGGGATTGTGGCGAATGAAGTAAAGGCAAGTCTCACAGAAATTAGGCCGCTTGTTTTCCAATACGAAATCAACAACCAAACCGAGGAAGCAGTAAATCTGGCATTCACGAGCTCCCAGCGTTATGACTATGCCGTCCAGGATAAGGAGGGCAAGGAGCTTTTCCTTTTTTCCAGTACGGCCATGTTCTTGCAGGTGCTTGGGGAAGAAGAACTTTTGCAGGGGGATTCGTTAACGTACGACATCGATTTGCATGATTTGAAGCTGGAAAAGGGCGAGTATGTGCTTACTGCCTGGATGACACCGAAGGGTGGGAAAGAATACAAAGTCTCGAAAGCTTTCACGGTTGAATGATTCGCTTTTTGCAAAAATAGACTAAAAAAGGGCTTGTCTTCATGTTTCAAAATGAGTCCCCGCGATAAGGATTGAAAGCGGGGATTTTTTTGCGGTCAGGGACTTTAATTTCCAAAATCAGCGCGCGTTTCTGGAGAAAGTCGTCCCGATTGTGTTATGATTGGAAAAAAGTTTCGGAAAGAAGGCGGACAAATGGCAATCATTGATGTGACGGTCATTCCGGTGGGCACTGGGACTCCAAGTGTGAGTGAATATGTGGCGGAAATCCATCAGGTCCTGCGGAAATATGAAGGGAGAATCACCTATCAATTAACCCCAATGAGCACTTTGATTGAGGGCGATTTGGCCGAACTGCTTGAGGTCGTACGCGAGATTCATGAAGTCCCTTTTGCAAAAGGGCTGCAGAGAGTTTGCACGAATATCCGGATTGATGATCGCCGTGACAAGGAACACACGATGGAGCGGAAACTACGGGCGGTTGAGAACCGGCTGCGTGGATTGGGCTGAGCTTGTTTTAGGGGAAGAAGCACTAGTGGCCTTTTATTTGTATTTAAAAAAGAACGCTTGGGAATTCCCAAGCGTTTTTTACTTGCCTTTTGCATTGACCAATTCGAACCGCTCACAGACGAGCAGCATGTCTTCGGAAAATTCAAGCCCCAGCTTGCCAAGCTCTTGGGTAAAAAAACGCGTGTGGGCATCTTTCCAATACTGGTATGTTCGGTCTCCCTCACCTTCCGCAATCGCAAAATCCTCGGGAACCTCATTCATTGGCATTTTCTTAACATCAGTTATTTTAATCATCCCAACAGGCTCATCGCGGCTATTCAGAATAATACTGTAATCATCGACTGCGGGGAGCCGTTCGTTTTCCAGTTCATAAAAAATAAAACCTGAGCAAGTGGCCGTTTTGATTCCATCGATGACCAGTTGTGCTAGATAGTCGGCATCATCCCCGAATTGCCATGCGCTGACTGATTTCGGCGCTTCCTCCTGTTTGGTTTCCCAATACTCATTCCAATATTTCTGAGCTAGATCGTTCATGGAAAGTCCCCCTTTTGCAAAAAACGAATCGTTTCTTTTCATCATATCATTTAACTGTTTGAATGGGCGTAACATTTAATGACCTGAAACACTGGGTGATATAGAAACACTGGAAATCGTAGAGGCCAAAAAGCTTTGAATAACTTAAAAGAAAAAGCCTGCAGGGACTAGTGCCACCATTAAACAAGCAGGATTTTCCATTCCTGATGGAGAATGTAAAACTTATTAGGGAAAGATTATCACCTGTCTGACGTACGGATCATTCCCTTAATACATACTTCTATATTACTAGCCCGAAGGAGTGAGTGAAATGAAAGTAAAAATGAAAAAATGCATCCGCTGCAAAACACTCTTAAGCTACTCCTCAAAAATCTGCTACAAATGTGGAGGCACCGAACTGGAAAGATGCATAAAGTGATGAAAGGA
The DNA here is from genome assembly GCF_000821085.1 of Bacillus sp. B-jedd. GTDB lineage: Bacteria > Bacillota > Bacilli > Bacillales > Cytobacillaceae > Bacillus_D. Next base: position 1,281,935 of record NZ_CCXR01000001.1, read on the forward strand.
ACGGTTCTGCTGCTTTCTTCGAGACCCGAAGAAAGTGCTGGAACCGCCCTCTGCTTCTAAAAACAGCAGTAGAGCTCGGGAGCTCCGCTGCTGTTTTATTGTTGAATGACTGGCAGGACGATGAAGAAAGATCTCATTTAGATCCATAACATCCTTCGATACAACGCCGTCCGGTCGCCAAGTCCTTCTTTCGAGCCCGAAAGCCCGTTATGAAAGGAGAAACAACGTCCCCTATGAAAACACAGCACCTGGAAATTATTTCGCTTCCCGAATGAAACGCTGGAACCGTCCCCTGCCTTGCTTTCTGTGATATTATTTTAGAGGAATATTTTTTAAAATAAATTGATGGCGTGGGAGTTTCCAGGTACCTATTAGGGGAGCTGCGCTTGCATGGATTTATAGATTTTGAAATTTTGCTAGAGGTGGTTTGGGTATGCCGGGTGGCGTTGTTGATAATCAGCGGACTGGTTTAGTTGGGGATGTGCTGAGGCGGAATCTTGGGGAGGGCAGCCGGATTTCTGTGGCTGCGGCTCATTTTACGTTGTATGCGTTTGAAGAGTTGAAGCGGGAGCTGGCGAAGGTGGACGGGTTTCGTTTCATCCTGACAGAACCGGCTTTTGTTGATATGGAAGGCTTGCCGCGTGAGCAAGTAGAAAAAAATGAGAATCTGCTCTTTGGCGTAGTGGAGGAACAGAAATATAAAGCGGAGCTGTCTCAGGCGCATATTGCCAGGGAGCTGGCGAAGTGGGTAACAACGAAGGCACAGTTTAAGTCGGTGACAAAGCAAAAGATAGAAGGCGGGCTTTACCATGTCGCCAACAAGGATGAGAAGGAAATCGGCCTCGTTGGCGGGGCGCCATTTTCAACCGCGGGGCTTGGCTACAGCAATTCATCGAATATGTATATCAATACAATTGTCGATGACAAAGAAACAAACCGCCAGCTCTTGAACAATTTCGATTCTATCTGGCAAAATGAACAGGTTTTGCATGATGTAAAGGACAATATCCTCGATAGACTGGAAACGCTCTACAAGGAAAACTCTCCAGAGTTCATTTACTTTGTCACGCTGTATCATTTGTTTAAAGAATTTTTGGAAGGAACGAAGGACCTGGACGCGCTCCAGGCAAAAACGGGTTTCGAGAACACGATGATCTGGAACAAGCTCTATGCCTTCCAGAAGGACGGAGTGGTCGGCGCGGTCAATAAAATCGAAAAGCATGGCGGCTGCATTATCGCCGATAGCGTCGGTCTCGGGAAAACGTTCGAAGCGCTCGCTGTCATCAAATATTATGAGCTCCGCAACCATCGTGTCCTCGTACTTGCGCCGAAAAAGCTGCGCGAGAACTGGTCGATTTACCGATTGAATGATAAGCGGAATATTTTGGCGGATGATCGTTTTTCTTATGATTTATTGAACCATACCGATTTATCACGCCAGGGGGGATACAGTGGCGACATCAATCTTGAACATGTGAACTGGGGGAATTATGACCTCGTCGTCATTGACGAGTCGCACAACTTCCGCAATAATGAGGCGCGCAATGACAGGGTGACCCGTTATTCGCGGCTTATGAATGACATGATCAAAGCCGGCGTCAAAACAAAGATCCTCATGCTGTCGGCGACGCCGGTCAATAATAAGCTCGACGATTTAAAAAACCAGGTTGCCTTCATTACTGAAGGTAATGACGGCGCCTTATCCGAAAGCGCGAATATCAAGAACATATCGCAGACGATCAGGCAGGCGCAGTCGCAGTTCAACAAATGGAGCAAGCTGCCGGAAGAAGAACGGACGACAGAGCGGCTGCTCGACTTTTTGAGCTGGGACTATTTCACCTTGCTTGATTCGTTAACGATTGCGCGCTCGCGGCGTCATATCGAAAAATATTACAACATGAAAGATATCGGCAAATTTCCGGACCGGAAAAAGCCGCTTAATATAAAGGAAACGATTGACAAGCAAGGCGAGTTTCCGGCGCTTTCGCTTATTAATGATGATATCCTCAGGCTGCGCCTCGCCGTGTATTCGCCGATGCAATACGTCCTACCGCATATGCGGGGCGCCTATAATGAAAAGTACGATACAAAGGTAAGGAATGGCCAGGTTTTCCGGCAGACCGACCGTGAAAACAACCTGATCCATTTGATGAAAGCGAATTTGCTGAAACGGCTTGAAAGTTCCGTACATTCTTTTTCTTTGACGTTAAAGAGTATTACAAACAACATCGATGCCTTTTTGCAAAAAATCGATGACTACAAACCCGGACAGGATGCCGCACAGGATATAATGGATATCGATGTCGAGGATCCGGAGCTTGAAGACGCGCTCATCGGTTCAAAGGTCAAAATTCTGCTGAAGGATGTCGATTTGATCCGTTGGAAGCAAGACCTTCAATATGACCGGGAAATTCTCGCGCGCCTCACGATGCAGGCTGAAATGGTTTCCCCGGAACGTGACCAGAAGCTTTCGCGGCTGAAGGAATTGATATCCGATAAAGTCGCAAACCCTTTGAACGGGCAAAACAAGAAAGTCCTTATCTTCACCGCGTTCGCCGATACGGCCAACTATTTATATGCAAACCTAAGCGGCTGGACCCGTGATAAATTTGGGCTTCACAGCGCTGTTGTGACGGGATCGGACAATCCTAAAACAACTATGAAACTGAAAAAAGCCGATTTCAACAGTGTCCTTACCTATTTTTCGCCTCTTTCAAAAGAACGGGCAAAGGTCATGCCGGATGCGAAAGAAGAAATTGATGTGCTGATTGCTACAGACTGCATATCCGAAGGCCAAAACCTCCAGGACTGCGACTATTTAATCAATTATGATATCCACTGGAACCCAGTGCGGATCATCCAGAGGTTTGGCCGGATTGACCGACTTGGCAGTAAAAATGGTGTCATCCAGCTGGTGAACTTTTGGCCGCCGATTGAACTGGACGAATATATCAACCTCGTCGGACGGGTCAAGGACCGGATGACGATTCTCAATATTTCATCGACAGGTGAGGAGAATGTCATTGCTGAAAACAGCAATGAGATGAAGGATCTCGAATACCGCCGGAAACAACTGGAGAAACTGCAGAACGAGATGATCGATCTGGAAGAAATTTCGGGGAATATTTCACTCACCGATTTCACGCTTGATGATTTCCGGATGGATTTGCTTGCCCATATGAAGAAAAATGGCAGCGTTGTGAAAGAAGCTCCGCTGGGATTGTTTTCATTGACGAGTAACAGGAACGGAAAACTGAAGGAAGAAATCAGCCCGGGAGTGATTTTTTGCCTGAAGCAAATCAATCATGTACCAGGGCAGGACGGCAAAAATGCACTCCATCCGTATTACCTCGTTTATGTAAAATACGACGGGAATGTACTTTTAAGCTATGGCCACGTAAAAAAGATTCTAGATTTATACAGGTCGCTTTGCCTCGGCAAACAGGAGCCGGAACGCGTGCTGTATGAATTATTTTATAAAGAAACACGGAACGGCAGGCAAATGGTGCCGTATAAAGAACTGCTTGAGCAGGCCGCAGGTGAGATAGCCGGCAAAATCGACCATCAATCAACGCTGAACATTTTCAGCCTTGGCAGCCTCGACAGCCTTGTCGCCAGTTCAAATACGAACCTCCAGGACTTTGAAGTCGTATCTTATTTGATAGTGAAGGAGTAAATGGCGCGGATGAAAGCTGCGGATAGTTTTTATGAACATATTGGCATTGGACGGCTTTTATCCCCAATTCATAAAAAGCTCGATAAAAAGATGTTTTATGAACAGGGCGGCCTTAAAAAAGGGGAGAAGGAGACCATTTCGAAATTGATTGAAAAGATGGAACTGGCGTACCTGCTCTCCCTTTCCACGATCAATATTCAGCCGTTTATTTCTGACGAATACCATGTTGAAGGCGTAATGTTCTTAACGGTCCAGCTCAGGGAGGATCCCTCGGACAGGCAAGTGGCCACTATTGATGAAGCGATACACCGCGCTCTGCCTCATCCAGTTGTCCTCGTGTTCGACTGGAACGGTGAATGCCAAATCAGCACCGCGATGAAACGGCTGAACAAGGTGGACAGGTCAGGTGTCGTCATTGAGGGGATCCATCGGACAGGCTGGTTTTTTCCCTCGGAAGCGAAAGCCGAGTTTGAGGCATTTTTGCAGGCAGTCCGACTTGAAAATGTCAGATTTTCGAGCTTTCTCGATTTTTACAAGGATATTGACCGCGCTGTAGAAGCCATTAAACTTTCCCGAGTGGCAGGCAGTTACAAAATCGCCGGAAGTGAAGCTGAATACGAGGAGCGGCAGGCTGCACTTTTGCAAATCGAAAAGCTCGAGCAGGAGGCTGTTAAACTGAAAACGGCGATCAGGAAAGAGTCACAGTTTAATAAAAAAGTTGAGATGAATGTAAAAATCCAACAGCTACTGAAGCAGATGGAATCGTTAAAGAAACAGTTGGATACGCAGGGGGAATGAAGGATGGAAAAGCTGGATGGACAATCGCTAGACTTGGCTGCGCAGAACATTGAAGCCATTAAGCGGCTTTTTCCTGAAGTGGTCGCAGAAGGAAAAATTGATTTTGAAAAACTGAAGCTCGCTCTTGGGGAGGCGGTCGACTCCCGGAAGGAGAAATTCGAATTCTCCTGGCATGGAAAGGCTGAAGCGCTGAAGTTGGCGCAGACACCTTCCGCCGGCACCTTGAGGCCAGACAGGGATTCAGGCAAAAACTGGGACGAAACTGAAAATCTTTATATTGAAGGAGACAACCTTGAAGTATTGAAGCTTTTGCAGAAATCATATTTCGGGAAGGTCAAGATGATTTTCATCGACCCGCCTTATAACACTGGCAAGGACTTCGTTTATAAGGACGACTTCAGAGACAGCATCGAAAATTACAAGCGCCAAACTGGCCAGGCGATGAAGGCGAACGCCGAAACGCGGGGACGCTACCATACCGACTGGCTCAATATGATGTACCCGCGCCTGAAGCTTGCGCGCAATCTGCTCCAAGAGAACGGAGTGATGTTCATCAGCCTTGATGATACCGAAGTGGCCAATCTGAGGAAGATGTGCGATGAGATATTCGGTGAGGACAACTTCGTCGCGAACCTCGTCTGGCAAAAGAAATTCTCGAGGGCGAATGACGCGGCGTACTTTTCAACAATGCATGACCATATACTCGTTTATTGCAAAAATAGTATCCATACAAATGAAAGCGGCTGGAAAATTGGCCTGCTGCCAAGAGGGGACGAAATTCCGCAAGGCTATGGCAACCCCGACAACGACCCGCGCGGGGTCTGGACCTCAGTCGTCCTGTCGGCGAAATCGGGTTCGGACAAACTCCTTTATGAAATCACAACGCCAAGCGGACGGGTATGTGCGCCGCCGAGCGGAAGATACTGGAGTGTCAGCAAGGAACGTTTCGAGGAACTCGTCAGGGATAACCGCATTTGGTTTGGCGTGAAGGGGGATGGGACGCCTAGGCTGAAAACCTTCTTGTCCGAGGTGCAGAGCGGGCTGAGGCCAAACACGATTCTGTTCCATGCGGAAGCTGGCCATAACCAGGAAGGGAAACAGGAAACGAAGGCCCTTTTTGACGATGTCGGGGTGTTCGACGGCCCGAAACCGGTCAGGCTCCTTGAATTTCTGCTGAAAACGGCGAATCTAGAGGATGCCGAAATTGTTCTCGATTTCTTCTCGGGTTCGGCGACAACCGCCCATGCGGTAATGAAGCTGAACAGCGAGGATGGCTTACGGCGTAAATTCATTTTGGTTCAATTACCGGAGCTTTGCGACTCAGGGACTGAGGCATATAAAGCCGGATTCCGGACGATTTGTGAAATCGGCAGGGAGCGGATTCGCCGGGCAGGGGAAAAGGTGGCTGCGGAGTCGGAGCGTGACGATCTTGATATTGGCTTTAAGGCCTTCAGTCTCGATTCTTCCAATCTAAAGCCGTGGGATCCGGATTTTGAAAATCTCGAGCAGGACTTGTTCAACCTAGAAGACAATTTGAAGGAAGACCGTACCCAGGATGATCTGCTGCATGAAATCCTCCTGAAAGTCGGCCTGCCGCTCACGGTTCCGATCGAAAAAGCGGACGTTGGCGGGAAAACGGTTTATTCGGTTGGTTATGGCTCGCTTCTCGTGTGCCTTGAGGATGAGATCGGGCTCGACGTTGTCAACGGAATGATCAGGCTGAAGGCAGAAGCGTTCAACCCGAAAGTCGTCTTCAAGGAATCCGGTTTCCTGAATGATGCGGTAAAAACGAATGCAATCCAGACGCTTAGGAAAAATGGAATCAATGATGTTAGGAGTGTGTAAGGAATGAAGCTGAAGTTTCAGGCGGACCTTGGGTACCAGCGCCAGGCCATTGATTCTATTGTAAATATTTTCAGGGGGCAGTCGACCAGGCAGTCGAATTTCACTGTTTCCTACGGCGAGGATGCCGGAATGATCCAAACCGATCTTGGGATTGGCAACCGGCTTGATTTGACCAAGAATGAAATTTTGAAAAATGTCCAGGAAATCCAGATTCAAAACGGCCTCGCGCGAAGTGAAGCGCTCGATGGGATGAATTTCACTGTCGAAATGGAGACAGGCACCGGGAAAACGTATGTGTATTTGCGTTCAATTTATGAACTGAACAAGCAATACGGCTTTACGAAGTTCGTCATTGTTGTGCCGTCCGTCGCGATTCGCGAGGGCGTTTATAAATCACTGCAAATCACTGAGCAGCACTTCAAGGAGCTTTATGACAGGCAGCCGCTCGAGTATTTCATCTATGACTCGGAGAAACTCGATCAAGTGCGCAACTTTGCGACAGCCACAGCGATCCAGGTGATGATCATCAATATTGATGCGTTCAGGAAAAGCTTCGCCGACCCGGAAAAAGAAGATAAGGCGAATGTCATCCACCGCGCAAATGACCGCCTGAACGGCTACCGGCCGATCGAGTTCATCCAGCAGACGAATCCGATTGTCATCATCGATGAACCGCAAAGTGTCGACACGACGCCGAAGTCGAAAGAAGCAATTTCCTCGCTTGCGCCAATGTGCACGCTCCGATATTCAGCGACCCACATTGATAAATACAATATGATATTCCGCCTCGATGCGGTCGATGCATATAATGAAAAGCTCGTCAAAAAGATTGAAGTCATGTCGGTCAGGTCAGAGCAATCGTTCAACCTGCCTTTTATGAAGCTGCTTGAGGTGAAAGAGCGAAAGGCGAAAATCGAGCTTGATGTGGAAGCGAACGGGAAAGTGAAACGCGTGGTAAAAATCGTCAAAAACGGTGATGACCTTTACGATTTATCCGGAGACCGCGAACTGTACCGTGGCTTCCGCGTCGAGCAGATCGATTGGACACCCGGAAACGAATCAGTTGAAATCAACGGCCACTATCTTGCGATCGGCGATGCGCTCGGTGAAGTCGATGATGAAACGATTAAACGGTATCAAATCCGGAGGACAATCGAGGAGCATCTCGATAAGGAGCTGCGGTACAACCACCGAGGCATCAAAGTGCTTAGCCTGTTTTTCATCGACAAAGTGGCGAATTATCGGGATTACGACAAAAGCGGGAATCCAGTCAAAGGAAAGTACGCGCTCATGTTCGAGGAAGAATACAGAATCCTTGCAAGAAAGCCGAAATACCGCACCCTTTTCGATGATATTGATGTAGACGTGGAAGTGGAAAGGATTCACAATGGCTATTTTGCCCAAGATAAAAAGGGCTTGCTGAAGGATACGAAAGGGAATACGGCGGCGGACACGGATGTGTACAGCCTGATCATGAAGGATAAGGAAAGGCTGTTGAGCCTTGAGGAGCCGCTGAGGTTCATTTTTTCCCACTCAGCGTTGAGGGAAGGCTGGGACAATCCGAACGTTTTCCAGATATGCACGCTGAAGGATTCAGGCGGAACGTATGTGAGCCGGCGACAGGAAATTGGCCGGGGCTTGCGCCTTGCCGTCAACCAGGACGGAGAGCGGGTAGCGGATTATAATGTGAATACGCTGACCGTCATGGCGAATGAATCGTACGAGGAGTTTGTTGCCAATCTCCAGACCGAGATGGAGGAACAGACGGGGATTGTTTTTGGCAAAATTGAAAAGCATATCTTCGCCAGGCTTGCGTATTTGGACCAGGAGAAGGATGAGCCGGTCGCGATGGGTTACGACTTGTCGGCAAAATTATATGAAAGCCTGAAAAGCGGAGGATATGTCGATCAAAAAGAAAAAGCAACGGCAAAGCTGAAGGAAGCGCTCGAAAACTATGAGGTTGAGCTTCCCGACGAATTCGAGCCTTGGAAAACGGCGGTGCTGAAAGAACTGAAGCATATCACTAGCCGACTGCCTGTAAAGGATGCGAGCAGGAAAAAGAAAGTGAAACTGAACAAAGCGGTAATCGACAGCAAGGATTTCCTTGAGTTATGGGACCGGATCAAGTATAAAACGGTGTTTTCAATTGATTTTGACAGCGAGGAGTTGATCCGGAAGACGGTCGAGGCAATCGGGAAGATGAACCGGATTGACAAAGTGCGCATCATTAGCCGGAAGGATCGGGTGGCCGGTTTTGACCGGATCACCGGGGTGAGCGGCTCGGTCGTGAGTGAGCGAGTTGAGGATTACGTTGAATCTGCGCATGTACTCCCCGATGTGATCACTGAGCTGCAAAACCGTACGAACCTTACACGAAAGACGATTGTCCGGATTCTTACCGGCTGCAAAAGGCTTGAGGATTTCAAAAATAATCCCCAGAAGTTCATCCAGGAAGTTACGAAAATCATTCAGCGCGAAATGAAGCTGCTTTTGCGCGACGGCATTAAATATTACAAGATGGATGATGACTCATACTATGCAGTCGAGCTGTTCAAAAACGAGGAACTGCTAGCCTATTTGAACGATAATGCGGTTGAAAGCAGGAAATCGCCTTTCGACCATGTTCTTTACGATTCAGAGATAGAAGAGAGTTTCGCGAAGCGGTTCGAGGATGATGAGAATGTCAGGGTTTACGTCAAGCTGCCCGGCTGGTTCAAAATTGAAACCCCGGTCGGCAACTACAATCCCGACTGGGCAGCCGTCATTAACAAAAACGGCGAAGAAAAACTTTATTTCGTCCTCGAAACGAAGGGGACAGACATCGAAGAACTGCTAAGGCCGGAAGAACAGGCGAAAATCCAATTCGCCCGCAAACACTTCGAGGCCATCAACGCCGAAGTCCACTTCGAAGGACCGGAAAGTGACCCGCAGGATTTCATGCTGAGAGTCTGATGAAGTAGTGGACGGTTCGGCTGCTCCATTCGGGACTCAAAACCGTCCCTTTGCATCATTAAAAAACGCCCACAAGCGCGGAGTTGTTCGCAGCTTGTGGGCGTTTGTTTTTTTGCTTGGATGCAGGCCGCTTTAGACGGCTTTTTTCATTTTTGCGCTTGTTCCTTCAAGTCGGTTTTTGCGATATTCAGCCGCGGCAGTGAAGAGAACGTCTGTTGATGAGTTGAGCGCTGTTTCAAAGGAATCCTGAAGGACGCCAATGATGAAGCCGACGCCAACTACTTGCATGGCCACGTCATTCGGAATGCCGAAAAGACTGCACGCGAGCGGAATTAATAACAGTGAACCGCCGGCAACGCCCGAAGCGCCGCATGCTGCGACTGCGGACAGGACGCTGAGGATGATTGCAGTCGGAATGTCGACATTGATGCCGAGCGTGTTGACTGCTGCCAGTGTAAGGACGGAAATCGTCACAGCCGCTCCAGCCATGTTGATGGTCGCGCCAAGCGGAATGGAAACGGAATACGTATCCTTGTCCAATCCTAGTTTTTCACAAAGCCTCATATTGACGGGAATATTGGCCGCCGAGCTGCGTGTGAAGAAAGCGGTGATGCCGCTCTCCCTGATGCATTGGAGCACGAGCGGGTATGGATTCTGACGGGCCGTGAAGAATACGATCAGCGGATTGACGACGAAAGCGACAAACAGCATGCAGCCGATCAATACGCCCAGCAGTTTTCCATAACCCATCAGCGACTCAATGCCGCTTGTCAGGATTGAATCGATAACGAGACCCATGATGCCTAGCGGTGCGAAACGGATAACCCATTTAACAACCGTGGAAATAGCCTCAGAGAAATTCGAGATGACAGTTTTGGTAGAGTCTGGCGCGTTTTTCAGCGCAAGCCCAAGGACGACTGCCCAGGCAAGGATCCCGATATAATTTGCATTGAAAATCGCTTTGACCGGGTTGTCAACGACGTTCATCAATAAAGTCTTAAGAACTTCGATTACTCCGCCGGGGGCTTCCAGGCCTTCTGCTCCTTCCGCAAGGGTCAGGCTGACCGGGAAAATAAAGCTGGCTACTACCGCGATCAGGCCGGCAAGAAAGGTTCCTAACAGGTATAAGGTAAGAATGGATTTCATATTGGTTTTCTGTCCGCTCTTATGTTGTGCGATGGCCGACATAACCAAGAATAGAACGAGTATTGGCGCAACTGCTTTTAACGCGCCTACAAATAAGGAACCGAAAATGACCAATGACTTTGCAACACCCGGAACCGCCAAAGCCAGCACAATACCAATGGCAAGGCCGATGATGATTTGCTTTACAAGGCTTAGCTGATTCCATTTCCCCAATAGACTTTTCATACTTTCCCCCCACTTATGCAATATTACTTGCTGTTTTTTTGTATCCTTTGCGAACCCCCTGGCAAAAGATTCTTTTGCTAGAATCCCGCCTATCCGGCAAAGGTTACTAGTATTATATTGAAAATTTAGAACTATTACAATGGCAGGATTTTGACAATACTGAGACAGATGCGAAACAGATAGAAAAATATACTAATATAACAGAGGTAATACAGATGAAAAGCAACCATTGTACTCGAATGGAAGCACTGGCATCATTTGGTCGAGGCAGGAAGAACTGTCTCCTGCCTCTCATAGAGGAAACTGCGCGTATCTATCGAATAGGTAGTTTAAGAGATTAGCTGGGAGGGAGTCAGGATGGGGTTTAAGGAGTATGGGGAGTATGACGCGCTTGGGCTGGCTGGTCTAGTCAGGGGGAAGGAAGTCGAGCCGAAGGAGCTTATAGAGGAAGCGATTAATCGAATAGAAGCGCTGAATCCAAAGCTGAACGCTGTTATTAATAAAATGTATGAAAAAGCGAGGCTTTCGGCTGTTTCAGGCGAATTGACAGGAAAGTTTGCTGGCGTCCCGATGCTGTTGAAGGATATTACCCAGGAAATTAGTGGTGAACCGCTGACGGCCGGTTCGAAAGCGCTGCAGCATTACCGGGCGAGGCAAGATTCCACTTTTGCCGGTAAATTGCGAGAGGCTGGGGTGATCTTCGTTGGCCAGACGAACGTGCCGGAATTTGCATTGATGGGCATTACTGAACCGTCCCATTATGGCCCGACCCGTAATCCGTGGAATGTAAACCACACTCCAGGGGGATCGAGCGGAGGTTCGGCGGCGGCGGTGGCGTCTGGGATGGTGCCGATTGCAGGAGCGAACGATGGCGGCGGGTCAATCCGGATTCCCGCTGCATATTGCGGGCTGTTCGGGCTGAAACCGACGAGAGGGAGGACGCCGGTTGGGCCAATAGTCGGGAGGCAATGGCAAGGTGCGTCTGTGGAACATGTTCTTTCCAGGTCAGTCCGTGATAGTGCTGCTATGCTCGATGAACTTAAGGGAGTAAAGGAAAAGGGGGTGGCTTTTATGGCTCCCCATTTTGAAGGTTCTTACCTTGAACAGGCTTCCTTGCCGGCGGGCAAAGGTTTGCGGATTGCTTTTTCAGTGGACTCGCCTCTAGGGACTCCAGTGGAGACCGATTGCAAAAAAGCCGTCTTTGAAACCGCAAAGCTTTTAGAGAATATGGGCCATCAGGTGGAAGAAGCTGAGCCTCCTATTGATGGCAAAAAATTGGCCAATAGCTATTTGACGATGTACTTTGGCGAAGTCGCGGCCTCGATCGCTTCTCTGGAGGAAGTGCTTGGAAGGAAAGCGAAATTTACGGATGTGGAACCAACAACCTGGCTTTTAGGACTGCTTGGAAAAGCTACAACAGCCGGGGAATTTGTCACGAGCCTAAGGGAATGGGATAAAGCCGCCTATACGATGGAAGAATTTCATCAAACGTATGATTTTTACATGACGCCAACAACAGCTTATCCCCCTGCAAAAATAGGCGAACTCAATCCGGGAACTGCCGAGAAATTTGCTATGAGTGCAATGGGCCGCACAGGTTCGGGCAGCTTGCTCAAAAAGATTGGTATCGTCGACCAACTCGCCGAAAAAAGCCTCATGAGAACACCGTTCACACAACTGGCAAACCTCACTGGCCAGCCCGCAATGTCAGTACCCATGCACATTACTTCCGGCGGACTACCCCTCGGCGTCCAATTCATCGCCGCGAGAGGGAGGGAGGACATCCTGCTTCGCCTCGCCGGTGAACTGGAAAAATCAGAACTGTGGTTGAAGCATGCGAAGGTTCCGCCGCTTTATTCCACATAAAGCGCATGGTCGTTCCCCTGCAAAGAAGTGGATATTTTTCAGGGAGGCAGTCATGGTCTCCTATTTTTTTTATAGACTATTAAAAGAATATTTCAATAACGGGAGGAAAACTCTTTCGTTTAACGAAATAAGAGTATATACATCTTTTAGGAGGTTGTTAGATGGGTTTCCCACAGTTGGAAGAATTAAAGCAGCTGGCGAATGAGGAAGTACATACCGCGCTTGGGATGTTAAAGGATTATTTGAGGCTGCCGTCGATTTCAGCAAGGAATTTTGGCATTCCTGAAACGGTCGACTTTGTTTCGGGAATGATCAGGAAGGCCGGGGGAGATGCAATGGTCCTTGATGATTTGGGCGGCAATCCGGTGGTCTATGGTTTTTTTGCAGCGGGGGAGGAAGCGGATGCGAGCAAAACTTTGCTGTTCTACAATCATTATGATGTGCAGCCGCCGGAACCGCTTGAAGAGTGGCAAACTGATCCCTTTACACCAGTCGTCGAGAATGGGATTCTTTTTGCAAGGGGGGCTTCCGACAATAAGGGCGATCTCGTTGCCCGCCTCGCAGCTATAAAGGTGCTCCAAAAATCGGGCGGCCTACCATGCAATATCAAATTCCTGATTGAAGGGGAAGAGGAAATCGGCAGCCCGAACCTTGAGCCATATTTGACGAAATACAAAGAGCTATTCGCGGCCGACGCCTGCATTTGGGAGTTTGGCGGCAAAGATGAAAAGGACCGTATCAATATGGTGGCAGGAATCAAGGGGATGGCTTATCTTGAGCTGATTTGCCTTGGTGCTGACATTGATATGCATTCGTCTGTCGGAGCTTATGTGGATAATGCAGCATGGAGGCTTGTCCAGGCACTTGCCACGATCAAAAACAAGGAAAATGAGATTTTGGTTGAAGGTTTTTTTGATGGGATAATCCCGCCGACTGAAGAAGAAGTTCAGGCAGTTAAGGCCCTGCCATTCGATGCTGGGGCAGTCTCCATCCTTTATGGCCTTAAGCGCCCGCTCATCACGGCTGGCAAAGGGGTTGACCCCCGGGAAGCAATGGTTTTTCATCCAACGATGACGATTTGCGGTATTGTCAGCGGCTATACTGGCGAAGGGACAAAAACGGTCCTGCCGAGGAGCGCGTCGGCGAAGCTGGATTGCCGCCTTGTCCCAGGCCAAGATCCATTTCACATTTTTCAAAGCGTCAAAAAGCATTTACTGAAGCATGGCTTCAATGATGTGGATGTAAGGCTTCTTACCGGTCAAAAGGCTTATCGTTCAGATTTTAACCATCCATTTGTAAAGCATGTGATGGCTTCGGCCAGTGAAGTATATGAAGCGGGAAGCGTCCTTGCGCCAAACTCAGCTGGCACTGGCCCTATGTACATCTTTGGGGAGCAGCTCGGGCTCCCGATCGTAAGCACTGGTGTAAGCTGGGTCCAAGCTAAAGCGCATGCTCCGAATGAATCAATTCGCCTGAGTGACTTCGAGCAAGGCATTGTTCATTTGGCTCACATGCTTGCAGGCTTGCCTAAAGCCCTCAGGAAAAAAGAGGAAAGTATTGAGGCTTGATGCGGGTGGAGAATGATAATGGCCATCAGCAGAAAGCGACGGCTAATTAACTAGCTGATTCTGCAATTTTTCTTAGGGCAGGCTTTAAGGGGGACGGTTCCGGTTTCCTTCGGATATCGAAGGGAGCACTGGAACCGTCCCCTTGCTTCGTTATTGTATTAGCTTTGAAAATTATAAATATGTTGACTGGTTTATGTGTGTGAGGATAAATTTAACGTATTACGGGAAGCGCAAACATGTTACTGGGGAGGTTTTTAAATGGCTTCATTTGATAAGTATTTTCTTATGGACCCTGATGATGTGTCGGCATATGTCAGGGAGAAAATTGCCGGTTTCGAAAATGCCAGCGAGCTTTCATGCAAGGAAATTGGTGATGGGAACCTGAATTATGTATTTCGGGTTATCGATGAAAAATCAGGCAATTCCATTATTGTCAAACAGGCGGGGGAGACCGCGAGGATTTCGGACGAGTTCAAGCTGTCGACAAATCGGATCCGCATTGAATCAAATATTCTCAAGCTGCAGGAAGAACTAGCGCCAGGTCTCGTCCCTAAAGTTTTCCTCTATGATGATATTATGAACTGCTGCGTGATGGAGGATTTATCTGACCATACAATTCTACGGACCGCCCTCCTGGAGCAGCGAATTTTTCCGGCACTCGCGGAGGATCTCTCGACTTTCATGGTCAATACTTTACTCCTGACAACCGATGTGGTCTTGAATCATAAGAAAAAAAAGGAATTGGTCAAGGATTATATCAATCCAGAGCTTTGTGAAATTTCGGAGGACCTTGTGTATACAGAGCCTTTTAACGATTACAACAGTCGAAATGAACTGTTTCCCGCCAATAAAAAGTGGATTGAAGAAACGATTTACGGAGATACCCGCCTCCGCTTTGAAGCGGCAAAGCTGAAGTTTGACTTCATGACAAATGCGCAGGCCCTCGTACATGGGGATTTGCACACAGGATCCATTTTTGTAAAGAAGGATTCGACCAAGGTAATTGACCCTGAATTCGCATTTTATGGGCCAATTGGATACGATGTGGGGAATGTGGTCGCCAATCTTGTTTTTGCCTGGGCGAACTATACATTTACCGCCGAATCGAATGACGAATTTGTAAGCTGGCTTGAAAGTACCATAACTGATACCATCGACCTTTTTGCCGAAAAATTCCTCGTTTCGTGGCAGAAGAATGTGACTGAGGTTATGGCAAAAGAAAAAGGATTTGATCAGTGGTATCTCGATGGCGTCCTGTCTGATACAGCAGGGATTGCCGGACTGGAATTGACAAGGCGTATCGTTGGATTGGCGAAAGTAAAGGATATCACATCCATTACTGATGAAAAGAGCCGCGTCCTGGCTGAACGAGTGTGCCTTGAGACAGCTAAGTCTTTTATTTTGGAAAGGGAGAACTACAAGAATGGCCGGGATTTTCTTAATACATTAAAAAAGGTATACAATAGATTAAAAGAATAGTTTTGAAGGAGAGATGAACTTTGCCGGGAGAATTGATTACGATTGAATGGAAAAACGATGCCCTGGTCCTGCTTGACCAAACGCTTTTGCCAAACAAGATTGTTTACGAGGAGTTCCAAACAGCGGAAGGCGTCTGGGAGGCGATCCGTGTCATGAAAGTTAGGGGCGCACCGGCAATTGGTGTTGCGGCTGCCTACGGCCTTTACCTTGGTATAAGGGATGCGAGTGAAAACTCGTACGAACAGTTTTACCAGGAACTGAAGAAGGTTTCTGAATATCTTGGCACCTCCAGACCGACAGCAGTTAATTTATTCTGGGCCCTTGAAAGAATGGAAAGGACAGCGGGAGAAAATAAAAGGCTGCCAATTCCAAATTTGAAGGAAATCCTGCTAAAAGAAGCCATCCGCATCCATAAGGAAGATGAAGAAATCAATAGAAAAATCGGTGAGCACGCCCTCACTCTCTTCAAAGATGGGATGGGAGTATTAACCCACTGCAATGCCGGAGCTCTTGCGACTACAAAATACGGGACAGCCACCGCTCCAATGTACCTCGCCCATGAAAAAGGCTGGGATATAAAGGTATATACGGATGAAACACGCCCTAGAATGCAAGGATCCATGCTTACTGCCCTTGAACTACAGGCAGCTGGCCTCGACGTAACCGTCATAACGGATAATATGGCTGCTGTCGTAATGTCGCAGGGGAAAATTGATGCGGTCATCGTCGGTACCGACAGGGTGGCAGCGAATGGTGATGTATGTAATAAAATCGGTACATTAGGGGTGTCGATTTTGGCTAAAAACTACGGTATTCCTTTTTATGTGGCGGCTCCGACTCCGACAATTGACATGAAGGCGGCGACAGGGGATGATATTCCGATTGAAGAAAGGGAGCCATCTGAAGTAATTAATCGCTTTGGCCAGTTTACCGCGCCGGAAACGATTAAAGTTTATAATCCATCCTTTGATGTGACGCCAAATGAAAATGTAACAGCAATCATTACTGAAAAAGGAATTGTCCGGGCTCCATATAAAGAGAACTTAAAAAAGCTCTTTGAAACGGATTAAAACCCCAAGCCAAATATCAACTTAACGAGGGAGAATGCCCAAAATGCTTTTAATGGAAGAGCGTAAAGCAGTTGTCGAATACGGAAAGAAGCTCATTGAAAGCGGATTGACGCAAGGGACCGGAGGGAATATCAGCCTTTTTAACCGCGAGTCGGGCCTTGTGGCAATCAGTCCGAGCGGCCTCGATTATTTTGAGACATCCCCAGAAGATGTTGTCGTTGTGGACCTTGCCGGGGAAGTGATAGAAGGGGTTAGGAAACCTTCCAGTGAAAAGGAAATGCACCTCATCTTTTACAGGCAGAGGCAGGATTTGAACTCGCTAGTGCATACCCATTCGCCCTTTGCAAAAACAATCGCATCATTGAGATGGGATTTGCCGGCAGTGTCCTACCTGGTTGCCTACGCAGGGCCAAATGTCAGGTGTTCGGCTTATGAAACGTTCGGGACAAAAGAACTTGCTGAGGCAGCCTTTAAAGGAATGGAGGACAGACGCGCAGTCCTGCTCGCAAACCATGGGCTGATTGCCGGCGCCAACAACATCCAAACAGCCTTTACCATCGCCCAGGAAATCGAATTTTGCGCGAGGATTTATTATCAGGCAAAATGCATAGGCGAACCCGCCATACTGCCTGAGGAAGAAATGGCCAAGCTCGCGGAGAAATTTAAAGCCTACGGGCAAAAATAAAGCAGGGGGACGGTTTCAGCGTTTCTTTCGGAAATCGAAAGAAGCAGCAGAACCGTCCCCTTGTATCATTATTGCAGCGCGCTGACTGCGTTGATGAGGCCGAAGCCTGCTTTTTCGTCGTAGCCTTTTTTGAAGATGTCCTCGGATGTGTTCTGGATAATGGCTTTTACTTGGGCCGGATTGAGTTTGTCCTTGCCATGCTTGGCGATAATGACGCCAGCGAGTCCAGCTACTTTAGGCGAGGCCATTGAGGTGCCCGCCATGTAAGCATAACCGCCAGGCACAGAGCTCAGGCACAGGTAAGAGTTATCCCTGCCTGTTTTTGTGACAGGGTCATAATTAGGGCCAAGGTCACCGCCTGGTGCCATGACATCAATTTTGCCAACGCCGTAGTTGGAGTAGAAAGCAAGGTTCTTTAACGCCCCGCCCGCGGACACACGAATCAACGTTTGGCTGCTTGGGCTGCGGTGAACAGCGCCTTTATCATCGCCGGCCAACTGCCCTGGACGCAGGTCGGACGCAGCATTACCAGCAGAACCGACAACCGTGACGCCTTTCTTAATCGCGTACTGGATCGCACGGTTAAACAAGTTGACATCAGCAACGATGTCCTTTGTCGCATATTTAGGATCCTGGAACCAGTCATAGCCGCCAAGAGACATGTTGACAACATCGACATTGTCGTCAGCAGCTGTCATCAGTGCTTCGGCGATATGGGATGTTTCCGCTTCGCCTGTCGGACCGAATACGCGGTAAGCTGCGACTTTCAGGTCAGGCCCGATGCCCATGATGCGGCCATTGCCTGCAATTGAACCAGCAACGTGTGTGCCGTGCCCATCTTCGTCCATAGCATCAGGATAGCCAGGGACAAAAGATTTACCGTAAGCGTAGTTATTTTTAACATCAGGGTGGGTATAGTCGATACCGGTATCGATGACACCTACGACAATCTCCTTCCCGTCAACTGATTTTCCTGTTCCGCCTGGCAGCTTCCAGGACGCCCCATCGTTAGTTACCTGCTTGATATCCCATTGCAGTGAATTGTACAGGTCGGCTTTTTCTCCAGCTTCAGCAAGGGAGATGGATTCTTTCTCAACAACTGTTTCAGGATACACAATGCTCTGGACACCTGCTTCAAGGACAGTCGAGGACGTTTTCACTTCTGCCAGGAAGTTTGGATTGTCCGAAACTACTTCCACAGCTCCGAGTTTTTCCAGCTTGGACTCAATTTTTCCACCTGCTTTCGCGATGGCATTCGCATAGCCGGCAGGCAGTTTATCCTGATCTTTAAACACGACTATGTACTTCTTTTGCTCAGCTGCCGCTTTTCCTGTTGCCGGCATTCCGCTAAAGGCTATAGATGCTCCAAATGTCAGTGCAAGTGCTCCCGCTAAAAACTTATTTTTCAATGGACATACCTCCTTATATATTTAATATTCATTATATTCAAAATTCACTATCGTACAATTTTAAAGAATTTACCAAAAAAGCAAGGGAAAATTGAAAAATAATCCTATTTATCTAGTAAACATATCCTTTAAATCATGTGGAGACATAATTACCAGGCTATTTGTCACGATTCAATCGAAATTATGTATTCCTCTGCCAATAAGCACAAAAGAAAAATGAGAAAAAAGTCATAGTGAAAACTGGAAGCACCTACTTCAAGCCATTAAAAAAGGACGGTTCTGCGCTTCTTTCGTTTTCCGAAAGAAGCGCTGGAACCGTCCCCCTGCTTCAGAGCAGGATGACAGCGGTAAGTGCGGCGAGTGCAACGGCGATGAGGAGGATTTTCGCGGAAAGGGGGAGAGTGTCCCGGCCTTTTGCGTTGATTTTCTCCTCTTGTTCGTTGACTGTTTTTCTGTAGTTCGGGCTGCAGCAGCTCATTAGGCTGTTTTATTGTAGAACGAGATATCTTCCTCGAGTGGAAGGTTTTGAGCACGGGCTTTTTTGGCGGCGCTAAAGAAAAGGGCTGTGATGCCGGCTGTGACGATAAGCGCGCTAATGTTTGAAATTGTCAGTGGCAGTCCAAAACCAATCTGGGCGTTCAGGATGTAGCTTGTGACAGCTGTTGTCATGAACATGCCCGGAATAATTGCGATCCAATAATTTTTCTTTGCGATGAACAGATACATGGCACCTACCCACAGCGCAATAACAGCTGTCGACTGGTTCGCCCAGGAGAAGTATCTCCATAGGATTGTGAAATCAATTTTGGTTAAGGCAAAAGACAGCACGAACAATGGCAAGGCAATCCAGAGACGGTTGGTGAGTTTTGCCTGAGAATACTTGAAATAGTCAGCAATAATCATCCTTGCACTTCGGAAAGCAGTATCTCCGGATGTGATTGGAAGAACAATTACTCCAAGAACGGCGAGTGTACCGCCAACTGCTCCTAGCATGGCAGTGGAAGCCTGGCTTACGATTCCAGCAGGTCCGCCAGCCGCAAGCATTTCGTTCAGTCCGCCGTAACCGTTGAACAGGCTCATCGCTGCAGCTGCCCAAATCATTGCGATGATGCCTTCAGCAATCATCATGCCGTAGAAAATTTTCCGGCCCTGCTTTTCGCTTTGGGTTGTCCTTGAAATGATTGGAGTCTGAGTTGCATGGAATCCTGACAATGCGCCGCAAGAAATGGTCAAGAATAACAGCGGGAAGATAGGAGCATTATCAGGGTGGAAATTGCTCAAAGAAAGCTCAGGAATTGGAGCTCCCTTTACAACTAGGCCTACCCCGACGCCAACAGCGCTTATTAAAAGAAGCGCGCCGAAAAATGGATAAAAGCGCCCGATGATTTTATCGATTGGCAGCAGTGTTGCCAGGATATAGTATAGGAAAATCGCTCCGACAATCAGTCCCATTGTCATCCAGCCATCCATTAGGTTATAAAGGAGCTGGGCTGGCGAAGAAACGAAAACCGTACCTACCAATAATAAAAGAAGAATAGCGAAAGCATTGACAACGTGCTTCATGACGTTACCGAGGAATTTCCCCGCCAGTTCAGGCAGATGGGCCCCGCGGTTGCGGATTGAAATCATGCCAGTCAGATAGTCATGAACCGCTCCTGCAAAAATACAGCCCGCCACGATCCAAATAAATGCGACCGGCCCGTAAAGCGCGCCCATTATCGGCCCGAAAACAGGTCCGACTCCGGCAATGTTCAACAGCTGAATCAATGAGTTTTTTGTCGTGCTCATAGGCAGATAGTCAACGCCATCCTTATGGGTGAAGGCTGGAGTTGTCCGCTCTTCCTTTACGCCAAAAACCTTTTCGACAAACTTACCGTACGTGAAATAACCTAAAATCAATAAAATGACACCAGCAATAAACGTATACATGAGAACCCCCCTAAATGAATGAATGCGGTTACATTTCCTATTATAAAAAACCTGGCGGATAAGAAGATGTTTTTACGCTCATCAGGTTAAAAACCCGGTATAAGATGCAGAAAACGAAGAGCAACATGCATTGGTTTTGAGAGAATATTCTGAATCATAATGTGTAACATACAAAAAAAACCGCCGATTAACGGCGGAGTAAAATAGAAAAGCTAAATTTCAAGCTTCGTTCTTAGGGTTTTAACATAGTTTCTGCTAACCGACAGCATTTCGCTGCAGCCTTCAATTTCCAGCTGATAGGCACCATTAAACCACGGAGCCATCCTTGTAACACGTTTCAAATTTACAAGGAAGCTTTTATGGATTCTGCAAAAACCGAATGGAACGAGCCTCACTTCCAGCTCTTTCAGTGAGCTTTTCGTTTCATAAGTTCCATCAGCAGCCACTACTTTTGTCACTTTATCATCTTTTGCGACATAAACGATTTCGTGCGGTTCCAGATAGTGTATGTCCGAATCCGACTCAACGGCAAGCTTCCCTGTTTTCTTGGCAAAATCAGCCTTCTCTAAAGGAGAGGTTACTTTTTCAAGCCTGTCAATCGTATCGGCAAGCTGCTCCTCATCATACGGTTTCAGTAAATAATCTACTGCATTGTACCTAAAGGCCTCTGCCGCAAATTCAGGGTATGCGGTGGCGAATACGACAAACGGAGCCTTCTTTAGATTGAGCAGGGCTTTGGCTGTTTGCATTCCGTTCATCCTTGGCATCTCAACATCGAGAAAAACAGCGTCCGGCTGAAGTTCGACCGCCTTCAAAACAGCTGCTTCTCCCGAGTCCGCTTCACCGACGATTTTAATGGAAGGATGGGAAGAGAGGAGGTGCTTCAATTCCTCCCTGCTATAATGTTCATCATCAACAATCAGCACCTTAATTGACTGCTCCACTGAGCTCCACCTCCGCGTGAGGAATGGCAAAAGCAATTTCCGTCCCCTTATTGATCTCGCTTTTTATTCGCAGGCTGGCCTCTTCACCGTACATCATCGCCAGTCTTCGGTTCACATTGTATAACCCAATACCTGTCCCGCTTTCGGACGGAAGGGGAGTTTTGCATAGCTGGGCAAGCTTCTCCCTGCTCATGCCGATTCCGTTGTCTTCCACTTGGACATAGGTGGCGGCCGCTCCCTTTTTAATGCTGATTTTCACAAGGCAGCCGCTTTCCTTGTCTTTAATCCCTTTTTTAATGGCATTTTCGACAATCGGCTGCAGGGTAAGGGGCGGAATGCCATGAAACAGGGCGTCAATGTCAATATCGTAGACGACAGTCAGCTTATCAACAAAGCGGGCCTGCTCAATCGCAAGGTATGCTTTTACATGTTTCAGTTCCTGCTCAAGAGAGGTGACCCGCTCGGTGGTTGCGGAAAGGTTTTGCCGCAGAAAGTGGGACAGGGAAACGAGCAGCTTCCTCGCTTTGCCTGGATTCAGCCTGATCAAAGAAAGGATCGTATTCATTGTGTTGAACAGGAAATGCGGGCTGATCTGGGCCTGGAGTGCTTTGATTTCCGCTTCGGTTGCAAGCTGGTAGGCTTTATCCGCTTCGGCGATTTCCAGCTGGCTGCTTAGCAATTCGCTCAAGCCGGTAATGAGCTCCATGATGGTTGGCGTAATGTCCCGTTCTGACCGGAAATAAAATTTCAGCACTCCGATTGTTTTATTCCGCTGCTTTAGAGGCGCGATGACAACTGCGCCAAGGGGGCAGCTTTTCTCCCGGCAGTCAATTGCGTCATGCCCGCCGACAATAATTTCCCCCTGCCTTAGCGCTTCCTCGGTAAGGGAGGTCTGGATTGGGCTTTTCGCACAATGATGGTCACTGCCAAGCCCGGTATGGGCGAGGATTTCATTTGTATTCGTAATTGAAACGGCGCTTGTATGTATTTCTTTATGAAGAATCATGCAGACGAACTTGGCCGATTCGGCTGACAAACCGTTTCTTAAATAGGCCAAAGTCTGGCCGGCAATTCTCAATGTTTTCTGGGCCTGCATCGCGCTTGCCTTTTCCTCTTCGTTAATGACGCTTTTAATAATCAGCAAAAACAGCGCGCATCCTAAGCCGTTGGCGAGAATCATCGGAACGCCGATGACCTGCACGAGTGAAAGTGCTTTTTCAAATGGTTTTGAAATTATCAGGATGACGCCCATTTGAATCGTTTCGGCCAACGCACCAATCAGGAAAGCAGAGCGCATCGTTACATGTTCGTTTTTCCTATGGAAGAGGCCAGAAAGAAAACCGGCCAAAATTGTTGCCGAGCCGCACGAAATCGCTGTAAAGCCCCCCAAAGTGAACCGGTGGATGCCGGCAATCAGTCCAGCGCCGATGCCAACCCGCGATCCGCCCAGAAGTCCGGCGAGGACAATTCCGATGACACGTGAATTGGCAATTGCTTCATCTGAGTTGAGGCCGTATGCCCATTTATTCAATTCTAGGCTTGCTGTGTCAAAAGTAAGGCCAGAATAAGTACCGATAATTCCAAAAGAGCCAAAAAAGACAATCGCTATGGCGCGCTGCCGCCTGTTAAGCTCGCCAAGCTTGACCATATCGCGGAAAAAAGGAAACCGCGTCAAAATAAACGCAATCATGACCAAAATGCCAAGCCGTTCCACCATTGTCAAAAGTAATTCAAACACAGCCATACCCCTTTATTTCATGTCTTTCTCTCATTTTAGCAGTTATAAGAATTTTCAAAAACCCATTTGCGCAAGGTTATGAAAGAAAAAAGTGAAGCCTGCCGGCTCCACTTTTGGTCAGTTAACGCTCGCATGCATATCCGTCTTTGTCCCGATCCATTTTTGACTGGTAGGCGGGGTGGGTGGACGGAACGCCGTTCGGGTATTTCTTCCGTAATTCAGTGCAGTTGGCAAAAATCTCGCTTCCCGAGCTTGAGCCTGCTGCTGGTTTAACAGTTGTACCGGCGGGCTTGGCAGCAGCCGGTTTGGATGGCGCTGGTTTTGTGGCAACAGGTTTGCTTGCAGAGCTTGAAGTCGATTGTTTCGGGTCAAGGTCGCCTTTCGTCGTTCCGTTTGGACCGTATGCCCATAATCCTCTATTTTCAGACCGTGCTTCTCGTGCGAATTTTACAAAGTACTCGCTGTATTTTACATCCGGCGGGTAAGTGGACGGCTCGGCATATCCATTCAGGACAAGATCAGCGTTGAACATCTTCGCGCGGATTTCACTCTCGTTCATGTCGTCCGTTGGAATGGCGAGCCAGATGATCCGGAGATAGCGGGCGTAGCGGTCAGTATTGCTGACATCCTTTTGGAGCCAAATTTCTTTTCCAGTCAATTTCGATTTCGTATAATCGCTAGCTTCTTTCCCGTATGGTTCATGCCTTGTAGTTGATTCGGGTGTATTCACGCCAACAAAACGGATTTTCCGGCCGTCTGAAGTTTCGATTGTATCACCGTCAACAACCCGGCCGACTGTCACTTTTTCAAGAGCAAGAGCGGCAATGAGCGTTTTCGTATCAGCTTCTTTCTTTGCTGCTGCTTCCGCTTCGGCTTTTGCTTTTGCCTCAGCTTCCGCTTTTACCTTTGCTTCGGCATCTGCTTTCGTTTTTGCTTCCGCCTCGGCCTTTGCCTTTGCCTTTGCCTCAGCTTCCGCTTTTTCCTTGGCTTCCTGTTCGGCCTTTGCCTTGGCCGCGGCAGCCGCCTTTACTTTTTCCGCTTTTTCTTGCTTGGCTTTCTCTTTGGCAGCCTTATTATCTTGTTTCTCTACTTTTTCGACTGGTTTCTGAGAAGCTTGTCCTTCTGTCGTGTCCGCAAACGCACCTACAAGCAGGAGAGTGCCGAGGACACCTGCGCTGATCAGCAGCCATGGCTTTTTAACATACACTTTTCCTTTTGCTTTCTGATGGCTAAGCCAGAAACCCGCGCTGTAAACAGCAACGCCTATCAGTGCAATCGGGGCTGCAATAGATAACAACAACAAAAACAGCAGCAGAAAAACTAAAAAAATATTTTTAACCAGTTTCACTTCTTATCCCCCTATAAAATATTCCAAATACTATTATATCAAATTAATTACCATATTTATGTTGAAAAATGACGAAAGCTGATCTTGAGAAAAAGGGGATTTTTTCCGTGTCTATTCACGGGCTTCCTAAAAGGGGTACTCCCGCAAAAACCATTACAGTTCCAATTCATCCTTTTTCCTATACAATAAATAGAAAGGGTTTAGGAGGAGAAAATGAATGGTCAGGGTAACTGTATGGAACGAAAACAGGCACGAACAAAAAAGCCCTGTTGTCGCCAAGATTTATCCAGATGGAATTCACGGCACTATTGCCGCTTTTTTGGAGGAGAATGGATTTACCTTAAGGACGGCGACTCTTGATGAGCCGGATCATGGATTGACAGCCGAGGTGCTTGCCTGGACGGATGTGCTCATTTGGTGGGGCCATCTTGCCCACGGGGAAGTGGCAGATGAGATTGTCGAAAGGGTCCGCCAGAAAGTACTCGGAGGGATGGGGCTGATCGTTCTGCATTCCGGGCATTTTTCAAAAATATTCAAGGAACTGATGGGGACGAGTTGTGATTTGAAATGGCGCGAGGCGGATGAAAAAGAAAGACTCTGGACTACTGATCCGAGCCATCCTATTACAGAAGGTATTCCTGAGATGATCGAACTTGAGATGGAAGAAATGTACGGTGAACATTTTGATGTTCCCCAGCCAGACGAACTCGTGTTCATCAGTTGGTTTGAGGGAGGCGAAGTGTTCAGGAGCGGCTGTACATACAAACGCGGAAACGGTAAAGTCTTTTATTTTCGGCCGGGACATGAGACGTATCCGACTTATCATCACAAGCACATCCAGCGTGTCATTATTAATGCAGTTAAATGGGCGAAGCCAGTCGACAGGGATCGCCCCGCATATGGAAACGCGGAGCCACTCGAAGAAATCAAAGTGAAAAAGTAAGAGGCTAGAAACGGAGCGGCTTTGACAAAAATGAACCGGAAGGGAGTGATGCGAAATGAATTCTGAGGAGAAGTGGGAGAAGAAGCACAAGGAGAGGTTAAAAACATTGAAAGAACCGGCACCGAATGTTAGGCTGAAAAATCTTGCTCCTTATTTTAACGGCGGATCTGCATTGGATTTAGCGTGTGGGCTTGGCGGCAATAGTTTGTTTTTGGCGGAGCAAGGTTATACAGTGGAGGCGGTGGATTTATCTGTAACGGCAGTAAACTATGTTGCGGATCAGGCGGAAAAACTTGGCCTGAAGGTGGATGCTTCTGTGCAGGATCTGGCAGATTTCAGCGGGCTGCCTTTTGCAAAAAACTCTTTTGATTTAATTGTTATTTCCTATTATTTGGACCAGCAGCTTTTTACATACACGAAGGATTTAATGAAAGAGGGCGGATATTACTTTATCGAAACTTATTTTGATTCCCCGAATATCCGTGACAGGAAAGTTTCCGGTAAGTTCATGCTGAGACCCCAGGAATTGCTGGATGAATTCCGTGCCTGGCAGGTGCTTTATTTTGAAGAAAACGAACTGGAAGGAAGGCAAACGATATTTTGCAGGAAGGACGCAATTGATGAAATAAGGACTAGCTGAATAGTATATAGGATACTATGCGGATGAATTGTTTAATGGCAATTTCATTTTTTAAAACGCCAAATATCGAAATACAATTCAGTGTTGTAGTTAAAAACAAAAAGCGCCTGGAGTTTTTCAGGCGCTTTTTAGAGGTATTGCCGTTCCGCATTATTATTACTGCATGACGATATTTCCTACATATTGAGCATCTCCACTATCTGCATGAAGATCAACTACAATTATGTATTCCCCTTTTTCTTTTGGTAAGTAGAAGGATTGATCATTTTTTTGATATTTCAAATCAATCTTTTTTTCGTTCTGCCAAACCGAAACCATAATTCCATTTGGGTTGAAATCTCCATTTTCCATTGATATTTCCACTCGTTGTCCAGGATTAAAGTACATTTTATTTTGCTTTCTTGCTAATGAAACAAGATCTTCCGTTTCCTTGTTGTATTTTTTATCATATTCCCATTCAATGTTTGCTTCTGCCAATTCTTCTTGTTCGTTACTCCCATTTGGGTTAATAACCGAAACAGTAGGGGGAGAAAAATCGTAATTTTCCCCAAAACATCCTGTTAATGTAAAAAAGAATAACAAGCCTAAAATAACTTTGAATGATCGGTTCATACATTTTCACTCCACACATTTTTTTTGAAAAACTAACTATTGAATTTTAATTTATCAGTTTAGTATAGCATGACTTGATAGTTTCCTAAATTTTCTCTTTTTGTTTTTTTACTTTCCATACCGTTGTAACAATAGCTGCGCTTGACAAGGGGTATACTATAGTAATGGAAGGAGGGGAACGGAATGGGGATTATCATTGTGGATATTTGCATGAGCAACAGCATCAATGTGCTTGATGTAGAAGCCATATTGGAGGCGGAATACCCCGAGGTTTCCGTTCTCATGAATGACTGCTTATCGTTTTGCGGGATGTGTGCGCGGAGTCCGTTTGCCATCGTGAATGGAAAACGCGTTTTTGCAAAAACACCCGAAGAGTGCCTAGATAAAATCCGCGGGCAGATTGAGAAAGAATTGGCAATTTACGATTAATACGATAGCAATATTGAAAAACAGCCTAATTTTTTATACAATATTCTTATTGCCTTTTTGGTTTACACTATATGCGTGCTGGAATTCAACACGATTTCTATAGATTATGAAGAATGGAGCTAGATTGAAATGACAGAAGTACAACCATATCGAGTTTTACTTTATTATATGTATGTCCATATAGATAATCCCGAGGAGTTTGCATCGCAGCATCTGGATTTTTGCAAGGAGCTCGGGCTGAAGGGTCGTATTCTTGTTGCAGAAGAAGGGATCAATGGGACTGTTTCAGGGACCATCGAGCAGACTGATGCTTATATGGAAGCGATGAGAGATGATTCGCGTTTTGCCGACATGGTCTTTAAAATTGACGAAGCTGACTCCCACGCGTTTAAAAAAATGCACGTCCGCCCACGGAGCGAGCTTGTGACATTAAGGCTTGAGGATGATGTGAATCCGAATGAAATAACGGGTCAATACCTTGAGCCAAAGGAATTCTTTGAAGCGATGCAGCATCCTGATACAGTTGTCATTGATGCCCGTAACGATTACGAGTATGATCTTGGCCATTTCCGCGGCGCGATCCGTCCGGATATTAAGGCGTTCCGTGAGCTTCCAGACTGGATTAGGGAGAATAAAGAACAATTAGAGGGCAAAAAAGTCCTGACATATTGTACAGGCGGCATCCGCTGCGAGAAATTCTCCGGCTGGCTTGTCAAGGAAGGCTTTGAAAATGTCGGCCAACTTCACGGCGGGATTGCCACATATGGCAAGGATCCTGAGGTTAAAGGGCAGCTGTGGGATGGCAAAATGTATGTTTTTGATGAAAGGATTTCCGTCCCGGTCAACCGCGTCGAGCATGTTGTTGTCGGAAAGGATTACTTCACTGGCGAACCATGCGAACGCTATGTAAACTGCGCCAACCCCGAATGCAATAAGCAGATTCTCTGCTCGGAGGAAAATGAACATACCTATTTGCGCGGCTGCACACACGAATGCCGGGTGCACCCAAGGAATCTTTATGTGCAGGAACATGGGCTTACACAGCAGGACGTTGCAGAACGCCTTGCAAACCTAGGAGAAGAACTTCCAGTAAAATAACGAACTGTTTCAATGAGGAAGCGGTTTACGAATAATGAAAAGCACTTTTGGTGGCCGGAGCAATTTTCCGGAAGCCAAAGGTGCTTTTTTTTCTCTCCACGATTTTTTTGAAAGCCCATTTAAAGGTGAGTGTTGATTTTCGCTTAAGTTGATAGGAACGGGGGGGCGAATTCACATGTAAAAAGGAAAGGCCGCCTGTTGTTCAGGCGGCTTTTTGCAGTTCAACTGACCTTTTTTGCAAAAATGGCTAGAGCCATCCATCGGCGACCTGGCTATTATCGGCGATGGCATAAGCGGCCTCGGTGATTGCTTCAGCAAGGCTGGCTCCGCTAGCGCAAATTCCATTAAAACAAACATGGTGATTTTCTATAACTTTATAATCGTAACCTGTTTGTTTCAGCCGGTTCACAATCATCAAGGCATGCTCAAGGCGATGGGCAGGCTGGAAGTCAGCGACAGAGATAAATTGCTTTGTTTCAGGATCGTACCAACGGTCCCATCTGTTCAGCTTCCAACCAAGGATGCGGCGGGCGATGATTTCTGTTTTGTCCATTTTCATAAGCTCCTTCGATCGATTCGTCCCTTTCATTTTAACATTTCATTGGGAAGGAGACTGTTTACACTTTGTGAAATCAGCCTTAGTTAAGAAAGTTTTTCCATTATGGTATGTAAGCGTTATTATTTCGGAAACCGAATATTTCGCCTGTGAAATTAATTGTGAACTGTGATAACATGGACAATATGGAAAAGAATTTAACCGATTTAAAGCTTGGAGATGAAAACTGCATGCCATTATGGAAACGGAATTTATGGATTCTCTGGATTGGCGTATTTTTCACGGCAGCGAGTTTCTCAATGGTCATCCCATTTTTACCTTTGTTTCTTTTGCAGCTGGGCGTTCATGAGCACACGGAGATGTGGTCTGGTTTAATATTTGGTTCCGCATTTTTCGCAGGTGCCATCGCCTCGCCGTTTTGGGGGCGAGTGGCCGATAAATACGGACGGAAACCAATGATTATTAGGGCAGGAATTGCCCTTTTCGTGATTTATACATTAATGGCCTTCGTGACAAATCCTTATCAAATTCTTGGACTCAGGATTTTGCAGGGGCTTCTGAGCGGATTCATCCCTGGTGCGATTGCTTTGATTGGCACGAATACGCCGAGTGATAAAGTAGGCTATGCGCTATCGATTATATCCTCAGGTTCCGCTGCAGGCCAGATTGCCGGTCCGCTTTTTGGCGGGGCAATCGCCCATTTCGTGGGGAATCGCTGGGCTTTTGGAACAGGCGGCCTGATTGTCGGGCTTGCTACATTGCTGATTATTTTCTTCGTTAAAGAGGAAAACTTCAAGCCTAACAAGGAAAAAGGGTCTGTTTTGAAGGATTTCCACGTTGCCCTTAATAACCACCGCTTTATGCTCGTTCTAATTCTGACGTTAGTCGTCAGTTGTTCAGTTATGACGATTGAACCAGTCCTGCCGCTATATGTCGTAAAACTGAGCGGATCAGCCGATAATGCTTCGCTTCTTGCTGGGATCATCTTTTCACTGCCCGGGATCGCGAGTGTCGCGTTTGCTCCATTATGGGGGAGATGGGCTGATAAAGTCGGCTTTCAACGGGTGCTGTTCATTGGTCTTCTCGGCGGCGGTCTAGGGATGCTTGCGCAGGTATTGTTTGCCCAAATTTGGGGCTTCTCGCTGATCCGTTTTCTATTCGGCGTCTTCTTCTGCGCTGTTTATCCGGCGCTGAACGGACTGGTCGTCAAATCGACGCCTGAGGATTTCCGAGGCAGGGCATTCAGCCTCAACCAGACGGCAAACCAGCTGGGAGGAATGGCCGGGCCAATGATCGGCGGATTCCTTGGCGGCCTCTTTCCCGTCCAAAGCGTCTTTATCGTCACAGGCATTCTGCTTCTTGCAGCGATGGCGATGGTGCATATGAACGCTGGCGAATTAAAGGGGCGCAAAGTCAGAAGAGAACTGGTCCATGGGAAGTAATCAATTTGCTTTTGAAAAGACAGTGGCGAATATTCACATAGAAGAAAATCGCCCTGATAAAACGAGAAACCGCAGGTATCTCCTCACAACGAGAGAGGAGTCCTGCGGTTTTTGCTATAGAGACAGCTTCATTAGGGCAAATATTTTTTGGGATACTCACTTGTCATTTTAACTCATCAGAAAATAAATAAAGCAATCAAAGAGGAAATTTCCTATATTTGTCGAATTATTCCAAATGGGAAACGAGCAACCTAAATGAAATCCTATCTTTTTTCAGAACCAAACATTTTCATTGTTCTTCGAAGGAGAAATTTATGAGGAAAATTGAATTTTGGCTATGGGCGTTATTGACAGCCGCGCTCGAACTTCTATTTGCGTATTCGATCTATAAGCTTTTGCTTGAAAGGGGCTATGTTTATACATTCCGGATCCCGGTCCATACCGGTTTCATGTCTTTTCCGTTCATTTTACTGTTTTGCTCGACAGTTTTCCTGGCTGTGACGCTCGGAGTCTTCAGGAAGGAGAGCGGTGAAAGCGAAACACTCGGCCAATATTTTGCGTCGTATTTTAGACACCCCATTCCAGTCGGTTCACTCTGCCTTTTTGCGGGGACGTTTTTGTTTTTATAAGTTTTATCGGGCATAACGCTAACCGAGGCCAATCAGTTTTACAAATGACAAAGCCATCCTTCGGGAATGGCTTTACTTTTTCTCCGCGATATAATCCAGCATCATTTTTGCGTGCTTTGCTTGCCCGGCGATGGTAGAGTACTTATAATTTGAGGTCTGATAGTCTTTCCGATATATTTCCGGCATACTGAGCAGTTGCTGATAGCTTTCTCTTACACTTTCTTCGGCATTTACAGGAATTTTAAGGGCTTGAATGTCATTTTCGAACTTAGTATATATTTCTTCCATTTCTTTAGGTGATGGCCTGTCGGTTATGTTCTCAAGACGTTCATAAAATTTCCGGTAGGGCTTCTCCATCTCCCCAAGATATTCCTCGTATGAGTGCGCTTTCCCCAAAGTACTTCCAGTATAGAGGGTCACCCCGGTGATGACGAAAACTATGAAGAATACCCATTTTGATTTTATACTGCGAGTCGACATCATTCCGGCCACTCCTTCTTTTAGGGGAACTCCCTCTCTTTCAAGTCTTATCAGGCTTTAAGACTCGTAGTAATGAAGGATTCACCTTATTATAAACCGCGCGTTCTTTCGGCATCAGCCAAAACTTCTACGATATTATGAAACTTTGTAGAAAAGTGTCGAAATCTGTTCACGGAAACAGCCATCAACCTTTTTTGTAATCATTTACACTGTTTATGTAAGGATTAACATTTGAGAGAAGGACCTTAGCGATGGATAAAAATCAACCATTAAAAAGACAGCTGGCTTTCATATTTTTATTTCTCTCGCTAGTTCCAATTTGTATATTGGGAGTTTTTCATGGCAATGGGATCAGTGAGGAAATATCCCAATCTTCCAGAAGCCAGAAATATGCAGCCCAGAGGCTAAGTGAAGTAGTCGAAACTTACGTAGGCTTTCATATAAATTATATTGAATCGATCAGCTATAATATTTCCCGCATGAAAATGTTAGATCAAAAGAGCATGACAATACTCCTGGAAGGGGCAAAAACCAAACTCCCGGGCTTTATGGAACTCTATGTTGGCGATAAAGATGGAAAGATTGTTGCCTCCTATCTTGAAGGAGGAGTAATTGGTGAGCTGAAGGTTGGGGCCGATGTCAGTTCACGTGATCATTTCAAGAGCGTCAAACAGGGGGAAAAGACGATTATAACCCCGATTCTTGTAGGCCGGCATACGAAGACTCCGATGATTTTAATTGCCTCCCCATTGAAAAAGCAAGGGGAATTTAACGGATACGTTCTCGGCATGCTTGATTTGTCTGCCTTAACCAATACCATTACGGATTATGATTATGGGAAAGGTGCATATCCCGTTGTGGTGGATCAGGAACAAAAAATCATTTATCATCCCGGCCAGCAAGTGATTACGAAAAACTATGACGTTCAGATGTTCAAAAATAAATACAATCTAGAAGGCAGCCAGACAGGCGAAGGGAAGTATTACTCCTCAGTGTATCAAAGGCCGGAGTTTATGAGTTATGAGAAAATAAATTCACTAAACTGGCATGTTTTTGTTTCAAGACCTGTTTCAATCATGAATGAAGGCTATAAACAGGCTATTTATCTTCTAGGGGCGGTCTTGTTGTTTACACTGCTTCTGACCCAATTCCTGGCCATGCGGCTTTCAAAGAAAATGCTTGGCCCAGTCGGGGTCCTAATGGATTACTCTGCCGCGCTCGAACAAAAATCGTTTACACTCGACCAGTTTGAAAAAATACAACTGAAGAATGCGGCAAAGGAATATAATTTGCTCCTTCATCGTTTTTATGAAATGGGCAAAAACATCTTTAAAAACAGAGAGGACCTCCTGAAGCTGAATCGGGAACTTGAGCAAAGAGTGGAAGAACGGACAGAG
The DNA here is from genome assembly GCF_000821085.1 of Bacillus sp. B-jedd. Lineage (GTDB taxonomy): Bacteria > Bacillota > Bacilli > Bacillales > Cytobacillaceae > Bacillus_D. The sequence continues at coordinate 1,314,839 of NZ_CCXR01000001.1, forward strand.
GGGCTGAGGATAAAAAATTCCCAACTCGAATTGATTAACGAAATGATTGAGTACCAAATGCCTCAAGGAGAGACAGAGGCGTTCCTGCAAAACTCGCTTGAAAAGCTGTCGGGTTATTTGGGGATATCGGTTTATTTTGAAAAAGATAAAACCGAAGGCTGTGACTGGGAAAAGACCGACAGTGCAGCTGATGTCTCCTTTGCGGGCAAGATTCTGGGCAGATTGGTCTTTGAACGATGTCTGGACGAAACTGCCAGAGATTTTGTAAGTGTCTATTCCCGGTCGCTCGGAATCATCCTGTACAATCATTATTTGATGAACAATCTAAGCAGGCACAATGAAGTACTTAAAACCGTTACTGAGAATATGAATGATGGTTTTGCCTTGCTGGACAGGGATTACGGCATTACCTATTCCAATGGATTATTTGCCAATACCCTCCGGTTGGCCGGTACCTCTTTGACGGGATTGGATGTCATAGATTTATCCGTACGAATACCTTTTAGCAAAATCTCCATGAAAGACGATTTTTTAACGATTATGGAGGAAGATTGCCTTGAAGTCGTCTTTGCAATTAGTACGGAAGCAGGAGAACGGCATTTATCGATGGCAAAATTCCTGCTCCATGAGGAGGATGAAAAATTCGGTTTTGGGATTGTCCTAAGGGATATGACGAAGGAGAAAGAAATCGAGGAACTAAAAAACAGGTTGATTTCTTTTACTTCCCACGAATATAAAACGCCTATTACAACATTGAAAGGCAGTATTGAAACGCTCCTCCGAAAAGATGTTCAATGGGATGTAGACTTTATTGAAGAACTTTTGCGCGGCATGGAGGATGATGTCAAGCGGCTTGAACAGCTGACAAGTGATTGGCTTGATATTGTGAAAATAGATTCGAACGCGTTAGTGCTTATTAAAGAAAAAACGAGGATAGGGACGTTCATTGAGGGCGTGCTTCAGGGATTGAAGAAGCCTCCGTTTACCGAAGCGGAAATTATTTATAAAGTTCGGCCAGAGGCCAACCCTGTTGTTTCATTTGATTTGAAAAGATTGGAACAAGTCATAAGGAATATCATCACAAATGCCATTAGGTATTCCAATGGAAAGCCCAGGATCGAAATTTCCATACATGAAGGTAAGGATGCCATATACCTCGATTTCTGTGACAACGGCATCGGTATAGCCAAGGAAAACCTGCAGAAAATTTTTGACAAGTTTTTTCATGTTGATGCAAGCCGGACGAGAAAATCTGGCGGGACAGGGCTCGGATTGGCTATTTGCAAGGGAATTGTCGATGCGCACGGTTGGGAACTGTACGTCCAAAGCGAGTTGTCGGCCGGCAGCAAATTTACGGTTAAAATACCAAATGACAGGCAGGTGGAAGATCATGAAGCATAAAATAGTGATGGTTGACGATGAAGCGAAAATCCTTAGGTTTGTGTCTGCGAATCTTAGGGCGCAAGGCTATACTGTACACACTTTTGCAGATGGACGGCCAATGCTCGAGGAGTATGACGCTTTAATGCCGGATTTGGTTTTGCTTGATATCCTCATGCCGGAAATGGACGGTTTTGAGGTTCTTGAGGCTTTGCGGGGATTCACTGATGTCCCGGTCATCATGCTTTCCGCATGCCATGACGCAAACGATAAAATCACCGCGCTGGATCTCGGATCCGATGATTATATGACCAAGCCATTTACCCTTGAGGAACTTTATGCGAGAATCCGGGCAGTCCTGAGACGGACAGCCAGGACCGCGCCGTTGCAATCTGTCAGTAAAACATGCAAAGTTCAGAACCTCGAAATTGATTACTCGAAGCTTCGAATATTTGTGGATGGAAAAGAAGCGAACGTGACAAACACGGAGTATAAACTATTTGCCCTTCTTTCTTCAAACAGGGGAAAAGTACTGACACACGAAGAAATTCTTAGCCAAATATGGGGTCCTGAATACCGGAATGATATTGATTATCTTCGTGTCGCCATCGCGCGTCTTCGGCAGAAGCTGAGGAAAGCGAATGGTGAGAATAAAATTGAGTACATTACAACCTACCCGGGAGTAGGGTATATGATTGAGTAAGATAATACTATTTTTACTTTGAAAACACAGTCAATCAGACTGTGTTTTTGTCAGTTTTATGACTGATATACTTTTGTAATATTTCTCTGAATCCGTGTTATGGGGATGTAATTGAATGTCTTTTAGAATGTGGGTGTAGGAATTTTTGTGAACATAATCACAAGAGGAGTGTTAAACATGAAGGGTAAAACTACACGCCTTGAATTGTTAAAGGTTGGGGCTGTGGCAATGGGCGTCCTGGCAACTGGGGGTCTGATACCGGTTAGTGTCCTTGGGAAAGGGAGCAAGAAAAAAGAGAACTCCACCCATGACTACGCATTCGATGAAATGTTTGATGTCATCGTCATCGGAAGCGGGCTTGCCGGAACAATTGCGGCGCTGACTGCCGCTGAAAAAGGTGCCAAAGTGGCGCTGCTTGAAAAGATGGATTACCTCGGTGGAAGCTCATTGAAGCAAGAGTTCCACTTTTCCTTGGCGGGGAGCGCAGAACAGAAAAAGAAGGGAATCGAGGACAGTATAGAACTCCTGGTCGGCGATATGCAAAAGATTGGTGAGAACTACGGCCAACCTGGCCTCGCCACTGAAATGGCGAAGCGCTCCGGGGAGCTTTACAAGCTATTAACTGGACTCGGTGTCTCCTTCGGGGAACTGAAGCAATTGAGAGGGCATTCTGTTGCAAGAACGTTATGGCTTGAGGATGGCGGTAAAAAAGTCATGGCTAAGCTGCATGCGAAATTGAATGGCAAATGCGAGATCAGGAAGAAGTGCAAGGCGGAGGAAGTGCTTTTCGATAATGCTGGCAGGGCGGTAGGCGTCAGAGTCCGCGAACAATATACGGTGACCGGCAAGCATGACGATGATTTCATTAATGTCTCGGGTACAGCAAAGGTTTACGGCGTTAAAAAAGCGATTATTCTTGCCAATGGCGGCTATGCCTTTGATAAACAGTTTATCGAGGGGGAGGCTAAATATTTTGGCAAAATGTCGGAAACATCGCCGGGACTTCATCCGGGAGCAACGGCTGGCCTTTTAAAGTCACTCATTAAAAAAGGAGTCCATCCGGTAAATACAGCACTTTACCATTTTTCCTATCCGCTTTACGAACGCGATTATTATTATGGGATGATGACTGACGCAGCGGGTATCAGGCTCACGGATGAGGGAAATCCGAATAAATTCGGCCGCATTTCGTTCAAGTCGAAAAATAAGAATAGCGGCAAGCCGCCGGTGTGCATTTTTGACCAGACAGGCTTTGAAAATATGAGCGACAAGAAAAGGCGGGACCGTGCGCTGACGGAAGGTAAACTTAAAAAATTCGAGACGATTCCTGAACTTGCTTCACACTTTGGACTTCCCGAAGCCGCGCTTGCACAGACAATTGCCGACTACCACAAAACGATTGAAGCCGGCAAAGATGAAATCACCATGAAAATGCTCGATGGATTAAAAGGGGCAGCCGTCAAAAAGGCTCCTTTTTACGCAATTGAAATAGTGCCTGAAATGAACAGCACAACCGGAGGGGTTAAGGTGGACAAAAAAGCCATGGTCATCCGGATGGCGGACGGTAAACCAATCAAGGGATTGTTTGCCGCCGGTGAAGTGGCCGGAGGCATCCATGGCGGCCAAATCCTTGAAGGAACCTGTGTTGCCAGCTGCGGTACTTATGGAATAATCGCCGGGGAACAGGCAGTGAAAATGGAACCTGTACTTACTTGATAAGCTGGGAGTGAACAGAAAGTGAAAAAATTATTGATTGTCATCGGCCTTCTTCTGCTGGCGGGAGCAGGGTTTGTATATGAAGGGATCAACGCCAAGGAAAAAAGCGAAAAAACGGATGTCTCCTTTTCGAAAACAACCATTTCCGCGGAAAAAATGGCTGAGCTGGAGAAAAAGCATCCTTCAAAAAATTACGCCCATAAAAAGCTAGGATTTGATTGCGTGGCTTGCCATGGGGATTTTAAGGATACAAAGGAAATTAAGCCGCTTGGAAAGGAAGAATGCTTGGCTTGCCATGGCGACTACAAGAAAGTAGCGAAGCGCACTTCCCATCTCGATAAAAATGAAGTGAATCCGCATAACGGGTTCCACCATAAAGATAATCTGGACTGTGCTGATTGCCATAAAGAACACAAACCATCAGTGAATTATTGCGCGAACTGCCATGATACGAAGGTCTGGATGAAAGACACTCCGTAGAGAAAGGGTGCTGGATGAATGAAAGAGAAAAAAGGTTTACTAGCGAAAATAAATTCAAAGGCCGGCTTCATTGCGGCTATTCTGCTTACGGCTTTTCTAACCATTGTGGTTGCATTTTTCTCGTCAGACGTGATTCATGCTACAGGGACTCCAGAATTTTGCGGGAGCTGCCATGAGATGGACACCTTCGTAAAGGCGTATGAGCGGGATATCCACGGAGGAGCAAACCGGGCCGGCATCAAAGCGGATTGCGCGACTTGTCACTTGCCACAGGATTCAACACTGGATTATATGGCAACCAAGGTTGTCAGCGGGGCAAAGGAAGTAAAATCTCACTTTGTTGGAAGTTATTCTAAAAAGGAATACTACGAAAATCTTAAAAACCGGGAAGAGTTTGTTTATTCAAGTGGATGCATCTCCTGCCATAAAGAAGTTGACAGTGGAAAGCTGAAATCTGACAATGCCAAAGCACAGAAAATGCATACGTATTACCGGAGCAAAAAAGGAACGAGCAGGGCGATTGAATGTGCTTCCTGCCATATCGATGTAGGCCATAACGGCGAGCTGCCCCAAGCATTGAGTGATTTGGAAAATCTTTCGAACGAAAAGTGATTGTCTAAAATGTACTTAAAGAATGAGTTAAAAGGAGGAACCTTCATGGATCGCAGGACCTTTTTGAAAGCAGGCGCAGCCTCTGCGGCAGTTACGGCCCTATCGGTATCAAGTCTGGCGCCGCTCGTGGAAGCGGAAGAGAACGATGAAGTTGAGTTTGATGAAGTATTTGATGTCATTGTAGTCGGTAGCGGGCTCGCTGGTACTACCTCGGCCATAACCGCTGCTGAACAAGGAAACAAAGTTTTGGTTGTAGATAAAATGAATATCCTCGGAGGAACATCATTAATCAGCGGTTTGAATTTTTCCTGTGTCGGAAGCGATGAGCAAAAGGCAGCGGGAATTGAAGACAGCTATGAACTGATGGCCCAGGATATGCGGAAGGTTTCCGATGATTATGGCGATCCGGACCTCGCGCTGACTGTCGCGAAAATGACGACGCGTTTCTATCATTTTCTGAAAGGGCGAGGCGTTAAATTCCAGCAGTTCAAGCAATTGGGCGGTCATTCTGTCGCGCGTGCCGTTTGGGCTGGAGGAGGGGCTTATGTCATTCACCCTCTCCATAGCTATGCGGAGCAAAAACTTGCTGGAAACCTGACAATGAGAAAACGCTGCAAGGTGGATGATGTCATCTTCAAAGGCAACCGGGCAGTAGGTGTCAAGGTTAGGGAAAATTACTACTTTGACTTTGAAAATCCTTCCAAGGATGATGAAAAAAATGATACAGGAACCGTAAAATATATCGGTGCGAGGAAAGGGATCGTTTTCGCCAGCGGCGGATATTGCAGGGATAAAAAACTGCTGGGTTCGGAAGCAGGCGTGTTGGAGGAAACAAACAGCGATGCCAATCCGGGAGCACGCTCGGGGACGATGAGGATGCTGATGGGACACGGGGCCCAAGCAATCAACCTTTCACTGTTCCGGCTTGCCTATCCGATCCCGACTGAGGATATTATGTGGGGCATGCTGATCAATCCGGATGGTAAGCGGTTCGTAAATGAATTCGGAAACAGGAATACAATAGGAACCACCATTCTGAAAGAAAAGCAGAAGTACAATGGAAAAGCCCCGCTTCTGATCTATGATCAAACAGGTGCAGATAACTTCCATGATAAACAGCGGTTTGAGCTTAGTATGGAAGCTAAAAATGGCTATGAAGGCACCATGTACAAGTTCAATACGATTGAAGAAATCGCCAAGTTTTTTGATTACGACACCCAAGTACTCAAAAAGGCAGTAAAAGACTATAATGAGTTGCTCGATAGCGGCGTTGATAAGGAGTTTGGCAAGGATTTTTCACAAATGAATGGGGCTGCCCTAAAAAAAGCACCATTTTACGCGATGAGACTGACACCGAAATGTACGTATACTCCAGGTGGAGTGCGAATTGACACTGAAGCTAGGATTATAAACAACATGACTGGAGAACCGTTCGAAGCACTATTTGCAGCTGGGGAAGCAACAGGCGGCGTTCATGGCGCAATGCGTCTGACAGCTTGCTCGGTACCGGATTGCGGAGCATTCGGACTTATTTCCGGAGATAATGTTTCAGCCATGAAACCGATAGAATTATAGGTTGGAGAAGAGGGTAAGTAGATGGCAAACATTGGAATACCTGGGTTAATCATTATTTTGGTTTTAGCGTTAATCGTTTTTGGCCCGAAAAAACTCCCTGAGCTTGGCAGAGCGGTTGGAACGACGTTGAAGGAGTTCAAAAGATCGACGCGGGAATTGACGGATGACATCGTTGATGAAGTGCAGGAAGTAAAAACTGAAATCGAAAAGATGTAGCGAACAGCCCTCCATCAAGTCATTTGTACTTGAGGAGGGTTTTTTTGCTTAAATAAAACGTTCAATTAGCGCTGAGAATTCTTTAGAGACCCGTTTCCAATTTGCCCAATATTTAGAATATGTCTATAATCGGAAGTGCAGTCAACTATACATAACGAGGTGCAAAGGATGAGGGTTACAAAAGAACAGCTTAAGAATTTAATTACAAAAAAACTTCATAAAGCAGGTCTGTCGGAGGAGCATGCTGGCGGGGTCGCGGAAGTACTGGTCCACGCCGATGCCAGGGGCGTGCATTCCCACGGCGCGATGCGGGTCGAATATTATGCTGAAAGGATTTCAAAGGGCGGTACAAATACGAAGCCGGATTTCAAATTCGAGAAAACAGGACCATGTTCCGCTATTTTTGATGGCGATAATGGGGCTGGCCATGTTGCTTCAAAACTCGCAATGGACGAAGCGATCCAAATGGCCAAGGAAAATGGCATTGCCGTTGTCGGAGTAAAAAGAATTGGCCACAGCGGGGCACTTTCCTACTTTGTCCAACAGGCAGTGGAGGCGGACCTAGTCGGCATTTCCGTCTGCCAATCAGACCCGATGGTTGTGCCGTTTGGCGGCGCTGAGCCGTATTACGGAACGAACCCAATTGCTTTCGGCGCGCCAGGGAAGGATGGCGAGCATATTATTTTTGACATGGCAACGACGATCCAGGCATGGGGGAAAATCCTCCATGCACGGTCGAAAAATGAATCAATCCCTGACACATGGGCCGTTGACAGCAACGGCGAGCCGACAACAGACCCTTTCAAGGTGAATGCATTGCTGCCAATCGCCGGGCCAAAGGGCTATGGGCTGATGATGATGGTCGATGTGCTTTCCGGAGTCCTGCTTGGCCTCCCGTTCGGAAACAAGGTCAGTTCCATGTACCATGATTTGACAGAAGGCCGAAACCTCGGCCAGCTTCACATCGTCATTAATCCGGAATTCTTTGCAGGGCTGGGCGTCTTTAAGGACGCGATTGCCCAGTCAATCAAAGATTTAAAAGAAATCAAACCTGCTCCAGGGTTCGATCAGGTCTACTATCCAGGTGAGCCGAACGTACTTACAGAACAGGAGTATGAAAAGAACGGCATTGAAATCGTCGATGACATTTATGAATACCTTGTTTCTGATGTCATCCACAACAATGCATTTGACAACAAAGGAGCTTTTGCAAAATAAACTACCATTTCCAAGAGGGGCGGCCGCTGGCTGCTCTTTTGTTTTTTCTAAAGCCACGGCCTTGAACGGAAGAAAATTCGTACGCATGATATACTAAGATTATTGTTTCCTTCTGCGGGTATTCCCGGTCTCACCAAGGCCGCCAGGATTCCGTCAATCGAAACAGCCATCACCCGACAAAGGAAGATTTCCATGCGAACAAAAATTCCTGTGTATGAACAGATTGCGATTGATATTGCGAACCGCATTTACAATGAAAAATATAAGGTGGGCGAAAAGATACACGGCCGATCGACACTTGCGAGTGAATACAATGTTTCACCGGAAACCGTCCGCAAAGCGATTAAAATCCTGGAAGACGTCGATATTGTTAAATCGGAGAAGGGAGCGGGCGTGGTCATTTCCTCAAGGGAAAACGCGCTGACATACATAAACCGCTTCTCGAATCTTGAAACAGTGAAGGATATGGAGAAGAAACTGAGAAGGATTATGACTGACAGGACCCAGTTGGATCACCAGCTCTTTGAAACGATCGAAAAAATTGTGGATTATTCGGATAAGCTCCGTTACACGAATCCGCTTGTGCCGATAGAAGTGGAGATTGGCGCGGATAGTTCCCAAATCGGCAAAACCATTTCCGACATGAAGTTTTGGCAGAACACCGGCGGGACAATTGTCGGGCTGAAGAGGGAAGGGGAGATCATCATTTCGCCAGGCCCTTATGCGAGTATTGAGGCTGGTGACATCCTGCTCATTATAGGGAACGAAGCGACATATGACCGGGTAATTGATTTTTTGAAAGAATAAAGGGACGGTTCCGTGCCTCCTTCGGGTTTGAAGGAAGCGCTGGAACCGTCCCCTTTGCTTATTCTACCAATCCTTCTTCGATGAGGAAGTCTTTGGCGACTTTCTTTGGTGATTGCTTAAGGCTGTCGACGCGGTAGTTGAGTTCGCGCATTTTTTCGTCTGTGAGCTTTCCTGCGAGCATTTCAAGTGTTTCTTTTAGTTCCGGATGTGCTTTGAGAGTGTCTTCGCGCACTAATGGAACGGCATAATAAGGCGGGAAGAATTGCTTGTCGTCTTCCAATACCTTCAATTTGAATTCTTCAAGGAGGCCATCTGTTGAGAAGGCGTCGATTACATCACTTTCCTTGCTCTTAATGGCCGTATAGCGGAGTCCGCCATCCACCGCGCGGAGGTCGCCGAAGTCCATGTTATACGTTTTGGAGAGCCCTGGCAGCCCGTCGACCCTGTTCGTAAATTCAATCGTCGCACCTACAGTCAGTTCATTGCTGACGGCAGCTAGGTCCGAGAACGTTTCAAGCCCGTATTTGTCGGCTGTATCCTGCCGGACAGCAAGCGTATACGTGTTATTGAAACCAAGCGGCTTCAGCGTTTTAATACCGAATTGTTTTTCGAACTCATCATGGACGGTTTGGAAAACTTCATCCGGATTGTTTGAAACTTCCTTTTTCAAAATAGTGACAAGGCCAGTCCCTGTATATTCAATATACGTATCAACATCGCCTTTTTTCAACGCACTGAATACGACCTGTGTGCCGCCTAGATTCAGCTTGCGCTCAACCTGGATATCTGTTTTGGCTTCAATTAGGTCTGCCGCCATATTGGCGAGAATGACCGATTCCGTAAAGTTTTTGGAGCCAATGGAGATTTTTTCTTTTGCGCCAACCATGTTAAATGCATAAGAAACGCCTATTCCAATGACAAGGATGCCAATCAAGGCAGGAAGGGCGGCTTTTTTTGCAAAGGATGGCTTCGACCTTTTTGATGAAGCGGCCATTTTTGTCGTATAGGATAGCCTTGACTCAAGCCTGCCGACTGCAAAATCAATAAGCAAAGCGAGGATACATGCAGGGATCGCTCCCGCAAGAATCATATTGTTATCAACAGTTGAAACCCCTGAGAAGACCAGGTAGCCAAGCCCGCCCGCTCCGACGAACGCGGCGATGGTCATCAGTCCAACGGCTGTAACAGCTGATATTCTCACACCTGCCATGATGATCGGAAAGGCAAGAGGAAGCTGGATTTTTCGCATGATCTGGCTATTTGTAAGCCCGATTCCGCGAGCCGCCTCAAGAATATCACGATCGATATTCGTCAGCCCGGTATATGTGTTCTTCACAATCGGAAGCAGGGAATACAGAACGACCATGACGATGGCCGGCGTACTGCCGATACCGATAAACGGAATCAGGAAACCAAGCAGCGCCAGGCTTGGAACCGCCTGGACGACGTTTGCAGTCCCGATAACCGGTTTCGAGAAGTTTTGGCTTCTTGAAATGGCAATGCCGAGCGGCACCCCGACGGCGATTGCGATCAGCACGGAAACTACACTCAGATAAATATGCTGGCCAAGCAGGTTGATGATCTGGCCGGTATTATTGGTTACATAATTGACAAAATCATTCATTAAAACGCCACCTCCAGGTCCATTAGCTGGCTGCTTAAGGCAGAAAGGATACTGCTCCTCGTAATCAGCCCCATTAATCGCCCGGTCTCATTTACTACTGGTAAATAGCCAATTCTGTGTTCATTCATTATTTTGAAAACAGTGATCAAATCCATGTCTTCCTGCACGGAATGGATATTCCGCTCCATCACTTCGCCGATGAGCATCGCCCGGTCGGTTACTTTAATGTCCTTCAATGTGACAAGGCCGATAAGCGTTTGGGTATTGTCTGTCACCATCAGGCTGTCTACTTTGTTTTCCTTCATGATTTCAATCGCCTGCAGGACGTTTCGCCGCGGGGAAACCTTTACAGGGTTCGAAATCATAATATCCTCCGCCTTTAAAACTTCTGGATTGTTCCAGACACGCCTCTTGCCAAGGAAGTTCTGGACAAATTCAGATGCCGGATTTTTAAGGATATTTTCAGGCGTATCGTATTGCAGGATTTCCCCATCCTTCAATAGACAGATTTTGTCTGCGATTTTGTACGCTTCATCCATATCATGGGTAACGAAGATAATCGTCTTGTTCAATTCCTTTTGCATATTGAACAATTCTTCCTGAAGGGAACTTCTAGTAACGGGGTCAAGCGCGCTGAAGGGTTCGTCCATTAGGATGATATCGGAGTCTGTTGAAAAGGCGCGTGCAACGCCGACGCGCTGCTGCTGCCCGCCGCTCAATTCCTTCGGGTAGCGGTCAAGGTATTCTTCCGGGTTCAGCCCGACAAGGTTGAGGAGCCGGTCCGTCTTCTCTACTATTGATTCAGGCTTTTCGCCTTTCAGCTTCGGAATCAATTCGAGATTTTCTCGAATCGTCATATGTGGGAACAGGCCGGTACTTTGGATAACGTAACCGATATTCCGGCGTAGTTCAATCGGATCGGTTGAGGAAATGTCTTTCCCGTTAATAAAGATTTTCCCGGATGTTGGCTCAATCAGGCGGTTGACCATTTTTAACAATGTGGTCTTTCCGCAGCCGCTCGGGCCAATAAAAACAACCAGCTGCCCTTCATCAATTTCAAGGTTGAAATTGTGGATGACTGGTTGGCGTTGATACGTTTTCACGATGTTTTCAAACTTGATCATCATAAACCCCCTATTTAATTTAAGAGAAAGAAACAACTTTATAGTAACATATAAGTTGTTTGTTAGGAAAGTATTTTGCAAAATTTCCCGGTTAATAGAGAAGGAACCAGTTGGAGGTTTCAATCTTTCCATGCTAGTTTTCCCGCCTGTTTTTTGTTAATAATAGATAATAGAATACTAGATTTGGGGTTTTTTAAAGATGATGAAGAAACGAAGGAAATCGAGCAGCAGGAAACAGCGCAGAAGGACCGTTCATTTAACGCTCGTCTTTTTTGGAATGCTGGCTGTCTTTTTAATCATTACAGACGAATTTCCGCTGGATAAAAAGCCGGAAATGGTTTTTAAGAGTATACCGTCCGAAAACGTAAAAAAATATACCCCTCTGCTTCATAGGGAGCTAGAGAAAGTCCAGCTTGAAGAATTTACGCCGCTACTTGCCGCGGTGATGCAACAGGAAAGCAAGGGAAAAGGCGGGGATCCGATGCAAGCTTCGGAATCGGCTGGCCTGGCGCCGAATACCATTACAGATCCAGAGCGGAGCATCCAGCAGGGAGTGAAGCATTTCCAGCGCGCCATCCAGTACGGAGAGAAGAAAAATGTCGATCTGCAGACGATTGTCCAAGCATATAATATGGGCCTTGGCTATATCGATTACGTCGCGGATAATGGCGGAGAGCATAAAGAAGAGTTGGCAAAGGAGTTTTCGTCCCTGCAGGTCAAAAAAAATCCCCAGCTTTATAATTGCGGTGGAAATAAAAATAATTTCCGTTATCCGTATTGTTATGGCGATTTTTCATACAGTACCAAAGTTTTCAATAATATCGAACTGTTCGGCAGTGTCCCTGTAAACGGCTCTACAGCGAAGAATGAAAGGTAATAGCACGGGCACACTGCTGCCAGCTGTTTTACCAAAATTGGAATGCAATAGAGATAATGAAGAAATCTAGAAAAATCTCACCTTAGATGAATAAGAATAGCCTCTTCTTGGAAAATTATCAAAAGGGCATGGCGAATAATTAAAGCCAGGCAGCCCGCCAAAAGGGGGAAATTCTCAAGACAGCCATCAGATATTAATGTTGGCTGACGAACAGGAGAGGAAAATGGAAAATCTTCTTATTCCGATTGTGCGCACCGGGGTAAGTTTCATCTTTTTGCTGCTTGTTACACTTGCAATCGGCAAGCATATCAATGCCCATAAAAATCACTATAGTTTTGCTTTATCAGTTACAATAGGATCCTTTATCGCAAACATGGGCTTCCATACAAACATTCCATTCAGGGATATATTTGTTTCTTTTACCGCTTTGATCATTCTTTTCTATGCGTTGCTTTCGATTTCTTCCCGGAGCAGGTCATTAAGATTGTGGTTGTCCGGCAGCCCGACTGTATTAATTGAAAATGGCAAAATACTTGATGAAAATATGAAGAAAATGAAAATCTCAATTGATGATTTGAATCAGCTATTGCGCGAAAAGGGCATCTTTAACATTGAAGAAGTCGAATATGCCTTGCTGGAAGTGAGCGGTACATTATCATTCATTCTTAAAATGCCATACCAGCCCGCAACCAAACAAGATTTAGGCATTTCATCATCATCCCAGCATTTGCCCGTGGAACTGATTATGGATGGGAAAATAATCGCTAAAAATGCAACAGGTCTTTATAACCCGGAATGGATTACGGAGGAATGCAAACGAAGGAATTTACGGTTGGAGGATATTTATTATGCTGTCATTAACACGAATGGACAGTTGTTTTTTGACAAATTCGAAGACAGGCTTTCAAATCCGACAGATGTAGAATAAAGGTTTTGTGATCCTTGATTGTTGATTTCCACTCCGGGGACATGCTTTCCGCGGGGCGAAGCCACTACCTGAATTTGCTTCGTGCAGCTTTGCGACGAGCTGAAGGTTCGCTTCCCCGAATAGTCTGTGGCGCAGGAGCATTTTTTATGGAGCCTCCTCGGCGTCATAGACGCCTGTTTGTCCAGCTGCAGCGCCTAGCCCCTCGAGGTCGCTTCGGTCCCGAATGTGAAGTCAAAGAACGACTTCCCCTTCTGGCCCTCCAGCGCTTGTCGGGGCTGACCAAGGCGCTTCCGCTTTTCGAGGGGGTCTCCACGTGCCGCTTCATCCCGCAGGACATTGAATTGGCTTCTTCGAATTTGCCCTCGCACGAGAAAACGTGTAGCGTATTCTAGGAGTCAGTCCCCTCCGTTCCAATCATCTTTTTGAAAATCAACACTCACCTTTAACTGAACCAGAATAAAAAGGTGGGGAATTTTGCCGGCTGCAGCTTACATAACGCTGCGGCTGGCTTTTTTATTGTGGAAAAATTAACTTTGCAGCTGATTTAGTTATTGACTCCCAGCCATGGAAAATATATGATATATACATGTAGTGCATTACTACACTAATGCACTATGCAAGAGGAGGCGATTCCTATTTTAAACGCGGATAGCATGAAGCCTATTTACGTGCAAATTGCAGAATGGATTGAATCCGAAATTATCAGCGGAAATCTTCCCGAAGATGAGAAGGTTTATTCCCAGTACCAGCTAGCTGATATGTACACGATCAATCCCGCAACTGCCGCGAAAGGGCTGAATTTACTAGCAGATGAAAACATTTTATACAAAAAGCGGGGGCTGGGAATGTTTGTTGCTACGGGAGCACGAGATGCAATTATAGAAAAGAGAAAGAGTGAAACCTTAAAGGGACTTGTTCGGGAATTGCTGATTGAAGCAAGCCGTTTGAATATCAGCAAAACAGAATTGATTGGCATGATTGAAACAGCTGAGATGAAGGAGGGCGGAAAATGAAAACAGTCGAATTCAATAAAGTATCGAAAACGTATTTTGGCAAAAAAGCCTTGAACGAGCTCAGTTTTTCAATCGAGGAAAACACCATCACCGGGCTGGTAGGAAGGAATGGAGCCGGTAAAACGACTCTGTTGAGATTAACGGCCGGGTTCCTGAAGCCATCTTCGGGTGAGGTCAAGGTCTTCTCGGAATTTCCCTTTGAAAATCTGGACGTTTCGATGAATTCCATCTTTATTGATGATGGGATGGTTTTTCCTCCGGCATTGTCTCTTGGGGAAATTCTCGAGGAAGCGGGAAGGTTTTACCCCAATTGGAACGGAAGGCTGGCAAACCGGTTGCTTGACTACTTTTCAATAGACCCGAAGAATTACCACAACCGACTATCCAAAGGGAAAACGAGTATTTTCAATGCGATTGTCGGGATTGCCTCCCGCTGCCCGCTGACAATGTTTGATGAGCCGACTACCGGAATGGATGAAGCGGCGAGGAAAGATTTTTACCGCGCGCTCCTAAAAGACTACATTGACCACCCCCGGACCATCATTTTATCAAGCCACCATCTTGAAGAAATCGAGGATTTGCTTGAGAATATTCTTCTTATTCAGGATGGGAGATGCTATCTGCATCTGCCAATGCCTGAATTCAGCAGCTGGGCGATTACGGTCCAGGGAAGCGGTGAGGGGATAAGAAACGTGCTCGCAGGGTTGGAAATCATCCATGAAAGGACGCTTGGCAAAAACGCATTTCAGACGGTTGTACGAAATAATTTAACAGTAGAAGAGGTTGAAGAACTCCGCAAAGCGGGTGCGGAAATCATGCCTGTAAGTTCGAGCGACCTGTTTGTTTATCTGACGACAGCCGAGAAAGGGGGAATCGACAGTGTCTTTAACGAAAACGAGTCTCGCTGAGATAGTGAAAAAACAGTATTTTCATAAATTAAGAGCCAATATTGACGCGTTCAGTGCGCTTGTTGGCATCCAGGTTCTTGCGGTCCTGTTTTCACTTTTAGGGGTAAGTTCTAGCGGGACGAGCGGGAATGGACTGTGGATCAATGTAAAGTATTATTCTGCTGATGGAGTTATTATTTTTACATTGTTTTGGGCATTCGTCACAGCGATCACAGTGAATACAAAGCAAAACCGCTACCATGATTTTACCTTTGTCACAAGCCGGGTCAGCAGCGGAATTTCCAATATCCTCTTCCTCGCGACAGCGGGTTTGCTTGGGAGCATTACCGCGTTATTGGCAGGGAACTTGATCAAGGCTGTCCTGTTTCTGTCCACAAACCAATCTGTATACTCAACTCGAAGCGGACCTGAAGATGCACTTACGGGTATCGCCGTCATGTTCTTTTATCTTCTTCTCGTCAGTTCGATTGGTTACTTTATCAGCTCGCTGACGGCATTTAGCAAGGTGTTTATACTTCTGATTCCAGTGCTGATTGTCGGAATGATCATGCTCGGAGAAGCCATGAATAATCAATTTTTCTTAAATACACTCGAGTATTATGTGGAAGAAAGAAATATTTTGCTATTTTCGGTAAAAGCGTTAATCACCGCGTGCGCATTCTACACAGCTGGGATAGCGGTATTGCAGCGTATGGAGGTGAGGAATTAATGGGTGGCATATGGTTGATCATTTTAGTTGTTGGAGGGGCAGTATTCCTTTCAAAGTCAGGCAAAATCAGATTAGGCAACCCGAAGGTGACGCACTGGCTGTTGCTTTGTTACATTGGCATCCTGCTCGCTGCAAATTTGGCATCACCGTTAATGAAAGAGGAAAAAGCTGGCGGCGGACGTGTATCCATGCGGGATATTGAACGGGAAAATTCAGATTTTTACCAAAAAATATATGAAGGCAAACAAGAGCAAATCGATGAAAAATACCTTTATAAGAAGGATACGATCAAGGATTTGTCATTTGATAAACTGAACTTAACGACGGAGGCTGAATTCGGGCCGCAAATCATCGTCGAGCGGGACAGCAGTTTAAAGAATCAAATTGAAATCTACAGTTATCGTAATCCACTTTTCATCGACGGATTTGATTTTACGGAAAAAATAAAAGCATTGGGGTATCAGATTAAAGGAAACAATTTGGAAATATCTCCTGAAGAGGTAAAAGTTGATATCGGAATCTTAAGCAACAGCTTTACCTCGAGACAATTTACGGGCGAGAAAATAAACGACCATATGATTCAGGGGGGCGATTCCATGATATACATGAAAATCCCTGATTCGTTAAGCCTCCAAACCAAAGGCCAAATTAGCTTTGTGGAAGTAGAAAAAAAATAAGCATTATTATCTTTGCGGGCCAGCCTCATTATCCAGGGCTGGTCTTTTGTAATGTGTTTTTTTCCAATTTCACCCGCCAATCTGAATGTTGACAAGTTGAACAGAAAAGATGAAGAAGGTTTTCAACACTTTTATTGAATGATCCACCCGGCATTTCTGTTTTTTAGAATGAACCTAGTTTTTGTCTGCAGGTTTTGTTCCCTTTTTAAATGGGAAAACCAGGACAGACAGCAAAAAATAGGGAAGTTCCATAAATGGAGCCACCTAGAAGATTTGCAATTTTTATATTCCCCCTGCTTGAAGCTGGGGGTTGATTTATGAAAACTGTGAAGGAAAGCACTTATACAAAAAAATTACATATTTTCAGAACTAGGGAAAGACTCAGAGCAAAGGAAAAATTATGAATATAATCATTATTTCAAAAAAACTTATTTTTTTACTAAAGTATTTGAATTAGCTGATTAATACAATATTTTTGCAATTTGCCAAAAATAGTTTTTGACAAAATTCCACTGAAAAAAGTATTATAGAATAACATAGAGGAGGCTAACAACATGTCAAACTATAATAGGCAGAAAATTGTGGATAGTGTTCCCCAAACAGGTTTCTTTGGCCATCCTAAGGGGCTTTTCACTCTTTTCTTCACAGAGTTTTGGGAGAGGTTCTCATATTATGGAATGAGGGCGATCCTGGTTTATTATATGTACTACGAAGTGTCCAAAGGCGGTCTTGGGCTTGACCAAAAAACCGCTCTTGCTATCATGTCCATTTACGGATCTCTTGTTTATATGTCCGGGATTATTGGCGGCTGGCTCGCCGACCGGGTTTTCGGAACCGCGAAAGCCGTTTTCTTCGGCGGGATATTAATCATGTTCGGGCACATCGCGCTTGCGATTCCCGGAAATGTTACATTTTTCTTTGTTTCGATGGTACTTATTGTTATCGGTACTGGTTTGCTGAAGCCGAACGTTTCGTCCGTGGTTGGTGAAATATACAGCGAAACCGATGCACGCCGTGATTCCGGTTTTAGTATTTTCTATATGGGAATCAACCTGGGTGCATTCATTTCCCCGTTGATTGTCGGTTCTGTCATGAAAACAAGCTTCCACCTCGGATTCGGTATTGCCGCTGTCGGGATGTTCTTCGGGCTTCTGTTGTTCGTTTTGACAAAGAAGAAGAACCTTGGACTTGCCGGCACGCATATCGCAAATCCGCTGTCACCGGCTGAAAAGAAGAAAACGGCAATTATTTTTGGCGTTGCAATTCTGATCATTGGCGGTCTAGTTGCGGTTGCAATCCCAGCCGGGTTGCTTACATTCCAAAGCTTCATTACGTTGGTTGGAATTCTCGGGATCCTGATTCCGACTTCCTATTTCATCGTCATGTACCGCAGCCCTCAAACAACGGATACTGAACGGTCACGCCTGATTGCTTACATTCCGCTGTTCATCGCTTCTGTCATGTTCTGGGCAATTCAAGAGCAGGGCTCAACCATTCTTGCGAACTTTGCGGATAAACGGACACAATTGAATTTTGCCGGCATCCATATCTCGCCAGCCTGGTTCCAGTCGTTGAACCCATTATTCATTATTACTCTGGCACCGGTTTTCGCCTGGATGTGGGTGAAGCTAGGGAAGCGCCAGCCGAGCATTCCACAGAAGTTCTCACTCGGATTGCTGTTCGCCGGTTTGTCCTTCTTGGTCATCCTGCTGCCTGCATACTTCGGCGGAGCGGATGCGCTTGTTAATCCGCTTTGGCTTGTCCTTAGTTACCTGATTGTTGTTCTTGGTGAACTGTGCCTGTCGCCGGTAGGTCTTTCAGCAACGACTAAGCTTGCCCCTGCGGCATTCTCCGCCCAGACGATGAGCCTCTGGTTCCTGTCCAACGCGGCTGCCCAGGCATTAAATGCCCTTGTCGTCAAATTTTACTCCGCAGAGAATGAAATGTTCTACTTCGGAATTATCGGAGGCGCTTCGATTGTTTTGAGTATCGTCCTTTTCATTCTGGCTCCGAAAATTGAAGGATTTATGAAGGGTATTCGATAATTAGACAAAACCCCCTGCCACAGTAAATAAGTGGCAGGGGGTTTTTGTCTAACCGCAAGGGGAAGCTTTTGCTTGTTATATTTTCTGTAGTTTCTCAGCCGCAATCCAATGGTTTTCAATTGGTATGCCGGCGTCTTTGATTGTCCTGAAAACAGGGCAGCGGCTGTCGACGGCTTTTTGCAATTGAGCAATCCTTTCTTCTGATTCGGAAGTTTCGAGAGAAGCACGTACAATGACTTCCTGAAAATATGGTTTTACCCCAGGGTCTCCCATCAAACCCGCCAAATCAAGGTTTCCGGTCACTTCAAAAGAAATGCCCTTTAAATGGAAATCCATTTCTTTTGCGATGATTTGTGCCATAACGTTCTCGCAGGCGATAAGCGAGGAAAGAAAAGCGGATAGGGGATCGATGGCGGAGTCTTTACCGCCAAATGATTCAGGCTCGTCAATAGCAATCGTGTGTTTTCCTGCTGTTACATCAACGCGCATACCAGTTCCAATACCATCGACTTTAAAGTTCATGACTTGTCCCATCTAAAGACCACCTTTTCTTATTTGGTTGTATTAGCATTTTCTCGAAGCCTGCGGGCTGCTTCCACCATTACGGTCAATTTTCTAAAAGCGATATCGTCACTATTCATCGGCCGCTGGGCGAATGTGCCAAACCCGCAGTCCGGGTTCAAAAAGATTTTTTCATCCGGCATGTACTTTCTTGCTTCTTCAACACGCGCTATGATCGATTCGGCGTTTTCAACCTCTTCAGTTCGTGGATTTACAATACCTAAACCAAGTTCCTTATTGCCAAACTCACTGATTGCATCCAATTCACCCGCCCTCGGTGTCGCATATTCAAGAATAAGCTGGTCAACATTCACTCTTGATATATACGGAACCAATGGATAATACGGTCCACGGAGCAGGACTTGTTCCTGTGTGCTCCAGTTGCCGCGGCATATGTGAATGCCAATTCTTGTCCCTTTCCCAAGCATGCCTTTTGTAACCTGATTCATTAATCCAAGAGCGAATTCGATTTCCTCTTCCGCATCTGCTTTCGCTGTCAAAGCACCGCACATGAACGTCCGGTTGGCATTTTTTTGCGTAAAGACAAGCTCAGTCAGAACAGGTTCATCAAATTGGACAAACTCCACCCCAGCCGCAATCAAGTCATCAAGCTCTTCACGCAGTATCTTGATGATGTCCTCGGCCAAATCCTCCTTAGTTGGATAGGCTTCTTTAGACAGGCCTTCGACCCACATTGCCCTTGTGAGCAAATATGGGCCTGGCAAGGCAACCTTTACGGCTTTATCGGTATGCTTTTTCAAAAAAAGAAAATCATCCAGGGCAAGCGGTTTCTTCCGAGTGATCTTGCCGGTAGCGGCTGGGTTTGACATAGAAAAAGCAGGAACATCCAATGTTCCGAGAATTTCTTCGAAACTGGCTTTATCTTCTACATAATCAAGCAGTTCAGACACTGTTAGCATTCTGACATTGTCCAGATGATCAGCGACAAACGAGATGAAATTGTCGCGGCGCTGCTCACCGTCCGATACGATATCCACTCCGGCTTCTTCCTGCCATTTCAGGCAGTTAAGGATAGCCTGGTCTGTTACTTCCTTGAATTCTTCTTCGGAGATTCTTCCGGCCCGTTTATCGCGCATCGCCTTTTTTACCTCGTCGGATCTTGGCCAGCTGCCTATGACAGTGACCGGAAACTTTGGCAAAACCATCTGTTTTCCTCCCTGCTAATAACCGTGGTTGCATTACTAGGGTTCTCTTTTTCTTTTAAAATACGATACTCAGGTTAATTTCAATATCAACTGACTGTTTCAAGGTTTGGTAAACTGGCGAACGTTTCAGGGTATTGTCCCATACTTCTTTCAGAACTACCTCTTCCTCAGGCGAGGAAAGATAAAAAGTCCCAGTGATGGAGCCAAGTTTCGGACTGCCATCATCTTCAATTTCCATATGGTAAAGGACATTATCGAGCCCGCCTTTTAAGGATAGTTCTAGATTATCAATTACAAGATTCCTCCGTGATGCTTGGGCTTTAAAGCCGACAGCAAGGCATGATGCAAGGGAGGCGAGGAGAAAATCAACCGCGCTAGGCGCATTTACTTTCGGGCTGAAGTCAGCAGGCTGGCCTGCCATGAATGTATGGTTCCTCGTAAAGACCTTCGCAGAGAGATCTTTTTCGCCCCTTGCACGGACACTCCATTTATATCCTTTAGCTGCTTGCAAATCGGCTTTTAGATTCTCTTGGGAAGTTCCCTTTTGAATAAAATAACGGCTTGTGTTGTCACCAGGTTGTGAGCCGAGAAAAATATGGTCCACCATCCGGCACCAAGCTGGGAGATCATCGGCGACTGTTCTTTCTCTGCTTCTCACCTCGAGAATTTCTCCAGCGGCAAGCGGGTCGATGGCTTTCTTAATGATTAGCAGGAGACCCGAACCGCAATCAAGGTCGCCGCCGTCACACACTGCATGTGGGTTTACCATTCTACGATCACCAGCTTAATAAGTAATGGAAGCCGCGCCAAGGCTTAGGAACTCAACAAGCTTTGCTCCGCCTACAATGATTGCGCCATCAACCAGATTTTCTTCACTTAGATTTCTTTTCTTAAAACATGGGCTGCATACCCAAAGCGTGCCCCCGGCCTCTATGAAATTTTCCATCAGCTGCTTTAAAGGAGCAAACCCTTCTTCATTAATATCATCCGCGTACCCTTTGGATGCAAGATAGGCTCCTTCAACATTCAGGAATACGACTGATTCCTGTCCGGATGCTACAGCGGCATTTGCGACGACGAAACCAACCGTAGCCTTATCCGGATCATTTTTTGCACATGTCAAACTTACTAGAAATTTTCCTGCCATTTTAAATTCCTCCACTCGCATGAAATGATTTTTTTACGATTTTTTAATAAAGTAGTAGCTTATTTTGCCATCATCACGCCGGCCAAGGAGGCGATGCTTCTGCAAGCGGCACCACGCGGGAAGATCCTCCCTCGCTCCGGGATCGTAGGAAATAACTTCAATGATCTGCCCGCTTTTCATTTTTCTCATCGTTAAAAACAGGTTCATAATCAGTTCGCCACATCCTGTGGGTCCCGCGTCATATGATAAATCGGGCTTAAATTCGCTTTCCATTTCCTTTCCTCCTTGTTCGATTTATTGGCGGCTTGATGCGTCACTTTCATTATAGGAAAAGGAGATAGTTGGATAAATTCAATTATTAAGTAGCAAAAACGTTGATTAATCGATTTTCTCGATAATGCCTATACTTATGGCAAAATAGTGAACGGTTTTTGAAGAATCATTGCTTTTGTAACAAAGATTGACGAGTTCATAGACTAATATTTGAAAAACAACATGTTTTGCTGCAATTTTTGACAAACGATAAATTATGACAATTCATTGTCGTAAAAAACAGATTGAAATAATTACCATCAAAGTGAAATCTATGTAACTATTAATGTAAAGATTAGTCTAATATGGCGAAGAGACAATTACAGAAAGTGCAGGCAATAATTTACTGCAACTGCATATGATGAACTGCCTGATCACAAAAGGGGGACATTAAGTGAAGAAGATATTCATTTGCTTGTTGCTGTTTGTTTCCATGGTACTGTTTGAAGCGCCAGCCATGGCGGCCAGCGGGGAATTCATAATTATTAATAAGTCGACGAATCAGCTGGCTTACTATGATAACAGCAAGTTAGTGAAAGTTTTTAGGGTAGGGACAGGACGGAAGGCCTCCTATACACCGGAGGGCAAATTCAAAATTGTTAATAAAATTGTCAACCGCCCTTATTACAAAGATAAGATTCCAGGAGGCAGCCCGAAAAATCCGCTCGGCAACAGGTGGCTTGGCCTGAATGCCAATGGAACATGGGGAACCACTTATGCAATCCACGGTAACAGCAACCCGAAATCGATTGGCGGGTATGTGAGCGGCGGATGCATTCGGATGTATAATGATGAAGTCCAGTGGCTGTATTCCCAGGTCGAGGTCAATACGCCAGTTATTATCACTTCCTCAAAAAAATCATTCAATGCGATAGCTTCGGCTAATGGATATAAGGTAACAGGGTCGGCTGTGCCGGCTGCAGGCATACCGTCTTCCTCAGTTGTTCTGAAAAAAGGAAGCAAGGGGCCAGCGGTCAAGGAGCTCCAACGCGCCCTTACGAGCAAGGGATACAGCACGAATGGCATTGACGGTGTTTTCGGGCCTGGCACCGAAGCAGCCGTAAAACGGTTCCAGAAAGCGAAAAAGCTCCAAGCTGACGGAGTAGTCGGTCCTGCAACTAAAAAGGCGCTAGGAATAAGGTGAATAGGCGAAATAACAGAAAGCTTGGCCAAAAGGCCGTCGATGACGGCTTAATAGGCCGGCTTTTTCTTTTTGAAACGTTTGGGTTGAGGAATCCGTCTAATTAAAAAGGGAAAATACTCCAATCAGGAGGGTCGGTATGGATAAATTTGAATTCGTCAATCAGAACTATGAAATGCTGGCCGATGGAGGCAAACCAAAGCAATTTACATATTCAGCTGAAAAAGAGCAACGGAAAAAGCGGCAAGGAAGAATGAGGAGACTAGCTGCTGCCATGCTTGCCCTCCTAGTGATTGGAGGCGCTGTATATATTGCCAAAATCGTGGAAACCCCGTCTGTTTCCGAAAAAGTTGACTCTGGACAGATGACTAAAGCTGGAGAAACAACGGGTGGAAAAAATAAACCAACCCAAACGGAACATGGCGCCATTGGACTCCCATCTGACTTTGAACCGGTGGTACTCAAAGAAGGTGTTAAGTCTAATTACAAATTGTCCCTGAAAATGAAAGGGGAAGCCGGCTTTCTTGTAAATGCTGTCATTAAAGTCACCAATACTTCAGATAGCACTTGGAACAATCTTTCATTTTATTTCTTCCCGAACCAGTTTGGTGATATGGCAAGGGACCAATGCCGGAGAAAGATTGTCTCCTTTGCGGTGGATAAGTGCATGCAAGAAATAGGGGAAGGTGAAACAGCCATTGAAAAGGTTGCGATTGCAGGCGAAAAAACTGCTTTCGAACTTGATGGGATACGTCTGAATGTTCCTTTAATGCGGCCCATTCGGTCAGGGGAGACCAGGGAAACGGAAATTGCTTATACTTTCTCGCTGCCTAAAAATCTTATTGAGAAAGGAATCTATAATCCGCTTCAATGGTATCCAATGCTCCCTGGTTTTGATAAGGACTGGCTGTTTTATCCTCCTTCACTTGAGAAAGAGACATATTCTACTCCCTCTGCGGACATTGCGCTTACCTTTAATCTCCCTGGTAATCTACAAGCTGTTACATCTGGGGTTGATACCGATCAAAGGAAGACTGCGGGTACAATATCTGGTGAGAACTTGAAGGAAATGTCAGTTTTGCTTCTCGATGGATATGAAATGAAAAAAGCAAAGGCAGGCGGTACTGAAATAAGGGTTTTTTCTGCTTCAGAGGACAACAGGCGGGCAGGGGAGATAATAAAAACTGCGCTTAACGCAGTAGGATTTTTTGAAAGAGAATTTGGCAGCTATCCGCACAAGCAGCTTGATCTTGTCATAACAGATACCCGGAAAGGAAGCCGTCCAGGATTAATTCTCCAACCCATAAATATAGTGGAGGATACTTTTTATCATCTTCCCGACAGCGAGACGCCTGAGCACCTCCTTGTCCACCAGATAGCGCAGCAATGGTTTTATGGAAATGTCCATTTTGAAAGGCACACGGATGCCTGGCTTAATGATGGGCTGTCGGAACTGGCTGCTTCGCTCTATTTTATGGCAGGGCAAAAGAAGAATGAAGAAGAAAGCTTTGCTTTTGCCAATAAATATAATGAAATTATGATTTTTGAGGAAGGGGTTAAAGCGAATTTGCCCGCTGATCAATATGCGGGTAATTACGGCGGGATAACCGGCCAAATTCAGGCGAAACCGGCCATCAAACTTTGGGAAATGCTCAAACCGCATGGTGAAGAAGCGTCACTTGAATTTCTTGCGGAGTATTTACGTATTTACTCAGGAAAAAAACTGGCGACGATAGAATTCATCCATTTTGCAAAAGAGTATCTCAAGGTCAACAACAGTGCCTTTACAGGGTGGCTGGACTATAATCCTTATTCAAATTATGAGATGAGCGATTTTTATAATCTTTAATGGTTGCCGGGAATAGATCTCTTGCTTCAGGCACTGGGAATTTCAATTTGTATCATTTTTGCCCATATAGGAGTATAATTTAACTATTCTAATTGAATATTCCTTCGGGGCAGGGTGAAATTCCCTACCGGCGGTGATGGGGCAAGATGCTTCCAAGCCCGTGACCCGGGTGCTTTACGGCATTCGGTGGATCCGGTGAGATTCCGGGGCCGACAGTATAGTCTGGATGGGAGAAGGAAAAGTGAAGGTTTATTAACTAAAGGGACAAGTATGCCCATTTACGTGTTTTATCGTATTTCCCCTAGTTTTTTAAATAGGGGTTATAACGGAGACCGCTAGTGGGTGAAGAAAACCTCTTAAATATAAGACCTTTATTTAGGTATGCTTTTTAAGCCCCAAGGTGATTCTGTCCTTGGGGCTTTTTTGCATGAATGGCCTGGCTCTTGGGATATCCTTAGATTGGGTAAGCTACAGAAAAGGAGATTGCGATGTTTACTGGGATTATTGAAGAAATCGGAACTATCTCTGCCATTGCCTCGACAAGCAATTCAATTGTTCTGTCAGTTGAAGCGCATAAAGTTTTGGAGGATGTCCACCTTGGCGACAGTATTTCTGTGAATGGTGTCTGCCTTACTGTCACTTCTTTCAAGCAAAAACGCTTTACTGTCGATGTCATGCCGGAAACAGTAAAGGCGACGAATCTGAGGGATTTGAAGAAGGGATCAAAAGTTAACCTCGAAAGGGCGATGGCGGCAGGCGGGAGATTCGGCGGCCATTTTGTCAGCGGCCATATCGATGGGACCGGCACCATTACTGGAAAAGAGCGGCTGGGCAATGCAGTTTATTATGAAATTGAAGCTGGAGGAGACCTGCTTCAATTCATTATATTGAAAGGCTCTATTGCCGTTGATGGGACAAGCTTGACGGTATTTGAGGTGACTGATCGGTCATTTAAAATCTCCCTCATCCCCCATACTCTTTCAGAAACGATACTTTCAATAAAAGGGGCAGGGGATACTGTCAATATTGAGTGTGACATGCTTGGGAAATATGTTCACCAATTCTTGAATCCTGGACCGGTAAAGAAGACAGGGACAGCCTCATCGATTTCGCTTCAATTTTTAAAAGATAAAGGATTCATGTAAGGAGTGAGCACCATGTTCAGCACAATAAAAGAGGCTATTCAAGATCTTCAGGCGGGTAAGGTTATTATTGTCTGTGATGATGAAGGACGTGAAAATGAAGGGGATTTCGTTTCGCTTGCGGAGCAGGCAAGCCCCGAAGTCATTAATTTCATGGCTACATACGGAAGAGGGCTTATTTGCGTGCCTGTCAGTGAAGAACTGGCAATTAAACTTGATTTACATCCAATGGTCTCGCAAAATACGGATACGCATGGCACGGCTTTTACAGTCAGCATCGACCATAAATCTTCAACTACCGGCATTTCCGCATTTGAACGGTCAGCGACTATTATGGGGATGCTGCACCCTCATGCCCGCCCTGAAGATTTTAGGCGGCCGGGACATGTTTTCCCTCTAGTCTCGAAAAAAGGGGGAGTACTGGAGCGCCCCGGCCACACTGAAGCTGCGGTTGACCTGGCAAATTTGTGTGGAGCGAGTCCCGCAGGGGTTATTTGTGAGATTATGAATGAAGACGGCTCAATGGCAAGGATTCCTGAATTGGATAAAGTTGCCCGCCGCTTTGGTTTAAAGATGATTACAATTGAAGATTTAATCGCTTATAAAAATAAAGAAGAGCGCCTTAAATCCTAAGGTTAATATGTGCCAACTAGGCAAAACTAGATATGGAGGAATAGACAGATGAGTAATATTTTTGAAGGAAATCTGGTAGGATCCGGATTAAAGATCGGCATTGTGGCTGGAAGGTTTAATGAATTTATTACGGATAAATTAGTCGGAGGGGCAATGGATGCTCTAAAGCGCCATGGCGTTGAGATGGAACAGGTTGATATAGCCTGGGTCCCCGGGGCATTTGAAATTCCATTGATTGCACAAAAATTGGCGAAATCAAATAAATACGATGCCGTTATCACTCTTGGGGCTGTCATCCGCGGTTCTACTCCCCATTTCGATTACGTCTGCAATGAAGCGGCCAAGGGCGTAGCCAACACTGCCCTTTCGACAGGAGTGCCTGTCATATTTGGCGTCTTAACAGTTGACTCGATTGAACAGGCGATTGAACGCGCAGGCACAAAGGCAGGAAATAAAGGTTGGGAAGCCGCGGCTGCTGCGATTGAAATGGCGAACCTCATCCGCGATATCGATGTCTGAATAGAAGGGTGAAAGGAATTGCCAGTTGGCAATTCCTTTTGCCAATTGTAAACAAATCGTTTAAAGGGGCTTGTATAATGAGTGAACTAAAATTGGATTCAAAAGTGCTATCCATTTTGGAGGACAAAATCCAGCTGATTCGTACCGGTGAAAGTGCACTTTATTTGGTGGGGCCAATTCGCCTTCCTGTGAACCTTTTCGGAGAAACAGTCGTGTTCCAATGGTATTGCTGGATGAATTGTGATGAGGTTACTAAAGATTTTCAAAAGATCATCGATAAGTTATCATCTGCCAATCTTGCTGAATACCAGCAATCAAGTGTATTAGTGTATGGTGACTTTCAATATGGCGATGAAGCGATCATCAGGATGCATTCCATTTGCCACACGGGAGATATATTTGGAAGTAAACGCTGTGACTGCGGTTACCAATTAAAACACTCGATGAAGATGATTGTTGAGCACGGCACTGGCGCGCTTTTCTATCTGGCCAATCACGAGGGAAGGGGAATTGGACTATTCAGCAAGGCGATGGCTTATATTCTTCAGGAGAATGGCTTTGATACAGTGGAAGCGAATGAAGGACTTGGGTTTGTTGATGATTCACGTAATTATGATGACGCGATTTCTGTTTTGAAAGCCCTAAGGTCAAAGCCCGTCATCCTCATGACAAACAATCCAAGGAAACTAGAAGCATTGAAAAATTCAGGCCTTCCTGTTTCGGCCAGACTACCGCTGTGGGGGGATGTTTCCGAATATAATGAAAGATATCTTGAAACGAAAATCATTCGTTCAGGGCATCTCAGGGAAGAAGGGACATGCCCGAATGACTGACCATGGGTTTTACATGAATTTGGCTCTGCAAAATGCTAAGGCTCAAAAAGGCCAAACCGACCCGAATCCGCTTGTTGGGGCGGTTATTGTAAATGAAGGAAGAATTGTTGGCATTGGAGCCCATCTAAAAGCCGGTGAGCCGCATGCGGAAATTCATGCCCTAAGCATGGCCGGTGAATATGCCAGGGGCGGAACAATCTATGTGACGCTGGAGCCCTGCTCCCACCATGGAAGGACTGGCCCTTGTGCCGAGGCAATCGTCCGGGCCGGGATAAAAAATGTCGTGATTGCGACGCTTGACCCAAATCCGCTTGTCTCAGGAAATGGCGTTAGAATCCTTGAAAATGCGGGAATCAATGTACAAATTGGGGTCTGTGAGGAAGAATCACGAAAAATGAATGAAGTTTTCAATAAGTTCATCGTGACTAAAAGGCCGTTTGTCACAATGAAGGCAGGCGCATCGCTTGACGGGAAAATCGCCACCCGCACAATGGAAAGTAAGTGGATAACGTCTGAAGAGTCACGGCGGGATGTCCATCTCCTGCGACATGAACATATGGCTATCCTTGTTGGAATCAACACAGTAATCAAAGATAATCCGGAACTAACAGCCCGTATTCCGAATGGGCGCAATCCGATCAGGATTATTCTTGATTCCAGGCTAAGAACTCCTCTTGATTCAAAAGTAGTGACAGATGGTTTGGCGAAGACATGGATATTTACGAGCAATTCCGCTCCCTTGGAAAAGGTGAATTTACTTGAAACGATGGGGGTCGAAGTCTTTCGCACAAAAGGGGAAAATGAAGTTGACCCGGAAGACGTCCTAGACACCCTTGCGAAAAGACTCGTTTCCTCTCTGTTGCTAGAAGGGGGAGGAACCGTCCATGCGAGTTTCCTTGAAAAAGGCCTTGTCGATAAAGTGGTCCTTTATTTTGCCCCAAAGCTGATAGGAGGCAAGGGAGCTCCTACCTTTCTGGAGGGAAACGGAGCAGAAACGATGCGAGATGTCATCACCCTTTCTGACACAGACATAGTTAAAATAGGAAATGATTTCAGATTTACGGGTTATCTTGCAAAAGAATAATGATACCTAAACGAAATGATAGCTGAATTTAAAAAAAAGCAGGCAAACGCCTGCTTTTTCTGCTTTCAAAACATAGCTGGACAGAATGTGGGAATGTTTGAAATTTTTGCGAAAATGCCAATCAAATCCTTCTTAAAGTGATATAGTTAGATTGTCATATATTGAGAAAGGAGGATGGGAAAATGGAACTATTAAAAGTGTCTTCGCTGAAAAAGACATTCAAGGATTTCGAGGCTGTGAAAGAGGTGTCCTTTAGCGTAAAGAAAGGGGAATCTTTCGGGCTTCTAGGCCCAAACGGGGCGGGAAAGTCGACGACCATCAATATGCTCACCGGCCTTTTTCCACCCACGTCCGGCTCAATCGAGATAGCCGGAATTGATATCGTGAAGGAATCTAAAAAGGCGCAGGGTCTGATTGGAATCGTTCCTCAGGAAATCGCTCTTTACCAGGAAATGAGCGCGCGGGAGAATTTACTTTTCTGGGGAAGAATGTATGGGCTATCTGGAAGCGTACTTGAAAAACGCGTGGCGGAAACACTTGATTTAATTGGATTGGCGGACAGGGCAAAGGGAAAGGTGGAGACGTTTTCGGGCGGTATGAAGCGGCGGGTCAATATAGGTGCGGCGATTTTGCATAATCCTGAATTGCTAATCATGGATGAGCCAACTGTCGGCATCGACCCTCAATCACGGACACATATACTTGAAACGGTCAAAAGGTTGAACCAAGAGGGAATGACCGTCATTTACACAAGCCATTACATGGAGGAGGTCGAGTTTTTGTGCGAGCGGATTGGCATCATGGATCATGGGAAGCTGATCGCCCTTGGGACTATCCCAGAGCTAAGGGATACAATCGGGGACAGGTCAAGGATGGTTTTTTCCATAGCTGAAGGTTTCACGTCAGCCGAAACACTCGGCAGTTTGATTCCTGTAGAGGACATCAGCTATTCAGGGACACAATTGACTGTATTCCATCGGGAACCTCAATCCGTTCTAAGCGGTCTGGTCCAAAAAATGACCGAAGCCGGCGCGCAAATTTCCGGAGTTGAAATTATTGAACCTAATTTGGAAAGTGTATTCTTGCACTTAACAGGAAGAAATCTGCGCGACTAGGGAGGGAAGGAAAATGAGTTTTTTATGGCTGGCCCTTAAGGACACCCTGTTGATCGCAAAGGACAGAAAAGCCTTGCTTACCCTCATTTTGATGCCTATGCTGCTGATTGCGATATTAGGCTCGGCGTTTGGCACATTGATGGGTGATGGTGAAGTCAAGATAGACAAATTTACGCTCGGAATCGTCAACAAGGATAAAGGTGAGCTTGGAGATACGATAGTTCAGGAAGTTTTTGCAAAAGGGCTCACTGAAATGGTCGATGTGAAAGAAATGAGTGAAGGTGAGCTTTACAAGATGCTGCGCGAACAGAAGCTGCCAGTCGGCCTAATTATTCATGAGGATTTCTCAACCAGTGTCATGGCAGGAAGCGAAACATCGGTGAAGCTGATTTCAATTCCTTCGGCCGCGTTGCAGTCCATGATCACTGAAAACGTCGTCCAGCAATTTTCGAGGGAAGCAGCGGTCCGGATGGAAGGAACGAAATTAGCGGTTGCCGCGGCGGTAGCAAATGGTGCCCAGATTCCGGCCAATCCGGGAACCGATCAAGTGCTGTCAGGAGACGCGCCGTTTGAACTGGTAAAGGAAAAAGCGGCGGGTAAAGAGGAAGTAACTGTCAGCTCGTTCCAGTATTATGCGGCCGGTATGGGTGTCATGTTCCTGCTGATGACGGTCACGATAGGAGTCAGTGCAATGATAGAAGAAAAGGAGCAGGAGGTTTTTAAGCGCCTGCTTGTTTCAAAATTAACACACTATGAATATCTGGGCGGGAAATTTTTAGGCATCCTATTATTGTCCTCGCTGCAAATGCTCGCCATTATTGTCGGAACACGTTTTCTATTTTCAGTCGATTGGGGCAGTTCGATTCCAGGGGTGGTCGTGATTGGCCTTTCCTTTGTGTTCAGCGCCAGCGCGCTTGGGGTTATGGCTGGTGCGTTCATGAAAACAGGGAAGGCGTTCAGTACAGCGGGTATGCTCGGAACGCAAATCATGGCAGCGGTCGGAGGGAGTATGGTTCCGCTGTATGTTTTCCCTGATTGGGTCAACAATCTCGTAAAAGTGTTTCCTAACGCTCTTGCCCTGCAGTCATTCCTTGAGTTAATGTCTGGCGGCAGCGTCAGGGACGTTCTGCCCGGAGCGGTTGGGCTTTTAGCACTTGGTGCCGTTTTTCTGGCCATCGGCCTGAGCCGCCTCGCTGTCGAGAGGAGGACTATGTATGCATAAGGCATTTGCGATTGCCTGGCTCCATATTAAATCGATGTTCCGGACTCCTTCGGTTTGGGTGCTGATGATTGTCATGCCCCTTGTATTCAGCATTATTTTTGGCGGAATGGCCGGAGATTCGGATAGGAAAAAGCCGCTTGTTCTATATGCCGCGGGAACGAGCGAGCTTTCAGAACGGGCAGCTGGGCTGCTGACAGCGAACGGTCAATATAAATGGGAAAAAGTGAACTTTGAAGAAGCAGGAGAGGCAGTGAAAGGCCAGAAGGCCATTGCTGCTGTCATCATTTCTGATGGAATGGAAGAAAGGATCACGGAGGAGAAACCGCTTTTCGATGTAATTGTCCAGCGGGAAACGACTGAGTATCTCGCCCTTTCCCCCCATCTTGAAGGCACAGCGAGAACGATTTTGACAAGTTACTCCCTTGCCTCTGGAATGGAGGATGAGGCCTTACCGGTCTTGCTTCAAAAGGTTTCCAGTCATAATGGTATCAAGGTAGAGAAGGAAATTATCCAGAAGGAAGGCAATAAAGGGGCGAGCGTGTCGATTGGTTCGCTTGGATTTACGATTATGTTCATGATGTTTGGTATTTCGGGTGCCGCGGCGACAATCCTTGAGGAAAGAACCGGCGGCACATGGCCAAGGCTATTGACGACCCCGGCAACGAGGTGGCAAATTATTACCGGCTATATTCTATCGTATTTTTTATTAGGATGGATTCAGCTTGGTATTATGGCATTAGCAACCAAATTAATCTTCAATGGCAGCTGGGGGAATCTGCTCTATTTCATTCCATTCGCATCGTTGATCATCCTGACGGTTGTCGGCCTTGGATTGATGATTGCGGGGCTTGTCAAAACAAAGCAGCAGGCCGGAGCAATAAGCGCGGTCATCATCGTGAGTACTTGTATGCTTGGCGGGGTATATTGGCCTTTAGAGCTTGTTCCTGATTTTATGAAAATGATTGCGAAGTTTGTCCCACAAAGCTGGATGATGTCCGGCATAACCGAAATTGTCAGCGGCAGCCTGAATGGGCCTGCTATCCTGTCATCGGCACTTGTGCTAATTGGGTTTTCAGTAGTCTTTTTCTTTTTCGGACTCCGGAAAATGAAATATGAGGCATAAGGGGAATTTTACTGCCAGAAGTTAAAAAAGTGAGGGCAGCCGAGGCTGTTTGACGGCAATTTTTGCAGAAAAAAGAGAGCCTGTCCGGCTCTCTTTGCTTTTATGCTAGATTAGATTCGTTTCGCGCCAACATAGCGCGGCTTCCAGTAGGAATTGCTTAGATAGGCGATGGATACACCTTTGGAGGAAGCAGAGTGGATGAATTTCCCGCTTCCGATGTAGATTCCTACATGTGTCGGTTTGGAAGATGCGTAAGTTTTATAGAATACAAGGTCTCCCGGCTGGAGGCTGTAAACTCGTGTTCCCTTGCCCCACATTTCACCGGCTGTACGGGGCAGGACTTTACCTGCTTTGCCGTATGAATACTTCACAAGTCCTGAACAATCGAAACCTGCTGGGGTGATTCCGCCCCATTTATATTTTACGCCCAAATTGGCTTTAGCGACAGAAATAGCTTGTGTATGGTAAGATGCAGCTTCACTCATGCCCGGTAGGATAGTCGTCAGCATAGTTGTCATTAGAAGGACGGCCAGCAATTTCTTCAACATGTATGTTTACCCCCTGGTGTGATTTGCTAAACCTACTATACTCTATTCTATTTAACAACGTCATCACAGATAGATTACAAGTCTGTTACAATAGGGTTGAAAAATTCTGAAAATTTTAGCGAGAAATGAAGAATGGTAGTTAAGCTATTATCCTGATAGCCGAGTGTGGCAAAAAGCCTTACTGGATAAGGGTTTAAGGCGTTTATGCAGTTTGTGTTCATTTGATGGCAGGGGAGGCTGGGACATGGATTTTCTATTTCAAGCGTTAAAAATATATGACTATAAAGTGTCATAACCTGGCGTTTTTGCAAAAATAGGCGAAATGGCCTAGTAAAGTATACATTTTTTTTAATAGAGATAAAACGGTGGTTGCAAGCCGCGGAACTTTACAAAGTTTTTCAAAAATATGTTTTGATTTAAAAGTAGGAGTGGTTTGCTATAAATGAAAGGGAGACAAGTCAAATAAAAGAGAGGCTGCATTAGAATCATTGCAAAAAAGAAAGGTGAGGAATATCCAGATGATTAATGGAATTATATTTGATTTTGACGGTTTGATTGTTGACACGGAAACGCTTTGGTTTGAAGCGTACAGGGAAATCATGAAAGGGTTCGCATGCGAGTTGACTCTTGAAGAATTTTCAAAGGTGATCGGAACGACTGATGAACAATTAAATGCCTTTTTTGAAAACGTGACTGGGATGACAGTGGATGAAGCTGGCCTCCATTCAAAAACAAGGGAATTTTATCATCAACGTGCCGTAAGCCTGGAACTGAGAGAAGGGGTACGGGGGTTTCTCGACGAAGCGAAGGAACTAAATTTAAAAGTAGGGCTGGCTTCCAGTTCCGGCCGGGATTGGGTGGAATCGTATTTACGGAAATTTGGCATCTTCGAGTTCTTTGATACGATCAAGACAAGGGAGGATGTCCATCAAGTCAAACCAGACCCCGCGTTATATATTCAGGCACTAAACGCACTTGGCTTGCAGCCTGCTGAGGCCATTGCCCTCGAAGACTCACTGAATGGCTCGGCAGCCGCCATCGCAGCCGGCATGCACTGTGTGATTGTTCCCAATCCAGTCACGAACCACCTCCCATTTCAAAACTACCGGCTCAAACTAACCTCGATGGCCGAAAAGACACTCGCCCAAGTTATAAAAGAAGTGGAAGCCGGGTAAGGCCGGGGATGGTTCCAACGCCTCATTCGGGTCCTGAAGAAGCAATGGAACCGCCCTAGCTTCACTGGCCAAGGAAGAACCTTTTTCTTGGCTTTTGTGGGTGAAAGAGGATGGAGGGGTGGGTGACTTTTGGGTCGGGGAAGCCGGGTAGAGTCCGGACGGCTGTTTCGCCCTCGAATGTATTCAGGTCGATAAGGCTTAGGGAGCCGGTTGTGCAGGCCTCGACGCAGGCGGGGAGGAGACCTGCATCCTGTCTTGGAAAGCACATTTGGCATTTACTGACTTTCCGGGTTTTTTCATTATATTGGGGAGCGCCATATGGGCAGGCAGATACACAAAGCTGGCAGCCGTTGCAAAGGTTTTCGTCTATCTGGACAACACCGTCCTTTCGTTTCGTAAAGGCGCGCTGAGGGCAGACCCGAAAACATTCTGGGCTGTCGCAATGATTGCAGGAGACGGTTATGAACTGGCCTTGTGCCAATTTATCCACCCGCCGCCAGTTAATCCCCGCCGGGGTCTGGTTTTCATTTTTGCATGCGATTTGGCAAGCTCTGCAGCCAATGCAATCATCCGCGTTAAAAAGAAACCCTGCGCGTTTAAACATTTTCCCCACTCCATTTCCTTAGCTTAACGAGGCTGTCGTAAAAATACGTACTTTCCTGAACTTCCATTCTGCTCGAGGACGCAATCAGCTGATTAACGGGGTTGTTGCCTGCCTGTGCGGCCTGGACGACATCATCCGGCAAGGTAGGATTGATTTTAGCAATTCCTGACAGGGAGCCATGCTCATTAAATAACTCTATTATTGCTCCGTCTTCAATTCCCTGTTCCATTGCAGCCTTTGCTGAAATTTCTATCCAGTTGCCTGAGTTTTCACCAGAAAGCCAAGAGACTTTTTCATATTGTGAATGGATCCTAAGCAGTGACTGCGGGGAAAGCAGCCTGTATCCGCCGGGTTCATTTGAATAGTGGGCGAAGGTTTTGCCTGCCAATTCATGGACTTCAGATAGCCCGGGAAAATTAAATTTACCACCCGAAGGGATTCCATGCGGGATGTCCTGACGTTTCCGAGGGCCTTTAAGCAAATCCTCCCAGGAAGTGATCGAATACCGTTTGAGCATCTTCGGAGTCAGTTCATCCTTGATCCAATCAATCGGCTCTTTGGCAGATGGGAAATTGGA
Source organism: Bacillus sp. B-jedd (assembly GCF_000821085.1). Lineage (GTDB taxonomy): Bacteria > Bacillota > Bacilli > Bacillales > Cytobacillaceae > Bacillus_D. Next base: position 1,350,202 of record NZ_CCXR01000001.1, read on the forward strand.
AAAACCGGGTGCAAGCTCGTTCAGGCGCGCTGTCAGTTCCCTGGCGATTTGCAGGTCGCTCTTTGCCTCGTAATATGGTGGAATCGCCTTTTGGTTCAACGACAGCCAGTAATGCCAATAGCCGACATTTAAATCTTCCTCTTCAAAATGTGAGGCGGCCGGCAAAACAATATCCGCCTGTTCAGCTGTCTTGGTCATATATAAATCAACGACCACAATCAGCTCAAGCTGGCTGAGCAATTCCTTCCAGGCACTCAAGTTCTGATCTTGGGTTGCTATATTTCTCGAGGCAATCCATAACAGCTTCAGCGGAGGCTCCTCCAATTTCAGCGCCCCCCTTGCAAAATGGCCAATATCGACTTCCCGGGAAGCCTGGATTTTCGGATGGCCTGGCCCTTGATGATTCAATAGGGAAAGTGGAAAATCCTCAACATCGAAATGCATGTAGTATAAACCGCCATAAGGAGCTGTAAGGTTTCCGGCCATTGCCGCAAGGCTGTTTATCGCTTCGATACTGCCGCGCCCCTTTGTATTTCGCTGGATGCCGAGCCCGTTCCACGTAAAAGCGTTTTTGTGATCCCCGTACAAATCAGCTATCGCTCTTACTGCCTCCTCACAGACCCCTGTCCGCTCATATACTTCCTCAAGGCTTATATCTTCCTCAAGGAATTTTCTGTACGGCTCCCAGCCGGCTGTCCGGGTGGAAAGGAATGCTTCGTCAATTTTGCCTTCAACAAGCAACATTTTTGCAATTCCGTATGCGAGCCATGCATCTGTGCCAGGCTTGATTTGGATATACAAATCCGCTTTCTGGGCTGTCGGAGTGAACACCGGGTCTATTACCGCGAACTGGCCGCCTTTCCTCCTCGCCTCCTGGATGAATTTCATCTGATGGACATTCGTGACCGCCGGATTCGCCCCCCAGAGTACGATAAGTTCTGCATTTGCCATCGCTTCCGGATCGGAGCTGAAATCCTGGCCGAAAGAACGGTTAATCGCATGCTTCCCTGAAAGAGCGCATGGGTTGCCGACCGGCTTCGTATGCGGGCCGATGCTGTTGAACATTCCCTCGACGGCATAATGGAGAAGCCCAAGGTTGCCGGAGTATTTATTATAGCCGCTCGCAAGATTTGAGCCGAAGCGGCTGTTGAGTTCAATCATCTTTTCAGCAATCGCTGTATAAGCTTCCTCCCAACTGATCTGTATCCACTTGCCGGAACCCCGCGGGATTTGCCTCATTGGAAACTTAAGTCTGTTCTTGCTGTAAACATATTGTGTGAAGGCATACCCTTTCGCGCAAAGATGTCCTTGCGAGAAGCCATGTGCCGGGTCGCCAGCCACCTTAACAAGCCTGCCGTTTTCAACGTGGGAAAGGATGCCGCAAGTTCCGAAGCAATTACGGGGACATGAATTTCTATAAATGCCGTCTTTCATCATCAATCCGTCCTCTCCCAAAATTGATTTCCTATCTATCCGGCAAACTCAAAGTTTTCTTAACTGTTTTATTTTTAAGGCAGCCGAAATATCCAGCCTTGTATTCATATCGTCCAATTTCGCATTCAGCAGCTCCTCAATTTTCTTAATCCTGTAACGGAGCGTATTTCTGTGCAGGAAGAGGGATTGCGCTGTTTTTGTCACATCAAATTGATTAGCGGCAAGGCCTTCAAGTGTGTCCATAAGGCTGCCATTTTCCTTCAGATCATAGTGAATTACCCCGCCTAGCACATGGAGATAAAACTCCTTAGCATCTTGGGTATCATGGTTATAAAGAAGCCTGGCAAGCCCTAAATGGCTGAAAAAGGGGACTTCAACCCCGAGCAGGATTCCAAGTTCCATCGCCACCTTAGCTTCCTGATAACTCCTGAATAAGTCCGCTGGATTGTCGCGTATCGTTCCGAATCCGCAAGCACCTTCATATCCCGGAAAGTCGGCGGCGATTTGAGTGAAAATTTTTTTTGCAAAAGCTTCGACAACCCCGTTCCTGGGTGATTCTTCCCGGTTGTCAGGGAGCAGGACTGCCACCTGGCTTTGGCGAACGAGTGCGATCGGTTTCCATCCGAGTTGCAGGACCGCTTTTTCAACGATTTGCAAATACCTGTCCATTACTGTTTTTCTAATAAAATGTACATCGGCGTTCAAAAAAGAAAAAACAGCAATCCTATGGGGGATAGTTAAATCCCAATCCCAAATTCTCGCATAATCGGTAATGTCAGATTTCTGCTTTATGTTCCCATAGAGTAGGTCAAATAGGAAAGCTTCTTTGAATTTTTGCTTTTCTTTTCTTATTTCAAGTTTCCTCGTTAAATGCTGACCGCATAGCGAGGCGGCAAATCGAAGCAGATTTTGATTGTCCTCCTTGGAGTAGGAGTAACCGATGGCAGCCAAATAGCCGACCGTATTTTTTTTGTGAAAAATAGGGATAGCCTGCCCAGAGCATTCTGCCGCCCTTGTCGAAATCCGGCACGAAAATATCCCGGGATTCCCTGAATCTATTTCCTTTTCAGGCATGATAATCACTTCATTCAACTGTTCCTTTTCCAATGTACCGGCCAAAAGCTGAAAATAAGGGTCCGCAACAAGTACAGAACAACCAATCAGACTTGAAAACTTAGAAATGAGAGGTTCAAGTCCATCTTCCGCCGATTCTAATAATTCCATCGCTATTTCCGGAATTTCCATTGCAAGAACCTCCTTTTTCAGCATCCCCACAGTAATAAATTCATGTTATCTTATGAACCATCCTTCGACAATGTCTGTCACAAAACCGTAAAAAATGGCTGTCCTTGCTGCACAAAAATGAGCAGGAATTTTCGTCCGCGCCGGCCATATCTGTTTTCAGCCAATCCTTTTATAATGAAGGCATAGCGGTAAATGTGAAATGTTTCACATGAATTGTATCACGAAATGGATGAATTTTGTCGAATAAATTAAAGGAAAAGGATGGATTGCATATGGCACAAATAGCTAATAAAGCCAACTTTTCTGCCAATAAACCGCTTGCCACCTACGCGGCCATCTATGAGCGAATTAAAGACAACACGCTTGAACAGATAGAAACTTTCGGATTGCCTCTATCTTCAAGAAATACAGAAGAGGAGTCAGCAAATAAGCTGGACGAACTTTCCTTGAAAGGGGCGCTCGTTCGGAATACCGGCAAGAGCATCGTTTCCAATGGGAGAATATCCAGCGCATGTGAAGCATGCAAGACTGGGACGGGCAGCTACACCAGCTTCATTTCGCTGAAATGCCATCGCGACTGCTACTTTTGCTTCAATAAAAATCAGGACGACTACAGCTTTTATGTGCAAAATCAAAAGAACGTGAACGCCGAACTGGAGACTCTAGTCTCGCAAGGGGTTGAATTGACCCATCTGGCATTGACAGGCGGGGAACCGCTCCTTCATCCCGATGAGACGCTGTCCTTTTTTCGGAAGGCACAATTGCTTGTCCCTGAAGCACATACAAGATTGTATACAGCAGGGGATTTGCTGAATGAAGAAATTCTTCTGGGGCTGAAGGATGCTGGCCTAAAGGAAATCCGTTTCAGCATTAAAATGGAAGATTCCGTTCAGAAACAAAAGCATATCCTCGGAAAAATCAGGCTCGCCAAAAAGTATATACCTGATGTCTTGGTCGAGATGCCGGTTATACCGGGAACTGGCGAGGAAATGAAAGAACTATTGATCGAGCTCGACCAGATCGGGATTTTCGGCATCAATCTGTTGGAATTTTGCTTTCCGCTGGAAAACGCCGAGGCCTTTCGAGAAAAAGGCTTCACCCTGAAAAATCCTCCATATCAGGTGTATTACAGCTTTTGGTATGCAGGCGGCCTTGCGGTAGACGGAAGCGAAGCACTCTGTCACGAGCTCGTTGAGTTCGCGATTGATCAGCAACTTTCTTTGGGCGTCCATTACTGTTCGCTCGAAAATAAATTTACCGGACAGATTTATCAGCAAAACCGAAATGAAAATCCTGGCTCCACTTATCGTTTTTCAACTCAGGATTTTTATTTCAAGACAGCGAAGGTTTTTGGCAGAGACAGGAACAAGGTGAGGAAAATTTTGCGAAATCACCAATTTCCAGTTGTTGAAGACGAACATTATGATTTCCTCCAATTTCCTCTTGATGCAATTCCATTTTTGAAAAGCAGGGAAGTAGAGATTGCGATTTCATCAAATGTTGTGGAAGACGGGGCTATCAGGGAGGTCGGAATAACGGTTTTAAAGCCACAAGACTATAGCATGCAAGGAAAGGAGCAATAACAAATGGGAGCAGCCAGGCAGGCCATTTCAGCCGCGGAACTTGAACATCTGTTTTTTGCAAGGGATTTCGCCCTTGATATATTAAGGAGGTTTTTTGTTGAGGAGCCTTCACAGGAATATGTAAAAGCTTTTATCCAGGGGAAAATGCCCGATTTATTTCCATTCAATGAAGATTCGGAAGGGATTTCTGAAGGTCTTTCTCTCATAAAGAGATACTTGGAGAAAAACGATCCTGTGAACAGCCGCAGTGATTTTGAGAATTTGCATTGGGATTATACAAGGATGTTTCTTGGACCTTTTGAAATTCCTGTCGAACCTTGGGAATCCGTTTATGTCAGGAAGGATAATCTCCTTTTTCAAAAGACCACGATGGATGTGCGCAAGCTTTATCAAAAATATGGTTATGAAACAGCGGAGTTGAATATCGAGCCAGATGACCATATCGGTATTGAACTTGATTTTCTTTACCGCCTGAACCGCTTGTGCATCGATTCATGCAGGTCGGAAAGGGCTTCCCATGAGATTTCCTATCTTGTTAGCGAGCAGCTCCGGTTCCATAAAGGGCATTTGGCTGTTTTCGCGCCGAAGATTGCCGCTAAAATGGCTGCCCATTCGGAAACAGATTTCTACAAGGGGCTTGCAAAGCTCCTTGAGCACTACCTTGTTATCGATTCAAAAGTTCTAACCGAACTCTTGAACATAGACATTCTTCCAAACTAAGAAACTAGGAGGGTCAAGATGATAGATCTAATGAGCAAAATCAAAGATTTTAAAATGACAAGAAGATCGTTCATCGGCTGGACTTCAGCAGCCGCGGCTGCCGCCGCAGTTCCGGTGTCCAGGGGTCTTGTCGCCAAGGCCGAGACAAATATTGGCATTGAGGAAGCAGGCGGGGAAGGCATCTGGAAAACCGCCGCGTGCTGGCATAACTGCGGCAGCCGCTGCCTGAACAAAGTTCTTATCAAGGATGGCGTCGTCATCCGCCAGAAAACAGACGATACACATCCGGATTCCCCTGACTTCCCGCAACAGCGCGGCTGCCTGCGCGGCCGTTCACAGCGCCAGCAGGTTTTCAGCGCGGACCGGCTGAAGTATCCGATGAAACGGAAAAACTGGGCTCCTGGAGGCGGCAAAAAAGAGCTGCGCGGCAAAGACCAATGGGTCCGTATTTCATGGGAAGAAGCAATTGAAACGATTGCGTCTGAAACGAAGAGAATCATTGGAAAATATGGCAATGAATCGATCTGGGTGACTGGCGGCGGCGATATCAGCAAGGCGATGTCGACAGTCGGCGGCCATACATCAAGCACCGGGACGATTTCCTGGGGGGCCTGGCTTTATACGCATGAAATGCTTGGAGTCGGCGAAGGGCTGTATGTCCAGGGCATCAATGACAGGATTGACTTGAGGAATTCACAACTAATTATCCTCTGGGGCGCCAACCCGGCATGGAGCACGATGGGCAGCGCCACATATAACTACCTTCAGGCGAAAAAGGCGGGAGCGCGGTTCATTACAATCGATCCGCTTTATACGGATTCCGCGAATGTTTTCGGAGCGCAATGGGTGCCTGTACGCCCAGGCACAGACCACGCGCTTGCGCTTGGGATTATGCATACGTTGCTCAAAGAGGACGACCCGATTACAAATCCGCTTGTGAAATGGGAATTCCTGAATAAGTATACGATCGGTTTCGATGCGGATCATATGCCTCCTGGGGCTGATAAAAAAGAAAACTTCAAGGATTACTTGCTCGGCACATATGACGGGCAGCCGAAAACGGCCGAGTGGGCATCGGAAATTTGCGGTGTCAAACCAAGCGTCATCCGCTATTTGGCAAGGGAAATCGGCGGGACCGAGCGAGTCGCACTGCTGACAGGCTGGGCGCCGGCGCGAATCAACAACGGCGAAGGCTGGGTCCAGGCTTTCTCGACACTAGGCATGATGACCGGCCATATGGGATCACCAGGCAATATGACCGGGGTCAGCTGCTGGGAATATGCGGGCAACAACGGTCCGGCGCTCCTTAATGGCGGCGGGGACGGACTTCCATCAGTAACAAATCCGATTACGAACCTCATAAATGAGAACGAGATTTTCGACGCAGTTTTGAAAGGGAAGTTTTTGCAAAAAGGCGAGGGTGAACGGAAAGTCAACATCCAGTTCATCTACCATAGTAAAACGGCTACATTGCAAACAAGAAGCAATATTATGAGGGGAATTGAAGCGCACCGGAAAGTTGAATTCATCGTCACGAATGCCTATGCGCTCACAACTACCGCCAAATATTCCGATATCGTCCTGCCGGTTACGACCGAGTGGGAACGGGAAGGCGCTGTTACAGGCGGCAACCGTGAAATCCTGATTACCTGGTCAAAAATCACCGACCCGCTTTACGAATCAAAAAGCGACCAGGAAATTGCCAAGCTGCTCATTAAAGCGCTCGGCAAAAATGCGGATGAGGTATATCCGATTAGCGAAAAACAGCAATATTTCAATCAATTGGCCGGTAGCACTGTCGTGAGGGATAACGGCATCGACTTTGAACCGCTCTGCACGATTACTGCAGCGGACATTAAAGAATGGGGCGTTGAAGGATCTCCGCAAAAAGGACGGATACCACTGAAAGAATTCGTCGATAAGGGAATTTACCAGATTCCAAGAAAGAAAGGCGACAAGTTCGGCTATATCGCCTACAAAGAGTTTATCGATGACCCTGTCAAAAATCCAGTATCGTCAGAGAGCGGCAAATTCGAAATTTACTGCCGGAAACTGAATGAGGCTTCCAAAACGGCCTTTACGGAAATTGCGCCAATCCCGAAATATGAGCCGAGAGTGGAAGGCTATGAATCTACCTTTAAAAACTGGAAGAAGAAGCAAAAAGGAGATTATCCGTTCCAGGTATTCAATCCCCACTATCTGCGCCGTTCGCATAGTACGTTCGACAATGTTCCGTGGCTTCGCGAGCAATGGCCTAATCCGGTTTACCTCAGCCGGGAAGATGCGGCAGATCTTGGCATTAAAACCGGGGAAACAGTCATGCTGTCCAATGAGTATGGCAAAACACTCCGTCCTGCGTTTGTTGTCGAAACGATCATGCCAGGCACAGTCGCCCTTCCGCACGGAGCATGGGTCGACCTTGATGAAAAGGATGAAGTTGACCGCGCCGGCGCCGACAATATGCTTGTAGGTTTCCAGCCAACCGGACTTGGCACATCCGGCTACAACACGGCGAGATGCAACGTTGAGAAATGGCACGGCGAACAGCTGGAAGAAGACTATAAATGGGAACAAAGAATCCTGAAGCTGGATAACTAAACAGGGAGGAGGGAAACGTTATGCCTCAAATGGGTTTTTATATAAATGTAGCAGAATGCATTGGATGCAAAACATGTGTGGTTTCCTGCAAGGATAAAAACAATCTCGAAGTCGGCAGGAACTTCAGGAGGGTCTACGATTACCAGGAAGGGACCTTCCCGAACGTTTCAATGCACCATTTAACGATCTCCTGCAACCATTGTGATGAACCGGCGTGCGCCAAAGGCTGTCCGACAGGCGCTGCCTATAAGCGGACTGAGGATGGTGTCGTCGTCATCGATCACGACAAGTGCATCGGCTGCCGCTACTGCGAATGGAACTGCCCGTATGGTGCTCCGCAGTTCGATAAGGCGCTTGGCATGATGACGAAGTGCGATACCTGCCTCGATCTCCGGAAAAAAGGAGAAGATCCAATGTGCGTCGCATCCTGCCCGATGCGGGCGATCGAATTTGGGGAAATCAGCGAACTTCGCGCCAAATACGGTGAAAATGCCGATATCAAGGGGCTGCCAAGCTCAACGATTACGAAACCAAATTTGGTCATCACACCACTTAGCCAATCATAAAGGAGGAAATTCATATGCATGAATGGGCTCTGTTAATATTTACGATCGCCATCCCCGCGGCATGCGGCGGAATGTTATTTCTTTGGTTCATGAATGGAAGGCCTGGTTTTTCGGGCAAAAATTCGTATGAATCGTTTAAATTGCCCCTTCTCATCATTGCGTCGCTGTCACTGGCAGGCCTGGCCGCATCATTTTTCCATCTCGGCGAACCGCTCCACGCGCTGAATGCGGTCCGCGGTTTCGGCAGATCATGGATGAGCAATGAAATCGTCATTTCGGGCGCTTTCATCGGCCTTGCCTGCTTGACAGCCGGCCTTGCCATTGTCCGTAAGCAGGTTAGCCCAGCGCTTATGCTGATCACCGGTCTAGTTGGGCTAGCGGCCATTTATTGCATGGCGACAACCTATACGGTTACAAGGGTTAATGGCTGGAACCATCTCAACACTTACTTTGTTTTTTACGGGACGGCGATTGCAGCGGGCCCTGTCCTTGGAGCAGCACTACTTTTGCCAAAAAGGCAGAGCGATTCTGCTAGGACCGTTGTGAAATGGGCCTTCGCACTTGCCATCGCGGGTCTTGGCCTCCAGGCAGCCGGCGCGGCGATGTTCAGCGGTTTTACCGCAGATCTCGAGCTTATTACCGGTGCAACGGCTGCTGCAAAGCTTGCCCCTTATTCAGGATTGATTGGAGCCCGCTGGGTCATTGAACTCATCGGCCTCGGCCTTCTCGCCTATATGTCAATGTCGTCAGGCAAAAGGAAGATCGGCGGGGCAGCCGTCGTTGGCGCCTTCATTCTTTTCCTGCTGGCAGAAAGCATGGGCAGATATGTGTTTTACGTGCTTGGTTCATAATTTTTAAGTAACTGGGGTTTAACCATATAGATTAAACGTCAAAAAATTAGGGAGGTGCAGCATGGGAATTATCGGAAGCTGGGTGGAAAGCCTTGATTATCAATTTGAGATATTGCGGGAGCGCTGTGTGCGCCATATAAGCCCGCTTTCCGGTTGTGAGAAGTGTGCCAATGCGTGCGGGGAGGAAGCCATTATTTTTTCGGACGGAAAACCTACCATTGATGCGCCCGCTGTACGGATTGCGGGGACTGTATCCCAGCGTGTCCGGTTGAAGCCATTGCCGGCATCCTCCCTTCCAAAAAATTTGACAGGAATAAGCTTCTGGCAGAAGGAAAGCCCCCAGGCGTAAAAGAACTGCTTGCCTATCGGGCGAAGGGTATCATGGAAATCGCGGCCGGCCCATCCGGCTGCGAGTCAGACTGGCATGCTAGCGTGTCGGCTGCAGATGTGGTGCTGAAGGGACTTGGCATTGAACCATTTCGGATTGCCGCAAAAGAAGAAATGGATCATTCATGTTCAAGACGGGAACTGTTTTCCCTTTGGAAGGATGAAGGCAGGACACTTGCAAAGCAACTTGCCCCCGCAAAGTGGCGGTTCAACCATAACCAGCTGGATCTGGCAGAGCTTTATCCCGCTCACCAGTTTTATTCTATTGAGGTTAATTTAGCCGACTGTACGCTCTGCAAGGCTTGCGCCGCCCTCTGCCCAAAACATTGCTTCACAATAAGCGAATCATCTTTTGAAATAAGCAGCCAGGCATGCAGCGGTTGCAACTTGTGTGCGGATGTCTGTATGGAAGGAGCGATAGCAGTCATTGAAGATCCGAGTGTTGCAAAAGACAGCCAGGTACCTGTTCATCAATGCACGTGCATTGACTGCAAAACTTCCTTCCTGTCACTTTCGGCCGATGATGTAAAATGCCCAGTCTGTACTAAACGGCAGGCCGGATTTTTAAAGAGCCAGAACTGCTGATTGTTTTTAAAGGTTTTCAACAGGCCTCCATATTGGTATAAGAAGAAGGAAGCCGCTTTTTTGGCTGGTTCCTTTTCTTCATAGAAGCCAACATTTGATGAAGATGTTATTGTAATGTTAAATCAAAGGAAGGGAGTGGCAGGAATGTATAAACGGCCGAATGTGGGAGAGTATGCTCCTTATTATGAACCCTATATTGACCTAGTTCCCGATGGCGACATTGTTGAATTGTTGGAGAGGCAGGCAGAGGAAACGAAGATTCTTCTGAAAGGACTGTCAGAATCACAAGCTTTATTCAAGTATGGCGAGATGAAATGGAGCGTTAAAGAGGTGCTCGGCCATATGGCTGATACAGAACGCATTATGGCCTACCGCCTCTTGGTGATTGCGCGCGGGGACGCTGTGCAGCTGCCCGGTTTTAATGAAAATGATTATGTCCGGGAAGCGGGATTCGATAAGCTTGAACTTGTGGACCTGCTCGCAAACTTCGTAGCCGTCCGGCTCGGAACAATTCAGCTTTTAAAATCGCTGAGATCGGATGCCTGGCTGCGTGAAGGCATCGCAAATGATCAAAAGGTTACGGTACGGGGAATTGCTGCGATTATCGCCGGCCATGAGCTGCATCACCGGAAAATCCTCATGGAAAGATACCTCGGTTCGAATGGTTTTCCAACCGAATAATGTAATGCAGGCAGGAAATCGGGACTGGTTTCCTGTCTTTTTTTATTTTGCCTCGAATATCGGGCATTTTAGCCCTGGACATCCAATCACAGCCTGCAAAAGAACATAGTTTAGCGATAAAAGCACTCGTCAGTACGATAGAGGGCAGGGTATTTAGGGCGCTTTTGCAAACAAAATTGAAATTATTGCAAAAAGCTTTAATTGCTTGTTGGGATATCGCAAACTTTTGGGATATATCGCAAAATTTTGGGAAGATATCGCAAATTTTTTCAATATATCGCAAACTTTTTCGATATATCCGAAACTGTCACAATTCCGCCACAAATTCAGCAGCCAAAAAAACAGGGGGGTATACAAATCTCACTTCCGAAGTCACTGTTGCAAAGTTTATTCGCCACACGGTTAGGCAAATATGTAACCAGGAACAAAAGTAATTTTTGCCAAAAGGAGAAGATGGATTTGAACGGTGAAGTGCCAAAGGACAAGAGCCTAGACAATAGTCTAGCCCTAATGCAGGAGGGGTACGAATTTATCCGCAACCGCTGCAGGAAATATGGGGCCGATCTATTTGAAGCGCGGCTGCTCGGCCAGAAGGTCGTCTGCATGACAGGTGAAGAAGCTGCGAAGGTTTTTTATGATAATGAAAAATTCCAGAGAAAAGGAGCGGCACCTAAACGGATCCAGATAACGCTCTTTGGCGTCGATGCAATCCAGTCTAAGGACGGTGCCGTACATCAGAGTAGAAAAATGATGTTCATGTCGCTTCTATCTCCAGAAGGGGTTGGCCAGCTGAAAAATTTGGCCGAAAGGCATTTCCAGGCGGCTGTTCCCCGGTGGCAGCAGATGGATAAAGTAGTCCTGTTTGATGAAGCAGAAGTGATTCTTTGCAAAATCGCCTGCGAATGGGCCGGCGTCCCATTGAAGGAAGAGGAAGCGAAGGAGCGGGCAGAAGATTTCAGCGCGATGGTCGATGCGTTTGGCGCTGTCGGGCCAAGGCACTGGAAAGGCAGATGGGCTAGGAACCGCGCCGAAGAATGGATTACCGGAGTGATTGAACAAGTGCGTTCGGGTGAATTGGAGGCGCGGGTGGGGTCGGCACTCCATTCGTGGGCTGTGTATCACGATCCGGACGGACAGCCGCTCGATGCGAAAATGGCGGCAATCGAACTGATCAATGTCTTAAGGCCAATTGTTGCGATTGCAACCTTTCTTACCTTCAGCGCGCTCGCAGTGCACGAGAAACCGGAAACATTGAAAAAACTCAGGACAGAAGGGGACGATTACAAGGAATGGTTCGCGGAGGAAGTGCGCCGCTATTATCCATTCGGTCCATTCATCGGTGCCAGGGCCAAGCGCGCCTTCACCTGGCAAAACTACAATTTTGAAGAAGGCCAGCTCGTCCTGCTCGACATGTACGGCACAAACCATGACTACAGACTGTGGGAATTCCCTGAACAATTCCATCCGGAACGCTTCCGCGACTGGGACGGCAACCTGTTCAAATTCATTCCCCAAGGCGGCGGCGACCCTACAAAAGGCCACCGCTGCCCTGGCGAAGGCGTCACTGTCGAAATCATTAAAACAACCATCGACCTGCTCGCCAACAAAATCACCTACAGCGTTCCGGCCGAACAAGACCTAACCTACAGCCTCACCCGCATGCCCACCCGGCCGGAGAGTGGCTTCGTTATCACCAACGTGCAAGAAGCAGGCGGGGCACATGAACACTAACGTGAGTATAGAATGTTGGAAGGTTATGAACGGTGCTTCGGCAAAGACTGCGGGCATTGAAATATTCATAGGAAATGAAAAGGAGCAAAGCCCAATCTGGCTTGCTCCTTTTTAACGTTGTATGTCTATTACCTTGCTGCTTCTGCTTTAGTTTCCTCAACAAGGTTCTTGATTTTAAAATGATGGATGGCAGTCATTACGAGAATGACAAAGCTGAAAACGGAAGACAGAATAACGCCGCCCAGCAAGAATTTTACTAGTTTTAGGCTCAATTCTAAAATTCCTCATTTTATTTCTTCATCAACAGTATTTGTATCCCGGCGCAAGGGGGATTACACAGAAAGAGGTGAAAGGCTTCAGTGGGAATTTTTTCCCTAAATCATGAGACAGTCTCCCATAAGGACTGCTGAAATGATAGAATGATTTAAAACGAATTTACTGAAAACTCTTTTCGTGGTGATATATTCGTATGAAAAGGAGAGCTGGAAATGCATTGGTTCGGCGGAAGTAATGAAAACTATAAATTCACTATGTTTGCCACTTCGCATCTTATTGTACTGGCGCTTCTTGTGGCGGCGGCTGTCACTATGTTCTTTCTGCGGAAGAGTCTGAAGGAGGGCCGGCAGCGGAAACTAGAAATAGGCATGGCGGTTACCCTGATTGTGATGGAATCGCTCTATCATATTTGGATGTATGCCAATGGCTTCTGGCGGGCGTATGATTCCTTGCCAGCTGGATTATGCAGTATCAGCCTCATCCTGGCTGTCGTTCTTCTTTTGACAAGAAAAAAAGTAGTTTATGATATCCTGTTATACACGGGCCTGCTCGGAGCGTCACAGGCACTGGCGACGCCCTACCTATTTTACGATTTTCCGCATTTCCGATTTATCCATTTCTTCTATACCCATATGATGATGGTGCTTGTCCCGCTTTATTTTACGTGGGTCAAAGGCTACCGGCCGACAATCAAATCCGTCCTCAGGCTCATCATCTTTCTGAATCTGCTCATGCCTTTCGTCATGCTGATCAACAAATTAACCGGCGGAAATTACATGTACCTCAGCCACAAACCCGAAACCGCCAGCCTTCTCGACGTACTAGGCCCATACCCTTGGTACATCTTATCGCTTGAAGGCCTTCTTGTGTCCCTCAGCCTGCTCCTATGGCTCCTCTTCCGTCAAAAGGGTAGAACGGGCATTTCCGCCGAGGCAGAGGACGGTTCCAGTGCCTCATTGCCCGAATTGAGCAAACATGAGAACTTATCCAGTTCATCAAACCCGGGAGCAATGGACAGCAAAGAATCGTACAGAGTCAAAACTTGAATTTCCATCAAATTGGAGACCGTTCCACGCAGGATGGTCTTTTTTTGATGTTTTTTTGCTGGGAAATGCTTGAAAAACAGATCAATGGGAATGCATAACAGGCGGTTTGACTCCGGAAATAGAGATTCTCGACGCAAAATTGGTCCACTTCCGGGAGGATTTTTAGGATATCGATGAATTTTACCGATATATCGGAAGTTTCAACCAATATATCAGAAGATTTTTCAATATATCGCTAACTTTTCCTATATATCCATAACTGTCACATTTCCGACACAAACCCAACGGGCCAAAAAGCCACTCCAAGGACTGATTTCCATCATCATCACGTTTAATAAATTGTTCACATTGCCATGCCCGGCCATCCCCTCCACCACCTTATAATGAGAGTACCAAGGAGGTACGTTCAATTATGATAAGATACTTGACGGGACTGCTGTTTTTGATTTTTATTTTGCTAAATATGAGTGGATGCTCAAAGGAAGCGGTAAAGACAACTGAAGTGCCGTTGCCCAATCCCGCGAAAGCAGTTTCACAAACCGAAACAGGAGAGCAGACGCTGGAAGTTACAGACGAATTGAAGTTCGTCCTGCAAACGCATCAAATGCTAACACCACTCGGGGACATCCCTGTACCGGACGGCAACCCAATGAACCCGGAAGTATTAAAGCTGGGCCAGGCGCTTTATTTCGACCCGCGTTTGTCAGGCGATAACACGAGAAGCTGCGCTACATGCCATGACGCTGGGCTCGGGTATGGGGACGGGAAGGCTACTTTTGAAAAAGTGGATGGAACAGAAGGGGCACGAAACTCCCCAACCGTAATAAACTCCGGCTATTATAAAACGAATTTTTGGGATGGACGTGCTTCATCGCTCGAGGAACAGGCTCTGGGGCCAATCGAAAATCCGAATGAAATGAACCAGGACCTTGATGCCTTGATTGCTGAACTCAAAGCGGTCGAAAAATATAATGAGATGTTCCGGAATGCGTTTGGCTCCGGAATTACCAAAGACAATATCGCAAAAGCAATCGCGGCTTTCGAAAGGCAGATTGTCGTCAAGGATACAGCCTATGACCAATTCCTTCAGGGAGATAATAACGCCCTCAATGATCAGGAAGTCCGCGGCCTCGCCCTATTCACCGGGAAGGCAATGTGTGTGACATGCCACAACGGCCCTAATCTGTCGGACAACAACTATTATAATATCGGTATTGAATCAGACGATGAGGGCAGATTCGCGGTGACGAAGGAGCCGGGCGACCTCGGAAGAATCCGGACTCCAGGACTATATGGCATCACCCATACGGCTCCTTACATGAGGGACGGCAGCCTCAAAACGCTTGAAGAAGTCATAGACTATTACAATCGGGGTGGCGATGACCATCCTAATAAAAGTTTTTTCATGAAACAATTCATGCCGCTTGGTCTCATCGACTCCGAGAAGGCCGATTTGCTGGCGTTCCTGAAAGCCCTTGGCGGGGAGCCGCCTGTTTTCGAGAAGCCGGAACTTCCTTAATTTCATTAAACCTACCCTTTTTTATGCAAAAGTGAAGCACTGGAAACGAACACCTGCTTCACTTCCAGCGTGGGATTTAGTTGAGTTATATAGTATAGTTGATGTTGAGGGCGGCGGTTTTATTATCGGCTGCCTTGTTTTGTATTGTTTTAAAGGAAGGAACGATTTCTTCATTGGCTATTAAAATGAATCAAAAAATCATTAAAGACCGTTGCGGTCCTGTTTCATATAAAAGGGGAGAGGCTTATTTCCGGGCGGGCAAGGTAACATTTTGGGAAGTTTCTGATCGACAGTGGACCGCCGTCGTAAATGGCGCGGAGGATTTCAGTGTCAAGGTCGTCGAAACACCGACTGGGGATATCCATACTGAATGCACTTGTCCCTCGCTTGCATCGGTTGACAAGGATTGTCAGCATGTCGCTGCGGTACTGCTCGCGATTGCTGAAGCCAATCGTCCCGGCTTTGCCATTCCAGCTAACCAAACCGAAAAAAATAAGGATGAACATCTGACCGAACTGTTCAATAAGCAGGTGAAACGCCCAAGCGCCTGCCAGCTTCATTTTGAAACACGGCAAGTTATGCCTTTGGGATTCGTTTGCCGGCCGACGTCCGTAACCGGCAACGAAACAATGCTTGG
Organism: Bacillus sp. B-jedd; assembly: GCF_000821085.1. Lineage (GTDB taxonomy): Bacteria > Bacillota > Bacilli > Bacillales > Cytobacillaceae > Bacillus_D. Next base: position 1,366,061 of record NZ_CCXR01000001.1, read on the forward strand.
CATCGAAATCGAAATCAATTCCACACCTGTCAAAAAGATACGCGGGTTTCTTGAATCTGTCCGTGAGGGGAAGCCATCGACCCAGGATCAGTACAATCCGAATCTCCATTGCTTTGAAAGGGAAGCGGATGATGTCCTCCAGCTGCTTTTAACTATTCTTGATGATGAGAACGCGCTCAAGAAAACTGTCAAAGATTCCGGTGACAGCCACCAAAAGGAAGAAGGCCGGATCTTGGTTATCCCGCCGTCTGCTTTCCCACAGTTGCTAACCCTGCTTATGAAAGCTCCTCTAGCAAAACTTGCCTGTAAAGGCGCAGCAATTAATGGAATTTGCATATCAGGCGGGCCGCTGCCTTTACAGATTGATTTATCGCAATCAAAGGACGGCAACTACGAGCTAAAAATAGCCGGCTTGGAAAAGATTCTTCTTCTTGAGTCTTATCGCGCCGTCATCACAGAGGGCAAGTTTGTGCAATTATCCAAGGACGATTGCCTGCGTCTGATTGAACTGAAGCGGGTGCTTGGTGCTTCGAATTCTGGAACTGTCCCGGTTCCGCAAAGCCAGGCTGGAATCTTTTTGCAAAAAGTTGTTCCGGGATTAAGGAATCTGGGCATTGTCCGGATGTCAGACAGCTTGGCCGGTGAGCATCAATCAACTCCGCTAGTGGCAAAGCTTTATTTGGACCGGGTAAAAAACCGCCTTCTGGCTGGCCTCGAATTTCATTATGGGAACGAAGTCATCAACCCACTTGAATCAGCCAATACCGCATATCGTGCGGGAATTTTCCGCGAAACCTTGAAGGAAGAGGCGATTCTCGAGGTAATGGAGGAAGGTTCTTTTGCAAAAACAGAAGGCGGATATTTCCTTCATAATGAGGAATTGGAATATGAATTTTTATACCATACGATTCCGAAGCTTGAAAAACTTGTCCAGATTTATGCGACTACCGCTGTCAGGAATCGGATTTTTAAGGAGCCTCAGCCGCCGCGAATCAGCGTGAAGGTGAAAAAGGAACGGACGAATTGGCTTGAATTCAGCTTCGAACTAAAGGGTATCAACCAACAGGAAATCAGGGAAGTGCTTGCAGCGCTTGAAGAAAAGCGGAAATACTACCGACTCAAAAGTGGTGCGCTTATGTCGCTGGAGACAAGGGAATTTGAAGAGATCCAGCGGTTTTTAAAAGCGGCGCCCGTGCAAATCGAGGATTGGGAGGCTCCGCTGAATCTGCCATTAATCGATGGCCTTCGTCTAATCGATTCCGCAGGGGACGGGAACGCTTTTTCTTTTGAGGAATCCTTCCGGAACTTCCTGGAGGAAATTCACAATCCCTTACTGAAATCCTTCGAAATCCCATCAGCCATCGAACCGGTTATGAGGAACTATCAAAAACAGGGATTCCAATGGCTGAAGACACTTGCAAGCTATGGATTCGGCGGCCTGCTTGCGGATGACATGGGTCTCGGCAAAACGATGCAAAGCATCGCCTATATTCTGTCCGAACTACCGGAAATACGCAGGCAGGGGCTTCCTGCCCTTGTCGTCTGCCCCTCATCCGTGACATATAATTGGTTGAATGAGTTCATGAAATTCGCGCCAGAAATCAACGCTGTTGTCGCGGATGGCGATAAAGTGGAAAGGCGTGCGCTAATGAAAGAGTTGAGCGGGATTGATGTTTTGATCACCTCCTATCCATTGATTCGGAAAGATATCCACTCGTACGAAAGCCAAGCCTTTCACTGTGTCTTTTTTGATGAGGCCCAGGCATTTAAAAACCCGGTTACGCAAACAGCCCGGGCGGTTAAGAAAATCAGGGCTCCACACCGGTTCGCCCTGACAGGAACACCAATCGAAAATTCGATAGAGGAACTGTGGTCAATCTTTCACGTCGTATTCCCTGGCTTATTCAAGGGGTTACGGGAATACAGCCATCTGACGACAAAGCAGATTGCCCGGAGAGTGCGTCCATTCATGCTGAGACGGCTGAAAAAGGACGTTCTTTCCGAGCTTCCGGCAAAAATAGAATCAGTCAACACGGCCGAGCTTCTGCCTGATCAGAAAAAGCTTTATGCCGCCTATCTGGCGAAACTGCGTCTAAAAACGCTGAAACACCTCGATAAACAGACGATCAGGAAGAACAGGATTAAAATACTAGCTGGGATTACCCGCCTAAGGCAAATTTGCTGCCACCCGGCTTTATTCGTGGATGGTTATAAAGGGAGTTCGGCAAAATTTGAACAATTGCTTCAGCTTGTTGAGGAATCAAAGCAGGCAGGCAGGCGCGTCCTGGTTTTTTCACAATTCACCAAGATGCTCGATATAATTGGCAAGGGGCTTTCGGAAAGAGGCATTCCTTTTTTCTATCTTGATGGGCAGACTCCATCTGAAGAAAGGGTCAAAGTGTGCGAAAGGTTTAATGGCGGTGAGCGTGATTTCTTCCTGATTTCATTGAAAGCCGGGGGGACGGGACTGAATCTGGCCGGTGCCGATACGGTCATCCTTTATGATCTATGGTGGAATCCGGCTGTCGAAGAACAGGCGGCGGACCGGGCCTACAGGATGGGCCAGGAAAATACGGTTCAGGTCATTAAACTTGTCTCCAGGGGGACAATTGAGGAAAAAATCAATGAATTGCAGGATAAGAAACGCCGCCTTGCAGACGACCTTACTGGAGACGGGGAAGGTAAATCGATGTCGGCGTTGACCGAGGAAGACATACGGGAAATATTAAGTGATTGAAAAATTAAAAAGGCAGGATCCTATCAGTAAAGAGGATCCTGCCTTTTTTTGTTAGTCGTTATCATTATCGTTATCGTTATCATCATGGTCTTCATCGCGATCAAGCTCTATGATTTTGCCGCTGTTTCCATCAATGGTGATTTCCGTTTCGGTTTTCCCATCTTCGAATTCGAATTTGTATTCAACCCGGCCATGCTCGATTTCCGTTTCAGCTTCGGTCAAAGTTCCTTCAGCTTTTTCGCGAGCGATCTTCAATGCTTCTTCAAAAGTAAGCTTTGCATCCTTTACTGCCTTTCCGCCAAGATCATGATCTTCGTTCTTATTCAGGACTTCGCCGTTTTGGACTTCATGCTCAATTTCAATTTCCTTGGCGTCATCATTAAAAGTGTCGTTTTTAACTGCTCCCGCCGCGAATGTTCCTCCCGCAATCAAGCCAAACAAGACGCCTGCTGTAAGTAGTTTTGCTTTCATTTAAATTTCCTCCCTTTCAGTTCTTATTTTCACTATATCCTGCGAAAATGAGAGGAAAGGGAAAGAAAGATTAGAATTTGATTAGAAATCTTTAGTTTTACGCAAATGGACGAATTATCTACTACTTTTTGTAAAAATAATATCCAGCCGTTGAGTTGCGCTCCAGGCACTTCGCTTTCCGCGGGGCGCCAGTGGAGCCTCCTCGGCGTTACCGCCTGTGGGGTCTCCACGAGCCGCTGCATCCCGCAGGAGTCTACGTACCTTCCACTGCAATCAACTTACATTTAACTTTATGTGTAAATAGTAACTTCAACCTAAATATATTTTTAATTATCGCCTTCGTGCATAATAAATGGCTCAGCAATTGCCTTATTCATCCCATAACACCGACATGACTGCGCCTGTAATGGCGTGGACTTGTACGGTTGCCTCCCGGTCATCGACGGTCTGGATTTCCACTAGATAGAACGTCTGGCCATTTTCTGTTTCCAAATCGATGTCATCCACTTCACCCTGAACTTCTTTCTGGGCAATGGAAGCTGCTTCATGTTCGGTTATTCTTCTCGGCGGATTGGCGGGCTTTGTATCTTCAGACAGCACCGCGCCAGTTTCAGCATTGACAATGATGGTGGATGTATTTTGGTCTGCATCCTTCACAACTCCTTTGTAAGCTGGCTTTCCATCAGCCGTGGCTTTTTCAAAGGAAACGAGTTCCCCAGGTGCTTTTGCAAGGATTATCTTTTTTATTTCTTCTTCGGAAAGGGAGCGGGAGGGGCTATCTTCAGGTAACTTTTCAATCCACTCAATTGCGAGTATTTTTCCGGTTTTTCCATCAACCTTTACTTCGTAAAAATGCCCCTGTATTTCCATTTTCGCATAATAGATCTGCTTTTCTTCCTGCATGGAGGAAACACTTCCGCCATAGCGGTTTTCAACCAGTTTCTTTGCTTCTTCCTTGCTTAACTCCTCAGCCGCTGAGCTGTCTGGCCGGAACAAAAACCAGCCTATCAGTGCCGCAAGTCCGAAAAGAGCACCGAATACAGCAAAATAACCCCATCTCTTTTTCAAAATAAATTTCACCGCCTTCAAGTCCGGTTCCCCGTTCATTCTTGGTTCCATTTTCCCGCACGAACATTAAAATCTGCTGAGAATCTTTGAAAATTCTCTCATGACCGGACATTTTATTTATCACATCTTCTTAAATAAAGAAAGGCCGTTGTTCCGATTCCTGGCTTGCTTGAAAGCTCGACACGGATTCCAAGGGCGTCGGCAAGTTCCTTTGCAAGGGAGAGGCCGAGGCCGGAGCCGCCCATCTTTCTGCTCCGTGCCTTATCAACCCGGTAAAACCGGTCGAACACCTTCGGAAGTTCATCCTCCTCAATACCAATTCCTTTATCAGCAATCTCGATAAAAGCCTCGTTTCCCTTGCTTCCAAAGGAAATGGAGATAGGGGCGTCACTGTATTTCTTCGCGTTATCGAGGAAAATGAACAGCAGCTGTTTCAGCTTTTGCTCATCTGTGTTCAGTATTAGCTCTTTCCCGGAATGGTCAAGAACGATCTCCCGGTTAAAGGCATTTTCGAAAGCTTTTGCTGCGGAAAAAATGAGTGAACCCAGCTCAACAGATTCCATCCGCAGGTTCCATTGTTCATTATGTTTTGCCAAAAGCAACAGCTGCTCGGTCATTTCCTTCATTCGGTCGGCCTCGGAGTGGATGGCCTCGACCGATTCCTCGAAAAGCTTAGGATCCTGGAGGCCCCGCCTTTTCAGCAGGCTGGAATAGCTCCCAATTATGGTAATTGGTGTTTTCAACTCGTGGGAGGCATTCGAGATGAATTGCTGCTGCTTGTCAAAGTTCGCCTCGAGCAAATCGATCATATGGTTGAATGTATCTCCCATCTGGTAAAGCTCGTCCTTTGATTTGCCTTCCAAGGGCAGGCGTTTGAACTGTCCGCTTCTGCGGATATCGGACATTGTCCTGATCATCGTTGTAACAGGTCCGATAATGATTTTTCCGAGGAAAGCACTCGATGCGAGTACCGGTATCATTGCAGCCAATGTTGCCAAAAGAAGGACGAGCCGGAGTGTGCCGACTATTCTCACCGCTGGTTCCAGGCTTGTCGTCATTTGCAGATTGGCGACTTGGCCGTCTGGCAAAATAACAGGCATTGATTGGAAGGAATAATCCTTGCCTTTATAGCTGATCCTGCCGCCCGTTTCACCGGCTAAATAATTCGGAGCCCGCTTAGCCAGCTCTTTCTCCGACAGGGAGGTAACCGTAGCCACTGGTTTTCCGTCAATGCCGACAAGTTGGATCATCCCGTCGACCGGGACATAGGCGCGCAGCAGCTCAGCTTCCGGAATTTTGCCAAGCGATTGGGTCACTACCGCGGACGATTTCTTCATTTCCGCCTCCGCCGATTCCATATGGCTCGTGAAAATCAACTTGCTGAAGGATAAATAAATGAATAAATTCATAATAATTAAGACAAGTGCGAACAGGGCGGCTGTATAGAGGTTAATCTTTAAACGGAGCTTCATTGGCTCTCACGCAAAACATAACCTACACCGCGAACGGTGTGAATGAGCGGAGGGAGGCCCGCCGTGTCGACTTTTTTCCTTAAATACCGGATGTAAACATCAACCACATTCGTATCTCCGGCAAAATCATAGCCCCAAACCTTTTCAAGAATTTGGTCTCTTGTCAAAACCTGCCTGCGGTTGGTGAGGAGGTAGACAAGCAATTCATATTCCCTTGGAGTCAAATCAATGGACATTCCATCCCGGTTGATTTCCCGTGTTTTCTCATTCAGCTCCAGCCCCGCGAAAGAAAGGAGGCCATCATCCAGTTCAGGATCGCGTTTCTTTCCGGTTCGCAGCGCAGCACGGATCCTCGCCAGGAGCTCTTCAATCTGGAACGGCTTCGTAATGTAATCATTGGCGCCCAAATCAAGGCCAGACACCTTATCCTCAACCGTTCCTTTCGCCGTCAGCATAATGATTTTCGTATATGGATCATTCGTCCGGATTCGGCGGAGAAGGTCAATCCCGCTCATTCCAGGCAGCATTACATCAAGCAAAATCAAATCCCACTTCCCGGTTCTGTAGGCTTCAAGTCCATCAATCCCGTCAGCTGCCTTCGTAACCGAATATCCCTCAAACTCAAGCTCCAGCTCTAAAACCCGCGCAATCTTTTCTTCATCCTCAACAACCAAAATCTTTTCCTTGCCCAACACAAAAAACCTCCCAACAAAAACTCAACGATCAAATAATCCCTAACATTAAAATAGAACAAAACAAACCAATTTTCCACTCCTGATGAAACGGGGGCCGGTTTAAGCTCTTCTTAATTCAAAAGCCCACGGCAAGAATCCATTCAAGGAAATATAAAAAGCCGCCCGAAATGGCGGGCGGCAAAGCTTTCGCTATATTCATTTCCTTATTTCTTTGAGCAGGAGGCGCGGACCGCCAAGCATGAGGAAATACCGTTTTTCGATGACCCATTTCATGAATGAAGCGAATCTGCCGTGAATCGGCTTTCCATATACAACCCCGGTCGCATTTTTATGCCCCATGCTCATGACCGTGCCGCGGTGGATATATTTGAAGGGTTTTGCGGTGAAACCATAAATTTTCGCCGCCAGATTGTAACCGCAGTACTGCCCCTGCTGCAGGGCGATTTGCGCTGTTGGCGGGTAAGGTTTCCCGTCAGGGGAGAAGCTGACGGATGCATCACCGAGCACATAAACGTCCCGGTAGCCAGGGACTTCGCAATACTCATTCACGATGACACGGCCGTCCCTGTATGTCTTAAAGCCTAGATCCACTAAAAGAGGGTTCCCTTTGACGCCGCCCGCCCAAATAAACGTATTCGTCCCAATGGAAGTTCCATCTGCAAAAAGAACTTCATTCCCGGTACAGGAAGATATCGCGATTCCTGTTCTGAAATCGGCTGGAATTTTCGCCGCCGCTTTTTTTGCATCCTTGACCATTGATTCCTCATAGCCTTTGAGCAAATCATCATTTGCTTCCACGCAAACCAGTTTGACTAGCTTTTCGTCTATCCCATAGTCTTCACACATTTCCGGCAGCTTTTCGGTCAGTTCATAAATGAACTCCATCCCCGAGAACCCGGCTCCTCCCACGACAAAGGTGAGCCGCCTTTCATCCCGGTCTTCAAGATATTTCTCGAATTGTTCTTCAATATGGTCCCGGAGCCTGTTTGTTCCTTCCCAGTCGAAGAGGAAGAAGGCATGTTCCTTTACACCTGGCAAGCCGAATGTCTGCGGAACGCCACCGATTGTAATAACGAGATAGTCATAGTACAGCTCGCCAGTCTTCAGAGAAACGCTTTTCCTGCCGAGGTCGATCCCGGTGACTTCATCGACGATGAAATTGACGCGCCCAGGGTCGATCAATTCTTTGATTGGGTAGACGATAGACTCAGGGGGAATTGTGCCTGCGCCAGATTCATGGACCTTGGTTGTCAGGTAATGGTAGTCATTCTTGTTCACGAGCGTTATATCCGCGCGCTTCCCATGAACTTTCTTTTGCAGAGTAACAGCGGCCAGCAAACCGGCGTAACCCCCACCTAAAATAACAATTTTCTCCTTATTTACCATCCGTATCACTCCCTTTGTATATAGTATACTATTATGCTCATTAATTCACAATCTAATATTGTGAAAATATGAACAAATTCACATTTTTTTCTAAAAACGCCATTTCAAGATGAAAAAGGCTGCCGGAGAAAAGTCCGGCAGCCTGTATTTAATCTCTTATTCGCAGTGTCCTGGCGATGGCGTCACTTTCTAAATCCTCGACATAAGGGGTATAAAAATAAACATGGTAGCGTAGCTTCGATTTTTCTGATAGGAAAAAGTAGTGCCTGATTTGTGAGGCTTCCATTGTCTTCTGGTGGTCCAATGTCCAGTGAAGGTGGTAGCGGTAACCCGGTAAATTGGCGCTTTCGAATACATTTTGCTGTTGAATGTTTTGGTGCATCCCTTTTTCAGTCAGGATTTCGATTCCGCCCACTTTTTTATCTCCCTGGTAAAATTCAGCTTCCTCATTCGACAGTTTCTTAACCGCAAAAACGCCCATCGGGTCAAACGAAAACTTTTTCCCCTTGTACACTTCAGTTCCAGGATGCCAGGGGTCACTGCCGGAAAAAAAGTTAATTAATAAAGTGGAGAGGCCGGCAATCAGCACAGCCACAACCAGGAAGTTCAACATCGCCGGGAACAGGCTTCCCATTGGCCGCCGGGCAGGCTGGCTTTTTGAAAGAGAAGAAGCAATCCCATTCTTTTGGGCTTGATTAAGCTTATGGCGGGGAAACTTGCTCAATTCCTGGACGATTTCTTCATTCGTTAATGGCGGCATTCCGGGCACCTCCTTTGACACCAGATGTCATCTTTCTCAGCCCTTCAATCGCGCGGTGAAAGGACAGATTCACTTTTGCTTTTTCCCAGCCGAGCACAGCAGCTGTCTCGTCTGGAGTTAGCTGCATAATGCCGCGAAGGATGAGGACATCCCTATAAGCGGGTTTCATTTTTTTGATCCACTTATACAGCTCCTTCTTTGTTTCATCTTCAAGGACGAGATCAAGAGGTGATTTATCCCCCGAAGCGGACTGTTTCAAAAGAGTGGCAGGAAGGAATCGGCGGAATCGGTCTTTACGTAGCTGGTCGATTGCTACATTCCTTGCAATTGAAATCAGCCATGTTTTTGGATTGGATCGGCCTTCGAATTTGTCTGAATTTTGATAGGCTTTCAGGAATGCTTCCTGGACAAAATCTTCAACATCTTTCCTTCCAAAATAGTAAACAAGATAATTGAAAATATCTTCATGGTAGTCATGGAACCATTGCTGGATGAGGTCGTCTTTCTCCATTTCTGGCCTCCTTTTACTGCTTTACCAATTAGACGGAGGAAGGAGGATTAAATTTCACATCGATAAAATTCTTTTCATATAACCTTTTAAGTTCGTCCGCCATCCTTTTTTTTGCAAAAGAAAAGACCATGCATTTGAGCATAGTCTTTGCAGAGTTTTTTTATTCTTTAGGTTTTAAGATGTCGTGGTCAACATAGCGCTCGCCATTCAGCTCGCTGATGACGTTTATAGCAACCTTGGCTCCATCACCCGCGGTGATAATAGTATGGACACTCACTCCCGCGCAAGTGCCAGCAGCCCACGCGCCATCGACATTCGTTTTTCCGTCCGCTTCGACATCGAGGACAGTCTTGATTCTTGGCTCCGTTCCAGGCTTGGTTTTCACTCCGAGCTTCTCAGCAAGATCAACTCCTAGCCCCGTAGCAAAAATAACATGCTTAGCTTCAACATTTCCTTTGTTTTCAGTCATGATGCTGAAGCCTGAATCGTTCTTTTCAACGCTTGTTGCTGTGTCTACAATTAATTCCGCACCGAATTTTTTAGCCTGGGCCTTGCCGGTTTCTATCAGGTCAGGGCCGGAAATTTCCTGTACCCCGTAATGGTTTTCGACCCATGCCCGTTTAGTCATTCCTTTGTCACTGTCAATCAGGACCGTTTTCTTCCCGGCTTTTGCAGAAAAAAGGGCCGCGCTGGCCCCGGCTGGTCCGGCTCCAATAATGGCAATGTCAAACATGTTGTATCCTCCTTTTGAAAATCTTGAACTAAAGATATTTTAAAAATATACCCTCCATGAAGTCAACTAAACAGCTTCCCCTTACGTCTATCCTTTCATATGAACGGTTTCGTCTTTAGCCTGTGAACTGTTATGATAAAATATAAATGTTAAACTCACTACTCAATCTATAAATTTTACTAACTGCAAGGGGAGCTATGGATGCAAAAGATTGACCATACATCGCTTGAAATCACGGAACAAAACAAGAATGAATTGATCCGGCTGTTTCCGGAGGTCTTCAGCGACGGTGAAATTGATTTTGAAAAACTGAAAATCCTTCTCGGAGGAAAAGCAGAAGAAGGGCGGGAGAGGTACGAATTTACCTGGAACGGGAAATCAGCAGCCACAAAAATCGCCCAGACCCCTTCCGCAGGGACACTTCGACCAGAAAGGCAAGAAAGCAAGGACTGGGAAAAAACCGGAAACCTTTATATCGAAGGGGATAATCTTGAAGTGCTGAAAATCCTTCAAAAAGCTTATTTTGGCAAAATAAAGATGATTTATATCGATCCTCCTTATAACACCGGCCGGGACTTTGTCTATAAGGACAATTTCCACGACAGCATCAGCAACTATAAGGAAATCACCGGCCAGGCGGCGAAGGCGAATGCCGAAACGAGCGGGCGCTTCCATACCGATTGGCTGAACATGATGTATCCGCGCCTTAAACTGGCCAGAAACCTTTTGTCCGACGATGGCGTTATTTTTATTTCGATTGATGATAATGAAGTTACGAACCTGAGGGCAATTTGCAACGAAATTTTCGGTGAAATAAACTTCATCGCCCAGCTGCCGACCATCATGAACCTGAAAGGGAACAATGACCAGTATGGTTTTTCGGGAACACATGAATATACACTCGTTTTTGCCAAAAATATCACTAATGAGGATTCGATCGGCGAACTGCCTCTGACGGAAGAGGATATCGGTGATTACAGCCTTAAGGATGAAAAAGGCTTTTATAAACAAGGTGCGACTTTGATGAGGACCGGCGAGGCGGGCGCCAGGGAAAAGCGTCCGAAGGGATTTTATCCTATTTACGTCTCAAGGGATTTGACAAAGATATCAATTGAGCGGATGAACACTGATGATTATGAAGTCTACCCGAAGACGGCCGACGGAAAAGAAATGTCCTGGCGGCGTTCGAAGGAAACCCTCGCCGAAACGTATGGTGAGATTATTGTCAAAAAAACCGCCAACGGTATTTCGTTTTACAAAAAGCAGCGGCTTGAGGAAGATGAAGGGATTCGCGGAAAAAAACCAAAAACCCTTTTTTATAAACCTGAATACAGTTCGGGAAACGGTACGAACCTGTTGAAAAGCCTGTTTAATGGAAAGGTTTTCGACAATCCGAAGCCGCTTGATCTAATTAAGGATTTGATTCTGATTGGCTCTGGGGAGGAGGATATTATCCTAGATTTCTTTTCTGGTTCCGCGACGACCGCCCATGCCGTCATGGAAGTGAACAGGGAGTACGGCACGAAACGAAGGTTCATCATGGTCCAGCTTCCCGAACGGACAGTTCCCGGCTCGGAAGCTTTAGCGGCCGGCTTTGAGACCATTTGCGAGATCGCCAAGGAAAGGATCCGCCGCGCCGGAACGGGCGGCGCGGAAATGGATACCGGCTTTAAAGTGTACAAGCTGGATTCGTCTAACATCAAAGCCTGGGATCCGGACTACACGAACCTCGAGCAAGATTTATTTGAACTTGAGGACAATATTAAAGAAGGACGGACAAAAGAAGACTTGCTGGCAGAGTTGCTTCTCAAGGTAGGCATTCCATTAACGGAAACGATTGAAGAGACCATTTTTGCCGGCAAAAAGATTTATAATGCAGGACACGGTGCCCTTCTTCTTTGCCTTGAAGAGGAGATTACGCTTGAACTTGTCAACGAAATGGCCGGCATGAAATCGGAGTATATGGATACCCGGGTGATTTTCAAGGAATCCGGGTTTCAAAATGATACGATCAAGACAAATGCGATTCAGACTTTGAAAAAGAGAGGGATTACCGACGTCAGGAGCGTCTAGAAAAAATATAGGGCAGTCGCAAGAAACCGCAAAGGAGAAAGCACTGCTGAATAGCAATTTTATACTGAGCCGGCCGGGATTCTCCCAGCCGGCTATTCCATTTTGACGGAAAAGCTTTTGAGCCGTTAAACTATAGGAGATGGAAAATAAAGCTAATAAAAGGGGGAGATGGCATGCAAGAAATCAGAAGGCTGGCCGATTGCTCGTTAAAAGAAGTGTTGGCGGCTTGGAATGCCGGGTTTGAAGGATATTTTGCAGATATGACAATGACTTACGATGCATTTCTAAGAAGGTTTCCCTTTGAGGATTTGTCGCCTGAACTGAGTGTTGTCGCTTTTATGGACGGTGAACCCGCCGGGCTGATTGTTAATGGGGTAAGAAAGATTGATGGGGAAAATACAGCATGGAACGGGGGAACTGCCGTAGCGGTTAAATATCGGAAGCAGGGCGTTGGCCGGGCACTGATGGAAGAAACCTTAAAATTGTATAAACAGGAGGGCGTCGCGTTCGCCATGCTGGAAGCAATCGAAGGAAATGACAAAGCAATCTCCTTATACGAAAGCCTTGGCTATAAAAATGTAGACAGGCTCGAATACTTGGAGCTGAAAGGGAAGCATGATCAAAACCCAGCGGCGCCATTTAACCAGTATACTTTCCGGAAAGCGGCTCCACTACATGCCGGAATGCTGCCGTTTTATAAAGGAGGAAACCCATGGCAGACACATTGGCAAAGCGCCAAGGATGCCGAAGCCGTCATTTTGTCAGATAGCAGCGGAAAAGATGCAGGTTATGCTTATTTTAAAAAATCGTTTAATGAGAATGGTGAACATATTGGCACGACTGTATTCCAATGTGAAGCAGATGAAACAAGGGACGACGCCGAGGACATTCTCCAGTCCTTAATAAGCTATATTTTCGGTTCCTTTAATGAGGATATCCGCAGGGTAATTGTGAATCTTCCTTTGGAAAGGAGCCGTCTTACCCATTCTGTCTTTAAGCAAAACGGTTTCACTCCGTTCATCAGCCAGGTCATGATGAACAGAAGTATGGAAAATCAATAAGGGGGGAGGGGCGAGCGTGCAATCGGAAATCAGGAAAATGACGAAGGAGGACTTTCCCGCATTTGCCAACATGGCCATCCAGGCTTTTCCGGCGGGCAAGGAAAATACTCCGGAATATAAAGAAAAGCTTGCCGCCAATCTGGTCAGAATCCAGGAACAATCCGGCACCATTAAATTTTATGGTTTGTTCAGGGAGGGTAAGCTGGTTGGCGGGATGCGGCTCCATTCGTTTGAAATGAACATATTTGGCAAAATGGTTCCCACTGGAGGAGTAGGCTTGGTGGCAGTGGATCTTTTGCACAAAAAAGAAAAGGCGGCTAAGGAATTGATCGGGTATTTCATCCGCCATTTCAAGGAGAAAGGCACATCCATTACTATGCTTTATCCATTCAGTCCAGCATTTTACAAAAAAATGGGCTATGGTTACGGTACAAAAATAAATCAATATAAAATTAAGCCTGGCAGCTTTCCGGGCGGTGGAAGCAAAACTGGCCTCACGGTGCTGACGGAGGCTGAAGGTGGTTCCATAAAGGACTGCTACAATCGGTACGCGGAGAAAACCCACGGGATGATCGTAAAGACATCTTTTGACATTGAATCATTGTTCAAGAATCCCGTGAACAGGTATGTTGGATATTTTTGCGAAGGTGAATTGAAGGGGTATATCGTTTTCGGATTCGAAGAACAGGATCAGAAGAACTTTCTCCGCAATCACCTAGTCATTCGAGAGTTTATTTACGAAACACCTGAGGCGCTGTCTGCCTTGTCCGTTTTCCTCCATACGCAGTCCGACCAAATTGAACGGATTATCCTGAATACCCAAGATGAGGCGCTGCATTACCTGCTTGGGGATCCGGCCAACGGAAGCAATCACCTTATCCCAAGCGTGTATCATGAGACGAATACTTCCGGAGTGGGGCTTATGTATAGAGTGAGCTCGCTGGATACGATCGTTGATGATTTCAGCGGCAGGAATTTCAATGATGTATCTGTAAGTTTTTCGCTGAGGATCAAAGACAGTTTCCTGCGGGAGGAGCCGGCTGTCCACTATTTTATATTAATGGAAGGAAAACTACTAAAGGGGAAGGAAGGCGATTCAGAGTTTGAAATCACCTTGGACGTTTCTGATTTGTCTTCGCTATTGATGGGAGCGGTTGATGCGGGGAAACTGTATCAATTTGGTAAACTCAAATTAAGCAGCCCAGGATATCTGGGGATAGTAAAAAAGGCTTTTCAGGCAGACGAGAGGCCAATCTGCATGACTCCGTTCTAAATTGGATTTTCATTTAATTATAAAAAAGAAACGGCCAAAAAGTCTGGCCGTTTCTTTTAATTGACTGGTGTCCTATGGGGCATGACGGAGCATTCATCAATCCCGCATGCTCTGTTTTTCCCGGACCGTTTCGCTGTGTATAGGGCTGAATCGGCCTCCCTGAGCAAATCCTTTGGGGTACAATCATTTCCAGGGACCATGGAAGCATATCCTGCGCTTATCGTTATGAATTGGTCAATTTCCGAAGCTGTATGCGGAATTTTTCTGTCCCTTACGGATTGTCTGATGGAGTCCGCAACTTTCCTGGCTCCCTCCAGGTCGGTGTCGGGAAGGATAATGACAAATTCTTCGCCGCCGTAACGGGCCGCTAAATCTCTCGGCCGTTTAACCGATTTTTTTATTATTGCTGCAACTTCTTTTAAAGAGTCATCACCTGCCAGGTGGCCGAATGTGTCATTGTATAATTTAAAGCAATCAATGTCGATCATGATGGCCGCCAATCCCGCTCCTGTCGCTTTGCAGCGTTCCCATTCATTCGCAAGAGTTTCCTCAAAATAGCGCCTGTTGGGAATCCCGGTCAGACCGTCCAGATTGGAAAGCATTTTCAGAAAATCATTCGCTGTTTCAAGGCTTTTTTCTCTTTCCTTGCGCTTTGTCGCATCCCTTGATATCGCCAGGATGGATTCCACCGCTCCTTGTTCGTTGAAAAGCAATTTCGCAATCGTTTCCAGCCAGACATAACCGCCATTTTTTAGCATATGGCGATAAATCAATGTAAAATGATCATCCATGCCTTCAATGTCTCCCAGTTTCAAGCTGCCTACCTCTGCAGCGTCTTCCTCATGGATACAGCTGAAAGCATTTTTGCCAACCAATTCCTCCTGAGAAAATCCGAGTACATCCTGACAGGCCGCCGATATATATTCATAACGGCCATCCGGCTTAAGAAAAGCGATGAGATCCTTGGAATTCTCCGTTATAAAACGATATCGTTCTGTTGCTTTCCTTAAATCCTTCTCAAGCCGCCTCCGTTCGGTTACATCGCGGAAAATGGCCTGGATGGAAGGAGAGCCTTCATAAATGATAGCTTTCTGGGTGATTTCGATAATTAGTCTGCGGCCGTTCGGAACAATGATTTCGAAATGCCGGGTTTCTGCTTCGCCTTTAATATCCTCAAGTTCCTCGAGTGTCTCTTTTGTTCTCGCGTGGAATTCGGGCCTTATGAATTCATAAATGGACCTGCCAAGCAAAATATCCATGGGGATTTCGACCATTTTACACGCCTTTTCATTGGCAAAGATTATCGTTCCATCCCGGTGGACAAGGATGGGTTCAGGAGAAAAGGTTACGAGATCCCGGTAGCGCTTCTGGCTTTCTTTCAGATGCTCCTCCAGTTCCTTTTCCTTGGTAATATCCTCAACATGGCCTACCACATATTTCGGTATGCCATTATCGTCGAGGATAAAGGAAGCGGATAATTTACCGATAAACATATCGCCATTTTTTCTGATGTACCGCTTCTCTTTGGAGTAGGGCTTTTTTCTTTGGAGGGCTTCCTTATAAAGCAACATGTCCTTGTCCCTGTCTTCAGGGTATGTAAAATCAATATACGAAAGTGTTTTTAGCTCTTCCATTGTATAGCCGAGCATCTCCAAAAATTTAGGGTTGGCATCAAGAATCCTACCGCTTCGTTCAGCCAGCATGATTCCAAGAGCGGAATGGATGAAAACCGACTCTAGCTTCTGGTTTTTCTCAATAAGCTCTTTCCTGAACTGCTCTGCTTCAATGCGATGTTTTTTTGCGAGCCTTAACTGCCAGATCGTGCATATACAAAGAAGGAGCGTCAGTAAAGGGACAGGCTGCCAAAGGTTATTAGTTACAAGCGAGTATATGTAAACAATTATGCTCGAAGCAATAATATAAAAAAACGTCTTATTTTTCACAAAGTATCACCCAATTATAATTATACAGCATTCTGGGCCAATGCGGTTGGTTAATTTTACTAATTTCATTAAAGAAAAACCGGAAGCTTCTGGCATCCGGTTAAAGTAGTTCTTCTATGCGGATACATCCCTCTTTGAAAACACCCAGAAGGCGAGAAAGTGAAAAAAGCCGAAATAAATGGTAAGCATGATGATGGAAAAACCGAGTGTCATTCCTGATATGAGCGGAGTTCCATCAAGATAGACGGTCAGGTCAGTATTGGCAAAGAGAAGATACTTCGCCCATTCGAACTTACTGGCCAGCAGCATTGTCAGTGTTCCGCCAGTCAGGAGAAGGAATAAGGAAATTCCAATTGCGAGTGAGCTGTTCCTGAATACGGCGGATATCATAAACGCCATCGTCGCGACCATCAATATGTCGATTGAGCTTAATAGATACTCTGCCACTAGTTGAAGCCCCATACTTCTTTCGTAAACATGGCCACCAGAGAAAACAAGATGGGGCGATGGGCTATCCGGAAAGCCGAAGAGGAGGAGCCCGACAAGAAGTGAGAAAGAAAACAATAATGCAAGCAGGCAAACCCCGAATAAAAATACTGTCAAGTATTTGGACAAAAGGATTTTCGGTCGGCTGATGGGCCTGATCAGGAGCAGCTTGATTGTTCCCCACGAAAATTCCGAAGAGACAATCCCGGCTGCGATGACAATCGTGAATAAACCGACTATGCTGATGAAGCTCTGCGAATTATCTACAAATGACCAGACATGTGTCCCGGTGGGAGGGGCCATGTCATGTTTAAGCCTGTATTCCTTAATGGCGATTTCCCGTTCATAAAAGGACCTCAAGTTCGGGTTCGTCATGCCGAAATCATCAAGGGAAGCACGGTCATTGACAAGCTGCTTTTCCAGCTCGGTTTTCCAAAGTGGATTTTCCTGAGGAGGATTTTCGGCTTCTTCATATTTTGCCAGTCCAGCCATTCCCATAACTAGCATGATGACAATTCCAATCATTACGTAAGTGCCGGCCCTGCTGAAGATTTTAACAAATTCATTTACAATCAGGTTTTTCATTATGTAAGCTCCCCTTATTTAGAGGTGAGTTCGAGGAAACGGTCTTCAAGTGATTTTGCTTCTGACCTGATCCCAAACACATTGATTTCCTCTTCCACCAGCTGTTTTAGAATCGCAGGAATATCTTCCCGCCTGGCATTGACCGTAAACCCGCCTTCAGAAATGGAGGCATCCCATTTTTCACAAATCCATGATTCACTCCCGTCAAGCGGGCCCGTTTCAAAAAAATACACCGTTTCATTTTTTTCTGCTAATTCATGGACACCCTGGACGTCAATGAGCTCCCCATTTTGAATGACGGCTATCCGGTCGCACATCAGTTCCATTTCGGCAAGCAGATGACTAGAAACGATGACTGACATACCTCTTTCCCGCGCAAGCATCCTTAAATGATCCCGGATTTCCCTGATTCCAGCCGGATCCAGGCCGTTTGTAGGCTCATCAAGGATGAGAATTTTCGGATCATGAAGCAGACATTGGGCAAGGCCGAGCCGCTGCCTCATGCCGAGTGAATATGTTTTTACTTTGTCATGGATGCGCTCGGAAAGGCCGACAAGATTGACAACTTCGGCGATTTTTTCAGTACCGATCCCTCCATGCATCCGGCTGTATTGAAGAAGATTCTGATAGCCGGAAAGGAATTTATACATTTCGGGATTTTCAACGATAGCCCCGACATGTCCGATAGCTTTTTCAAAATGATCCTTTACACTTGTCCCGCATATGATAATATCGCCATCGGTCAGAGCCATGAGGCCGACAATCATCCTAATCGTCGTCGTTTTGCCCGCCCCGTTCGGCCCCAGGAAGCCGAATACCTCGCCTTCCCTTACTTGAAAACTGAGATTGTTAATAATCGTCTTCTTCCTGATTTTCTTTGAAACATTTTTTAACTCGAGTACCGTTTCCATTCAGTTTCCTCCAGACATGCGAAATAGCCTGTAAAAATAGTATCCTTCATTTATACTACACTATCTCGCGATAGTGTGAAATCGCAAAAAGGAGTATTATGGAAAAGGCAGGACAAAACTTGGGAGGGACCGAAGATGGCATTTGTATTCGCAAAGGATTATCGAGACAACGATGTTTTAAGAAAAAGCCTCAGCCGGCTCGCGGAAACCATCTTTGGCATTCAATTTGAAGAGTGGCATTCCAACGGCTATTGGACAGATAAATACATACCATATTCGTTTTGTGATGGGGAAGAAGTCATTGCGAATATATCGGTCAACAAAATTCAGTTAGTTATTAACGGCATCTACAAGGACGCTTTGCAAATAGGAACAGTCATGACCCATCCAGGTTACCGCGGCCGCGGATTGTCACGGACTTTAATGGAATACATTTTAGAAGATTTCGACGGAAAATACGATGTAATCTATTTATTTGCGAATGAAACCGTTCTAGGCTACTATCCTAAATTTGGTTTTAGGGAGGCTGAAGAATCTATTTTCTCCGTTTCTTACTCAGGAAAATCTAAAGGCGGCCTGAATGTCCAAAAGCTTGATATGGAATGCCATGCGGACCGGGCATTCTTGTATAATTTTGCAAAAGAAAGGATTCCGGTTTCAAGCGTGTTTGCGTCAGCCGGAACAGCCGAGCTTCTAATGTTCTACTGCTTGAATGTTTTTAGGGATATGGTTTTTTATTTGAAGGATGAAGAATGTATTGTGATTTATAGTGAACAGGGGGAGGAACTCCATCTATACGATTTGGTCAGCAAGTCGGAGGTGGATTTAAAACCCGTCCTAGCAGAATTGACAGGGAGCAATAAGCGAAATGTTATCTTCCATTTTACGCCCCAACTCGGTGGGTTTCCGTTTGCCATCCGACCTTTTAAAGGGAGCGAAACCTTGTTCATCCGTTTTGGCAGGAAATTCATTTTGCCGGCGCGATTCAAACATCCTGTTACTTCGCAGGCGTAAGGAAAGTAGGTTATTTGTTTGCCCACGTTCAATTAATGAGTAAAATGGACTTAAGTTAATTAAGTGAAGAGGGGGAACTAGGATGAGAAAAATGCCTTTGGAGAAAAGGGGAATTACTGACAGCAGGCTTGTGCTGGGCTGTATGGGATTCGGGGGCGGCTGGGACAACAGCCCGATTAGCACCGAGGAAGAAAAAAAGGCGGAATGCGGAATTGAAGCGGCGCTGGAGACAGGTATTACAATGTTTGATCATGCGGATATTTATACGAGGGGAAAGGCGGAAAAAGTATTCGGAGGCTGGCTGAAGAAGAATCCTGGCATGAGGGAGAAGATTGTCATTCAGAGCAAATGCGGAATCCGGGTGGCCGATGGGCAGTTTCCGGGACGCTATGATTTTTCAAAAGACTATATCCTCCGCTCAGTCGATGAAATACTTGACAGGCTCCAAACAGATTACTTGGACATCCTCCTCTTGCACAGGCCAGATCCGTTGATGGAGCCTGAGGAAGTGGCGGAAGCGTTCGAAAGATTGAAAAGCACCGGCAAGGTGAAAAACTTCGGCGTTTCCAATATGAATGCGGGGCAGATTAAACTACTTCAAGCATATATTGGCAGCCCGCTTGTGGTGAACCAGCTTGAAATAAGCCTGAAAAAAATCGATTGGGTGGACCAGGGCGTCCATGTCAATCAGTCGGCGGGCAGAAACAGCCATTTTGCAGATGGGCTGTTGGAACATTGCATGCTTGAAGACATCCAGATCCAGGCGTGGTCGCCACTCGCTAAAGGCATCTATACCGGCGGGAAGGAGCCGGACACCCAGGCCGAAAATGCCACAGCTTCACTCGTTGCAAAAATGGCTGAGGAAAAAGAAACAACCCGTGAAGCAATAGTTCTTGGATGGCTGATGCGCCACCCGGCGAATATCCAGCCTGTCATTGGGACAACCAACCCTGAAAGAATCAGGAACTGCGGGGATGCAGTCCGCCAGTCAGTTCTTATGACAAGGGAAGAATGGTATTCTCTTTACATAACCTCCCGGGGAAACAGACTGCCTTAAAAATGCTTCCCCGTTTGGCTGACAAGAAGTATAGTATAAACCTATGAAAACGGCTTAAGGCTGTCCCGTGCGACAATGCGGGACAGCCTCTGTTTTTTTGGGTTGCTCAATGTTTTGTTTTAAATGCTCTTAATCCAAATCTGGCTGGAAGCCTATCAAATGCGCTTTTTTGTCGACTCCTACGCGGTTTTGGTCCGGGAAGGTTATGACAGAGCTGATGTATTCCCAAAGGATCAGTAAATTTGTAATGCATGTTTCTTCCACCTGATCCTCTTTAGGGATAGCTCTTCCTTCGTCATTCCTAATCATTGTCCGCTTATAACATGGGTTTTCCACCCATATTCCGTAATTGTCGCTTTTTACGAGTTTGGCGAGGTACCATTCGTCAGGCCTGTAAATCCCGGTAACATCACCAACCATTTCTTGAGGGAAATTGCGCAGCTTTATTTGGATTCTCTCATTTTCAAATTCATCAAGAAGCATACTAATTTCTCCTTTCTATGTGTGATTCATTCTCTTTGTACTTCTTCCTTTTGAAAAGAATTCTAAACTTTTTTTTCACATTTCCCGACATTTCGACTTTGCCGAAATTAAAAAAGGGCCTAGCTCTCTTATATTTGAGAGCCAAGCCTTTTTTAAAAATACTTTTACTTATTGTTTCAGCGATAGCCGCCGTATCCGTAAGGGTACCCAATTCCATGATGATGGTGGTGGTAGTGGCCGTACCCGTGATGAAGGCCTGGATAACCATAGTGGCCTCCCAATCCGCCATAACCGCCGAGTCCTCCGTATCCGCCATAACCTCCTATACCTGGATACCCTCCAACTCCGCCATAACCCGGATAACCTCCCATGCCCCCATAGCCATGATATCCCCCTAAACCGCCATAACCTGGAAATCCTCCCATGCCCATTCCTGGGACATTCATTGGAAATTGTCTATTATCCATTCCCGACATCCTCCTCCTTTTTTCCATCCACGATAGTTTATGAAAAACTCATTTCCCATGTGAACGAATTGGAGATATGCATCGGAATTTATTGGATAAACCATAAGAGGAAGAGGGCATGATAATTTTTGTCCCGCCGAAAACAAATGAAAAACCTGGCATATTGCCAGGCGGGCTGATTGCGATTATTTTTTATCCGTGCATTCTTCCTGCGGTTTAAAGGGATTCCGTTCAGGCTCAATATCTTTGCCTAATTTTTCTTTTTTTTCCTGCTCAAGAGAGTCACTTTTCTCTTTATCATTATTTACAGACATCCCTCTTCCTTCCAATGGAGGTTTTTCAGATTCAAAAAGCTAAAAATGTTTGGGATAGATCTTTACATTCCTGTTTTATACTTTCGGGCACTTGATGACTCATCCTTGGTGTGATGTTCCCTTTTCTCTTCCTTTTGCTCGATTTTTAAATCTTCCATAGGAATAGGATCGACATTTTGTTCGCTTTCGAATTTGTCGAAAAGGCTTTCTTTTGCGGTAGGATATTGTTCAGGGTGATCCCTGTTTCCTTGCTTAGAGCTGCCGGGAGTTTGGTTATCTCTGGTTTCCATCACTATCACCTCTCCTTTATGTATACCCATTCGAATGATTGAATAAAACACGTTGGCAATTAGCGAAGGGAGATATCTCGAAGGTGGATAATTTTTTTCCAAGACAGAGATAAATATAGGTTTTTTTACATATACCTTTCTACGGATGAAGTTTTGAAAACGCTTAAACGGGTATATATAAGATGTTCAATTTGAAAATTTTACCGGACAGGTGATGATTTTGAAACGTGGCCCTTTGTTGATTATTGGAGGTGCGGAAGAAAAATACCGCGGAGTAACCATACTGAAGAAATTTGTCGAGCTCGCCTCCAAAAGGGAAGGAAAAGTTGGCATTCTTACTACCGCCACGAAAATTCCCAAACAGGTCGGCAGTGAATACAAAGAAGTGTTCGAAAACCTTGGGATTAAAGAGGCAGTGACAATCGATGTGAATTCGAGGGAAATGTCTGAAGATCCAATAATATTGGAAACAGTTGAGGGCCTATCTGCTCTTTTTATTACCGGTGGCGACCAGAGCAGGCTGACACAGATGATCACAGGCAGTCGACTGCATAAGCTGTTTTATGATATGTGGCAAAATGGGCTGGTGATTGGAGGAACAAGCGCTGGTGCTTCCATCATGGGAAAACATATGATTGTCAATGCCCTTACAAAGGATTCGGATGATGTCCTTCGAGTGGAAATGGACAACGGGTTTGGCTTTATGTCAGACATGCTGATTGACCAGCATTTTTCGCAAAGGTCCCGGTTTGACAGGCTTCTTGGCGCGATAGCCGGAAATCCGAATTTAATGGGAATTGGCATTGATGAAAATACTGCCATCCTGGTTGATGGCGGCCAATTCGATGTAATTGGGGAACACCAGGTGCTTATACTTGACGGTAAAGAGAATGCTTATGTTGAAGTAAAAAAATCCGATAATGGGAGTGAGGAGCTCACCTTATCAAACTTTAAACTTCACACCCTGACTCACGGCTATAAATTTGACCTTCAAAATAGAAAATTAATCGTAAAAGGGGAGTAAATCATGAAGATTAACCGGGTACGGTATTTAAAGGGGCCAAATTACTTTAGCTATAAACCGACAATGTGGTTTGAACTGGATTTGGAAGAGTTGGAATTCAGCCCGTCAAATATGCTTTCCGGGTTCACTAGCGCATTAATGAAAACCCTCCCAAGCCTAAGGAGCCATACATGCTCCCTCGGTTATGAAGGAGGGTTTGTCGAGCGCCTGGAAGAAGGAACCTGGATGGGCCATATTCTCGAGCATATAGCGATTGAATTGCAATACCTTGCCGGCATCATGGTTAAAAGAGGGAAAACGATAACCAGCAACAAAAAGGGGATTTATTTTGTTACATACGATTACCGTGAGCCTAAGTCAGGTTTATATGCATTTGAAGCGGCAATGGAAATAGTCGGCAGCATTCTCGCTGGTGCTTCGTCCGTTGATGCAAAACCTTATATCAAACAGATTGAAAATCTTTATTATCAGAATAAACTAGGGCCAAGTACAGAGGCGATTTACAATGCAGCCTTCGCAAAAGGGATTCCCGTCGAGCGGATTGGTTCAGACAGTATGGTCCGCCTTGGCACAGGCAAAAAGCAGAAGTTCGTCCAGGCAACGATTACTAGCCAGACTTCCTATCTTGCGGTGGAAAATGCCTGTGACAAGCAAATCACAAAGACTATTCTCTCAAGTGTGGGTGTCCCTGTACCCGAGGGGGATTCAGCCTGCTCGACAGAGGAAATTTTCGAATTGGCCGAACGTGTCGGTTTTCCACTCGTCATTAAACCCCTCAACGGGAATCAAGGCCGGGGGGTCCTGACCAATATTAAAAACAGGGAGGAGCTTTTCGGCATTCTCCATTGCGTTGAAAACCAGGAAACTGAAATGATTGTTGAAAGGTATTATGAAGGCCATGATTACAGACTTCTCGTTGTCGATGGTGAACTAATTGCAGCGAGCATGAGAATTGCTCCGTTCATCATCGGGAATGGAAAGGACTCAATCAGGAAACTAATTGAAGAAGAAAATAAAAATCCGCTCAGAGGGGACGGGCATGAAAAGCCGATGACAAAAATCCCCTTGAATACAATCGTTGCCTGCCATCTCGAGAAATCCAATATGACACTAGATACCATTCCTGAACCGGGAAGGGTTATCCCCGTGGCCGGTAACGCCAACCTTTCCACGGGCGGAATGGCAATCGACGTGACGGATGAGGTCCATCATTCTATCAAGGAAATGGCGGCACTTGCGGCAAAGTCGATTGGTCTGGATGTGGCTGGCGTTGATTTTATTTGTCCCGATATAACGGCTCCTCTTAATAGCACAACGTCTGCAGTCGTTGAAGTTAATGCCGCCCCGGGAATCAGGATGCACCATTATCCCTCTAAGGGAAAGGCGAGGGATGTAGGGAAGGCGATTGTGGATTATTTATTCAAAACAAGGGAAGAAGCGGCAATCCCGATTATCGCTATTACAGGAACAAATGGTAAAACGACAACTACCAGGATGATCAAGCACTTCCTGGAAAGGGACGGATATACGGTCGGAATGACGAATTCAGATGGTGTCTACATTGGGAACCGGACAATCGATGAAGGTGATTGCAGCGGGCCAATCAGCGCGAGGAAAATCCTGTCCAATCCCGAGGTGGATGCGGCAGTCCTTGAATCAGCGAGGGGAGGAATCCTTCGTGAGGGCTTGGCTTTTAGGGAATGCGATGTGGGTATTGTTACGAATGTTTCCGAAGACCATCTGGGTCAGGATGGGATTGAGGATTTCTGCCAGCTAGTAAAATTAAAAAGACTTATTCCTGAGGTAGTCAGGGAAGATGGCGTCTGCATTTTAAATGCGGACGATCCCGAGGTCATCCAGATGGCATCCCACACAAGAGCCCGAATTGTTTATACAAGCCTGTTCCACACAAATCATCATATTGAGGAAGCCATTGAAAGAGGATCAACTGTTTGGTACCTCGGAGAGGATAACTGGGTAACATGTGTGGAAGAGGGAAAAGCCATTAAACTGCTTCCAGTAAAAGATATCCCTGTAACAATCGAGGGGAAGGCCAGGCACAATATCGCCAACCTTCTTCAAGCCCTCGCCGCCGCGCATTGCCAGGGAGTAGAAATCGAAACACTGAGGGAAAAGGCTCTAAGGTTTAAACCTGACCAGGAGCAGTCAAAAGGCCGGTTCAATAGCTTTGAATTGGATGGCAGATTGGTGATTGTAGATTACGCCCATAATATCGCCGGCTTGAATGCGTTTTTTGAAACAGCCAATCATTTCAGGCAAGGAATTACGACAACGGTCCTATCTTCCCCGGGAGACAGGCAGGACCATGAAATACGCGAAATGGCAAGAATAGCCATCAAAAATTCCGATCGGGTTATCATTCGGGAAGATGAGGACCTCCGCGGCAGGGCACCGTATGAAACAGCCAATATGATGCATGCGGCAGCTCTTAGGGAAAAAGGCGGGACCGGGAAACAGCTATCCATCATCAAAGATGAACTCAAGGCTTATCACGAGGCTTGGAACCTTTCGATGCCGGGTGACTCATTGCTTTTCCTTTATGAAAAGTTTTCTGTTATTACCGATTTTCTCTCGGAAGTTAGTGGCAGGAAGAAAATTCTGGCTAAAAAGATTATTTAGGGGATGCCCGTATGGCTTCCCTTTTTATTTTTTTCGACAAAAGCTTCGCATTACGGCTTGTTAATCGTTATAATTAACAGTAATACAATATTATTGGTTTCAAAAGCTGCCGGGAGAGAAAACTATGTGGAAGAAATGGATCGTTTTAGCAGTCGTAATACTGCTTTTTATATTTTTCATACCTTACAGCCTGCCGCTTTTATTCGCGCTTGTTACAGCTGTCCTGCTCGAAGGGCTTGTCGGCTATTTCCAAAAAAAATTAAAGCTTAGCAGGATGAAATCAGTCATCGCCTCTTTCATCGCATTTCTGCTTGGTATTTTGGTTATCGGATACAACCTGTTCCTCATCCTTTTTCAACAGGTTCTAAATCTTTCCGAGAAAACCCCTACTTACGTAAGGGATCTTTATTCCTCAGGGATCAAGCCACTGATAAGGAAATGGAAAGCATACTCGCAGACGCTTCCGCCAGATGTGATTGCCTCTATAGAAAAGACCCTTGACGAATCCGTAAATACAGTTGATAGGTTTGTACAGGAAATTATCCATGTGCTAATCGGTTTTTTAACCTCCATACCCGGATTCCTGATTGAGTTCCTGATCTATTTGGTAGCACTGTTTTTAATCAGCATGGAGCTGCCGGAAATAAAGGCTTCCATTAAGTCCAGGTTGACGGAAAATACGAAGAAAAAAGTTTCCATTGTCCTTAACCAATTAACGAAGGCTGGCGTCGGGTTTATTAAAGCACAAATCATTCTGAGCCTCATTACGTTTTTTCTTGCCTTTACAGGGCTTCTTCTCTTAAAAGTAAAGTATGCAGCGCTTTTTTCCCTGCTGATCGTACTGGTCGATATCCTGCCTATTCTCGGGACGGGATCCTTCCTTGTTCCGTGGGCCGTCATCTCTATTATGCAGGGGAAACAGTTCCTGGGAATCGGCTTGATCATCCTGTTTGTGGCCATTACAGTCATCAGGCGAATCATCGAGCCAAAGGTTTATGCAACCAGCCTGGGTATATCTCCGCTTGCCTCACTTGCCAGCTTGTACATTGGTTTCAAGCTGATTGGCTTTGTCGGATTATTCGCCGGCCCGGCACTGGTCATTTTAATTGATGCGCTCGTCAAGGTAAATGTCATTAAAATGAACTTTAAATTATAATTGCTGAAGGACCCGGGAGCGGGTCCTTTTTCATTTGTATTTACCCATTTGCCGGCTATTAATGGAAATTGGACCCCGAGTATGAGTTTACATATGCCCATTTATGAAAAATCCTTCTGTGTCTATTGCACATTTTCAGGTTAGTGAATAGGATATATGGACTTAACAAAAGGAGGTAATGTGAATGTCTGGTGGAGCATGCGGTTACGGCGGAGGTTTTGCCCTGCTAGTTGTCCTATTCATTCTGTTAGTTATCATCGGGGCTTCCTGGGGATACGGCGGATTCTATTATTAAATAGGGGGAGGTTCTAATATGTTTGGATATGGATACGGCGGTTACGGATATGGCTGTGGCGGCTATGGTGGCGGCTATGGTGGGGGCTTTGCCCTTATAGTTGTCCTGTTTATCCTTCTGATTATAGTTGGTGCTGCATGTTTTAGATTCTGCTGATGTGCGGCAAAAGGCTGGCCTGCGGGCCAGCCTTTTTTTATCCTTCTTTTTGCCCAGCTTTAGTGAATTGAAGCCCCCCTTCTTATCATATTTTCTAAAAATTTTCTTCAAACTTTTTAAGGGAATGGAAGAAGTTTGTCAACATATAGCGGTTTCCTTCGAATAAAAGTTTGGAAGTCGAAATAATGGGTAAAACGATAGAGGCTTTGAAAATACATACAAAATATAGGAGGAAAAAATGAGAAAGGGAATATTGGGGTTTTTAAGTTTACTGTTAGTGTTAGGGATGCTAGCAGGATGCAGCGGAGAGAAAAGCAACGCTGACACAAAGACTAAAGATGGCAAGGTTGTCATCAATTTCTGGACCTTTTGGGGATCGGAAACACGCAGGCCAATTATTGAGAAAATCGTTAAGGATTTTAATGAATCACAGGATAAAATTGAAGTTAAACATACATTTTTACCTTGGGGAGATATTTGGACGAAAAATCTGGCTTCTGTAGCCGCGGGAAATCCTGCTGACGTGATTGTGAACGACATCAACTCAGTTGCGCAGCGCGCGGAAAATAACCAGGCGGAAGATTTAAGCAAATATCTCGATGAAAACTTTAAGGATCATTTCTATCCACACTTATGGGAAACCGTTATCCATGACGGAAAGCCATATGCGGTGCCTTTTAATACAGACACGAGACTTTTATTTTACAATAAAAAAGCATTCAAAGAAGCAGGGCTTGATCCTGAAAAGCCGCCTCAAACCTGGGCAGAGTTAGAAGAGGATGCCAAAAAGCTTGATATCAAAAATGGAGATAAATATGAACGCTTCGGCTTCTACCCGCAATGGGGGAGCATTGGCCCTTCTGCCTGGATGGCAAGCGCTGACGATGGAAAAGGTTTTATTGTAGACGGGAAACCTGAAATCAATACAGCCAAAAAGCTTGAAGCACTGAAATGGTTGCTTGACTGGCAGGAAAGATATGGCGAGAAAAACGTCCAGGCATTCAAAGCGGAATTTGGCAGCGAACAGTCAAATCCGTTCATTTCTGGAAAAGTCGCCATGTTTGTTGATGTCGGCACCTTCTATACCCAAATCAGGGATTACGGCAAGGATTTAGAATTCGGCGTCGCAAAAATTCCTTCCTATGATGAAAACAGCAAACATTGGGCAGATGGCGGAGGCTTCGTGGTTGAAGTGCCGAAGGGCTCGAAGCATCCAAAGGAAGCGGTTGAGTTTATTAAATACCTGACTGGAAAAGAAGCTCAGAAATATTGGGGCGAAAAGAACTACGATAATGTTGCCAATATTGAAGCCTCCAAAGCGGTGGCCGAGTCACTTGATGGACAAGCCAAGGAAGTTTATGAACTTTCGGTCGAGAACTTGGATGAAACAAATCTTTATCCAGTACCGCTTGAGTATCCAGATTACCAAAATCGGATTAATCCACTTATCGATAAAGTCTTTGCCGGGAAAATGAGCCCTGAAGATGCATTGGCAAAGGCCGAGGAAGATGTCAAAAAGATGAAGAAATAGTCCATAGAAGTTTTGTCGAGAGAGAAGGGATGGCTATGCTGTCCTTCTCTCTTTTCACTAGTGAGGAATAGAAAGAGGGGGAATTATGAGACAATCACAATCATCGGATGCGGCACTGTCTGGCGACCTTAAGCTTGGACCCGGGAAGAGTGCGGCTATGGGCACCTCCCGCGGAATGTCTCCTAAAAACCGTCTGTCAAGAGCGGCGAAGGAGAATTTATGGGGGTATATATTTATCAGTCCCTGGATCATTGGCTTTACATGCCTGACTCTGGGACCGCTTTTGTTTTCTTTGGCCGCAAGTTTTACTGATTATAATATTACTTCAAAGATGAACTTTATTGGATTCGATAATTTTGTCAGAATGTTTACGATTGATGACCTGTTTTGGACGTCTCTATGGAATACATTGTATTATGTTATTTTTTCTGTTCCATTAACGACAGCAGGTGCTATTTTGATTGCTGTTCTCCTGAATCAGAAAATTTTCGGAATGAAGGTTTTCAGGACGATTTATTATTTGCCGGCTATTCTATCGGGTGTTGCCGTCTATTTTTTATGGATGCAGCTGTTAAGCCCATCAACCGGGCTTGTGAATACATTCCTCGGATGGTTTGGAGTTGACGGACCGGCATGGCTCTTTGATCCAGAGTGGACAAAGCCTGCGCTGATCCTGATGAAAATGTGGGGAGTCGGCGGGGGGATGCTCTTATATTTAGCCAGCCTCCAAGGGGTTTCCAGCGAAATGTATGAAGCAGCGGACATCGAAGGCGCTACCGGCCTGCAGAAATTCTTTTACATTACTGTCCCGATGATTTCACCAATTATCTTTTTTGATATACTGACCAGCACAATCGGTGCATTCCAGATTTTTCAGGAAGCCTACGTCATGACGGAAAATGGGAGCGGCGCGCCGGCGAACTCACTCTTATTCTATAATCTCCATATGTGGAACAATGCATTTAAAATATTTGACATGGGCTATGCGTCTGCGATGGCATGGATTTTGTTCATTATTGTCATGATTCTCACAGTTTTGAACTTGAAGCTTGGAAAGGGATGGGTCCACTATGAGGGGGGAGACAATAAATGAGCGCATACACAGAGCCAAAGTTTTATGAAAAGAAAAAATTCAAAGAAAAAATAAAATCATGGACGATCACCCTCCTGCTAGTGGCAGGGAGTGTTGTCATTTTATCCCCTCTTTGGTGGATGATCTCGACATCTCTAAAGACACCAGCGGAAATCGCCCAATACCCTCCTACGTTCTTCCCGAAAGAAATCAGATTCGATAATTATATAAAAGCATGGCAGACCGCGCCATTCACAAGATGGGCCCTCAACACTTTATTTATTGCTGTGATAGGAACGATTGGAAGTGTAGCCATCAATTCACTGGTTGCCTATTCCTTTGCCAAAATTCGCTTTAAAGGGCGCAATGTGCTCTTTATCATTGTACTTTCGACCATGTTGATTCCGGGCTTTGTGACGATGGTTCCACAGTATATCCTTTTCTCGAAGCTGGGGTGGGTCAATACATATCTCCCACTTATCGTGCCGGCATTTCTGGGAAGCGCGTTTTTTATTTTCCTGCTTAGGCAGTTCATGATGACCATACCGAATTCGCTTATTGAGGCGGCTGTGCTTGATGGGGCCAGCCATATTCAAATATGGTGGCATATTATGCTTCCGCTGACAAAGCCGGCGTTAATGGCGGTCGCGATTTTCTCATTCAACGGCGCCTGGAATGATTTGCTCGGTCCGCTCCTGTATATTAACGATGAAAACCTATATACTCTCCAAATCGGTCTGCAGACTTTTAAAGGTACCGTGCAGACCCAGTGGCACTACCTGATGTCAATGTCCGTAACAGTCCTGCTTCCGGTTGTTTTGATTTTCTTCTTTTTCCAGCGATATTTTATTGAGGGATCGAACATATCATCAGGGACAAAAGGTTGAAAAGGAAAAATCTTCTCTGCTTTCCATGGGAAGTTTTTGGGGTTGGTTTAAGGCTAGGTTCAATGTTAGCCTAATAAGGAATTGAATTAAAGAAGGGAGTTGGAGGAATGAGAGTGCAGAAACCTGTATTCATGCTTCTAGTGCCGGCTATGTTGCTCATGCTCGCCTTCCCTTTTTTGGCGTCGGGCAAAACAATGGGCCTTATGGCTGCAGAACCGGCCAAAGCGGCAGTTAACGAAGCAAAAAAACATAAAAAAACGGCAGGAATAAAGAAAATACCTGATCAATATGCGTTAGATAAGAAGCTTGATCTGACAAATGAAGAAAAAGACTTGTTGGCAAGGCTTGTCCATGCTGAGGCAAAAGGTGAGCCATTTAAAGGGAAAGTCGCTGTAGCGGAAGTTGTCTTGAACCGCATGGAGGATGAAAAGTTTCCTGATACAGTAAAGGGCGTCATCTATGAGAAAAGACAGTTTGACCCAGTGGCAAATGGTGAAATTAATAAGCCAGCGGGCAGTGAAGCGAAAAAGGCAGTTGATGAGGCACTGTCACCGAAGGAAAAAGTTACGGATGCTCTTTTCTTTTACAATCCTGAAACTGCCGGGGATAAGTGGATTAAGACAAGGCCTGTGATCGGCAAAATAGGAAGGCATGCTTTTACAAGTTAAATTTGTCCTTGCGACAATAAAAATGCCGGCTCCCCCGATGGAGCCGGCATTTTTTTATGCGTAAATATATTCTTCTTCAGCCTTGCTTGAAGCAATGACTTCTTCTACTTCAGAACCTTCGAGAGTTTCTTTTTTGAGAAGGGCTTCAACAAGGTTTTCATATGCTTTTCGGTTGGAGCGGATAATCAGCTCGGACTTTTCAAGGCCGTTTTCAAACAGCTCCTGCATTTTTGCTTCCTTTTCGGTCTTCACGAAAGTGAGTGTAAAACCGTCCTGAAGCATGCCTGTGTCAACCATTTGCTCAATCAGGTGCTTCGCTTGCTGGACGTCCCCGCTGACACCGATACTGTGCTCGCCAAGGTATAAGCGCTCGGCGACTCCGCCGGCAAGGATCATTGCAATCCTGTCCAGTAAATCACTCGTTGTGGATAAATGAAGTTCTTTAGGAATAGGCGCCACATAGCCAAGCGCATCGCCACGCGGAATGATGGTTGCTTTCCTTACGGATCCTGGCTTAGTAATTGCAGCCACAATCGCATGCCCGGCTTCGTGGATGGCTACCCGCTTCTTTGTGTCAGCATCCTGCAAGGCGCGTGAAGTGCTTCCGAGAATTGTTCGGTCCAACGCGTAATCTAGATCCGCTTTTGTGATTAAATCCTGGCCATTACGGACTGCCCGTCTGCTGGCCGTTTCAAATAGCATACTGATATCGGCTCCGGAGAACCCTGAGGTGCTTTCAGCAAGATCATCAAGTGAGTCCCTGACATCATCCGCAAGCATTTTGCCGTTTGTGTGAATCTCAATAATTTCCCGGCGGCCTTTTGTATCAGGAAGTGGCACTTGGAAAGAGAAATCAATTCGTCCAGGGCGGAGGAATGCGTCATCGAGCATATCCTTCCGGTTCGTTGCTGCGACGAATAATATCCCTTCATTAGAGTGGCCGCCATCCAATTGAACAAGAAGCTCGGTCAACGTTTTTTCAGATTCTTCTCCTCCGAGCGCTTTTCTTTTGCCGGCCAAAGCATCGACTTCATCAACGAAAATAACCGCTGGGGTTTGTTTTCTTGCATTTTGGAAGAGGCTACGCACCCTCGAGGCACCTACTCCAACAAACATTTCATTGAAGGCTGAGCCGCTTGTTGAAAAAAAGGAAGCACCAAGTTCTTTTGCCATCGCCTGCGCCAGCAGGGTTTTCCCTGTTCCAGGAGGTCCATATAACAAAATGCCTTTTGGAGGTTTGATCCCAAGCTTGGAAGAACGCTCAGGCTCTTTGAAAATAGAAAGTGTCTGAAGGATCTCTTCCTTCATTTCATCCCCTAGGCCGCCGACATCTTTTAATGAGATAGAAGGGAGCGGTCTTGCTTTCGAGAGGCTGTTTTTCATTGAATTGGTGACTCCTAGGCCGCTGCCGCCTTTCGCTTTTTGCATGGCGAACGCCGCTGCTGCCAGTGAAACGATTACGCCTCCCATAATCCATTTTCCGTATTTGCTGTTGCTCGTAAATGTATAATCAACATTGTATTTGGAAACTAATTCGTCTGCCATTTGGCTGTTTGGTGGCACTTTCGTCACGAATATCCCCTCGCTTGTTGTTAGTGTAAGGCTGCCATTGGAATGTTCTTCAAGGCTGACTGTTTTGCCATTTTCCCCTGCAATCAACTTTTCCATGGAGGAGAAAGGGATTGCGACCTCTTTTGCCGTTGACTGAACTGCCCAGTATATACCTGCGGCTGCTATTATAACTGCTGATATCAGCGGTATGATTTTATGAATCGCTTTTTTACTCATATCCACTATGCTCATCTCCTTTAATGTCTATCTCTATTATATGAAAATACTTTTTGTAATAAATAGGGAATGAGTATTATGGAGGCTGGTAATTCAAGGGAAAAGGAGTGCGGGTGATTGAACAACTAGTGAAATTATAAGTAATTTGGCTCTGTATATAATGAAGGAATAATGAATGCGCAGGGCTTTTAGACTATTAATCCTGCAAAAAAACTAACAAAAGGGGCTTTTACTTTTTTTGAAAAAAGCTGCCGTTTTCAGACACAAAGCTGACAAAAATGGTTTAGAGGAACAAATGAACCAATTCTCAAATATCTATGAAAGGAATTCATGATTGCAAACTTGGATATCCAGCGATAAGATAGAAATTATGGACAAAACTCTAATTGTCAAAAGTGAGGAAACGAATTATGAGCAAGAATTTTAAAGAAGAAGTCCTGTCGAGAAGGACTTTTGCAATTATTTCACACCCGGATGCCGGTAAAACGACGATTACGGAAAAGCTCCTACTCTTTGGCGGGGCTATTCGGGACGCCGGTACAGTTAAAGCGAAAAAGACAGGTAAATTCGCGACCAGTGACTGGATGGAAATCGAAAAGCAGCGTGGAATTTCGGTAACATCGAGTGTCATGCAATTTGATTACAGTGGATTCAGGGTTAATATCCTTGATACACCGGGCCACCAGGATTTCAGTGAAGATACGTACAGGACATTAATGGCGGTTGACAGCGCCGTCATGGTCATCGACTCCGCTAAAGGGATTGAGGAACAGACGATGAAGCTGTTCAAGGTTTGCCGGATGCGCGGCATCCCGATTTTTACCTTTATGAACAAGCTGGACCGACAGGGAAAGCCGCCGCTTGAATTGCTGGCTGAACTGGAAGAGGTGCTTGGCATCGAATCTTATCCAATGAATTGGCCGATCGGGATGGGGAAGGAATTCCTCGGTATTTATGACCGTTACAATAAAAGGGTTGAGCAATTCAGGGTTGATGAAGATAAAAGATACATTCCCCTTAATGAAGAAGGCGAAATCGAAGGCGAGCATCCAATTAAAAATACCGGGCTTTACGATCAGACTCTTGAAGAAGTTTTGCTCCTTAATGAAGCGGGCAATGAATTTTCGGCCGAGCGAATTGCCAATGGGAATCTGACTCCTGTCTTTTTTGGAAGCGCCTTGACGAACTTTGGGGTCCAAACCTTCCTGGAAGCCTATCTGAAATTTGCTCCACCGCCAAAGCCGCGAAATTCGACTGCAGGTGAAGTAGATCCATTGTCGGAAAATTTCTCTGGTTTTATATTTAAAATACAGGCAAATATGAATCCAGCCCATCGTGACAGAATTGCTTTTGTCAGGGTGTGCTCGGGCAAGTTCGAACGCGGGATGAGCGTGAATGTTCCTCGGCTAGGAAAACAAATCAAGTTATCCCAGTCCACTTCATTCATGGCCGAAGAACGAAATACGGTCGAGGAAGCGGTTAGCGGTGACATCATTGGCTTATATGATACAGGGACCTATCAAATCGGTGATACGATCACATCAGGCAAGGAACAGTTCCAGTTTGAAAAACTCCCTCAATTTACTCCTGAATTATTCGTGAAGGTTATGGCGAAAAACGTCATGAAGCAAAAGTCTTTTTATAAAGGAATTGAACAGCTTGTCCAGGAAGGTGCAATCCAACTTTTCAAGACGGCCAGAATGGAAGAATACCTACTAGGCGCTGTCGGGCAGCTTCAGTTCGAAGTATTTGAACACAGGATGAAGAATGAATACAATTCGGATGTCATCATGGAACGGATCGGTTCCAAGGTCGCAAGATGGGTGGAAGGTGATTCGGTTAATGAAAACCTGTCAAATTCCAGAAGCCTGCTTGTGAAAGACCGTTTCGGGAAGTATGCATTCCTTTTCGAAAATGAATTTGCGCTAAGATGGTTCCAGGATAAGAACCCGGATGTAAAACTCTATAATCCAATGGATATGCACGACTAAGTGAATAAATACCGGAACCGGCGGCTTTGTCCGCCGGTTTTTGTGTTGTCGGGAAAAATTGACAGTCGGTCTGTCGTTCCCATACAGTTAAACTATAAAAGCCAAAAGAGGGGATGTTATGGGGAAGCATTATTTTTTCACAGGATTTCCGGGTTTTATCTGCCATCAATTAATAAAAGAAATTTTGGCAATATCAGCAGGAAGCTCAGTGTATGTACTGGTGGTGCCGGCTATGGTCCAAAGGGCGGCGGAAGAAGCCGGCCGAATTTCGCTGGAGACCGGCCTTGACCGCGAGAAATTCCATATTATTGAAGGCGACATTACGAAGGAAGGCCTCGGCATCGAGGATACAGCCCTGGCGCTGTTGGAAAGGAATATTACCCACGTTTTCCACCTTGCAGCCATATATGATTTGGCTGTCCCGCGGGAGATTGCTTACAAAGTGAATGTGAAAGGGACGGAAAACGTTAATGCATGGGTAAAAGCTTTGCCGCTCCTTGAGAGATACATATACTTCAGTACGGCCTACGTAGCAGGCTTAAGGGAAGGGAGGCTGCTTGAAACCGAGCTGGTCAAGCCCCCTCGCTTTAAAAATCACTATGAAGAAACGAAGTATGAAGCTGAAGTGCTTGTAGAGGGATTGAAAAAGGATGTCCCGGTTACGATTATCCGCCCTGGGATCGTAAAAGGGCATTCGAAAACGGGAGGAACGATCAAATTCGACGGCCCTTACTTTATCCTGAATTTCCTTGACCGGCTCCGTCTTCTGCCAATCATTCCGCGTCTGGGCCGAAGCAACGCTGTCATAAATCTTGTTCCAATTGATTTCATTATCGCAGCGACCGCGCACTTGGCACTGAAGGAAAATGCTGCCGGCAAAACCTATCATTTAACAGATCCGAATCCATATCGGGTAGAGGAACTATATGGAATGTTAATGGAGGCGCTTCTTGGAAAAAGGCCCAAAGGCACGTTGCCGCTTTCTTTAGCAAAAGCCGCGTTATCCCTGCCTCATGTGCGAAAAATGCTTGGGGTGGAAAAGGAAGCGCTCGACTACTTTACCTGGCAGGGGCATTTTGATTGTTCCCAGGCTCTTGAAGATTTGAAGGGATCGGGAATCCATTGCCCGGACTTTCAGAAAGGTGTCAATGCGATGGTAAAATTTTATAACGAAAATAAACACAATCGAGCCTTTCATGTGGATATTCGGTGAAGTTTTTCTTTCGCTGATTAGCACAAGACAAAAGGTCTGTCCGTAATATATAATTAAGATAACTAAATATATCCTTTTCAAAGGGGAGTAGCTGTTAGGGAAACCTAAAGCAAAGTCGTCATTTCGCGGTCCTTTTCCGCCGGCTTTGCTGGCAGACCATGTCTAGCAAGACCTTTGCCTTCAGGCAGGGGTCTTTTTTGCGTTATCACCAGCTCCTGGCTGAATGAAGAAGGAAATCCAAAAAATAGGAGGAATTTGGATGGAAGCTTCTTTGGTATTGGAGTATGGCTGGGTATTGCTAGTACTGGCGGGACTTGAGGGGATTTTGGCAGCTGACAATGCGGTTGTTCTAGCGGTGATGGTCAAGCATCTCCCCGAAAAAGAGCAAAAGAAAGCTTTATTTTACGGGCTGGCGGGAGCGTTTGTTTTTAGGTTTAGCGCGTTATTCATGATTTCTTTCTTATCGGGTGTTTGGCAGGTTCAGGCGGCAGGAGCTTTCTATTTATTGTATATTTCATTGAATCATATCCTGGGGAATCGAGTCCGGGAGAAAAAAGAATCACGGCCACCTGTCGGGCGTGCTTCATTTTGGATAACAGTGCTAAAAATTGAACTGGCTGATTTGGCGTTCGCAGTTGACTCGATGCTTGCAGCGGTTGCACTTGCCATCACTATTACCCCAGCGGGCTGGTTTACTATTGGCGGCCTTGATGGTGGACAATTCACGGTCATGTTTTTGGGCGGAATGATTGGCATTATCATGATGCGGTTTGCGGCCACCTGGTTCATCAGGCTGCTTAAAAAGCGGCCCAGCCTTGAAACGGCAGCTTTTCTTATTGTCGGCTGGGTAGGAGTAAAACTCACCGTATTTACACTCGCTCATCCTGAAGTCGCAATCCTTCCCGCACATTTCCCCGAATCTTTCGCATGGAAGATTACTTTCTGGACCGTGCTGATTGGAATTGCCACGGTTGGATTTATATTGTCAAAAAGGAAAGTCCTCGCCCAGTCTCGTTCGTAAAAAAAGTTCATCTCATAATTTCGGGGCCTTATTCCACCTGGGTTTAAGGCCTTTTTGCCATAGGTAAAAAGATATTATTTTTCGGTCACCCTCAAAAAGGGACTGCTCCCTTGCGTAAGGTCTAGTGAAAGGCGGCCGCAACAAATTTTAATAGGGGTGACATCATGAAAGAAATTGAAATGAAGAAGAAGATTGGCAAAACAGCATTAGCTATGGTTCTAGCAGGAACATTCGCATTTTCTCCAGTAATGGCTTCCGCAAATACACTTTCTGGCCAGGATGATAAAGAGGCTGAAAAAATTATTACAACAGAGGATGCTGAAAACGTCCAAGTTAACGATGATGCTGAAAAGCCTGCGCTTGTACCTGGAGACTTCTTCTATTTTGTAAAGATAGCCCTTGAAAAAATAAGGCTAGCCATCACATTTGATCATGACATGGAAGCTGAATTGCTGGCAGGTTATGCGGCAGAAAGACTTGCAGAAGCTGAAGAGCTTTTTAATGCCGGTGAAGAAGACCGCGCAGTTGAGACGATTAAATCAGCCATTGCTTATTTAAATGATTATGATAAGAAGGCTGAAGATGAAGAATCTAAAGAAGAGCCTGCAGTTGGGGAAGAAAGCGGGCAGCCTTCAGATGAAGAAAAACCTGCGGATGAAGTTCAAAAGGATGATGAAGTGGCTGATGAACAGCAACCCGCAGATGAAGAAGCAGTTGTAAAAGATGACGAAGATGCAACTGATTCAGAACAGGTAGTACGCCAAAACATTATTGCGCTTAAAGCCGCGATGGAAAAGGTGAAAAACCCGACCGCAAAGGCCATGCTTCAAAAAAATATCGATAAAACCTATAAAAAAATGGCTGAGAAGCTTGGTGAAATAGATGGAGTGAAGCCAGAAGAGGAAGAAAAAGATGAGGTTGCAACTGAAGATGAAACTATCGTAACCGAACCTTCCGTTCCCGTTACTGAAGAAGAGCAGCAAAAAGAAGATGAAGAAGTTAAGCCGGCTGTAATCATTCCGGCAGCTCCGACAAAACAGGCTGATAAAGAAGCCAAAAAAGCTGCAATTGAAGTAAGGAAACAAGAACAGCAAAAGACAGTAGAAGAAAAGAAAGCACAAAAACAAGCAGTAAAACAAGTGCGTAAAGCTGAAAAGCAAGAAGTAAAGCAGGCAAAGCAAGCTCAGCCCGCAGCAAAAAAGGAAAATAAATCGAACGGAAATTCCGGCCAAAACGGAAACAAGGGCGGGAAAAATCCGCACAATAAGCAATAAAACAAAGGAAAAGATAGCCTGTAATGGGGCTATCTTTTCCGTAAAAAGAACCACTTGGCATCTCTCCTATGCTATAATTGTGGACTAGAGAGGTGAGGGTTATGCTAAGCTTATTGTTCTTAGCCAAAAAAAAGAAACAGACGCTCGAAGAGTCTGTCCATTTAATACAGCAGGGTGACAAGAAGCTGAATAATGAACTGATTGAGGCATATAAACCATTCATTGCCAAAACCGTTTCAGTTGTCTGCAAACGGTATATTGTAGCTTCAGACGATGAGTTTAGCATAGGCCTTATCGCTTTTAATGAAGCAATTCAGAAGTATTCCCCAGAACGAGGGAATTCACTCCTAAGCTTTGCAGAGGTGCTGATCAAACGAAGGGTAATCGATTATATTAGAAAGCAGGCAAAGAACCCGACGGTGAGTCTGGAGCTGCAGCCTGATATAGGGGAAACAGAACCAAGGGGAACCCTTATTGAAAACGAAATATCCCTTGATGAATATCGAAAAAAAACGGATGAAGAATTGAGGCGGGAAGAAATTTTCCGGTTTCAGGCTCATTTGAAGGAGTTCGACCTGAGCTTTCAGGATTTGGTTGAACAGGCACCAAAACACGCTGACGCCAGGAAGAATGCGATCGAAACGGCCAGGCTTCTTGCAGAGAACCAAGAACTGAAGGAAAGCCTGTTTGAAAAAAAACGGCTCCCGATCAAACAGCTGGAAGAGCTTGTCGATGTCAGCCGAAAGACGCTAGAGCGCAATCGAAAATATATTATTGCAATGACTTTGATCATGTCCGGTGATTATGTTTACATGAAGGATTATATTAAAGGGGTGCTTGAATCATGAGGACAGGTATCGTTTTGGATATGGATGAAACATCTCTAACCCTATTGACCCCTGATGGAGAATTTGTTCGGGCGGACAGAAAAAAGAGAATCTATTCGATAGGCGAAGAAATTTCATTCGATCCAGTTGGAGGGATGGAGCGGCGAAAAAAGTTCGCTTTTGGAAAGCTTACAGGCATGAAGCGCGCCTGGATGGCAGCCGCGGCCGTATTCCTTCTAATGGCTTCCGCTCTTATTCCGTTGCAAAGCACGGATAAAGTATATGCTTATATGTCCATTGACGTAAATCCAAGTATTGAATTGGCGCTTAATGACGGGATGCAGGTAGTCAAAATGAATGCCTACAATCCTGAAGGGAATAAAATTGTCTCCAGCCTGAAACATTGGGAAAAAGAACCCGTATCAAATGTGGCGGAACAAATTCTCTCTGAAATCAATCGCCAGGGCTATTTTGCAAAAACAAATGATGTCATTATTTCTGCTGTCAATGCGAATAAAGTAAAACCTGAAGCTGAGGAAAAGCTTAAGGAAACGATGAAGGCAATTACAGAAAAAGCGGCGCAGGGCCAGCATAGAGTAAAGGTTTACAATGGCTCGCAAAAGGATTTAAAGGAAGCCAGAAAACTCGGCTTGACGACAGGCAAATATAAAGCTGAGGGTCACACTGGAAAGCAGGCAGCTGAAAACGGCGGAAAAAATGTTGGCGCCGGTAAAGGGACTGAACAAACCCCAGCGGCAGCGACAGGGAATAAGCCTGGCCAAGAAGTAAACGAAAATAAGAAAAAACTTCCGCCAGGACTGGAAAAGAAGGATGAAATCCCTGGGAAGCATGAAGAAAAGGCAGAAGACCTAGAGAAGAAAAACAACAATAAGCCTAATGGTAATCAGGGGAATGGGCAGAACAAAAACAAAGGCAAAGAGTTAAATAATCATTCTAAAAACAATAACCATATCAATAACAACAAAAATGATAACAAAGCCAATAATGAAAATGGCAAAAAAAAAGGCCATATGAACGAAGTAGGTAATTCTGACAAGAATATGAATGGCAAGGAAAATAAAAACAACAAGTCTGATAATGGAAAAGATAGAAAAGGCCAAAATCAGGGAAACCAAAACAAGCAAAACAAGGGAAAACAAAATGGGAAGTCCGGCAAATAAGCCGGGCTTTTTTATTTTGCCCGAAAAAGGACGTTTTCTGGCTCGAGGTCATGAAAAACCAATGCAGCCTGTAAAAATACATACTTTAGCGATGAAATTTAAACAATAATATGGTACGGGGTAGGGTAATAATTGTTTTTTAAAGTAAGAAGTTAATATTAATAATAAATATCCTGAAATATATTTCAGGATATCGCAAACTTTTTGGATATATCGCAAACTTTTTGGATATATCGCAAACTTTTTGGATATATCGCTAAATTTTTTAATATATCCGAATCTGTCACAATTCCGCCACAAATTCAGCGC
The DNA here is from genome assembly GCF_000821085.1 of Bacillus sp. B-jedd. Classification (GTDB taxonomy): domain Bacteria; phylum Bacillota; class Bacilli; order Bacillales; family Cytobacillaceae; genus Bacillus_D. Next base: position 1,406,884 of record NZ_CCXR01000001.1, read on the forward strand.
CGAAAAGACCGAGGGGGTATACGAAGTTCACATTGGGAGTCACTGCCGAACGGTTGAATCCACTTCAATTCCGGTGTGACAAATCTTTCTGCATGGCAGGTAGAGAGAATGTGAGGGTTATTAATGATTATGAGAACATAAAAAGAGGCCGCCCCCTGTTTTGTCAGGCGGACGGCACTGTATCCATCATATTTTTTTATTGGCCATTTCTGCCAGTCATTTGAGCCTGTGCTTGTTGGACAAGGCGTTTTGTAATTTCCCCGCCTACCGAGCCATTCGCACGTGAAACTGTATCAGATCCCAGCTGAACGCCGAATTCCTGAGCAATTTCATATTTAACCTGGTCAAGGAATTGTTCAACTCCGGGAACAAGCAAATTATTGCTGTTTCTAGCCATGGTTTTTCACTCCTTTACTAGCATCAGAGACTTATTCTCTGTAGCAATAGTATTTGATGGAATGAAATTATTATTTGTGGAAAATCTTTTAGGGAAAGAAGGATTTTGTCAAAAAAGAAGGCTCTGTTATCCTAGATTGTTGATTTCCACTTCGGGGACATGCTTGGTCCTTTCTGTTTTCACTGCTTCAAGTAGCAGGTCAGCGATATGGACACCGCGCATTTTATCCGCTAGGCCTTCGCGTTCAATTCCCAGCTTCATTTGCAAAAGGCAGCCTGGGTTTGCAGTCACAATTGTCGTAGCCTCTGTTTCTTTTGTCTTTGCCATTTTGTAATCAAGCATTTTCATCGACATTTCCGATTCAATAATATTGTATATGCCAGCGGATCCGCAACAACGGTCCGCTTCCGGCATTTCCCGATATACCGATCCTTTTATCGCCTTCAGTAATATCCTTGGCGCGGAAGCTGTTTTCATGACATTCCGCAAATGGCAGGAATCCTGGTACGTAATGACCTGATTTGGCAGTTCAAGACCGACCTTCTCATGGAAGCCGACATCAACAAGTATTTCCGAAATATCCTTCAGTTTCCTTGAAAAGGCTAAAGCGCGTTCATGCCACTCAGGTTCATTTTCGAGTAAATGGCCGTAATCAATTAGAAAGCCCCCACAGCCGCCTGCATTCGTAATAATAAAATCCGCACCGGCTTCTTCGAAGGCTTGGATATTTTTTTTCGCCATTTCTCGCGCATGGTCTTTTTCTCCATAGTGTCCATGGAGGGCACCACAGCATGCCTGGTCTTTAGGCATAACAATCTCGCAGCCGGCGAGTTGGAGAAGCTTGATTGTGGCGTTGTTCGTTTCCAGGAACATGGTATCCATCAGACAGCCACTGAAAAAGGCGACGCGCATGGTTTTCGGGCCAATGGCAGGGGTTAGTTCCGGGCGGTTTTTCAATTCCTTCATAGATGGTACCTTAGGCAGCACTTTTTCCATTGTAGCGAGGCCTTCGGGCAGAAGGCTCATAAATCCAATTTTCCGAGCAATTGTTTGCAAACCAGACCGCTGGTAAAAACCAATGAGGCCTGCTACTGAACGCATTCTATTCTGATAAGGAAACAAACCGCCGAAAACTGCTTTCCTGACAGTACGGACAGGGAGGGAGTATTTCTTGTTTTGCGCAATGATGTCACGGGCTTCCTCAAGCAGCGAACCGTACTTTACTCCGGGAGGACAGACAGTTTCACAGGCGCGGCAACCGAGACAGAGGTCCAGTGACCGTTCGAAATCCTCATCCGGACTGATTAATCCATCTGCCACAGCCTTCATCAAGGCAATTCGCCCTCTAGGGGAATGGGTCTCCTGAAAGCCTGATTCAATATAGGTAGGGCAGGCTGGAAGGCAAAAACCGCATCTCATACAGTTCAGTAATTCATCTTCATTCATTTTTTCCTTAAATTGTTCCTGAATGACAGTCTTTTCCTTCAAAGTCGTCATTTTGAAACCACCACACGCTTCCTATTGTCTTTCGCAAAAATCTTACCCGGATTCATAATATTATTGGGATCAAGTGACGCTTTGACAGCTCTCATTGCGGCAACTCCCTCTTTCCCGAGCTTCAACTCCAGATAAGGGGCCTTCATGATGCCAACCCCGTGTTCGCCAGTAATCGTGCCTCCAAGTTCAATGGCCCTTTCAAAAATCTCTTCGAACGCTTTTTCAACCCGTTCCATTTCTTCTTTATTTCGGATGTCGGTTGGGCAGGTCGGGTGGAGATTCCCATCACCCGCATGGCCGAACGTACAAATTTTCACTTTGTACTTTTCGGCTATCTCATTGATTGATTTTACCATCCTGGCAATTTCAGAGCGCGGCACGGTCGCGTCTTCAAGTATAGTTGTCGGCGCTAGTCTCGCCAGCGCGGATAACGCGGTCCTTCTAGCCGTCCTCAGTGCCTCGGCTTCCTGTTCCGTTTTCGCAACCTGGACTGAGAAGGCATGTTCCTGTATACAAATTTCGCTGATTTTCTGCATATCCCTTTCAACCACTTCCGGTGGACCGTCCTGTTCAATTAAAAGGACGGCTTTTGCGTCCGTCGGGAGGCCGATTTTGACATAATCTTCAACGACCCTGACAGTTTCCTGATCGAGGAATTCCAGTGTAGTTGGAATGATTTTATTGGCAATGATTTTCGAAACGGACCGGGCCGCAGACTCGAGATCCTCGTATAGCGCAAGCGCGGTTTTTTTCGTTTCCGGAAGGGGAAGAAGCTTCAGGATCGCCTCAGTGATGATACATAAAGTACCTTCGGAACCAACAAACAAGCGTGTGAAATCGTAACCGGCCACATCCTTCGCAAGCTTGCCTCCGGTACGGATAATATCGCCATTTGGCAATACTGCTTCCAGCCCAATGACATAATCCCTCGTTACGCCGTATTTCAGGCCTCTCAATCCGCCTGCATTTTCATTAATATTTCCGCCGATAGTAGAAATTTTCATCGAACCGGGATCAGGGGGGTAAAATAAGCCTTTCGGTTCCACGGCGGCAATAATTTCGCTTGTGATGACTCCCGGCTGGACTGTGATGGTCAAGTTCGATTCATCCAGTTCAAGAATTTTATTCATATGTTTGAATAAAAGGACAATACCACCCTCAACCGGGCATGTCCCGCCGCAGAGGTTCGTGCCTGAACCTCTTGGCACGATAGGAATTTTATGTTCATCGCAAATTTTAATGACTTCGGATACTTCTTGAGTATTCCTGGGGCTGATGACCGCATCGGGCATAGCCTGGAAATTCGGGGTTGAATCATAAGAATAGACAAGCCTGCTTGTCTGTGAATCTTCATAGTTCACGGGTGAAACAACAGCAATGAACTTTTTCTTTATGTCTTCCCCAATTTTAGTTTTTGAAGATTGAACGAGCATTTTCATTCCTCCCATTCTTTTAACCGTACGCTTCAAGAAAAAATAGATATAAGACCATTATAAAAAAACAGGCATCAGCCTGCTATGTAGATTCATCTAAAAATAAAATTCAGAAAGCAGTGTTTTTTGTGTGTTTATCCAATAAGGTCATCGCCAAATACAATGCTGCCAAGTCTGCTGTTTTTCCTGTGGCCAGCCCTGTCAGTTCTTCAATTTTTTTAAGCCGGTAATGAAGGGTATTTATATGTATATGCAGGCTTGAAGCTGCCTGTTTCATGGATTGATTTTGCAAAAGGAATTCCCTTAAGGTATCAAGCAAATCTTGGTCGTCCAATAAGGGGCCAATCGTCCTGCTGATGAACTCTTTTTTCAAATTGTTATTAAGACTATCGAGGATCATTTCCAAGGTCAAATCTTCATCAAAAACAATTGGCCTATCAGGTCCAGATATATTGAGAGCTCGGCCAGCCTGGCTGTAGGAATCGTAAAGGCCTGTTGGGGCAACCGCCTGTCCTACTCCAGCAAATGTGACAAAACCGGTCAGGCTTTGGAGGTAAGTACAAAAATCCTGTAGCTTTCGCTCAACGAATGCTTGCGAATGTCCGGCGGTGGCATCGAGCAGCAAAACTATTCTGTTATTCCCCCAGCGGGTTATTAGATCAGTGCACAATAAGTAGCGGTTTATTAAAATGCTTGACCAAATTTCCCGTGACAGCGGAGCGGACATGTCCCTGAATTCCAATATCGCCAGTCTACGCTCCAATTCAAGGCTGATGCCTAGCAGCCTAGCCCTGTCGGCCAGAGAACCATTGAGTTCGGAGGATTGCAGCCAATCCATGACAAAGGCTTCAATTGCACGTGACTGCCAATCAAATTGGCTTGAGTAATGATTTTCGCTTATTAACAGTTCAGTCATTTTCCTGATAATTTCCCCAAAGGGAGTGACGGTGGATGGGTCGCCGGTTATACCGACGATTCCAATTACATCATTTTGAAAAAAAACCGGGAAGTTGATTCCCTCTTTGACGCCAGCCAATTTCTGTTCATCTTCCTTTGTAATAATTAGCTTCCTTTGCTCATCTGCTGCAATCAAAGCTCCTTCATGGAATGCCCCAACCCTGGAGGGATCCGTACTGGCGATAATGGTTCCTTCTGTATTTACGACAATGACATTTTCGACTATCAATTTTCTAACCTCATTAACGATTTTCTCGGCAAGTTCCGGATTTAACAATGTTCAGCCCTCCCCTTAACTTTCTCTCATTATATACTCAAAGGGGGAACTAACGGCATAAAAAAGCAGGCACAGCTCTTGTAGAGGTGCCTGCTCAATTTTTCAGTCAGTGCTTTTTGAACTATCTATTTGGGGATGCATGAAGGGAACTGCTTTTGGTTTCCTTTTTTTTTCGAGCAAATCACGATTTTCCGCTGTATTCCAGCCGATGTCATTGGTCGGATGAACCCACTGGCCACCAGACATAATAGCGGGATCTGTGTCAGCTGACCAATTTTCCAGCGGGGAATCTGGCGAGGAATATTGGCTGTCGCCAATAACTACGCCAAACTCGTTAATATAGGGAGCCTCCATATCAATTCCCGTTTCCTTGAAGTCAGGAGCATTAATTTGGTGGGGCAATGTTCCATCCACCTCAAGCCTCTTTAAATTTTCTTTCTTTCCTTCCATGTCATTTCCTCCTTTTCTTTATGTTTTGGCATCGCGACACGTTTTATGAATGAAAAGATACCCCTGGTTAAACACTAAGTTTGACTAAAAAAGGAGGGTTTGATATGGCAAAACGGAAAGCGGAACGCAATGCGGTTGAAAAATATAGTAAAACTCCTTACAAAAACACAAGGGAATCGGATTTTTCAGCAGAACTCGCCCATGAAGAGGACCCAATGAAGGGTGCGAACCGGAATTCAAAACAGGGGAGGAAGGGGCGAGGCATGGATGAAGCATAGCGATAAAAACAAAAAGGGTCATGAAGAGATTGGAATGGAATTTGGCGACGTAAATGGAATCGAGCTTTATCAATTACTTGTTCCGAACGATGAAAAGGATAACCATCGACAAAAAAAGGATAATCCAAAACAAAAGTAAAAAAGCCGGCTGAAGCCGGCTTTAAAGCACAAATGAACTGATGAGTGGGCCGTTCCCGGCGGGGTCATAATACACAACCATTGCCGAAGCGGTATTTTCAATCTTCCCATCCTCCAGGTATTTCAGCAAATCAAAAGAGAGTGGTTCAATCAGGGTATGCTTGTAAAGGTCTTTTTCAGACAAACCGAGCTGCGCAAAAGCATTACCCGCCTTGGCAGGATTGGCGAGCACTTCCTGATAAAGGCTGCTGCGGTCCTTTTTATCAAACCTTTTTTCCCACCATGGCTTTCGCGGGCTATATTTATGACGCGACAAGTAATCAAACATCATCAGCCCTCTGGCTGCCTCAAGGTTTTTCAGCCCCCTGAAAGCAAGGAAAGAATCGAGGCGCCTGAACAAATCTTCTAGCTGATGGCCAATTCTCGCCCAGCCCTTTTGATCCCAGTAAGCCCCGAATTCCTGAAAGAAATCAAATGGCGAAGCAAATTCCTGCATGACCAGATATTCAATCACCGCATCCATCCGATGGCTGTTCCAGTATTTCTCCAGTACATCCTCCACTTGTTTAATCCGGATGATATCTTCAAAAGGAAGGACATTGTTACCGAGGATTTCGTAAGGCGCCTGGTCCATATAGATATAATCATGTTCCGCGGCCCTAATCCTTAAGCCGGTTCCCCGCAGCATTTTCAAAAAGCCAAGCTGCAATTCCTCAGGCCTCATTTCAAAAACATCATTGAACGTTTTCCGGAAGGAATGATAGTTTTCCTCTGGCAGGCCGGCAATCAAGTCGAGATGCTGGTCGATTTTGCCGCCATCCTTGACCATTGTTACGGTCCGCTTCAGCTTTTCAAAATTCTGTTTCCTCATGACAAGTTCATTCGTATAATCATTAGTTGATTGAACACCGATCTCGAAACGGAACAGCCCCGCAGGCGCTTCTCTGTTCAAGAAGTCAATGACCTCCGGACGCATAATATCGGCCGTAATCTCAAATTGAAAAACAGTACCTGGCAGATGCTCATCAATAAGAAAACGGAACATGTCCATTGCGTAGCTCCTGCTGATATTGAAGGTCCGGTCGACAAATTTAATTGTTTTTGCGCCATTTTCCATTAAATAACGGATATCCTCTTTAATTTTTTCCTTGTCAAAATAACGAACGCCTACTTCAATGGAAGAAAGGCAGAATTGGCAGCTAAAAGGACAGCCCCGGCTTGTTTCTATATAAGTTACCCTCTTGCCAAGATGCGCGGCATCTTCAGGGAAACGGTAGGGGGAAGGAATTGTTTTTAAATCCAATTTTCCTGACTGAAGATTTATTTTCACTCTTCCTTCATGCCTGTAAGCTGCACCAGGTACCGTGCTCAAATCCGGAGCGCCGGTCTTCAGCTTTTCAAGAAGAAGCTTGAAGGAAGCCTCACCCTCACCCGTAATGATTACGTCCACAAAGGGTAAACGTTCCAGCCATTCGGCGGTATCATAGCTAACCTCAGGCCCGCCAAGGATTATGATAATCGATGAATCTATTTTCTTGATCATCGATACCACCTTAATCGTTTCCTCTATATTCCAAATGTAGCAACTGAAGCCGATTACGTCAGGCTTTTTTGAAATCAGGTCGGATACAATATTCATCGCCGGATCTTTTATTGTATATTCTGCTAGTTCGATTGGGAATTCCGGTTCCGCGTATGCCTTTAGGTAACGGATAGCGAGATTGGTGTGAATATATTTCGCGTTCAGAGTTGAACAAATGATTTTCATTTATATTTCTCCCTTTAAAAGGTTGTACTATCAGTATTTTAGTATAACCACTGTTGCTTGTAAAAGGAAGCGGAAAAAGCCCCCGCCCAATAGGGGGCAGGGGATGGGATTTGGATTTTTTTTCATTTCAATGGCCATCGGATTAGGATAAGGCTAATTTCTCTCCTGGCCAGGGGAGAGCCCTCCAGCCAAGCGGTCCAGCAATTTTCTTGTTCTGGAAGCCTTCAGTTCAATCAGCGGCTGGGTAAAGGATGTAATCAGCCTGCTGGAAAGGGCAAAGACAATTATGAGGGAAATTCCCGCAAGAAGAATAATCCGTTCTGTCCTGTCAAAATAAGAGGCGATATCGCTTTCCCTGAAAACCCTGACAAAGAAACCATGGAGAAGATAGACATACAGCGTATTTTTTCCGAGTGTTGTAAAGAAATACTGCTTTCTCGGGACAAAAGCAAAGAAACTCAATACCATAATAAAACTTAATGCGTAGATCCCAAGCCGTTTAAACATGGCCCAAACAGATGCTACTCCCATAGCTTCGTATGGCTTCGAACCTAAAAGCCATTGGTATTGCATATCCGGAAATAGATAGAATCCCGCGAAAACAAGAAGGAAGATGGAAGCGGCGAGCAACCTTTTCCTAACGGTGAACATAGAGTAAAATACTTCTTTTTTCATATAATACCCGGCCAGGAACAATGGGAAGAACACAAATGTCCTCGATAGACTTAGATAGTTCGAAACCCAATCCAAGTAGCCAACTGCGAGACCAATGGCAAAAGCAATCGATAATGCTGCCGCCGGTTTAAGCTTTGTAAAGGGAATGAGCAGCAAGTTCCAGAAGAACATGCTGACAAGGAACCATAACGACCATTGCGGGTTGAATGGATCAATGGTGAGAGCCGGCTTTTGGAACAGGTAATAATAAAAAACTGAATAAATTACCTGAAAAATAATATATGGCAGAATCAATTTTTTCGCGATTTTCACTACATAGCCCTTTTCAGTGAATCCTTTTGCAAAAAAACCGGAAACCAAGATGAAAGCGGGCATGTGAAAAGTGTAAATAGCTTTGTAAAGGGCGAAAAACACTTCATTATCCTCAATGAATGCCCTTAACAAATGACCGAAAACAACTAAAAAAATCAGAATAAATTTTGCGTTATCAAAGTAGTAATTTCGTTTTTTCATCATATCCTCCAAGTTTTGAGACCCCCAGCATCTCACTTCCCTAATACCCTTTTCTTTTAATCGGAAACAGGTAATGCATTCCAATGTAAGCTGAATGAATGGATTAATCTGTTATATAATAGATTTCTGCCTGTAGTACCTGTTTGGAATCGGTGGTTTTATTGATATATCTACGGTTCTATAAATAGGTTTCGTTCTGTTTCAAAATTTTTATAGGGTTGTATAACATTTGTCACAGCGAAGTGAAAAATGAACAAATAAAATAAAGTATGGGGAAGCCGGCGGATGCCGGCTGAGAATGATTAATATTGGGAGGGAGAACATGTCAATATTGCCAAAAAGAAATGACCTTGGTTTTTTTGAAATCCGCCTTGAATCCATCGGCGGGCTGGGGGCGAACCTAGCCGGAAAAATGCTTGCAGAAGCAGGGGTTCTTGGCCTCGGGCTGAATGGCTCGAATTTTTCATCATATGGTTCTGAAAAAAAGGGATCTCCGGTAAAGAGTTTTATCCGTTTCTGTGATCCGGAGGTGGAAATCAGGGACCACAGCCCGATTGAGCAGCCACATATTATCGGTATATTCCATGAAGCGTTATATAAAATGGTAGATGTTGTCAGTGGGCTTGATGCCGAGGGAATCGTCCTCGTTAATTCCGCGAGAGATTTCGATGGCATCAAAAAAGACCTCAAGATTGAATACGGTACTTTGGCCATTGTGGACGCCCTGACGATTGCTGTCGAGGAAAAGACGAAAGTAAATACCGCCATGTTGGGGGCACTGTTCCGGATTTGTGATTTCCTCGATCCGGAGGCGATGAGGAAAGTCATCAGGAAGACATTTGAGAAAAAGTATCCACACTTGGTCGAACCCAATATCAGAACATTTGACCGGGGATACAATGAAGTTACCTTTAAATTTTATGAGGCGCCTGTCGGGGCGGAAGGCAGGACATTCACAAGGCCGCAGCCGCAGCTTGGATACAGGACCCAGGAAATCGGCGGAGTCATATCTGCACCAGCAAACAGCATCCTGAAAGATTTGAGCGGCTCAAGGCAAGGCTTCCTGCCGGAATTAAGGATGGAAAAGTGCATTCACTGCGCCTCCTGTGATACTGTCTGCCCAGATTTCTGTTTCGTTTGGGAGTCCGGGGAGGACAAGCGTGGGCGTCCGCAAATGTTCCTTAAAGGAATCGATTACCAATACTGCAAAGGCTGCCTGAAATGCGTGGAAGCCTGTCCAACAGATGCACTTGGCGACCTGAGGGAAATGATTGGCTTTGCAGAAGCCAACAGGGTTAAACAAAACTTTCCTTATGCAGCGGGGAGGAACTGATCATGGCCATGCTAGAAAAGAATTTAACAGAAACCGCGAAAGCGGAGCAGTTACTGACATTCGAATCAGGAAATGAAATGGCCGCGATGGCAGCGGCACAAATCAATTATCATATAATGGGATATTTTCCTATTACACCGTCCACTGAAGTCGCCCAATATCTCGATATGATGAAAGCCAGGGGAGAGCATGACATTAAATTGATTCCGGCAGATGGGGAGCACGGTTCTGCGGGAATCTGTTATGGAGCCGCGGCAACAGGCGCGAGGGTTTTCAACGCAACAAGCGCGAACGGCTTGCTGTATATGATCGAACAGCTGCCGGTACAGGCGGGAACAAGATTTCCAATGGTTATGAACCTTGTGACAAGGGCTGTCAGCGGCCCTCTTGATATCCGGGGGGACCATTCCGATTTGTACTACGCCTTGAATACCGGATGGGTCATCCTTACAGCAAGGACTCCCCAGGCAGTTTACGATATGAATATCATGGCGCTTAAGATAGCTGAACATTCAAAAGTGCGTCTGCCGGTCATTGTAGCCTACGACGGATTTTTCACTTCTCATCAAAAGCGGAGAGTCGAATATTTCAAGGACCGCGCCGCTGTCCAGAAATTTGTTGGCGAGTGCCCGACAGATTACCATTTTGCCAGGGATCCGAAAAAGCCTGTCACAATTGGCGCCCATATGAATGGCGAAGATTTGATGAACAATCACTTTCAGCAATCCGAAGCGATTTACGCAGCTGGTGAAGTATTCAGAGAAGTCGCCGTTGAATATGCGAAGCTATCCGGCAGGGAATACCCAGTGCTCGATCTTTATAAAATGGAAGACGCCGAAGTGGCCCTGTTCCTTTTAAATTCGGCAGCTGAGTCGGCAAAGGATGTAGCAGACAGGCTAAGAGTCAAAGGGATAAAAGCAGGCGTCATTTCACCAAACATCATCCGTCCGTTTCCGGCAAAGGAAATTCGTGAAGCCCTTAAAAATGTGAAAGCCGTGTTGGTTGGCGAAAGGGCCGATTCATATGGCGCGCATGGTCCAAACCTCACCCATGAAGTAAAATCTGCCCTCCAGGAAGATAAAGAAAACGAGACAATCGTCCTGAGCAGAGTCTTTGGTCTTGGGGGCAAGGATTTCTATGCCGATGATGCGGAAGCGTTCTTTGGAATGGCCATGGATGCAATGGCGAAAGGTTTCGCCGACAAGCCATTCGATTATTATGGCATTGTTGCCGGAAACCCGGAGAAAATGCTTAAGCCCGTCATTGGACCCCAGTACGGTGAGACATATAAATCAGGCTTGATTGATGTGAAAATGGATGAGGAAAGCGGAAAGCTGAAAGTGAAAATTCCTCCGCTCCGCGCGCTGGCAGCAAAGCCGAAACGCCTTGGGTCAGGCCATGGCGCATGCCCGGGCTGCGGAATATTCCCAGGGCTCGAGCTTTTCTTTAAAGGGATTGAAGGAGATATTGTCGTTCTTTATCAGACTGGCTGCGCCTATGTAACGACGACCGCTTATCCGTACAGCTCCCATAAACAAACGATGATCCATAACCTGTTCCAGAATGGGGCTGCGACCTTGTCAGGGACAGTCGAAGCATTCTTTGAGCTGCAAAAACGGGGTGAAATCGAGATTGCCGATGATGTCACCTTTGTCATGATTACTGGCGACGGCGGCATGGACATTGGCATGGGCTCCGCAATTGGAACGGCACTTAGGGGCCATAAGCTCATCATTGTCGAATATGATAATGAAGGCTATATGAATACTGGCTCACAGATGTCCTACTCGACGCCGATGGGACATATGACAAGCACAACGAGTGTCGGGAAAACCCAGCAGGGTAAGAGTTTCCACCATAAAGACACGGCGCAGCTGATGGCAGCGGCGAATATCCCATATGTGTTTACGGGTACGGAAGCATTCCCACAGGATTTAGTCAAAAAAGGCGCAAAAGCCCAGTGGTATGCCCAAAACGTCGGGACGGTCTACGGAAAAATACTGATCGCCTGTCCGCTGAATTGGAAATCCGAAGACAGGTTCGGAAGCACGATCATGGAAGCGGCTGTCAATTCCTGCTTCTTCCCGCTATATGAAATTGAGCAGGGGAAAACAACTATCACGTACGACCCTGAAGCGCGGAATAAAAGGATACCTGCCTCCGATTGGCTGAAATATATGGGCAAGTCGAAGCATCTTTTGAAAGAAGAAAATAAAGAAATGCTTGCCGCCTTTGAAACAGAAATTGAAAATCGCTGGCAAAAGCTGAAGGCGAAGCACGAACATCCAATGCTCTAAAGTATTGAACTGCCCAGGTTCCTATTGCGCATTAATAGATAAACGGCCCTTAATTAAAAAGGGCCGTTTTTTTGTTGACTCTTCGGTGCTGATTTGATATAAATCTAATTAGATATATATCTAATTAATAAAAGGGTGGCTAATATGCAATTAAACAAGCTCGTTTCATTTCACAAAGCAATGGGTGACCCCACAAGGATCAGAATTCTCTCTCTCCTTGCTGGAGGTCCGCTTCATGGGCAGGCCATTGCCGGAAAGCTGGGGCTCACGCCGCCGACGATTACGCACCATTTAAAGAAACTAAGGGATGTCCATGCTGTTTTTGAAAGACGGGACAAGAACACAGTATATTTTTACCTCAATGAAAAGGTGCTCGAGCAGCATGCGAAAGCCCTTGTCCAAATAGCAATAAAAATGGAGGGGAAAGGGAAAATGGAAACTATGAACGAGGAAAAACAAAAAGTTATCAGCAATTTCTTTACAGCGGATGGAAAGCTGAAAAACATACCCGCCCAGCGTAAAAAGAAACTTTTTGTGTTTGAGCATCTCGTCAAAGGGTTGGAAAAGGGCCGGAAATATGAGGAAAAGGAAATCAATGAATTCATTAAAAGGTATCATGATGACTATGCCACGATTCGCCGGGAATTCATTATTAACCATTACATGTACAGAGAAAATGGTATATACGAAATGAACCCTTCTGAAATGTGGGCGAAACCGGAATAGAAGAAAAGGAGGCTGCCAGTGGGTCAGCCTCTTTATCATTTCTCCTCAATATTGTTCAGGCCTTCTGTCATCAAAGACGGGCATGATGCCTCTGACTTCCTTCACCTTCTCAAAGTCGATTTCCCCGGTGAGAATTTCCTCGCCTTCACCGGCTTCCGCAATGACTTCTCCCCAAGGATCGATAATCATAGAATGTCCAGCGAACACGTTATTCGGGTTGCTCCCCACACAGTTGCATGCGATAACATAGCATTGGTTTTCAATTGCCCTGGCGATAAGGAGAGCACGCCAATGGGCAAGCCGGGCCAAAGGCCATTCGGCCACAACGAAAATGGCTTCAGCCCCATTTGCAGCATGTTTCCTCTGCCATTCAGGGAAGCGGATATCATAACAGACAAACCCTGCAAACTGGCGCCCTTCAAGCCCAAAATTCGCTGTACCAGTTCCCGGAGTAATATAATGATGTTCATCCATCAGCTGAAAAAGATGTAATTTACTATACTTATGGACTAGGGACCCGTCTTTGGAAACGACCAATAAAGTATTTTCCACACCGGAGCCGGTACGGTTTGCGACTGAACCGCCAATCAGATTGACTTTATTCTCCGCCGCTTTCTCCTCAAGAAAGGCGATGGATTGCTCCGCTTGATCGTCGGCGATTTCATCAAGCCTATCCAGGTCAAAGCCAGTCGTCCACAGCTCCGGAAGTACGATGCAGTCCGGGTTGCTCTCTGCGGCTTCCTTAATCAATTTTTCGGCCTTCAAGTAATTCTCTCCCGGCTTTCCGTATGCTATATCCATTTGAGCAATGGCAATTTTCATTCTCATTTTAATTCCCCCAATTCAGAAAAGTTAAAAACTTCTTTACAAGATACCTAATACGTTATATCATTTGTGACTAGATTTCCATATAAAAAATGAATCCATAAAAAAGCAGGTGGCTTACGTGAAAGAATATCCTCAATCTGAATTATTAAAAAGCCTTCCTGGACAGTTTTTCGCCAGCCTTGTCAAAAAAGTCGGTGAAACAATTGCCAAGGGGCATGATGTTATTAATCTTGGGCAGGGCAACCCGGACCAGCCTACTCCGGAACATATAGTGAAAAAGCTGCAGACAGCTGCGGAAAACCCGCTGAACCATAAATATTCGCCATTTCAGGGTTTTCGTTATTTGAAAGAGGCGGCAGCCAATTTTTATAAAAGGGAATATAACGTTGTGTTGGACCCGGAAACAGAGGTCGCCGTCCTTTTTGGCGGTAAAGCCGGCCTTGTGGAAATCCCGCAGTGCCTGTTAAACCCTGGTGACGGGCTCCTTGTTCCAGACCCTGGTTACCCTGACTATTTATCAGGTGCAGCTCTCGCACAAGCAAAAATCGAAACGCTGCCATTACTCGAACAAAACGGATTTCTGCCGGATTACAGCCTCATTCCCCAAGAAGCATTAGAGAATTCTAAACTGATGATTCTTAACTACCCGAATAATCCTACGGGGGCAGTGGCGACTAAAGAATTCTTTGACGAAACCGTTTCTTTTTCAAATACGCATGGCATCTGTGTGGTCCATGATTTTGCCTACGGGGCAATCGGTTTTGAAGGGAAAAAGCCGGTCAGCTTTCTTCAATCCGAAGGAGCAAAAGAGATTGGTATCGAAATCTATACTTTATCAAAAACCTATAATATGGCGGGGTGGCGCGTCGGTTTCGCCGTCGGCAATAAAAGCGTCATCTCCGCGATAGAGTTGTTGCAGGATCACATGTACGTATCTTTGTTCGGAGCAGTCCAGGAAGCCGCAGCGGAAGCCTTAAATGGGCCGCAGGATTGTGTGGGGGAACTCGTCCAGTTGTATGATGGCAGGAGGGAGGCCCTTTTTGGCGGATTAAGGAAGATCGGCTGGGATGCGGATGCTCCGGCAGGCTCCTTTTTTGCCTGGCTAAAGGTTCCTGAAGGTTTTACCTCCATGGAATTTGCCAACTTCCTGCTTGAAAAGGCCCATATCATGGTCGCCCCGGGAATAGGGTTCGGGCAATATGGTGAAGGATATATCAGGGTTGGGCTTCTTGCTTCAGAAGAAAGGTTGAGGGAAGCGGTGCGAAGAATAGAAAGTTTGGGAATTTTTCAAAAAGTTGTTTGACATAGCTTTCATTTCCTGCGATAATCCAAATTAAATCTTAACACTATGAAAAAGTGAATATCTAAATCATTTTCTTATCAAGAGCAGGCGGAGGGACTAGCCCTATGAAGCCCGGCAACCGACTTATTTTAAGCACGGTGCTAATTCTTGCAGCGAACAGCTGATAGATGAGAAGAGATTAGTAACTAGTAACAATCGCTAACCTCTTCTTTTTGAAGAGGTTTTTTTATTGCCGGCAAATGCTATGTGAATTGATTGATATGGAAGCCGATCGGAAAGGAAGTATACCATGAGTGAATTAATTGCTACTTATCTCATACAAAATGAAAAAAGTCCAGAAAAAAAAGCCGAGGAAATAGCCCTTGGGCTGACAGTTGGATCCTGGACCAATCTGCCCGCGCTTGAGAAGGATCAGCTGAGAAAGCACAAAGGAAGGGTAGTTTCGACCGAAGCATCTGAAGAAGGTGCCGCCACAGTTTCGATCGCATATCCAGCGGCCAATTTTTCCTCCGACCTTCCAGCCATTCTGACTACGGTATTCGGGAAGTTGTCCCTCGATGGAAAAATAAGGCTTTTTGACCTTGAATTCAGCGAAGACCTTAAAAAATTGTTCCCGGGCCCGAAATTCGGAGTCGAAGGCCTGAGGGAAAAGCTCAATACATTTCATCGTCCCCTTTTAATGAGCATTTTTAAAGGAGTGCTAGGCAAAGATATGGACTTTCTGACCCGGCAGTTGAGGGAGCAGGCACTTGGCGGGATCGATATAGTCAAAGACGATGAAATCCTGTTTGAAAATCCATTGACGCCATCATCAGCCAGAGTCAAGGCCGGCAGGCTAATCCTGGATGAAGTTTTTTCTGAAACCGGGCATCGGACTTTGTATGCTGTCAACCTGACAGGGAGGACCTTCGAATTAAAGGAAAAAGCCAGGAGACTTGCTGAAGATGGGGCTGATCTCTTCTTGTTCAACGTATTTACCTATGGACTGGATGTCCTCCAGGAACTAAGGGAGGACAAAGACATCAGCCTGCCGATCATGGCGCATCCGTCGTTCAGCGGGGCAATTGCTTCTTCTCCTGTTTATGGCGTTTCCCATGCCCTGCTTTTAGGAAAACTGCTCCGGTATGCCGGGGCGGATCTTTCCTTATTTCCATCACCATATGGGTCGGTGGCTCTCGGGAAAGAGAGTGCGCTCGGCATTGCAAAAGAACTGACCAAAGATGATTCAATTAAAAAGGCATTCCCTGTTCCCTCAGCGGGAATCCATCCTGGTCTGGTGCCTCTTTTGATCTCGGATTTCGGGAAAGACTCGGTGATTAACGCCGGCGGCGGAATCCATGGGCACCCTGGAGGCGCCGCTGCAGGTGGAAAGGCGTTCCGGCAAGCAATAGAGGCTACTCTTTCAGGCCACTCCCTAATCGAGGCTGCCGAAAGCCATTCGGAGCTCCAAACTGCACTTGGGCTTTGGGGACTCCCAAAAGAGGGGGCAGCCAAATGAAGAAGCCAGTTATTTACTGTGACTTTGACGGGACAGTTACTGAAAAAGACAATATCATTTCAATCATGAAAGCTTTCGCACCCCCTGAATGGGAACCAATTAAAGACTGCATTCTTTCCGGGGCTGTCTCAATCCGGCGGGGGGTTGGAGAATTGTTTTCGCTTTTACCCTCGGGAAAAAAGAGGGAAATTGAAGAATTTGTATTGCAACAGGCGAAGATCAGGGAAGGCTTCGGAGAGTTTACCACATTCGCCAGAGAAGAAGGGATTCCTCTGTATATCGTAAGTGGGGGCATAGATTTTTTCGTCAGGCCGGTCCTTTCGCCGTTTGAGCCTTTTTCGGGAATCTACTGCAATGGTTCAGACTTCAACGGTGACACAATCCGAATCCTCTGGCCCCACAGCTGCGATGGCCTCTGCTCTAATGACTGTGGCTGTTGTAAACCAAGTATTATCAGGCGGCTGGGCCATCTGGATGATTGTTATAAAATTGTCATTGGTGATTCCGTAACCGACTTGGAAGCGGCAAAACAGGCTGACTTTGTTATAGCACTCGACCTTCTAAAGGAAAAATGTGAGGAATGGGGACTTTCCCATGCTTCTTTTGAGAATTTTCATGATTGCATTACCATCATAAAAAATAAAACTGGGGTGAAGGAGCAGGCATGCTAAAGGAAAAGTGGAACGAACTTGCTGATGTGAAGGATGAACTCTCAGAGAGAGATTGGTTCATGGGGACTAGTGGAAATCTAGCGATAAAAGTAAGTGACAGTCCGCCCCAATTTTTGGTCACCGCAAGTGGGAAGGATAAACGGAAGAGGACAAACGAGGATTTTTTGCTTGTCGATGAATTTGGCCGGCCGGCGGAAGAAACAAATTTAAAACCTTCCGCTGAAACGCTTCTTCACGTCGAGATTTATAAAAGAACAAAAGCTGGCTGCAGCCTCCATGTCCATACGATTGATAACAATGTAATTTCAGAAATTTATGGAGACAGGGGGGAAGTGACGTTTCAAGGCCAGGAGATCATTAAAGCCTTTAATAAATGGGAAGAGGATGCCACCTTGAAAATACCGATTATCAAAAACCATGCCCATATTCCTTCCCTTGCTAAAGCTTTCGCAGAACATATTAAAGAGGATACTGGCGCTATCCTAATTCGCAATCACGGAATAACAGTCTGGGGGAAGAATTCCTTTGAAGCAAAAAAAATCCTTGAAGCGTCGGAATTCCTGTTCCGGTACCAGTTGCGCCTGCTCGAACACAAACCCTTTCAGTTATTCAAAGTAGTCTAGAAGATTATGAGGTTTTTCGTTTGGAGAGCTGTTTCTTGAAGCAGAAGGCTTGTGAAAATTATTAAACTACTAAAAAAGTGAGGGAAAAATGATATGGCATGGATTAAATTACAGCAAAGCGGCAAAGAAATCATTGAACAGCAAGAGGTCGCAGCATTCCTTGAATCCGAGGAAGTTATTTATGAGCACTGGGATGTTGAAAAGCTTCCTGAAAACCTGAGGGAAAACTTCACGCTAGGCGATGAAGACAAAGAGGCAATCCTAAATACATTCAAGCATGAAATACGGGAAATTTCCGAACGAAGGGGCTATAAAGCCCAGGACGTTATTTCTCTCTCCGACTCAACACCTAATCTTGACGCCCTTTTGCAAAACTTTAAAAGGGAGCACCATCATACGGATGATGAAGTCCGATTTATTGTTAGCGGGCATGGCATATTTGTTATTCAAGGTAGGAACGGAGACTTTTTTGAAGTAAATCTGGATCCGGGAGACCTTATTTCTGTACCGGAGAATATCCGACATTACTTTACTTTACAGGAAGACAGAAAAGTCGTGGCCATCCGGATCTTCGTCACCTCTGAAGGATGGGTTCCGATTTATGACACAGTAGCTCAATAACCGGGGAAAGCCGATTTCATTTGAAGTCGGCTTTTTTGTCAGCAATTATTGTCGAACTTCCGTGAAAAATGAAAGGTTTTGACCTGTTTTGCGAACCTATTTACAAGTGGTGAAAAGACTGGCATAATGCAGTTTCAGGTGCAATTTTCCTTGGAAATAAAAATAGATAGAAATAGTAAAACGGGTTAAAACTGGAGGCAATTAAACATGATTTTATATAGCTGGGAACCTGAAAAAATAATGAAGGAAATACAGGCGAAACGAAAATTGATGATTGATTCAGCAAAGAAAACCGGATTGACTAGTGAGTGTACAGTCCGCCATAGCCAGGAGCTTGACCAATTAATAGTCGCTTACCAAAAATACAGATATTCAGCCCGCCGTCAAACCTTTAGGCGATTAAACAGCGAGCTGAAACACTGCTCTCCAGGCAAAATCAAATCAAGCATTTTTAATGGGACTGCAGCCGTACAGGCAGGTATATAGCTAATATAGAACAAGAGGGAATTCGCGGGTTATTCGCGACTTCCCTTTTTTATTCGGCCCGAACATACATTTTTGTGAAAATTTTCCGAGATAGGCTGTATCTGTGATTAATATCATTGTCTATATCTAAATATTTTTTATAGTAGAATTAACGGTTATGTTTATTCCTGGTAGTACTATGCTTGTGTTGCGATTCATATATCGTAATACATAGCATTTTTATATAACCACCAAAGGAAGCGCTTTCAGAAAAATTCGCAGGGGGGAAGGTAATAAATGCATATTGTTGTTTGCGTCAAACAAGTACCAGATACCAAGATTATTAAAATCAATCCGAAAACGAATACCCTGGACCGCCGCAGTGCGCCGGCGATCCTTAATCCGTACGATGCCCATGCCGTCCAGGAAGCCGTAAAGATCCGAAAAATGACTGGCGGAACGATATCGGTTCTTTCCATGGGTCCTCCACAGGCTACCGCTGTAATCAAGCGCAGTATTGAAATTGGCGCTGACAGGGGCTATTTGATTTCAGACCGGGCTTTTGCCGGGGCGGATACGCTCGCGACTAGCTATGCTCTTTCCAAGGCCTTGGAAAAAATAAGCAAGGAACAGCCGATAGATTTAGTGATTTGCGGAAAGCATGCTATTGATGGTGATACGGGCCAGGTTGGACCGGGCATTGCAAGAAGGTTGGATATCCCGCCTGTTACGAATGTTATCGATGTTTCCGAAGTAAATTTGAAGGAAAAGACGATCTTGTTAAAGAGAAAGCAAACGAGCGGACATGAACTGATTCAGGCCCAGCTGCCCTGCCTTCTCACTGTAGAAAAAGAAATAAATGAGATTGAGTATTCGCCACTTCCAAACATGATCAAAGCTGCACGATATGAACCAGTTATATGGGCGGTCAGCGATTTTGAAAATGTGGATCGCACCCAGCTCGGACTGAAAGGTTCACCGACAATTGTTGGTAAGATGTTCACACCGCCAAAGCCTGAGGGAGGCAAAAGGCTCGAAGGCAGTACAGATGAGCAGGTCAGCGAACTGATCAGTCTGTTGATGGAGAAAAAGGAGCTATTCATTCCTGCCAAGGCAAACTAAACGAACCAGCAGAGGAGATAGGAGGATACAAATGAATTTGGATGAATATAGAGGGGTTTGGGTTTTTATTGAAGTAACCGATGGGGAAATCGAAGGAGTTTCACTGGAACTGCTTGGAGCGGGAAGGAAGCTTGCCGACAAGCTTGATGTATCGCTTGCTGGTGTGTTGATGGGAGAGGGAATCAAGCAGCTTGCTTCAAAAGTAATTGCTTATGGAGCGGATGAGGTTTATGTGATTGACCACCCAGTTATGAAGGATTATCGGACTGAATCATACATGAAAGGCGTTATTATGCTAGCTGAAAAATACAAGCCGGAAATATTTCTCTACGGGGCGACCCCTAACGGCAAAGACCTTGCAAGCGCCGTTGCGACGGACTTGAATACCGGTTTGACTGCTGACACCACCATGCTCGATATCGATCTTGAAAACAGGCTATTTGAAGCAAGCCGCCCTGCGTTCGGGGGGAATATCATGGCGACGATCCTCTGCAAAAAACATCGGCCGCAAATGGCGACGGTACGGCCGAAAGTCATGAAAGCGCTCGAGCCGGACAGCGGCAGGGCCGGGCGGATTATCGAAGAGAAAATCGCCCTTTCAGAGGAAGATATGCGCACAAAAGTGCTTAAAATTGTGAAGGATGTTACAAGTAAGGCAAACCTCGCCGATGCCCATGTCATTGTTTGCGGCGGCAAAGGAATGGGAGACCTGCAAAACTTTCAGATGTTGTATGACCTGGCTGATGCCATTGGCGCGACAGTCGGAGGGACAAGGGATGTTGTTGAAGCCGGCTGGCTGCCTCACCACCTGCAAATCGGCCAGACTGGTGAAACAGTGACCCCAAAGATTTATTTCGCCATTGGCTTATCGGGAGCGATCCAGCACGTTGTAGGGATGAAAAACTCAGAGATCATCATCGCAATCAATAAGGATCCAAACGCACCGATTTTTGATGTTGCAACTTATGGAATCGTTGGGGATGCGCTGGAAATTGTCCCAAAACTGACAGAGCAATTTAAACAGATCCAAAGCAGTAAGGGTGGTGAAATCAGTTATGCCTGAAAAATTTGATGTGATTGTCGTCGGCGCTGGACCAGCAGGGACAGCCTGCGCTTTTGAATGTGCCAAGAATGGGTTGAATGTGCTGCTGATTGAAAGAGGGGAATACCCGGGCAGCAAGAATGTCATGGGCGGCGTCCTTTACAGGAAGCAGATGGAGGAATTGATTCCTGAGTTTTGGAAAGAAGCACCGCTGGAGCGCCCTGTCGTTGAGCAGAGGTTCTGGATGATGGATAAGGAATCAGTCGTATCCTTTGGCTATAAAGGAATGGAGTGGGCGTCTGAACCATACAACAATTTCACCGTCCTGAGGGCCCAATTCGACCAATGGTTTGCCCAAAAAGCGGTCCAGCAGGGAGCTTTGCTGATTAACGAGACTGTGGTGACCGAATGCATAGTCGAAAATGGAAAAGTGGTTGGCGTCAGGACAGACAGGCCGGATGGGGATGTGTATGCGGATGTAGTCGTATTGGCCGACGGTGTAAACTCCCTGCTCGGAAAACAGCTTGGCTTCCATAAGGAATTCCGTCCGGATGAGGTAGCACTGACTGTCATGGAAGTGATCAATCTTCCAAAAGAAAAAATCAATGACCGCTTCAACCTTGAAGGCAATCAAGGATGCACAATCGAAATCTTCGGGGATTCAACAAAAGGGAATCTCGGAACGGCATTCTTGTATACGAACAAAGACAGCCTTAATATTGGGGTCGGCACAACGTTGTCCAGCATGATTAAAGCGAAGCTTAAGCCATATGACCTGCTAGATTATTTAAAATCGCATCCAATGGTCCGCCCAATGCTTGAAGGTGGAGAATCGGCCGAATACCTCGCCCATTTAATACCTGAAGGAGGATTCAGGTCAGTGCCGAAAGTCGCAGGCAACGGAGTTATTGTCGTTGGCGACGCGGCGCAGCTTGTCAACGCCATCCATCGTGAAGGCTCGAACATGGCGATGCACTCAGGCAAGCTCGCTGCCGAGGCCATCGTCCAGGCAAAAGAGCGGAATAACTATAGCGAAGCCAGCCTGAACAGTTACAGAGAGGCACTTTATGGAAGCTTTATTATGAAAGATCTTGAAAAATATAAGGACGCAGCACATACTTTTGAAAAATATCCACAGTACTTTAAAGAATATGTGCCAATGATGAATCAGGCGATGAGCAAATTCTTCACTGTCGACGGAACGCCTAAACGGGATAAGCAGAAAGAAATCATGAAGAGCATTACGAGTGAACGCGGCACCCTCAAGGTGCTCCAGGATGTCTATCGCGCATGGAAGGCGGTGAAATAATGTCAACCAATACATTGGAAGAAAAACAATACCTCCTCCGCTTCAGGTGTGACACGAAATCGCATTTAACCGTACTTGATCACGATATTTGCGCGACTAAATGCCCGGATAAGATTTGCACTGTATTTTGCCCTGCCGAGGTATACAAATGGGAAGGTAAGCGGATGCAGGTAGGCTATGAAGGCTGCCATGAATGTGGAAGCTGCCGGATCGGCTGTCCGTACCAGAACATTAAGTGGGAGTACCCGAAAGGCGGGCATGGCATTGTTTTCAGATTGGCTTAACTAAAGATTTAAAGCATAACAAAAAGCTGTTTGTATGACAGCTTTTTGTTTTTTTATATGGAAAACAGTTACTGTGCTGGATATACACTATTTACACGATATGTACGGGAATTCACAAAGAGGGTTAAAAAGGAGAAGCAAAGGAAAATCGGGGATTAGCTAATTTTTTTATCTAATTCCAATGTGCAAAGCTCATCGTTTTTACCGGATAACTCACATTGCTGTGCGAGTTCAATCGCGGTTTCGATCGACTCCAGGAGTGGTGATGCATAATAAGGATGCTTCCAGTCGAATGAACCTTCAGTATCCGATGTGAAAATCATTACCTTCCAATTACAGCATCCTGCAGGAAGGCCTTCATGGTCCCCCTGGAGGGCTATCAGCCAGTGGGTGGCTCCTGTTTCAGAAAAAGGGGAGCTTTGTAAAAGGGTGGAATCCTTCATTCCAATCGGCATCATGGTTTTAGGATAAAAATCCCGGTAGTGTGGAAAGTTCAAGTGTTGTCCCTCCTTAATATCTCTTACCTAAATTATATGAAAAAAGAAGGCCAAAATGTTTGCCTAAATGTTAAAATTTTTTGAATCTTGAAAGCGGTAACATAGCTTATGTGACAAATTCATGGCTAGTGATATACCTCACAACTAGTTCTCACTAATCCCATTATAATCAAAGCAAATAACACTATTTTGGAAGGGGAAATTAAAATGAGTGGCTGTATGAGTGCTTTTGGCGGGATGGGAATAGTTGAGTTGTGTGATGGATTAAAGCAGTTGAAGGAAGAGCACCCACCTTTGCTAGCTATGCTGGATGGCCTTTTAGCTACGGTTGGGAAAATCGAAAATGAGGAGAATCTAAATGATTCTTTTGCTCAGCTGACAGAAAGAACGGTGAATTTCATCGCTGAACTCGGGCCGCACTCAGACCGGGAAGAGGGCGTCCTGTTTGAAATGATGGGTAATTATATTGGCAGGGCTTCCGGCCCGATCGCCGTCATGGAGTATGAGCATGACCGCGCGAAGACATTGATAGGCACTTATCTTGCCCGTACAGCAGATAAGGGTGAGGTTTTCTCAAACGCCGAGATGAAGGAACTTGCAGCCATGATTAAGGAGGCTTATTATACGTTGACCGAACACTTTGCGAAGGAGGAAAATGTCCTTTTTCCAATGGCACAAAAAATGCTTTCAGATGAAGAAAAAACTGAACTTTACAAAAGGATCCAGGAAATTTAGCAGGAAACCAAAAGATTAATAACGAATTGAAAGGATGGCAGCCGCCACACAACAACTGGCTGCCATCCTTTTTTCTCTTTTTTATTTTTTTTTAGAAAACTTTTACTTTGACTGGCATAATGAAGGTTGAAGATTTGTTTATGAACTTCATTTCCTTGAATGTGTTTGGAAAGCCTGTCCTGGCTCCATTCGTAGGAATAGCTGTAGCCACTTTCATGTTGGCCCTATCAGTTTTTCTGTCTGCATACCTAATCAGTAAAAAACAGATTGCTTAATAAAAACGAGGCATAGCCAATCGGCCATGCCTTGTTTTTATATTCTGTCTGGATTCCATTCTTCCAATTGCTTATCCGATGGAAGCAAAAGTGCGCACAAGCCCAAGAGTGGGAGGAAGCCCACGCCTGTAATCATTTCCTTTAGTCCCGCTAAATCTGCGATATAGCCAAGGCCGATTGAACCTATGGCACCCATGCCAAACGCAAGCCCAACCGTAAGCCCTGACATGAGGCCGATTTTGCCTGGAACAAGTTCCTGGGCGTAAACTACTGTGACCGAAAAGCTTGTCATGAGTATAAAGCCGTTTATGACAAGGCATGCGAGCGCAGCGGCAGGCGGAAGAAAAGGAATGGCGGCTGAAAACGGCGCGGCGGCCAGCATCGAAAGCGCGATGACCTTCTTCTTCCCGAACCTGTCCGCAAGCGGGCCTCCGAAAAAGGTTCCGGCTGCACCCGCTACCAGGAAGGCGAACAGAAGGTATTGCGCATGCTGGATCGAAAACGAATATTCCTTAATCGCAAAGAACGCATAAAAGCTTGTAATGCCGGAAATGTACCATGATCTGGCGAAAATGAGCAGCAGGATGAATAAAAGTGCCGGCACAACCCCTTTCGCCAAAGGCCTTTGCCCTGCGGCATTCCGGCCCTGCCTGCTGGCGGTCCTTTTTTCGAAACTCAGCTTTTCCGTATACCAGCGGGCAATATAGATTAGCAGGAGGACGGCCGCGGCCGCGACGAGAGAAAAGAAAGCGGCGCCTCTCTGGCCAAATGGCACGAGCACAAGTGCGGTAATCAATGGCGCAAGGGCCTGCCCGGAATTCCCGCCCACTTGGTAAATGGATTGGGCAAGTCCCCTTCTCGGTCCAGCGGCCATATACGCAACCCGTGAGCCTTCTGGATGGAAAATGGCTGAGCCGATTCCAATAAATAATACCGAGACGATGATCATTTCAAAAGTAGGTGCAAAAGCAAGGCCCAGAATCCCGGCCATCGAAGCGGCAAGCCCGATTGGAAGGGCATAAGGCATCGGTTTTCTGTCCGTCAGCAGCCCAACCGCCGGCTGCATGACAGAGGAGATCATATTAACTGAGAATGCGATGAATCCCAGCTGGGTAAAACTAAGGCCGAGTGACTTTTCAAGAATCGGGAACATGGCCGGTACGACAGCCTGGATGGAATCATTCAGCAAGTGGCAAATCCCTATGATATATAAAATTTTATAGGTGGTTGATTGGACGGATGGGGCTGGCTTCTGAATTAAAGCTGCCTGCTGGCTCATAAAAAAAACTCCTTTTTTCTTTTGTGTCCTTATAATCTTACAGCATTTTTTTTAGATGACAAACGAGGAAAAGGCTAATTTAATAATTTTTTGACGAAAAAATCTTAAGTTTTCTCATTTAAAAAGGAATCAGCCTCAACTCAATTGACACCAGCCAGCCTGTTTTATATAATTATCTTGAATTCGAGATTATTTCATTATCTAATAAAAGGATTTGATTAATATGGAACGGGACTCTATTGCCCAATCTTTAAAACTGTACATTGTCCTTTCAAGGGCATATAAAGCCATTAATGAACAAGTGAATAAGCTTATACAGGAAAATGGGCTTAATCCGACAGAATTTGCTGTCCTGGAACTTTTATATCATAAAGGAGACCAGCCGCTTCAGCAAATTGGCGGGAAAATCCTGATTGCGAGCGGCAGCATCACTTATGTTGTCGATAAGCTTGAGCAAAAGGAATTCCTTCAAAGGGTTGCCTGCCCGAGCGACCGGCGCGTTACTTACGCGCAAATAACGGATAAAGGAAAAGCTTTCATCGAGAATGTTTTCCCGGAGCACGAAAAGAACATCGATAACCTGATGTCTCGTCTTTCGGTTTCAGAAAGGGATGAGGCCATCCGGCTCCTAAAAAAGCTCGGCCTTCCTTCAGGTAAATATTAAAAGTTTGACTCTGTTATCCTTGATTGTAGATTTCCACTCCGGGGACATGCTTTCCGCGGGGCGGACCGTGGAGCCTCCTCGGCGTCCTAGACGCCTGTGGGGTCTCCACGTGCCGCTTCATCCCGCCGGAGTCAGTCCCCTGCGTTCCAATCAACTTCATTGCCAATCCACACTCACCTTTAACTAAGCCAATGTTTAAATACCAAAAAAAGCGGCCTGAAAAGTGCCGCTTTTTTCGCATTTATGTATCTGATTCAAGATGAAGGATTTTGAGATTTTTAATAAGATTTTAAAAATTGGAGGAAATTATCTTCTGAGTGTCGAAAACATCATGGAATCCAAAAGAGAGAAGGGGACCCAATTGAAATTTCAGGATTATAAATATTCACGGCCGGATCTTGAAGAAGCAAAGAAAAACTTCGAAGCCGCGCTTGAAAGGTTTAGCGCTGCCGGTACAGCTGAAGAACAAGGAAAAGTGATTGATGAAATCAATGCGCTCAGGAACCATCTTGGGACAATGTCTACTCTTGTATCGGTACGGCATACGATCGATACGAATGATGAATTTTATAAGGCTGAGCAGGATTTCTTCGATGAAATCGGCCCGGAAATGGAAGGTCTTGTAACAAAGTATTACAAGGCGTTGACAGAATCCAAATTCAGGAATGAACTGGAAGAGAAGTGGGGACGGCAGCTCTTTGCCCTTGCTGAAGGACAGCTGAAAACATTCAAACCGGAAATCGTTCCGCTTTTGCAAAAGGAAAATAAGCTTGTTTCTGAATATACGAAGCTAGTCGCCTCCGCGAAAATTGAGTTTGAAGGGGAAGAGCGCACACTGGCACAGCTGGATGCATTCATCGAATCGGTTGATAGGGAAACAAGGAAACGTGCAAGTGAGGCTAAATTTGGGTTTTTCAGCAGCCATGAAGAACAATTTGACAGGATTTATGACGATCTTGTAAAAGTGAGGACCGAAATCGCCAAAGAGCTTGGCTATAATAATTTCGTGGAACTTGGTTACTATAGGATGCACCGTACTGATTATAATGCTGAAATGGTGGCCGGTTTCAGGAAGCAAGTAGAAGAATTCATTGTGCCGATCGCAACGAAGCTAAAAGAACGCCAAAAGGAAAGAATTGATGTAAACAAGCTTTATTATTATGATGAGGGCTTCAGCTTTACATCGGGAAATCCGTCGCCAAAGGGAAGCCCCGAATGGATTATTGAAAACGGGCAGAAAATGTACGATGAACTTTCCGGGGAAACAGGCGAGTTCTTTAAATTCATGAGGGATAACAGCTTAATGGACCTTGTGGCTAAAAAAGGAAAAGCTTCTGGCGGATATTGTACCTATATCGAAGAGTATCGCGCTCCGTTCATCTTTTCTAATTTCAATGGCACATCCGGAGATATCGATGTCCTTACTCATGAAGCCGGTCATGCGTTCCAAGTGTATTCAAGCCGTCATTTCGAGATTCCTGAATACTATTGGCCTACTTATGAGGCCTGTGAAATCCATTCAATGAGCATGGAGTTCTTTACTTGGCCATGGATGGAGTTGTTTTTCAAGGAAGATACCGACAAATACAAGTTTCAGCATTTAAGCGATGCACTTCTGTTTTTACCTTACGGGGTTTCTGTTGATGAATTCCAGCACTGGGTTTACGAAAACCCTGAAGCGTCACCTGCAGACCGAAAAACCAAGTGGAGGGAAATTGAAAGGAAATACCAGCCGCACAAGGATTATGAGGAAAATGATTATCTGTCAAGGGGCGGTTTCTGGCAAAGGCAGGGCCATATTTATAACTCTCCTTTCTATTATATCGACTATACACTTGCCCAGATTTGCGCGTTCCAGTTCTGGAAGAAATCGAGGGAAGACAGGGAAGCTGCATGGAAGGATTATGCGCGCCTTTGTAGCCTTGGGGGAAGCCAGTCATTTACGGGTCTAGTGAAGGAAGCGGGACTTCTCTCGCCGTTTGAGGATGGGTGTGTTGAATCGGTTGTCGGAGTAATTGAAGACTACCTAAATTCTATAGATGATAAAAAACTCTAGATTATGTAAGAGGCCCGGGAAAATTCCCGGGCTTTTGCTTTTTCCATTATTAACGGTTCACAATTGCTGCTTGTTCGCGAAGCGTGATTTGATTTCCTTCAATGACTGCCTCGATATCCTTGATTTCAGGTTTATCAAGGATTAAATCGGCGATTTTGTCCTCAAGCTGATCCTGAATAACACGGCGGAGCGGGCGCGCGCCGAAGGCCGGATGATAACCGAGTTCCGCCAATTTTCCTTTCGCACCTTCATTGACTGAAAGCGACAAGCCTTGTTCAGCAAGATTATTTTGCAAATCATCTATCATAATGCTGACAATTTGGTGAAGATGTTCTTTTTCCAACTGTCCAAATTCGATGATGCTGTCAAACCTGTTCAGGAATTCCGGTTTAAAGAACCCGCCGAGTGATTCCAGGATGCCGCTCTCAACGGAAACACTGCTGTTGAAACCAACATGGATCGGTTTTGCGGCGACTCCTGCGTTCGTTGTCATGATGATGACGGTATCCTTAAAGCTTACCGTTCTTCCCTGGCTGTCAGTCAAACGGCCGTCCTCCATGATTTGCAGGAACATATGCTGGACATCGGGATGGGCCTTTTCAATCTCATCAAGAAGGATAATTGAATACGGATTGCGGCGGACCTTTTCAGTCAGTTGTCCTGCTTCCTCATGGCCTACATAGCCTGGAGGCGAACCAATGAGTTTGGAGACGCTGTGTTTTTCCATGTATTCGCTCATATCAAGCCTGATCATTGCGTCTTTTGAGCCGAATAATTCTTCAGCCAGTCTTTTTGTCAGCTCTGTTTTCCCTACTCCTGTCGGGCCGGCAAACAGGAACGAACCAATCGGTCGCTGTTTTGCTTTTAGGCCGGCACGGCTCCTGCGGATGGCCTTGGCCACCTTCTTCACCGCTTCAGCTTGACCAATGACTTTTTCGTTCAGTGATTCCTCAAGATTCCTTAATCTCTGCTGTTCATCCTCCTGAAGTTTACCGACAGGGATGCCAGTTTTCTTTTCAATGATTTCCTGGATATGATTTACTTCAACAACTGGGCGGTCTGAAGACCCTGTTTCTATTAGCCTTTTTTCAAGGTTTGCTTCCTCATCGCGAAGCTGGGCTGCCCGCTCATAATTTTCAGCATGCAAAGCGGCTTCTTTTTCAACGGAAATTGCATTCAATTTTTCTTCAATACTGTCCGCCGAAGAAACACCACCATGAGCGAGGTTCAGCTTTGAGCCAGCTTCATCAAGCAAATCAATCGCTTTGTCTGGAAGAAACCGGTCCTGGATATAGCGGTGGGACAATTGGACGCATGCCTGGATGGCCTCTTCTGCATACTTGACTTCATGGAAATCCTCATATTTTGATTGAATTCCCTTTAAAATCTCAATAGCCTCGTCTGGTGAAGGCTCTTGCACATGGATTGGCTGGAACCTCCGCTCCAAAGCCGCGTCTTTTTCAATTTGGCGGTATTCTTTTAATGTTGTGGCCCCGATGACCTGAAGTTCACCCCGGGCAAGGGCCGGTTTCAGAATGTTCCCGGCATCCATCGAGCCTTCGGCGGAACCTGCCCCGACAAGAAGATGGATTTCATCTATAAAAAGAATGATATTTTTCTTTTGTTGGAGCTCTGAAATCATTTGCTTCATCCGCTCTTCGAATTGGCCCCTGATTCCTGTGTTGGCAACGAGTGATGCAACATCAAGCAAATATACTTCCTTGTTTGCAAGTTTTACAGGCACTTCGCCTTCTGCGATTTTGAGGGCAAGGCCTTCAGCAATGGCTGTTTTACCGACACCCGGTTCGCCAATGAGGACAGGGTTGTTTTTATTTCGGCGGTTAAGGATTTCAATAACTCTTTCGACTTCTTCATCGCGTCCAATGACTGGGTCGATAAGCCCCGCTTTTGCTAATTGGGTCAAATTGCGGCCGTACTGATCAAAAAAGCCATTGTCTCCTTTTTGATTGGCTGGCTCCTTGACGGTTTCACCCACCTTGCCCGCAAACTCATTTCCGCCAAACGGGAAGGAATTGGATTGATTAAAAAATGAAGATGGAAAGCCTGCTGATGGACCGAATGAACTTGCCATTGATTTACGCTCTTTGTTAAAGCAATCCTGGCAAAGCAAAAGATCCTTTTTATGGCCGTTCACCATTAATTTAAGTTGAACATTCGCATGTGATTGATTACATAGTTGGCAAAGCATATTATCTGCCTCCTCAATTAAATACGGATAATAGAAAAGGTTGTTTGTCTTTGACTATATTTGACCTTTCTGATATTAGTATACTCTGACCTTCTTTGACTTTCAAGTGTTTTGCTGATGTAAATTTCACCAAATATATGTGGAATTGATTTTTTCAAAATATCGCTTCGCTTCCTTTTTCAAATTGGTCATGGTTTGTCCAGTTTCCCATATAGTGATTAAGAGGAGGGAGTTGGGTGAAGCGAAATTGGTCAGGTGCTTTCCAAATCGCGGCCGTCTACGTCGGCACTGTGGTCGGAGCCGGTTTTGCAACAGGAAGGGAAATTGTTGAGTTTTTCTCACGGTTTGGATTTATAGGATTTATAGGAATTTTGGTCAGCGGCTATCTTCTCATCTCAATGGGATCGAAGTTAATGAGGACCGCGGCGAGGATTAATGCAGATACGTATCAGGAGTTTAATGAATTCTTATTTGGAAAGCGCGCTTCAGGTTTAATAAATATTTTAATGCTTTTAATGCTTCTCGGTGTAACGTCTGTGATGATGTCCGGTGCGGGTGCTGTTTTCGAGGAACAGATTGGGACCTCAAGGAATTATGGAATCTTATTAACAATAGCGCTATCAGTCATAGTTATGTATTTCGGCACGAAAGCCTTGTTTGCAGTAAATACCTTTATCGTCCCTGCAATGATCATGTTCAGTATTTTTTTAATGGCATTATCGGTTGTGAAGCCTGGCTTTACAGAGGCATTTTTTAAGGTTGAAGTTGGACGGGACAGTTGGAAGGGGGTTTTTTCGCCATTTTTGTATATTGCCTTCAACCTTGGCCTTTCTCAGGCTGTTCTGGTGCCTGTGGCGTCGGAAGTAAAGGATGATTGGACGATCAAGTGGGGGGGAATCCTTGGCGGAGCGGCATTAACAATTATTTTGCTCTCCAGCCATCTGACGCTGGTCATGCTTCCCAGTCTGGAAACGTATGATATCCCGATGGCTGCGGTAATGAGAAATGTAGCCGGCAGCTTTCATTGGCTGTTTATTTCAATTGTCTATGCAGAAATTTTCACTTCTGTAATTGGGAATATATATGGCCTCGAAAGACAAATAAAGAAGATAATCCCTTTGAATACACTTTCGATTACAGCCGGCATTTTTGCCGTATCCTACATTGCCAGCCTGATTCATTATGGGACGCTCCTGTCCTTCCTTTATCCGCTGTTTGGCTATGTCAGCCTAGCGTTTTTAATTCTTTTATGGATAAAACCTTTACCGAAAATACAATAAAGCCGCCCGGTTTCCGGGCGGCTACATTTAGTTGAGGGGAACAATTATGAAAATCATCAAATCAAAAACAAGGTGGGAAACAATAACAAGCGGCAGGCTTCTTTTCCAAGCATATAGCAGTCCCCAAACCAAACCCGATACGAAAGCGGAGAAAACGAGGACCGGCTGGAAAGAATATATATGTACAGAGGCGTACATGGCTGCCGAAATAAACGCACTTGGCAGGACTGCCGCATGGCGGAGAATCCTTTTTTGGACAAACCCCCTCCAAAATAATTCTTCTCCAGGGACAGCAATTAACACGAGGGCGATATATTGCCAAAACTCTCTTGGAGAAAACCATTTATAGAGCTTGGAAATGCTTCCTGTGAACGGCAGGTGGAACAGATTGATCATATAACGTCCAAAATAAAAAAGGCCGAACAAAAGGAAACCGGATAGGATGCCTACGGTCATATATTTAATAAATGAAACTCTGTCATCCACTTCCTCCTGCAGGATTGTCCAGATGGTCAGAACAAGAAGGCTAGCAGGGAAAATGTACCAGAAAATATGCTTGTCCTGAAAAGAAAAAAATAAAAGAAAATGGGCCAGCAAAAAGCCGCCTAATAAACGATAGTCAAAGTTCTTGGATACCATTGAAACAAATTACTCCTTTCATGCATCCCACCTATTGTAGCAAATACGGACAATCAAAAAAAGACATATTTGCTAGTGTTCCCGAAATTGCCAACTTCAAAGCAAGCTTGGCGAAAAAAGTAATTAACCGTTATAGTAACAAGTAAGGGGGCGGAGAAATGGGCAGAACTGCATTAGTGCTTGGTGGAACAGGTCTCGTCGGAAGCATGCTCGTCAGCATCCTGGAGGGAATGGAAGAGTACTCAGCGATTATTGTGATGGGGCGGAGGCCTCTCGGACAAGGCGGTAAAAAAGTGAGGGAAGTCATCGCCGATATGGACTTTTTAAAAGGGTATTCGGACGAATTTAATGTGGATGACATCTATTGCTGCCTTGGAACGACGATTAAAAAAGCGGGATCGAAAGATTCTTTCAGAAAAGTGGATTTTGATATGCCGGTGGAGGCAGCAAAACTAGGATCCATGAAAGGGGCAAAGAACTTCCTTGTGATCTCATCGATGGGTGCTGATAAAAATTCTGCCTTTTTCTATAGCAGAGTAAAAGGGGAGATGGAAGAAGCAGTGAAACAATATTCTTTCAATGCAATCCATATATTCAGGCCGTCACTTCTGCTTGGTGACCGAAAGGAATTCAGGCTTGGCGAAAAGCTGGCTGAGTGGGGTTCTAAACCTTTTTCAGCAATCCTGCCGGAAAGCATGAAAAAATCGTTTCCGATTCCATCAGCCACCGTGGCAAGAGCGATGGCAAAAGCAGCGCTATTCGATAGCGGTGGGGTTAGCATTCATGAATCAGGAGAAATTCGGGCACTCGGAAAGAAGGATTCTTAATAAATGAAAGCAGCGGGGTAACCGCTGCTTTCATTTATTGGCCGCTTAACAGTCGGCAAAAAGTTTAATTTGCTGAGTCTTTAATAACTTTATAGTTTTTATGATTAATGACAGTGCGTTGATCCAATTCAAGATCCCTGTAGTTATCCATATAAGTCAAGTCTACAATCACAGAGTTTTCATTCACCTTTTCAACAATCCCTTTCAGCCCCCCGCGGAACTCAATGACATTTCCTACTTCTGCTCTCTTCAACTGTCTCTCTCCTTTTTCACCCTAATAGAATAGGTTTCTCTTGTCTGTAGTTTCCCTCATTTGTGGAAAATGCTTATGACAATAAGGGATGGATCAACATGATTTACAGATTTTAATAACAGTTTGCACTAAATTGTTCAAAACGTAAAGGCTTTCTTTCCACAATTTTTCCTAATTTCATTTTTGCAATGGCGCGGACTGGACACCGTGTGCCTGCTAAATTATCATTCATTATAGATAATAACGGGAGTTGGTATGGATGGTTGACCAAAATGGAATCAATGAAATCCTTGAGCAGCTGAAAAATGGGGAGCTAGCCGAATACTATGTAACAAATGAGGATTTCCTTCCCTTTAGGGAAGTCCTTGTAAAACGGCCAGATTTCAAACATTTTCGCGGCATAGCCCAGCGCGGTGGCGGAGTCATCTATGGATACACTGAAGAGCCGCGAAGCTAATAATAAGTAAACCGAAATATTTTTTGTGGAAATATTGTGAAAACGATTAACTGGGTATACAATGGAAATAATATTAATCACAAAGCAGAGCGAAGGTGAAGGACTATTGTTATGCCAGGACAACTTGCTGAACAAAATTGAACATAAAAGAAAAGAAATGATTTTGACAGCTTCCAAGACTGGAATTACGAGCACCCAGACTCTCATAAAAAGCCGGGAACTTGATGATTTGATCAACCTGCACAATAAGAAAAGCAGTAGTTCGTTTACGTATTATTCACGAGCAATGACCAATTAAGTAAGACAGTAGGCGTCCAGCTATTAAGCAGGATGCCTGTTTTAATTTTTTGAAAAGGAGTGTATCGGCCTTGATGTTCACCGGAAAAACAGTGGTTATTACAGGGGCTGGCAACGGTATCGGAAAAGGTATCGCAAAAGAATTTGCCGCAAAAGGAGCCGTTGTAGTCATTGCGGATATTGATGAAGATGCCGGAAGGCTTTTGGAGGCTGAATTGCTTGGATTAAAGACCAAAGCCATGTTCATTCCTACAGATGTAAAGGACGAAACAAGTGTACAAAGTTTATTTACAGAAGCCGCCTCCAGGTTTGGAAAAGTGGATATCCTTGTAAACAATGCAGGGATATCGGAATTCCACGCCTTTTTTGAAATGACTGTTGATGTTTGGGATAAAATCCTTGATACAAACCTGAGAAGTGTATTTCTCTGTTCACAAGCGGCAGGAAGAATCATGAAGACAACAGGTGGTGCCATCATTAACATAGCATCTACCCGGGCACGCATGTCAGAACCGGATACGGAAGCATATTCAGCTTCAAAGGGCGGGATTGTCTCGTTGACCCATGCCTTGGCTAGGACTCTTGGCCCTTACAATATTACCGTCAATTGTATCAGTCCGGGTTGGATAGAGACAGGTGACTACGAAATGCTATCGGCGGCCGACCACTCCCAGCATATTAGCGGGCGGGTTGGAAAGCCGGATGATATCGCTAGGGCGTGTCTGTTCCTCGCAGATTCCCGCAATAATTTCATTACAGGAGAAAATATCATTATCGATGGCGGCATGACGAAAAAAATGATTTATGTAGATTAACAGCCTGGGCAATTATGAAAGTGGCTCAGTTAAAGGAGTTTGTTATATTCAATGAAGTTGATTGGAACGGAGGGGACTGACTCCGGCGGGATGCAGAGGCACGTGAGACCCCTCGAAAGGCGGAAGCGCCTTCGTGACAGGCAAAAAACGCCTCGTGACAGACAAAAGGCGTCTGTCCCTGCGAAGCTAATTCCGGGGAGCTTTCCTTTGTGTCCCTGCGATGATTATTCCCGGGAGCTTTCCTTAGTGGTCAGCCCCGACCAGCGCTGGAGGGCCAGAAGGGGAAGTCGTTCTTTGACTTCACATTCGGGACCGAAGCGACCTCGAGGGGCTAGGCGCTCCTCGAAAAAGCTTTCGCTTTTTCTTCGTTCGTGGGTCTATGCTGCCGAAGCCTTCCCTATGCAGCTGGACAAACAGGCGTCTATGACGCCGAGGAGGCTCCACGGTCCTCCCCGCGGAAAGCATGTCCCCGGAGTGGAAATCGACGAACAAGGATGACTAAGCTATGCAATGAAAAGGGAGCTGGATATATGGAAGCAAATAAAACAGTTGAGCGGCTAAAGAATGAAATAAGCAAACACTTAATCGGCAAAGAAGAGGAAGTGGAATTAATGTTCATTTCCCTTCTTTTTAATGGCCATGTACTAATGGAGAGTGTTCCTGGGACAGGGAAAACCATGCTCGCAAAAAAATTCGCTGAAGCAGTAGGAGGAGTCTTTTCACGAATCCAATTTACCCCTGATGTTCTGCCCGGCGATATTACTGGCATCCGGTTCTTTAATCCAAAAAAGCAGGAATTCGAATTGCTCCAAGGTCCAATTATGGCGAATATTGTGCTGGCAGATGAAATTAACCGGGCGACCCCTCGGACGCAGTCCAGCCTTCTTGAAGCGATGGAGGAAAAACAGGTAACAATTGATGGATATACGCTTGCCCTTGACCGTCCGTTCATGGTTATTGCTACGCAAAATCCAGTCGAATCCCAACAGGGGACATTCCCTCTGCCTGCAGCACAGATGGACCGGTTCTTTATCAAACTGCAGGCTTTTTATCCTGAACTTGAAGAAGAGCGGAGAATTTTGCAACTCCACCGGGGTGGGACAAGGAGCTTGGAAGTCAAACAGGTTATTACAAAAGAAGAATTGCTTGCTTTGGCCAAGGAAGCTTCAGAGACGGCAATCAGCCATGATGTGGAAACGTATATTCTTGAGGTCGCCCGTAAAACAAGGGAGCATTCCCTGATAGAGCTTGGGGCGAGCCCGCGAGGAACAATTGCGATGATGAGAGCGGCCCAAGGAAAGGCGTTTGTATCGGGAAGAAGCTTTGTCGATCCGGATGATGTTAAAGCAGTTGCGCCATATGTACTGGGACATCGGCTTCAGTTGACAACAGAAGGGTCCTTGACCCGGACACCGGAAGCTATTATGACGGAAATTCTGGAAAGTGTGCCCGTACCTGTTGAAAAGGGGGCAGGATAATGGCCTGGACAAGGTATCTTTTTACTGAAAAGAAAATCGCCGCTATCCAAATTTCCTCCATTATCCTGATTTTGCTTTCCTTCTACATGGATGAGAAGTTTTTGTTTTTTACAGGATCAATTGCCTTCCTGGCCATAACACTCAATCAGATGTATGAAAAACATGCTGGGGAAGGCCTGGAAGTTGAAATGGTACGAAAGCGGAACAGATATTTTTCCGGCGAGCGTGGGGAATGGGAAATGGTATTCAGGAATAGTGGCTGGCCAATCCTCAATGGTGAAGTAAAAGTAATTTTCGACAATGCAGTAGAACCAATTCAAGCCGGAAAAACAAATGGAAAGACGTTAAATGAGGTATCAGTTCCCTTCTCGATCATGAAAGGTGAATCAAAAAAACTGTCTATTCCCTATATAACGAGAAAAAGAGGATTGTCCAAAATCCGAAGGCTGGAACTTAGCTTTCCCAACTTGTTCGGTTTCGGCTCTACGCTCCTTGAGTACAAACATCCGCTTCCCCAGGAAGCACTCGTCTACCCGAAAAGAATGGAGGTTGCTGGAAAAAAGGACATCCTTACCGACCGGCCTGGAACACAGGCGGCAGCCTTTTCACTTTATGAAGATTTGCTTTCACCCGCGGGAACGCGTGATTACAGTATTCGTGACGGCTTCAAAAGAATTCACTGGAAAGCCAGTGCAAGAACCGGAAAGCTGCAGACGAAACTTTTTGACCGGGTATCAGAAAAAGGGATGGTTATCAGCCTGAATGTTATGGAAGGCCATTCATCCTCACCACAATTTGAAGAGTTGCTCGAAAGCGCTGCTGACCTTGCCTATTTCGCATGTTCCAGGAATATTCCTGTCTCTTTGTGCATGAACATCCGAAATGTGGGAGATGTTCCTTTTTATTATGTACCGCCGGGGGAAGGAAGGGAGCAGCTCCAAAAAATATATGAGCTTCTCGCTTTGGCTAGCTCTGACCATGCCACACTGCCCTACGAGAGGATGATTTCGTATATGGAAAGGCATTTTCATCTGATGCCAACTTTTATTCATGGCGAAGGGGTGACAGAACAGATTTATGCCAATTTAGGGTGCATGCAAAAGAAAGGAGTAGCGCTTTATCATTTGCAGGTAATGGAGCACTATTCTATGCTCACTTCTTTTTCGCATCAGCCGGAAAGAAGGATTTCATCATGATAAGGAAGGTCCATCTCTTTGTCTTGGAATTGCTTTTTACTTCACTGTTAATCTATCCTAATTTTCCGCGGATAGAAATGCGGGAAGGGGTTTTCGCTGTCCTGGCCGTCCTGGTTTTTTTCTATTTTATTTTTGCATGGCTTCTCGTTCGTTCCAGGACGAACGCAAAAGCCATATACCTGCTCCTTGTATTGCCTTCATTGATCGCTGTAGCCATATTTTTTAATTTCCATCCGCTTTTGGCTGTTCTCGCAGGACTTTTCATCTTTTGGAGGGGGTTGGCAGTTGTCGATGAAGGAATGGATGACAGGGACCTTCGCATGGCGGCATTGTCAATGCTCGTTGCCATGCCGGGGGTAATTTCAGCATCTGTCAAAGAAAGCGGCGTACTAAAGATAACAATTCTCTTGCTTGCCTTGGAAATAGCGCTCGTCCTGCTCGGGCGGTTTGTGTACAATTTATCAGAGCTTCGGGAAAATAAGAGCCAAAAAGCAGGATTCATCTTCTATTTTGGAAAAATAATAGGAGTCCTGTTTCTTGCAGGCTTGATTCTTACGTTATTACTTGACTATTTCAAGGCAGCCTTCTTTTTTATTGTCAAAAATGGAGCTATGCTATTTGGAATGCTAGTTTCCCCATTGTTTAAATGGCTTGAAGGGAAGATGCAGGGAATGCCGATGGAAGGAATGTTCAGAGAAAGCGGAATGGACATGGGGCAAGGTACGCATGAAGCTTATCAGCCCGGCCAATATTCCCCTCAGACAGATACCTTCCTTTTGGCTCTCGCTTTTATTGCGGCCATGATCGTATTTGTTTACTTATATAAGAAGAAACTTTTTATTAAGACAGAGCAGCAATCGAACACATCCGCCCAATTAATAAGCTTTACTGGCGGACTGTCTACCCGTTCAAGAATGAGAAAAATACTGCCTCCTGAAAATAAACTTCGGCTTGAATTTTATCAACTTGAGACCTTCGCAAATAAAAAGGGATATGGCCGTTTTCCTTACGAAACACTCGATGAGTGGTGGACAAGGATCGGTATAAATAAGGATCGGCAGCTGATCGATATTTACGGGAGGATCCGCTACGGAAGCATGCCTGTTGAAGACAAGAGTCTTGATTATGCACGAGCCGCAATCAAGGATATTAAGGAACAAATCAAGGCTTTTGGGAAGAAGGAAAAAAGTCCAAAAACAATGGATTAGGCAAACTTTCAGATTATTTCAGTTTAGTTGACTAAAGTTTGGAAATTGGTTAAGTTAATGAGGTTAAGGGATTTACGTTTCTTTGTAAATAAAGCTGCTTTCTTGTGATAAAGATAAGGGAATAGAAAAAGGACGTATCCCAAAATAAATTGAATAAGGAGTTTGATTTTAATGGCAGAAAAACAATTTACAGTTACTGCGGACACAGGAATCCATGCAAGGCCGGCTACACTGCTGGTACAAACAGCTAGCAGGTTTGATTCCGATATCAATCTTGAGTATAAAGGCAAAAAAGTAAACTTGAAATCCATCATGGGCGTTATGTCCCTGGGAATCGGACAAGGCTCAACGATTTCCATCTCCGCGGAAGGAAGCGATTCAGAAGAAGCGCTAAAAACGTTGGAGGAAACTCTCAAAAAAGAAGGATTGGCTGAATAATGGCTTTTTTGCAGGGGATTGCTGCTTCGAATGGCATTGCCATTGCCAAGGCATATAAGCTGATTGAGCCTGATTTATCATTCAAGAAGCAAGCGGTTGAAGATGCGGAAGCCGAAGTTGCAAGATTCCGGTCTGCATTGGAACAATCAAAAGGAGAGTTATCCCAAATCCGTGACCGGGCGAGGGAGGAACTTGGGGAAGACAAAGCGGCGATTTTCGAAGCCCACCTTCTCGTCCTTTCTGACCCTGAACTAGTTTCACCAATTGAAGACAGAATCAGAACAGACAAGGTTAATGCCGAAGTGGCGTTGGATGAAACCGCGGGCATGTTCATCTCGATGTTTGAGCAGATGGACAATGAGTATATGAAGGAGCGGGCTGCCGATATCCGTGATGTGACTAAGAGAGTCCTTGCCAGGCTAATGGGCGTCCAATTGCCCAATCCTTCGATGATTGCCGAAGAGGTAATCATCGTCGGGGAGGATTTGACCCCTTCAGATACCGCCCAGTTGAACCGCCAATTTGTCAAAGGCTTTACGACCGATATCGGAGGAAGGACTTCCCACTCGGCCATCATGGCGCGATCAATGGAAATCCCCGCTGTTGTCGGAACGAGGTCGGCGACCGAGGAAATCAAAAACGGTGATCTTGTTATTGTGGATGGCCTAAAGGGAGAAGTTCATATTAACCCTACACCAGAATTGGTAAAGGCTTATGAACAGGTGAAAGAGGATTACGAGGCTCAAAAAGCCGAATGGGCAAAACTGGTCAACGAAAAAACAGTGACTGCCGATGGCCATGAAGTAGAGCTTGGGGCTAATATTGGGACTCCAAAAGATTTAAAGGGAGCCCTCGAAAATGGTGCCGAAGCTGTCGGCCTATATCGGACAGAATTCCTTTATATGGGTAGAGACCAAATGCCTACGGAAGAAGAGCAGTATGAGGCTTACAAAGCTGTACTGGAAGGCATGAAAGGAAGGCCTGTTGTTGTCCGGACCCTGGATATTGGGGGAGATAAGGAACTGCCTTACTTGAATCTTCCAAAAGAGATGAATCCATTCCTCGGGTATAGGGCAATCCGGCTGTGTCTTGATCAGAAAGAAATTTTCCGCACACAACTGCGTGCCTTACTGAGAGCCAGCTCTTATGGCAATTTGAAAATAATGTTCCCAATGATTGCCACTTTGAATGAATTCCGTGAAGCTAAAGGGATTTTGGAGGAAGAAAAAACAAAGTTAGTTAGTGAAGGCATTACGGTCTCCGAAAAAATTGAAGTCGGCATCATGGTGGAAATACCATCAACTGCTGTTCTGGCAGATCAATTTGCAAAAGAAGTTGATTTCTTCAGCATCGGAACAAATGATATGATCCAGTATACAATGGCAGCTGACAGGATGAACGAACGTGTATCCTATTTGTATCAGCCATACAACCCATCGATCCTGCGGCTTGTCAAGATGGTCATTGATGCTGCGCATGCAGAAGGAAAATGGGCAGGCATGTGCGGGGAGATGGCGGGTGACGTTACAGCTATTCCTTTGCTTGTAGGACTTGGGCTGGATGAGTTTTCAATGAGTGCGACTTCCATTTTACGCGCCCGTTCACTTATGAAAAAGCTGAAGAAGTCAGAGATGGAAGAATTGGCTGCGAGCGCTCTATTAATGGGCACCGTAGAAGAAGTAATGGAAGCTGTAAAGAATGTAACGGAACTGTAATAAGATTGAAATATAAAAATAGGTTTTACCTACGACAGTGCGGGTAAATGAGTACCAAGCAACAAGTTTGATTTAGTGTAAGCTAATCATTCTCATTTTCCCCCTTTTTGCCGGCTGCGGAAGCAGCCGGATTTTTTTTGCCTTTGGGTTTGAAACCTGGGAAGCCTTTCCCAAGATATGTAGGTGAAAATCTGGATAAGTATGGTTAATAAGGAAATTCCTTTTCACTGTCATTGTGTTTACAAATGGCAGGGAAGGGGAAGTTTTTTTATGTAGGCAATTTTAAGGAGGTTAATAAAGTGGATAGGAAAAAAATGCTTTTGACAACTGTTGCGCTTGGTGCTGCATATTTAATGAGAAATAAAGATTCACGTGAAAAATTGAAGAATCAAATGCAATCAATGGGTAACTCGAAACAAAAGAATAAACCAGATACAATTTAAACAAAAACCCCCTCGTTGGGGTTTTTTTGTTGTTGAAGGCTTGTTTATGACGTCCTCCTTTTGGAAAAGGTAGAAAGAAAAGGAGTGATAGGGAATGATCAGCATCGTCAGAAGGCCCTGGTTGATGGCAGGGATAGTTACAATCCTTTTCTTTCTGGCCGGATGCGGCCTCTTTGCCGATAAAGACTTGATTGCTGACCGTTATGCGGAGGCGCATTTAACGAACAATAATGAACTGCAGTTCCGGTTTAAAATCCAGGATAAGCTTTTGCAAGGTCAGGACATGTACAAAATTAGAATCCTGATCCATAATCCTAAATTAGCGGAAGCCTTGGGAACCGAAGAAATCATCTATGGGGAAGAGCAGGTAGTAAATGGAGAATTCCTTGAGGTTAAAAAGAAAGGGGATAACTACATCTCCATGGAACCTCTTCCGCTTCTTTTGGACTTGCATATTGCCGAGCTGGAAAAAATGATTGCCGCAGAAAATGCTGTTTCTATTGAACTGTACAACGAAGAGCAAGTTTTCGGACGGGCATACTTGACTAATTTTTCCTCAAGTATGTAGAGTTAAAAAGGTGTGATTTGGACATACTTCATACTGTGCATGATTTGGAGATTGCGCACAAACCCGGGGCACGGCCCGGGTCTTTTTTTTTGCCCCAAAGCCATTCTCGCCGCGATATTCTGCTAAAATGGAAGATATTACGGGTTAGGAGGTTGTGGACATGTTTACATCTGAGAATACTTCGGTTTCTTTTATAGGAACAGGGGTGATGGGTAAAAGCATGGCGGGTCATTTACTAAGCGCCGGATTCAGAGTAACAGTTTATACGAGGACCAAGGAAAAGGCTGAAAGTCTTTTGGAAAAAGGTGCTGAATGGGCAGAAACACCCGCCGATGCCGCTCAGAAGGCAAATGTCATATTTACGATGGTTGGCTATCCAAATGATGTGGAGGAAGTATATTTTGGGGAACAGGGGCTGTTTGATAACGCCAAAGAAGGAACATATTTTATTGATATGACAACTTCTACTCCAACACTGGCAAAAAAGTTATATGACGAAGCAAAGAGCCGGGGAATGCATTCGATTGACGCTCCAGTATCAGGAGGAGATATCGGCGCACGGGAGGCGAGGCTCGCAGTTATGGCAGGCGGGGATGAAGAGGATTTTAAGGCTGTTCTCCCTCTGCTTGAGAAGCTTGGGACTAATATCGTTTACCAGGGAAAAGCGGGTTCCGGCCAGCATACGAAAATGTGTAATCAGATTGCTATTGCTTCCAATATGTTGGGCGTATCAGAGGCGATTGTTTATGCTGAAAAAGCAGGCCTTGATCCGGAAACTGTTTTAAAGAGCATCTCAACAGGAGCTGCTGGCAGCTGGTCATTGACTAACCTCGCTCCCAGAATGATAAACGGAGATTTCGAACCGGGTTTTTACATAAAACATTTTATCAAGGATATGAAAATTGCCCTTGAAGAAGCCGAGAAAATGGGAATGGACGCACCAGGCTTGTCCCTTTCCAAATCCCTTTACGAGCAGTTGGCTCAAAAGGGAGAAGAAAACAGCGGCACACAGGCCATTTATAAATACTGGCAAAAATAAAAGGTATAAATAACGCCCCCGCAAAAAAGCGGGGGCGTTATTTATGTTAAATATGATTCCAGCCTATCTAGGCCTTCTTTTAAGGTTTCCATTGAATAAGCGAAGGAGAGGCGGAAATATCCTTCTCCATAATTCGAAAATGCGCTGCCAGGAACAACGGCCACCTTTGCTTTATTGACAAGATCAAGCGCAAAATCAAAAGAATTCAATTCCGAACTTTCGGGTATTTTCACAAAAAAGTAGAATGCGCCATCGGGCTTTATCGCATTCAACCCCATAGCATCCAATCTTTCATGGACGTAATCCCGCCTTGCCTCGTATTCCTCTTTCATCGGCAAGGCATCATCAATACCGGCAGTCAATGCTTCAGCCGCCGCAACCTGGGCAATGGAGTTGGCACAAGTAACATTATACTGATGAACTTTCAGAATGTGGCGGGCAAGATTTTCCGGTGCAAACAGCAGTCCGATCCGCCAGCCGGTCATAGAATGGGATTTGGACAGACCATTTATGACAATTGTTTGTTCTTTTAGGAATGAGCCAATCGAAACATGGGGTTTTCCAAAGGACAACTCGCTGTAAATTTCATCGGCAAGGACGATTATTTCTTTGCCCCTAAGCATTTCAGCAATATCCTTCAACTCTTCCTCCGACAGGCTGGCGCCTGTAGGATTCGAAGGATAGGGGAGAACAACACAGCGGGTTTTTGCGCTCAAATATCTTTTTATGATTGAAGCGGTAAATCTGAAGCCGTTTTCCCTTATGTCGGCATAGACAGGCTTAGCACCACACATTTTGATAATTGGCTCATAGCCCGGATACACCGGCCCCGGAAGAATGACTTCGCAGCCTTCATCAAGTATGGTCCGGAATGAAATATCAATGGCTTCACTGGCACCGGTTGTTACGATGACTTCTGATTCCGGGTCATACCCGAGACCATATTTCTTCTTTACAAAATTGGCTGCCGCCTTTCTTGTTTCAAGGAGGCCAGCATTATGGGTATAGACTGTTTTATTCTCTTGGATTGCTCTAATGGCGGCTTCCTTGACATGCCTAGGGGTAGGGAAATCCGGCTGGCCAATTGTTAATGAAATGATGCCATCCATTCCGGCAACCATATTAAAAAACTTCCTGATCCCGGAAATTTCTATATCCTTCACCCTGCTGTTAACCAAATAATCCAAATTGATAACCGCCTCTCTAAATCAATTGCTCATCATTCATATTCTAACATGTTACAGGAAAACCATTAAAAGTTGCAATCTCCATAAAAGCCGGATTGGAAAATATTCGAAATATTTGTAAAAAATAAAATCAAATAATGATATACTAAAATAAGCCGAAAAGATTGCTAAAGCAGCCATATGGCAGATTTTTTATGGTGTGCAACATTCCGGCTATCGGCAAGCGTTTGCGGCAACCGTATCTCAGTTATTGCAAACGAACCAGAATTAAAAGATTGGAGATGAAGCGATGGGACAAACAGAAACAGCAGGAAAAAATACTCCTGCACCGGCTTTGAACAGGTCCGGATGGAAGCTGTATTTTACACTGCCCATATTTTCCTGGGCGTTATATGATTTTGCCAAT
This sequence comes from Bacillus sp. B-jedd, assembly GCF_000821085.1. Lineage (GTDB taxonomy): Bacteria > Bacillota > Bacilli > Bacillales > Cytobacillaceae > Bacillus_D. The sequence goes on from NZ_CCXR01000001.1 coordinate 1,451,350, forward strand.
ACGATATTTTCCTCGAATATCAATACAATTTTTTTCCCTTTTTATATGACAGAGGCTATAGGAAATAATGAAGTTTTAAATCAGATTGCTAGTACGTTCGTTTCATATTCTAATGCCATCGCAAGTTTTTTCCTTGTCATATTTTCACCCCTATATGGAGTCATGATTGACAGGACAGGGCAAAAAAAGAAGTACATTGTGATTTTTACAATTATTGCAGCCCTTGCGACGATTCTTATGGGGGTCTTTGGGGGCGCAGACTTTTCCGGAAAATGGTTTGGAATGCCGATTCCGCTAGTCTCAGTTTTGATCCTTTTTATCATAGCCAAGTTTTTTTACCATTCAAGTCTTGTATTTTATGATGCGATGATTTCGGACTTAGGAACAAAGCAGGAAATACCGCTTATTTCAGGATTCGGGGTTGCTGTAGGCTATATAGGGACGCTTGTGGGGCTTGCCGTTTATCCTTTTGTCGGTAACGATGGCTTCCATGAAGCTTTTATCCCGACAGGAATTATGTTCTTCGTCTTCTCTTTGCCATTATTCTTTTTTATCAAAGATAAGCCTTTCCCTTCGCCGAAAAAAGAACCTTTTTTGACAGGATACAAGGAAATTATCGTTACGTTCAAGGAAATGCGGGCCCATAAAAATATTTTTACTTTTATGATTGCCTACTTTTTCCTTAATGACTCGATTGCAACAACGATTGCGATGATGGCCGTATACGCAAAAACTATTGTTGGCTTCTCTACCGGACAGTTTATATTGCTTTACCTTGTATCGACAGTATCGAGCATCATCGGTTCTTTCATATTCGGTTATGTAACGAAAAAAAGGGGAGCGAGAAAAGCGGTATACTATGTGGGAATCCTTTTATTGGTTGCACTTGTGATTGCGACCCTGGCAGTAAACGGGGCGATGTTCTGGATTGCCGGCAGTATGTTTGGGGTTGCGCTCGGTTCGATGTGGGTTACAACACGGACTTATATTGTAGATCTGACACCTGAAAACAAGCGTGGGCAATTTTTTGGCCTTTTCGCTTTTTCAGGTAAAGTCTCTTCCATTATTGGCCCTCTTTTGTACGGGAGCATTACGCTTGCTTTTGCTGATTATGGGAATATTGCCAGCAGGATGGCTCTTGGTTCACTCATTATTCTCACAGTTATCGGACTCTTGGTACACAGGAGGATCAAAGAGGATTAAAGATAGAAAAGCCGGGGATTTTCCCGGCTTTTTCTTTCAACTTAATAGCTTTCGCCAAGTCTTTTAAAAACAGGCTTCTGGTATGTTCCTCTTCCGTGTGGTGGCTGCTGTTGCTCTTTTACTCCGGTGTAGGATATTAGAATGGATTTCGCCTTAGAAAGGGAAAGGGCCGCTTTTGGATTTCTTGTCAGCCCGTCAAGGGAGCCTAGATGGGGCAGTTCGGAAAAGTCTTTTTTTTCCGGAGGGATGTGGAACGTGTAATCTCCGCATTTAACCAGGACATCAGATTGCTGCCTGCTGTTTTTCGGGTTATTAGAAAAATGCAGGCCGAGTTTTTTTGCTTTGCCCTCAAGGAGCAGCTTTTTTAATGCTTCATGCTTAAGGTGATACAGGAATTTTGGATTGGGAGCCGTTTTCGCATGCCGATTGACAATATAAATAGCTTGGGAGAGGTTATTCACTGAAAATTGTTCAATAGAAGGTTGGGGGTATTTGCTGTTCAAGCAAAGTCTCCTTTCATATTAACTATTATTATTACTTTTATTATACCCTTTTACCCTCCAAATAGAAACGGTTACCACCATTGAAAAGCGATTAGCTTTCTCGAATTAAAAACGCCCTCGAAGGGCGTTTTTAGTTATCCTTTTGCTTTGGCCATGTGTGTCTGTGACTTAGCTGAACGAAATGATAACACCCCAAAACCCAACTGTGTGGTTAAGACGCCGGCCCAAATTAATACAACAGGAACTCCGATCATTTTTGCGAGCATAGCTCCCACTGCCGGAGCTATAAGCATTGAAAACGTCTGAATCGAGGAGGCTGCCGCTGATACTCTGGCCATCATATGGGAAGGGGTTTGTGACTGGAGTACATATCCATATGGAATGGATTGGCTGGAGCCAAGCAATCCGAGCGCGAAGGCGCCTGCCATCCACCCCCACTGTGCGAGGCTGAATATCTTCATCCCTCCCAGCCCAATTCCCACGATCAGCAGGCCACTGACCAAGGAAGAGAAGGCCATTAATTGGACAGGGCGACTTTTCCACCCAGTCCAGCTTCCTAAAAGGAGTGAACCGGCCACACTCCCAACGCCTACTGCGCTGACCAAAAGCCCGAAATCCTCACCATTGAAGCCAATTTCCTTTGCAATGAAAACAAAAAGCCCATCATATAGGAAGATGATAAAAAAAGCTGCTGCGGACAGGATAACGGAGATCTTTAACAAAGGCATATCGAAAATATGCTGGATTCCTTCGTTTAATTGCTTTTTAAAGCTTGCATCTTTAGTCTTGCTTCCATGTTCACCGGTAATTGAATCCTCGACAATTTTAGGAAGCATGAATAAAAACAGAAGCCCGATTAAAAAACCTCCCATTTCAAATAAAAATGGGCTTTTTACGCCAAAGAAGGAAATGATGGCCGCGCCTAGAGCCGGACCAATGATTTTCGTTGAGTTTACAGATAACTGGCTTAACGTTACTGCCTGAGGCAGCTCATGTTCCGGTACGACAGAACGGATTGTGCTTTGTCTGGCGGGATCATATAACGCAGCTGCCGTTCCTTTAAGCAAGACGAATAGAAGCAGAATGAAGAAATTAGGAGAAAAATAAAGGCCCGCTACGAAAAAGAACTTTAAGACCAGACTGGTAATCATCACAGCTTTCTTGGGCAATCTTTCAACAAACACTCCTGCAAAAGGACCGATGATAACCCATGGAAGGCCCATTGCAATAATTACAGACGCAATGGCTCCTTCACCCAGGCCCCAATGATAGGCGACCACTACCTGAATTGCGATGAAATCAAGCCAATTGCCAAGATCCGAGAAAACCTGGGCACCAAAAAGAGATCGGAAAGACCTGTTTTTTAAAACAGCAAAAATATTATTTTTCATGACTTCGCCCTCTTTTCAGGGCATCCATGCGCCTTTTCCTGATTTTTTCCGCCATGCCGTCAGGGTCTTGGGCTTCCGGTAAGTCACCTTTCTTCAACAGTGATATTGTCTTGTCAATCCAGTCGATTTCCGATTCTAGCCTCGATTTTGCATGTTCGATTGCAAGCTTGCCGATTCCGCTTACATAGGAGGATCCATTTTCTGGCCAGCTTTTGACGAAGTGAAGAATTTCAAGGCTTTTCTCCCTGCGGTTTTCCAAATGCCCGATTAGCCGGTCCGATGCCATTTCATCGTGCCAGGCTGCTATTTTCATAAAGAGTTCATCCTTTATGACAGGATAATCAGGACTTTGCAAAAGCCAATCGTCAAGTTCTTTCCACCCTTTTGGAGTCAAATCGTAGAGGACTCTCCGTCTGCCTTGCGGATTATTTTCCAATGCTTCTATTAGGCCCGCCTCTTCCAACTGTTTCAGTTTGGGATAAATACTTCCGTAACTCATTCCCCAAAAGAGCCCGGCTCCCTCATGTTCAAACTCTGCTTTAATATCATATCCAGAACTTGGTTTAAAGCTAATTACAGCAAGAATTGAGTGCTCGATTGACATGTCCGCACCTCCATATATCAATTCAATATATCAATATGATATGTTAAAATGAGGAAGAAAACAACACGTTTTCCAATGTATTGGAATATTTTTTTTCGACAATTTCCCTGTTTTGGATAGTCTTATAGTATGATAGAAGAAGAATTATGTAGAAAAAATACATGATTCAGCAGATGGCCCGGCCTCTGCCTTGTTATTAAAATCTTGCTGCAAGCCGAGGGATGATACTATGAAATTCAGCAACGATATTTTAAGTTATATTCATGAAGATGGGAATCGGGCGGCAAATCTTGAACCTGTCATTTTCGACCTGATTTTTACACATATAAAAGATATGGTCTTTATCATGAAGGTAGAAGAGGGCCCTGTGTTCCGTTACTTATTTGCCAATAAGTCAGGGATGAGGATGGCTGGAATAACAGAGGACGCTATCGGAAAAACCTTCCAGGAAGCCCTTCCGGAGGAAATTTCCTCCCAGCTTCAGCGAGAATATAAAAAAGCATTATTAAATGGCGGTTCAACAACTGTTTTTGACAGCGCTTCCGTATCAGGTGGAGAATTGTTCTTCGGAGAAACCCTTTTATCGCCTGTTAGTAGCGCGGATGGGAAAGTCAGCTATATTGTCGCCATAACCAGGGATGTTACTGATTACGTCAATGAAAAAAATAATATTATTGAAAGTGGCCAGAGGTACCGATCCATTGTGGACAATAATATGGATGCGATTTTTTCTATATCGATGGAGGGCAGGATTCTGGAGGCCAATCCAGCCGCAGCAAAATTAACCGGCTACGAAGAAATGGAATTGTTGACTTATTCCATCTATGACCTTGTTTCGGACGCTGATTTTTCGAGCTTTGCAAAGCTTGTTGAAAACACCGGAAACGGAATGGCTTTGGAATCAATGGATTGCCGATTTAGCCATCGTAATGGCCACCCGCTGACCTTACATATTAAAACAGTCCCCATCATCGTATTTGGTGATATAAAGGGCATTTACGTTATTATTCGAGATATTTCAGAGCAATCAAAAAATGTTGAAATGATTAAATACATGGCGTTCCATGATCAGTTGACAGGTCTTTTGAACAGGAGGGCCTTGCTTGATAAGCTGAACGAACAGCTTTTTTCTCCCGAGCGTACCCGAAAGGAATTCGCGCTGATTTCAATTGATCTTGATCGTTTCAAATATTTGAACGACTCACTGGGCCATCTCGTCGGGGATGAAATTTTAAAAAAAGCTTCGAGCCGTCTGCTTGAGTGCCAAAATGAACGCTGTTTCGTATACAGGCAGGGAGGAGATGAATTCATTATCCTCTTGCTTGAAACGAGCAGGAAAGCTACGGCATTCTTTGCTCAGAGAATATTGTCAATGTTTAAACGGTCGTTTTATTTTAATTCCCAGGAATATTATATTTCACCCAGCATTGGAATCAGTATGTATCCAAACGATGGAAAAGACGCGGAAACCCTTCTGAAAAACGCCGACGAAGCACTTTTTAGAGTGAAAGATAGAGGCAGGGCGCATTATCAATTTTACCGTACCGAAATGAATTCAACGGTAACAAACTTTCTTGCCATTGAGACACATTTACGGAAAGCAATTGAAAAAAAGGAGCTTTATTTACACTATCAGCCTCAGATTGACTTGGGAACCGGTAAAGCAAGGAGTTTCGAAGCGCTTCTCCGCTGGAATTCAAGTGAGCTTGGTGCTATTTCACCGGGAGTCTTCATTCCATTGGCAGAGGATAGCGGGCTGATTATTTCAATCGGAAATTGGGTCATTGACCAGGCTTGCAAACAAATCCGTGCCTGGAATCGAAAAGGGTATACCGATTTCAGGGTCGCCGTCAATATTTCTCCGAAACAGCTTCAGCAGCCCAATTTTATATCTTATTTGAAAAGTGCGCTGGAAAAGCATAATGTCCAACCATCGAGCCTTGAGGTAGAAATAACGGAGGGTTCCATGCAGAATAAGAACGAAGCGGCACCTGCCCTGCAAAGTATTAAAAAGCTTGGGGTGACAATTTCGGTAGATGACTTCGGAACAGGCTATTCATCGCTGAGTTATTTAAAGCAATTTCCGATTGATGTACTGAAGATCGACCAATCTTTTGTGAGGGACATTATCGGGAATGAAAAAGACGCAGCCATTGCTTCCGCGATAATCCATCTTGGAAGAAGCCTGGGGGTCGAGGTGATAGCCGAAGGTGTGGAAACCTCTTTGCAAGCTGAATTTTTGACGTCCGAAGGATGCCATAAAGCGCAAGGCTACTTCTTCTCCAGGCCGGTGTCCCCCGAAATAGCTGAGGAACATTATCTAAGGCATCCAATCGGAATTTATCTGGAAAATACCTAAATAAAAATCCTTTATCCGCAAAGATAAAGGATTTTTATTTTTCTTTCTTACGATTATTTAAAGTGAAAACAGTCAGCTCCGGCTTGGACAGAAACCGGCAAGGCAGCCTGGTTGTGCCAAGGCCACGGTTAACATAAAGCTTCAGGGGCTGTTTGCCTTCTACAGTATAGAAACCTTCGTGGTACTTTTCAGCATAGGGTGGCTTTACAAGCGCGCCAAAAAAAGGGATTTTGATTTGTCCGCCATGGCTGTGGCCGCTTAGTTGGAAATGGATATCGTACTGGGCGGCATCATCCGCCAAGTCTGGTGCGTGGGAAATTAAAATAGTATAGGCATTAGCCGGGATATTCCGGATAGCCTTATCAATGTCTGGCTGACCAAGCATGGCATCATCGATTCCGGCTAAATAAATTGAATGCCCCTTTTTCGATATGGCGGCATGTTCGTTCAGAAGCATACTGAATCCTGATTCAGCCATTACCTTTTTATACATTTCAGTTCCATATCCCCCGTGGTCATGGTTGCCGTAAACTGAAAACTTCCCCAAAGGTGCCTTTAATTTTTGCAAAATCGGAACAATCTTTTCAATTGCATGGTATTTATTGGGCTCATCCATTAAATCGCCGTTAAAAATAATAATGTCAGGCAGCAAATCATTTATTTTTCCAGCCAGACTTTCAAGCTGGTCCAATGTATATTGAAACCCTATATGCGTGTCACTGAATTGTACAATCCGAATACCGTTTAGCTGGTCCGGGATAAGCGGATGAGATATGTTCAAGGATTGAATATCAAGAAGAATGGGTTCTATCTCCTTAGCGTAAAAATAACCGCCAGCGCCAAGGCCAAAAATCCCCGCGCCTGCCCCAAGGACCGTTTTAATAAAAGATCTCCGTGTTTGTTTTTTCATCACAATCCCCAGCCTGTCATGTTAACTTTCTTAAACAGTATATGTGCCTATGTTTAATACTAGCAAATCAAAAATGAGAAAAGAAGCTAATACAGTAAGACAAAGGGTTATTTTTCGAAAAACAATTCCAGTATGTGCTAATCTGGATGTAACAGTACATTTGGAGGTGCGGGGAATGCGGGGCAAAACGGTCATCGTGACAGGCGGTTCTAACGGGATGGGCAAGTACATGGCGAAGACTTTTAAAGAAGCTGGAGCAAATGTGGCTATAACGGGAAGATCCCAAGAGAGGCTGTTAAAAGCCAAAACGGAATTAGAATCAGCTACTGGGCGGATTCTGACGATTGAAATGGATGTCAGGAAACCTGAGGATGCAGCCAGGATGGTTAAGGCAACGCTGCAGGAGTATGGGCAAATTGACTTTCTGGTTAACAACGCTGCTGGAAATTTTCTTTGCGCTGCTGAAAAGCTTTCTCCTAACGGATGGAAAACAGTCATTGATATTGTGTTGAACGGAACCTTTTATTGCAGCAGTGAAGTGGGGCGGTACTGGATTGAGAAAGGAAGAGAAGGCAGGATTATTAATATGGCTGCCACATATGCCTGGGGCGCGGGAGCGGGGGTCATCCACTCGGCAGCGGCAAAGGCAGGGGTTTTGTCTATGACTAGGACGCTCGCCGTGGAGTGGGGCAGGAAGTATGGAATCCGGGTGAATGCCATCGCGCCAGGCCCAATTGAACGGACAGGAGGGGCGGAAAAGCTGTGGGAATCCGAAGAAGCGGCAAAAAGGACAATTGACAGTGTCCCTCTTGGCAGGCTTGGACAGCCAGAGGAAATAGCGGATTTAGCACTTTATCTCTTATCAGACAAGGCATCTTATATTAATGGAGAATGCATCACTATGGACGGAGGCCAATGGCTGAACCAGCATCCATTTTAATTTGGATAAAGGCCGGATAATAGGTCCAGTTTTAAAATTTGTCGTTAAAAGGCAGCGAGAGGTGATCCACTCGCTGCCTTTTGTGTTGGTTTTATAGAGGAAAATGTCCGCCTGGGTTGGATAGCAAATGAACGGGTAAATTGTCTTCCATGGGTCTTCCGCCCTGTTTTTTTTCATAATACGGATGGGTAGGTTACATAAATGAAACATAGGGTAAAGAATAACATATCTGCTTTGTCAAATTATGCGTTTATTTTTCGAATTATTTCGCATTATTTCGTAATGGAGCCTTTAAGAAAAACACGAATTATAAAGAGGGAAATAGGGGGAGAGATTATGAAAAAAGCCATTATGCTAATTTGTGCTTTCATCATGTTTTTGCCAATCCACTCAAAGGCTGAAACGGCCAATTCAGGAAGAGACGAAATTTTCGCCGCTCTTAGAGGAGGATTTGATGCCCAAGTATCTCTGAGTGAGGAACCCAGGACAAAGCAGGAAATAAAGGAGATTCTTAATCCATTCTTTACCGATGATTATATCGGCCTTTTCTGGGAAGAAAATGTCGTGGAGGAAAACGGTAAATATGTGACATATGGCTCTGATTTTGCCCAGTATTATATTCCGTTTTACAATTTTTCCGAATCCACTGAGGTTGTCCAAGAGGGGAATAAGGCCTATGTGTTCGAATTTTTCCCTGAAAGCACCGAAGGGCCAGTCGGATATGATAGCCATTATGAAGGCTTGTTACTGACAAAGGAAGACGGAAACTGGAAGGTATCCCGGTATTTATATAATCAAATTCCTGAATCAGTCCTAAACAAATCTGCAAAACAAGTCAAGACGAAAAAAGCGGCTGCTTTAAAGAACCTTTCTTCAGGTGAAGAATCAGAACTAAGTGGAGAAGCGGAAGCGGCTTCGCTCCAATTCCAAATGGGTATGAATCCCATCTCTAGCTTGTTCCAATATGCAGCTTTTCTTGGTTCAAATGATGCTGGCGCACTGGAAAACCTACTGAATAGCGGAAGCGAACAATTGGCTCTAGAAAACTGAATTCCAGGCCCTCCGTTAACAAGCGGGCGGCTTTATTCAACAAAAAATTTTCAAATCAATTAGTTTTTACTTGTATCTGACTGCAAACTTAATTTATGCTGTTAATATTGGCAAACAAGGCCGGGGCCATTTTTATGAATCCTGGTGTCTTTTATGGATAGAAACATGCTTGTAGAGAAATCTAATAGCATAAGCTTGTTTGTGTTTGAAAGGAGAGAAAGTATGTCACAGCTACAAGGGATCATTACACGCTTAAAAAATTTGCAGGAGCAGTCCGGCAGCGGTGAGCCTGCACAGCGGTATTTCGAAGTGAATGGTGAAAGAAAATGCCAGGTTACATTCCATCCAAAGACCGAAACCTTTGAACTGGAAGTATATAATGACAAAGAAAAGCCAAAACGCTATCAATTCGATAATATTGACATGATAACGATCGAAATTTTTGATTTGATTCAATGAATGCACGAAGGAACCTAAATTGGGTTCCTTTTTCCTTTCAGTTTTCATATAGTAAATAAGCCAACAGTATGAAAATCTGTGTTAAAATATAAATGGTGTACAACAAAATTGAGGAGTATTCGCAGATGATTAGTCTTCATAGTGGTGAGTTTTTGGAAAATAGCATTAAAGATTTAATGATTCCTTCCGAGCGGGTTGCCCATGTCCAGGTGGGAAATAATCTGGAGCATGCACTTCTTGTGCTAACAAAATCGGGCTATACCGCCATTCCGGTCCTCGATCCTCATTACCGGCTTCATGGCCTGATAAGTACTAGACTTATTATGGATTCAATTCTTGGCCTGGAGCGGATAGAATTCGAGAAACTTGAAGAAAAACGTGTGGAGGAAATTATGGATCGCGCTGTGCCAAGGGTGAATGTGGACTCTTCCATCAGCCGATGCATCGAATTGCTGATTAACAATCCTTTTTTATGTGTGGAATCCGGCGATGGATATTTCGATGGGATATTGCCAAGAAGCACGGTATTAAACCAGTTGAACAAACATTTAAAGAAATTGAATAAAAATTAACAGACAATATGGCTCCCGGCTGGGGGCTGTATTGCTTTCATGGGAAAGTTATTTGATGAAAGAGGTGCAGTTAGTGGAAGAGGCTTTAAATGCTAAATTGAAGGGCAAGAGGACGAAAAGGCCTCTTGTCCTTGCGGCTGTCATGCTCGCCATGTTTATGGGCGCAATCGAGGCAACAATTGTATCGACGGCGATGCCCGCAATTGTTGGCGAGCTGGGAGGTTTTTCGCTTTACAGCTGGGTATTCTCGTCTTATTTATTGATGAATTCTGTAACCGTCCTTATTTATGGTAAACTGGCTGATTTATTTGGCAGGAAACCCGTTCTGCTGTTTGGGCTAACCGTATTTATGACAGGATCGATTTTGTGCGGCTTCGCTGAATCGATGCATATGTTGATCGTATTCAGGCTCATCCAGGGATTCGGGGCAGGGGCTGTCATGCCGATTGCGACCACAATTGTAGGCGATATATACAACACAGAGGAAAGGGCTAAAGTACAAGGCTATCTTTCCAGTGTATGGGGCATCTCCGCAGTCATGGGACCAGCGATTGGAGGATTCCTTGTCGAATACGTCAGCTGGCATTATGTCTTCTGGGTCAATATCCCGCTGGGCATTCTATCCATGGCCGGCCTCTGGTTTTTCCTTCATGAGAAGGTTGTGAAGAAAAAGCATGAAATAGATTATCCGGGCGCCATACTGATCACCATTGGAATATCCTCCCTGATGTATATATTGGTTGAAGGAGGGCATCGCTTTAGCTGGACTTCACTTCCCGCGTTCCTGTTCTTCTCAATCAGCATGGCCGCCATCGTGCTCTTTGTTTTGCAAGAGAGACGTGCAGCCGAACCAATGATGCCTTTTTCCATCTGGAAGGAGAAATCGATATTTATCGCAAATATCGTTTCCCTTACGACCGGTGTCATGCTTATTGGAATTTCAAGCTTCCTTCCGGCTTTTGTCCAGGGCGTCATGGAGCAATCGCCAATTGTCGCCGGTTTTGCCCTGACAGCTATGTCAATTGGCTGGCCTATAGCCTCGGCCTTTTCGGGAAGGCTGGCATTGGCCAAAGGTTATCGGTTTACTTCATTGCTCGGCGGTGTGTTCCTGGTGGCCGGCGGAGCCATCTTTGCGACCATGACACCGGAAGCCGGGCCGATATGGGCGGCGGGCGGCTCATTTATGACCGGGGCCGGGATGGGGCTTACCTCTACAGCATTCATCCTGTTGATCCAGGGAACAGTCGGCTGGCAGCAGAGGGGAATCGCCACTGCATCAAACATGTTTATGAGGAACCTTGGGAATACGATTGGCGCGGCACTATTGGGAGGTATCCTGAACAGCCGCTTTGTCTCTTATTTGGAGAAGAATGGGACAAGCAGCGGCGAAGGCCCGACATTGGAGACAGCCAACACCCTATTAGACGCAAAAGAGCGGGCGACACTTCCCGCGGAAACAAAGTCCTTGCTGCAGGAAGGGCTGACCGCTTCCCTTCATACTGTATATTTGGGTGTTCTAATATTCGCGGTGCTGAGCATTATCTTAATTTCATTTTTGCCGAGAAAAAAATCTTCTTAAAGTCCGGGTGGGATTTACCCGGTCTTTTTTCATTGTTTAAGAAAATTTCTAAACTGGTTAGGATGCGTTATAATATAAGAAAAACTTATGGAGGAAAAGGAATGTCCTCTTTGTCAGAATTTCATTTGCTTTCTGTATTGGCACAGGAAATGAATATGCGGAAAGCAGCAGAACGTTTATTTGTTTCACAGCCCGCATTGTCACAGCGGCTTCAGTCCATCGAAAAAGACTGGGGAGCCAGGCTTTTTGTCCGATCTCAAAAAGGGCTGACCCTCACACCACAGGGAGAAGAAGTAATCAGATTTGTCAATCTGGTGCTGAAGGAGGAAGAACAGGTTAGGGAATCCATCCATTCCATGCAATCAGAAGTGGCGGGAACGCTAAAGATTGCTGTTGCGACCATTGTGGGCCAGCACTGGCTGCCGAAGGTGCTCAAAAAGTTCATAGAACGCTATCCACAGGCAAAAATATCCCTTGTCACAGGCTGGAGCAGTGAAATTCTTAAGTCGCTTTATGACCAGCACGTCCATATCGGCATCATTCGCGGGCTTCCAGAGTGGAAGGGAAAAAAGATCCATCTTTTTGAAGATCGACTTTTTTTGGTCGACAGGGAAATATCCAGTATGGAAGAGGTCGTAAAAACCGACCGCCCCTTTATCCAGTTCAAGAGTGATTCTAATTACTTTCAGGAAATACAGGAATGGTGGCATAGGCAATTTAATTATCCTCCCAAAAGGACAGTCATCGTCGATCAGATTGAAACATGCAAGCAAATGGCAATCAACGGGATTGGCTACGCAATCCTGCCTGAAATCACCTTGAACGGTGAGGAGACCGATATTTTTAAACTGCCTCTCCTCGATCAGGATGGCCGCCCGATTAAACGGGACACATGGCTGCTTGGCTATGAATCTGCCTTTGAGTTAAAGCAGGTGAGGGCGTTCACGGAGCTTGTTTCCCAGTACATACAGGAAGGCCGTTAATATTTCTTTTCCTTGTTTTCGGCTTTGCAGTTTGATAAAGTATTTTTTAAACTGAAACACAAAAATGGAGGGGTTAGGATGAAGATGATGGACGCAAACGAAATTATTTCTTATATTCAAAATGCAAAAAAATCTACACCTGTAAAAGTATACATAAAAGGGGAACTCGAAGGGATTGATTTCGGAGATGCGAAATCATTTGTTTCTGGAAATACCGGCGTCATTTTCGGTGAATGGTCGGAAATAAATCCTGTCTTGGAAAAGAATCAGGCGAAAATAGAGGATTATGTAGTAGAAAGCGACCGTAGGAATTCAGCCATTCCAATGCTGGATACGAAAAACATCAAAGCAAGAATAGAGCCTGGCGCGATTATTCGGGATCAAGTTGAAATTGGCGACAACGCGGTCATTATGATGGGTGCTGTAATTAACATAGGTGCTGTGATCGGCGAAGGAACAATGATTGACATGGGGGTTGTTCTTGGAGGCCGGGCGACAGTGGGCAAGAAATGCCATATTGGCGCAGGAACTGTCCTTGCAGGCGTCGTAGAGCCGCCGTCGGCAAAACCAGTCGTAATCGAGGATGATGTCGTCATTGGAGCGAATGCTGTCGTCATTGAAGGTGTGACAGTAGGCAAAGGGGCCGTTATAGCTGCTGGTTCTGTTGTCCTGAGCGATGTACCGCCAAATACGCTTGTAGCTGGCATGCCGGCAAGAGTCATCAAGGAAATCGACGAAAAAACCAAATCCAAAACTGAAATCATGGCGGAACTCCGCCAGCTTTAATCACCTGGAAAGCGCGGAGAAATCCGCGTTTTCTTTGATTTTCGCCACCCGACATCACTAAGAATATAAACAAAGAATATAAACTAAGAATTAGGGGGAACAGTGCTTGAATCCTTTTGTGAAAATTCGCCGCGATTTGCACCAAATTCCGGAACTTGGCTTTCAGGAATATAAAACACAGGCATATCTGTTAGAATTTTTAAATTCCCTGCCCCAATCGAGGCTGACAATAAAGGAATGGAGAACAGGTTTATTTGTTAAGGTTCATGGCTCCAATCCTGAAAAAATGATTGGCTACAGGGCTGATATCGATGGCCTGCCAATATCAGAAGAAACAGGCTACCCGTTTTCTTCAACCCACCTCGGAAGGATGCACGCGTGCGGACATGATTTCCATATGAGCATCGCCCTTGGCCTTATCGATTATTTTACGAAAAATCCGATAGCAGATGATTTGCTGTTTATTTTTCAGCCGGCAGAAGAAGGCCCAGGTGGAGCCGAGCCAATGCTCCAGTCGGAAATCATGAAAGAGTGGCGCCCAGACCTCATCCTCGCCTTACATATTGCACCGGAGTATCCAGTAGGAACTGTTGCGATGAAAGAAGGCCTTCTTTTTGCCAATACATCCGAGCTGTTTATTGAACTTTCAGGGAAGGGAGGCCATGCTGCCTTTCCTCATCATGCCAATGACATGGTCGTTGCGGCCTGCCATCTTGTCGGTCAGCTGCAGACAATCGTTTCGAGAAATATTGATCCTCTTGATAGTGCAGTCATCACTATTGGAAAAATTACAGGGGGAACAGTCCAAAATGTCATAGCGGAAAGAGCCAGGCTTGAAGGGACAATCAGGACCTTATCCCCTGAATCAATGACAGCTGTAAAGAAGAGAATTGAGGCCATTATCAGTGGGATTGAAGCCGGTTTTGAGTGCATGGCATCGATTGATTATGGTTCCATGTACCATCAGGTCTATAACAACCCGGCATTGACAGAGGAATTCATTTCGTTTGCGGAATCTGTCGAAGGAGTGGAGACAGTGCGCTGTAAGGCTGCCATGACAGGGGAGGATTTCGGGTATTTGCTGAAAGAAATCCCTGGTTTTATGTTCTGGCTCGGAGTCAATTCCCCGAACGGGCTCCACCATTCCGGCCTCATGCCAGATGAGGGCGCGATACCTGCCGCCATTCATCTTCTCAGCCAATACATTACCTTTAAATCTTCTTAAGATGGCAGAAGTCAGGCAAACTAATACAGTTTTTTATTTCGACATGATACACTGGTAATCGGGACATAATTTGATTAATTTGGGGAAAAATGGGGCAAACCAATAAAGGCCGGTTTCTTTAGTGTTAGGCTCAGCTAAAGGTGAATGTAGATATTCGAAGAAGTTGATTGGAACGGAGGGGACTGACTCCTGCGGGATGCAGCGGCACGTGGAGACCCCACAGGCGTCTAGGACGCCGAGGAGGCTCCACGGTCCGCCCCGCGGAAAGCATGTCCCCGGAGTGGAAATCAATAATCAAGGATAACTGAGTCTAGTGTTAATACTAATTATTTTTTAAAAGTTATTCTTTGATTGGTTTGACTACAGGAAATGCTTGGCCTATAATTGTCACTGTGAAAGGGATAACGATACTTGCCACCATCCCGAAATACTTAATTTGGAGGGATCATCATGCCAGAACGCATGGTAGGAAAACAGGCGCCGCGCTTTGAAATGGATGCGGTCATGCCTAACAAGGAATTCAAGAAAGTCAGCCTTGAAGAAAACATGAAAAACGATAAGTGGACAGTGTTATTTTTCTACCCAATGGACTTCACATTCGTTTGCCCGACTGAAATCACTGCTTTATCAGACCGTTATGACGAATTCGAAGACCTTGATGCGGAAGTAATTGGCGTATCCACCGATACGATTCATACGCACCTTGCCTGGATTAAAACTGACCGCAAGGAAAATGGCCTTGGCGATCTCAACTATCCACTCGCTGCAGATACAAACCACATTGTATCCAGGGACTATGGCGTCCTCATTGAGGAAGAAGGAATTGCTTTGCGCGGTCTGTTCATCATCAGCCCTGAAGGCGAAATGATGTACTCTGTTGTGAATCATAATAACATCGGCCGTGATGTCGATGAAACACTCCGTGTTCTCCAGGCGCTTCAAACAGGCGGACTTTGCCCTGCAAACTGGAAGCCTGGCCAAGAAACCCTAAAAGTATAATCACACTTGGCGCTTCGGCGGAAGGTGAATTTTCAACCAACGATAAGACCTAACCAACTCAAATGTTAGGTCTTTTTTTCGCAAAATTAAAACCTGAATAGGAGGGACCAATATGAAATTGCGTGAACCCATGCCCGAATTGGCCGGTGCTGTCGAATGGCTGAATGGTGAAGTAACCCGGGACGAATTGATTGGCGAAAAACCGACCCTCATCCATTTTTGGTCGGTCAGCTGCCATCTTTGCAAGGAAGCGATGCCTCAAGTAAATCAATTCCGGGATAATTATAAGGATAAACTGAATGTAGTCGCTGTACACATGCCACGTTCTGAAAACGACCTGAACATCGAGGATATTAAAGCGACTGCGGCTGAACATGAAATTACCCAGCCAATCTTTGTCGATAGTGAGCATAAGCTGACTGAAGCTTTTGAAAACCAATATGTCCCGGCATATTATGTGTTTGACAAGGAAGGAAAGCTGCGCCATTTCCAGGCAGGCGGCAGCGGAATGAAGATGCTTGAAAAGCGTGTTAATCGTGTCCTTGATGAAATGGATAAGACGGAATAAGGAATTATAGGGCTGGCTGTTGCCGGCCCTTTTCTTTTGCCACAAACATCCACCCGATCCGTCTAATAAGTAAAGAAATAGTTGGGAGTGTGGTGGTATGTTGAGATTAAGGCATTTATTCTTAATTTTTGTATTGGCCCTAGGTGCGATGTTAGGTGCATGCAGCTCGGACAGCCATTCAGGGGATGGCAAAAAAGCAGTAGAATCAATGGATAATAGTTCGGCAGGAGAATTAGGTAATTCCGCGGGCAGTATAGGAGATTCTTCTGCGGACAGAATGGAAGGCGAAAATGGTCCCGAAACCCAAGCGGGAAATCCCACTCAATCAACGGATAGAAAGGTCATACGCCAGGCTGAATTGCATGTGAGGGTAAAGGATTTTAACGAGGCGCAAAAAACACTCGAAAGTAAGGCGGAGCAATTTGGCGGATTTATCGTTAATTCTACTATTTCGCGAGATGGGGACGAACAGACGAGCGGAACGATCACAATCAGAGTCCCCGCTTCGAATTTTGAGGCTTTTTTGCACGAGGCAGAAGGAGAAGCTGCTGAAATATTGGAGAGAATTGTCCGCGGTGAGGACGTAACGGAACAGTACGTGGACTTAGCATCAAGGCTGAGATCGAAAAAGGCCGTTGAGGCAAGGCTGCTGGAATTTATGAAAAACGCGACGAAAACGGAGGATCTCCTTCAAATCTCTTCCGACTTGGGAAAAGTTCAGGAAGAAATAGAACAATTGACAGGAAAGATCAAATACTTGGAGAATCAAGCTTCAATGTCAACGATCACTGTTAATTTGTTTGAAAATAAACTCGTTGCAAAGGGTACGACACCAAGCGAATTGAATACTTGGGAACGGACAAAGAAGCAGTTTTTAAGCAGCTCCAACTTTCTGTTATCATTTTTCTCAGGGTTGATTGTCTTTATTATTGGCAATCTTCCAGTTTTCGTTACTCTTACGGCTATAGTGCTAATTAGTTTCCTTTTCATTAAAAAAGTGGTAAAAAGAAAGGGAGATGAAAAATTGAACAGCTAGTAAATAATCCGGCTTTTGAGCCCGGCCACTAAAGCGGCCCGTTTTTTACGGGCCTGCTTTATTATTTTCACGCCTTTTGCTCGTTTTTTCACAATATGCCGGCTGTTCTGAATATGTAATTTTTGGAGGGAATCTATTTGGTACTTGACAGTGTAATGCTCAGCCGGATGCTGACATCGATGACCCTGGGATTTCATATTATTTTTGCCACCATTGGAGTTGGGGTTCCGGTACTTATTTCTCTGGCAGAATACATAGGCATTAAAAGGAAAGACGCGCATTACATTTTGCTGGCCAGAAGGTGGGCGAGGGGTTTTACAATTACGGTAGCAGTTGGGGTTGTAACAGGAACGTGTATCGGGCTGCAGCTTTCCTTGCTATGGCCAAGCTTTATGCGGATTGCCGGCCAGGTAATCAGCCTGCCGCTTTTCCTGGAAACCTTCGCGTTTTTCTTTGAAGCTATTTTTCTGGGAATCTATTTATATACATGGGACCGGTTCAAAAAGCCAATTTACCATTGGCTGCTTTCCATTCCGGTTATCATCGGATCCTCGGCCTCCGCATTCTTTATTACGACTGTAAATGCCTTTATGAATACACCCCAAGGGTTTGAACTCAAGAATGGAGCGATTGCCTCAATCGACCCAATCAAAGCCATGTTCAACCCGGCAACGCCGTCAAAAGTATTCCATGTCCTTACTTCGGCCTATATGACTTCCGCTTTCGTCCTTGCGGCTATTACTGCCTTCGTGCTGCTGTATGGAAAAAGGACGGAGTACCACATCAAAGCGCTAAGGCTTACAATGGCGGCGGGGCTTATATTTTCGCTAGGGACCGCAGTTGCGGGCGATATATCGGCAAAGTTCCTGGCAAAGGCCCAGCCAGAAAAGCTTGCGGCGGCGGAATGGCATTTTGAAACTAGCAAAAATGCCGACCTGATTTTATTTGGGACGCTCGATGAAAATAACGAGGTCAAAAATGAAATTAGATTGCCAGGCATGCTGAGTTTCCTTGCAGGCAGTTCCTTAGATACAGAAGTGATCGGCCTTGACCAAATCCCGAAAGATGAACAGCCGCCGCTTTGGATCCACTATTTATTCGATCTGATGGTTACGATTGGCATGTTCGCGACTTTTATTTCTGCTGTATTTGTATTCCTGTGGAAATGGAAGGGCAATCCGTTCAATAAGCCGCTGCTTTGGGCAATTGTCGCATGCGGCCCGCTTTCCATCCTGGCGATTGAATTTGGCTGGATTTATGCCGAGGTCGGCCGCCAGCCATGGATTTTAAGAGGCTATATGAAAGTCGCGGAAGGTGCCACGACTGCGGATAATGTCGGGCTTACATTCATTATGTTCCTCATTCTTTATATTGTACTGGGCATTATGACCGTTGTCGTCCTTACCAGGATGTTCCGGAACAGGCCTGCTGAAGAAGAACTGGCAAAACGCTATCCAGCCGGATTCTGAACTGGATACCGGCCAAAACGTGCGACATAAGGAACAATCTAAAGGAATAGGGGGATTATCATGGATATTCAACTGCTCGGCATTACGGTCCTTTGGACTTTCCTATACGGCTATCTGATTGTGGCCTCTGTTGATTTCGGTGCCGGCTTTTTTGCTTTTTACGGCAAGGTTTCAAAGAAGGATCATATCATCAATCATATTATCAGCCGTTATCTATCACCCGTCTGGGAAGTTACGAATGTTTTTTTCGTCTTTTTCTTTGTCGGGCTCGTCGGTTTTTATCCTGATGCAGCCTATTATTACGGCACTGCCCTACTTATTCCCGGAAGCATTGCCCTCATTCTAATAGCAGTCCGGGGATCCTTTTACGCATTCGGCAACTACGGATCAAAGGATAATACGTTTTATTTATTTCTTTACGGCTCGACAGGCCTTTTAATACCAGCTTCCTTGTCGACAGCCCTCACCATCTCTGAGGGCGGTTTTCTCGAGCAGAAGGGAGATTCGGTTGTGTTCCTGGCCAGTAAACTTTTTACAAGTCCGTACTCCTGGTCGGTTGTCCTTTTAGCCATCGTATCTGTCCTTTTCATTAGCGCATCATTTCTAACCTTTTATGCGAATAGGGCAAAAGATGAAGATGCCAGGGAAGTGTTAAGGAAATTTTCTCTTTTCTGGAGCATTCCATGCATTCTTGCTAGCCTGCTCGTATTCGCCTCATTGAAAGCTCATAATGGCAGGCATTTTGATAATGCACTGGATTTATGGTGGATGTTTGGCTTGTCCTTTGCCTGCTTCCTAGTGGCCGTTCTGCTAATCTTGAAGAGAAAGAAATTTGGTCTTGCGTTTATCTTTGTTATGCTTCAATTCTTTTTCGCTTTTTTCGGATACGGAGCATCTCATTTGCCATTTATTCTCGATCCGTTCATAACCATCCATTCCGCCATCACCAATGAGGTTATGGGAACTGCGTTAGTAATAGCCTTCATTGCCGGTTTATTGCTGCTGATTCCGTCACTTGCGTTATTAGTGAAGCTTTTCTTGTTTGATGCCGATTATGTGAGCGGAAAAAAGTAATATTCCGGTTTCCCTCATTTTTTGTTACTATAGGAAGAAAGTAAGTTCCTTGGGGGAATTCAAGATGAAGAAAGATTTTGCTGTAATTGGACTTGGGCGTTTTGGCGGAAGTATCTGCCGCAGGCTGTCCGAACTCGGTATGGAAGTCCTAGCCATGGACAATGACGAAGAAAGAGTAAATGAGTACGCCTCAATCGCCTCCCATGCCATTCTTGGGGATTCCACAGATGAAGCAGTGCTGAAAGGGATTGGAATCAGGAATTTCGACCACGTCATTGTAGCGATCGGAGATAATATTCAGGCAAGTATCCTCACAACACTCATCCTGAAGGAACTGGGCGTAAAACATGTAACCGCAAAGGCTCTGAATGATTATCATGAAAAGGTCCTTTTAAAAATCGGTGCGGATGTTGTGGCTCACCCTGAGAGGGATATGGGCATCAGAATCGCGAATAATATTTCTACCAGCAATGTATTGGATTATCTTGAGCTTTCCGATGAGCACAGTATCGTGGAAATTGTCGCCAATGAAAAACTAGGCGGGCATACGTTGATTGATCTAAATATCCGTGCCAGATATGGCTTAAATATAGTGGCGATTAAGAGGGGCGGGGATATTATCGTTTCCCCGATGGCCAGCGAAAAAATTTGGCTGGGCGACATCTTGATCATCATTGGCGCAGATTCGGATATCGAGCGGTTCCGGAAGAAAGTGATTGAATGAAATATCCTACCATGCAAAAAAAGGAAGCCGGCTGGCTTCCTTTTTTTATACTTCCATAATGATTGGCAGGATCATAGGCCTGCGTTTAGTTTTTTCGTAAAGGAACGGTCCAAGGGTATCGGTTATTTCGTTTTTGATTTCCGACCATTGAGTCGTTTTGCGATCCATTATCTTATTCAAATGCTTGGCAATCAGTGCCTGGGCATCGTTAATAAGATCTCCTGATTCACGCATATAAACAAATCCCCGTGAAATCAGGTCAGGGCCGGAGGCAATCTTGAATTCCTTCATGTTAATGCTGACGACAACAACGACAAGTCCTTCTTCGGAAAGGATTCTTCTGTCGCGCAAAACGATATTTCCAATATCACCGACTCCGCTTCCGTCAATGTAAACTGAACCAGAAGGGATTTTCCCGGCGATCTGGGCTTCATTTTCAGAAAGGGCAAGCACTTCTCCGTTATCCATGATGAAGCAATTTTCTGGAGGGACGCCACAGTCGACGGCCAGCTGAGAGTGCATTTTTTGCATCCTGAATTCTCCGTGTATCGGCATGAAGAATTTCGGCTTTATTAAACGAAGCATAAGCTTTTGCTCTTCCTGCCCGCCATGGCCGGAAGTATGGATGTTGCTTAGCTTCCCATGGATGACATCGGCGCCTGCCCGGAAAAGGGCGTTGATTGTCCGGCTGACACTGATCGTATTCCCTGGAATTGGTGAGGAAGAGAAGACAACAGTATCGCCAGGATTAATTTGAATTTGTCGGTGGGTGCCATTCGCAATCCTCGATAGAGCCGCCATTGGTTCACCTTGGCTGCCGGTACAAAGAATCGTCACCTTGTTCGCTGGAATCCTGTTGATCTGCTGCGCATCGATAAACGTTTCTTTAGGAGCACGGATATAGCCAAGTTCAAGTCCTATCGTTATCGCCGCTTCCATACTCCTGCCAAAGACAGCGACTTTCCTTCCATTTGCCACTGCCGCCTCGACAACCTGCTGCAGCCTATGGATATTGGAGGCGAAGGTAGCAAAGATAATCCTTCCGTCAACTTTGCGGAAAATATCATCAATGCTCTCGCCGACCCGGCGTTCCGACATAGTGAATTCCGGAATCTCGCTATTTGTACTATCCGAAAGAAGGCAGAGGACCCCTTCCCGGCCGATTTCAGCCATTTTAGTCAAATTGGCTGGTTCGCCGACCGGAGTGAAATCAAATTTAAAATCTCCGGTATGGACTATTTGGCCGTTCGGCGTCTTTACAACGATTCCATAAGAATCCGGTATGCTATGTGTAGTCCGGAAGAAAGTGACGGCAGTCTTTCGGAACTTGATCACATCGTCCTCTTTAATTTCTATCAGCTTGGCTGTCCTTAAGAGGCCGTGTTCCTCAAGCTTATTTCGGATCAGGCCAAGAGCCAGTTTTCCCCCGTAAATAGGAATGTTGATTTCCCTAAGAAGGTACGGAATGCCGCCAATATGATCCTCATGGCCGTGGGTGACAAACAGCCCTTTAATTTTTTCGGCATTTTTAACTAGATAAGAATAATCAGGAATGACATAGTCAATTCCCAACAGTTCATCTTCCGGGAATTTTATTCCTGCGTCAATGACAATGATTTCATCCTGGAATTGCACTGCATACGTATTTTTTCCGATCTCCCCAAGCCCGCCCAAAGCGAAAACCGCGGTTTGATCATTTTTAACCAATTTCATAAATTATCAAATCTCCAATACATTAAAGTCTTCATTTTGATTTTCATACTGCAGGTAAGCACCTTCAACCTTCTGGACGAATTCAATATTGTAGCCTCTGTCGGATAGTTTTTTTCGCACATTCCTCTCAGACTCGCCCTGAATAAAAAGGGATTTCGTATTTTCCCTTACTGGCACCTCGCTAATGCTTTCCTGGTAGTAAATTTTAAACAACATGTAATTTCTCTCCTGTCTCCGCATGCTTTTTACTATTTTAAATACCCCAAAACCAAGGCGTCAAATGGTTTCCGGGGGAATTAAATAACAGCCGTCCGTTTGCGCTACTGCTTTACAATTTACAATAAGGAAGGAGCCCTTCGCAAGTTTGAAGGGCTCAAAACATTAGGCAATGGATTTTTTTCGTAATAAATCTCTCCACTGTTTTAAAAGCTTTTTCCTTAGCTTCTTTAACATAGTGGATCATCTCCTTACCTTTTATTTTAAACCATCCTTGTCCAAAGTAAAGCAACGATGAGCAAAATAAGGTAAAATTTTACGGCTTTTTTGATTTTGTCCTGCAAAATCTTCCTTTTCTCCACTATTATTATATGCCGGAATGTGTAAAATTTTCATGGTTAATGATGGGATTGGAGGATGTTAACAAACAGACAAATTTCTGTGAAATGAATTTCGGGCCATGCACCTATTATTCAAGATAATACCCTTAAACAGACAAGGCTAATCGAGAGAAGGAATTACCCAATAGGCTATAAAATTGGGCTTTGTTAAAGGTGAGTGTTGATATTCAATAAAGTTGATTGGAACGCAGGGGACTGACTCCGGCGGGATGCAGCGGCACGTGGAGACCCCACAGGCGTCTATGTCGCCGAGGAGGCTCCACGGTCCGCCCCGCGGAAAGCATGTCCCCGGAGTGGAAATCAACAATCAAAGATATAGGGCCAAATAGTTAAAAGTCAACCCATTCATCTTTGGCGTTTTGTAAAAAAAACCGTCCTGCTGCCCAGGACGGTCGGTTTACCTCTCGATTGGAATTGCGTTTTCAATTGGCCTGTGAGGATTGTCCTTGTCAATATGATCATAAAACATTATTCCATTTAGGTGATCGATTTCATGCTGGAAGACAATTGCAGGGAGGCCTTTAAGTCGTAGCTTCACTTCATTCCCATCCATATCATAACCCTTTACAGTAACCCTCGCATACCTTGGGACAAAGCCTGGGTGCGGCTCATCAACCGACAGACAGCCTTCGCCTGACGTGAGATATGCTTTTTCAACTGAATGGCTGACAATACGAGGATTAAATAAAGCGTGGCTGAGCAGGTTTCCTTTTTCATCATAAACATGGACTGCAATCATTCGTTTTAAAATATTGATTTGTGGCGCGGCAAGTCCAATACCGGGGCGAAGGCCAAACTTTTCTGCAACCTCGCTGTTCTGGCTGTTGATAACATATTCAAGCAGACTGGCGAGAATTTGATTATCCTCCTCGGAGGGAGGCAGGGATACCTCAAGTGCTGTCTTCCTTAACGTCGGGTGCCCATCCCTTATAATATCGTCCATCGTTAACATTTTCGTTCACTCCTGTAATACGAATGCAATCATTCCCAACGCAGAAAGAGAAGGGAGGTATGACAATAGTCTATCAGA
The DNA here is from genome assembly GCF_000821085.1 of Bacillus sp. B-jedd. Classification (GTDB taxonomy): domain Bacteria; phylum Bacillota; class Bacilli; order Bacillales; family Cytobacillaceae; genus Bacillus_D. Next base: position 1,475,144 of record NZ_CCXR01000001.1, read on the forward strand.
CAATCCGAAAAAAGTTAATGGAATGCTGCCTAACAGAAAAAAAGAGAAGGCGGCGCCTCCCCCTTTTTGTAAACTAGAGCCATGCACAGCCAACAATGATCAGCAGAATGAACAGCACAACGATTAAGGCAAAACCCCTGCCATAACCCCAGCCGCCGACTCCGACAGGATAACCATATCCGCCGCATCCGTATCCATATCCGTACATAAGCGAACCTCCTCTGCTACTGTTTGCCGGCCCTCACAACCGGGCGACTATTACAGCCTATGCACGCCGGAGGCCTTCAGTCTGGGCCCATGCCCATTCATAGTGAGCGTTTTTCTTGAATAATATAGTTGAAAAGGGGGGACAAGCTGTTAAGCTGAAAGGGTTGTCAAAAAAGGTTACTAACTATATAGTAGAATTGTTATAAAAAGGAGCGATGAACGATGGCTTATTCACCGGTGAAAAAACTGGTTTTTATGTTAGTGGCAACCACATTTATGCTTACGGGCTGCCTTGGTCAAAAATCTCCAGAAGAGCGTATGTATGAGATAATGGAAAATGCGGTTACAGCTGAAAAGGGCTTCGAAGACCAACAGAACCCATTGGTTGAACTGGAGACAAAAGAGAATGAGTTGTTTGATAAAATAACCGGCTTGGGAATGAAGGAGAAAGAGCAAATAAACAAATTAAGCGATGAAGCTCTTTCCATGGCGGACAAAAGAAAAGAGCATATCGAAAAGGAAAAGGAGAGCATCCAGGATTCGCGGGAGAAATTCAAGGACGCTGACTCTGTTTTGGAAAAAATAAAGGATCCCAAGCTGAAGGAAAAGGCAGAATTCCTTTACAAGACTATGAATGACCGATATGCCGCGCATGATACATTATATAATGAATATACAAAAGCCATTGAAGGTGATAAGGATTTATACAAATCGCTTAAATCCGGGGATATTAACCTCGATGACCTTGAAAAAAAAGTGGACAATATTAATCAGCATTATTCTAAAGTGCTGGAAGCAAACGAGAAATTCAATAAATTGACCGAAATCTATAATAAAGAGAAGCTCGCTTTTTATAAAATGGCGGGTCTCGATGGAAAATCCTGAGCCGGGCCTTCCTCCGGCTTTTTATTTTGGGTTTATGGCGATTGCCATGGATAAAAGGTCTTGTCAACAGACTGATACAGCGTGAATTTTTCGGGTGATACAGATAAGTTAAGAAAGTGAATATTTATCAATATTATTATAGTGGAAAATTTATAGTTCATGTTTATTGACGGTTTGGAAGTGAATGGTGTAAACTCGATTTGCAGGGGGATGTTGTATTAATTTGATGGGGATGGAGACTAATACAGTATATCGGGCCACGGATGGGAAAATTAAATGTTTTTTGGCGCGATGATTGTGGGAAACTATATAAGTATAGGCTAGTTGTCCGTTAAAATAACGAGTTCTCTATGTAAAAATGGAGACTTCCAGCTGAATGGGTTTTTATTTTAAAAAAACATTTAGTTGTAATTTTTTTGGGCAATCTAAACCAGTATCTAAGTTCCCTTCAAGCAAACTCCAAGTGCTTTTTTCAATAGAACAATTATGCAGAAGGAAAGGAAAGGTGGCAGAAAATGGCTTCTAAAACAAAGAACGCCCGAATCGATGCGAAAAAAACTCTCGAAGCAGTAGAGCAGCAATTCGAAATGCTACAAATATTAAATGAAGAAGGCAAGGTTGTCAACGAGGCGGAAATGCCGGAACTAAGCGACCAGCAATTGCAGGAATTGATGGAGAGAATGGTATATACCCGTATTCTCGATCAGCGCTGCATTTCTCTTAATCGCCAGGGTCGCCTTGGGTTTTATGCACCAACAGCTGGCCAGGAAGCATCCCAGCTTGCATCGCAATATGCTCTTGAAAAAGAGGATTTTATTTTGCCAGGTTACCGGGATGTTCCACAAATTATTTGGCACGGCCTTCCTTTATCACAGGCATTCCTGTTTTCTCGCGGACATTTCCAAGGAAATCAGATTCCCGAAGGCGTAAACGTTATTTCCCCACAGATTATTATTGGTGCCCAATATATCCAGGCAGCAGGAGTCGCTCTTGGAATGAAGAAGAATGGAGCGAAATCCGTAGCGATTACCTATACAGGTGACGGCGGAGCTTCACAAGGAGATTTTTACGAAGGAATCAACTTTGCTGGTGCATTTAAAGCTCCTGCAATTTTTGTTGTTCAAAATAACCAATTTGCCATCTCCACCCCAGTGGAAAAGCAGTCTGCTGCAAAAACAATTGCACAGAAAGCGGTGGCTGCAGGTATTCCTGGAATCCAGGTTGACGGTATGGATCCACTTGCTGTATACAAAGCTGTCAAAGACGCACGTGATCGCGCAGTAAACGGTGAAGGGCCAACCCTGATTGAAACAATGACATACCGTTATGGGCCTCATACAATGGCTGGTGATGACCCGACACGTTATCGTACATCTGACCTAGATAACGAGTGGGAAAAGAAGGATCCGTTAGTCCGTTTCCGCAAGTTCCTCGAAGGAAAAGGGCTTTGGAGCGAAGAAAAAGAGAACGAAGTGATTGAAAAGGCGAAAGAGGATATTAAAGAAGCGATTAAAAAAGCAGATGCTGCTCCAAAACAAAAGGTGACCGACTTAATGTCGATTATGTACGAAGAAATGCCTTTCCACCTGAAGGAGCAATATGAAATCTACAAAGCAAAGGAGTCGAAGTAAGCCATGGCTCAAATGACAATGATCCAGGCAATTACTGATGCCTTGCGCACAGAATTGCGTAATGATAAAAAAACCCTCGTATTCGGGGAGGATGTAGGAGTAAACGGCGGAGTTTTCCGTGCGACAGAGGGCCTTCAAAAAGAATTCGGTGAAGAGCGCGTATTCGATACTCCACTCGCTGAATCCGGCATCGGTGGCTTGGCAATTGGTCTTTCATTGACTGGATACAGACCGATACCTGAAATCCAATTTTTCGGATTTGTCTTTGAAGTAATGGATTCAATTGCAGGGCAAATGTCCAGGATGCGCTATCGTTCTGGCGGCCGCTACAATATGCCGGTAACTGTCCGTTCTCCATTCGGAGGAGGCGTACATACTCCAGAGCTTCACTCTGACAGCCTTGAAGGATTAATGATGCAGACTCCTGGACTCAAGGTTGTTGTACCTTCGACTCCATATGATGCGAAAGGGTTGCTGATATCCGCTATACGTGATAACGATCCTGTTATTTTCCTTGAGCACCTTAAGCTTTACCGTGCATTCCGTGAAGAGGTTCCAGAGGAAGAATACACAATTCCACTTGGAAAAGCCGATGTAAAGCGCGAAGGTTCTGATTTAACTATCATTACTTACGGCGCAATGGTCCATGAATCGCTAAAAGCAGCAGAAGAGCTTGAAAAGGAAGGGCACTCTGTGGAAGTAATCGACTTAAGGACTCTTATGCCGCTTGATATCGAAACAATTGTCGCATCTGTTGAAAAGACCAACAGGGTGATTTTTGTGCAGGAAGCTCAAAAGCAGGCGGGAGCTGCGTCATATGTTGTTCGTGAACTGATGGAACGCACTGTCCTGAGCCTTGAAGCACCAGTTCTTACTGTTGCTGCACCTGACACAGTATACCCATTCTCCCAAGCGGAAAATGTATGGCTTCCAAATTATAAAGATGTTATTGAAACAGCCAAAAAAGTCCTTACATTCTAAATCAGGCTAAATCGCGGTTTCAAAAAACTGCTGAAATCCATCAACAATAGGAGGAAATGCCATGTCATTCCAATTTAAAATGCCTGACATTGGTGAGGGAATTCACGAGGGTGAAATAGTAAAATGGTTTATTAAACCGGGCGATAAAGTACAAGAAGATGATGTATTGTGCGAAGTCCAAAATGATAAAGCCGTTGTGGAAATCCCATCACCTGTCGAAGGTACTGTCGAAGAAATATTAATAGGTGAAGGAACTGTTGCTACAGTAGGCCAGGTTCTTGTAACATTTGATGCGCCAGGGTATGAAAACCTGCAATTCAAAGGGGACGACCACGATGATGATGCCGCTCCCGCACAAGAAAAAACAGAGGCACAGGTTCAATCGACCCTTGAAGCAGGCCAAAAATTAGATAAAGATAAAGCAGAGGCTCCAAAAACGGAGGGAGCAACCGGTGCAGGAGCTACGGCAGCAAATGCCGCGCCTGAAGCTGAAGTCGATCCAAACCGTCGGGTGATTGCCATGCCTTCGGTAAGGAAATATGCGCGCGAAAAGGGCGTGGACATCCGTTTAGTATCCGGTTCGGGTAATAATGGCCGAGTGCTAAAAAATGATATCGATGCCTTCTTGAATAAAGGCCAGGAACCTGCCAAGGAAGCACAGCCAGAAGCAGCCGCTCCACAGGAAACTGCAACTGTTGCTGGAGAAGCCAAAGCGGCAATTCCTCAGGGTCAATATCCGGAAACGCGCGAAAAAATGAGCGGTATCCGCAAGGCGATTGCAAAAGCAATGGTTAATTCGAAGCACACTGCACCGCACGTTACCCTGATGGATGAGGTTGAAGTCACCAAGCTTGTTGCCCACCGGAAAAAATTTAAAGAAGTGGCAGCAGAAAAAGGAATCAAGCTTACATTCCTGCCTTATGTAGTGAAAGCACTGACAAGCGCTCTTCGTGAATACCCTGCGTTAAATACATCAGTTGATGATGAAGCCGGTGAACTCATTCAGAAGCATTATTACAATATCGGTATTGCCGCCGACACAGATAAAGGGCTGCTTGTACCTGTTGTAAAAGATGCTGATAGAAAATCCGTTTTCACGATTTCTAATGAGATCAATGACCTTGCAGGAAAAGCGAGGAATGGAAAGCTTGCGCCTGATGAAATGAAGGGCGGCTCATGTACAATCACCAATATCGGTTCCGCTGGGGGCCAATGGTTCACACCTGTTATTAATCATCCAGAAGTGGCCATCCTTGGTATTGGGCGAATCGCAGAAAAAGCAATTGTCCGCAATGGGGAAATCGTTGCTGCGCCAGTACTCGCACTTTCCTTAAGCTTTGACCACCGGGTGATTGACGGGGCAACAGCGCAAAATGCCCTGAATCATATTAAGCGGCTGCTTAATGATCCGGAACTCTTGTTAATGGAGGCGTAATAAAATGGTAGTAGGAGATTTTCCAGTTGAAACAGATACAATTGTCATAGGAGCAGGCCCTGGTGGATATGTGGCAGCGATACGCGCTGCCCAGCTTGGGCAGAAGGTAACCATCGTAGAACGTGGTATCCTTGGCGGGGTATGCTTGAACGTTGGATGTATTCCTTCCAAAGCCTTGATTTCAGCCGGACACCGTTATGAATCAGCAACTCATTCCGAGGATATGGGGATTACAGCTGAAAATGTTACGGTTGATTTTTCAAAGGTACAGGAATGGAAAGCTGGTGTAGTGAAGAAACTTACAGGCGGAGTTGAAGGGCTTCTTAAAGGCAATAAAGTGAATATTGTCCAGGGAGAAGCTTATTTCGTCGATGCCAACACTTTAAGGGTAATGGATGAAAATTCTGCCCAAACTTATACATTCAAACATGCGATTATCGCAACAGGCTCCAGGCCAATCGAACTTCCCAACTTTAAGTACACCAATCGCGTTCTGGATTCAACTGGCGCTTTGGCGCTTAAGGAAATTCCAAAAAGCATTGTCGTAATCGGAGGCGGGTATATTGGAACCGAACTGGGCGGCGCTTATGCAAGCTTTGGAACGAAAGTGACTATCCTTGAGGGAGCCGACGAAATCCTGAATGGCTTCGAAAAGCAGATGTCATCGCTGGTCAAGCGCAACCTTAAGAAAAAGGGAGCCGAAGTGATTACGAAGGCACTCGCAAAAGGGGTCAAGGAAACTGATGATTCGGTTGCGGTTACGTATGAAGTAAAAGGCGAAGAAAAAACGGTTGAGGCCGATTATGTCTTTGTCATGGTTGGCCGCCGCCCGAACACCGACGAACTTGGATTGGAGCAAGCTGGCGTTGAGATGACTGAAAAAGGTATCGTAAAGGTAGATAAACAATGTCGGACCAATGTCGGCAATATTTATGCGATCGGTGATATTGTTGCTGGCCCTCCGTTGGCTCATAAAGCTTCCTATGAAGGGAAAATAGCGGCGGAAGCTATTGCCGGGCACCCTTCTGAAGTAGACTATCTTGCCATTCCGGCTGTTGTCTTCTCTGACCCTGAACTGGCTTCTGTCGGATATACGGAAGCACAGGCGAAAGAAGAAGGCATTGAAGTGAAAGCGGCAAAATTCCCGTTTGCAGCGAATGGGCGAGCTCTAGCCCTTAACCAGACGGACGGTTTTATGAAGCTTGTAACCCGCAAGGAAGATGGTCTTGTCATTGGCGCCCAGATTGCCGGTCCAAGCGCTTCGGATATGATTGCCGAGCTTGGTTTGGCAATTGAAACAGGCATGACAGCCGAGGATTTGGCTATGACCATCCATGCCCATCCGACTCTAGGGGAAATTACAATGGAAGCAGCGGAAGTTGCCATTGGCAGTCCAATCCATGTTGTAAAATAAAGACAAATCGGCAAATCTTCATATCAAAAAGCCCTTCCTGTTGGAAGGGCTTTTTGATTACGGTGCAAGCGCATTTGAAACAGGCTTGATAATCTGTTCTTTTGTCGCATCGCCGTTAATTCTTACCATTATTTTATCGTTATAAATGACAATCAGGGCTGGTCCTGATTTAATATCAAATTGATCGTAATACTCCTTTTCAGTGGAACTTGTCAAGACCATTAAATTTTCCATTTCAGCAGGGAAGTTTTTCTTAAGTTCAATCAGTGCATCGTAATAGGCAGCCTCTTGGTAATATTCCTTTTCCTCTGAAAAGAATATTACCTGCTTGGCATCTTTGTCCAATGCCAGAGTCGCCTCCTGTTTGCTGCAGGAAGCAGTGATTAAAAACGAAAAAACGAGTATATAAAGAGGAAAGCCCTTCATTTCTCTGCCTCCATTAAGAATAATAAATCCTCCAGTTCGACTGTATCATCAATCCCATTTTAACATATGGCTATTTACAAATTTTCCTTGTCATGCAAATGTTACATAAATGAAAAATAGACGGAGATAGACGGGCATATACTTGAATAAAAGCTTGTTTGAATGCTTTTTATGCTACAGGCGGTGAAATCATGAAAGTATATGCGGTTTTTTTGATCCAGTTTATTATTTGGAGCAGTTATACGTTAACAGAGTGGCTGTCCAAACATGATCATCCCATTTATAACGTCTTGATGTTTTTTGTGTTTTTTTATTTAGCTCTCCTCATTTGCCAGAAATTCATTGAATCAACAAGAAAAGCATTTTTTATTACGCTATTAAGTTTAGGCTTGTACGCCTCATTCCATATCTGCTTATCATATTTTCATATTTCATCCGTTCTAGGAAAATAAAAAAGCATCCCGTAAAGGATGCTTCCGGCCCTTATTTCCTTGGATAGAAATACATGATCCTGCCATTGAATAGATGCAATTCCCCCTGCAACTTTTTAGCAAGGAACTTGCAAAACTCGTTTGCCTTACCTTTATCGCCAGCTGTAGCTCCTTCCGGCAAGGTAATCTGTATGTAAGAACGGATGGTAGAAGTTCCATCTTCTGTTTCAGCTGCCTCTTTCCCAACTCCAAGGATAATAGCAAAATAAAGATCGTTTCCCGGAGAATGCAAATAGAACCATTGGCCATCGGCGTCATTCGATTCCTTAATTTCATATGGAAAGGCATTTGCACTATAGTCCCAGTTAACCTGGGTGCCGGTTTTCGTGGTTATTTCTTTGTAATAATGAAATAAATCTTTCAGTTCGTCCAATGTAATAGTTTGCTTTGCAGATGAAGGCACAAGCTTGATATAAGCGTTTTCAGCCAACACCAATCCCCCCTGTATCTATTATTCTGTTCACTTTAATTGTAGCACTCCCTATTTTCCATAAACAACTTTTTGAAGCCACTAAAGGTTATTATTTGATAAATACTTAAATCTGAATTATAATAATATTCTATAAACTTAAAAGGAGGAGTGTTATGGAACTATTTGAAAAGCTCTATGATGAGCATGAAAATGTCAAAGTCCGTTTCACTGGTTTTACTACTGAAAATGCCCGCTATGATTTTGGCGTTGTTTATTCCTCTTTGTTTTTTGGTAAACCTCTTGTCGTTTGCATGCAAACCGGACGATCAACTCTCCTCGAACCCAATGACTTGGAAAATATCGACCACCTGCAGCAGGTTTTTCGGATTGGTGATGAAGAACAGGCCAGTGATTTAGTCGAATTCTTTCATGAAATCCTGCCGGCCGCTCCATTTTCAACTCAATATGATTGATAACCTGACAGGCCTTGTTGAGGCCTGTCTTTTCATTTATTAATATAATGCTGTTTATTGCTTATAAAAAGTTAAAAGTGTCATACAATATAACTTGAAATTTGAATAAGGTTATATTATTATATAAATAAATTAGATAAAACGCTTACATTCTGTTTTAAAGGAGCTGATCAACATGGGAACGATTGTATGCCAGACTTGCAATTCAACAATTGATCATTTCGAGGATGAAAAGGTAACAGTCCTTTATTCAAAATGCACTTGCGACAAGTGCTCTAGCCACGAAGATGAATTATAAAAACGCTTGATTGAATAGCAAAACAGGATTCCGCCCGGAATCCTGTTTTTTTATATTACTTAATCGCTTTGTATTCTTTAATGACGCGAATTGATTTGATTTCATCATCTTCCGGGCCTTGGACAGGCAGGCCGACCTCAAGATTCTTTTTAATATAAAGAAGGTTTTCTTTCGTAATAATTTCTCCTGGAATGAATATTGGGATCCCCGGAGGATAAACCATGATAAACTCGGCGGTGATCCTTCCTTCGGATTCCTCGAATGGAACCACTTCTGTTTCGGAGTAAAAGGCATCCCTAGGGGTTAACGCCAATAATGGTATATCGGGAAGGAAAACTTGCAGCGGTTCTGGTTTTCCGTCCTGATGAATGTATTCTTCCGCCAGTTCAGCCAAGGCATTGACCAATATGTCTGCCTCAGCCTGAGTGTCGCCTGGGGTGATGATACAAAGTATATTATAAAGGTCTGATAATTCCACCTCGATATTATGCCTCTCGCGAAGCCATTTCTCAACTTCATATCCGCTTATACCCAGGTCTTTAACTGAAATAATTAACTTTGTCGGATCATAATCAAATGCTGCCTTTGACCTAAGGATTTCCTTGCCGACACAATAAAGCCGGTCAATATCATTAATCTTTTTCCGTATCGACTGAGCCAACTCGATAGTTTTGGAAATCAGTTCCTTTCCTTCTGTTGCAAGCCTCTTTCTGGCGACATCAAGAGAAGCAAGCAGCAAATAAGAAGTTGATGTTGTTGTCAACATGCTCAAAATGGATTGGACTCTGCCAGGGGAGACAAGCCCTTCTCTGACGTTCAATACAGAGCTTTGGGTCATGGAGCCGCCAAGCTTATGAACGCTGGTTGCTGCCATATCCGCTCCGGCCTGCATGGCGGATAAGGGAAGTTCATCATGAAAATGGATGTGGACTCCATGTGCTTCATCAACTAGTACCGGCACATTATAGGAATGGGCGATCTCCACAATTTTTCTCAAATCGGCAGAAATGCCAAAATACGTTGGGTTAATAACAAGTACACCTTTTGCATCGGGATGCTGATCAAGCGCCTTTGCAACGGCTTCGGTTGTAATCCCGTGCGAAATTCCTAGCTCCTCATCAATTTCCGGATGGATAAAAACCGGAATCGCACCAGAAAAAACAATCGCGGACATAACAGATTTATGGACATTCCGGGGAACGATTATTTTATCGCCGGGTCCGCAAACTGTCATGACCATTGTCATAATCGCGCCGCTTGTTCCTTGTACAGAAAAAAATGTATGGTCAGCCCCAAATGCCTCAGCGGCAAGCTCTTGGGCCTGCTTGATGATCCCCTTTGGGGAATGGAGGTCATCCAGCGGCCCAATATTGATCAAATCTATGCTTAGAGCATTGTCTCCAATGAATCTTCGGAACTCAGGGTCAATGCCTGTTCCTTTTTTGTGTCCGGGTATATGGAATTGGACGGGATTTTTCTTAGCGTGAGCAATCAGGCCGCTGAAGAGCGGCGTTTCATTCTGGGACAAATCTCTCCACACCTCTTTTTCAAAAATATCATATTTTTATTTGTGTCTCTATCGTTTCACATTAAGGAAATTGCTTTTAAACAATCCAAATAAGGAAGAGTTCAAAACAAATGAAATTATAGCATTTATGAAATAGAAAGCAAAGAATATTATTACTGGAAAGCTATAATATGTAGTTTCCCGCCGCAGAAGGAAAATAACCTGTTCAGGCGAATTAGAATAAAGGAGAAGGAGTACAGGAGGAGATATAAATGGTTTGGAATACAAGGGTCACGGAACTGCTTAACATTAAGTATCCTATCATCCAGGGCGGGCTTGCCCATTTAGCATATTCGGATTTGGCTGCCGCTGTTTCCAATGCAGGCGGGCTTGGGCAAATTACTGCGATGTCTCTGGATAGTCCCGGTGCACTTAAGGAGGAAATTGATAAAACCAGGGGAAAAACCGCCAGCCCATTCGGAGTCAATTTTGCTATAGGCCAGCACGGAAGGCCTTTTAAGGACTATGTGAAAATTGCTATAGAAGAAAACGTGCCCGTTATTTCTGTGACAGGAGGCAACCCTGCTCCCTTATTCGAACAGCTTGAAGGGACAGCAATTAAAAAGCTCGTGCTCGTTTCGTCCAGGAGGCAGGCAATCAAGGCTGAAGAGCTTGGAGCTGATGCTGTGATGGTTGTCGGCCAGGAAGGTGGTGGCCATCTGGGGAAGGAGGATACAGGCACGATGGTCCTTATTCCGCGGGTTGTAGATGCTGTATCAATCCCAGTCATCGCCTCAGGAGGAATCGCCGATGGACGGGGCATGATGGCTGCTTTTGCGCTGGGTGCCGAGGGGGTTGAGATGGGGACAAGGTTTATTGCGGTCAAAGAATGTATCCATGCAAATGAAACATATAAACAAAAATTGATTGATGGTAGTGAATCTGATACAGTCATAATTAAAAAGTCGCTAGGGAGCCCTGGCCGGGTAATTGCGAATGAATGGGCTGGCCGAATTCTGGAGCTGGAACGGGCAGGAGCAGATTTCGACACATTAAGGGACTTTATTAATGGTGAGGCAAATAAAAGGTTCATTCATGAGGGTAAGGCTGAAGAGGGGTTTGCCTGGGCAGGACAGGCAATGGGACTAATCAATGACATTCCTCCAACAGCCGTACTCATTGAGAGAATCATCCACGAAGCATCGGCAATCCGCCGTAAATGGGCAAAAGAAGCATAAAGAGAAGGGCTTCGCCCCCAAGCAACTGAAGAGGTGATGACATGGATTATCAATATCCAATAGACCATACATGGTCAACAGAAGAGACGGTTCAGGCTATCCAGTTTTTCCAGGCTGTGGAGGAAGCATACGAGAAGGGAATTAAAAGGGATGAATTCATGTCTGCTTACAGGCAGTTCAAGGTGATTGTGCCCGGTAAAGCGGAGGAAAAGAAGTTATGCGGGGAATTTGAACAGGCGAGCGGCTATTCTCCTTATCAGGTGACAAAGAAGGCAAAGGAGCTTCCGGACGAAGCGGTATTGAGGATTAAATAAATGGGAAAGGACAAGCTATGCGCATAATGGCGCCTGTAGCTTGTCCTTTCTCATTTTTTCGTCTTTTTCAAAATAAACCTTCGCCAAAATATTCCTTTTTACTTTTCTGTGATAATTTGAAGGTTTATGACAATTTATATAGGGGTAATATTTTTCTAAATACATCATCAATAGACCGAAGCAATTCCGATGGGCCCATTTGGATGACGATATCGCGATCAAGATGGCAGCCGCAAAGAATTTCAGCCTTTTTCACATCCTTAAGGCGCTGGAAAGATGCTTGCAAATCTTCTTTGGAAAGGCTCCCATGCTCTGACGCACCCGGCTTCATATGGTCTTCAGACCAGACATAGCTGGCTGGTATGGTTTGATGGATTTGATTCAGATGTTTTAAAAAGTTTTCTCCGATTTGCGGTTTTTGATTACATTCGTAAATGACCGCGAACCAGATGAACAGATGGGTCTCCCACAATCCTATTTGAAAATGGGGAAGCATTTTATAACCCCTCGGATTACTAGCGAAAGCAACCCATGTATCATTCGGCGGATTCTTTGTCCTTCTGGCATGCTTGGCAACGTGGGCGAATATTTCTTCCCCCGCCAATTCAGATAACCTTGGAGCATAATAACTGCCGAGGAAATCAAGTTTCGGCCTTACATTCTGGATCAATGCTTCCATTCTGTTATCCAGGCCGGCAATTGTAAACACGTCAAAATCTTCTTTAGTAAAACCGTTGAATTCCATAAAGTCCTCCTGCTTATCCACTTCCAAGTCATTTTAGCATATGGAGAGCTTTAGATAAAATAATATACCATGGCAATTGAAAATCCTATATTTTGGTGCCGATTCTCGATTTGGCTCATATTATATTAAAAAATCCGAAAAATCTGTTAATAGCCGGAAGGAGTGCATGGATAATGAAACAATTGATTAATTCTACAAGGAAAAAGGCTTTTGATAAGGAAAGAACAGCGGTTTTAAGACTGGAAATGGACTATGAGCTTGCTACATTATTTGATGCCATGTCAGAAAATAATGAAGAGATGAAAAAACACTGTAAACTAAGACTTGAAAAAATCCGCCAGGAATTGCTCCGTCTCAAGGCACTTTAAGCAGGATGAAGATAAGGAAGACTATCAATGTGTTAGCAATAAATTTCTATAACAAATCTGATTAAAACGGACTCACCGGCCATGCTGGAGAGTTCGTTTATTATTTTTTGCTCAGGAAACCATATAAGTTGATGGGCAGGATTGAATTGTTTAAGCTAGGGGAAAGGCATTTTCAATAGTGGAGGTCTATAAATGGATTTGGATCATGTTTATGAACAGGCGAAAAATTGGGTGCTCGAAGCGGGTGAAAGGATCCGATCTTCCTTTGATAAAACTTTGGATATCCATACGAAATCGGATCCCAATGATCTTGTTACCGATATCGATAGAGATACAGAAAAGTTTTTCATCGAAAAAATTAGAAAATCCTTTCCAGGCCACCGGATCATGGGTGAGGAAGGTTTTGGGGACGAGCTTTCGGATTTGGATGGAGTAGTGTGGATCATTGATCCAATAGACGGAACGATGAATTTCATTCACCAACAACGAAATTTCGCCATATCTTTAGGGGTTTATGAAAATGGTGTCGGAAAAATCGGACTGATATATGATATTGTCCATGATGAACTTTATCATGCCGTCGCAGGACGCGGGGCTTATTTGAATGAAAAGCTAATTCCAAAATTGGAACAAACGAGTGTTAACGAAGCCATACTGGCCTTAAACATAACCTGGGTGATGAAAAACAGCCGGATTGACCACAATCTTCTTATCCCACTCGTCAGGGACGTAAGGGGGACAAGGTCTTACGGGTCTGCCGCCCTTGAACTTGTGTATGTCGCCACAGGAAGAATAAACGCCTATATTTCCCCGCGCCTTGCCCCTTGGGATTATGCGGGTGGGAAGATTATTGTCGAAGAACTAGGTGGAATCGTAACTGATTTGAATGGCGGCGAACTTGATATGTTGAGCAACACATCGGTTTTCGCAGCTGGCCCTGGCTTGCATGGGGATATCTTGGGGGATTATTTGAAGGACTTAAAATAAATTATTCAGGCGGGATCTGAAAATCAGTCCCGCCTGATTTATTCACTTAAAAAAGTACCGATATCAAATGGAATATCAGCATCACTTTACTTCGTGCTTGGACGTTTTTTGCTTTTAAACCCTCCGTGCATCGCCAAAATTAGAAAAGCGATGCTGAGTGCCAATATTAAAAAGCTTTTCTCCCCAATGGCTACTCCAACCCCTGATAAAGAAGCCGCGGCAAGAACCGCATAGCCTAGAGCATTCCACTTAATATTTTTCATTTAAATCCCTTTCCTTTCAAAATAAAAATCGGGAATCTATACACCGATCCGGGCCAAAAACAAAAACCGGCGGTTAAGTTTAATCTTTAAGGCCGACAGGGAAGATTAAATAATGAAGAAAAAAATTATTGATTCCACATCTCCTATGTTATAATAGTTCAGTTGCACATGTAAATAAAAAGCCATTAATGGCTATACCCCTTAGAAAAGGCAGGAGTGAACGACAGTGAAGAATAGAAATGATATACGAAATATAGCAATTATCGCCCACGTTGACCATGGCAAAACAACCCTTGTAGACCAGTTGCTGAAACAATCGGGAATTTTCCGCACAAATGAGCATGTGGAAGAAAGGGCAATGGATTCAAATGATATCGAGCGGGAGCGCGGGATTACGATTCTTGCCAAAAACACTGCCATTCAGTATAAAGATAAGAAAATCAACATTTTGGATACTCCGGGACACGCAGATTTCGGCGGAGAAGTAGAACGGATTATGAAAATGGTTGATGGGGTTCTTCTTGTAGTCGATGCATATGAAGGAACAATGCCGCAAACACGCTTTGTTTTGAAAAAAGCCCTTGAGCAAAACTTGACACCAATTGTTGTGGTCAATAAGATCGACAGGGATTTCGCGCGCCCTGCAGAAGTCATTGATGAGGTTATCGACCTATTCATCGAGCTGGATGCAAATGAAGACCAGCTTGAATTCCCGGTTATTTATGCCTCTGCATTGAATGGGACCGCAAGCGTAGATCCAGGGAAACAGGATGAAAATATGCAGGTTCTTTATGAAGCGATTATCGATCACATTCCAGCACCAGTAGATAACCGAGACGAGGCGCTTCAATTCCAGGTTGCCCTTTTGGATTACAATGACTATGTCGGCAGGATTGGAATTGGCCGCGTGTTCCGCGGAACGATGAGGGTTGGCCAGCAGGTTGCCCTAATGAAGCTGGACGGTTCTGTAAAACAATTCAGGGTTACGAAGATACACGGCTTTTTCGGTCTAAAACGCCAGGAAGTTCAGGAAGCTTTCGCGGGAGATTTGATTGCCATATCGGGTATGGAAGATATCAATGTGGGAGAAACTGTATGCCCTGTTGAGCATCAAGAGGCGCTTCCTGTACTCCATATTGATGAGCCAACCCTTCAAATGACCTTTGCTGTCAATAATAGCCCATTCGCAGGAAGGGAAGGCAAATATTTGACTTCCAGAAAAATTGAAGAAAGGCTCCATGCCCAACTTCAAACAGATGTCAGCCTAAGGGTTGAAAACACAGACTCACCCGATGCCTGGATTGTATCAGGACGTGGAGAGCTGCACCTATCCATCCTAATTGAAAATATGCGCCGAGAGGGTTATGAACTTCAGGTATCAAAACCGGAAGTTATCGTAAAGGAAATTGAGGGCGTCCGCTGCGAGCCGATTGAAAGGGTTCAAATTGATGTTCCGGAAGAGTATACGGGAGCTATCATGGAATCAATTGGGGCGCGTAAGGGTGAGATGTCCGATATGATCAATAACGGCAACGGCCAGGTCCGCCTCATATTTATGGTTCCGGCAAGGGGATTAATCGGATATACAACGGAATTCCTTACCTTAACAAGGGGTTACGGAATTATCAACCATACGTTTGACAGCTATCAGCCAATGATTGCCGGCCAGGTAGGCGGAAGGCGCCAAGGCGTCCTTGTCTCTATGGAATCAGGCAAAGCGTCAACCTATGGAATCATGCAGGTGGAAGACAGGGGTACTATTTTTGTCGAGCCTGGAACCGAAATATATGAGGGCATGATCGTCGGAGAACATACCCGCGAAAATGACATTACCGTAAATATTACTAAAGTGAAGCATGCAACCAACGTCCGTTCCGCGAA
Organism: Bacillus sp. B-jedd; assembly: GCF_000821085.1. Classification (GTDB taxonomy): domain Bacteria; phylum Bacillota; class Bacilli; order Bacillales; family Cytobacillaceae; genus Bacillus_D. The sequence goes on from NZ_CCXR01000001.1 coordinate 1,491,100, forward strand.
CAAAGACCAAACTTCAACAATTAAAAAGCCGCGGATCATGACATTGGAGGAATCACTTGAATATTTGAATGAAGACGAGTATTGTGAAGTTACACCAGTGTCCATCCGCCTTCGCAAAAAAATTCTTGATAAGAACGAAAGGGAACGGCTTGCCAAGAAGAAGAAGTACGCGGAAACGAATTAGGTTTAGGGGAGGAATGCTAGAATGGAGGATCGGCTGTCCTTTTTTGCGGCATTGTATAAAGTAGGGGAAAACCCTGATAGGGGCATGTGGCTGCTTTATGCGACAATTGTTATCCTTTGTATCGTTGTGTACAAGCTGGGTTTCGCAAAAAAACTGCCTCCAGCAAAATCTGCTGTCATCTATTTGTTCCTGGCATTAGGGAGTACTGTACTTACTTTTCTGGGCGTAATGCTTCCAATAACTGAAGGCCTTGTGGTAGCGGCGATTATTCTCATCATCTACAAAGTGAGGCTTAACCAGGAAAGGAAAGCGAAAATAGAAGCTTAGTGGATGGGGGGATCGGTCAATGAATTCACTGCAGGATACTTTATATAATTGGCTGACCATCAAGGTGGTTTGCGACGCCAGGCCGGAGGATCATGCGGCAATGGAAACAAAAGGGCTGTTCGAGGATATGCTCGCTGAAAATTACAGCCTCGCTGTTTCTGAAGTGGAAATTAAAACGGATGAAGAGATGTATTATGTCCACTATAAACGGGATGGCGAGATGAAAAAGACACGGTTCCCAAGGGAACTGATTGAGGTTATGCTTAATCAGATCAACATGGAGCCTGAAAAGTTCGCCAATTATCCAATAGAAAACGATTAATGAAAAAGCCCCCTGGCTGCTTAACGCGAATCAGGGGGTTTTTCTTTTGGCCTTAAAAATCATCTTGTTCTTTTTTTGTCCGGTACAGCCGGAATTTTCCGCTTGCCAGCCGTTCGCTGGTCCTCGTGCTAATCCTGTCGTGGCAGGGGATGCACATATATGTATGGATCGGCCGGTTGCGAAGGCGTTTTGCATCGGGAGAGTCATCTGGAATCGTTTCAATTTTATCGCATAGCACACATTTTACTCTCAAGTTCGAGTCCACCTCAAATCTGTTTGCTTTCACCCAGGTTCATTTGCTGGCATACTATATAGTATAACATGGGAGGTCCCGGAATGTATCTTTCGGTCTTGCAAGTTGAATCATAAAAAGGGTAATAGTAAGATGGGGGAAGTTCTGGAGTCCCTATAGACTGGAAAGGAGCAAAAGTGGATGGCGAATCAAGTTGAACCAAGACTCACACAAGCGTTAGTTGACGAATTACAAAAAGAGAGGTTTGTCACGTTGGCGACCATTGACCACGAGACTGGCGGCCCAAATGTAAACGCCATTTCGTGGGTTTTTGCTAAAGACGGAAGCACAATTTATATTGCGATCGACAATCGTTCGAGGCTGGTCCAAAATATGAAAAAGAAGAGCGATGTAGTTATTACGGTCATTGCCAATGAAACTACATATTCGATCAGCGGCAATGCTGACATTAAGCAAGAACGGCTCGAAGGAGTGCCGCTTAAGCTGGCTCTCGTCGAAGTAAAGATAAAAGAAGTACGCGATGTTATGTTTTATGGCTCTAAAATCACCCAGGAGCCACAGTATGATAAAACGTATGATAAAGATGCAGCTGCACGGCTCGATACCCAGGTCATGGAAGCTTTCAAAAAAGCCTAATTTGGATATTGTTTCAAAATGAAAAAGCTCCGCCTTTGGCTGAGCTTTTTCACATTTATTGAAAGTTCACTTTTTATCTGACGATTCTTTCTCCTGCTTTTGCTCTAGCTTTTGCCGGTCGTTGGCCGGAAGTTGTTTCTTAGGGTCTTCGGTTGAGTTGCGAGGATTTGGTTGGATTAATTTTCCTGGTGTTTCAGGAATGATCCTTCCTGTTATATCGGCAAGTTCATACAAAATGCCCTGGAGCGGCTTGCCGTTGCGGATATCGGCTGAAATTTCTGATAGCCGGGCGTTCATATCAGGATCTGCCACCACTATAGCCCTTGCCCCGTAAGGATCATCTTTCAATGCCTCAGCGACAGAGTATTTAATGACGCCAGCCTCTGATCTTTCGATATCAGCATCTATATCTATCCCGACAATTGCAAATTTTCCCAACACAATTGCTTTCGCGCCATGTACATCCGGCACTGAGGAAGCAAGCTGTTCTAAATGCCGAGCTGTCCTTTCCCCTGTCTTTCGGTCGACCCCCTGAATTTCTGTATTTTTGACTTTAACCAAGTGATTATTGATTTCCTGCTTTCCATCGCCAGCAGTACCGCATGCTGAAAGCAAAAGCAGTAAACCCAATAAGAAAATTAATTTTTTCACTGGCTGTGCACCCCTCGTTTCCTTTTCCTTATAGATAAAATAGGATCATTCCATATTGGATATTGTTCTGAAAACCGTCTAACTTTATTCCTGAGGTCATATATTTTACCAAAAGTGCAAACGAGGACAAAAAGCGGGAGGCATTCAATTGAGTAAAATATATGTATTGGACACAAATGTATTATTGCAGGACCCTTATTCGGTTTTTTCTTTTGAAGACAATGAAGTTGTCATCCCTGCTGTAGTACTTGAAGAAGTTGACTCGAAAAAAAGATATATGGATGAAATAGGCCGGAACGCCAGGCATGTATCCAGGCTCATCGATGGATTCAGATCCATTGGTAAGCTCCATGAACGAATTCCGCTGGAGAATGGCGGAATACTCAGGATTGAAATTAATCATCGGTCATTTCATGAGCTGCAGGAAATTTTCACGGAAAAGACCAATGATAATCGTATATTGGCTGTAGCGAAAAACTTGTATTTGGAAGAACAGGCCAAGGAGGACGGGAGGCAGGTCATTCTCGTCAGCAAGGATGCGCTTGTCAGGGTAAAAGCAGATGCGATAGGGCTGATTGCAGAGGACTTCCTAAATGACAGAGTCGTTGAGGCCGATCATTTATATGATGGTTTCCTGGAAGTACTTTTGCCAAAGGAAGCATTAGACAAATTTTATGCAAAAGGGGAGCTTCAGCTTTCCACGCTCCCAAACTATGCTTACTATCCCAATCAGTTCCTCATCTTAAAAGATGTGCTCGGAAGTTCAGCGTCCGCGCTTGGCCATATTGATTCGTCAAGAAAAAAAGTAAAGAAGTTAATTCTGAAGCCGGAGCATGCTTGGGGTATCCATCCGCGGAATGTCCAGCAAACAATGGCGATTGAACTGCTGCTGCGTAAGGATCTCCACCTGGTGACCTTATCCGGCAAGGCTGGTACGGGGAAAACGCTGCTCGCGCTTGCAGCAGGTTTAATGCAAACCGAAGACCTAAAACAGTACAAGAAGCTTTTGGTGGCTAGGCCGATTGTTCCGCTAGGCAAGGATCTCGGATTTTTGCCGGGGGAGAAACAAGAAAAGCTAAGGCCTTGGATGCAGCCCATCTATGATAATCTTGAGTTCCTGTTCAACACGAAAAAGCCTGGAGAGCTGGATGCGATATTGGCGGGAATGGGATCCATTGAGGTGGAAGGCCTCACTTATATCAGGGGAAGAAGCCTGCCTGATCAATTTATTATCATTGACGAGGCTCAAAATCTAACGAAACATGAGGTAAAGACCATCCTTACGAGGGTGGGGGAGGGAAGCAAAATAGTCCTGATGGGGGATCCCGAACAAATTGATCATCCATATCTGGATGCTTATAATAACGGTCTGACTTACGTGGCGGAAAAGTTCAAGGATCAGTCATTATCGGGCCATGTTAAGCTGATTAAAGGGGAGCGGTCCGGGCTTGCCAGGCTGGCGGCTGAACTGCTCTGATAAGGGATGTTACCCGGCAAAAAAAGAAAAAACAGCCAGGGCTGTTTTATTAAAAGATAGCCCGGCTGATTGATTCACGTTTCGCGTCCGGTCAAATGACTTTGAAACTGATTACATTTTTAAGAGGTTTTTCCTTATTGGAGCCATCCGGGAAATAAATATGGATCGGTCCGTCTTCACGCAATGGTTTTCCATTTTTAGAAAAGCAGGCAATCAGACTGACAGCCTCTTCAAGAGGGAATATATGCTCTTTCCCATCTGCCGTAATCAGGAGGGACCGAGCTTCTTTTTCCGGTTCGGAGTTTCTTAGAAAAGGTCCTAGCTCCATGCCAAATGTTCCTTCAAGAACTTTTTGCTTTTCAAACTTCTTTTTAGCTGGTTCAGGAATCCGGGCGCCTTCCGTTATTTCTTTGTCCCATTGTTTTGAAACGGATCTTGTGTATTCAGACAGGCTGTCGCTTTCTTTTCTGCCTGTATTGAAAAATTCGTCTAAATCGACCTTGCGTTCATCGAAAATCCAAACTCCTGGGTCAATTGTTATAGGAAACTTAACTTTCCCTGTCACTTGTATAATTCCATCCATCGCCATTCCTCCATTTATTCGGCATGCAACTTGAGTATATCCTGTTTCCTGCGTCATGTCATATGTGGTGATTTGGTTGTTTGCTGTTATAACTCTTGCAATTTCAAGCCGGGAACGGTAAAATTTAAAGATAGTTGGGTAATCGCTCGGAAACGGGGGGATTGAAGTTGGCGTCCGAAATGATCGTGAACCACCAGGAAAAAGCATATGCCCTTTTAAAGGCTGACGCTGATAAAATTTTGAAACTCATAAAAGTCCAAATGGATAACTTAACGATGCCCCAATGTCCTCTTTATGAAGAGGTATTGGACACGCAAATGTTCGGCTTATCCAGGGAAATAGATTTCGCCTGCAGGCTCGGGCTTATAGATGAAAGGGATGGCAAGGCCATACTTGAAACGCTGGAAAGGGAACTTTCCGCCCTGCATGAGGCGTCAATGAGGAAATAACAATCAAACCCAAACAATCAACCTGTTTGGGTTTTATTATTTTGTCTTTGTTATCCCTGATTGTTGATTTCTACTCCGGGGACATGCTTTCCGCGGGGCGGACCGTGGAGCCTCCTCGGCGTCGCAGACGCCTGTGGGGTCTCCACGTGCCGCTTCATCCCGCCGGAGTCAGTCCCCTCCGTTCCAATCAAACTTCATTGAAAATCAACATTCCCCTTTAACTGAGCCAATTTTTGTAATACATGTAATAATAGTGAAAACAAAAAATGTATTTTGTGCAACTAATGAAGCCGTTTTTCATTTATAATAGAAGCATTCATTAAGAATGGGGAATTGCCATGCTCAAAAAAATTGTAAAATCATATGACTTCTCATTAATCGCAGTAATCATTGTTTTGTCCATTTTTGGGCTTGTCATGGTTTATAGTGCCAGTATGGCTTTCGCGGTTCAAAGGTATCATGTCTCGCCAGACCACTTTTTTCAAAAACAGAAATTGTTTTTAATCGGTGCTGCCGGAATCTTTGCTTTTTTTGCCGTTTTTCCCTATAAAATTATGAAGAGTACCAAATTGCTTGCCCCGATGGTCATTCTATCCCTCCTGGGATTAGGGGGCATCCTTGTTTTCGGTAAAGTCGCCGGCAACGCGCAAAGCTGGTATGAAATTGCCGGGGTAAGCATCCAGCCATCCGAGTTTGCAAAACTTTCGGTCATTATTTATCTGTCTGCGGTCTACGCCAAAAAACAGAGTTATATCAATGAGTTTAATCGCGGTGTCGTTCCGCCGCTTATCTATCTTATTTTAATAAGCGGCCTGATTATCCTGCAGCCCGACTACGGAACGGCAGGAATTATCATTCTGATCGCCGGTTTTATTGTCCTGTCATCGGGGATGAACTGGAAGAACATCTTCAAGTTAATTGCGATTGGGGGAGTCATCTGTTTAGTCTTTGGATTGGCCCTTTCTGATAAAATCCTTTCGGTTAAAAGGATGGAAAGAATAACGGTGCTGTCTGACCCGTTTCAAAACATTCAAGAAGAGGGATTCCATTTATCAAATTCCCTTATGGCCATAGGCTCTGGTGGCGTAACAGGACTTGGCCTTGGAAAGGGCGTCCAAAAATTAGGATACCTGCCGGAATCCCATACAGACTTTATCATCGCGGTCGTTGCTGAGGAGCTTGGTCTGCTGGGGGTTGCTTTTGTAGTAATTTGTCTCGGCTTCATCGTTCTAAAAGGAATCCATATCGGATTGAAGTGCAAAGATCCGTTTGGGAGCCTCCTGGCCCTTGGGATATCGAGTATGATTGGGATTCAATCTTTTATTAACCTAGGAGGGGTTTCAGGGGTTATTCCCTTAACAGGAGTGCCGCTCCCCTTTGTAAGCTATGGAGGATCCTCGATCATACAACTGGCTATTGCAGCCGGCATATTGGTGAATGTCTCGATGTTCGCCAACTATGAGAAGAATTATAAAACGAAAAAGGCTGAAACCCCGCCTCCCGAAATCATCAGGGAACCAATCCATGCCAGGAGGTAGCCGGATAGCCTAAAAAAAGCCTGTAAAAAAAGATGCCCGGTAAAGGGCATCTTTTTTTGTTCCAAACTGACTGTTTACAAGCCACTGCCGAGTGATGAAGACTTGCCCGGCATTACAGATTTTCCCCTGCTTCGATAGACGAGAAGAAGGAAATAGCTGAACATGCCAAATAGGCATGTAATGAAAAAAGCATGAGACAGCGCAATGTATAAATTTAACCTCGTAAAGATTACAAGCGCTCCGGCGATTACCTGCAGTGTTACCAGCACCATCGAGATGATCCAGCCCCAGAAAAGTACTTTTTCATGTCTATATTCCTTCACGGCAAGCCAGGTCAAGTAGGCAACCCATAGAAAGATAATACCGGCCGCGGCCCTGTGTCCCATTTGTACCCATTCGTAAATATTATCCGGCAGGCTGAATGCCGAATTGGAACAAAGTGGCCAATCAGGACAGACGAGGCTAGCATTCATATGTCTGACCAGGGCCCCGGTATAAATGACAAGGTAACTGTAAATGGTAATTCCGACGATATGGGATCTCATTTTATGGTCGATGACCAGGTTTTCGGCATCGAATTTTTTATCGATCTCAAAAATAAGGAGCGTCAATAAGAACACGGATGCAAACGAAATGAGCGATATACCGAAATGGAGCGCCAATACAAAGTCAGATTGTCCCCAGACAACCGCTGCAGCACCGATCAATCCCTGTAAAAGCAAAAACGCGAAGGACAGAGCGGCGAGGAATTTAGTCTCCCTTATATGCCCAATTGCTTTCCAGGCCCAAATGGATAGAATCAGCACCATAAAACCAACCGCACCGGACACTACCCTGTGGGCCAGTTCAATGACCAGTTCAGGTGTAATGTCACCTGGGATCAATTGTCCATTGCAAAGCGGCCAAGACCGTCCGCAACCCATTCCAGAATCCGTTTTTGTAACAAGGGCGCCACCAAGCAAAATGAACACCATGCCGATTGTTGTTGCAACTGCAAACCACTTCAAAGAGCGACGCAAAAGATTCACCTCTTAGTAAAAGTTCAATAATTTGTCATAAAATCAACTTGTCAGTATAATAAATGGGAGTCGGGGGAAAGGCCCCTTATACATAATAGCCGAGAAAGGAAGAAAAGAACAGAGCCATGCATGTTTATTGCCTCGATGAAGAGGCTTTCCGTTTTTTATTCCCTTTATAAGCAAGTTGGTTGAAACTATAATGGAAAATTCATAGACTGATTAATAGAATGAATTTTCTTTCAATAACTTCACTTCATCCCATTATTATACTAAAATATAATAATTTGCTTCTGAAAAGCGGTGGTGGAACATCCGCCTGCTGTTTTAAGTAAATTTTGCAGGGCGTATTTACTTGCTTCTCTATAGTAACCTATTTTTGGATTAACTGAAACCTGAAAACAATTGAAAAGCCAGTTATATGTCATAAAAATGTCAAATTAAATTCAAAAAAAGTTCACAAAAGAGGGTTGAAGTGTGATTTAATATACAGAGAAAGCAATAGATGTTTTCTTATATAATTTACAACATGTTTATAGTGATAAATATTATTATAAAAGAGACAGAAAATTATACGCGGCTAACACCTGGATCGAAGGAGAGAATAGTTTTTGTTTTTCGGTCAAGCGGACAAAAAGGGAGGAACAGGAATGTCCAATCCGAAGTCGGTTAATGAGAGCATCGGAGCAATCCATTTAGATGAGACAACAGCATGGAAGGATTTTCTGGCATTAATAAAAATTGGAATAGTAAACTCGAATCTGATTACTACTTTCACAGGTTTATGGCTGGCCTTGCATTTCTCCGGCCTTAAGTTCCTGGATAATCTGGATCTTGTTTTCTTTACGATAGCTGGTTCATCGCTCATCATTGCCGGATCATGCAGTATCAATAATTATTATGACCGGGATATTGATCCTTATATGGAAAGAACAAAAAGCAGGCCGACTGTAAACGGGAAAGTGCAGCCATCGCTCGCATTGTGGCTTGGATTAGCCTTGATTGCGGTGGGAACCCTGTTTTTATTCATGACAACGATTACAGCGGCAGTGATTGGCATCATTGGCGTATTCAGCTATGTAGTCCTCTATACAATGTGGTCCAAAAGGCAATATGTTTCAAATACGATTGTGGGCAGTGTCTCTGGAGCGGTTCCGCCGCTCATTGGCTGGGCTGCGATTGATGCGAATCTCGATCCGATCGCATGGGCTCTGTTTGCCTTGATGTTTATCTGGCAGCCCCCTCATTTTTATGCCCTTGCCATGCGCAGGGTGGAGGAATACAGGGCAGCGGGCATACCAATGCTGCCGGTTGTAAAGGGCTTGGATAGAACGAAGCTTTCCATTATACTGTGGGTTGCCGCGTTGCTACCCATACCATATTTCTTGAAATCACTTGGGATCCCATTCCTGATACTGGCTACCATCTTGAACGTAGGATGGCTGGCATTAGGAATTTATGGATATAGAAACAAAGATGATATGCGATGGGCAAAAAGGATGTTTGTTTATTCTTTGCAGTACATGACAATTATTTTTGTTTCAATGGTCATTTTTTCAATCATCTAATTTGCCCGGGATGGCCTCTTGCTGCGGCAGGAAGGATGCAAACACAAAATTTTTAAGACTTAAAAGGAAAGAGGGGTAAGATTAAGCTATGAAAAGGCTTGCGAAATGGCGCCTCATGTCTTTGCTGACAGCCCTGGCGCTCATACTCTCCGGTTGCGGAGAGCCATATCTTTCGGCGCTCCGCCCAGCAGGGGAAGTTGCTGAAAAGCAATACTGGCTGATGAAACTCAGCACTGGAATTATGGTATTTGTCATTCTTGTTGTAACTGTTATCTTCATCATTGTACTTCTAAGGTTCCGCCGCAAATCGGATAATGAAATTCCGAAACAGGTCGAAGGAAACCACATGATGGAAATCATCTGGACGACCATACCAATCTTCCTGCTATTGATTTTAGCAGTACCGACCGTCACGGCAACATTCGACCTTGCGGATGTATCGCCAATGGATAAGAAGAATAAGGATGGCAGCCGGGATGCCCTTGTTGTAAACGTCCGCGCCAGCTTGTATTGGTGGGAATTTGAATATCCGGATCAAAAGATCGTAACCAGCCAGGAACTTGTTGTCCCTACGGATGAAAAAGTTTATTTCAACCTTAAGGGGGCTGATGTTAAGCACTCCTTCTGGATTCCACCAGCCGGCGGGAAAATGGATACGAATACGGATACGTTGAACAGAATGTGGCTCGTTTTCGACAGCAAGAAAGCTGAAGAAGCCGGAAACGTATTTTATGGGAAATGCGCCGAGTTATGCGGTCCCTCACACGCCCTAATGGATTTCAAAGTAAAACCTGTATCAAGGGATGAATTCAACAAATGGGTGAAGGATATGCAAGGCGTGAAAGAGCCGGCAAAAGCAGAAACAGCTGATGCCCAGGCAGGGCAGGAAACGTTTAATAACAGCTGTATAAGCTGCCATGCTGTCACACCTGAAAACTCTACTCCAGAAGCGGCAAGAGTCGGCCCGAACTTGACGAACTTTGGAGAACGCGATTATGTTGCAGGTATTTTGAAAAATGACGATAAGAATGTGAAAAACTGGATTAAAGAACCTGATAAGTATAAACCCGGAACAAAAATGCCAGGATTTAGCCATCTTTCTGAAGAGGAGCTTGACCAGGTGGCCGCTTATTTGAAGGGATTAAAGATCCAGGAATAACCGGGGATTGGTGAAAGGGAGGTAAAACTGTGAGTACCTACGCACAAAAAAGGGGATTCGGAGCAGTTTTATGGGACTATTTGACAACTGTTGACCATAAGAAAATCGCTATCTTATATTTAATCGCCGGTGGGTTTTTCTTCATCGTCGGCGGCCTTGAAGCGATGTTTATCCGTATCCAGCTAATCAAGCCCGATAACGACTTTGTCTCGGCGGGTGCTTTTAACGAATTATTGACAATGCATGGAACGACAATGATATTCCTTGCGGCAATGCCATTATTATTTGGTTTTATGAACGCGGTAATGCCTCTGCAAATTGGCGCCCGTGATGTAGCATTTCCTTTTATAAACGCGCTTGGATTTTGGCTTTTCTTCTTCGGGGGACTTTTCCTGAACCTTTCCTGGTTCTTTGATGGCGCACCTGATGCTGGATGGACTTCTTATGCATCACTCGCTACACAAAGCAAAGGACACGGAATTGATTTCTATGTACTCGGGTTGCAGATATCCGGTTTCGGTACATTAATGGGAGGTATTAACTTCCTGGTCACAATCATTAACATGCGGGCTCCTGGGATGACTTATATGAGGCTTCCGCTCTTTACATGGACCACTTTTGTTGCATCAGCACTGATTCTTTTTGCATTTCCTCCACTTACTGTCGGGTTGACATTGATGATGTTCGACCGGATGTTCGGGGCCAACTTCTTTGATGTTAGCATGGGAGGCAACACAGTCATTTGGGAGCATTTATTCTGGATCTTCGGACACCCTGAAGTTTATATCCTGATCCTTCCGGCATTCGGAATTTTCTCGGAGATTTTCAGTATTTTCTCCAGAAAGCGCCTGTTTGGTTATTCATCGATGGTTTTCGCGACTGTCCTGATTGGATTCCTAGGGTTCATGGTTTGGGCCCACCATATGTTTACGACGGGTCTTGGTCCGATTGCCAACGCAATCTTCGCGGTTGCTACGATGGCCATCGCCGTACCGACCGGAATCAAGATCTTCAACTGGCTGTTCACGATGTGGGGAGGAAGCATCAAGTTCACAACCCCGATGTATTGGGCCGTTGCCTTTATCCCATCGTTCATTATGGGTGGAGTAACAGGTATCATGCTTGCTTCCGCTGCACAGGACTACCAGTATCATGATACTTATTTCGTTGTCGCTCACTTCCACTATGTTATCGTCGGTGGGGTAGTGTTTGGCTTAATCGCCGGAACACATCTATACTGGCCTAAAATGTTTGGAACAATGCTGAGCGAGACACTCGGCAAAATTACATTCTGGTTGTTCTTTACAGGCTTCCATTTGACATTCTTCATCCAGCACTTCCTAGGGCTGATGGGAATGCCGCGCCGTATTTTCAAATTCTTGCCTGGACAGGGACTTGAAACAGGAAACTTGATCAGTTCAATTGGAGCCTTCATGATGGCGGCAGGGGTTATTGTCCTGTTGGCTAATATTGTCATCACCTCTGTCAAGAATGAAAGAGTTGGGAACGACCCATGGGGAGACGGAAGGACACTTGAATGGGCCATTCCATCGCCGCCTCCGTTCTATAACTTTAAGCAGCTGCCACTCGTTCGCGGGCTTGACGCTTTATGGCTTGAAAAGATGGAAGGTAAAAAAGGCATGATGCCTGCTGAACCTCTTGGTGACATTCATATGCCAAACAATTCATTTGTTCCGGTTGTCATTTCTTTCGGGTTCTTCGTTGCTGCATTTGGAGCAATGTACCATATGGACCATAAATGGACACTATCAATATTAATACTTGGACTGGCGATTTCCTTTGGAGCAATGATATACCGTTCCGTTAAGGACGACCATGGATACCATATCCATAAAGAGGACCTGATTGATGAAGTTGATAAGGGGGTTAAGGCATAATGCAAGCTGAAGAAAAAATGACGTTTGAATCATGGCCTGCCCTGCCTGAAAAAGCGACTCTGGAAGGCAAGAACAAGTTCTTGGGATTTTGGCTATTCCTTGGCGGGGAAACGGTTTTGTTTGCCTCCCTGTTCGCAACCTATCTTGCATTAAAGGATAAAGTTCCTGATAATACACACGCGCTGGCAAAGGATCTTTATGATCTTCCGCTGACGTTTGTAGCGACCATGCTTCTTTTAACAAGTTCGCTGACAAGTGTATACGCCATTTACCAGATGAAAAACTTTGCTTTCAAAAAAATGATGCTTTGGCTTGGCGTGACCGTGGCACTTGGCCTCGGCTTCCTAGGCCTTGAAATTTACGAATTCAACCACTATGTCACAGAATATAAACATACGTTTACGAGTTCTGCCTTTGGGTCGGCATTCTATACTTTGGTAGGATTCCACGGTGCCCACGTTATTTTCGGGCTCGTTTGGATCATCACATTGATGGTCCGCAATGCTAAGCGCGGCCTCAGCTTGTACAATGCGCCGAAGTTCTACATTGCCAGCCTTTACTGGCACTTTATCGACGTAGTGTGGGTCTTCATTTTCACAGTAGTTTATTTAATGGGAATGGTGGGATAACTGATGGCGAATCAAAATTTGAACTCAGGGAACCCAAAAGTGAATCTGGCATATAGGCAGCGCAAAAGCAAGGAGGAAATGCGATATCAAATTATCTCTTTCTCGATCATGCTTTTCCTTACCTTTATTGCCTTTGGAGCTGTAGGTGTAGGTTTTTCCGCCTGGTTCACGGTTCCGTTAATCGTCCTGCTTGCTGTAGTGCAGGTCATTTTCCAACTATACTATTTCATGCACATGAGCCATAAAGGCCATGAAGCCCCATCTCTGTTTCTCTATACGGGTTTATTAATCGGGCTTATTACAGTCCTGGCTTTTGTGACAATCATTTGGTGGTAAAAAAAAGAAAATCGGCTCAATGCCGATTTTCTTTTTTGGATTCGCTACGGAAGCAGCTTCCTTTGCCAACGTGTTTTTCAAGGATTATAATGAGATAGTATGAAATTAATCCAAGGTGGTGTTACGGTGCTTACTCTTGACATATTTGGATTCAAAGCACTATGGAGCCCGTACTTTTTTACTTCTCTCGCGTTACTGACCGCCCTTTATTTTATTTTGACAATTAGGCTAAAGGACAGGTTTGAGGGCAGCGTACCATTGCAGGCACGGCAGATTGTTTATTTTACCACTTCAATGGTCTTGCTATATATCATTAAAGGCTCACCGCTCGATTTGATGGGCCATATAACTTTTTATGCCCATATGATCCAAATGGCTTCACTTTACTTAATTGTCGTCCCTTTGTTCATTATGGGGATTCCGCCATGGCTATGGAGGGCGGCAATTAAAATTCCCGCGATCGGCAAAATCTTCAACTTCATGACAAAACCACTGATCGCATTGTTGGTATTCAATGGAATGTTCTCGCTTTACCATGTCCCATTAATTTTCGATGCTGTAAAGCAGTCAATGCTTCTTCATGCCGCTTTTACTGCAGGAATTTTCTTTTTCGCCCTGTTCATGTGGTGGCCGATCGTCACTGAGCTGCCGGAGCATCAAACACTGACCGGCCTGAAGAAACTTGGCTATATTTTTGCGGACGGAATTCTCATTACACCGGCCTGCGCCTTGATTATTTTTACGAACGATCCACTATATGCAACATTCTCGGATCCTTCTTTATGGGCTAAATCCATGGAACTCTGTGTATCGCCGTCCCTTTTGGCAGGATTGGATTTAAGCGGTCCGGAGATGTTCAGTACATTGTCGCTCCTGGAAGACCAGCGGCTTGGCGGAGTCCTGATGAAAATAATACAGGAAGTTGTCTATGCTGTTTTCTTGGCAAAAGTTTTCTTTGAATGGTACAGGCAGGAACAGTCGGGGATTGATCCTGAACCCGAACCGTTCGCTGCTGAATAATAAAAGCCCCGGGCAGGGGGCTTTTATTTATTACACGCATTTCCGTTGCCTTAATTGATTTGAAAAATATAAGGAACTCGTCTACTATTATAGTAGTATATAAGAATGTGAGGATTAAGACATGGACCATTCAGTACCGATATTGCCAACAATCAGTACCTCTTTCATTGTGATAAGTGCCATCCTAGTCGCTATAGGCTGGTATCAAATTTCCAAAAGGCAGATAGAGGCACATAAAAAAACAATGCTTGCTGCCGGAGTAGCCGCGCTTACTTTTTTCATTATTTATATGTCCAGGACCGTGTTCATAGGGAATACTTCATTTGGCGGCCCTGAACATCTCAAAATTTATTATACGGTCTTTTTGATTTTTCACATTACCCTTGCGACTCTAGGAGCCATTCTCGGTCTCATCAATATATACACCGGCTTGAAAGATAGGCTTAATATCCATCGAAAGCTTGGGCCGTTTACGAGCATCGTATGGTTTGGCACGGCTATTACAGGCGTGGCGGTCTACCTGCTCCTCTATATTTTTTATGAGGGCGGGGAAACGACCTCGGTCATCAAGGCTATTTTGGGGACATAATAAGGGTAAAAAGAGCGAAACGAAAACTGGCGGCCATAAGAGGTCGCCAGTTTTCGTCTTTAAAGCTTGAAATTTAATTTTATCATACCTGCTTCGTGGGCTGTTTTAATTGCAACCACTATGATCGGGCCAATGACTATACCCGTAACTCCCATCATTTTAAAGCCAAGATACATGGCGGCCAGCGTAATAAGAGGGGAAAGCCGGGAATGGCTTAGATGCATTCTAGACTCCAGATACTGTCGAACTGCAATCAGGATAGCAGCCAACACGACCAATTCGAATGCAATCAATATACTTCCCGTCAGCGCAAAAAACAGAGCCATCGGACCAAGGATGATTAACGGGCCAATTACCGGGATGAAATCGAAGATCCAGATAAGCGCTGCCGCAAGTAAAGCTGCATCGGGCGTAATTACATACAATCCAATCAGCGCAATCACAAAAATCAATACGCCTACAAGAATTTGGCCCTTTATAAATCCAACGATAACAGCTGAAAGCCGGGAAAACATTGCATTTACTTTTTCGGCGGTCGATTCGGTTAAATGCGCCTGAATGCTTCTTCTTAGTCTTGGAATATCGACCATAAACAAGAAAAGAGCAACTAAATAAACAATGAAGGAAATGAAGAGATTCGGAATATTTGTTAAGAGCGACTTGATGCTGCTAATATTCACGTAAGTAAGCACGACATTTTTTAGGGAAACAACAAAATTATCAACCTGGCTTGTCATTTGGACAACGATGGATTCTGGCATGTCTTTAGACATGATGCCAATCCTTTCTTTCGCTTCCAGCCAATACGAGGATATCCCGTTCGCATAGGCCGGGACATGATTAACCATGTCAAGGGCTTCAGCGGCAGCCTTAACGGTCACATAGTAGCCGAGTGAACCAATGAGGATAACAAAAAGAGTAAATACGATTAAGACAGAAATATTCCTTTTGGCTTTAAATCGGATTGTGGTCAGCCTGACTGAAGGTTCCAAGAGGATCGCGGTGAATAAGGCCAAAATCAACGGAACCGATACAGGCAGGATAAAATAAAGGGCCAGGAGCGCAGCAAGTATCCAAACAGCCCATAAAATCTTTTTTCTAGTGAAAAATGCTGTCAATGGTTTATACCTTCCTTGGACAAAATTATATATTTCTATTTAAATTATAGCTTTTATGAATGATTACAAACAATAGCAATCTCCGTAAAAAGAAAAGACACATGTAACCATGCGCCTTTTCGATAAATTATTCTGCGAATTCCTCAACTTCTTCTTTGATTTTATCCAGCAGGTTCTTGCACTGGGTCACAAGCGCGGCTGGGAACTTCTCCCCTTCGCCATATTCCACTCCATGCGGATAGTAATGCTTTCCAAGAAGAGGAGGCAGCAATTGAATTAACGCCCTGCTGGAATCCACATCTCCTTCGACCGCATATCCGCGGATCCTCAGATAGTATGTACCGTCACGGAGTTCATATTTCTTGTCGAAGGTTACTCTTTCATAATCCCACTGACCTTCCCGGACAAGGCCATGCCTTAGCATGATATCATCCAGATGACCGAGATCTGCTTTAAGTTTTTCCAGTCCAGTATTCTCAAATTTCACACCGATATCCCCCTTTAGTAAACATGCAGCAACTGTTGTATGAAGCAGTTCAACTCATTTTTATAATAGTTTAATTCGCTATAATATGCAATGAATTCACATGGCCGCCTTGGAAAAGAGCAGAATAATTTCCGGTGGCTTGGAAAAATTAATAAAGGAGGATTCTGTAAGTTACCTTAAATAGAAGGAGGTATTGTTATGGAAAAAGTAGGAGATTTTATGACTGAAAATGTAGAAACTTGTTCCTTACTGGATAATATGTTTGAGGTGGCAGTAAAAATGCAAGAATGGAATGTTGGGGCAATCCCGATTATGGACGGCGAAAGGTTAGCCGGCATTATTACAGACCGCGATATTGTCATTAGGGGAACGGCAGAAAAAAAGCCTGGTTCCACTAAAGTGGAGGAAATAATGACAAAAGAGTTAGTTACCGTTTCTCCCGATTCTTCAACTGATGAAGCCGTTAAGTTAATGGCGAAGCATCAAATACGGAGGCTGCCTGTTGTTGAAAACTCCAAGCTCCTTGGTATGGTCTCCCTTGGTGATTTTGCGGTTAGAGAACGGACAGATGAGCAGGCAGGAAGCGCCCTATCAGAGATTTCTGAAACAAATTATAACGGAGTACAGCATTAGCAAAAGCGCCGGTTTGGCGCTTTTGTTTTTTCTCTTTATGGTATGGCGTAAGCTACTTGCACTTTTAGACAATGATTTTGCTATAATAGGAAGTGTATTACATACTTTGCATCGTATAATAATTTCATTTACAAAATCAGCTTTAAAAAAGGAAACGGCAAGAAAGAGATAATAGTTTTCTTTGCTTCATATTATAGAAGGAAAGCGGAAGGGGGGACGGCTCTCTGAAAACACTTATACGGATCATGATACTTTCTGCGGTTTTTCTGACGATTGGATTTTATGTAAACCAGGACGGAAATGGGGACAAGGACTCCCTTATTCGCGAAGAGCCGGTTCCGGAGGAGGAACAGCCGACAAAGAGCAATAAAGGCGGTGCGTCAAATTATGATATTCCCGACAGGCCTGACATAGGGCTATCCATTCTGATTGGAAAGTCAATTCAGGATGTGGAGAAGGCGCTTGGCAAACCTGCCAGGATTGATAAATCAGGTTATGACTATGAATGGCATATTTACAATCTGGACTTAAATAAGTATGTCCAGGTAGGAGTGGTAAATCAAAAGGTTGTAACTGTATATGCGATAGGCCCGCAAGCGAACGTCGCCCCCTTTACAATTGGGATGCCGCTCGAAGAAATCTTTACCTCCTTTGCAATACATACGAATATTTTAATGCAATATGAAGGAAATGAGTATCGCATTGAATTAACCGATACCGATGTAAATACAATGCCTCTTATCCAGTTCGGGGATATTTTCGCACAATTGTCTATCGATAGATTTACAAGCAGCCTTTCAAGTGTGAGGTTTCTTGATGCGGAAACTTTAATTAAACAAAGACCCTACGAAATCTCATACAGAGGGGAATTGATTGAAGCGAGGCCGCTCAATTCGGAGGAATGGCAAGAGGTAGAGGCTGGAGCGGAAAAACAGATTTTCGACATGACAAATGTACTTAGGCTCCGCTATGAATTGGAAACTTTGAAGTGGGATGAAAAGACCGCCGAAGCCGCTTACGGACATAGTCTTGATATGTATGAAAGCAATAATTTCTCCCATATTTCTGAAAAGTACGGGAACTTATCGGATAGGCTGAAAAAGTCAAAGGTGGTATACCAGTCTGCGGGTGAGAATATAGCCGCCAATTATATCGATGCTCCCGCTGTCATGGAAGGATGGTTAAACAGCAAAGGCCACCGAGAGTCATTGTTGAATAAGGACTTTACCCATATCGGGGTTGGCGTCCATCGGAAATATTACACACAGAACTTTATCCAGAAGTGGCTTGAATAGGAAGCAGGCGTGATGCCTGCTTCCTATTTCTCTTTTGTGGGCTCGACTCTGTTTACATGGAACCAATTTTTTTGCCAGCTTCCATATAGGCGGACTCCGCGGCCGGGATGATATTCTTCTATAACAGAATTCTTTCTAAGGGGCACGATGATACGGGCTTTTAAAATCCCCGAAGCAGTTTTCATTGTTAGCTCCTGGACAAGAAGAAAACGGTGATAATAAAATCTTTGTTTTTCCAGCGTGACGGAATTAATCATGCCCTCAACAATTGCTTCTTCCTTAGCTATTCCCGCTTCAAGCCATTTTTTTTCGTTTTCCTTGGCTTCCCTGACTGACAGCCACAAGAAGTAAAAGCAAATTATTGGAATAAGGATAGCTGTTACCAAAACGCATCACTCTCCGCTGCTGACCTTCTTTTCTACGATAAAGAAACTTCCAGTTGCTTGCGCTGCTTTTTTACCGTCATCACGAAATACTTCCGCGCTGATCACCATCGTGTTTTTTCCTTGATGGGCGACCTCTGCTTGGCAGCGGAGGCTTTCTCCAATTCCAGGAGCAAGATAATGGACATTCAATTGGGAAGTGACCGCTCCATATCCTTCCGGGACGAGGGAATTGGCAAGAGTCCCCATGGCCGAATCGATCAGTGTCGCTGTAATGCCGCCATGAACGATTCCCAAGGAATTGAAAAGGGCAGGGTTGATTGGAATGGTTATTTCCCAGACTGATTCATCGGGATTCTTCTTATAATGAAGGATACCTCCAATAAATGTGGTGGAATGGCCTTCCAATTTCTTTTTCATCCCGCTGATGACATGGGAAAGAGCTTTTAAATCTGTTTCTTTTGCAAGTCCCATATAGTCCGTCAGCAACTGTTCAAGTTCGTTTTTCAAGATATTCTCTCCTTTTCTATCCTAAATAGTATCATTCCTTTTACCATTTTTATAGTTTTAGCCCTGACTAAGTCGGACAATAATAGAGGGCGGGGCTTCTTTTTCACCATCTGGGAATGTTGAACATAATGTGTTATAGGCAAATAAAAGGAGTGGATGAAACCATGGCTGAAAACAAGCTGCATCCTTCTGTCAGCAGATTCAAGGAATTTGTTACAAGCCATCCGCATATCATCCAGGATGTCCGGGATGGGAGGGCGACATGGCAGGAATTGTATGAAGATTGGTACCTGCTTGGTGAGGAAGATCCCCGTTGGATCGCCAAGACGGGAACGGAGACAGTAAATGAGCCCGCCGCTGCTTCGGATGGACAGGGGGCTGGAGTGTGGATGGAAAAGTTGATGAATTACGCACAAAAAATGGACCCAGCCCAATTTCAATCCCATCTTTACAATCTCAGTCAGACGCTTGGCGCGGTACAGGGGCTGCTTAACCAGTTCCGCAGTTCTCCTCCTCCGCAGCAGGCTCCCGCTGAAATAGCTCCGCCTCCGCAGCTTTTTCCATTCCGAAAAGATTGACAGGGGGAAAGAAACATGAGGGCAGAAGTAATGGACTATATTAAAGGAAGGCAGGATTTGAAACAGTTCCTTAGGGAACAGCCTGTCTGGTATCGGAAGCTTTCGAGGGATCCAAACGCTTTACAGGACTTTGAAACCGCGTCTTTATATCATTTTGAAAAAACCATCCCCCACCGGGTCGCCAAATTTTCCAACGGTGTACAGATGGCATCAATGATGTTTCAGATGTTTCAATCTATGAAAACTACAGGAACTCAGTAAGAAGTATGTCGAATGGTAAATGATGGGCTTAACATAGAAAATTTCACCTTTTACCTGCCTTCATGGTAAAATGTACAATGGAGGTGGGCAGATTTGCTTGCTACAATAGAAAGAGTTGAATTGCTCGAAAATGCAGAGCAGTTGGGCAAAATGGTATTGGAGTCTGAAGTCGCCGAACATTATCGGGCTTGTTTATATAAATTGCGTACAAGCAAGGAAACGCAAAGGAAAATTTCCCGCTTTGTAAAATTGAAGGATCAGTACGAGGATGTACAGCGTTTTGGCAAGTACCATCCTGACTACAAAAGCATCATGATGCAAATTAGGGAAGCGAAAAGGGATATGGACCTGGATGGTAATGTGGCAGAATTTAAGATGGCCGAAAATGACCTCCAGCGCCTGCTAGATGAAATCAGCGGCCTTATTGGCGGTTCAGTGTCAAAGCATATTAAGGTCCCGGCCGGCAACCCGTTTTTTGAAACTGGCTCCAGTTGCGGTGGAGGCTGCGGGACCGGCGGAGGCTGCGGATGCTCCGCATAGATGGCGTGGAAAATTGGTTAATTTGTAAAGGTCGGCGGTGCCGGCCTTTTTTAATTTTCTCAATTAAAGGGACAGTTGATTTTTCAAGGAGTTGATTGAAACGGAGGGGACTGACTCCGGCGGGATGAAGCGGCACGTGGAGACCCCACAGGCGTCTATGACGCCGAGGAGGCTCCACAAAGACTGCTCCTGCGCCACAGACTATTCGGGGAAGCGAACCTTCAGCTCGTCGCAAAGCTGCACGAAGCAAATTCAGGTAGTTGCTTCGCCCCGCGGAAAGCATGTCACCGAAGTGGAAATCAACAATCAAGGATAACAGTGCATTTTAATTAAAGCTAAGCAGGCAAGGGAGTAAGGTGTTCGGGAATTTGTTCCAGTTTAGTATGGATGCCGATTGATTTAACCGGTTTTCATATGCTAGACTAATAAGAAACACCGTGTATGAAGGGGAAAAAATAATGTTTGGACAAAGGCAAGGTTTGGTGGTCTGGCTCTATACCTTAAAACAGGCCAAAATGCTTAGAAGGTTCGGGAATGTCCATTATGTATCTAAAAAGCTTAAGTATGCTGTTATCTATTGCGACCAAAGTGAGATAGACACAGTTATGGAGAAACTGCAATCCTATTCATTTGTTAAAAAGGTGGAACCATCCTACAAACCTTTTGTCAAAATGGAATATGAAAACGCGGCACCTGATAAAGCGAAGGAATATGATTATAAAATGGGTATTTAAGTGAGGGCGGACTAGCCCTCACTTTATTTTCTTTTAGGAAATTATAAAATATGTCTTTGTGGATAACTCATGACGAGTTATTGTAATCAAGCCCCATCAACCTAATGGGGGAAGGAAATGATTCAGGCGGAGAATTCCGATTAGCTGCTGATAGTATAGTTCGGTCTCGGCAAACATTGTTGACGGCTTAACTGATAGTTCGTAAACCTGTTTCCCAAGCAACGAGGCCGCCTCTTCGAAGAGACCGTATCTCTTCACTGGATGGTAATGGGGATTTGGAATTCCCTCCCTGCAAATGTAAATGGGCTGGAATTTACCTTCGTGTGCCGGGCGCAGGATAATAGCGGCAGAAGTTACTTCCTTCCCGTCTTTAATAGTATGAAGGGCAAGCATATGGGTAAGGCGGCTGGAATTTGTTTTTGCTATTTCAATCAATTCATATAAATCCCCATAGCCGCTTCCAAGCTCTATAAATCGCTGTATCACTTTTATACGCTCCTTTTGCTATCATTAATCATTCTAAACAATAGCATACAACGGCTTTTGACAAAAGAAAAAACCCTGCGGCAATGCCTGCAGGGCCCTTCTATATCCCATAGGGGACAGAAGGCAAAGGGAGAGGAGAAACCGGAGGAAGAACTTATGGGGAAACGTAAGTCTTCTCCGCGGTTGGCAACAACATCCTCGAATTGATGTTGTTAATTCCATTATTTCCAGTGGAGCCGTGCTTATACACGGCTTTGTATAATTTTTTGGCAGCATGCTTTTTAGACAAAGTTTGATTTGGCTTGCGTGAGTCAATTGTGTTAGGATTATGAAAAAAGTATCTTAATGGATTAGCGGTGATTTTAAAATGAGAGTCGTTTCAGGAAGCTGCAAAGGCCGTCCGCTTAAGGCGGTGCCCGGCACAGGCACAAGGCCGACGACAGACAAGGTAAAGGAAGCGATTTTTAATATGATAGGCCCGTTTTTTTCAGGAGGGACAGGCCTTGATTTATATGCGGGAAGCGGCGGGCTTGGGATTGAAGCGCTAAGCAGGGGACTGGAACAGGTTATATTTGTTGACCGGGACCCAAAAGCGATTATGGTGATAAAGGAGAATCTGAGGGCATGCACACTGGAGAATAAGTCGGAAGTATACCGGAACGATTCGGAAAGAGCTTTAAAGGCGCTTTCGAAACGCGGCATGGCATTTGACTATATCTTTCTTGACCCGCCCTATAAAAAGCAGCAGCTAGTATCGCTTCTCGAAAGGATCAGTTCCGATGGAAGGCTTGAACGGGGAGGAAAGATAGTTTGCGAACACGGCAAAGAGCTCGTGCTTCCCGAAACTGCGGGAGACCTGCAGAAAATAAGACATGAAGTCTATGGAATTATAGCCATTTCGATTTATGCCTATCCGGAAACGGTGCAAGGGGGAAATGAATGTGACTAATATTGCGGTCTGCCCGGGGAGCTTCGACCCGGTTACATACGGACATCTCGATATCATCATGAGAGGGGCAAGAGTTTTCGACGAGGTGCATGTCGTCGTTTTAAATAACTCCTCAAAAAATCCCCTTTTTTCTGTTGAAGAGAGGATTTCATTAATAAGTGAAGTAACCAAGGATTTGAAAAATGTGAAAACCGGCTCCTTTCAGGGACTTTTGGTTGATTATGCCCAAAGCGTAAATGCGCGTGCAATAATCAGGGGGTTAAGGGCCGTATCCGACTTTGAGTATGAAATGCAAATTACGTCAATGAACCGGGTGTTGAACGAACAAATAGAAACCTTTTTTATCATGACGAATAACCAATATTCCTTCCTAAGTTCCAGCATAGTAAAGGAAGTTGCGAAATACGGAGGCAATATCACCGAACTTGTTCCTCCGCCTGTTGAAAAAGCGTTAAAGAAGAAATTTAATTTATAACATTTAAAGCCAGCTGCGGTCAATACCCGGCTGGCTTTGATTATCGTCCGCTATTAAGGCTTTTCATCCTATCCGCTGCCGCCGATATAAAATGATTATGTAGATAATCAAAGAGGCAAGCGTCAAGAGGGGACCCCATTCCACGATGGCAAAGTGGCTGATGGAGAAAATACCTGCCTCCGCCGGGTTAACAACCGGTACTGCGTCCTGCGGGATTGTAGAGCCGGCAATCCTGATGTAAAAAGGTTCCCATAATAAAAATGCAAAAATACCAGCGAAAAATCCATGGAGGATTCGGGCAAAGAAAAACGGCCGAAATCGTATATCTGTTTGCGCGAGAATGCTTGCTACCTGAGCGAGTACGCTGAGCCCGCTAAAGGCAAGGATGAAACTGGTTATAATGGCCTGTTGGAGGAGAGTTGCTTCCTGCACCTGGCTGATAAGCTGGCTGCCAAGGGTTATCTCGAATAGGCCGGAGATAAATGGGATGCTCAGCATTTCCGGAAAGGACATCGATGATAGAACCACATTAAGCCCGTTTGCCAGGAAGGCTGTGACCTGTAAGTGGAAAAGAATCTTATTGACGACTGAAAATAATATGATGAATCCGCCGATCATTAGCAATGTCTGGATCGAAGAAGTTACAGCATCTCCAAGAAGCTTTCCGATTGGACGGTTATCTTTCAGCCTTGTCCGGTGAAGAGCGGCAAGGGCTTCCCGAATTTTGAAAGTTTTATGGTGGCCACCTCTGGAAGAACGTTCATCTTTTCCATAAAACCTCATGATTAACCCAACACATATATTTCCGAGATAATGCGAGATGGCCAGAAGGAGGCCTAGGTGGGCATTATGGAAAAAACCCACAGACACTGCCCCAAAAATAAACAAAGGGTTTGAACAATTTGTAAATGAAGCCAGTCTTTCCGCTTCAATTCTCGTAAGATTTCCTTCCTGGCGGAGCCGGGCAGTAAGTTTGGCACCGGCTGGAAATCCCGACGCCATTCCCATCGCCCAAACAAAACCGCCGACACCGGGAACTTTAAACAGCGGCCTCATTAATGGTTCAAGCAGAACACCAATAAATTTTACCACTCCAAAGCCAATGAGCATTTCAGATATGATGAAAAAGGGAAGCAGTGAAGGAAAGACGATTTCCCACCACATGTTAAGACCGCGGATCGATGCCTGAAATGATTCCTGGGGATACGAAATCAATGAAACGGCCATAATCGAAACAGAAACCGCAAGAAGAATTGTTTTTACTTTTGACCGGAACATGACAGGCCTCCTTGGTGAAGGAATTGAAGGATGCAACGTAGAAGCCCGGATGGTAAAATGAAAAAGCCGCCTTATCCTCATTAGAATAATAAGTGGCTGTTCTTTTAGCCTGGGCCATAATAGTTGTCCGCATGGAAAGGATCAGGGATAACGCCTGTCCCTGTATCACAATATACTCATAGAATAAGGAATTAGACCATAAGATTGAAGGAGATTTTTAAAGGAACAAAAGTGGATATTATTCAGGGGAGGCAGGATTGGATGGCTCCGAAAATCGGTTTGGCGCTTGGTTCAGGAGGAGCCCGCGGGTTTGCCCACCTGGGGGTTTTAAAAGTATTAACGGATGAAGGAATCCCAATCGATATGATTGCGGGGAGCAGCATGGGGGCTTTGGTCGGCTGTCTTTATGGAGCGGGAATTGACCTTGACCGGTTTTATAAATTTTCCATTTCATTTAAACGAAAATACTTTCTTGATTTTACAGTACCGAAAATGGGGTTCATCTCTGGAAAACGGGTAAAAGAGTTTATCCGGCTGTTCACACATAATAAAAATATTGAAGAACTAAACTTGCCGCTTGCCGTAGTAGCTACTGATTTAATGACTGGGGAAAAGGTTGTCTTTAAATCGGGGTCCGCCGCTGAGGCAGTAAGGGCAAGTATTTCAATACCCGGAATTTTCATTCCTGAAAAAATTGATGGAAGGATTCTAGTTGATGGTGGTGTCGTCGACCGAATCCCGGTCTCTGTTGTCAAAGAAATGGGGGCTGATATCGTCATTGCAGTTGACGTCTCCGGAGTCGAAAAAAATGCTGAAATTGATTCGATATATGATGTAATCATGCAAAGTATCGATATCATGCAAACAGAACTGCTCAGATATCGGGAGGTGGCTTCGGATGTCATGATCCGCCCGCAGGTTGGCAGGTTCAGTTCGCGGGCCTTTACCAATATAGAAGAGATAATTAAAATAGGGGAAGAAGAGGCCAAAAAACAAATTGGACCAATTAGAGATGCCATTGGGCGCTGGAAGGAGCAGCATTAGAATGCGCAAAAAACACATTAGGATTCCCTATATACTTGCCGCCTTGTTTTTTTTGGCAAGCATCTTTTATTCATTGCCATATTATATTTCAAAACCAGGGCTTGCAAAAGAGCTTGAACCGATCATTACAGTTGAAAATGGGTTCGATGAAGAAGGCAGCTTTATGCTGACAACTGTCCGAATGGGAAGAGCTAATATTTATACTTACTTGATGGCGAAGTTTGGCAAGTACCAGGAAATATACTCCCTCGATGAAGTGCTGGGAAAAGGTGAAAGTGAAAAAGATTATAATACAAAACAACTGCATATGATGGAAGATTCAAAAACAAGCGCGATTGAAGCAGCCTATAAAAAAGCCGGAATTCCAGTGGAATATCGTTATAAAGGTATTTATGTGATGAGCACTGTTCCCGGAATGCCAGCAGATGGCATCCTGGAAACCGGGGACAGGCTATTGGTGGCTGATGGAAAAATACTGAAATCGAAGGACGAACTGCTCTCCTACCTGAAAGAAAAAAAAGCAGGCGACCAAGTGAGCCTGACCTACAGCAGGAAAGGGAAAGAGGGAAAAACAACTCTGAAGCTTGAGAATTTCAAGGATAAAATCCCTGGAAGCAATCAGCCGGGAGCAGGTATTGGGATTTTGCCGGTGGATGACAGGGAAATCATCGTCTCTCCAAAAGTGAAAGTGAAGACAGATGAGATTGGCGGACCATCAGCAGGTCTTATGTTCGCCCTTGAAATTTACAATCAGCTCACAGAGGAGGATTTGACAAAAGGGTATGAAATTGCCGGAACAGGGACGCTCTCAGAAGGTATAGTGGGTCCTATTGGGGGAATCGAGCAAAAGATTGTCGCCGCGGATAAAGCAGGTGCAGAAATATTTTTTGCACCAAATGAAAATGGGGCGACAGATTCAAACTACCGGGCAGCTGTCAAAACAGCTAAAGACATCCGTTCAAAAATGAAAATTATTCCTGTTGATACATTTGATGAGGCGGTAGCCTACCTCGAAAAACTAAAGCCTAAAAAGAGTTAGAGATGAAGCAATTGCTTCATCTCTTTTCGATTACATATGGAGGCTGGCTATATTCCATTTCCAATAGCTTCTGTGACTGCGGACCTGGAACCCCAAGGGAATATATATAGGCCGCTTTGATATCGAGTTCAATCCCCTTGCTGGAAAACGATGAGAGTCTGGAAACGACCGGCAGTTTAAAATCGCCTTTATACATATTTAAATATCTTTTGCCGAAATCCGTCATCCCCAGCAAGCGCAAATATTCCGGTCCTTTTTCTGAGGTTGCCATTTCTTCCTTTTTTGCGTTAACAAGAATATGGGTGCATAACCGTTGAATCCTCGTCCACGTATAGCGCTTTGTTTTTGCGGTGTTCATGAATTCCCCGAAACTCTCCGCTTTAATAGCTGCTCCAACAAGCCTGTTCTCCAGTCCTTCTTCGGCTTCATAGATGGAGTTCAATTCAGCGGGGGATGCCTGGAGGAGCCTATATTTTAAATATGGCCAAAACATCTCCCATGAATGGAAGGCGCCGAACTCCGCCAAATAATCTTCAAGTGCTTCGGCTGAACTTTTTGGTATGTACCTTCTAATAGAAGCAAGACCTCCTGATCCATCAAACAGTGCTTTCCGGATACTGGTCGCACTTGCAATAGTAGACGAGGCAAAGTCCTGGTCATGGTAATTTGCGCTCTTTCTTTTAACCGTCAAAGGCATCATCCTGCTATTGATGGAAAGGATGGATTTCACATAATGATAGCCAAGGATATTATTCGGCTGTGACAAGGGAAGGACTCCCTCGGGCGCTTTCAGTTCTTCCATTGCCAAGGAGGCTGCCCGGGGATAGCTGACCCCTGTCTGCATGTACTGCCGGATCAACCGGTCATAGGATTCCCTCTCGTTGTTGATATATTCAACCGTTTTAATAAAAGCCTCCGCATCCCCAGCTTCACTTCCGAAGCAAACGGTGGAACATAGGGCGGCATCGAGCATTTTTACAGCCCCATCCGCAAATACCTCCGCTTTTTGGGTGCTGTATTGATAAGGCAGTTCAAAGACTAGATCAGCCCCGTTCATTAAAGCCATCTTCGCGCGTGACCACTTTGAAACAAGGGCTGGTTCTCCCCTTTGCAGAAAGCTGCCGCTCATGACCGCAATAATAATATCAGCGCCGCTCATTTCCCTGGCTGCTTCTAAATGATAGAGATGTCCATTATGAAATGGATTATATTCCACAACAACTCCAGCAGCTTTCAAAAAAAATCCTCCCTGTCGATGTTTTCTTTATTTTATGCCAAATCATCAGCATGCACCAGTAAAAGCAGCCTTTCTCTTTTCATGTTTGCACAATGGGATTACGGTTA
Source organism: Bacillus sp. B-jedd (assembly GCF_000821085.1). Classification (GTDB taxonomy): domain Bacteria; phylum Bacillota; class Bacilli; order Bacillales; family Cytobacillaceae; genus Bacillus_D. The sequence goes on from NZ_CCXR01000001.1 coordinate 1,518,889, forward strand.
AACTAGTAAATAATGAGGACTTTAACCGCCTTTCACGCGGATCGCAATGCAAGTTTGGGGTGTAAAGAAAAAATATTGACAAATAGTTTTATGGAAGCTATAATTACCTTTGTTGCCTTGGGGTGATCTATATGAAATGGACAATTAACCAGCTGCAAAAAATCCGGAACCAGGATTTAGTCATTGATGAAACGATCCGTGTTGAAGAAATCAAGGAGATTGATTCTACAATCAGGGAGGTTTCCCCGATCCGTATTACTGGACGGGCCGATGTGGGGGCCACGAAAGTGGTATTCCATCTAAGGATTAAAGGCCATTTTGTTCTGCCATGTTCCAGGACTCTAGTTGATGTCATTTATCCAGTGGATGTCGAAACAACGGAAACTTTCCTTTTCAATATTTCTGGATATGAAACAGATGAAGAGGCCTACCAGGTGAAAGGTGATGTGGTCGATTTAATGCCTGTAATCCGGGAAATTCTGCTTCTGGAAGTTCCCATGCAGGTGTTTTGCGAGGATGTCAAGGCTGAAGGGGGCGCTCCGCAATCCGGGAAGGATTGGGAAGTGGTTTCCGAGGAAAGCCAAAGCAATAAAATCGATCCAAGGCTTGCAGGGCTGGCCAAGTTTTTTGATGACAACAAATCATCCGATTCATAATCGGCAAAAAGAAGCAAAGTGAAGAAACCAGCATTTCTGGGCTTCATAACTTTCTTAAACCCTTTAAGGAGGTGGGAAGAATGGCTGTACCTTTTAGAAGGACTTCTAAAACTGCGAAGAGAAAGCGTCGCACTCATTTCAAATTAAATGTTCCTGGTATGGTTGCATGCCCAAACTGCGGAGAGATGAAACTTGCTCACCGTGTTTGTAAAGCTTGCGGGACATACAAGGGGAAAGAAGTTGTTAACGACTAATTTCCGTTCGATCAAGCACAAGGGAGAAATCCCTTGTGCTTTTTTCGTACATAAGGCAATGATATAAATAAAAAGGACGGGGAAGTGGATGGCCTACTCGATAGAAAAGCTTGATAACGGGATACTTTTGTTCACTATTGAAAGGGAAGAAAAACGAAATGCCATTAACTTTGAAGTAATGGATGGCCTTGTACAGCTGGTCAGACTAGCGGCTGATGAGGAAGTTAAAGCAGTGGCGGTTACCGGGCAGGCGTCGGATGCTTTTTGTTCAGGAGGGGATTTATCCGTCTTCCATGCTCTTAAAACGAAGGAAGAGGCATTTACAATGCTTTCAAGGATGGCGGGCATCCTTTATTCACTGCTGATTCTCCCAAAACCAACTGTCGCGATATTGAATGGCACAGCTGTGGGAGGAGGCTGTGAATTGGCCACCGCTTGCGATTTCCGGATTGCCAGAAAGGGAATAAAGGCGGGATTTATCCAAGGGAAGCAAGGAATCATTACAGGTTGGGGAGGCGGGGCGATTTTGGCAGAAAAAATGCCTGCGCCAACTGCGATGAGATTACTAATGGAAGCAGAAACGCGGCCTGTGGAGGAACTGGCTGCTTCAGGATTTGTTGATTGGATATTCGAAAACGATCCGGTCAGGGCGGGGCAGTCCTTTCTGGACCCAATCATTTGCCATGAGTCTGGAGTTTTACAGGGTTATAAAACTATTTGGCTTAATAAATGGGAAGAATCACAGCTTCAAGCTAGAATCGAAAAGGAAGTTGAAATATGCGCTGCACTCTGGGAAAGTGAAGCCCACCACAGGCAGGTGGCAAGATTCCTGAATAAGCGCCGCTAACCAGATATGCCTGAACTTGTTAAATCGTCGGCTGTCTCCCCATTCTATCTATCCTATTACTCGCATATGTATGAGTAAAAACAATAGGAGGGATGAGAAGAATGTCATCTACAAGACAGGATGCATGGACAGCGGATGAGGATTTGCTCCTTGCCGAAGTAATTCTCAGATATATCAGGGAAGGCGGCACCCAGCTTCAGGCTTTCGAAGAAGTAGGCAGACAGTTGTCGCGCACTTCAGCAGCATGCGGGTTTAGATGGAATTCCTATGTGAGGAAACAATATAAGTCAGGAATCGAACATGCCAAGAAGCAGAGGAAGGAAGGGAAAAAACCAGGAAAGACGGTACAAAATAGCGAGGATTCCAATGAGGTACAAAGAACCGAAAAGCCCTTGAAGCCTGAACTGGATTCTTCACTTGAGATTAAGGATGTACTGAAATATATCGAAAGTCTTTACAGCGCGGCTGGCAGCGCCACCTCGAATAAGGTGGAGCAAAAGCAGCTTCTCGAAAGAATCAAAGAACTTGAAAGGGAAAACGTGAACCTGGCGAATGAGTTGGATAGGCTTCGTGAGGATTATCAAGTTTTAATGGATATCTTGAACAGGGCAAGGAAGATGGCTGCCGAAAAGGAAGAACCCGGTTCAGGGCAACAAAAGGCCAAATTCCAGATGGATAAATACGGTAACCTTGAAAGGGTGGAATAAGGGCTAGGAATATCCGCTGGACCTGCTGATAACACTAATTTAATGTGAAAAAAATAAAGGGGCCGAGCGAAAATCCGCTGCGGCCTCCTTGAATAACTGATATTTTTCTAGTGGTGCTGAGCACCGACACCCTCCGGATACCAGACGAGCGGATTTTCACCCAGATCACGTTCGACTTCATAATCCACGTCTGTGAACCCGTGTTTTTCCCAAAAGCTTTTTGACCCGACGCGTGGATTTGTTTTAATCGGAAAACCGTACCCTTTGGCGAATTCAACCAGAGCCGTCCCATAGCCCTTCCCCTGGTAGTCAGGAAGGACCTCAAGCTTCCACAACTCCAGATAAGTCTGTGGTGGTTCGAAATAGCGATCGAATTTCGAATCAATTTGATATAAACTCATCCTCGCGACAAGTTTATCACCAAAATAAATCCCGTAAAAAGGCGATTGGCTGTCATTTTCGATAATATTCGCTTCAAGATCCTCGAGCATTGACAACTCCTGTATGCCATACTCTTTGAATTTTTTAAACTCTTCTAATGTTTTGTAGTTAACTTTAAGTTTCTCCACCTTTATTGGCATATCTCCAACCCCCAGTCAAAATACCTCTCTTTCATTCCGCGGCGAATTGATTCTTAAGATGTATGTTTCCATGAATAAACTAATTATATAACAAAAAATCAAAAAATTCCCCCTCCGCGCCTAAAAATACAATTTCAAAATTTGCAGGTTATTCAGATAGTATGGTAGAAACATAGTAGAGGGTTATTCTTTCCAGAAAAGGGATATACAGAAACAATTGAATAACACCCGCCTGCCCGGATGGCCGTTTTCCCGCATCACCATTGATAAAAGTCTATTCTGGAAGCCAGGTGGGAGAAAGGGGTAAGGTGTGCAAAGGATTTTAATAGCAAACCGAGGGGAAATAGCCTTAAGAATTATCAGGACTTGCAATAAGCTGGGAATCGAAACTATTGCCATCTATTCAGATGCCGATGAATCCCTGCCGTATGTAAAAGCTGCGGATAAAGCTGTCAGGATCGGGGAACCTCCTGTCATGAAGTCTTACCTTCAGGGGGAGCGAATTATCGAGGAGGCAAAAAAGGCGGGAGCAGACGCCATCCATCCAGGCTATGGTTTTTTATCCGAAAACGCGGATTTTGCCAGGCTTGCTGAAAAGGAAGGACTCAAGTTCATTGGACCTGCTCCGGAAACGATCAGTTTAATGGGGGATAAGGTCGCTTCCCGCGACGCGATGGAAAAAGCGGGCGTCCCGGTTGTCCCGGGCAGCAGCGGGGGCATTGAAACACTTGAGGATGCGTCCAGGATTGCAAGTGATTTAGGCTATCCTGTCATGCTGAAGGCTTCGAGCGGCGGAGGAGGGATCGGCATGGTCAAATGCCCTGATCAAACAGAGCTCGAAAAAGCCTTTTCCTCAGTAAAAGCCAGGGCTAAAGCCTATTTCGGTTCGGATGAGGTATTCCTAGAAAAATTCATTGAAAATGCCAGGCATATAGAAGTTCAGATTTTCGGAGACAGCGATGGGAACATTGTCCATATGTTTGAAAGAGATTGCTCAATTCAGAGGAGAAACCAGAAAGTCGTCGAAGAATCCCCGTCGCCATTCCTTTCGGAAGGGGCAAGAAAAAAACTTTTTGAAACCGCTCTCAAAGCTGCGCAGGCTGTTCGCTATAAAAATGCAGGGACTATTGAATTCATTTTTGATGAACAAGAAAATTTTTATTTTCTTGAAATGAACACAAGGCTTCAGGTAGAGCATCCTGTCACCGAAGAGATTACCGGAATTGATTTGGTAGAGTGGCAGATTCGGGCTGCTAAAGGGGAGAAGCTTCCTCTGAGCCAGAAGGAAATCACTTCAAACGGGCATGCGATTGAGTTCCGCCTCTATGCCGAAGACCCGGTCAAGTTTTTGCCTTCTCCGGGCAACATAAATGAATTTTCATATTCCGGAGGAAAAGGGGTAAGGATTGACGCGGGATATCGCGAAGGGGATACAGTCACCCCATATTATGACCCGATGATAGCCAAATGCATCTTCTCCGGTGAAAACAGGGATGAAGCACTTTCCGCCGCCAAGAAATTCTTTGGAGAATTGATGATTAGCGGAATAAAGACGAACGCACCTCTTTTCAAGTCCATTTTGGAGAATAGCGATTTTGAAAAAGGCAGCTACACAACCGCTTTTTTAAATAAAATGCTGAATTAAGGAACTGACAAAAATAAGTTGGGAGGAAAATAAAATGAAGGAAATCGTATCTTCAATGGCTGGAACCGTTTTTAATATTTTGGTCTCATCAGGGGATGAAGTGGCTGAGGGCCAGACAATCCTTATTCTGGAATCGATGAAAATGGAGATTCCAGTAGAAAGCACTTCAGCCGGAAAAGTCAGCGAATTAAAGGTGGCCATTGGCGACTTCGTAAATGAAGGCGATGTACTGGCTACTCTGGAATAGGGGGAGCAAGGAATGCCCGGAACAAACATTTTGCAGCAACGGTTACTGGATAAAAGGAAAGAGGTCGAAGCAGGCGGCCATCATAAGTATCACGATAAACTGAAGGAACAAAGGAAACTTTTCGTCAGGGATCGTCTTGCGCTTTTATTTGATCAAGGTGAATACGAAGAAGATGGGAAATTTGCAAACAATATGGCCGAAGGGCTTCCGGCGGACGGAGTCGTCACAGCAATCGGCAAAATCGGCGGCCAAAGCGTTTGCGTCATGGCTAATGACTCTACAGTAAAAGCTGGTTCCTGGGGTGCGAGAACGGTGGAAAAAATCATTCGTATCCAGGAAACCGCAGAGAAATTGAAAGTTCCGCTTCTCTACCTTGTGGATTCGGCTGGGGCCCGGATAACGGACCAGCTCGATATGTTCCCGAACAGAAGGGGGGCAGGGAGGATTTTTTACAACCAGGTCAAACTGTCAGGTGTTATCCCGCAGATTTGCCTGCTTTTCGGTCCTTCCGCTGCAGGAGGAGCGTACATACCCGCCTTTTGCGACATCGTTATTATGGTTGATGGAAATGCGTCCATGTATCTAGGCTCGCCAAGAATGGCCGAAAAGGTGATCGGCGAAAAAGTGACGCTCGAGGAGATGGGCGGCGCGAGAATGCATTGTACAATCAGTGGCTGCGGCGATATTCTTGCTTCCTCAGAGGAAGAGGCGATTGAAACCGCAAAAACGTACCTTTCCTATTTCCCGGCGAATTTCATGGAAAAACCAAAGGCCGCCGAAGCTATCCCTCCCAAGGAAGGAAGGACCCTCGAGGCGATTATTCCAGAGAACCAGAACGCTCCATTCGATATGTATGAAGGGATTGCCGCACTGATTGACGAGGACAGCTTTTTTGAAATAAAGAAGCTTTTCGCTCCTGAGCTGATTACAGGCTTGGCGCGAATTGGCGGCAAAACGGTAGGGATTATCGCCAATCAGCCAAAAGTGAAGGGAGGGGTCCTCTTTGTCGATTCGGCCGATAAGGGCGCGAAGTTCATCCAGCTCTGTGATGCTTTCCACATCCCGCTCCTATTCCTTGCGGACGTCCCTGGATTTATGATCGGAACGAAGGTAGAGCGGGCTGGCATCATTCGCCATGGAGCGAAACTTATTGCCGCGATGAGTTCGGCAACAGTGCCGAAAATTTCGGTCATCGTCAGAAAAGCCTATGGCGCAGGTTTGTACGCCATGGCGGGTCCGGCATTCGAACCCGATGTGTGCATAGCCCTGCCGACTGCCCAAATAGCCGTGATGGGTCCGGAGGCAGCTGTGAATGCAGTATATTCCAATAAAATAAATGAAATCGAAGATCCGAAGGAAAAGCTTGCTTTTGTGCAGGAAAAGCACAAGGAATACAAAGAACATATTGATATTTATAAATTAGCTTCCGAAATGATTGTTGATGAAATTGTAGCGCCATCAGAACTCAGGGATGTTCTGATCAAGCGGTTTGGCTATTACGAAACAAAAGAACTGCATTTCAGTACGAGAAAGCATCCAGTTTATCCAGTTTAATAATTTCTCGGCTTTTCCCCTGCTAGGCGGAAAAGCTTTTTTTATTCATATAAAAGGTACAAAGGTCCCGGAAGTTTGGTAAAATGTAGGCAAAGAGAAGACAGGGAGTTTTTGTTATGAAAATAGGGATTATTGGCGCTGGATCAATCGGACTGCTGTTTGCGGCATATCTCCAACGAAATTTTAACGTTACCTTATATACAAGGAACGAGGAGCAGGCTGACCACATAAACGTGCAGGGTGTTTCATTGTTGAAAGGAGTCGGGCCATTCACGGCCAAGGTTGATGCGGTACCTTTAAGCAATGGGATCGGTGAGGATGATATCATCGTTATTGCCGTAAAACAGTATCAATTGGAGCCTATTTTAAGTAGACTTCCAGCTGGCGGAAATTATCTGTTCCTTCAAAATGGAATGGGCCACTTGAAATATCTACAAGAACTTGATGCGCGGAATATTTATGTTGGTTCAGTTGAGCATGGGGCATACAGGGAGGATGACAGAACGGTCAGCCATAATGGTAAGGGAGTTACTAGAGCGGCTGTCTATAAAGGCGATCCATCGCTTTTAATGGAATTCGCAGGCTTGGTTCCAAAAGAGTTTCCAGTACATATTGAAGAGGATTATTACGGCATGCTGGCGAATAAATTAGCGGCTAATGCCGTCATCAACCCTTTGACTGCAATTCTCAGGGTGAAGAATGGAGAACTGGTTTCCAACCATCATTTTGAAAAGGCGCTCGAGTGTCTGTTCAATGAGGTAATGGGCATACTTGACCTGCCGGATAAGACGGAGAAGCTATTAATGGTAAAGGGCATTTGCAGGAATACAGCAGAAAACCGTTCTTCCATGCTGAAAGATTTGGAAGCAGGCAGGCCGACTGAAGTGGACGCAATCCTTGGATATCTTTTGGAGGAAGCCAAAGGGGCAGAAACGCCATTGTTAACAGCTTATTATGAATTGATCAAAGGAATGGAACTTGCCGCAGAAAGGGGAAGGGCATGAGTCAATTTTTATCTTCAGTCGCAGCGATATTCATACTCCTTCCCATCCTTGGCTATTTGCTTGTATTTATTATTTCCAAGCCTCTGACTGGCAGTCACCGCCGATCAGTTCATTACGCCATTGATGCTACGACGTGTCTGCTGATCATATCGGTACACTTCCTGGTCATCACGATTTGGAAGGTGTCATTCCTTTGGCTGATTTTTATTATCCTGCTGACAACGATGATGGTTTTTGCAGTCATCCATTGGAAAGTGAAGGGTGAAATCATTATTACCAAGGTTTTTAAGGGCTTTTGGAGATTTACCTTTTTGCTGTTTTTCCTTGGATACATCGCATTGCTCATGTATGGCCTTGTTCAGCGTGCCATACATGCTGTCAATATTTCCTGAAGCACTTTATAAATGATTGAGGCAAAGTCTTTTTTCATTTTATTATGTTAATGCTATACTCATATGGTATGACAATTGTTATTTAGAAAGGGAGTACTGTATGGAGATTTCGAATCTCTTAATGCCCGCTGCCAACCGCTTTGCCTCAGAGTATTTGCAGCAGACAGATCAAATTAAGCCGTTTTTTCATTATACATATAATCAGCCATCCTCTTACAAAAAAAGGGTGGATGAATTGGGTAATAGAGAATTCCCCAGGGAAGAGCTGGCGGACCATATTAAACGATATATGGGCCGATTTACGGAATCAGAAGAAATGGATCATTCGCTAGAAAAATTGAGACATGCTGAAAGTGTAGCCGTGATTGGCGGCCAGCAGGCCGGGATTTTTACAGGCCCACTTTATACGATCCACAAAGTCATTTCGATCATCAAGCTTGCCCGCCAGAAGGAAACGGAACTCGGGATCCCTGTTGTTCCTGTTTTCTGGATAGCGGGGGAGGACCATGATTACCAGGAAGTAAATCATGTGTTTGCCGTAGAAGGGACTACCGCAGCCAAATGGACCTTTCCCCAAAAAGTCCTTGAAAAGAAAATGGTCACAGACATTGAGATCAATAAGGACATTTGCAAAAATTGGGCAACACGCCTGTTGTCCCATTTCGGGGAAACAATCCATACACGGAATCTGCTTCAGTTCATCGATGCGACGTTGGAGAAGTCAACTTCATTTACGGACTTCTTCGCCGGCATGATTATTGAACTTTTTAAAGATACCGGGCTGTTGCTTGTTGATTCTGGCCATCCTGCAATGCGAGACCTCGAAAGCGGTAACTTCGAAAATTTGATTCGCCAGCATGCGGCGGTGTCCGAGTGTCTGGCCGCTCAACAGGAAGAGATAACCCGGACCGGTTTTTCTCTTATGATTGACGCCCCTTCCAATTCCGCCAATCTATTCTATTATGACGTGAAAGCGAAGGAAAGGATTCTCCTGGAGTACGATACGGAGACCTCCATGTTTCTGGGTAAAAATGGAACCGTGTCATTTTCTTTTGAAGAATTGCTCACAATTGCTAGAGAGGAACCACGCCTTTTAAGCAACAACGTCGTCACGAGGCCGCTCATGCAGGAATGGTTGTTCCCAGTCCTCGCCTTTATTGGAGGACCGGGCGAAATTGCCTATTGGGCGGAGTTGAAGCTAGTATTTGAACACTTCGGCATAAAAATGCCCCCGATTGTTCCGAGGTTGAATATTACCCTTCTGGAACGTTCGGTTGAAACTGATCTTCACGAACTTCAGCTTGATGTTTCCAATGTAATCCTCCGCGGTGTGGAAGAAGAAAGACGGGCATTCATGGACAGCATCCGGGACCGCGATTTGGAGACGGTTTTTCAAACCGCTAAGGACGCAATTTTGCAACAGTATGGCCACTTCCATGAGAAGACCACGGAAATTGATTCCTCGCTGCTGCCAATGCTAAGGAAAAATGAATCAATTGTGTTGGGCCAGCTGGAATTCATGCAAAAAAAACTTGAAGATGCTATCAGGCAAAAACATCAAGTGACTCTCGATAAATACTATCGCGCCTCACTAGCTTTAAGGCCAGAAGGCCTACCACAGGAACGGCTATGGAATGTCCTTTATTACTTAAATAAAAATGGGCTGGATTTTGTAAGCAGGCTCACAGAACTTGACTATGAATTTGACGGAACCCATAAATTAGTCCGCATTTAACGAAGCTCCACCTTTTGGTGGGGCTTTTTCTTTTGCACAAAAAAGCTTTGGGGAGGGAATTCTGAATTTTATGCTAAGTATTTCAAAGGATTTTTAAAAAAGTGTGGAGGAAAGTGGAGGATTGTGGTACATTCTAATTAGAAAGTGGGGGTATCGGGTATGTTCATGGGCGAATACCATCATAACATTGATAATAAGGGACGCCTGATAGTGCCATCCAAGTTGAGGGACGACCTTGGGGAAATGTTCATTATTACCCGTGGATTGGACCGATGCCTGTTTGGATACCCGTTAACAGAGTGGAGTGTCATTGAAGATAAGCTTAAAGCCCTCCCACTTACGAAAAAGGATGCCCGCGCCTTTACGAGGTTCTTTTTCTCGGGGGCAACGGAAAGTGAGATTGACAAGCAGGGGAGGATCAATATTCCTGCACCACTGCTTGACTACGCGCAATTGCAAAAAGAATGTGTAATTTTAGGAGTTTCCAATCGAATTGAAATCTGGAGCAAACAGATTTGGGAAGAATACTTCCAGGAATCAGAGGATTCTTTTGCTGAAATTGCAGAAAATATGATTGGCTTCGATATTTAAAGGGAATGTTATTTTAGTATAATTCCTCAACAATATCGTTCGGTTGGAAAGGTGGCTTCGCATGTTTGATCATACGACTGTGTTATTAAATGAAGCGGTAGATGGTTTGAATATTAAACCTGATGGAATTTATGTTGATTGCACCCTTGGCGGAGCTGGCCACAGCTTTGAAATTATTAAGCGGCTTGGTGCTGGGGGAAGGCTGATCGCTTTTGATCAGGATGAGACGGCTATCCTTAATGCCAGGGAAAAACTGGCTGGCTATGAGGATAAATTGACTATCATTAAGAGCAATTTTCTTTACCTTGAAAGTGAACTTGAAGAAATCGGGATACATAAAGTAGATGGGATTTTATATGACCTCGGTGTTTCATCTCCCCAACTCGATACTCCGGAACGGGGGTTCAGTTATCAGCATGATGCCCCACTTGATATGAGAATGGACCAAAGTGCCGAAATATCCGCCTTCGATGTTGTCAACCATTGGCCATATGAAGACCTTGTCCGAATTTTTTTCCGTTACGGAGAAGAGAAATTCTCAAAGCAAATCGCTAGGAAAATAGAAGCAGCACGGGCGAAAAAGCCGGTTGAGACGACTTTTGAACTCGTTGAGCTGATTAAAGATGCGATACCCGCTCCCGCGAGAAGAAAAGGCGGCCATCCCGCCAAGAGGGTCTTTCAGGCGATTAGGATTGCAGTAAATGATGAACTGGGCGTTTTTGAAAAATCGCTTGAGCAGGCGATTCGCCTCCTAGATAAAGGCGGAAGAATTTCGGTTATTACCTTCCATTCATTGGAGGACAGGATTTGCAAGGCAGCATTTAAGCAGGCTTCCGAGACACCGCCGCTGCCGCCGGGACTGCCTGTCATACCGGAAGAATTTAAGCCGGTTTTAAAACTGGTATCGAGAAAGCCGATTTTGCCGTCAGAAATGGAGCTGGAGGAGAATAACCGAGCCAGATCAGCAAAGCTAAGAATTGCTGAAAAATTGTAGATGAGACGTATTCGATAAATAAAACTAGAGGACAAAAGTTCAGGAGGGGAAAGAATGAGCAGTTTAGCTAGGAAACTCCAGGAACAGCAGAGCCAGCAAAGGCAGCATGTTGCAGTACCCGAAAGGAAAAGGGGATTATGGCATCAAGTAACGCCAGGCGAAAAATTGATCTGGATCATATTTGCCGCCCTCCTTTGTTTTGGAGCTGTCCAGGTAATTTCCGCCCAGTCGGAAATTTATAAAGTCAATAAAGATATCCAGGAAGTAAAGTCTTCTATCACCGATATGGAAAAGGCCAACAGCGATCTTCAGGTTCAGGTGAAAGAGCTAAGTAACTATGACCGGATCATGTTAAAAGCAAAAGAATTGGGCTTGATGCTGAATGAAAATAATGTCAAGGTCGTGCAATAAAAATGGGTAAAAAGCAACCGAATATGAACAAAGGAGCAGTTGGATTGTTTTTTCTTTTCAGTCTGCTCTTTTTTGTCATCCTTTACCGTTTTTCAGTCATCGGCATAACAGGTGAAGCCGCTGGCCAGCCACTCGCAGCGAAAGCAGAGCAAAAACATACTAGATACGCCACCATTGAAGCCTCAAGGGGTTCGATAATGGATCGGTCTGGGGAAGTGATCGCTGAGGATACTGCCTCCTACACGCTGGTTGCCATCCTAGATGAAAAAATGACTTCAGATCCCAAAAATCCAAAGCATGTTGCCGATCCTGAAATGACCGCGGCTAAATTATCAAAGTATCTTAATTTGAAAGAAAGCGAAATTTTGAGGATTCTTGAAAAAAAGAAAACAAATCCAAAATTGTTCCAGGTCGAGTTTGGAAAGGCGGGCAGGGATATCTCCTTCCAGACTAAAAAGGAGATTGAAGCCGAAAAGCTTCCTGGCATCACTTTTAAGCGGGATTCGAAAAGGTTTTATCCAAACGGCATTTTTTCCTCCCATCTTGTCGGCTTTGTCGAGAGGAAGGAAAGGGACAACGGGACTTATGCCAGTTACGGAAAACTCGGCATCGAAAAGCTCATGAATAAGCAATTGACAGGAAAAAGCGGAAAGCTTGAATATGAAAGCGATTTGTGGGGATATCTTCTTCCGAAAGGAAAAGAACTTGTTACTCCCGCGAAAAATGGTAATGATATATATTTGACGCTTGATAAAAAAATCCAGACTTTCCTAGAGGATGCGTTAAATAAGACGGTCAAAGAATATAATCCGAAAAAAATCATCGCGATTGTGGCCGACCCGAAAACCGGCGAAATTCTGGCAATGGGCCAAAGGCCGACATTCGAACCGAAAACAAGGGAAGGGATCGAAAAAGGCTGGCATAATGAAGCGATTGAATATCCTTTTGAGCCAGGGTCAACGATGAAGATCTTCACTTTGGCCGCAGCGGTGAATGAGGGAAAATTCAATCCGAATGAGCCATACAAATCGGGTTCTTATCAGGTGACCAAACGGGATAAGGCAATTAAGGACCATAACGGCAGCGGCTGGGGAACAATCACATACCTTGAAGGCGTACAGCGCTCATCGAACGTAGCATTCGCCAAGATAGCCAATGAAAAACTTGGGTTTGAAAAGTTCAGGGAGTACTTATCCAAATTCGGGCTCGATAAGCCAACAGGCATCGACCTGCCCGATGAAGTATCTAGCCAGCTCCGCTACGAATGGCCGATTGAGAAAATTACGACTGCATTCGGGCAGGGGACAGCTATAACCGCAATCCAGCAAATCCAGGCGGCCACCGCTATCGCGAATGACGGGAAAATGATGAAGCCTCATGTCATTAAAAAAATCACTGACCATGATACCGGGGAAACAATCGAAGAACAGAAACCGGAGGTCGTTTCTGAACCTATTTCCGCTGAGGCGGCAAAAAAGGTAAGGGATATCCTAGAGACGGTAATCACATCTCCTAAAGGGACCGGGCACAATCGATATAACATTGAAGGATACAGTGTAGCGGGGAAAACAGGAACGGCCGAGTTGTCACAGGGACACGGGTATTTAAGTGGAAAGGGAAACTATATTTTCTCATTTCTAGGCATGGCACCTGCTGATAATCCTGAACTCATCGTCTATGTGGCAGTACAGCAGCCGGAAATAGATAGCTACTTCAAAGGTTCGCTGCCTGTATCGATGATTTTCAATCCGGTCATGAAAAATAGCCTGCAATATCTCAATATTAAGCCTTCAACCCAGGAGCCGACCAAAACGGGAAAGCTATCAGATTTTTCCGGGAAACCGGCGGCAAACGCAAAAAAAGAATTGGAAGATAAAGGGTTCGATGTTGTGCTTATTGGGAATGGGGGCGAAGTAGCCAGCCAGGCTCCAGAGGCGGGGGCTACCGCACTGGAGGGGGAAAAGGTCATCCTTAAGACAACCGGGGATGCCGCTATGCCTGATATGGACGGCTGGTCAATCAGGGATGTCATGAAGGCTGCACACCTGGCGGGCTTGAATTTGAATTTTAAAGGTTCCGGATATGTAGTAAAGCAAAGTATCACGAAAGGTTCACCTATTAGCAAAGGAGACCATCTCACCGTCCAGCTTGAAACTCCGCGCCAGCTTGTAGGAGAACAAGAAGAAAAGAAAGATCCTGATATAAAGGAATAAACACCGCCGGCGGAACAACCGCCGGCGTTCTATTTGCTTTCGGCACCGCATACTTATGAACGATAGGCATGTCCTTCTTAAAAGGCGCAATTTTCTCGCTGCCAGACAACGGGAAGGATGCATGGAGAAGGGGGAGCGTTCTTATGCGTGTTTCGAATGTAACTGTCAGAAAAAGATTAATGGCGGTGCTTTTTGTTGGCATCATGGTTTTTCTGATAATTGATGTCAGGCTTGGTTATGTGCAGTTTTTTATGGGAGATATGCTGACGGACAAAGCGAAAAACTCCTGGAGCCGGGAAATCCCTTTCGCACCTGAAAGAGGGGAGATTGTGGACAGGAATGGTGTGCCGCTTGCAACAAATATCAGTGCGCCGACAGTTTGGATTGTTCCTAGGCAAATTAAAGATCCGGAAAATACAGCGGCGAGTCTTGCCGCTGCCTTGAACGCTTCAAAGGAAAGTATCCTTAAGAGTCTTACAGAACAGGAGTCAATGATCCGCCTCCCTGCCGGTAGGAAGATATCCCATGAAAAAGCGAAGGAAATCCGCGCCTTAGGCTTGAAAGGGATATATATTGGCGAAGATTCGAAGCGCCATTATCCGTACGGCAAGTATTTGGCGCACGTCCTTGGCTTTGCCGGTATTGATAACCAGGGGTTGATGGGCCTTGAACTGTTTTATGACAAGGAATTAAGCGGGGAAAAGGGGTCTGTCCAGTTTTATGCCGATGCAAAAGGCCGCCGGATGGACGATATGGCTGATGATTATGAGCCTCCCACCGACGGATTGGACCTAAAGCTGACGATTGATACGAAAATCCAGACCATTGTTGAAAGGGAGTTGCAAATCGCCCAGAAGACTTATAATCCTGATGGGCTTATTGCTATCGTCATGAACCCGAACAATGGGGAAATTCTGGCTATGTCCAGCAGGCCGACCTTTGATCCTGCCAACTTCAGATCTGTTCCACAGGAAGTCTATAACAGAAACCTTCCTGTCTGGAGCACTTATGAACCGGGTTCCACTTTTAAGATTATTACGCTCGCTGCCGCCCTTGAAGAGGGAAAGGTAAACCTTGAGAAAGAGCACTTTCACGATTCGGGAAGTGTAAAGGTCGGCGGCGCGAGACTAAAATGCTGGAAAAGGGGCGGGCATGGAAGCCAAAGCTTTTTGGAGGTCGTCCAAAATTCCTGTAACCCGGGTTTTGTCGAACTTGGCGAAAGGCTCGGGAAAGAAAAGTTGTTCAGTTATATAAAAGGGTTCGGATTCGGGGAAAAAACCGGAATTGACTTGCAAGGTGAAGGAACGGGAATCCTTTTTAATATGAATCGTGTCGGCCCGGTCGAGCTTGCGACTACCGCATTCGGGCAAGGCGTATCTGTGACTCCGATTCAACAGGTTTCAGCTGTCGCAGCTGCAGTAAATGGTGGTTACTTATATACACCTTACATTGCAAAAGAACTAATTGACCCCGCCACGAAACAAGTCGTCATGAAAAACTCACCCAGCCTGAAGCGAAGGGTCATTTCTGAGGAAACTTCAAAAAAAATCAGGTTTGCTTTGGAAAGCGTCGTGGCCCAAGGGACAGGTGGCAAAGCATTTATAGATTCCTACCGGGTGGGAGGCAAGACTGGTACAGCACAGAAGGCCCAGGGGGGCAGATATCTTGAAAACAACCATATTGTATCCTTTATCGGCTTCGCTCCTGCCGATGACCCACAGCTAGTTGTGTATGTTGCGGTCGATAATCCGAAAGGGACTGTCCAGTTTGGCGGAGTAGTATCCGCTCCGATCGTTGGTAACATCATGAAAGATTCCCTCCTGGCCCTAGATGTTAAACCGCGGAAAGACCAAATAGAAAAGAAAATGACCTGGTCAGATGTTGAAATGATTCCAATGCCCGAACTTGAAGGCCTCTCGAAAAAAGAAATCAGCGAGCAGATGATCAATCTTCGCATCGAAGCTAAGGGTGATGGTGATGTTGTAATGAAACAGCTGCCTCCGGCCGGAACGAGAGTAAAGGAAGGCTCAACAATTATTCTTTATTTTGGCAAAAACGAATAAAATGATAAAGGCGGCGTAAACCTTGCCGTCTTTTTTTCCTGTATCATCCACAAAGAAAATCTTTTTCCTGGGATGATAAAAAGCCCTCCCATTAATGGCGAAATGAAACTATTTCATGTAAAATAGGGTACGATTGTTTAGATATGAGAGGATTGAAAAAAATGAAATTGCATGATCTTCTAAAAAGCCTTTATCTGTTAAGGCCCTTTCAAGGCGGTAATCCTGAAATCAGCTCCATTGAAAACAACCATAGGAAAGTCCGGAAAGGCAGCCTTTTTATATGTATTAAAGGATATACGGTTGACGGGCACGATTTTGCGATGGAGGCTATGGAGAAAGGGGCTGTAGCCATTATCTCCGAACGTCCGCTTGATGTTGAAGTACCCGTTGTTATTGTGCGGGATTCAGCAAGGGCAAAGGCGGTCCTGGCCGATGCATTTTATGGCCATCCCAGCCAAAGCTTCCATTTGATTGGTATTACAGGGACAAACGGAAAAACAACCACCTCGCATTTGCTGGAATGGATATTTGCCGACGCGGGAAATAAGACTGGTTTAATCGGGACGATGTACACGAAGATTGGCGATGTTAAATTTGAAGCTAAAAACACCACTCCGGAAAGTTTAACGTTGCAAAAAACATTCCGGAAAATGGCCGATGAGGGAGTCAAACATGCTGTTATGGAAGTTTCTTCCCATGCACTTGACCTTGGCCGTGTCCATGGGACAGATTTCAACGTGGCAGTATTTACAAACCTTACGCAGGATCATCTCGATTACCATAAAACAATGGAAAAATATAAATTTGCAAAAAGCTTATTATTTTCCCAATTGGGTAATACGTATTCGGAGTCCACGCCAAGATTTGCCGTACTGAATGCAGATGACCCTGCGAGTGTTGATTTCATCCGCGCGACCGCCGCCCATGTGATTACATATGGAATAGACAATGAAGCAGACCTGCGGGCTGCGAATATTTCCTTGTCACCACAGGGAACGGCATTTACACTTCAAGCCGCCGGGAAAACTATTCCAGTAAAAATCAAGCAGATAGGGAAATTCAATGTTTATAATACCCTTGCCGCGATGGGAGCTGCTGTCGTTTCTGGAATCAGCCTCGAAGACGCAATCCGATCTTTGGAACGGATTAAGGGGGTCCCGGGCAGATTCGAGCTTGTCAATGCCGGCCAGGAGTACACTATTATAGTTGACTATGCACATACGCCAGACAGCCTTGAAAATGTACTTTCCACCATCCGGGAGTTTGCCGAAAATGACATCCATGTCATCGTGGGCTGCGGAGGCAACCGCGATAGCGCCAAAAGGCCAATGATGGCGAAAATCGCTTGTGACTATGCGACTCATCCGATTCTGACCTCAGATAACCCGAGGAACGAGAAACCAATTGAGATTCTCCGCGATATGGAAAAAGGCGTCAGCGGAAGGGAATACAAGGTCATTCCTGACCGGAAGGAAGCAATTGAATTTGCTGTGAGCCAGGCAAAAACGGGCGATGTCATCCTAATTGCCGGTAAAGGGCATGAAACTTATCAGGAAATCAAGGGAGTAAGATATGATTTCGATGATCGGATTGTCGCAAGGAATGCTGTTCAGAAAAAATCTTAAATAATGGAAAAAATACATTGGAGATAATAGAAAGATATGACTACTGAAGATACCTATTTTAAAAATGATTATTTTATTGTGTTAAGGAAAGCTGCCTCTAACCCGGCCGTAGCAGTTGGAAAAGTGAGTCCAGCTTTTTCTGGAAGGAGGGATACCCATGCTTGAACAAGTAATTTTTTTCACAATTTTGATGGGGTTTTTAATTACCGTCCTTCTTTCACCAGTTTTTATCCCATTCTTAAGAAGGCTTAAATTCGGGCAGAGCATCCGGGAAGAAGGTCCGAAGTCGCACCAGAAGAAATCGGGTACCCCGACGATGGGCGGCTTGATGATTCTTTTGTCGATTATTATCACCACATTAGTAATGGTCGGGAAATATGCGGAACCTACTTCTAAAACCTATATGCTGATTATTGTGACGGCAGGGTTCGGGCTGCTCGGCTTTCTTGATGACTTTATAAAAGTCGCTATGAAAAGAAATCTTGGTTTAACATCAAAACAAAAGCTTCTCGGCCAAATCATTATTTCTGTCATCTTTTACCTGATATACAGAAGCAATGAGATGCCATCCGAATTGGGAATTCCGTTTACCGATTACAAAATCCACCTTGGCTGGGTTTACCTGATATTCGTGATCTTCTGGCTTGTTGGTTTCTCAAATGCGGTTAACCTGACAGATGGCCTTGATGGCCTTGTATCCGGGACGGCGGCAATCGCATTTGGCGCATACGGTGTCCTCGCCTGGAACCAGTCACAGTTCGAATTATCGATTTTTAGTGTAGCAGTTGTTGGTGCGGTGCTGGGCTTTCTTGTATTCAACTCACATCCCGCAAAAGTTTTTATGGGCGATACAGGATCACTGGCACTGGGAGGCGCGCTGGCCGCATTGTCCATTTTGACAGGCCTTGAGATTCTCCTCCTGGTGATTGGCGGAGTGTTTGTCATTGAAACACTGTCCGTCATCCTCCAGGTCATTTCGTTTAAGACGACCGGAAAGAGAATTTTTAAAATGAGCCCGCTCCATCATCACTATGAATTATCAGGCTGGTCTGAATGGCGCGTCGTCGTTACCTTTTGGTCAGTAGGCCTGCTCTTTGCAATTCTCGGAATCTATATAGAGGTGTGGTTGTAGTGATTACTATTGATACTTATCAGCATAAAAAAATCCTTGTACTGGGGCTAGCTAAAAGCGGTGTGACTGCCGCCGCGCTGCTCCATAAGCTTGGTGCGTTCGTTACCGTAAATGACTTCAAACCTCTTTCGGAAAATATGGAGGCGCAGGGGCTTTTGGAACAAGGGATTACAGTCATCTGTGGCAGCCATCCTGTTGAACTGATGGAAGAGGGGTTCGAGCTGGTTGTAAAAAACCCGGGCATTCCCTATTCAAATCCGATGGTAAGAAGAGCTTTTGAAAAAAACATCCCAGTCATTACCGAAATCGAGCTTGCATACCAAATATCTGAAGCACCGTTCATCGGGATTACAGGTACGAATGGCAAGACCACGACTACCACCCTCATTTACGAAATGCTCAATGAAGGTGCCAAGCATCCGCTCATTGCCGGCAATATCGGTACGGTTGCTTCTGGCGTCGCACAGGAAGCAAGGGAGGATAGCACAATTGTCATTGAGCTTTCTTCTTTTCAGCTCATGGGGATTGACCAGTTTAAACCGAAGATAGCCGTGCTCACCAATCTTTATGAAGCCCATCTGGACTACCACGGGACAATTTCTGAATACCATGGGGCCAAAGCGAATATTACCAAAAATCAGGATGAAAAAGATTTCTTTGTTTATAACGCGGATCAGGCGGAAGTCGTTGAAATTGCCGATCAGTCTAAAGCAGTGCTTGTTCCTTTTTCAGCCGTCAAAGACTTGGGACGGGGGGCGTATGCCAGGGAAGGCTGGCTGATGTTCGGCGATGAGAAGATTATCCTCCGGGAGGAAGTCGCGCTGCCTGGCGCGCACAATCTTGAAAACATCCTTTCAGCCATAGCTTCCGCAAAACTTTCAGGGGTATCAAATGATGCAATCAGGAAGGTGCTTACAACCTTTACTGGAGTCCGCCATCGCCTGCAATTTGTAGCCGAAAAGCATGGCAGGAAAGTTTATAACGATTCGAAGGCGACTAATATACTCGCGACAACGAAAGCGCTCGAGGCTTTCGACGCTCCGGTCATCCTGCTTGCAGGAGGGCTGGACAGGGGAAATGATTTTGACGAACTGATTCCAGCGCTTAGTAAAGTGAAAGCACTCGTTACCTTTGGCCAGACAGCCGCGAAAATTGAGGAAGCAGGAAAAGAAGCAGGAATAAAAACCATTGTCCGCGCCGATAATGTTGAAGGTGCTGTACCGGAAGCCTACAAGCTTTCAGAGGCTGGCGATGTTATTCTGCTGTCCCCGGCATGCGCAAGCTGGGACCAGTATAAAACTTTTGAAGTCAGGGGCGACATGTTTATCGAGGCTGTGCATAAGCTTTAGTAAGGGCTTGTCTTTTACCGGAGCTGGTCATATGCCTTGGCTAAAGCCTCCGGAATAGCCCAATTTACCGGGTTAGAGGTGTATGGCCGTGCCTGCCAAGAAAAACAATCCAGATATAATCCTATTAATCATTACATTGGCGCTGCTCACGCTGGGCCTTATAATGGTTTACTCCGCCAGTGCCGTCTGGGCGGAATTCAAGTTCGATGACTCCTTCTTTTTTGCCAAACGGCAAATGCTTTTTGCAGCGACAGGGATTGCCGCGATGTTTTTTATTATGAATGTGAACTACATGACGTGGCGGACTTGGGCGAAAATCATCATTATTGTCTGTTTTTTTCTTCTGCTGCTTGTTTTGATTCCGGGTATCGGAAATGTCAGGAACGGATCAAGGAGCTGGATAGGAGTTGGGGCATTTTCCATTCAGCCGTCCGAATTTATGAAACTCGCGATGATAGCTTTCCTTGCAAAATATCTTTCGGAACGCCAAAAATGGATTACCTCCTTCAGGAAAGGCCTCGTTCCATCCCTTGCCCTTGTATTTACAGCCTTTGGTATGATCATGCTCCAGCCTGATCTAGGAACGGGCACGGTTATGGTAGGGACCTGCCTTGTAATGATTTTCGTTGCTGGGGGAAGGCTTCTTCATTTTGCGGGATTGATGATGCTTGGTGCGGCGGGATTCGCCGGCCTGATTATCTCCGCTCCGTACAGAATTAAGAGGATTACCTCTTTTTTAGATCCTTGGTCGGATTCCTTGGGAAGTGGATTCCAGATTATCCAATCACTTTATGCCATTGGGCCTGGAGGCCTATTCGGGCTCGGCCTTGGTGAAAGCAGGCAGAAGTTCTTTTACTTGCCCGAACCGCAGACGGATTTCATTTTCGCGATACTTGCGGAAGAACTCGGTTTTATTGGCGGTTCCTTTGTCCTTCTCCTGTTCGCGCTCCTTTTATGGCGCGGCATTCGGATTGCCCTTGGCGCCCCTGACTTATACGGCAGTTTCCTCGCGGTTGGCATTGTGGCGATGATTGCGGTTCAGGTCATGATTAATATTGGGGTAGTCACCGGATTGATGCCCGTAACTGGCATCACCTTGCCATTTTTGAGCTATGGCGGTTCTTCGCTGACCTTGATGCTGATGGCAATTGGTGTATTGTTGAACATTAGCCGTTATGTGAAATATTAACCTGGGGACCCTGTCATGCGGGGTTCCTTTTTAAATAATCGGCTTTCAGAAAGAATGGGAAGAATAACCTGTCGCCTTTTCAGTCGTTTCCATGTTTAAAATATAGTAGAATGAGGTAAATAGAGCGGGTGCTTTTTTTTCGCTTTATAAAGCTTGAATGATTAAAAGAGGTGGACGAATGAAAATCGCCATTAGCGGCGGGGGAACCGGAGGACACATCTATCCGGCGCTGGCCCTGGCCAGGGAAATGAAAAAACAGGATCCGACAGCGCAATTTTTATATATCGGTACAGAGAAGGGGCTGGAAAGCAAGCTGGTCCCCCGTGAAAACATCCCTTTCAAATCCATACATATTACTGGCTTCAAACGAAAGTTATCCTTTGAAAATGTTAAGACAATCTGGAGATTTCTCGCCGGAGTCAGGAAAAGCAAAATGATCTTAAAAGAGTTCAAGCCGGATGTGGTCATCGGAACAGGCGGATATGTATGCGGGCCTGTCGTATATGCGGCGGCAAAACTTGGAATTCCGACGGTTATTCATGAACAAAACAGCGTGCCAGGCCTTACAAACAAATTTTTGAGCCGGTTTGTGGATAGAATTGCGATTTGCTTCGATGAAGCAGAAAGTTTCTTTCCAAAAGAAAAAGTGGCCTTTACAGGTAATCCGCGCGCGTCGGAAGTCATTGGCCAGGACGGGATTAAAGGAAGGCTGTCTGCAGGACTGAATTTAAATAAGCCGGCGGTCTTAATTTTTGGAGGAAGCAGGGGCGCCCGACCGATTAACGAAGCAGTCGTCCAATCACTTGGAGAGTTCGCGGCGAAACCGTATCAGGTGCTCTATGTAACTGGGGAAGTGCATTTCGAGGAAGTCCAAAGAGAAGCGGAGCTGATAGGCAGCCCAGCCAATGTTATCATTAAGCCGTTTATCCATAATATGCCGGAGGTTCTAGCAGGAATGGATCTGGTAGTTTCCAGAGCGGGAGCAACAACTTTGGCTGAATTAACCTCACTCGGCATACCGAGCATTTTGATTCCAAGCCCTTATGTCACCAATAATCACCAGGAGAAAAATGCGGCTTCCTTGAGCACACGCGGCGCGGCCGAGCTATTAAAAGAAACTGAGCTCTCAAGCCAGAAGCTAGTGGAAAAGATTGATGGAATTTTACTTGATAAGGAAAGAATCGACTCAATGGGAAAGGAAGCTAAAAAACTTGGCATTCCGGATTCTGCTTCAAGGCTTTTCAAATTGTTGAAGGAAATTTCAAAAAAATAACCCGAAGCGAAGGAACATACCCTGAGAGACGAAGAGTAAACACCTGAACACACTTTGCATAAACTGAAAAATAATACGTTGGAAAAGATAGGACAAGGAAAAGGAGGGGTTTTATGGATGAATTAATAAAGGAACTCAAATTGGCCCAAATTGGCAAAGTAAAAGAATCCGAACCCATGTCGCAACATACAACAATAAAAATTGGCGGACCGGCTGACCTATTTATTGAGCCGTCGTCAATTGATAGCTTATTAAAAACGATGAAAATCATCCTAAAGAATAATGTGCCTTGGCGAGCGATAGGCCGCGGTTCCAATTTGCTTGTGTCCGATAAAGGGATTAAAGGCGCTGTTATTAAACTTGGTCCCGGACTTGATGAACTGAAGATTGACGAAACCGAAGTTAAAGCCGGGGGAGGGCAATCCCTTATCTCACTCGCAACGACAATCAGCAGAAAAGGATTGAAAGGGTTCGAATTTGCAGGAGGCATTCCCGGCTCTGTCGGGGGCGCGGTCTATATGAATGCGGGCGCCCATGGCTCCGACATCAGCAAGATCCTAAAAAAAGCCCATATTCTGTTTGAAGATGGAAGCATGGAATGGCTTTCCAATGCAGAACTTGAATTTTCATACAGGTCTTCAATTTTGCAAAAAAAGAGGCCAGGAATTGTTCTCGAAGCTGTGTTTGAGCTACAACAGGGAGACAAGGAAGAAATTACGAAGGAATTGCAGAAAAATAAAGATTACAGGAAAGAAACCCAGCCATGGAATTATCCTTGCGCAGGAAGCATTTTCCGTAATCCACTTCCGAATTACGCCGGCAGGTTAGTTGAATCTGCAGGACTTAAAGGGCACCAGATAGGTGGGGCTAAAATCTCGGAAATGCATGGCAATTTCATCGTGAATACCGGGAATGCAACAGCTGAAGATGTCCTTGCCCTTATTCAGCATGTGAAAGATACAATTCTCAGCCTTTACGATGTTAGGATGGAAACAGAAGTAGAAATCATCGGCAGAAAATAGCAGGAAATCTTCTGAAAGCCGTGAAAATGTA
Organism: Bacillus sp. B-jedd; assembly: GCF_000821085.1. Classification (GTDB taxonomy): domain Bacteria; phylum Bacillota; class Bacilli; order Bacillales; family Cytobacillaceae; genus Bacillus_D. The sequence goes on from NZ_CCXR01000001.1 coordinate 1,542,404, forward strand.
TGCTATAATATTTCCATTGGATTAGGCGAAAAGCTGTGTAACAAAACGACGGCATGAGACTATCGTGCCGTTGTTTTCGATTTTCCCGTTATTAGGGATTTTTGCACTAATCATAATGGGGTGGAGAAACTTGCAGAAAAACAAAGTATTGACATTGGAAGACCGGATACCAAAGCTTAAGGAACAAAGGCGGAAAAAGGCTAATCGAAGGCTGATCCTCCTCCTTTTTATGTTCTTTATCCTGATTGCATGCGTAGTATACATCCAATCCCCCCTCAGCCATGTCCGTTCGATCAAAGTTGCAGGTAATTCCCTATACAGTGAGGAACAGCTTGCAGACACCGCCGGGATTTCTAAAAAAGATAATGTCTGGAAAATCCAAAAAGGCGCTGCCGCAGAAAAAATTAAAAAGCTGCCGGAAATCAAGGATGCCGAAGTGAAGCTGATTCTGCCAAATACCGTACAGATCAATGTAAAAGAGCATGGCTGGATCGGTTATCTTGTAAAGGATGGGGGCTTCTTCCCGGTTCTGGAAAACGGAAAAATCCTATCTGCTAATAAGAAAGAAAACCTTTCGGAAAATGTACCTGTCCTGGTGGGGTTTGAAGAGGGAAAAGTACTGAACGAACTGGCCGAGGCGCTGGGATCCCTTCCTGAGGAAATTAACAACTCCATTTCCGAAATCCACTATACACCTCAAAAGACAGATGAATTCCATGTTTCACTGTTTATGAATGATGGATTTGAAGTAAGTGCTTCACTGAGGACCTTTTCCGATAAAATGGTCCATTACCCCTCGATAGCCAGCCAGCTTGACCCGAACGTAAAGGGAGTTATCGATCTGGAAGTCGGGTCATTCTTCAAAGCGTATGAAAAAGAGGGGGAGGAAGGACTTGAAGAAAAAGATGAAAGGTAAACAGGTGATTTTTTCGCTAGTCTGCCTTGTACTTGGGTTTATAATGGCATTCTCCTATCATCTTACCCGGGTGGAAAACGAGCAGAGGAGTAATAATGTGACTCCAGGCCAATATGAAAGGACGCTGGATTTACGCAATCAGCTGATTTCCCTTGAAGAGGCTAATCGCAGTCTCCAGAAGGAATATAATACGAAACAATCTAAAATACGTGAAATTGAAAAGGAATTATCCAAGGAAGAAGAAACGTATTCCGCGATTGCCGAGGAAGCGGAAAAATACCGGATGTTCCTCGGCAAAATGAAAGTCAAGGGCCCGGGTATTCAAATATCTCTTCAGGACGGGGAATATGACCCCCAAACCGAAAATATTAACAATTACCTTGTCCATGAGCACCACGTTTTCAAAGTTGTGAATGAATTGTATATTTCCGGCGCATCCGCTGTAGCCATCAACGGCCAGCGGCTTTCAAGCCGGTCTTATATTGTCTGCAACGGGCCGGTCATTACGGTAGATGGCAAACAGCATCCTGCTCCGTTTGTCATCAGTGCGATAGGAGACCCCTCGGTTCTGGAATCGGCACTGAACATGACCGGGGGCGTTAAAGACCAGTTGGTAAACGATAATATCGTCTTTACTTTGGAAAAAAAGGACTCAATTTCAATGAATCCGATTTTGGGCAGTTTATGATTGGATGTCCACTCAGAAGGCCAGGTGAAAAATGTGGACAAGCAGAAAAAGAAACTAACGAGTTTTTCGGTCGTTGCGGGAATTATCGGATTTATGATTGCCATCCAGTTCCAAACAGTGAAAGAACCGGTTGAGCGGGATACAAGGGATATATGGCAGCTCCGCCAGGATTTGCTCAAGGAAAAGAAATTGCAGTCCGACCTTCTTTCCGAAATACGTTCTACTGAGGAAAAGCTTGCCGGGTACGAGACTGAAAGAATGAACGGAAAGGAAACGGTTTTAAAAGAAACCCTTGAAGAATTAAAGGGAGAAGCCGGCCTTACCGAAATTAAGGGGCCAGGGATCATAATTACAATAGAACCGGTGTTCGAAGAAATTATGCTCGGTGAACCGGCAAGCAATACCATATCCCCCGATTTGTTAAAAAGGCTGACTAATGAATTGAATATGTATGATGCGAAATATATATCTATTGATGGCCAAAGGGTGATAAATTCAACTGTGATCCGCGAGGTAAGCTCTGAGACCCGTATTGACGGGCATAGGCTCACTACCCTTCCGATTGAGGTGAAAGTAGCGGCGGAAAACATGCACTCCGCTGAAAAACTATCAAATAGAATGAAAGCTTCCCAGTCGGCGGAAGAGTTTTTCATAGAGAATTTAAGACTTACAGTTTCGGATCCAAAGTCTGAAATAATAATTGAGGCATATACGAATAAAATCAGGATCAATAACATGAAACCCGCGAATCCTGTTGAAGGGGGGAATTCTTAATGTGGCTGCCGCTGCTGGCGTTAATCATTGGAGTCATTTTGGGGCTCATGACCGAAATCAGGATACCGGAAGAGTACTCAAACTACTTATCCATTGCAGTCCTGGCCGCATTGGACACACTCTTCGGCGGAATTCGCGCGCAACTCCAAAATATATATGATGAAAAAGTTTTTGTTTCTGGTTTTTTCTTTAATATTATTCTTGCGGCAAGTTTAGCTTTCCTGGGAGTCCATCTTGGTGTAGACTTGTATTTAGCCGCTGTTTTTGCTTTTGGAGTGAGGCTATTCCAAAACATTGCCGTGATTCGAAGGATTATATTATCAAAATGGACGGCGGCAAGGGAAAAAACAGAAAAAAGTTGAACTTTTTTAAAGGGAATCATTTCGTTCTGACGAATATTTTTATAATATATAAATATATTTATAATTTTATGAACTATAAAATAAAATGGGTGCAGTATTTGGGCTAAAAGGAGGTGCCATAGGATGAACAGCAATGAGATATTTGTCAGTCTTGACATCGGTACATCCAGTGTAAAGGTGATCATAGGGGAAAAAGTCAACGACTCATTAAATATTATCGGAGTTGGCAACGTTAAATCAGCCGGTCTTAAAAAAGGGGCCATCGTTGATATAGAAGAAACCGTTCATTCTATTAAAAAAGCAGTAGAACAAGCAGAGAGAATGATAGGAATGGAGATACGCCAGGTGATCGTTGGAGTAACAGGAAATCATGTCCTGCTTCAGCCTTGCCATGGTGTTGTTGCTGTTTCAGGTGAAGACAAAGTTATAACTCGTGAAGACATATACAGGGTTGAGGATGCGGCTAAGGTCATTTCCATCCCGCCTGAAAGGGAAATTATCGATGTTGTCCCGAAACAATATATTGTCGATGGCCAGGATGAGATTACAGATCCCATTAATATGATGGGTGTCAGGCTTGAAATGGAAGGTTCAATCATAACCGGTTATAAAACAATCTTACATAATGTATTGCGATGTGTAGAACGCGCTAATCTTGAAGTTCTTGATATAACACTTCAACCGCTTGCGGCAGGCATGTTTTCATTATCCGAAGATGAAAAAAACCTTGGCACAGCCCTCATTGATGTTGGCGGGGGAACCACTACGATTGCCGTTTTTGAAGAAGGAAGCCTGACTGCGACAAGCGTCATTCCGGTTGGCGGCGAACACATTACAAAAGATCTCTCCATCGTCCTGAGGACATCGACCGAAAATGCTGAAAAGATTAAGCTGAAATATGGACATGCCTTTTTTGAAGAGGCATCCGAGGACGAAGTTTTCAGTGTTCCGGTCATTGGCAGCGACCAGCATCAGCAATTCAATCAGCTGGAAATTTCCGAAATCATTGAGGCCAGACTGGAAGAAATTTTCGATTTGGTGCTGCATGAATTAAAAAGGATGGGCATCAGGGATTTGCCAGGCGGTTTTGTCCTGACGGGCGGCGTTTCCAATATGGAAGGTGTACTGGAACTTGCCCAATCTGTTTTCCAATCAAGGGTAAGAAGGGCGGTCCCTGACTATATCGGTGTCAGGGAACCTCAATATACCACGGGTGTGGGCCTTATTAAATATGCCAGCAAGAGCAGTAAATACGAAGATTATGGCATGGCAGCCGTATCCGTTCCCCATCAGTCGGAGCAGAAGGAAAAAAGGCAGCAAAAGCCTCAGCAAAAACAGAAACAAGTAAAACAAAATGAAGAAAAGATGACGACGAAAGTTAAAAAATTCCTTGGGTACTTTTTTGAATAAAACAATTGTTCAGCCTGGCGGAAATCATTTGCCAGGGAGGCTCGGAATTGCTAGGCATTGCCTGCTCCGCATTATACGCCGGGAAGCCGGTAATTGGCACGGAGATACAGGCATAAACGAATATGGACGAATTAGGAGGATCTATCATGTTGGAGTTTGATACAAATTTAGATCAGCTGGCAACAATTAAAGTAATCGGAGTCGGAGGCGGCGGAAATAACGCTGTTAACCGGATGATTGAACATGGTGTCCAAGGAGTAGAATTTATTGCGGTCAACACAGATGCGCAGGCACTAAACCTTTCAAAGGCAGAAGTGAAAATGCAAATAGGCGCTAAACTTACCCGCGGACTCGGTGCCGGAGCGAACCCTGAAGTGGGCAAAAAGGCGGCTGAAGAGAGCAAAGAGCAGATTGAAGAAGCTTTAAGAGGTGCCGATATGGTGTTCGTTACCGCTGGAATGGGCGGCGGAACAGGAACAGGGGCCGCGCCAGTCATTGCGCAAATTGCCCGCGATCTTGGGGCTTTGACAGTCGGTGTCGTCACACGCCCATTTACCTTTGAAGGTAAAAAGCGCCAAAACCAGGCTGCGATGGGGATTGCAGGAATGAAGGAAGCCGTGGATACACTTATTGTCATTCCAAATGACCGCCTCCTTGAAATTGTCGATAAAAGCACTCCAATGCTTGAAGCATTCCGTGAAGCGGATAATGTCCTCCGCCAGGGTGTCCAGGGGATTTCAGACTTGATTGCTGTTCCAGGTTTGATAAACCTTGACTTTGCAGATGTTAAAACAATCATGTCAAGCAAGGGCTCTGCTTTGATGGGCATCGGTGTCGCATCAGGTGAGAACCGCGCTGCGGAAGCTGCGAAAAAAGCAATCAGCTCACCTCTGCTTGAAACATCCATTGATGGCGCACAAGGCGTCCTGATGAATATTACTGGCGGCACGAACCTTAGCCTTTATGAAGTCCAGGAAGCTGCTGATATTGTTGCTTCGGCTTCAGATCAAGAAGTGAATATGATTTTCGGTTCTGTCATCAATGAGAATTTGAAAGATGAAATTCTCGTGACTGTCATTGCTACAGGCTTCAATGAGGAAGCCGTCCAGCAAAGGCCATCTGCTAGGCCGTCATTTGGGCACCAGAAACCAGCTGCCCCGACTGTAAAAAGGGAAGTGAAAAGGGAAGAACCCGTTTCAGAGCCTGCAAGGCCTTCAACTATTTCACAGGAAGATACACTTGATATCCCGACTTTCCTGAGAAACCGTAACAGAAGAAGATAGCTTTTCATCATAAAAAGATTCACGGCATGCCAAAATGGCATGCCGTTTTTCTGTATAAGTTCAGATAAGGCGTAAAATTGATCTCCACCATATTCCTCGACGGGTTCAAAGTTTTCATCAAAAAATACTGACAAAAAGCGCAATGAAAAGTTGAAACTTCCTTCTTTTCACATACAGGAAGCGACACCTTCCATCTTTCTAATAAGATATACTTTTCCGTAAACAGAACACGGTTCCCTGCTTGTTGCCAGGAGCCCAAAAAGGAGGTACGTGTGACTGTTTATCTTGATGTAATCTGGGTCTTGAATTTTCTGTTTGACAGCCTTCTGCTCATCATGTCGGCAATTCTTCTCAAAAGGCGGGTCAAGTTATGGAGGATTGCGGCTGGAGGCTTTATCGGTTCGCTTATTATCTTACTTTATTTCACTCCTGCAGCAATCTATTCCGGTCATCCCCTGTCCAAAATGGCCTTTTCCGTCCTAATGGTATTGGCTTCCTTCGGATATAAGAGATTGAAGTTCTTTTTATCTGCATTAATGGCCCTTTATTTTTCAACCTTTCTAATCGGAGGGACATTAATGGGAGCTCATTATTTCCTCCAATCCAGCAGCAGCTTGTTCAAATCATTTGTATCATCTGCTTCACCTGGTTTCGGAGATCCAATCAGCTGGCTGTTTGTGTTCCTGGGGTTTCCGCTTGCCTGGCATTTCTCCCGCGTCAGGCTTGAGAGCCATGAAATGGCCAAAATAAAATATGACCAAATCGTTAATGTACAAATATCATTAAACGAAAAACTTTATGATTTTACAGGACTGATAGACAGCGGCAATCAATTATATGATCCTTTGACCCGTAATCCTGTCATGTTTGTGTCGATTAATAAAATTGTGAAGGAACTTCCGGAGGAACTTTTTCTGATTTCATCCTTTCCTGATGACATCATTCATGGAAAAAAAACAGTCCCCTCAAAATGGGAAAGCCGTTTAAGGATTGTTCCATGCGCGGTTGTCGGACAAGAACACCAATTAATATTGGGAGTTAAACCTGATTATGTGCTTATCAGGGATAGTATAAACACCTTCAAGTCGGAACGGGTACTTGTATCCTTTACTACGCAGGAGCTATCCTCAGATGGGTCTTATCAATGTATTGTCCATCCTAAATTGCTGGCTGGCGTTCCGGAAAGTCACCAGACCGCTGCAAGCTATTAATAATATACTCATAAAGACATAATTTAGAAGGAGGAAAACAGGTGAAAAATTGGAGGCTGCGCATAAATTATTATTGGTCCAAGCTGCTCATAAAGCTCGGATTTAAAAAGGATGAAGTATTTTATATTGGCGGGAGCGAAGCGCTGCCTCCCCCATTAAGCAAGGAAGAAGAAGAGGTGCTGCTGAAAAAACTGCCTGAAGGGGATAAGGCGGCCAGGTCAGTCCTGATCGAACGGAATTTGCGTCTCGTTGTTTATATCGCGAGGAAATTTGAGAATACAGGAATCAACATTGAGGACCTTATTTCAATCGGGACAATCGGCCTGATCAAGGCTGTCAATACATTCAACCCGGAGAAAAAAATAAAGCTTGCTACATATGCGTCCAGGTGCATTGAAAATGAAATACTTATGTATTTGCGACGAAACAATAAAATTCGCTCGGAAGTTTCATTTGATGAGCCGCTGAATATTGACTGGGATGGGAACGAACTCCTCCTTTCCGATGTCCTTGGGACAGATGAGGATATAATCACCCGGGATTTGGAAGCGAATGTTGACAAGAAGCTTTTGGCAAAAGCCCTTCACCAATTGTCCGACCGTGAAAAACAAATTATGGAACTGAGATTTGGCCTTGTTAACGGCGAAGAGAAAACACAAAAGGATGTTGCCGATTTACTTGGGATATCTCAATCCTATATTTCCCGCCTGGAAAAAAGAATTATCAAACGGCTTAGAAAAGAATTCAATAAAATGGTCTAATTATTTTTTTGTGATAAAAATCAATGATGACGGGTATCTTTCCTAATTAACGGATATTTCCTGAATAATGAGCCATTTCCTCCCTGCATATTTTTCCTTTCCAAGGAGATACTGTTTTTTGAACAGCAGCTCCTATGAGGAGGGAAAAAAGCATTGACTCGAAATAAGGTTGAGATTTGCGGGGTTGATACATCGAAACTTCCAGTATTGAAAAACGAAGAAATGCGCAAGCTTTTCAGGGAAATGCAGGAAGGGGATCTTACAGCAAGGGAAAAACTGGTCAACGGGAATTTGCGTCTCGTCTTAAGTGTCATCCAAAGGTTTAACAATCGGGGAGAGTTCGTTGATGATCTTTTTCAAGTTGGCTGTATCGGCCTCATGAAGTCAATAGACAACTTCGATCTCGGACAGAATGTTAAATTTTCAACTTACGCTGTACCAATGATTATTGGTGAAATACGCCGCTATTTAAGAGATAACAACCCAATTCGGGTTTCGAGATCCCTTAGGGATATTGCCTACAAGGCCCTGCAAGTGAGGGAGAGGCTGATGAGTGAAACCTCCAGGGAACCAACCGCGGAAGAAATCGCGAAAGTACTTGAAGTTCCCCATGAAGAAATTGTTTTTGCTCTGGATGCCATCCAGGATCCTGTTTCTTTATTTGAACCAATCTATAATGACGGCGGAGACCCAATCTTCGTCATGGATCAATTGAGTGATGAGCGCAATAAGGACACACAATGGATTGAGGAAATCGCCTTAAAAGAAGGAATGAGAAGGCTGAATGAGCGGGAGAAACTGATTTTAAGAAAGCGGTTTTTCCAGGGAAAGACGCAAATGGAAGTAGCTGATGAAATAGGTATATCCCAGGCACAGGTATCCAGGCTTGAAAAAGCAGCCATTAAACAAATGAGTAAAAATATCCAAAGTTGAAGCTGCCCGCGGGCAGCTTTTTCAACTTGTCTGAGCCTTTTCTATTGAGGGGAATTTAAAGCGTTGATAAAAGTACAGTTTCTCTCTTCCTTGTCATATATTTTTACAAGAACAGGACAGGAGTGAATTGAAATGGTGAGAATTTCTGATTTTCAAATGAAGGATGTTATCAACGTAGCAGACGGCAAAAAACTCGGGAATGTAACGGATATAGACATTAATTTAAATACCGGAAAAATACAGGCAGTAGTGATAGGCGGAATGGGCAAGGTATTGGGCCTGTTTGGGAAAGAGGAAGATACGGTCATTCCCTGGTCGAATATATTGAAGATCGGCCAGGATGTCATCCTTGTCCGGGTGGCAGGCATTCCAATCCAGTCAACCCCGGAAGGACAGGAAAACACTGTCAGTTAGGCTAACAGGTACCGGATTGCTCCCTTGTATGGTAAACTATAGAAAAAAACAGGGGATTAAAAATGGAACCATTTTTATTAACAAATCAGTCGACTTATTTTCTGGACAAATGGATGAAAATACACCCCGGCTTAACTGCTGGTTTTTCTTCCCGCAATGGCGGTTCAGGCAGCAGAGAATACGGAAGCCTGAACACAGGCTTCCATGTTGGTGATGACCCACTCATCGTAAGAAGAAACAGGGAGCTGATCGCTGAGGAGGCCGGGTTTGGGCTCGAGGATATGGTCGGAAGCGAGCAGACACACGGGATAAACATAATCAAGGCTGATAGCCGCCATAAAGGCAAGGGAGCGGCCGAATACAGCACAGCCTTAAAAGATACGGACGGGTTATATACAAAGGAACCGGGGCTTTTGCTTACCATGTGCTTCGCTGATTGCGTTCCGCTATATTTCTTCCATCCCAACAGCAAGATGGCGGGGATAGCCCATGCCGGCTGGAAAGGGACTGTTCATGGAATTGGGCCTGAAATGGTCAGGCTATGGGGAGAAGAAGGTATACGCCCGGAGGAGATTTTTGCCGCTATAGGACCATCAATCTGCAAAAAATGTTATATTGTTGATGACTATGTTATCGGTTTTGTAGAAAATAGACTAGAACATGTCGAAAAAAAACCATATAATCAAATTAGTCCCGGCCAATATTCCCTTGATTTAAAAGAAATGAACAGATTGCTCCTGATTGAGGCGGGGATTCCGGAAAAGAATATCGCCGAAACTGGTTTATGTTCAAGCTGCGGAGGAGAGAACTTTTTCTCCCACCGAAGGGATAAAGGGAAGACTGGAAGGATGCTTGGTTTTATTGGCTGGAAGGAGGGTCTTTGAGGTAATGGGGGTATCAGGTAATCTAAGGGATATTAACAGCAAGATAAAAAGTGCCTGCCTTAAAGCTAACAGGGATCCTGAGGATGTAAGGATTATAGCTGTCACGAAATATGTCAGTAAAGAGAAGGCATTGGAAGCAGTTGAAGCGGGAATTGCCGATATTGGCGAAAACCGGGATGAAGGCTTTTTGGAGAAATGGGAATTTTTAAACGGAAAGGCCTCTTTTCATTTCATCGGATCGCTGCAGACCCGAAAAGTTAAGAACATTATCGGCAAGGCTGATTATATCCATTCATTGGACAGGCTGTCCTTGGCAGAAGAAATCAACAAGCGGGCTACAGAACCTGTTAAATGCCTTGTACAGGTAAATGTATCGGGGGAAGAGTCGAAACATGGGTTGAATCCTTCAGGTGTTGTGGACTTCATCAAAGAACTTGTGGAATATAAAAATATCCATGTCGAGGGATTGATGACCATGGCGCCCCTCACCGATGATCGAGAAAAGCTCCGAAAATGTTTCAGGGATTTGAGAATCCTGAGGGATCATATCAAGAATTTGAGGCTGGCACATGCTCCGTGTGAGGAACTGTCGATGGGAATGTCCAATGATTATACAATTGCAATTGAAGAAGGGGCAACGATGATCCGGATCGGTACAGCACTGGTCGGAGAAAATGATTCGGAGGTGCAAAAAAATGAGCATTAAGTCAAAATTTAAAACTTTCTTTTTCCTGGATGATCAATACGACGAAGAAGAGGAATACGTGGAAGAGGCGGAGCCGCTCAGGGCGCAAAAGCATCAGCCTGCCAGGCAAACACAGAATGTCGTGAGCCTGCAGAGTGTTCAGAAATCGTCTAATTCAAAGGTAGTATTAATTGAACCAAGAATGTATTCAGAGGCACAGGAAATCGCCGACCACCTGAAAAACAAGAGAGCGGTGGTTGTCAATCTGCAGCGGATTGACCACGACCAAGCGAAAAGGATCGTAGACTTCCTTAGCGGCACAGTCTATGCAATTGGTGGGGACATCCAGAAAATCGGGCTCAGCATTTTTCTTTGTACCCCCGATAATGTAGAGGTTTCCGGAAACATTTCAGAGTTGATGCAGGAGCAAGATTTTTCTGATAAGAGGTGGTAAAGTTTAAATGGGTATGATCTATGGAATATTATCGAATTTAATTATGCTTTATTACTGGGCATTGATTATTTATATATTGATGTCCTGGTTCCCGAATGCTAGGGGTTCGGCAATTGGTCAGTTCCTTACGAGGATCTGCGAACCATATCTTGAACCATTCAGAAGGTTCATTCCGCCTCTAGGCATGATTGATATTTCTCCAATTGTTGCGATTATTGTACTGAGATTTGCATCTGAAGGACTCAAAAAAGTTTTTATCTGGTTATAATTTCTTTATTTGCAAAAATAGTGCAATGGACATAGCACAAGTCCTTTTTGGAAAAGGATAAATTAGTAGGAGCAGGAAAATGAATATTTATCAGCATTTCAGGCCAAGTGAAAGGGAATTTATCGACAAGGTGCTTCAATGGAAGAACCAGGTTGAAACGATGTATACCCCGAAGCTTACGGACTTTTTGGACCCAAGGGAACAGTTCATATTAAAGGCACTCGTTGGCGAAAGCGGGGATATCCGTATGGAACTGTCGGGCGGCCCTTCTTTTGCTGAGCGCAAGAGGGCCCTTCTGCTTCCGGATTATGCAATGTCCACGCCGGATGACTTTCAAATCAGCCTTCTGGAGATTCATTACCCGGCGAAATTCGTGACGGTTGAGCATCCCCATGTGTTGGGAAGCCTTATGTCGCTCGGTCTTAAAAGGGGAAAATTTGGCGATATACTGGCAGCAGAGGGCAGGATTCAATTTTTATGCGCCAATGAAGTGTCCGATTTTGTCAAAATGAATCTCGAGTCAATAGGAAGGGCCTCTGTGACCCTGAAGGAAGCTTCCTTGGATGACGTTCTTCACTCCGACGAAACGTGGGTGGAAATGCCGGAGACTGTCAGCTCGCTTAGGCTGGATACAGTCCTTGCCGCGATTCATAACCTGTCAAGACAGAAATCCCAGCTGCTAATTACGCAGGGCCTGGTGAAGGTGAACTGGGAGGAAGTCGATGCCCCTTCATTCGAATGCGGGGAAGGCGACATGATATCAGCCAGGGGCTATGGCAGGGCGCGACTGAACTCCATCGAAGGAAAAACTAAAAAAGATAAATGGCGGATCATTGCCGCGAAGCATAAATAATTTTTTACAGCGGGCTTGAAGGAAAATGGAGCTTCCTGTCGAATTATTAGATACAGTACATAGAAAGCAGGCCTAAAGATTCCGGAAGGCTTGCGGGAGAAAGATGAAACTCAATTAGGGAGGTGGCGTCATGCCATTAACGCCGTTGGATATACACAATAAGGAATTCACGAAAGGATTCCGGGGTTATGATGAAGATGAGGTAAATGAATTCCTTGATCAAGTCATCAAAGACTATGAACTGATTCTTAGGGAGAAAAAGGAATTGGAAGAGCGCCTGAATGATATGAATGACCGTCTTGGCCATTTTACCAATATTGAGGAAACGCTGAACAAATCCATTATTGTCGCGCAAGAAGCTGCCGAAGAAGTAAGAAGAATCGCTCAGAAAGAAGCGAAGCTGATTATAAAGGAAGCTGAAAAGAACGCAGACAGGATTGTGAATGAATCTTTATCCAAGGCTCGCAAAATCGCATTGGAAATCGAGGATCTGAAAAAACAGTCCAAGGTTTTCCGGACCCGTTTTAAAATGCTGATTGAAGCCCAGCTGGATTTGATTAATAATGATGATTGGGACCATCTGCTAAGCTATGAACTGGATGCGACCGAATTGAAGGCGACTGAGGAAGAAGATTCGCTCGCTTGACGTTAAGGCTTGAAATGGCATATAATTTCCTAATAAACAACTGAAATTGAAAACAGGCTATGAATGGGACAGTACAGCTTACAGATGCTTATTCAGCGAACCGGGGATGGTGGGAGCCCGGAAAAGCAGGATGCTGGAACATCACCCATGAGTCCCGCACTGAAAGGCTTCTGGCCGATTAAGCTGCGGCGTCCCTTCCGCGTTAAGGAGTTTATGAGCGGGCAATAACCTTATTGCCTATCAGGGTGGTACCGCGGGAAAGCAAACCTTCTCGTCCCTATTTGGGATGGGGAGGTTTTTTATTTTGGTTCAAATTATTTTCATGATGAAGAAAAGGCATATATAGGTTAAATTTAATAAGTACATCATTAATTTGAAGAACTGGTTGATTGGAGCTCAGGCATGTAGACTCCTGCGGGACAGAGCAGCAAGGGGAGACCCCGCAGGAGCTTGCTCCGAGGAGGCTCCACTGATGCCCCGCGGAAAGCGAAATGCCGAGAGCGGAAATCAACCACCTCGTTCCAGAAGGATACCAATCTTATTACAACCTATATACATTCGAAAAAGATCCCTTAGTTATTCAGGAGGAACAGAAAATGGATTACAAAGACACGTTATTAATGCCGAAAACGGATTTCCCGATGCGAGGCAATCTCCCAAAAAGGGAACCGGAAATCCAAGCGAAGTGGGAAGAAAAGGATATCTATAAAATGGTGCAGGAACGGACAAAAGGAAGGCCGGTTTATGTCCTTCATGATGGCCCTCCATATGCGAATGGTGATATCCATATGGGGCATGCCCTCAATAAAATCCTTAAGGACTTCATTGTCCGCCATAAATCGATGACAGGCTACCAGGCGCCTTATGTGCCAGGCTGGGATACACACGGCCTGCCAATTGAGCAGGCATTGGCGAACAAAGGTGTAAAACGGAAAGAAATGACTACTGCTGAATTCAGGCAACTCTGCACCGAATACGCGCTCGGCCAAATTGACAGCCAGAGGACTCAGTTTAAGCGCCTTGGTGTCCGCGGTGACTGGGAAAACCCATATATCACCCTAAAGCCTGAATATGAAGCACAGCAAATTAAAGTATTCGGGGAAATGGCCAAGAAAGGGTATATTTATAAAGGCAAAAAGCCTGTCTATTGGTCGCCGTCTAGTGAATCAGCTCTTGCAGAAGCCGAAATCGAATATAAAGACAAAAGGTCCCCTTCGATTTATGTCGCTTTTAAAGTGAAAGACGGCAAAGGGGTATTGGATACGGATACGAGCATCGTCATTTGGACGACGACTCCGTGGACAATCCCGGCAAACCTGGGAATTTCCGTCCATCCAGACCTTTCCTATGTCGTTGTTTCAGTCGATGGGAAAAAATATCTTCTCGCTGAAGCGCTGCTTGAAGCCGCTGCAAAAGAAATCGGCTGGGACAATTACGAGGTAGAACAAAAGGTAAACGGAAAAGAACTTGAATATATTGTTGCTTCCCACCCAATTTATGGGCGTGATTCGCTTGTTATGCTAGGGGAGCATGTGACCACGGATGCCGGTACCGGCTGTGTCCATACTGCGCCAGGCCACGGGGAGGACGATTTCCAGATTGGCCGAAAATATGGCCTTGACGTCCTTTGCCCAGTTGATGACAAAGGGGTTATGACGTCCGAAGCAGAAGGGTTTGAAGGGTTATTCTATGATGAAGCCAATAAACCGATCACAGAAGCTCTTGATAAAGCGGGAGCCCTTCTGAAGCTGTCATTCATCACCCACTCCTATCCTCACGACTGGAGAACGAAAAAACCGGTTATCTTCCGTGCAACAGCCCAATGGTTCGCTTCTATAAAGGATTTCCGTAATGAATTACTTGAAGCGATCAAGGAAACCGAATGGGTTCCGGCCTGGGGAGAAACCCGACTCTTCAACATGGTCCGGGATCGAGGCGACTGGTGTATTTCACGTCAGCGAGTGTGGGGAGTGCCGATTCCTGTATTTTACGCTGAAAACGGCGAACCGATTATTACCGATGAAACGATTGACCATGTTTCAAACTTGTTCCGTGAATATGGTTCAAATATCTGGTTTGAAAAAGAAGCAAAGGAACTGCTGCCAGAGGGATTCACTCATCCTGGTTCACCGAATGGCCAGTTCACAAAGGAAACGGATATCATGGATGTCTGGTTTGACTCCGGTTCTTCCCATCAAGCTGTGCTTGAGGAAAGAGATGACCTTGTCAGGCCGGCTGACTTATATCTTGAAGGCTCTGATCAGTATCGTGGCTGGTTCAACTCATCACTTTCCACTGCTGTCGCAGTGACGGGGAAAGCACCTTACAAGGGTGTCCTGAGCCATGGGTTCGTCCTTGATGGCGAAGGAAGGAAAATGAGTAAATCACTTGGGAATGTCATGATTCCTGCAAAAATCATGAACCAACTCGGCGCGGATATCCTTCGCCTCTGGGTCGCTTCTGTTGATTATCAGTCCGATGTCCGGGTATCAGAACCGATACTGAAGCAAGTTGCGGAAGTTTACCGGAAGATAAGGAATACATTCAGATTCCTGCTGGGGAATCTTGCTGATTTCAATCCGGAAACAGATGCGCTCCGCTATGAGGAACTTCGGGAAGTCGATCAATTTATGCTTGTAAAGCTGAATAAATTGATTAAACAAGTAAGGACCTCATATGAGAAATATGAATTCTCAGGGATTTATCATGCTGTCAATAATTTCTGTACGCTCGACCTAAGCGCCTTCTATCTTGATTTTGCAAAAGATGTCTTGTATATCGAAAAAGCTGATAATAAAGAGCGCCGTGCAATCCAGACCGTTCTATATGAATCACTTGTCGCTTTGACTAAGCTTGTCTCTCCAATCCTTTCGCATACTGCGGATGAGGTATGGGAATTCATTCCCGGAGTCGGGGAAGAAAGCGTCCAGCTGACTGATATGCCTGATTACGAAGAGTTCGAAAATGCTGATGCGCTCATGAAAAAGTGGACCGCTTTCATGAAGTTACGGGATGATGTCCTAAAAGCGCTTGAAGAGGCGAGAAATGAAAAAGTCATTGGTAAATCGCTGACTGCTAAAGTCACGCTCTATGTGAATGAAGAGAGCAGGGCGCTCCTCAATTCTATCGATGAAGATATGAAACAGCTTTTCATCGTTTCAGGCTTTGAAGTGGCCGGAACGCTTGAACAAGCGCCTGAAAACGCCTTGCAGCTTGAAACCGCGGCGATTGTTGTCACAAAAGCCGAAGGGGAAACGTGCGAAAGGTGCTGGGTTGTTTCCAAAGAAGTGGGCAGCAATCCTGAACATCCAACTCTTTGCCCACGCTGCGCTAGCGTAGTGAAGGAATCTTCGTCTGCGCAAGACGGTGAATAACGTATCGTAGAAGGCTGGGCCTGCTCATGCAGGCCTGCCTTTTTCATTCTTTCATCCGAATATCTTTGTTGTTTACCGGAAGTTTATGCTAAAATGCAAAAGAAGTCATCGACAGGATGTGGAGGGTTCACTTAGTGTTTTACTATATTATTGCGGCATTCATTATTATTCTCGACCAATTTACCAAGTGGCTGATTGTTAAGAATATGAATATAGGCGATAGCATTCCGGTTATCGAAGATTTCCTCTATATTACCTCGCATCGTAACCGCGGCGCGGCCTGGGGAATCCTTCAAGGGCAAATGTGGCTGTTTTATGTGATAACAATTATTGTCATCATCGGAATAGTCTACTACATCCGGAAAGCGGCGCGCGGAAATGCTCTGTTAGGGGTATCGCTCGGTTTTATGCTGGGCGGGGCCATCGGCAATTTTATTGACCGGGTTTACAGGCAGGAAGTGGTTGATTTCATCCACACGTATATTTTCAGTTACAATTTCCCAGTATTCAACATAGCGGACTCCGCCCTGGTCATTGGTGTATTTCTCTTAATGATCCAAATGCTAAAGGAAGAGCGGGAAGGAAAAAAGGAGAAATCATATGGAAAAAATGGTACACACCATCCTTGAAAACCAAAAGGGTGACAGAATCGACAAAGCAGTATCAACTTTAAATGAGGAATGGTCCCGAACCCAAGTCCAGCAATGGATAAAGGACGGAAATGTTCTCGTGAATGGAAAACCGGTAAAAACAAACTATAAATGCGCTGAGAATGATGTAATTGAAATAACGGTACCTGAGCCGGAAGAGCTTGATGCCATTCCGGAACAAATGGAACTTGATATTTATTATGAAGATGCCGACGTCCTAGTCGTTAACAAGCCGAAAGGGTTGGTAGTCCATCCAGCGCCAGGGCATTTAACAGGGACACTTGTGAATGGGCTGATGTACCATTGCAAAGACCTGTCAGGAATTAATGGTGTCTTAAGGCCAGGGATTGTCCATCGGATTGATAAAGATACGTCAGGGCTATTGATGGTTGCAAAAAATGATATGGCCCATGAAAGCCTTGTGAATCAGCTGGTTGAAAAATCAGTGAAAAGGAAATACAAAGCGATAGTCCATGGGAATATCCCCCATGACTACGGTACTGTGGATGCCCCGTTGGGACGGGATCCTAAAGACAGGCAGAGTATGACGGTAGTCGATAACGGCAAGCATGCCGTCACTCATTTCGAAGTCATCGAGCGGTTTGGCGATTTTACTTTTATTGAATGCCAGCTTGAAACAGGCAGGACCCACCAGATAAGGGTTCATATGAAATATATCGGTTATCCTCTCGCTGGTGATCCCAAATATGGCCCTAAAAAAACACTCGATTTGGGAGGGCAGGCGCTTCATGCTGGAGTTTTAGGCTTCAAACATCCGCGGACCGGTGAGTATCTCGAGTTTGAGGCTCCGCTGCCAGCATATTTCGACAAATTACTTGAAGATTTACGCATAAATAATTGACATCGCCGCTCCATTCAAGTACGATAGCTATAGTTTATAAGCCCTTTAAAAGCAGTCCAGTGAGGCTGGGAAGGAAACGGATAATGTAGCCCCAAATAGGGCGCAATGCACGGTTTTCCAACCTCCCGCACGAGCTGCGGGAGGTTTTTTCATGCACTTCTTTACAAGAAGGTAGGGTTGAAGATGGGCCAAAAGGCAATTGTCCTGGATGAACAGGCAATCAGGAGGGCGCTCACGAGGATTGCCCACCAGATTATTGAGAAAAACAAAGGCATTGAGGATTGTGTCATTGTCGGCATAAGGACAAGGGGAATATATATCGCGGAACGGCTTGCCGAAAGGATCATGCAGATTGAAGGAACGCCAATCGCCACAGGCGAGCTTGATATCACCCTTTACCGGGATGATCTGACAAAGGTGACCGAGGACGAGGAACCCCATGTGAAAGGATCTGATATCCCCGGCGGAGTAAAGGACAAAAAAGTCATCCTTGTAGACGATGTACTCTACACTGGAAGGACTGTGAGAGCCGGAATGGATGCCATCATGGATCTCGGGCGTCCAGCACAAATCCAATTGGCTGTATTGGTCGACCGCGGCCATCGCGAATTGCCGATAAGGGCCGATTATGTCGGCAAAAACATCCCGACATCAAGCTCTGAAAGGATTGTCGTGGAACTTGCAGAAAAAGATGGATCCGATCAGGTAAGCATTTATGAGTAAACCATAAATTAAAATCCCTTTTAAGCGCAGTCCAGTGAGTCTGCAAAGGGGGGAATGCCGGGACACTTCCAAGATTGGCCAGAACGGGCCTTCAGGGAAGATAAAAGCGCCCTTATGCATTTTTTCCTCCTTGCAGCTGACGCAAGGAGTTTTTTTATGGCCATTGGCAACCATAAAAGGGAATGGGTTGCGGAATAATAGCAGCCAAACTTATCGGAAATGCCGGAAAAACGAGAAAACATAGAGTGCACGGAGGAGAAATAATGAATAGACCGATTCTTGATGTAAATGAAAAACCAAGCTTGGGGCAATTAATTACTTTAAGCTTACAGCACTTATTCGCCATGTTCGGCGCAACCATACTCGTTCCCTACCTAGTCGATTTAAGTCCGGCGATCGCCCTTATCTCGAGCGGGCTAGGTACACTGGCTTTCCTAATGATTACAAAATGGCAAGTCCCTGCCTACCTTGGTTCTTCCTTCGCTTTCATCGTTCCGATCATTGGTGCAAAAGCTGTCGGCGGCCCTGGCGGGGCAATGATTGGGAGCTTCATGGCTGGTCTTGTGTATGGCATTGTCGCCCTCATTATTAAAAAGGCCGGCCATCGCTGGATTATGAACCTGCTGCCACCAATTGTTGTCGGACCTGTCATCATGGTTATCGGACTTTCCATGGCAGGGACCGCAGTCGGGATGGCAATGAATACGATGAATGGCCCCGAGAATTACAGCATGCTTCACTTCTCCGCGGCCTTGATTACACTCATTGCGACTATCGTCTTCTCCATTTATGGAAAAGGGACGTTAAGCATCATACCGATTTTAGCGGGCATCGTCGTCGGTTATGTGTATTCCCTGGCAGTGGGGCTGGTTGATTTTAAACCGGTAATAGATGCGAAACTTTTCGTAATGCCTGATTTCATCATCCCATTTGTGGATTATAAAATAAAAATTACGCTGGACCTAGCCCTTTTGATGGTTCCTGTCGCGATTGTGACAATTTCAGAGCATATCGGCCACCAGCTTGTTCTCAGCAAGGTAGTCGGCCGCGATTACATTAAACAGCCCGGCCTTCACCGCTCCATTTTGGGTGACGGTACGGCTACGATGATTTCCGCCCTGATTGGCGGACCGCCGAAAACCACCTATGGTGAAAACATTGGAGTCCTTGCGATTACAAGGGTGTATAGCGTGTATGTCATCGCTGGCGCGGCTGTAGCAGCCATTATTTTCGGATTCAGCGGAACGATTACAGCGCTGATCCACTCGATTCCGACAGCCGTCATGGGCGGCGTCTCCATCCTGTTATTCGGTATCATCGCTTCTTCCGGCCTAAGGATGCTTGTTGACAACAAAATCGATTTTGGCAACAGCAGAAATCTGATCGTTTCATCGGTCATCCTCGTAGTCGGCATCGGAGGGGCATTCATCAAGATAACGAGCGGCTTCCAAATCCAAGGCATGGCGCTCGCGGCAATCCTTGGGGTATTGCTGAACCTGATCCTGCCTGGCAGGGAACAGGTAAAGGAAGACATGTTCGACGCTTCATAGGACAATCAAACTGCATAAGGTACCACCTTTTAAACCGGTCCTGTGAGTCCGGTAAGGGTGCACGCCCGTCTGCCGGATTTCCGGCGGCTGGGGAAATCATGCGCCCAGGCTACCGCCAAGGGCGTTTTCTTTCGCCCTAAAGCAAAAAATCTGGGGAGGAATGGACAAATGATCAAGCATTTACTAACAATGGCTGACTTGCAGCCGGAAGAAATCCACACACTGATTGATGAAGCAGAAGGGTTTTCAAAAGGGGCAATCTGGACTCCGCAAAGGCAGGCATTTGTTTCGAATCTTTTCTTTGAACCAAGCACAAGGACGAAGTGCAGCTTCGAAGTTGCACAAAGAAAACTTGGCCTTGAAGTCATCCAGTTCGAGGCGAGCGCATCTAGCGCGCTAAAAGGCGAAACGCTTTATGACACGGTCCGCACATTGGAATCGATCGGGGTAGATGCGGCTATCATCCGCCATCCTGCCGACCAATACTACGAAGAACTCCTTGAAGGCTGCAGGATTCCAATCCTGAATGCAGGGGATGGCTGCGGCCACCACCCGACCCAATCGCTCTTGGATCTTATGACAATCAAGCAGGAGTTTGGCAGGTTCGCAGGCTTGAAGGTTGCGATTGTTGGAGACATCAGGCATAGCAGGGTTGCCCATTCCAATGCCGTCGCATTGAAAAAACTTGGCGCGGAAGTTGTTTTCTCCGGCCCTCCGGAGTGGTTCGACGAGAATATTACTTATGAATCGATTGATAGTGCAGTCAGAACCGCGGATGTCGTTATGCTTCTCAGGATCCAGCATGAGCGGCATGAGAGGCATTCGGGAGTATCGAAAGAAGATTACCATCGCGAGTACGGACTTACCCTTGAAAGGGAAAGGCTAATGAAACCTGGCAGCATTATTATGCATCCGGCACCTGTCAACAGGGATGTCGAAATCGCCTCCAGCCTGGTGGAATCGCCTCGTTCGAGAATTTTTAAACAGATGGAAAATGGCGTTTATGTCCGGATGGCTGTCCTAAAAAGGTCTTTGTCGCAAAAAACAGGAGGTAAATACCATGAAGCTTTTGCTGAAAAACGTGCAGTTGCACGATAAATCTGCTGAATTTAATCAAACTGATATTTTAATAGAAAACGGAAAGATCGCGAAAATCTGCCGGGACCTTAATGTGGAAGCTGACCAGATAATTGATGGAGCGGGATACTTGGCCGCTCCCGGTTTCATCGATCTTCACGTCCACCTCCGCGAGCCTGGCGGAGAAAAGAAAGAGACAATTGAAACAGGAACACTTGCTGCGGCAAAGGGTGGTTTTACAACTGTCGCGGCGATGCCGAATACAAGGCCTGTGCCGGATTCAAAGGAACAGCTTGACTGGCTTCAGGACCGGATCGCCAAAACCACCGCTGTCAGGGTGTTGCCTTACGCGTCGATTACAGTCCGGGAACTAGGCAGGGAGCTAACAAATTTCAAGGAATTGAAGGAAAGCGGCGCTTTTGCGTTTACAGATGACGGGGTCGGCGTCCAGACGGCGGCAATGATGCTCGAGGCAATGAAGCAGGCTGCCGCGCTTGATATGGCAATCGTTGCCCATTGCGAAGAAGATTCGTTAATCAACAAAGGCTGTGTCCATGAAGGTGCGTTTTCAAAAAAATATAACCTGCCAGGAATTCCTTCTGTATGTGAAAGTGTACATATTTCAAGGGATGTGTTGCTTGCAGAGGCTGCTGGCTGCCATTACCACGTTTGCCATATCAGTACAAAGGAATCAGTCCGTACTGTACGCGATGCGAAGAGGGCGGGGATTAAAGTAACCGCTGAAGTGACTCCGCACCACTTGCTGATGTCGGAAGACGATATACCTAACCTGGATGCCAATTATAAAATGAATCCGCCCCTCCGTTCCAAGGAAGACCAATTGGCGTTGATTGAAGGCCTCCTGGACGGTACAATCGATTTTATTGCCACTGACCATGCACCGCATACTAAAGAAGAAAAATCAGAGGGTATGCAACTTGCGCCATTCGGTATAACTGGCCTGGAAACAGCATTTCCGCTTTTATATACCAACATGGTGGAAAAAGGGATCTTCACCTTATATGAACTGATTGAGTATTTGACGACCAAACCTGCGCTTGCCTTTGGCCTGCCATTCGGGAAATTGGAAGCAGGGGCACCGGCTGATATCGTTTTGCTTGATCTAAAGGAAGAAAAGGAAATCAAACCTGAAGAGTTTTTATCAAAAGGGAAGAACACACCTTTTGGCGGCTGGAAGTGCAAGGGTTGGCCTGTCGTCACGATTGCTGGAGGGAACATCGTTTGGGAGTCCGAACGTACGCCATCTTCAGTGAATTAACTTGTATGCGGGGCGATACAACTCAGTTATAAAGGATCCCGGCGTTGCGCGGGGGGATACGAGCGGGGATGGCAGGAATGCCATCCCCATGATTTGGGAAGGGCGTGTAACGATGATCGCAAAAGAGCAGTGTAAAATCATAGAACAAAGTGAAATAGCCGACTCCATTTTTAAGCTAACTGTTGAAGGAGATATCGCACTAAGGGCCGAGCCGGGCCAATTTGTCCATATAAAAACCGGCGGGCCGGCCGGACCGCTTTTAAGGCGCCCGATCAGCATTTCTTCAATCCACAGGGAAGAGCGCAGGTTTACGATGATATATCGCGCTGCCGGCCAAGGAACCTCACTGCTCTCGGAGGCGCTGCAAGGGACCGAGGTGGATATCCTTGGCCCGCTTGGCAACGGATTTCCGGTTTCTGAGGCTGCTCCAGGCAGCACAGCGCTCCTGGTAGGTGGCGGTATTGGTGTTCCTCCTCTATATGAACTATCCCGCCAGCTAACCCTCCGCAGTGTTAATGTCATCCATGTCCTTGGATTTCAGACTGCATCCGTTGTATTCTATGAGAAGGAGTTTTCCAAATTAGGAACGACTTATGTCGCAACGGTGGACGGCACTTATGGAGAAAAAGGTTTTGTCACGAACATCATTCAGAATGAGCAGCTCGATTTCGATGCCCTTTTTGCGTGCGGCCCAGTCCCGATGCTGAAGGCACTGGAACTGGGATTTCCTCATAAAAAAGCGTTTCTGTCACTGGAAGAACGGATGGGATGCGGAATTGGCGCCTGCTTCGCTTGTGTTTGCCAGGCAAACGAAGATGCCAGCGGCCGCACATACAGGAAGATTTGCAGTGACGGTCCGGTGTTCCGGGCAGGGGAGGTAGTATTATGAGCATGTTGAACATTGAGCTTCCTGGGTTGAATCTGAAAAATCCAATCATGCCTGCATCCGGCTGTTTCGGTTTCGGCCGTGAATTCAGCCAGCTGTTTGATTTGGATGTTTTGGGAGCGATCATGATAAAGGCTGCGACCGGCGGGCCTCGTTATGGCAATCCTACACCGAGGGTTGCTGAAACCCCATCTGGAATGCTAAATGCAATCGGCCTCCAAAACCCCGGATATGAGGAAATTATGGCGAAAGAACTTCCGTGGCTCGAACAGTTTCATTTGCCAATTATCGCGAATGTTGCCGGTTCAACAGAAGAAGAATATATAGAGGTGGCAAAAAATATTTCCAGGGCAAAAAATGTGGCCGCTCTAGAATTGAACGTGTCATGCCCGAATGTAAAAGAAGGCGGAATCGCCTTTGGCACAGACCCATCGACATTAAGAGGACTTACCAGAAAGGTGAAGGAAGTTTCTGAAGTTCCTGTTTACGTTAAGCTTTCCCCTAACGTAACTAATATTGTCGAGATTGCGCTTGCGGCAGAAGCTGGCGGTGCGGATGGCCTGACGATGATTAACACTCTGCTTGGTATGAGGATCGATTTGAAAACAGGAAAACCTGTGCTGGCCAATCGTACCGGCGGCCTCTCGGGACCTGCTGTCAAACCGGTTGCGCTTAGGATGGTATATGAGGTCAGTCAGAGGACAAATCTGCCGATTATCGGAATGGGCGGGGTTCAGTCCGCGGCCGATGTCATCGAATTTTTTTATGCAGGGGCCAGCGCTGTGGCGGTTGGGACGGCTAACTTCACTGATCCGTTCACCTGCCCACAAATTATTGAAGAACTGCCCGTCCTTTTAAAACAACTTGGTTATGAACATATTCTTGAATGCAAAGGAAGGAGCTGGAACAATGCAGGACAACCCGCTTATCATCGCGCTTGATTTTAAGGGAATGGACGAAGTAGAAAAGTTCATTGAACCTTTTGCAGGGCAAAATCTGTTTGTTAAAGCAGGAATGGAACTATTTTATAAAGAAGGACCGAACACCGTTTATCGGTTAAAGGAACTGGGGCACCGCGTATTCCTTGATTTGAAGCTGCATGATATCCCGAATACAGTCATGAGTGCGATGAGATCGCTCGCGAGCCTTGGCTGCGATTTGGTCACGGTCCATGCTGCTGGAGGTAGAGCGATGATGGAAGCGGCAATGGAAGGTCTAGAAGCCGGTACACCATCTGGCCAAAGGCGGCCGCAGTGTGTGGCGGTCACACAGCTTACGAGCACCGAAGAGGCGAATATGCAAGCTGAACAGCTCATTCCCGTAAGCCTGGAACAATCTGTTTATCATTATGCTGCTCTTGCTAAACAATCAGGGCTCGATGGAGTGGTGTGCTCTGCCCTGGAAGCCGGCGGGATCATGGAGAGGCTTGGCAGTGAATTTTTGACCGTCACTCCCGGAATCCGGATGGGAATGGATGACCGCCAGGATCAGAAAAGGGTTGCCACCCCGGAAATGGCGCGTCAGCTTGGAATTTACGCTATCGTTGTCGGACGCCCC
Organism: Bacillus sp. B-jedd; assembly: GCF_000821085.1. Taxonomy (GTDB): domain Bacteria; phylum Bacillota; class Bacilli; order Bacillales; family Cytobacillaceae; genus Bacillus_D. Next base: position 1,566,904 of record NZ_CCXR01000001.1, read on the forward strand.
ATCATCAGGGCGGCAAATCCAGTTGACGCATATGCCGACTGGCTGAAAGCATGGGAAGGGGAAGTAAAATGAGTAAGCAAATCGCCGGACATCTATTAGAAATCAATGCGGTTACGTTAAGGCCGAACGAGCCTTTCACCTGGACATCGGGCATGAAATCCCCCATATACTGCGATAATCGGCTGACACTGTCGTTTCCCGCAATCAGGAAAGCAATTGCCCGGGAACTTACAGAGCTAATAAATAACTATTTTCCCGGAGTTGAAGTCATTGCCGGGACAGCAACTGCCGGAATTCCACACGCTGCGTGGATAAGTGATAACCTTGAATTGCCAATGTGTTATGTGCGCAGCAGCGCGAAAGGGCACGGAAAAGGAAATCAAATCGAAGGCAAGATAAGCAAAGGGCAGAAGGTGGTCATTGTCGAGGACCTCATTTCGACAGGGGGAAGTGTCATTACAGCTGCGGAAGCACTCAAAGAAGCCGGAGCAGAAGTCCTTGGCGTTGTCGCCATTTTTACGTACGGACTTGAGAAGGGGAAGATACTGCTTGAAGAAGCAGGCCTTGAAACCCGGACAATCACTGGTTTTCCTGAACTTGCCCAGGTTGCGGCTGAACAGGAATATATTAAACAGGATGAACTTGCAAACATTTTGGAATGGTACAAGAATCCGAGTGAGTGGGGACAAACAAAATCATAAAACAAATGCCCGGCCTATAAAGGCCGGGCATTGCTTTGTCTATAAAGAATTTTTTCATCACCATAGAAGTGCGTTAATCCTGCTTATTTTGCTTTAGTGAAATAACCCTATCTTCTTCCGGGGTGACATAAACGGTTTTTTGATTGTCATAAATAACGAATCCTGGCTTTGAGCCATTTGGTTTTTTTACATGTCTTGCCCGTGTGAAATCAACCGGTACCGAGCTTGAACTGCGTGCCTTGGAAAAATAGGCTGCCAGTAAGGCCGCTTCCATGATCGTTTCCTCAGAAGGGCCTTTGCTTCGGATGACAACATGTGACCCGGGAATATCCTTCGTATGGAGCCAGATTTCATCCCTGCCGGCCAGTTTTGTTGTCAAATAATCATTTTGCTTGTTATTTTTTCCGACCAGGATTTCCGTCCCATCGGAAGCTGTATATGATTCTGGAACTGGTTTTTGGTTTTGCTGTTTCTTCGCATTTTTTCTTGTCCGCTGTCTTATGTACCCTCCTTCGGCAAGCTCCTCCCTGATCTCTTCAATGTCCCTTGGGGAAGCTGAGTCAAGCTGCTGGAGCAGGCTGTCAAAATAGGCAACTTCCTTTTCGGCTTTTTCAATCTGGCCGAGGACAGCGAGCACCGCATTTTTAGCTTTCTGGTATTTTGAAAAATACTTTTGGGCATTTTCAGACGGCGTTTTCAGCGGGTCAAGCTGTATGGCTACAGTCCCGCCATTTTCATCATAATAATCAAGGACTTCGATTTCCTTCATGCCTTTTTTTGCCGCATGCATGTTTGCGGTAAGGAGCTCCCCGTATTTCTGGTACTCATCAGCCTTTTCCGCATCCTTTAGGGTTTTCTTCAGCTTTTCTATCTTCTTTTCATTTTTTTCCTTCTCATTGGCAATGAACCGATCCAGATCTCCTGCCTGCTGTTTGACACGGTCCCGTTCAGCCTTGCCAAAATAAAAACGGTCAAGCATCTCGCTGAGGGAGCCAAAGGTTTTCGACTCTCCTTTCAAATGGAGAAGGGGGAACAGGTAAAATGCTTCCTTGCTGCCAGTAGAGGTTAGGGCAGGCTCCACTCTTTTCTGGCGCAATTCCTCAATAAGGGTTAAAAATGCTTTTGGCAATGTAGCTCTGTTGGCAAGTCCGCTCCTGAACACAACTTCTTTCGCAAAGAGGGGAGAAACACCTGAGAATGCATCAACCAGCTGTTTATCAAGCTTTCCGCTGTTAAAGTCGATCGCCCTGAGCACATCTTCCTCCGTTGATGAAAATGGATCTAGCTTAATCTGTTCAGGAGGCGCGATATATGGCTGACCTGGAAGGATTGCCCTATGCGTATTGACGGCAAAGGAAACATGCTTGATGCTGTCCAGAATAATCCCGCGGCTTTTATCGACAAGGATTATGTTGCTGTGCTTACCCATAATTTCGATAATCAACTGTTTATAGCTGACATCGCCGATCTCATTTCTTCCTTTTATTTCAAAAATAATCATCCTGTCAGTCCCTGATTGACGCACCTCCTCAAGGATATAGCCCTCAATATGCTTCCTTAGCAGCATACAGAACATTGGTGCTTCACTTGGATTTTCGTGGAGCTCCCCAGTCAGCTGGACACGGGCATAGCTCGGGTGCGCGGACAGGAGGAGACGATGATTTTTCCCATTTGCTCGGATGACAAGGATAATCTCGTTTTTAAACGGCTGCTGCACTTTATTGATCCGGCCGCCTGCAAGAGTTTCCGCAAGCTCCCCGGCCATCATTCTCGTAAACAATCCATCAAATGACATAATCAATACCTTCTCTTTCTCCAGATAACTAGATGATGGTTTCATCCGGCAAAATAACCGGTCACTCTATTTTAGCATTTTTTTGGACGAGTCTGAATAAGCTTACGTGAGAGCGAAGATTGCAGATTCATAACGCAATTCTGAAGCTAGTTAAAGGGGGAAGTGAAATGGCCGGATGAAATACCACGAAATGAATGCAAAACAAGTAGAAGAGGCACTGAATACTGATTTTTCGTCTGGATTAACAAAGGAAGAATCGGCCAGGAGAGTGAACATCCATGGCTATAATGAGTTGGAAGAAGGTGAAAAGCAATCCGCATTGCTCTTGTTCCTGAGCCAATTTAAAGATTTCATGGTCCTCGTACTGCTCGCGGCCACACTTGTGTCGGGCTTGCTAGGGGAATATATTGACGCCATTGCCATTATTGCGATTGTTATCCTGAACGGGTGCCTTGGCTTTTTTCAGGAAAGAAAGGCTGAAAAGTCGCTCCAGGCTTTGAAAGAGCTTTCCGCACCACAAATTCAAGTGCTCAGGGATGGCGAATGGGTAAAGATACCATCCCGGGATGCTGTTCCAGGCGATATAGTGAGGTTCTCGAGCGGAGACAGAATCGGTGCCGATATCCGATTAATCGAATCAAACAGCCTGGAAATCGAAGAATCCGCTTTGACCGGGGAGTCAGTCCCTGTTTCAAAACATATCGATGTGTTAGAAACGGATAACCCTGGTCTTGGGGACATGGAAAATCTCGTATTCATGGGTACGATGGTGACAAGGGGAAGCGGAACAGGTACGGTCATTGCGACGGGAATGAAAACGGCGATGGGACAGATTGCCGATTTGCTTCAATCTGCAGAATCCGCTGAAACTCCTTTACAGCGAAGGCTTGCCCAGCTCGGAAAAATTCTTATATCGGTCGCCCTCCTTTTAACGTTTCTGGTTGTGATTATCGGGCTTCTTCAGGGGCATGGGTTATATGAAATGGTACTTGCCGGTGTATCACTCGCTGTCGCCGCCATTCCCGAGGGCCTGCCTGCGATCGTGACAGTCGCTTTGTCACTGGGAGTCCAAAAAATGATCAGGAGCAATGCAATCGTAAGAAAGCTGCCCGCGGTTGAAACGCTAGGCTGCGCATCGGTCATTTGTTCCGATAAAACAGGAACGATGACACAGAACAAAATGACTGTTACCCATTTATGGAGTGGCGGAAAAACATGGACAGTTGATGGAACAGGGTATCAGCCTAAAGGCACCTTCTATTCTGGTAGCCAGGAGCCCGTCAATCTCAGAAACGAAAAGGCGCTCCAGCAAATGCTTATGTTCGGAATGTTGTGCAACCATGCAGAGCTCGTTCAAAAAGACAGGGAATTAGCCCTTGACGGGGATCCTACCGAAGGGGCTCTCCTTGTAAGCGCGATGAAAGCGGGATACAACAGGAGCAAGCTGCTTGAAGAATATGAAATACTAAATGAATTCCCGTTTGATTCTTCCAGAAAAATGATGAGCGTCACGGTCAGGGACAGACACGGCAAACAGTTTATTATCACTAAAGGCGCCCCGGATGTCCTGATGGGGGTTAGTAACACAATCCTTGTCAACGGGAAAGTGCAGGCAATGAAGGGAGAAGCCAGGGCTGACGCACTGAAAGCAGTAGAAACGCTTGCCGGAAGGGCACTGAGGACGATTGCGGTTGCCTATAAGCCAGTCACTCAAGGAAGGGTGATTCTTTCAGAAAGAGAAGCCGAAAAAGATTTGATTTTCATTGGCATCCAGGGTATGATCGATCCTCCTCGTCCTGAAGTGAAACAAGCTGTCAGAGAGTGCCGTGAAGCGGGAATCAAGACAGTGATGATCACGGGTGACCATGTCATTACTGCGAAGGCGATCGCCAGGCAGCTTGGCATTCTTGAAAAGAACAGCATAGTAATGGAAGGTACCAAGCTCTCTGCCCTCTCTGTGGAGGAATTGGAGGGAGTCGTTGAGGATGTATCAGTATTCGCCCGTGTTTCTCCTGAACATAAATTAAAAATTGTCCAGGCGCTGCAAAGCAGAGGGCATATTGTTGCGATGACGGGTGACGGAGTCAATGATGCCCCTGCCATCAAAGCGGCAGATATTGGTGTCGCAATGGGGATTACCGGGACTGATGTCGCTAAAGAGGCATCCGCGCTCGTACTTCTGGATGATAATTTCGCGACAATTAAATCGGCAATTAAAGAAGGCCGGAATATATATGAGAATATCAGAAAATTTATCCGCTATTTGCTTGCGTCAAATGTGGGGGAAATCCTCGTCATGTTATTTGCGATGATTCTAGGCCTGCCTCTTCCGCTTGTCCCAATCCAGATTTTATGGGTAAACCTTGTGACTGACGGCCTTCCCGCGATGGCATTAGGGCTGGATAAGCCAGAGGAAAATGTGATGAAACGAAAACCCCGCAGCCCGCGGGAAGGAGTTTTTGCGAGGGGCCTGGGCTGGAAAGTCGTTTCTCGCGGATTTTTAATCGGAATTGTGACACTTGCCGCTTTTATGGCCATTTATTACCGGCATCCAGAAGAGCTGCATTATGCTCGGACTGTTGCATTTGCCACGCTCGTCCTGGCTCAGCTTATCCATGTTTTCGATTGCAGGAGTGAGATTTCTGTTCTTTCCAGAAATCCTTTCGGCAACAAATATCTTGTCTGGGCAGTAATTTCCTCTGCGGCGCTTATGGTTGCTGTTATCTATTATCCGCCTCTGCAGCCTGTTTTCCATACGCTACCGATTAAAGCAAGGGACTGGATGCTGATCCTCGGGTTATCGGCCATTCCAACTTTTTTATTGGCAGGCACATTTTTGGCAAGAAAAACAAAATGAGGTATGATATAATCACAAAGGTAGTAGAGAAGGCTCTATTGCCTTTTCTTTATGGACTCATTCGCTTAGACGGTATATTAAGAAGGATGTGCTGAAAATGGTTGTAAGCATGACTGGTTTTGGGCACTGCAAAAAAGATGCCGAAACCTTTTCCATAAATGTCGAAGTGAAGACTGTAAACCACCGATTTTCCGAGTTTAGCTTCCGTATGCCGCGCCATTTGGTTAAAATGGAAGAGAAGATGAAGAAAACCCTCGGAAGGCATATGAGGAGAGGGCGTGCGGAAGTACATATCGCGATTGAAGGCGACGGACCGCAATCAAAAAAGCTGAAAATTGACTGGAACCTTATAGATGACTTTTACAAGTTTGTTTCTGAAGCTGGATCAAAATATGGATTCCATCCCGGCGATGCATTCAAACAAATCCTAAGCCGAGAAGATTTTATACATATTGAGGAGCAGGAAAGCGGTTATGATGAGTTCGAGTCCCTGATTCTCGCAGCTTTGGATGAAGCGGGGATGATGCTGAAGGAAATGAGGCTCGCGGAAGGCGCCGAGCTCAAAAAGGATTTGGTGGGAAACCTGGGGAAAATGAAGGAAATCACCTTTGGCCTGGAAGCCTATGCTCCCACGGTCGCCGTCTCGTATCGGGAAAAACTTGCGAAAAGGATGGCGGAATTACTTGGCGGGGAACTGGATGAAGCGAGGATTTTATCGGAAGCGGCCATTTTTGCCGACAAAGCGGATATAAATGAAGAGCTTGCACGTTTAAAAAGCCATATTGGCCAATTCTTGACGATAATTGAAAAAGATGAACCGATTGGAAGGAAACTTGACTTTCTCGTACAGGAAATGAACAGGGAAGTGAATACGATCGGTTCCAAAGCAAATGATGCCAGGATTTCTGAAAAGGTTGTTGATATGAAGAGCCTGCTTGAAAAGCTGAAAGAACAAATTCAAAACATTGAGTAGGCGATGTTTAGAAAAGTGCCGGACGGCCGAAACTAACTATTTGACGAGTGGAGAATTGGCATGCATATTAAATTGATAAACATCGGATTTGGCAATATCGTATCCGCAAACCGGATCATTTCCATTGTAAGCCCGGAGTCGGCGCCCATCAAAAGGATTATCCAGGATGCCCGCGACAGGGGTTCGCTGATTGACGCTACTTATGGAAGAAGGACACGGGCTGTCATTGTGATGGATAGCGACCATGTCATTTTATCGGCTGTCCAGCCTGAAACGGTGGCGGGAAGGCTGACCGACCGTGAAGATATTTCGGATGAAGGGTAGGATATATTAAATGCGGGAAAAAGGATTGCTTATCGTGCTTTCAGGGCCATCAGGAGTAGGGAAAGGAACGGTCAGGAAGGAAATCTTCAGCCAGCCTGATACAGCTTTTGAATACTCCATTTCGATGACAACGCGGAAACCGCGTGAAGGTGAAGTGCACGGGGTGGATTATTTCTTTAAATCAAGGGAAGAGTTTGAAGAGCTGATTTCCCAAGAGAAACTTCTTGAGTATGCCGAATATGTCGGCAATTATTATGGCACACCGGTAGATTATGTCAGGGAAACGCTGGATGCCGGAAGAGATGTATTCCTTGAAATTGAAGTGAAGGGCGCCCGTCAGGTAAGGGAGAAATTTCCCGAAGGGCTGTTTATCTTCCTCATGCCTCCGAGCCTGACTGAGCTGCAAAATCGGATCGTGACAAGAGGGACGGAAACAGAGGATTTGATCCGCAACCGGATGCTTACTGCCCGTGAGGAAATTGAAATGATGCATCTCTACGACTATGTTGTCGAAAATGACCAGGTTGAACGTGCCTGTGATCGAATTAAGGCCATCGTCACAGCGGAACATTGCCGCCGTGAACGGGTGGAACAGCGTTACATCAAATTACTGGAGGCTGAATAAATTGCTTTATCCATCAATAGATTCACTTTTAAATAAAATCGATTCTAAATACTCGCTCGTTTCAGTTGCCGCTAAGCGTGCCCGCTTTATGCAGCATACGGAAGACCATCGTCTGGACAAGTATGTTTCCCATAAATTTGTTGGGAAGGCGCTTGAAGAAATTGAGTGCGGAGAGCTTACTTACCGGATTGGCAAAAAGCCTGAAACTCCTGCTGAATCTTAATCCTCTGTCTTTGAGGCGCGTGGTTAGTTAGTTTGAGGTTTAGTTGGCTGCCAAAAACAGCTTGATAATACATGGAGAGGCTGTACTTGGGCAACCGCCCATCAGCCTCTTTCTTTTTCCGGAAACAAGCGTGTACCCAAAATAGAAAACGGGATCAAAAACACAAGCGCCGACATTGAGGCGCTTGTGTTTTTCAAAGAGGCAAAACGTGAAAATTTCTCTCCGTTCCTTCATAATGGAGACAGGATTCGTGAACGAAACTAGGCGGAGGAATGCCAAATGCTTGAAAATAAAAAAATACTGCTGTGTGTGACAGGGGGAATCGCGGTTTATAAAGCAGCGGCCCTTACGAGTAAGCTTGTCCAGGCCGGAGCACAAGTGAAAGTGATCATGAGTGAGTCGGCCGCCAAGTTTGTAGCACCGCTGACCTTCCAGGCTCTGTCCCGGAATGATGTTTATACTGATACATTTGACGAGAAAATTCCGGGTGCGATTGCGCATATCGATCTGGCTGATTGGCCTGACCTCGTTATATGTGCTCCGGCAACCGCTAACACGATAAGCAAGCTTGCTACAGGAATAGCTGATAATATGGTTACAACCACATTGCTTGCTACAACCGCGCCGGTGTGGATTGCCCCCGCTATGAATGTCCATATGTACCATCATCCAGCTGTTACCCGGAATATTGAAACCCTCCATAGAGATGGATATAAATTCATTGAGCCTGCTGAAGGATACCTTGCATGCGGCTATGTTGGGAAAGGAAGGCTCGAAGAACCGGAAAAAATTGTTGAGCTAGCGAGCCTTTACTTTCAAGGCAGCCAAGGAGAGTTAAATGGAAAAACCGTTCTTATTACAGCTGGTCCGACTCGGGAAAGAATAGACCCTGTCAGATTTATTTCGAATGAATCAAGTGGGAAAATGGGGTACGCGATTGCCGGGGAAGCCGTAGCAAAAGGGGCTAAAGTCATCCTTGTTTCCGGCCCGGTTCATCTTGTGCCGCCAAAAGGGGTTGAAGTCATCAACGTGGAAAGTGCCGCTGAGATGTATCATGCGGTCCTTTCAAATTTCGACTTGGCGGATATTGTGATTAAATCGGCAGCTGTCTCTGATTACCGCCCGAAAACAGCATATGATTATAAGGTGAAAAAGAGACCTATTGACGAAACAATCGAATTGGAACGGACAAAAGACATTCTTAAAGAACTTGGCGCTTTAAAAACAAGCCAGATCTTAATTGGGTTTGCGGCTGAAACAAATAACCTCGCCGAATATGCCAGCAAAAAGCTGGTTGAAAAAAACGCGGATTTAATTGTTGCCAATAATGTAAAAAGCGCTGGGGCAGGTTTTGGGACGGACACGAATATAGTGACCCTGTTCAGAAAGGACGGCACGCATGAAAGCCTTCCGCTAATGTCTAAACAGGAAGTTGCAAAAAGGATTTTGCAAGAAGCTGCCATTCTGGCGGGGGAGGCAAAAGAATGAATATTGCAAGTGTGATTGTCGATGTACCTGCAAAACAGACGGATAAGCCTTTTGATTACAAGATACCGGCAAGATGGGTAGGCACGATTGTGCCGGGGATGAGGGTCGTGGTTCCTTTCGGGCCAAGAAGGGTGCAGGGATTTGTCGTGGCCTTGAAGGACCATTCGGAATTTGCGAAGCTCAGGGAAATCCATGAGCCAATGGACTTGGTCCCAGTCCTGAACAAAGAGCTGCTCAGCCTTGGAAACTGGCTAACGGGCCATACTCTCAGCTTTAAAATATCAGCCTTCCAGGCAATGCTTCCTGCGGCTTTAAAGGCAAAATATAATAAAAAGGTCAAGCTCGCCCAGGGTGTAAGCATCGAGGAACTGCCCGAAGGACTCCGCCATTTTTTCGAAGGAGGACAGTCCATCGGGTGGGACGATGCGGTAAAGGGCGGGCTTGTCCCCGTCCTGCAAAAGGAAGCCTCCGCGGGACATATTGAAGTCCTCTATGAAGTCAGGGAAAGGCTTGGCAAAAAACACCTCAAATTTGTGTTCCCACTCCTTGCTGAGGATGAGATGAGGTCAGCGCTTGGGGAAATATCCCCCAGGGCTGCCAAGCAGCGTGACCTCATAGCCTATTTCATCGAGAATCCCGAGCCGGTAGAAGCACGAAAACTCGTATCGGAAATGGGCTTTTCCAATTCCGCTATCAAGGGCCTTTCAGACAAAGGCCTTCTCGGGGAGAAAGACTTGGAGGTTTACAGGGATCCTTATGAGGACCGTGATTTTGCAAAGACTGAACCCCTAAAGCTTACCTTCGGCCAGCATACAGCCATTTCACCGATCCTTTCATCCATAGAGGAGAACCGCCATGAGGTGTTTTTGCTCTATGGAGTGACAGGCAGCGGAAAAACGGAAATTTATCTTCAATCCATTCAAGAGGTCATCGAGGAAGGGAAGGAAGCGATTGTCCTTGTTCCGGAAATTGCCCTGACACCGCAAATGGTCGAACGGTTTAAAGGCCGGTTCGGCGCCCAGGTCGCGGTCTTGCATAGCGGCCTGTCAGCAGGGGAGAAATATGATGAATGGAGAAAAATCCAGCGGCGTGAAGTAAAGGTCGCCGTAGGGGCAAGATCTGCGATTTTCGCGCCTTTTGAAAATCTCGGGATCATTATTATTGATGAAGAACATGAAACAAGCTATAAACAGGAAGAGATGCCACGATACCATGCGAGGGATGTGGCTATTGAAAGGGGAAATAATCATCATTGCCCAGTCATATTGGGCAGCGCGACCCCTTCGCTCGAATCCTTCGCCAGGGCACAAAAAGGCGTATATTCCCTGCTGAAGCTTCCCGACCGGATGAATAATCAGCCAATGCCCGAGGTTGAAATCGTTGATATGAGGGAAGAATTGCGTTCGGGCAACCGGTCGATGTTTTCCAGGAAGCTTTTTGAAAAAATTGAGGACAGGCTTGAAAAAAAGGAGCAAATCGTCCTCTTCCTTAATAAACGGGGACACTCATCGTTCGTGATGTGCCGGGATTGCGGTTATGTCATGGGCTGCCCGCATTGTGATATTTCGCTTACGTATCATCGGAGAAATGAGCAGATGAAATGCCATTATTGCGGTTATGAAACCCATGTCCCTTTGCAGTGCCCCGAATGCCTGAGCGAGCATATCCGTTACTTCGGTACAGGTACCCAAAAGATCGAGGAGGAACTAGGAAAGCTGCTACCCCAGGCGAGGGTAGTCAGGATGGACATGGACACGACAGGCAGAAAAGGGTCGCATGAAAGGCTATTAAAGGAATTCTCTGAGGGCAGGGCCGATATTCTCCTTGGCACGCAGATGATCGCCAAGGGCCTTGATTTCCCTAATATCACGCTTGTTGGCGTCCTGTCCGCCGATACGATGTTGCACCTGCCCGATTTCCGTTCGTCGGAAAAAACATTCCAGCTGCTGACGCAGGTTAGCGGGAGAGCCGGGCGCCATGAACTTCCAGGAGAAGTCGTCATCCAGACATATACGCCCGAGCACTACAGTATAGAATTGGCCGGCAGCCAGGACTATGACCTTTTTTATCAGAGGGAAATGATGAATAGGAAGGTTCATAAATATCCGCCTTTCTATTTTCTTGCCCTTGTCACCGTCAGCCATGACCAGCTGATGAAGGCAGTTTCCGTCACGGAACAGATCACCGCGTTTTTAAGGGCGAGAGTTTCAGATGAAGCGGTAGTGCTTGGCCCTGTTGCATCGCCGATTCCAAGAATCAATGACCGCTACCGGTACCAGTGTCTCGTAAAATACAAGCATGAACCATCCCTGGGGGATAACCTGAAACAGGTGCTTGACAGGTACCAGAAAGAAGATGGGTCTGGAGGTCTTCAAGTATCTGTTGACATCAATCCTTACCTGCTTATGTAGCAGACGGAAAAATAGATTAGAAGAAACTTTTTTTGGCAAAAGTATTAAAAAGGCAAATTGGAGGAACAACCTTTGGCAATTCGGAAATTAGTACTGCATCCTGCAGATATACTGGAACAACGTTGCAACGAAGTGGAGCGATTTGACAAAAAACTCGCTAAACTTCTTGATGATATGTATGAGACGATGATTGAATTTGATGGTGTCGGCCTGGCCGCCCCGCAAATCGGGCAGCCGATCCGCGTGGCCATTGTTGATGTTGATGATGATACAGGGACGATTGAAATGGTGAATCCGCGCATCCTGTCCGTTTCCGGTGAACAAACAGGGACGGAAGGCTGCTTAAGCTTCCCAGGCCTGTATGGGGAAGTCACCCGACCCAATACGGTCATCATTGAAGCCTTCGACAGGAAGGGAAGAAAGTATACACTTGAAGCTGATGGATTTCTCGCTCGGGCGATTCAGCATGAGATCGATCACCTGGACGGCGTTCTGTTCACGTCTAAGGTAAGCAGGTATCTTGAGGAAGAAGAAATCGAGGGAGTGGCTGGCGAATGACGAACGTAATTTTTATGGGAACCCCTGATTTTTCTGTGCCTGTATTGAGAAGGGTACTGGATGACGGCTATAATGTCATCGCGGTTGTTACCCAGCCTGACAGGCCGGTCGGCAGGAAAAGAGTTATGACTGCTCCCCCTGTTAAAACAGAGGCGTTGAAGCATGGTATTCCTGTCCTGCAGCCGGAAAAAATCAGAAACAAAGAAGAGTTGGAAAAGGTGATTGGCTTAAAGCCAGATTTGATTATTACAGCAGCTTTCGGGCAGATTTTGCCTAAGGAATTGCTGGAGGCTCCAAAATATGGCTGCATCAATGTCCACGCATCCCTGCTCCCTGAGCTCCGGGGCGGGGCTCCGATTCATTATGCGATCATTGAGGGTAAGAAAAAAACCGGGATTACCATCATGTATATGGAAGAAAAGCTTGATGCCGGCGATATACTCACACAAGTTGAAGTCCCCATTTCCGAATCGGATACAGTTGGCTCCCTGCATGACAAGTTGAGCGAAGCTGGCTCTAACCTTTTATCGGAAACATTGCCGCGCCTTTTAAGAGGGGAATTGACTCCTATTAAACAAAAGGATGAGGAAGCGACCTTCGCCTACAACATAAAAAGGGAACAAGAACGGATTGACTGGTCAACGGGCGGGGAACAGATATACAACCAAATCAGAGGCATGAATCCATGGCCTGTCGCCTATACCACTCTTGATGGCCAGGTTGTTAAACTATGGGAAAGTGAAAAAGTCCGCCCTACCGAGGCGGGGGAACCTGGAGAAGTACTCAAACTCGAAGGAAATGGCATCATTGTAGCTACTGGAAATGATACAGCCATAAAAATCGTCAAGCTTCAGCCTTCAGGGAAGAAGCCGATGGAAGCAGAGGAATTTTTGCGCGGAGCAGGGTCAAAACTTGAACGAGGCGCCAGTTTCGGCAATTAATACGTTTACTTCCTGCAGATTGAAAGGAGAGAAGGGCGGATGCGCGAAGGCGCCTGCCCGAAAGAAGTGGCAGCAAATAAAAAAAATGTCCGGGAGACAGCATTGGAGCTTTTGGATACAATAGAGAAAAATCAGGCATACAGCAATCTGCTATTACATCATACAATTGAAAAAAATAAGCTGCCTCAGCGGGATGTCGCCTTATTGACCGAACTTGTTTATGGGACTCTGCAAAGGAGCATGACCCTTGATTACTATCTTTCTCCTTTTTTGAAAAGAGGAAAGAAAGCGGACCGTTGGGTTATCCATCTTTTAAAACTGACGGTTTACCAAATGGTCTTTCTTGATAAAATACCGGAAAGGGCAGCGATTTTCGAGGCTGTTGAAATCGCGAAAAAACGGGGCCATAAAGGGATCGCCTCAATGGTAAACGGGGTATTGAGAAGTATCCAAAGGGAAGGGGTCCCTTCTCTTGATGATATAAAAGACCCCGCGGAACGGCTTGCCATTGAAACGAGCCATCCTGATTGGCTTGTAAAAAGATGGCTTAATCAATTCGGTTATGAAAAAACGAAGGAAATGTGTGAAATCAACCTGACCGCACCACTCCAGACGGCGAGGGTCAATCTTACAAGGATTTCACGTGAGGACTGTATAAACCTTTTGGTGGAGGAAGGCTTCCAGGTTGAGCCGAGCCCGGTCATCCCGGAAGCGGTCAGGGCGCTGAAAGGAAATCTTGCGAATTCTTCCGCCTTTAAGGAAGGGTACCTGACCATACAGGATGAAAGCTCTATGCTCGCAGCTTATGCTCTTGGTGCCGGACGAGATGAACTCATTCTCGATGCATGCGCCGCGCCTGGTGGCAAAAGCACCCATATTGCCGAAAAGCTTGGCGGGACAGGAAAAGTTATCTCGCTTGACCTGCATGAGCATAAAGTGAAGCTGATCATGGATAATGCTTTAAGGTTGGGACTTGAAAATATTGAAGCCAAGGCTATGGACAGCCGTTTGGCCCAAAGTAGTTTCAAGCCTGAAACCTATGACAGGATCCTCCTTGATGCACCATGCTCAGGACTGGGTGTCATGAGGCGGAAACCTGATATGAAATATTCGAAAGTGGAAAATGACCTGGCAAGGCTCCGTGAAATTCAACAGGAGCTTCTCGATTCAGTCGCCCCTTTGTTAAAAAAAGGTGGAATTCTTGTCTATAGTACGTGTACAGTAGATAAAGGAGAAAACGAGGAAAGTGTTTCCGCTTTTCTTGCTAGGCATCCAGAATACGAACGAGATTCAGGACTGGCTGAAAGAATGCCTTTGCCTGTACGCCCGCTGATTACCGGCGCGGACCTGCAGGTTATGCCTCAGGATTTTGGCTCGGACGGGTTTTATATTGCAAGTCTACGAAAGAAGGTGTAACGGTTGGAACAAATAAATGCAACGAAGAAAAGCACAGAAGAAGAAAATCAGAAACCGTCAATTTATTCCCTTCAGCTACAGGAAGTGAAGGATTGGCTAACTGCCAATGGGGAAAAGCCATTTAGGGCCGAGCAAATATTTGACTGGCTTTATAAAAAAAGAGCCGAGTCATTTGAAGATATGAGCAATCTTTCAAAGGCACTAAGGGAGAAGCTGGAAAGCCATTTCAAGCTCACAACGTTGAATACAGTCATCCAGCAGACTTCAGCGGATGGGACGATTAAATTCCTTTTTGAGTTACATGACGGATATTCAATTGAAACAGTGCTCATGAGGCATGAATACGGAAATTCTGTTTGTGTGACAACCCAGGTTGGCTGCAGGATCGGCTGTACCTTTTGCGCTTCCACTTTAGGAGGGCTAAAGCGCCACCTGGAAGCGGGTGAAATTGTCGCCCAGGTTGTCAAAGTCCAACAAGCATTGGATGAAACAGAGGAGCGGGTCAGCTCAGTCGTAATAATGGGAATTGGCGAGCCGTTCGACAATTATGATAATATGCTGTCTTTCCTGAAGATCATAAACCATGACAAGGGACTGAATATTGGCGCACGCCATATTACAGTATCCACAAGCGGCATTATTCCGAAGATTTATCAGTTTGCCGATGAGAATATGCAAATCAATTTCGCCATCTCCCTGCATGCGCCAAACAGTGAGCTGCGCAGCAGGCTAATGCCGATTAACCGGGCTTATAAACTTGATGACTTAATGAAGGCAGTGCGGTATTATATCGATAAGACGGGGAGAAGAATCAGCTTCGAATATGGGTTGTTCGGCAAAGTCAACGACCAGCTGGAACATGCTGAAGAATTGGCTTCTCTCTTAAAAGGACTGAAATGCCACGTCAATTTGATTCCTGTCAACTACGTGCCAGAACGGGATTATGTCCGTACTCCGAGAGACCAGATTTTTGCCTTTGAAAAGGCATTGAAAGACAGGGGCATCAATGTGACGATCAGGCGGGAGCAAGGCCATGATATTGACGCTGCCTGTGGACAGCTGCGTGCGAAGGCGCGCCAGGAGGAGTTGAAAAAATAGATGAATGCGGTCTATATGACTGATCAGGGGAAAATCAGAAGCCATAATGAAGACTGCGGAGGCATTTTCCTAAATGGTGACGGGAGCCGGCTTGCGATTGTCGCTGATGGTATGGGAGGACATCGGGCCGGGGATGTCGCCAGCGGGATGGCTTTGGAGGAAATGAAAAAGTTCTGGGAATCGTCCTCGGGCATCCATTTGCCCGACCAGGCCGAGAACTGGCTGAAGGAGCATATCAGCCTTGTCAATGACTCTCTTTTTAAGCATGCCCGTGCCAACGAAGAATGCGATGGGATGGGTACAACGATAGTAGCAGCGGTTATGCTTGAAGATTCGGCGACAATCGCCAACATAGGTGACAGCCGCTGCTATATCCTGAATGAGTCAGGCTTCAGGAAAATCACCGAAGATCACTCCCTTGTCAATGAATTGTTGCGTTCCGGACAGATTACGAAGGAAGATGCTGAAAACCACCCTCGGAAAAATGTCCTGCTCAGGGCGCTTGGAACTGAAGAAAAGGTCGCCATGGATATAAGCACGATCATGTTTGAAGAAGGGGACCTTCTTCTGCTTTGTTCTGACGGCCTTTCAAACAAAGTAAGCGAAAGTGAAATGGCCGAGGTGCTGAAAAGCGGAGGCGATCTTGAGCAAAAAGCTTCCCGCCTTGTGTCGCTTGCCAATGAATATGGCGGAGAGGACAATATTACCCTGGCGATTGTCGAGTTTTCCGGAGTCAGTGAGGGTGATAACTAAATGATGATTGGAAAACGTATCAGCGGCCGATATAAAATTTTGGATGCCATCGGCGGCGGCGGAATGGCAAACGTATATCTTGCCCATGACGTCATTCTTGACCGGAACGTTGCGGTGAAAGTACTCCGCCTTGATTTTGCGAATGATGAAGAATTCATCCGCCGTTTCCACCGTGAAGCCCAGTCGGCGACAAGCCTGGCCCATCCGAATATTGTCAGCATTTATGATGTTGGCGAGGAAGATGGAATTTATTATATCGTCATGGAATTTGTAGACGGCCAGACATTGAAGCAATACATACAGCAGTATTCTCCGCTAAGGGTAGAGGCTGCAATTGATATTATGAAGCAGCTGACATCAGCGATCGCACACGCTCATCAGAATCATATTGTCCACCGCGATATTAAACCGCATAATATTCTGATCGACAAAAAAGGCAATGTGAAAATTACCGACTTCGGTATCGCGATGGCGCTCAGCGCAACAAGCATAACGCAGACTAACTCCGTCCTCGGGTCCGTCCATTATTTGTCACCTGAACAGGCCAGGGGCGGCATGGCGAATAAAAAGTCCGATATCTATTCGCTTGGAATCGTCATGTTTGAGCTGTTGACAGGACGGCTTCCTTTTTTCGGTGAATCTGCTGTTTCCATTGCGCTAAAGCATCTTCAAACTGAAACGCCTTCAATTAGAAGATGGAATCCGAACATACCGCAGAGTGTCGAAAATATCGTTTTAAAGGCAACAGCTAAGGACCCGTTCCTCCGGTATGACAGTGTCGAGGAAATGGAAGAGGATCTGCAGACATCACTCTACCCTGAGCGGTTGAACGAAGCCAAGTTCATCGTGCCTGAAGACGATGATGCAACAAAAGCCATTCCGATCATAACTGCCGACAGTCAAAGGAAAAATCTTGATGAGACTATAATCCATGGGCAAAATAAGTCTGAAGAGCCAAAAGCGGTTAAAAAGCAGGATGATTCCAAGAAAAAACGAAAAAAATGGCCAATAATCCTGATCTCAACCTTTATCCTGCTAATCCTCCTTGGAGTGGGAGCTTTAACAGTCTTTCCAGGAATCTTCGGAGCAAAGGATGTTGAAATCCCTGATGTCCGCGGAGGTTCTTTGGATAATGCCATCTCGGAATTAAAGTCAAAGGGCTTTACGATTGGCGAGACGAAAGAAATTGCCGATGAAGAGGTGCAGGAAGGGCTCGTTGTCAAAACCGATCCTCCGGCAGGAAGGACAGTTAAAGAAGGCTCGGAAATCGATTTATTCGTTAGTACCGGCAAGGAAAAGTTCGAGTTGTCCAACTACACAGACAGGCAATATGAAACAGTAGCAGCCCTGCTTGATAAAGAAAACTTTAAGGATATTCGGGCCAAGGAAGTATATGACGAGAGTGAACCGGGCATCATCCTAGCCCAGAACGTGCCAGAAGGGAAGCTTGTCGTTCCTGAGGATACTGAACTTGAATTTACCGTCAGTAAGGGCCCTGAGAAGATCCCGCTCCGCGACTTGACACAGTACAATGAGAAAAGTCTAGCGGATTACGCCGAATCAACCGGCCTGGTTGTGAAATTAGGTGAGCCTGTATACGATGATAAAATTGATAAGGGCCTTGTCGTTTCACAGACGCCAAACCCTGGAACACAGCTTGTAAAAGGGGATACTGTCACGGTCGTACTTTCCAAAGGCAAAGAGGAAATTTTGCCAAGGACTTACAGGAAGGAAGTAACGGTCGAATACAACCCGGAAGTTCCAGGCCAGCCGCAGGAGTACGAGATTTATATAGATGATGTCGAGCACAGCATGACAGAGGCGGCAGACTCAGGCGTTATCACAGCCAACAGGACGTTCGTCATCGAATTGAAGGTCCCTTATGGCAAAAAAGCCGGTTACAAGATTATGCTTGACAACCGGGTAATTGAAGATGAAACAGTTTCTTATGATGAAGCGCAATAAATTGACGATTATTTATAGGCCAACGCGAATGAATAATCAAGGAGTGTGTATATGCCTGAAGGAAAAATTATCAAGGCATTGAGCGGGTTTTACTATGTTGTGGACGAAGGAGCCATCACCCAATGCAGGGGGAGGGGCATTTTTCGCAAAAATAAAATCACCCCCCTGGTCGGGGATGATGTCGTATTCCAAGCTGAGAACGATCAGGAAGGATATATCCTTGAAGTGAAAGAACGGAAAAATGAGCTTGTCAGGCCGCCGATAGCGAACGTCGACCGGGCGTTCCTCGTTTTTTCAGCTGTAGAGCCAGCCTTTAGCCCGGCGCTGCTTGACCGTTTCCTCGTTCTCGTCGAATATAATCACATTGAACCCGTTATTTGTGTGACGAAAACAGACCTTGCAAGTGAACCCGAATTGAAAAGGCTTGATGAATATGCTTCCGGATATCGGGCAGCAGGATATGAAGTCATTTTTGTTTCGTCGGAAACCGAAGCAGGCGTTGAGCAGCTCTATCCGTATCTTGAGGGGAAAATATCTGTTTTTGCCGGTCAGTCTGGGGTAGGGAAATCCTCCCTATTGAATGTGCTCAGGCCGGATTTGGAGTTAAAGACTAATAATATTTCTTCGCATTTGGGAAGAGGCAAGCACACGACTCGCCATGTCGAATTGATTGAAATCGGGGATGGGCTTGTCGCCGATACTCCCGGGTTCAGTTCACTTGAATTCCAGGAAATTGAAGCGGAAGAACTTGGCTCATGCTTTCCGGAAATTTCACGCGCAGGTGAGAACTGCAAGTTCCGCGGCTGCCTTCATGTAAAAGAACCAAAATGTGCTGTAAAAGCGGAGGTTGAAGAGGGGATCATCCCTAACTACCGTTATGAAAACTATTTGAATTTTTTGCAAGAAATAAAAGAGAGAAAGCCGAGGTATTAAAGATGGTGAAAATTGCCCCTTCCATTCTTTCAGCTGATTTCTCCAAGCTGGGAGACGAAATTAAGGATGTCGAACAAGGCGGGGCGGATTATATCCATGTTGATGTCATGGATGGCCATTTCGTCCCGAATATCACAATTGGCCCGCTCATTGTAGAAGCGGCAAGGAGGGCGACAACCCTCCCCCTTGATGTCCATTTGATGATTGAAAATCCTGATTTATATATTGAGGAATTTGCCAAGGCCGGAGCGGACTATCTTACTGTCCATGTCGAGGCCTGCCGCCACTTGCACAGGACTGTCCACCTTATTAAAAGTTTCGGTATCAAAGCGGGTGTTGTCCTGAATCCGGCAACCCCAGTCAGCTCTATCGAACATGTCATCCAGGATGTGGACTTGGTGCTGCTTATGTCTGTTAATCCCGGTTTTGGCGGGCAAAAGTTCATTTCCGGTGTTTTGCCGAAAATCCGTGAGGTCAAATCGTTGGCGGACAGGCTTGGCACGGAAGTGGAAATTGAAGTGGATGGTGGCGTGAACGTGGAAACGGCCAGACTTTGCATCGAAGCTGGAGCAACTGTTTTAGTAGCAGGTTCCGCGGTATACAACCAGCCTGACCGTGCCAAAGCCATCGCCGAAATCCGCGGCAGCTAAAATAACTTATTTGCCAGCTTATGCTGGCTTTTTTTTATACATCTGTTCAAATTGAGGAGGAATTTTATGATTATTAATATTATGGGTGGGGGGCCGGCTAAACTGATTCCTCCCTTGAGTTCATTTTTGGGTCCTGAGGACCGCTGGGTAGGTGTGGACCGTGGAACGGCGGAGCTTATTGACCGGGGCATTGAGCCATATGCCGCTTTTGGCGATTTCGATTCGGTTACTGAAGAACAGCTCGTATTGTTTAAAGCAAGCATCAGGAATTTGAAAAAAGTCAATCCGGAAAAAGATGAAACAGATATGGAATTGGCCCTTCAGTGGGCTATTAACGAGAAACCCGGAAAAATTAGGCTTTTTGGTGCGACAGGAGGCAGAATCGATCACTTCCTTGCGAACCTCCATTTGATGCAAAAATTTTCAGGTGTAGAGGATTCCCCTGAAATAGAGATGATTGACATTTGCAATACTGTTCTAATTAAACCGCCTGGAACATACCGTCTTGAAAAAGAAGCAAAAAAATATATCTCCTTCCTTCCTGGAACAGGCGAAGTGTCCGGCCTTACCTTAAAAGGATTTAAATATCCTCTTGAAAACCGCCATATTCCAGCCGGGTCAACATTATGCATCAGCAATGAACTAATTGGGGATAATGGTACTTTTTCATTTTCGAAAGGCATATTAATAATCATAAGAAGCGATGACTGAGCGGCTTCTGGTTTTATGTACTTATTTATAATTCAAGGAATATCCTGAATATGTGTGAGGTTGAGATTGAGCGTGTGAAAAGGTGAGGAGGGGCACTATGAAATTCTACACAATCAAACTGCCGAGGTTTCTCGGCGGACTGGTCAGGGCCATGATCGGGATGTTTAGAAAAGGTGAATAAAAAAGCGTGGCACCCTTACTCAAGGGTGCTTTTGTTTTTTAGAAAGCTCCTATTCGACCGGACGGGCGATATTTCCTTGCTGCGGTCGTTTATAAAGCTTCTATTCGACCGGACGGGCGATATTTCCTTGCTGCGGTCGTTTATAAAGCTTCTATTCGACCGGACGGGCGATATTTCCTTGCTGCAGTCGTTTAGAAAGCTCCATTCGACCAAGCCTTCCTTTATCCCTGTATTTTCTTCGTGCGTGGTCAAATTTGGTGATGACTTTCAGTATCTCCCGGGCTCCGTCCTATGCTGCGCTACGCTTCTCTACCTATATCGGGACTGACCACAAAGAAAATCTCTTGTGAATAATCATCGCAGGGACACAAAGGACAGCTCACCGGAAATTAGCGTCGCAGGGACAGACGCCTTTTGCCTGTCACGAAGGCGCTTGCGCATTTTGATCTTTTGCGATAATAAGCGGGCACTGGATAGCCTATGCAAAAAAAAGAGCACCCGGAGGGGTGCGCTTTTCTTACATATTAAACACGTTCTACTTTGCCTGATTTAAGGGCCCTTGCAGAAACCCAGACGCGCTTAGGCTTTCCGTCAACAAGAATGCGGACTTTCTGAAGGTTCGCACCCCATGTGCGCTTGTTTGCGTTCATTGCGTGTGAACGATTATTTCCTGTAGTTGTCTTCCTGCCGGTAATAACACATTTGCGTGGCATATTTTTTCCCTCCTTAACATCCAAAAGCGAGTACTTTTAACATCTCGGTGTCAATAACCGGTTCAAACCGGTTCGGGGCAATGCAAGCAGTCCCCGTTTCTAAAAGATACTTTAATAATTTATCATACAACGATTATGATTGCAATAGATGAACAGAAAGGTTTCAAGAAAAAAACCTTGACATCATAGTGAAAGTATTGCTGTATTATTAGAGGGGCAGTATAACTTTTAAAAAAGTCGGGACTATAGTAAAATGGCTTTAGCTAATGAGCATTTACCAAAAGGGGGAACGTTCATGTCCATCGAAATGAAAACGAAGTTCGGGCAAATCGATATTTCAAATGAAGTGATCGCAACAATTTCAGGCGGCGCTGCGATAGACTGCTATGGCATTGTCGGGATGGCTTCGAAAAACCAAATCAGGGACGGACTCACAGAAATCCTGCGCAAGGAAAACTTCACACGTGGAGTCATTGTCCGTCAGGAAGAGGACCAGGTACATATCGATATGTACATTATCGTAAGCTACGGAACGAAGATTTCCGAGGTTGCCCACAACGTGCAATCGAAAGTGAAATATACCCTCGAAAAAACGGTTGGCTTAACGGTTGACTCGGTAAATATTTACGTTCAGGGAGTTCGTGTAACGAACCCGTAGTGAGGAGGAAGTTTTTGTGTCTATGAAAGAGCTTAATGGTACACAGTTCGCGGAGATGGTCATCCAGGGGGCCAACCACCTTTCGGCAAACGCCAAACTGGTTGACTCGTTAAATGTTTTTCCGGTACCGGACGGAGATACTGGAACAAACATGAACCTGTCGATGACTTCGGGTGCCAAAGAAGTTAAGAACAATGTACAGGAACATATCGGAAAAGTTGGAACAGCCCTTTCAAGAGGGCTTTTAATGGGAGCGCGGGGGAATTCCGGCGTCATCCTGTCGCAATTGTTCAGGGGCTTTGCAAAAGCGATTGAAAACAATGCGGTCATCGATGGTAAGGAATTCGCCTCCGCACTTGAAGCGGGAGTTGAAACGGCTTATAAAGCGGTCATGAAACCAGTCGAAGGAACAATCCTGACTGTTGCCAAGGATTCGGCTCGCAAAGGTGTCCAGGCTTCCCAAAAGACCGATGATATTATTGAAATTATGGAAGCTGTTGTAGCGGAATCAAAAGCGTCACTCAAGCGCACTCCCGATCTTCTTCCTGTTTTGAAAGAAGTTGGAGTTGTCGACAGCGGCGGCCAGGGGCTGGTTTTTGTTTATGAAGGCTTCCTTGCCGAGCTTAAGGGGGAAAAACTTCCTGATTCTCCAGTTGCCATGCCTTCCATGAGCGACCTTGTTAGTGCCGAACATCATCGGAGCGTGCAGGCTCATATGAATACGGAAGATATTGAATTCGGCTACTGCACGGAGTTCATGGTCCGCTTTGAAGAGGACAAGCTCTCCGGAAGGCCGTTTAAAGAAGAGGTTTTCAGGCAGGATCTAAGTAAATATGGTGATTCTTTGCTTGTCATTTCCGATGAGGACGTTGTTAAGGTCCATATTCATTCGGAAGAACCGGGAACCGTTCTCAGCTATGGCCAGCGTTATGGGAATCTGATCAATATCAAGATCGAAAATATGCGCCAGCAGCATTCAAACATTGTTGGCGAAACACATACCCCTCTTGTTTCCGGGAATAAAAAGACCGAAAGGCGCGATTATGGAGTCGTCGCTGTCTCGATGGGTTCCGGAATTGCTGACTTGTTCAAAAGCATAGGGGCGCATTCGGTCATTGAAGGCGGCCAGACAATGAATCCGAGCACCGAGGATATTGTTAAAGCGATTGAGGAAGTAAATGCAGATAAGGTCTTTATTTTGCCGAACAATAAAAATATCATTATGGCTGCCCAGCAGGCTGCCGAGGTGACGGGATCTGAAGCTGTTGTCATCCAGTCGAAAACAGTTCCACAAGGTTTATCCGCGCTGTTGGCCTTTAATCCTGGGGCTGACCTTGGTTCAAATGAAGCTGCGATGAACGAAGCAATGAGCCATGTGAAGACCGGACAGATTACGTTTGCCGTCCGCGATACAAGCATTGACGGACTCGAAATCGAAAAAGACGACTTTATGGGGATCAACGAGGGCAAGATTGTTGTCAAAAGCAAGGAAAAGGCTGCGGCCGCGCGAGAATTGCTCGCAAAAATGATAGATGAAGATTCTGAAATCCTGACCATCCTGAAGGGTGAGGATGTAAGCGATGAAGAAGCCGAAGCTGTTACGCAGTTCGTTGAAGAAAACTTCAAAGATGTTGAAATAGAAGTCCATGACGGCAAGCAGCCGCTGTATTCATTCATCTTCGCAATCGAATAAAACGAAAGGCATTCCCCTGAATACAATAGGAGGAGTGCCTTTTTTAGTCGGGAAAACGCTTGAGGGAAACATATATTCGTTAACATTAATAAAAAATTGTCAAAACACGCTGAAATTCGGTAAAATAGAGGGTAGGACTAAATAAATCAACGGGTTATGCCCGGAGTCGATAAGGGGATAGGGAAATGAAATATAAAAGCGTTTTTGACATCATCGGCCCGGTCATGATTGGGCCATCAAGCTCACATACCGCCGGGGCTGCCCGGATCGGGAAGGTGGCCAGGAGCCTGTTCGGCAGGGAGCCGAAATGGGCGAATATTTCCCTGTATGGGTCCTTCGCAAAGACTTACAGGGGGCATGGAACCGATGTAGCGCTCGTAGGGGGCCTGCTTGATTTCGAAACGGATGACCCGCGAATCATCAACGCGATAGATCTTGCAACTGAAAAAGGAATGAAAATTAGATTCATAGAGGAAGACGCCCTGACCGATCATCCGAATACCGCAAGAGTGATGATCGGAGATGATAAAGGCGAGCTTGAGCTTGTCGGAATCTCCATCGGCGGCGGAAAAATAGAAATTACCGAATTGAATGGTTTTGAGTTGAAACTTTCCGGCCATCATCCCGCGATCCTGGTTGTCCACAATGACCGATTCGGTTCGATTGCCAATGTCGCCAACGTCTTGGCGAAGCACGAAATTAATATTGGACATATGGAGGTTTCCAGGAAAGAAGTAGGGAAGATGGCATTGATGACCATAGAAGTGGACCATAATATTGGGCAGGATATACTTGACGAGATTGAAAAGCTGCCAAATATCCTTAAAGTAACGAAAATCGTAGATTAAGCAACCAAGGGGGGATGGCGGATGTTCCGCAACGTGGCAGAACTGGTTGAAATGGCAACCAGCAGGAATATAAAAATATCGGAAATCATGATTGAGCAGGAAATGGAAATAACCGGACGCTCAAGGGAAGAAGTACTCGGCCAGATGGACCGTAACCTTAGAGTAATGGAAGAAGCTGTAGAGCGGGGGATAAAAGGAGTTAAGTCCCACTCCGGGCTGACAGGCGGGGATGCCGTCCTTTTGCAGGAATATATTAAAAAAGGCAACTTCCTTTCGGGTGAAACGCTGCTTGACGCAGTTAGCAAGGCGGTTGCGACCAATGAAGTAAACGCGGCGATGGGGACGATTTGCGCCACCCCGACCGCGGGATCTGCAGGCGTTGTGCCGGGCACATTATTTGCCGTGAAAAACAAGTTGAACCCGACGAGGGAGCAAATGGTCCAGTTTCTTTTCACATCCGGCGCTTTCGGGTTTGTCGTCGCCAATAACGCGTCAATTTCAGGCGCCGCCGGAGGCTGCCAGGCCGAAGTAGGCTCAGCAGCAGGGATGGCAGCGGCCGCTCTAGTGGAACTTGCTGGAGGCACTCCCGAACAATGCGCGGAAGCGATGGCGATAACATTGAAAAATATGCTGGGACTCGTATGCGACCCTGTTGCCGGCCTTGTTGAAGTGCCATGTGTGAAAAGGAATGCGATGGGAGCGTCAAATGCAATGGTAGCAGCGGATATGGCCCTCGCGGGAATCAAAAGCAGGATTCCTTGCGATGAAGTCATTGACGCAATGTATAAAATTGGCCAGTCGATGCCAACTGCTTTAAAAGAAACCGCACAGGGAGGGCTGGCGGCGACTCCAACCGGCCGGGCGCTGGAAGCGAAAATCTTTGGAATCCCGCTCATAAAACAGTGAATAAAAATCTCATGCAATCAGTAAAAGTCCTAAAAGGAATAGGCGACGATACGGCAGAGCTTCTTGCCGGATTGAATATTGTAACAATCAAGGACCTGCTCGAACATTTCCCTTACCGTTACGAAGACTACAGGCTGCGCGACCTGGCTGATGTGAAGCATGAAGAACGAATTACCGTGGAGGGGAAGGTTCACAGCGAGCCTTCCCTTGCGCGTTTTGGCAAAAACAAGTCGAGGATGACGGTGCGTCTTCTAGTGGGCCGTTATCTCGTCCAGGCCATCATCTTCAATCAGCCTTATTTGAAAAGTAAAATAAACATTAATGAAACAGTCACCGTTACCGGCAAGTGGGATCAGCACAGAATGGCGATTACCGTGTCTGAAATGCATTTCGGTGAAAACCGCCGCGGGAAAATGTTTGAGCCTGTCTATGCGTTGAGGGGCAGCCTGACGATGAGGAATATGCGTAAATATATTGCCCAAGCTTTCGCATTTTACGGGAATGATATTGGGGAAACACTGCCTGAAAGCCTCGTCAGGAAATACAAGCTTCCAGACAGGAAGGAAGCACTCGAAACGATGCATTTTCCGGAAAGGCCTGAAGATGTGCAAAAGGCGCGGCGCCGGTTTGTATATGAGGAATTTTTGTCCTTTCAGCTGAAAATGCAGGCACTCAGAAAAATAGAACGCGAACAGACACCGGGCATCGTCCAAAAATATGATTTAGAAAAGCTGAAGGAATTTATTGGCCGGCTGCCTTTTCCATTGACTGGCGCGCAGAAACGAGTCGTGAATGAAATATTATCCGACATGAAATCCCCCTACCGGATGAACCGGCTGCTTCAGGGGGATGTCGGTTCAGGGAAGACGATAGTAGCAGCTATTTGCCTATATGCATGTGTGACAACAGGCAGGCAGGGCGCCTTGATGGTGCCTACTGAAATATTGGCTGAACAACATGCTTCTTCTTTGAAGGAACTATTTGAACCTTTTCAAGTCAGGTGTGAACTTCTGACTAGCTCTGTGAAAGGAAAAGCGAGGAAAGAGATCCTCGCGGACGTCGCGGAAGGAAAGGTAGACATCCTGATCGGGACACACGCCCTTATCCAGGATGAAGTTTCTTTTGCAAAACTCGGATTTGTCATTACTGATGAGCAGCATAGATTTGGAGTGGAACAGCGGAAGGTTCTGAGGGAAAAAGGGGAAAACCCGGACGTTCTCTTCATGACTGCCACGCCAATTCCCCGTACGCTGGCCATCACGGTCTTTGGGGAGATGGATGTTTCTGTCATTGACGAAATGCCTGCTGGCAGGAAAATCATTGAAACCTATTGGGCCAGGGAAGATATGCTCGAGCGTGTGCTGACGTTTATGGAAAAGGAATTACACATGGGGCGGCAGGCATATGTGATTTGCCCGCTAATCGAAGAATCGGACAAGCTTGATGTGCAAAATGCGATTGATGTGCATAGCCAGCTAACATACTTCTTTCAAAATCGTTTCAAAGTCGGCCTCATGCACGGAAGGCTTCCTTCTGCCGAAAAAGAAGAAGTGATGCGCGCATTCGCGGAAAATCAGGTACAAATACTCGTGTCGACGACGGTAGTGGAAGTGGGCGTCAACGTTCCTAACGCAACCATCATGGTCATTTACGATGCAGAACGGTTCGGGCTCGCCCAGCTTCACCAGCTTCGCGGCAGGGTTGGCAGGGGAAGCGACCAATCGTATTGCATCCTGCTTGCTGAACCGAAATCGGAAGTCGGCAAGGAACGCATGAAAATCATGACTGAAACAAATGATGGCTTTGTCGTTAGTGAAAAGGATCTGGAACTTAGGGGCCCGGGGGATTTCTTTGGCAAAAAGCAAAGCGGCGTCCCGGAATTCAAGGTAGCAGATATGGTCCATGACTACCGGGCCCTTGAAACTGCCAGGGATGATGCGGCAAAGCTTGTCCAGTCCAGGGCATTTTGGGAGTCGCCGGAGTATGCCGGGCTGCGGGCTGAAGTGGAGGTAACCGGTGTCCTGAAAGGGGAGAAGCTGGATTAATGCCTCTTGCCGGGATATTTTATCTTGCAATCTGTATATCTTACTTTTATACTACTATTAGTACCTAGTCATAAGAGCAAATGGCGGTGGATCGGATGAGGCGAAACAAAAAGGAACGGCAGCAGGAACTGGTCATGACAATAAAAGAGAATCCTTTTATTACAGATGAGGAGCTCGCGGAACTTTTTTCGGTCAGCGTCCAGACAATCAGGCTCGATAGGCTTGAATTGTCGATTCCCGAACTGCGGGAACGGATTAAACATGTTGCCGAAAAAAGGTTTGAGGACGAAGTGCGTTCCCTCCCCATCGAAGAAGTAATTGGGGATATTATTGACATTGAATTGGACCAAAGCGCCATTTCTATATTGGATATAAAAAAAGAGCATGTATTTAAACGGAACAGGATCGCGCGCGGGCATCATTTATTTGCCCAGGCAAACTCGCTGGCGGTTGCGGTCATCAATGACGAACTTGCCCTTACAGCAAAGTCGTCCCTCCAATTCAAACGGTCTGTCCATGAAGGCGAGCGGGTGATTGCCAAGGCAAAGGTCACCCGGATTGACAATGAACACGATAGGACGTTTGTTGAAGTAAAAAGCTATGTGAATAATGAGCCCGTATTCATAGGCGAGTTCGAAATGTTCCGCTCAAATAAAAACAGAGGTGGCAAAGAACATGAGGCTGGCAATTGATGCGATGGGCGGCGACAACGCGCCAAAGGAAATTGTCCTAGGTGCCATAAAAGCGGCCGAGCAATTTAACGATATTCAGATTACACTCGTTGGTGATGAGGCAAAAATAAAAGAGCATCTCAACGGGCAAGAGCGGATTTCCATTTTGCACACTGAAGAAGTGATTCTTGCCACGGATGAACCTGTGCGGGCTGTAAGAAGGAAGAAAAATGCTTCAATGGTCCTTGCCGCCCGCCAGGTAGCTGATGGGCAAGCGGATGCATGCATCTCTGCAGGCAACACCGGAGCCCTCATGGCGGCAGGTTTGTTTGTTGTCGGCAGGATTGAAGGAATCGACCGGCCGGCGCTGGCGCCAACACTTCCGACAATCGGTAACGAAGGATTTTTACTGCTCGATGTTGGGGCGAATGTGGACGCCAAACCGGAGCATCTTTTCCAATACGGATTAATGGGGTCGGTATACTGGGAGAAGGTACGCGGGACAGCGAACCCGAGGGTCGGACTTCTGAATATTGGTACAGAGGAAAAGAAAGGCACAGACCTGACAAAGCAGGCTTATGAACTTTTAAAAGCTTCCAATCTTAATTTCGTCGGCAATGTGGAGGCGCGCGATTTGCTGAATGGGGTCGCGGATGTGGTCGTGACAGACGGGTTTACCGGCAATATGGTTTTGAAGACGGTGGAAGGGACAGCGATGTCTGTGTTCAAAATGCTTAAAGGAGCACTGACAGCAAGTCTGAAAAGCAAGCTTGCCGCGGCTGTTTTAAAACCAGATTTAAAGGTTCTGAAGGATCAAATGGATTACTCCGAATACGGAGGGGCGGCTTTGTTCGGACTGAAAGCGCCTGTCATTAAAGCGCACGGTTCATCGAATGCGCAAGCCATCTTCAGCGCGATTAGGCAGACTCGCGAGATGGTAGCGAATAACGTAACGGGGCTGATTAAACAAGCGGCAGAGGAATCTGCTACAGCCCGCACTGAATCCTGATATAGAGGTGTTTATATGGGTAAAATAGCATTTATCTTTCCTGGGCAAGGTTCACAGGTAGTAGGGATGGGAAGAGAGCTTGCCGAAAACCATGAACCAAGCAAGGAACTTTTCAAAAAAGCAGACGATCTGCTAGGTTTCAGCCTGAGCGAAATCATGTTTGATGGCCCTCAGGACGTCCTGACAAGAACAACAAACGCGCAGCCCGCGCTTCTGACGGCCAGCACGGCACTTCTGAAGCTGTTCCGTGAATCCGGAATCGAAGCGGATTACGTAGCAGGACACAGCCTCGGTGAATACTCGGCTCTTGTCGCTGCCGGGGCCATTTCTTTTGAAGATGGCGTCCGTATCGTAAGGAAAAGAGGGGAATTCATGGAAGAGGCCGTTCCAAGCGGTCTTGGAACTATGGCGGCGGTCCTTGGACTTGAAAGGGGCCCGCTGGCGGAAGCGACATCGGCAGTCACTGCTTCGGGACATCCTGTCCAATTGGCAAATGTCAATTGCCCTGGACAGATTGTTATCTCAGGTACAGTTGAAGGTGTAAAACTCGCTGGCGAAAAGGCGAAGGAAGCAGGCGCGAAAAGAGTGAAGGTGCTTGAAGTAAGCGGACCTTTCCATTCTAGCCTGATGGAGCCTGCGGCGAACAGACTGAAGGAAGTACTTGATCAGACAGAAGTTAATAATGCCGCCATTCCGGTGATCGCGAATGTGAATGCCTTGTCGATGGAAGATGCCGGTGATATTAAAGAAAATCTCGTAAAACAATTGTACTCCCCAGTCCTTTGGGAAGATTCAGTTAAAAAAATGATTGAGCTTGGCGTTGATACGTTTATTGAATTGGGCCCTGGCAAAGTCCTTGGTGGCCTTGTTAAAAAAATAGACCGTAACGCAGCAATCTATTCGGTTTCAAATGAAGAGACTTGCCGGGAAACCATTGCGGCACTTAAGGAGAGAACAGAATGAGACTAGAAGGCAAAGCAGCCCTGGTGACAGGCGCTTCTCGTGGCATCGGACGTGAGATCGCTCTTGAGCTTGCAAGGCAAGGGGCGAATGTCGCCATTAATTATGCCGGCAGTGAAGCTAAGGCAAACGAAGTTGCTGAAGAAATTAGAGCGATGGGAAGAAAAGCGTTCGCCATCCAGGGCGATGTTTCCGATACTGATGCTGTCGCGGCTATGGTGAAAGAAACGATTGACCAGTTCGGCAGCCTCGATATTCTAGTTAACAATGCCGGAATTACACGGGACAACCTTTTGATGAGAATGAAGGAAAACGAATGGGATGATGTCATAAACATCAACTTAAAGGGCGTATTCCTGTGCACAAAAGCGGCAACACGCCAAATGATGAAGCAGCGCAGCGGAAGGATCATCAACATTGCTTCAATTGTGGGAGTAATGGGGAATCCTGGGCAAGCTAACTATGTGGCTGCCAAAGCAGGAGTCATCGGCCTGACGAAAACAGCTGCCAAAGAGCTTTCTTCACGGAATATTACCGTCAATGCGATTGCACCTGGTTTTATCACAACCGATATGACCGACAAGCTAACGGATGAAGTGAAAGCGGAAATGCTCAAGGCAATCCCTCTGGCAAGGTTTGGCGAACCAAGTGACATCGCAAAAACCGTCGTCTTCCTCGCATCCGCTGACGCCTCCTACATGACAGGGCAAACCCTGCACATCGACGGCGGAATGGTCATGTAACGGAAGCAAAATTTCATTCCGTTTTAACTTTATTCCTAATGGGAAATAATCTATAATAGCTTGAGGGGAGGTGACAAGCATGGCAGACGTATTAGAACGCGTAACAAAGATCATTGTTGATCGCCTGGGTGTTGATGAATCCCAAGTGACACTTGAAGCTTCCTTCAAAGATGATCTTGGCGCAGATTCCCTTGATGTAGTTGAACTTGTAATGGAATTGGAAGATGAGTTCGATATGGAGATTTCAGACGATGATGCTGAGAAAATCGGCACAGTTGGTGATGCTGTTAACTACATAAATAGCAAATAATAAAATCGCTCGTTATCTTCAAAGCTCCGTTTTCAAACGGAGCTTTCTTCTGTATTATAGAGATTATGGGTATACTCGTTTTAATACATAAAATGCTGATAGAAAAGGCAGGCTGACAGCCGCCGCAAAAGAAGTACCCAAAAATTCAAATTAGCCAATATATAATAAAGCAAGGTGGAGACTTATGCGCAAGAACAATAAGGACAAGGAATCAGCTGCAAGCCGCGCAAAAGAAAATCTTTTTAAAGAGTTTCAGGCCCGGGTCGGCATTCAATTTTCGGATGAGAAATTATTAAGACAGGCTTTCACTCATTCCTCTTATGTTAATGAACATCGCCGCAAGCCGTTTGAAGACAACGAGCGCCTTGAATTCCTGGGCGATGCCGTCCTTGAACTCACCGTGTCAAAGTTCCTTTTTAAAAAATATCCAATGATGAGTGAGGGGGAGCTTACAAAGCTCCGCGCAGCGATTGTCTGTGAGCCATCCTTGGTATCTTTTGCAAATGAACTTTCATTCGGAAAACTGATTTTGTTGGGCAAAGGCGAGGAAATGACTGGCGGCCGTGAACGGCCCGCTCTTTTGGCCGATGTGTTTGAAGCTTTTATTGGGGCGTTATATCTGGATAAAGGTATTGAAGCGGTCATTGAATTTTTGGAAGAGGTAGTTTATCCAAAAGTCAATGCCGGCGCATTTTCGCACGTCATGGATTTTAAAAGCCAACTGCAGGAGTATGTTCAAAGGGACGGCGCGGGAAGCATCGAATATAAAGTACTACAGGAAAAAGGGCCGGCGCATAACCGGGAGTTTGTATCCAGGGTTTCCTTAAATGGAAAGGAACTTGGAACCGGGACAGGGCGTTCCAAAAAAGAAGCTGAGCAACTTGCCGCGCAAATGGCACTATCCCGGCTAAAACCAGGGGAGCAGCATTAACAGCATAGAAGCGGCGGATGCCGGGGGAGGAGCAAGGAATGTACTTAAAACGGCTTGATGTTGTAGGGTTCAAATCTTTCGCTGAACGGATCGGCGTTGACTTCGTTCCAGGTGTAACAGCGGTAGTCGGACCGAACGGAAGCGGAAAGAGTAATGTCATTGACGCAATCCGCTGGGTTTTAGGTGAGCAGTCGGCAAAATCGCTCCGAGGCACGAAAATGGAAGATATCATTTTTGCCGGAAGCGATTCGCGCAAGCCGCTTAATTTCGCGGAAGTGACTCTTACGCTTGATAACGAAGATCAAAGGCTCGCCATTGATTTTAACGAAGTTAGTGTGACAAGGCGGGTTTTTAGGTCTGGTGAAAGTGAATTCATGATCAATAAGCAGCCTTGCCGCCTGAAGGATATTGTCGATCTTTTTATGGATTCAGGCCTTGGCCGCGAAGCTTTCTCGATTATCAGCCAAGGGAAAGTCGAAGAAATCCTTAACAGCAAGGCGGAGGAACGGCGAAGTATTTTTGAGGAGGCCGCGGGCGTCCTTAAATATAAGCAACGGAAGAAGAAAGCGGAAATCAAGCTGGCTGAAACACAGGACAACCTGAACAGAGTCCGGGATATTCTCCATGAGCTTGAAAGCCAGGTGGAGCCTTTAAAAATTCAGGCTTCAATTGCCAAGGATTATCAAGAAAAGAAAGAAGAACTTGAAAAAATCGAGGTAGCTCTCACTGTTTACGATATCGAAGAACTTCATGGCAAATGGGAACAATTGTCCAATAAGCTGGAGGTACATAAGCAGGAAGAAATAAAGCTTTCAGCAGATTTACAAAAGCGTGAAGCGGAAATTGAACTGGCACGTGACAGGATCGCCGCTTTGGATGAGTCGATCAGCGATTTGCAAAATGTCCTTCTTCATGCCAGCGAAGAGCACGAGAAACTCGAGGGAAAAAAGGAAGTCCTCAAGGAGCGGAAAAAGAATGCCGCTCAAAACAGGAAACAGCTCGAGGACAGCATCAACGAACTTGCCGGCAAAAAGAACGCACTTGTCGGCGAAAGGAAGAGGCTTATTGAGTTTGCCGAGAATCTTGGCACGGAAGCTGGAGAACTGCAACAAAAGCTGAAAAAGCGTCAAGCGGAGTTAAGCCTGTTTAGCGAAAACGCTGATGAAAAAATTGAATCACTAAAAAGTGAATATATTGAAGAATTGAATGCGCAGGCAGGCGCGCGAAATGAGGTCATGCTCGTCGGCCAGCAGCTTGAGCAGCTCGAAAGAAAAAGCAGCCGTCTAGATGAAGATAACCGGAGATTTATTGATGAACGCGATGAGGCTTCTGCTCATACGAAGAAGATTCAAGTTCAATTAGAATCAGCCGCCAAAGAGCTCGACAGGCAGGTAAAAGACTATCTTACTGAAAAGCGTAACCATGAAGCGCTAGAGGCAAACTTTGATAAGCAGGAAAAAATGCTTTATCAGGCTTACCAGTTCCTTCAGCAGGCAAAATCCAAGAAAGAAATGCTGGAGGATATGGAGGACGACTATAGTGGCTTTTTCCACGGAGTAAAAGAGGTTCTTAAGGCCAGGAGCGGACAGCTCCGGGGAATTGAAGGCGCCGTCGCAGAGGTTGTCAATGTTCCGAAGGAGTACCAAACTGCGATTGAAACCGCATTGGGCGGTTCCCTTCAACATATCATTGTGGATACCGAGCAAAGCGCGAGGGAAGCTATCCAATTTCTGAAAAGGAAATCTTCCGGAAGGGCGACCTTCCTGCCTTTAAGTGTCATTAAAGGAAAAACTCCAGGGACATCACAGCTGGAGATTGCCCGGGACCACCAGGCCTTTATCGGGACAGCCGCAAGCCTCGTTTCCTTTGAGGAGAAGTACAGGCAAGTCATCGAAAACCTGCTTGGGAATGTGATCGTGGCAAAGGACTTAAAAGGCGCTAACGAAATCGCCCGTTCGCTGCAATATCGAATGAGGGTTGTCACGATTGAAGGCGATGTTGTCAATGCTGGCGGTTCAATGACGGGCGGGTCGGTCAAGCAGAATTCATCTAGCCTCCTAAGCAGGAAAACAGAACTAGATGAAATCAAGGCCAAGCTCTCAGGAATGGAAGAGAAAACAGCCCAGCTTGAAACCAATGTAAAATCACTGAAAAATGAATTGCAATCGAAAACTGTTTCCCTTGAGGAATTAAGGAAGTCAGGAGAAGAGAAGCGCCTCGAGGAGCAGCGGCTGAAAGGGAAGCTCAGGGAGGCCGAGCTGGAACTTAAAAATATCAGCGAGCGTTTATCCATTTATGATATGGAGAAAAGCCAGATTGAAGAAGACAGAATTAGACTTCAGAACCGGAAGGGTGAACTTGAAAAAATCCTCCTTTCGGCAAAAGAAAAAATCTCATCTCTAGATAGCGAAATTACGGCGCTTTCCGAGCAAAAAGCAAAGGTGCTTACGTCAAGGGAAGCTTTGAATGACGAGATTAATAACCTGAAAGTACTTTTTGCTTCTAAAAATGAACAATATCTTCATGCGAAAGCGCAGGTTGACAGAGCGAAAGAGGAACTTTCCGAACTTGATGAAAAGCTTGAGATGCAAAAGGAAGACTTGCATCTTCTTATTTCAGAAATGGAAGGAGATACATCGGGGGAAGAGCAGCTGATTGCCGCCGCCGAGGAAAAACTCCGTGACAAGGAAAATACACTGAAATTGATTTCCGAACGGCGTGAAGAGCGTATGCACCTGTTCTCAGCCCTTGAACAGTCCGAGGTAGAAGCCAAGGAATTGAAAAGGCTGCACCGTGGCTTGTCTGAAGCATTGAAGGATGAAGAAGTAAAATTGAACAGGCTGGATGTGGAATTAGATAATAAACTGGCCCACCTCCGTGAAGAGTATTTACTAACCTTCGAAGGGGCAAAGGAAAACCATCCAATGACGATGCCTCCGGATGAGGCACGCCGAAAGGTCAAACTAATCAGGCGGTCCATTGACGAGCTTGGCAATGTCAACCTTGGAGCAATTGAAGAATATGAACGTGTTTCCGAACGGTATGAATTCTTGCTGGAGCAAAAAAATGACCTACAGGAAGCCAAAGACACGCTGTTTGTCGTTATCGGGGAAATGGACGAAGAAATGATCAAGCGTTTTGAAGAAACGTTTTCCGCAATCCGGATGCACTTCGAGCCTGTATTCAAGGCCTTGTTTGGGGGAGGCCGCGCGGATCTGCGGCTGACGAACCCTGATGATCTTTTGCATACCGGGGTTGACATCGTTGCCCAGCCACCTGGGAAGAAACTGCAAAACCTTGGGCTGCTATCAGGCGGAGAGCGGGCATTGACAGCAATCGCGCTCCTGTTTTCAATACTGAAGGTAAGGCCTGTGCCTTTTTGCATTCTGGATGAAGTGGAAGCCGCCCTTGATGAAGCAAATGTTTATCGTTTCAGCCAGTATTTAAAACGATACAGTGAAGGCACCCAATTCATCGTCATTACGCACCGCAAGGGGACAATGGAGGAAGCGGACGTCCTTTACGGCGTTACCATGCAAGAATCGGGAGTGTCCAAGCTAGTATCCGTTCGTCTCGAAGAAACAAAAGATCTCGTAGTAACCTAAAAAAGCGTAAGTGTACCAATTAAACCCTGTTAATGATTGATTTTGTTTTTTATTGCGTAGATTGGAACGGAGGGGACGGACTCCGGCGGAATTAGCGGTAAGTGGAGACCCCACAGGAGCCAGAGCGACGAGGAGGCTCCACTTGACGCCCGCGGAAAGCATGTCCCCGGAGTGGAAATCAAAGAACAAGGATGAAAGAGCCAAAAAAATAAACCAGGGAATCGGGTATGTAAATATTTTTGCAAGGATGTGTCAAAATGAGCTTTTTTAAAAAGTTAAAAGAAACATTCACGAAACAGACCGACAGTGTAACTGAGAAATTCCGGGATGGATTGTCGAAGACAAGAAATAATTTTTCCGGCAAAGTAAATGACCTCGTGGCAAGGTACCGTAAAGTGGACGAGGATTTCTTTGAAGAGCTTGAAGAAATCCTCATTCAGGCCGATGTTGGCTTTGACACAGTCATGGAATTAATCGATCAGCTGAAATATGAGGTAAAACGACGCAATATTACGGACCCGGCAGAAGTGCAAACTGTCATTTCCGAAAAGCTGGTGGACATTTATAATGCGGGTGAAAATCAAACTTCAGATCCTAATATCCAGGAAAATGCACTCACCGTCATCTTATTCGTCGGTGTTAACGGCGTCGGAAAAACGACGACGATTGGGAAGCTCGCCCATAAGTTTATTACAGAAGGCAAAACCGTTCTTTTGGCGGCGGGAGATACGTTCAGGGCGGGGGCGATTGACCAGCTGGAAGTTTGGGGTGACCGTGTCGGAGCTCCTGTCATAAAACAAGCGGAAGGTTCCGATCCAGCTGCAGTGATGTTTGACGCAATCCAGGCGGCGAAATCCCGCAAGGCGGACATACTGCTGTGCGATACAGCGGGCCGGCTGCAAAACAAAGTCAATTTAATGAAAGAATTGGAAAAAGTAAAAAGGGTGATTGAAAGGGAAATTCCTGGCGCGCCACATGAGGTGCTGCTCGTCCTGGATGCGACAACAGGACAAAATGCGCTCATTCAGGCCAAAACATTCAAGGAAGCAACAGATGTAACCGGAATCGTCCTTTCCAAGCTTGATGGAACGGCGAAGGGAGGAATTGTCCTTGCAATCCGGAACGAACTTAAAATACCTGTTAAATTCGTTGGACTTGGTGAGCGAATGGATGACCTTCAGGAATTTGATCCTGAAAAATATGTATATGGACTTTTTGCCGACCAGGTGGACACAACCGAATAAAAAATTTGAACAGTATCGAATGGGAATATTTCGATACTGTTTTTTTTGAATTGCTCTTTTGTGAACCGAGGTGTAAAATTACACTAAGGTTTTGAAAATTTTGAAGCAAACAGAGAAAGAAATACGTCTAATCATTGAGAATTAGATAGGGGGAATTACGGTGTCTCACTCTTGTAAAAAATGGGCTTTGTTTTTAATATTTTTTATATTGCTCGGCTTAAATGGGCTATCCGCTCAAGCAGCGGCAGGCGATATAAAAATAACGACAAAAACAGGCTTCGATGGAAAAGTGAAAACGGGGCGGGGATTTCCAGTCCAAATTACGATTGAAAATAGCGGCAAAGATTTTAAAGGGGACCTTTTAGTCAATTTTTATCCAACTTATAGTTCGGTAGGTTCAAAAGTTCTTCATGTAGATGTGCCTAAAGGAAGCAAAAAGAATTATATTCTATCGTTAAATGGTATATCAGAAGATAATCATTACAACAACCAAAATATCCAAACATTGACCCTTTATGAGGGGAATTGGAAAAGCGGAAAAGAAATAAATTTCCGGGGAGCGAAAAACCTGACAGCAAGGTTCACTGACTCCGATCGAAAAATCCTCGGGCTATTAAGTGAGAATCCGGATCGTCTGAAGGAATTAAAATCACTTCCCTCCAGCGCGATGATTGATACGCTCATACTGGATGAAAACACTTTGCCCACAGACAGTATCGGTCTTGAATTGATTGATTACCTGGTGGTAGACGAATTCCCCTTATCCAGTCTGAAGCCCGCCCAGCAGGAAGCAATCCTAGCTTGGGTTAAAACCGGCGGCATCCTGGTTGCCGGGGGAGCCCCGAATGCCAGTCAGGCATATGGCGACCTATATGGGGAGCTGCCGATGGAATCTTCGAACGAAGCGACGGCTAGTTTATTAGAGTTGAAAAGCTCCATTAAACCGGGAAAAGAACTTGGATCTGTTCCTGTATTTTACGGAAAAACAAAACCAGATTCGGAGGTTGTCGTTAAAGACGGCAACATTCCAATCGTTGTGAAACGGTTAACAGGATCTGGTGAAGTGTGGCAAACAGCCTTTTCGGCAGGCGACCAGCCTGTGGCAGGATGGAAAGGATATGGAGACTGGTTCGCCTTTCTTCTTTCGCAGAGCCACGTACCTGGGGCGGGAAATTCGTTCGGCAATATGAACCCTTTTGAGCAATACTTTAGTGAATTCGCAGAAGTCAATGAGTTTTTTCCTTCATCACAATTTTCTCTGGGGCAAATTATGCTGATGCTGCTCGTTTATATCGGAGTCGTCGCTCCAGGACTTTATTTTCTGTTGAAACAACGGGATAAAAGAGAACATGCCTGGTGGATCGTACCTTCGTTCGCCCTTCTATGTTCAGCGGCCATTTTCGGCATAGGCGCCAAAGACAAAATTACTAGCCCGCAAGTCAGCCAGATGGGAATATTCAAAGCTGAGGGTGGGCAGCTGCAGGGACTTAAGGCTGTTTCACTCCTGTCCAATAAGAGCGGGGATTATGCATTTTCGTTCCCTCGCGGCGAATTCACCGGGATATCGGGTTCTTCCATCATGCCTGTTTCAGCTACTCAGCGCTTCTCTGTTTTTGAGTCGGAGCGTAAGCAAGACACCGTAACATTCCCTAAAGTGGAGTATTGGTCTACACGGACAATATATGGACCGGCAGCGAAAAAGGAGGCCGGTGAGTTTATCATGGATCTCAGATTTGAGAACAGTAAATTGACCGGAACGATTAAAAACGGATTTCCATATGATTTTGAACAGGTTTATTTCTGGTCAGGCTCGAAGCGGGTAGAGGTAGGGAAAATGAAAAAAGGTGAAACAGTCAAAGTGAATGAAAATTTCTCCCAAAACTATCTGTCCGGCCCATTGAGTCCCGGTTATGGCTACCAGATGCCTAATAATAGCAAAGATATAGTGAAAATGAAGAAAACGAAATTGGAATATAGCGCAATTGAATTTGTTTACAACAAATCAAGGATGAAAAACATACCTATTGTATATGGATTTACAAATAATCCTGTCATTAATGCCGATTTAACAGGAAAATCGGAAAAGAGTAGTATCATTTCACTTGT
Source organism: Bacillus sp. B-jedd (assembly GCF_000821085.1). Taxonomy (GTDB): domain Bacteria; phylum Bacillota; class Bacilli; order Bacillales; family Cytobacillaceae; genus Bacillus_D. The sequence continues at coordinate 1,605,949 of NZ_CCXR01000001.1, forward strand.
TTATCAGGCGGCCCAAATAAAAACAAAAATGACAGGTCCTTTTTCTTTAAAGGAGAGTGAATTGTCACCCGATCTTAGTGTTATAAAAGGGCAAATTTACGGACAACACCCAGGGGCCAAGGAAATAGAAGTTGAAGATGGCATCTATGAATATATTCTTCATTTGCCGTCCCAATTGCGGAAAGAGACGACCCGTTATGAGGAACTGTCAATTACTTTATCCTCGGGCGCCCACAATTTTACGCTGATGGATGCGGAAACAGGGGATTTGATTAAACTTGCGGACACTACCACTACAATCAAAGATCATCCGGAAAAATTTGTTTCAAACGACGGCACGATAAAAATCAGGTTCGAAAAAACCGGACAGAATGATCCGCTCGTCAGACTGCCATCGATCACGATTAAGGGGGTAGCGGGAAATTGATTGAAATACATGGGCTAACAAAAAAATATGGCAAATTCACAGCGCTGGATTCGCTTACCCTGAATATCGAAAAAGGAACGGTTTTCGGTTTTGTCGGACAGAATGGGGCAGGTAAATCAACGACATTCTCTATATTGGCAACTTTAATGGCGCCAACCTCGGGAACGGCTTATATCAATGGGTATAATATTTCAAAAGAACCTGCGAAAGTAAGAAGCCAAATTGGATATATGCCGGACTTTTTCGGAGTGTATGACCAGTTAAAAGCTGTCGAGTACCTAGATTTTTACGGTGCCAGTTACGGAATACCGGCTGAAGAAAGAGAGAAGCTGATCCCTCAGCTTCTTGAACTAGTCAACTTAACCCATAAGGCGGATTCGTATGTGGATGTACTTTCAAGAGGTATGAAGCAAAGACTTTGCTTGGCGAGGTCCCTCATTCATGATCCTGAAGTCCTCATTCTTGATGAGCCGGCATCAGGACTGGATCCGCGGGCGAGAGTAGAGATGCGGGAAATATTAAAAGAATTAAAGAATATGGGGAAAACTATTCTCATTTCCTCCCATATTTTGCCCGAACTGGCGGAGATGTGCGATACAATTGGTATTATTGATCAGGGCAGGCTCCTTGCCCAGGGCTCCGTTGCGGAAATACAGCATCGTTTAAGTGGTGAGAAGTTGATCATTGTCAAAGTAGCGGAAGACTTGGATGCGGCCGTTTCTTATTTCGAAGACAGCCATTTGGTCAGCCAACTAGAAAAGCGGGAAGACGGCCAGAGGATCCAGTTTGTATTCAGCGGAAATGATGAAGAGCAATTCCAGCTCTTACACAGGGCGATGGCAGCGAATTTAAAAATTATCAGCTTTTCAGAAACAGAGACAAATCTCGAAGATGTGTTCATGGAAATTACGAAAGGAGTGGAATTATCATGAAGATGTTAATGAACCCAGTGATGAACAAAGAATTCAAGTTAAGATTCCGCTCCATCAAAAGTTTCCTTGGGCTAATGTTTTACTTGATCGCCATTTCGGTCATCCTAGTCGGATTTATTTTTATAGAATCAGCAGCTTACGGCTCCACTTATTTCCGTCCCCAGGACAGCCGGATCATGTTTATGGTCCTGTCATTTATCCAGCTGGGGCTGGTCATGTTCGTCACGCCGGGGCTGACGGCTGGGGTCATTAGCGGAGAAAGGGAGAAACAAACATTGAATATTCTCCTCACGACCACTCAAACATCGGCGGGGATTATCATTGGGAAACTGATTTCTTCGATCTCATATCTATTGTTAATGATTGTTGCGAGCATGCCGATTTACAGCATTGTTTTCTTGTTTGGCGGCATCTCGCCGCTGCAGGTTTTGACTGTGCTGGGCTACTATATCGTCATTATTCTCGTATTCGGAAGTTTCGGGGTTCTTTTTTCAACCCTTATCAGGAGAACGATCATCTCCATGATCACGACATATGGAACAGCTTTGTTTTTCGCAGGGGGAACGGCTTTCCTGTTTGCGGTATCCATGCAATTCGGAGGCTTGGGGCCGGGATCTTCGCCAATTCCATATTTTTTTGCAATTTTGAATCCATTCATCGTTTTGATGGGTTTTCTGGAGCCTTCCGTTGTAGATGAACTTAATAGGCAGACTGGCATTTTATTCCCTTTATGGGCTGGCCAACTGATAGTCTATGGCTTTTTGTTCATTGCCGCCCTTGGTGTCAGTATTAAGAAGCTGCGGCCAAAAGCGTGAGCAAAATAATTTGTGCGAAGGGTGAGTGGATATGGATATTCAGCAGCAATTCCTGAAGCTGCTTTTGCCTGTCTTGAGGCAACTCCGCATAAAACGGGCGCTTTTATGGATACAAACCGGAATGGCCTTGGCTGGCGGGGCGACTCTTGCCGTCCTTTTAGCAGCCAGAGTAATTGTTTTTCCATATTATCACCGGACAGCGCTTGTTTTTGTGACAATCATTCTTGGAATGGTCCTTTTGTTCATATTCAGGCGTCTGCCGGGGATAAAGGACGCCGCGGCATTATACAACAACTTCATTCCGGAAGACAGGGTCATTTCCGCCCTTTCCTTTTACAAAGAGGAAGGGGTGGTCCAAAAGCTGCAGTTGGCCGAAACGGTAGCCCATATGAAGAAAGAGGAAACAAGGGTCCTGTACCGGAAAAATAAGTACCCATTAAACAAGTGGCTCGCTGTCGGACTCCTTCTGTTTGCTGCTGCCTTCCTTTCTGATGCATACCCGAATAAGACATTGAAGCTTGCTGAAAAACGAGAGACCGAGCTGGAGGTTTTGAAAGAAGCTAAAAGATCGGTTGCGAAGGAAGCCGGGAAGGAAAAAAATCCAGTTGCAAAACAGGCGCTTAAAGAACTGAAAAAGGAGCTTGCAAAAGTAAAAACGCCTGAAGAAGCATTAAAAATGATTGAAAAAAAGAGAAATGAACTAGCGCTAAAGGAATTGAAGGAAGCGGAAAAAAGCAAGGAACTTGCCAAAATGTCTGATGAGCTGCGAAAAAACGGACTTGATCAGCTGGCGGACGCCATCGAAGAAAAAGATATTGAAAAGGCTATCAGCGAGCTTGCGAAACTGAATAAGAATCGGGGCAGTTTGACAGATTCCCAGAAGCAGGCTTTGAATAAGCTTTCCGGCCAGGATTCCGAACTTTCCAAAGAACAGCTCGCAAGCCTTGGCAAGAAACTTGAGGAAGCAATGCAATCGGCTGGGAAGAGCCAGCAGCTTGCATCCGCTCAAAATTCGTTAAATGGCGAAGGGAAGTCGTTGCAGGAAATGATGGAGGCGGGGGGGCTTCCTCCAAGTAATATCGTGCTGGGGCCCACGCAAGGGAACAAGCAGGGGCAAAACCCACCAGGAAGCAGTGGCCAACAGCCATCCGGAAATAACACTTCTGGCTCCCAGCCAGGCAGCCAGCCGCAAAATGGGGCGGGATCGGGAACGGGCCAAGGTAATAGCCAGGGCGCTGGTAATGGAACCGGCCAGGGCAGCGGCCAGGGCAGCGGCCAGGGAACTGGCCAAGGAATGGGCCAAGGCAATGGACAGGGGACAGGCCAAGGAGGCTCCTCTGGAGGCGCGGGCCAGGGGGCGGGGCTTGGTCAGGGATCACGTGATTTTCTGACAGTACCAGAAAAGACGGACGGAAAAACAAATCTGGAAACGGATTCAGGGAAACTGGGTGATGGCGGCCCCCGCCAGCAATTTGAAAGTGATGGTCCGGTTCTAAGGGGGTCCATCAGACCGTATGAACAAGTCTATAATGAATATGCGGCTGCTTACAGACAAAGCCTCGATCGAAGAAAGCTTCCGGGCGGGCTTGAGAATATCGTAAAAAATTACTTTTCGGATCTGGATCCTGACAAGGAGTGATTTCATGGACGCATTAAAAGAAAAAGAAACACAGTTTAGGACTGCCGCAGAACAGTTGGAAAGAGTCAGGCAGGAAATTAAAAAGTTTATCGTCGGCCAGGATGAGGTGATTGAACAGGTCCTGTGGAGTATTGTTTCAGGCGGGCATTCCCTATTGGAGGGACTTCCAGGGCTTGGAAAAACGATGCTCGTCAGGACGATTTCCGAATGCATGGATTTATCCTTCAGCCGGATTCAATTCACTCCTGATTTAATGCCTTCGGACATAACAGGCACGATGCTCCTCCAGCCTGGTGAAGACGGCAGGCAGGAATTCACGTTCCATGAAGGGCCGATTTTTGCCAATATTGTCCTAGCCGATGAAATAAACAGGGCCACGCCCAAAACTCAAAGTGCCTTGCTGGAAGCGATGGCGGAACGGACTGTAACCGTGATGGGGAACACCCGAAAACTGACAAAGCCGTTCTTCGTCCTGGCGACCCAGAACCCTATTGATATGGAAGGCACCTATCCACTTCCAGAAGCACAAATGGACCGATTTATTTGTAAAATCCTTGTTGGCTATCCGACCGGTAATGAATTGAAGGAAATAGCGAGAAGGACAACTGGAACGGATTTACCCGCCCTGCAGCGGATATTAACTGCTCATGAGGTTTTGAGCCTGCAGCAGCTGGCAAAAGAAATCCTTGTTTCCGAAGAAATGCTTGAAGTGGCTGTCAACATGATTACGTTATCCCATCCCGACGCGGACGGCGCCACCGAGTCGGTCAAAACTTACATTCAATACGGCAGCGGCCCGCGTGGGCTTCAAAGTCTTTTGCAAATGGCTAAAGCAAGGGCGCTTTTTGCGGGCCGGTACCATGTATCAACTGGCGATTTAAAAAAGGCGGCACTCCCAGTGCTCCGCCACCGATTGTTAATGAATTTCGAAGGGGAAGCACGAGGGATTTCAACTGATGAGATTATCGTGGAAATCCTTGAGGCCTCCACCCAAGGCGCTGAAATCAAATGAGCGCCGTGCACGGGGCCATACTTGGCCGATTGCAGCGCAGGAGGCTTTTCGTCAAAACAAGGAGGCGTGGCGTCCATAAAGGATCGAGGCGTGCGGGAAGATCTGGGACTTCCCTTGAATTTTCTGATTTCCGGTCCTACCAGCCTGGTGACGATATAAGGCTGATCGACTGGAATATTTACGGCAGGACCCAAAAGCACTATATTAAAAGATTTTTAGATGAACAGGAAATCCATGCCGCGATACTGCTCGACGCCACGCCATCGATGCAGGCGATTGAAACGAAATGGACCAGGGCAAAGGAATTGGCTGCGGCTTTAAGTTTTATCGCATTAAATAATGATGACCGGCTGACGTTCATTCCCGTCTCCGCTTCGGCCACCGGAAAAATCACCCGGAAAGGTGCCGTGTATGGGAAGAGCGTCTATACTAGTATCCTTTCCGTTTCTGGTACCGGGACACCGGGTTCGTTTACGGAAAACCTTATTAAAGAAAATCTGAGACACTTGCAGGCGGCAATCCTGATTACGGACGGTATGGAAAATATGGAGGATTTCGAGGCTCTTTTCCGGAAGCTTGCCGGATTAAGAATTGAGGTAAAACTCATTCAAGTATTGGCCCGTGAAGAGATATTTCCTGAGAAAACCGGCGACCTGATGCTGGTGGACAGTGAGACCGGGCAATCTGTAAACGTCAGCATGAATGAAAATGTCATTAAACTATACCAAAAAAGACTTGCAAGCCATAACGCGAAACTTGAAGAACTGTGCCGGAAATATGGTTTTGTCTATGTTCCTGTTACAGATAAAGATGACTTGCAAGAGTTTCTAATCCATACGTGCACGGCTAAAAAAGTGCTGGAATGAGGTGAACCGAATGCACTTTGCCAATCCTGCCTATTTCTTTCTTGCGGGCTTGATCGCTTTTGTCATCCTCCTTTATTTTTTCCGAAAGAAATATAGGGCTGTAGTGAATCCTTCCAATCTTCTGTGGTCAGAGGTAATGAATGAGTGGCAAGCGTCCCCGTGGCTGAAGAAATTGCAGCATAACCTTATTTTTTGGCTGCAGCTGGCCGCGCTATTTCTTTTGATGTTCGCCTTGGTAAGGCCATTTTGGCAGAGTGAGGCGGTGGCGGGGGAGCATCTGATTTTTATCGTTGACCCCTCTGCGACCATGTCCGCGGAAAGTGATGGAGGGACAAGATTCAGGTTTGCAAAAAAAGATATGATGGATTTGTCCGAGAAACTTCAAAACCAGGAAGTAACCATCATAAATGCAGGACAGAAACCTGAAATTATCTTAAACAGGGAACCTTCTAAAAAATCCGTTAAAAAAGCGGTGGGTTCCCTTGGACTGACCTTTGAACATGAGAATATTGAAGAGGCGGTAAAACTGGCTGTTTCCATGGCTGGTGGAAAAAATACTGCCATACATATTTTTTCTGATATAGCATCCAAGGAAGAAATACAGCGTCTTGCCGGGAAGCATTTCATCCGGGTCCACAACAATGGTGAGGAGATTGAAAATATCGCCCTGCTTTCGTTTGGCGCCACAAGGTCGGGTAAAGACATTTCAGCGGCGGCGGTAGTCGAAAACCAGGGAAAGAAAACAAGGACAGAAGTATTCCAGGTTAAAAGTGAAGGGGAAGTACTATTTGAAAAAGATGTTTCAATAGAGCCTGGGTCACAAGTAATTGTAGATGTGCCAGCCTTGCCGGAACAGAGATACTACATTGCCGAGGTGCTGGCTGAGGATGGATATCAGGCTGATAACGTCGCAGCTGCCATTCTTGCTCCTGCCGACCCGCCGGTTTATGCGATTGGAGATGTGAATCCTTTTTTGCCGAAAGGATTCAAATCGATAGGGATTGAGAGCTTTCAACTGAATGATAACTACAATTCAATCGGCGATGGAATTCTTTTAATTGAAGGAATAGCGCCAGAAGGTCTGCCGAAACTCCCGGTGATGATGGTGAGCAAGGACACAGCGAAAAAGATCAAGCTCACGGAGCAGATGGAAATCCACCCATCACCATTGCTGGAATTTACCGAGTTTGAAAAAACGTATATACAGACCATTGCTGAACCATTTAGTGGCGATTTGGAGACGGTAGCGGAAAGCGGAGGGCATCCATTGATTCAGGCTGGATTCCTTAAAGGGCAGCCCGCCATTGCCGTTAATTTTGCGATTGAAAATTCCGATTGGCCCCTTCAGCCAGGGTTTCCCATTTTTTTATACAATAGTTACAACTGGCTGACCCAGCAATCGGGCTTTCTCGGCTACTTTCAGCCGGGCGAGGAAAAATGGCTGAATTTGGGCTCATCAGGCGGGACAGTGGAGATATTCGATGCCAATGGAAAGAGCCTCGGGGATTTCAACCCTGATAAGGAAAATTTCAAAGCCCCGTTCGCTCCGGGCATTTATCAGGCATCGGCGGGTGACCGGATCAATTATTTCTCTGTCCTGCTCGATGACCGTGAAAAAACCCCTGCTTATTCGGAATCATTTGTTATAAATAAAGGCTCCATTAAAGGAGAAAAGGGTGTCAGGGAAAATGAGGCCCTTTGGCTCCTGGCAGGCATTCTTGCCCTGTCGGTATTATTGTTGGAATGGGAGGTGTACAGGCGTGGGCTTGGACGTTAAATACCCATTAATGTTTGCCTTTATCCTCCCTGCGGCCTTCCTGATGGTTTTATATTTCAAGAAGGCAGTCACATTGGAGAAGAAAGTAATTGGTCTGATTAGGAGCGCGGTCTATCTGCTCATCATTCTCGCCTTGACCGTTCCCCAGATTGTGCTTCCGGTTAAGAAGGAAACGGTTATTTTCCTTGCGGACCGGTCTAAAAGCGTGGAGAAGTCAGAAGAAGAGATATTGGACTGGATCAGCGAGGCTGTTAAAGGAAAAAAGACTGAAACACAATATGCGGTCGCTTCTTTTGCGAATGGGACCCAAACTGAATCATCCCTGTCAGGTAGTGGCGCTGTTCCGGGACAATTCACCGGCCAGCTTGACAAATCCGAAACAAATATCAGCTCCGGCCTCCAGTTTGCGTCTTCGCTCATCCCAGGCGGGAAAGCCGGCAGGATTGTCCTGCTGACGGACGGCAATAATACGGCAGGAGACGCTCTTGCAGCGGCGCGACTATTGAAAAACAGGAATTTGGAAATCGATTATGTTCCCCTTAAGCATAAAAGTTTAAAGGATGCAGCTGTCACTTCCCTGGATGTTCCACCGGCTTTATATGTGGGGGAGGAGACAACGGTTTCCGTTAAGGTTTCCAGCAACACGGCCATAACAGCAACTATACGGCTCTCGGTCAACGACAAAGATATCCTCCGCCAACAAGTAAATATCAATGAAGGAGACAATCTTTTTTCATTCACACATAAGGCGGCTGAACCGGGACTTGCTGTTTACAAGGCGGAATTGATCAATTCCTCGGATGCCCATATTGAAAACAATTCACTCCACGCGGTGACATCTGTTAAAGGCACGCCAAGGGTATTGGTTGTCGAAGGAACACCGGGCGGAGCGCTTCCGGCTGTTTTAAAGGGTTCCGGGCTTGAAGTCGATGCGATTGTACCTGAAAAACTCCCGACCGCCCTTGGGGGCTATCTCCAGTATGAATCGATTGTTTTTGACAATGTATCCGGCCATAGAGTGGCTGAAGGCCAAATGAAACTGATTGAAAAGGCGGTCCGGGAATTTGGAACAGGCTTTGTGATGTCAGGCGGGGAGGACAGCTTCGGACTGGGCGGGTATTTTAAGACGCCAATTGAAAAACTTCTTCCCGTTGATATGGATATAAAGGGCAAAAAGGAAATTCCCTCTCTTGGTCTTGTGATTGTCATTGACCGTTCAGGGAGTATGAGCGGGAATAAACTCACGCTTGCAAAAGAAGCCGCCGCCCGTTCGGCTGAATTGCTCCGGGAGGAAGATACGCTCGGCTTCATCGCGTTCGATGACCGTCCCTGGACGATCGTTGAAACGGCTCCGCTGAAAAATAAAAAGGAAGCGATTAAAAAAATCCGTTCTGTTTCAGTCGGTGGAGGGACCAATATCTATCCCGCGCTTGAAAAAGCATACGAAGAACTCCGCGAGCTGAAGTTGCAGCGGAAGCATATCATCCTATTGACTGATGGACAGTCGGCCGCTGGCGGCGATTACGATAAACTGATTAGTGACGGGAAAGAAAAAAATATTACTCTATCAACCTTGGCACTCGGCAGCGACGCTGACCGTGTGTTGCTCGAAAGTCTCGCGCAAATGGGTAATGGGCGGTTTTACGATGTCGCGGATGCTTCGGTCATACCGAGCGTCCTTTCGAGGGAAACGGTCATGACAACAAGGACATATATTGAAGACAACCCGTTTTATCCTGAAATAGGGCCGTTTCCTGAATGGGCTTCCCGGTTTTCAAAAGGCGTCCCGCAAATGAATGCGTATATTGCGGTAACTCCGAAAGATCGGGCCAGGGTTCCAATTTCAAGTGAGAAAGAAGATCCCGTTCTGGCCCAGTGGCAGTATGGACTTGGATCCACACTTGCTTTTACCTCTGACGTGTCTGGTAAATGGTCAGGGGATTGGGCGAGATGGGAGGGCTGGCCAGGATTTCTCAACCAGGTCGTGACAGCGTCACTTCCACAATTTGATAGTGAGCCGTTTACGGTCAGTGTGGGAAAAGAAGATGGAAATACAGTCGTTTCCTTGACGAGCAGCAATAAAGAACCGCTGCCCATCGAAGCTGCGGTATTATCGCAAAAAGGTGAGCAGATTGATGCCAATACGAAGCTTGTCTCACCTGGTAAGTATCAACTCGTTTATCCGGGAAAACCGGGAATGTACTACTTATCCTTAAGGCAGACACAGAAAAATGGGGAAGTGAAAGTTTATCGGACAGGTTTTTCCGTTCCGTATTCAGAAGAATTTTTGCTAAAGGGGACGAATAAAAGCTTTCTTAAGGAATTAGTTTCGATAACCGGGGGAAAGGAGCTTGCCAAGCCAAAGGATGCTTTTCGTCCTTTGCAAAATAAGCCGCAGGAAAAACAGCCGATCAGCGAGTATTTATTGCTTGCGGCCTTTCTTCTTCTCGTGTTTGAAATTTTCCTTAGGAGGCTTGGGCTGGCAGTGTTGGGACGTTTCTTGCCGAAGCGGAAACCGGTGGCAGACGATTCCATGCCAATAGGCGGCGAAGCCGTTTTGGGGCGTCTTTCAGGTGCGAAAGAAAGAGCGGCGAGAAATCGGAACGCTAAGCCGGAAGAACCTGCAGCCGCACAAAAACCCGACCCGCCACAGGAAAGAATTGAGCCGGTATCGACGGCGCCTGCGAAAAAACGAAAGAACGATTCCAAAGAACAATCAAGCCCTGCTTCCAAGGGGGCGACCCCGGAAGAAAAGCAGGAGCGGATGAAACGGCTGCTTGAAGCAAAGAAGAGAAGGACTTAGCTCAAAAACACCGCGCTGTTGCGGTGTTTTTGCGTTTGTGCTCTATCCGGAACGACCTTGACACGGGTCCGCCTTAACGGTAAACTAACGATGTAAAGGTTTTTCACTTAACAAGGAGGGGATAGCATGCTTGAGAAAACAACGAGAATGAATTATCTTTATGATTTCTACCATTCTTTGTTGACGGAAAAACAGCAAAGCTATATGTCTCTCTACTACCTGGATGATTATTCGCTCGGGGAAATTGCCGAAGAGTATGATGTCAGCCGACAGGCGGTTTATGATAATATTAAACGTACTGAAGCAATGCTTGAGGAATATGAAGAAAAACTGCTGCTATTGCAGAAGTTCCAGGAGCGTATTGCCTTATTGGGCAAAATGAAAGAGTTGATCCATTCCGATCCACCCCCTAAGCAGGCTCTGCTGGAGGCAGTGGCCGAGCTTGAAAAACTAGATTAGGAGGCGGCATTATGGCATTTGAAGGATTAGCCGACCGACTGCAGAACACCCTTCAGCGAATCCGCGGCAAAGGGAAAGTCAACGAAGCGGATGTCAAGGAAATGATGAGGGAAGTGCGGCTGGCCCTTCTCGAGGCGGACGTTAACTTCAAGGTAGTCAAGGAGTTCGTCAAGAAGGTCAGTGAACGCGCTGTTGGCCAGGAAGTTTTGAAAAGCCTGACACCAGGACAGCAGGTCATTAAGGTCGTAAAAGAGGAATTGACCGAGCTGATGGGCGGGGAACAGAGCAAAATTGCTGTTTCGAACAGGCCTCCAACCGTCATCATGATGGTAGGTTTGCAGGGTGCGGGTAAAACGACGACAACTGGCAAACTGGCCAATCTTTTAAGGAAAAAGTATAACAGGAAACCGCTGCTGGTCGCAGCCGACATATACAGGCCCGCGGCCATCAAACAGCTGGAGACCCTTGGGAAGCAGCTTGATATGCCAGTGTTTTCCCTCGGCGACAAGGTAAGCCCCGTGGAAATCGCGAAGCAGGCCATCGCTAAAGCCCGTGAAGACCATAACGACTATGTCCTCATTGATACAGCAGGACGGCTTCATGTTGATGAAGCGCTCATGGATGAGTTGAAGGATATTAAGGAACTAGCGAAGCCGAACGAAATCTTCCTTGTCGTTGATGCAATGACAGGGCAGGATGCCGTCAATGTGGCCCAAAGCTTCAATGAGCAGCTTGGGCTGACCGGGGTTGTTTTGACAAAGCTTGATGGCGATACGAGAGGCGGCGCGGCGCTGTCAATCAGGGCTGTGACGAACACGCCAATCAAATTTGTCGGCCTTGGCGAAAAGATGGACGCACTGGAAGCATTCCATCCGGAGCGAATGGCATCGAGGATTCTTGGTATGGGCGACGTGATGACCTTGATAGAAAAAGCCCAGGCAAATGTGGACGAGGAAAAGGCGAAAGAGCTCGAGCAGAAAATGCGGACCGCTTCCTTTACGCTCGATGACTTCCTTGACCAGCTTGGACAGGTGCGGAAAATGGGACCGCTTGAGGATATCTTGAAAATGCTTCCGGGCGCCAATAAAATCAAAGGCCTGAACAATGTCTCAATTGATGAAAAGCAGATAGCCCATGTTGAAGCGATCATCAGGTCGATGACGATAAAGGAAAAGGAACACCCTGAAATCATCAATTCAAAACGCAAACAAAGGATTGCGAAGGGAAGCGGACGGACGGTGCCTGAGGTCAACCGCCTGCTCAAGCAATTCGAAGACATGAAAAAGATGATGAAGCAAATGACCGGAATGCAATCAAAAGGCAAGAAAAAAGGCGGTTTTAAGCTTCCATTCAATCCATTTTAACAAACTGTTTTCCTAATTTTAGGTGTTAAGAAAAAAAGCTTTACAAACTAAAAAACAATTGGTATTATACTATCTTGTGTGAAACTATTCGGAGGTGCAAGTTAAAAATGGCAGTAAAAATTCGTTTAAAGCGCATGGGAGCTAAAAAGTCTCCTTTCTATCGTATTGTAGTAGCAGATTCTCGTTCACCACGTGATGGACGCTTCATTGAAACAGTAGGAACTTACAACCCAGTTGCTGCTCCTGCAGTTGTGGACATCAACGAAGAATTGGTTCTGAAGTGGCTTCAAAATGGCGCCAAGCCATCTGACACAGTACGCAACCTATTCTCCAATGCTGGCATCATGGAAAAATTCCACAATGCCAAGCTTGGCAAATAATAGCGGCGGTTCACGATGAAACAGTTGATTGAAACGATTGTCAAGCCCCTTGTTGATTTTCCAGAAGATGTTCGTGTGAACGTTACTGAAGAAGATCAACGCGTTACCTATCATCTTTCCGTCAACAAGACAGACATGGGAAAAGTAATTGGAAAGCAAGGGCGCGTTGCAAAAGCAATCCGCACCGTAGTCTACGCGGCCGGTGCATCAGAACAAAAGAAACTGTTTTTAGAAATCGGGGATAATTAAAAGCGAAGGCGGCTTGGCCGCTTCTATCAGAAAGGAGGGAGAAATCCCTCCTTTTTTGGTACGTTTACATAGGGGAGGTTTTTGCATGAAAATTCTCCAAACCATCATTGTGAAACAAATATTGACAGAGGCGAGCCGGCAAAAGCTTTTGGACCGGTATAAAGGTGAAAAGCACCAGCTTGAAAAGGAATGCATCCAGCTTCAGTTCGTACAAAAGAAAATGGAAAAGGCGGGAAGCTTTCCCTACGGGCAAATAAAAAAGCATTTTGAAAAAGAACAATTGGCCCGGAAAGAAAGAATCGGGGTGCTGGAGTTTCAAATCAGCCAGCTGCATATGCTACCATTAGGAAGTGAACTGAAGGAGTCTGAGGTCCAGGCGATTGTCGAAATAAAGCCAGGCGATTCATGGGATGGCGGCCTTCATCAAGAGGAAATTATAATCCGGGACGGGGTTATTGAAGAGATTCGCAAGAGGTGATAAAGATGGATAAATGGTTCAATGTTGGTAAAATTGTCAACACCCACGGAATAAGGGGCGAGGTACGGGTAATTTCAAAGACTGATTTTGCCGATGAGAGGTACAAGCCCGGGAGTAAACTCTATTTATTCCTGCCGAAAGAAAAAGAACCGGTCGAACTGACCGTAAAAGCACACCGCCAACACAAAAACTTTGATTTGTTAATGTTTGAAGGATTTGAGAATATCAATGATGTGGAAAAATTCCGGGACGGCATCCTGAAGGTGCATGAATCGCAGCAAGGGGAGCTTGAAGAAGATGAATTTTATTTCCATGAGGTCATTGGCTGTAAGGTTGTCACGACTGAGGGTGAAGAAATAGGGAAGGTAACCGAAATCCTGACTCCTGGCGCGAATGACGTCTGGGTTGTAAAAGGAAAAGGCGGCAAGGAGTATCTTATTCCGTATATTGCCCACGTTGTTCTGAAAGTGGACATAAAAGAAAAACTCGTTGTGATTGACCCGTTGGAAGGGCTGCTGTCATGATGAAAATTGATGTACTGACACTCTTTCCGGAAATGTTCGACGGAGTGTTTGGAAGCTCAATTTTGAAAAGAGCGGAGGAAAAAAAAGCCGTAAGTTATCAGGTCGTCAACTTCAGGGACTACTCGGACAATAAACACAAAACAGTTGATGATTACCCTTATGGCGGAGGGGCGGGCATGGTCCTCAAGCCCCAGCCGATTTTCGATGCCGTTTCAGCCCTAAGTGAAAGCTCCCAATCAAGGCCACGTGTCATCCTGCTATGCCCTCAGGGAGAGCGCCATACCCAAAAAAAGGCGGAGGAACTTTCTGCTGAAGAGCATCTAATCTTTATTTGCGGCCACTACGAGGGATACGATGAACGTATCAGGGAGATCGTGACAGACGAAATTTCGATTGGCGATTTCATCCTGACTGGCGGAGAGCTTGGCGCGATGGTTGTCGTTGACAGCGTGGTCCGCCTCCTTCCCGAAGTGCTGGGAAAGGAAGAATCCCATTTGAAGGATTCATTCAGCACAGGCTTGCTTGAGCATCCGCACTATACGAGGCCATCTGATTTCAGGGGACTGAAGGTGCCGGATGTCCTTCTGTCAGGGAATCACAAACATGTCGAGGAATGGCGCATAAAGGAGTCACTCCGCAGGACATGGCAGCGCAGGCCGGATCTTTTTGAACATATGGAGCTTGAACCATTGCATAAAAAATGGCTTGAGGAAATCAAAAAAGAAGCCAGGTAGTTATTGCTTATACCCCATGTTTATGGTAAGATACATCTTGTGACTTGGGCAGGCCAGCCTAGCCCATGTCTTAAAACGGTGTTCCGCTGCACATGGTTTTGGTTTGCAAGAGCATCTGTGGGAGGAGTTGAATACGATGCAACAACTAATCAATGATATCACAAAAGAACAGCTTCGCACGGATCTTCCTGCGTTCCGCCCTGGTGACACAGTACGTGTACACGTAAAGGTTGTCGAAGGAACCCGCGAGCGTATCCAGCTGTTTGAAGGTGTAGTGATTAAGCGTCGTGGTGGTGGAATCAGCGAAACTTTTACTGTCCGTAAAATTTCTTATGGAGTAGGCGTTGAGCGTACTTTCCCTGTCCACACACCTAAAATTGCGAAATTGGAAGTAATCCGCCGCGGTAAAGTCCGCCGTGCGAAGCTTTACTACCTGCGCAAACTACGCGGCAAAAAAGCCCGTATCAAAGAAATTCGATAAGAGCACAAGGAAGCGCCTTCGCCAGGTCCCGCTGCCACTTTTGGCCGGTGACCCGATGGCGCTTCATTTGTTTTTCGGGCTGTCCAGCAAAACAGCCCCTTTTTTGACTGTTGGAACAGAGCCCAAAAAATTGTTTCATCTTTTTTACAATCATTCATTCCGGCTTGAAAAAAATCAAATAACTTGTGTTTACGAACCTATTGTTATGTAAAATAGATGGTAGACGAAAACTTTTTAAAGGAAATGGGTGGGAGATATTATGACAAAAAAGAAAAATGAAGTATGGGAATGGACTAAAGCACTGCTTGTCGCTGTCGCGCTGGCTGCAGTCATCCGCTATTTCCTTTTTGCCCCGATCGTTGTGGATGGGCAATCCATGATGCCGACCCTGAAGCACCAGGACAGGATGATTGTAAATAAATTCAGCTACCAGGTTGGCGAACCAGAACGTTTCGATATTATTGTCTTCCATGCCCCGGAACAAAAGGATTATATCAAAAGAGTCATTGGGCTTCCCGGGGATCATATAGAATATAAAGATGACACACTCTACGTTAACGGCAAGGCGTATAAAGAGCCTTATTTGGATGAATATAAGAAAATGGTGGTTGATGGGCCTCTGACAGATCCGTTTACTTTGGAAGAAAAAATTGGCAGGAAAACAGTGCCTGAAGGTGAATTGTTCGTAATGGGCGATAACCGCAGATATTCTAAAGACAGCAGGCATATCGGAACCATCCCGATGAATAAGGTTCTTGGGAAAACGAACGTCGTCTATTGGCCGATTGAGGACATGCGCGTAGTTAAGCCTGACGAATCAACAAAATAATACCGTAATAAAGGAATAAAGCATTCAGGAGGTGGCCGCTATGACCATCCAATGGTTTCCGGGCCACATGGCAAAAGCCCGCAGGGAAGTCACAGAAAAACTTAAGCTTGTAGATATTATCATTGAATTGATTGATGCGAGAATCCCTTATTCATCTAGGAATCCGATGATTGATGAAATAATCCAGCATAAACCAAGGCTAGTCCTGCTCAATAAGGCGGATATGGCCGACAAGGAAGCGACGAAGGCATGGATCCGCCATTTTGCGGATCAAGGCATAAGGGCTTTGGCAATTAACGCACAGGCCGGCGAGGGGCTGAAAGAAATCACGTCAGCCTCGCATGAAATATTAAAAGAGAAGTTCGACCGCCTTAAAGCAAAAGGAGTCAACCCCAGAGCTATTCGCGCGATGATTGTCGGCATACCGAATGTTGGTAAATCAACAATCATAAACAGGCTTGCCAAAAAGAATATCGCCAAGACTGGCAATACCCCCGGAGTCACAAAAGCACAGCAGTGGATCAAGGTTGGCAAAGAGCTTGAACTTCTTGATACACCAGGAATTTTATGGCCAAAATTCGAAGACCAGGAAGTTGGAAGAAAGCTAGCCATCACTGGGGCGATTAAGGATACACTATTGAATTTGCAGGATCTTGCCCTATATGGACTGAAATTCCTGGAGAATAAGTATCCAGAGCGCCTTAAGGAGCGCTTCCAGCTCGAATCCTTGCCTGAAGACCCGGTGGAACTGTTCGAGCATATCGGCCGGCTCAGAGGCGCCCTTGGCGGAGGCGGTGTTGTCGATTACGATAAAGTAGCCGAACTTGTCGTCAGGGAGATCAGGTCAGAGAAGTTTGGATCACTTACATTTGAATGGCCAAAGGATTTATACGAAGAAACTGAATCTGAAATCTAACAGGCTTCCGACAGGGAGCCTGCTCTATTTTGAAAAACAAAAAAATTATACATAAAGGTTGAATAACAATGGATAAACTGAGCATTCGGGAAATTGAAGGGCTGCTTGCATTGAAAAATGATGAAAAGGACCCGTTCATTCTGGAAGCGGAAAAAGATGGCCGAAAAGGAGTCCAAAGACTCTTGCAAAAATGGAAGAAAGACAGGGCGGCTGAAAAAAGGCTGAAAGAGAAATTTTACAAAATGACAGCCTTTGAGAGGGATGCGAGAAATAGCGGCTATACGCTAATTGCGGGAATCGACGAAGCTGGGCGTGGCCCGCTTGCTGGCCCGGTAGTTGCGGCTGCTGTTATTCTGCCTGAAAATTTCTTTTTGCCCGGTCTCGACGACTCGAAAAAATTGCCGGCCAAAAAACGGGAAGAATACGAGATAGCCATCAAAAACGAAGCGGTTTCCTTCGGTATTGCCTTTGTGAGCGCAGAAGAAATTGATGAACTGAATATTTATCAGGCAACAATCAAGGCGATGCATGCGGCTTCTGCGGCGCTTAAGCCAGTGCCGGATTATTTGCTCGTTGATGCCGTCAAGCTTGATACGCCGTTCCCGTGTGAACCAATCATTAAAGGGGATGCAAAAAGCGTATCGATTGCTGCCGCATCGATTCTGGCAAAAAACGCTCGGGACAGATACATGGTTGATTTGGCCGCGAAATATCCTTATTACGGTTTTGAAAAAAACATGGGCTATGGGACGAGAGAACATCTGGAAGCGATAGAAAAATATGGCGCGACACCCATTCACAGGACCTCGTTCGCCCCTTTAAAACCTGTAGAGGAATCTAACAAAGCATAAGGAACGAACGCAAAAAACCAGACTGTTTTCAGACTGGTTTTATTTTATTGCCTGGAAATTGAACAATCTTAACCTTTTGAGCAATCGAAATGTTTGGTCCATAAGTGTGGACAAGCCCGCGGGCATTATATAAAATGAAAGCGCAGTGCAATTTTGAGATAGGTTGTTAGGAGGATGGGAAATGAATATCCACGAGTATCAGGGGAAAGAAATACTCAGGAAATATGGGGTAACTGTCCCTAATGGAAAAGTGGCGTTCACGGTTGAGGAAGCGGTCGAAGCAGCCCGTGAGCTTGGAACACAAGTTTGTGTCGTGAAAGCACAGATCCATGCTGGCGGCAGGGGGAAAGCCGGCGGGGTTAAAGTTGCCAAAAATCTCGATGAAGTACGTACATATGCAAATGAAATTCTTGGCAAAACGCTGGTAACTCATCAGACCGGCCCTGAAGGAAAAGAAGTAAAGCGCCTTTTGATAGAAGAGGGCTGTGATATTAAAAAGGAATACTATATCGGCCTTGTTTTAGACAGGGCTACTTCGCGTGTAGTCCTGATGGCTTCCGAAGAAGGCGGAACGGAAATCGAAGAAGTAGCAGAAAAGACGCCTGAAAAGATTTTCAAGGAAGAAATCGACCCTGTCATCGGCCTACAGCCTTTCCAGGCGCGCCGTATTGCCTTCAATATCAACATCCCGAAAGAGCTTGTGAACCAAGCCGTCAAGTTTATGCTGAGCCTGTATCAGGCTTATATTGAAAAGGATTGTTCCATTGCGGAAATCAACCCACTGGTTGTCACCGGGGACGGAAAAGTCATGGCGCTCGATGCGAAGCTTAACTTCGATTCTAACGCGCTATACCGCCAGAAAGATGTTCTGGAAATGCGTGACCTCGAGGAAGAAGATCCAAAGGAAATCGAAGCATCCAAATATGACCTCAGCTACATTGCGCTTGATGGGAATATCGGCTGCATGGTAAACGGTGCCGGCCTTGCGATGGCGACTATGGACATCGTCAAGCATTATGGCGGCGATCCCGCGAACTTCCTGGATGTTGGCGGCGGCGCAACTGCTGAAAAAGTTACCGAAGCGTTCAAAATCATTCTTTCCGATCCAAAAGTAAAAGGGATATTTGTCAATATTTTTGGCGGCATCATGAAGTGTGATGTCATCGCGACAGGTGTCGTCGAGGCAGCCAAGCAGGTAGGCCTGGAAGTGCCGCTTGTTGTCCGTCTTGAAGGAACGAATGTGGAACTTGGCAAGCAAATCCTGAACGAATCCGGCCTGAATATCGTTGCCGCTGAATCCATGGCAGACGGGGCCGAGAAGATCGTTTCCTTGGTGAAATAAGAGGGGGTAAATGTTGTGAGCGTTTTTATCAATAAAGACACAAAAGTCATTGTCCAGGGGATCACTGGTTCAACAGCACTTTTCCATACAAAGCAAATGCTTGAATACGGCACGAAAATCGTCGGCGGCACATCGCCGGGCAAGGGCGGCCAGGAAGTGGAAGGCGTTCCTGTTTTCAACACTGTCCGTGAAGCGGTTGAAAAAACAGGCGCTAACGCGTCCGTCATTTATGTACCGGCTCCGTTTGCGGCAGATGCGATCATTGAAGCGGTCGATGCAGAATTGGATCTTGCCATCTGTATCACAGAGCACATCCCAGTCCTTGACATGGTTAAAGTCAAGCGTTACATGGAAGGGAAGAAAACCCGCCTTGTCGGACCGAACTGCCCGGGAGTGATTACCGCTGATGAATGCAAGATCGGTATCATGCCTGGCTATATCCATACAAAAGGCCATGTGGGTGTTGTTTCCCGCTCCGGAACACTTACCTATGAGGCTGTCCACCAGCTTACTCAGTCTGGCATCGGCCAGACAACTGCTGTCGGTATTGGCGGGGACCCTGTCAACGGCACGAATTTTATCGATGTTTTGAAAGCCTTCAACGAAGACCCTGAAACATACGCGGTTATCATGATTGGTGAAATCGGCGGTACTGCGGAAGAAGAAGCTGCCGAGTGGGTTAAGGCCAATATGACGAAGCCTGTTGTAGGATTCATTGGCGGCCGTACTGCACCTCCAGGCAAGCGGATGGGCCATGCTGGCGCGATTATTTCCGGAGGCAAGGGAACGGCTGATGAAAAAATCCGCGTCATGAATGAATGCGGCATCAAAGTGGCTGCCACTCCTGCGGTCATGGGCGAAACCCTTATTGAAGTATTAAAGGAAAAAGGCCTTTACGAGAAATGTAAAACTCATTAAAAATAGGTATCCTGAATCAAGCCCTTCAGCTTTTGAAGGGCTTATTCCGGGATAAAACCAATAGGAGGATTTAATATGGAGCCGCATCGCCAAAAACTGATAGAGCTTATTCATTATCCCGGCGCGACTTGGAATTCAATCGCATCGGCAATGAAAGAAGAACTGCTTCCTGAAATGCACCCCGATAATCCGTTAACATGCAATTTAAATACTTTAAAAACTCCTTCAAAAAAAGTCTCCACAACTCTTCAAAAAGAAAAACTCTCCACACTTCTCCATCACTATGCAGCAAGTAAAATCTCCATTATAACTATTTTTGATCCCGACTACCCTTTTTGGCTTAGGAATATTTATCAGCCGCCATGGGCTCTCTTTGCCCAAGGCGACCTTTCTTTATTGCAAAAGGAACCGAAGCTTGCTGTCGTCGGCTCCCGCCAGGCGAGTCCCTACGGAAAAAACGCGATCAGACTCATGTTTCCCGCGCTTATTGAGAAGGGAATTGTTATTGTGAGCGGCCTTGCAAAAGGGATAGATGCGGTCGCCCATGAATGCGCCATGAAGAATGGAGGCAGAACAATTGCAGTGATAGCAGGCGGCTTGTATCATGTATATCCGGAAGAGAACCATCATCTTTACAGGGAAATGGCGAAAAGCCAGCTCGTCCTGTCTGAATTTCCTCCCGACACAAAGCCTGCCCGCTGGCATTTCCCAATGCGCAACAGGATCATCAGCGGGCTATGTGTGGGCACATTCGTCGTGGAGGCAAAACAGAAAAGCGGCTCGCTTATTACGGCAAACTATGCTATGAATGAAGGCCGGGAGGTGTTTGCCCTTCCGGGAAGTGTTTTTAATCCTTTTTCGACCGGGACGAATGAATTTATCCAGCATGGGGCAAAAATGGTGACGAAAGCGGAGGATATACTTGAAGAAATCCCGTTTTAAATGTACACTTGGCAAGGCCGGAAAAATAAGGCTTTAATTTCGCGAAGATAAATATGGAAATAACACCCATTTTAAAGCTTTTCTTAAAGAAATCATCCTTAAATCCCGATTATTTGGAAGATTTTACGTAAATTTTACGAAAAAGGTTGAAATAATCAGGAAACTGGTATACATTTTGCAACAGGTATTAGAATAACCCTCGTGAGGAGGACGGCTGAATGGCAGAATTTCTTGTCATCGTAGAATCACCCGCAAAAGCAAAGACGATTGAGCGGTATTTGGGCAAAAAATATAAAGTAAAAGCGTCCATGGGCCATGTGATTGATTTGCCCAAAAGTCAAATGGGCGTTGATATAGAAAATAATTTTGACGTGAAGTATATTACCATCCGGGGTAAGGGCCCTGTCCTGAAGGAATTGAAAACAGCCGCTAAAAAGGCGAAGAAAGTCTATCTTGCAGCTGACCCCGACAGAGAAGGGGAAGCAATCGCCTGGCATTTGGCCCACAGCCTTGATGTGGATGTCAATTCCGATTGCCGGGTTGTTTTCAATGAAATAACAAAGGATGCGATTAAAGAATCCTTTAAACACCCACGGGCTATCAATACTGATTTGGTAGATGCCCAGCAGGCAAGGCGGGTGCTTGACAGGCTGGTCGGCTACAATATTAGCCCGCTGCTGTGGAAAAAGGTTAAGAAAGGCCTTTCCGCTGGCAGGGTACAGTCTGTTGCTGTGCGATTGATTATTGACCGCGAAAAAGAAATTAAGGAATTTGTACCGGAAGAATACTGGACGATTACCGGAAACTTCATGAAAGGAAAGGATGAGTTCGAAGCATTCTTTTATGGAGTGGACGGCGAACGAAAAGAGCTTCATTCCGAGCAGGATGTAAACGATGTGCTTAAAGGCATCAGCGGCGACAAATTTAAAGTAGCCACTGTAACGAAGAAGGAGCGAAGAAGGAATCCGGCTCCGCCATTCACCACTTCTTCCCTTCAGCAGGAGGCAGCGAGGAAGCTGAATTTCAGGGCAAAGAAAACGATGATGCTCGCCCAGCAGCTTTATGAGGGAATTGACCTCGGAAAAGAAGGGACAGTCGGTCTGATTACCTATATGAGGACGGATTCAACCAGGGTTTCCGAAGTGGCCCAGGCGGAAGCGAAAAATTACATCACATCCGCTTTTGGCGAAAAGTTTTTGAAAGAAGAGGCCGGCAAGGAGAAGAAACAGGCGAATTCGCAGGATGCCCACGAGGCGGTCCGGCCGACAAGCGCCTTCAAGGATCCAAGCTCGTTAAAAGAGTTTTTGACGAGGGACCAACTAAGGCTATATAAATTGATTTGGGATCGGTTCCTGGCCAGCCAGATGGCTCAGGCTGTTATGGATACGATGAGTGTGGACCTGGTAAATGGGAAAGTGACCTTCCGCGCGACTGGTTCAAAAATAAAATTCCCCGGTTTCATGAAACTTTACGTTGAAGGAACCGATGACCAGGTGGAGGAAAAGGATCGGATGCTCCCTGACCTGAAGGAAGGCGATGAAGTGAAAAATGCCGACCTGGAGCAAAAGCAGCATTTTACACAGCCGCCTCCTAGATACACGGAAGCCCGCCTTGTCAAAACACTTGAAGAACTTGGAATAGGGCGCCCTTCAACCTATGCGCCGACTCTTGATACAATCCAAAAGCGCGGTTATGTCGCACTTGATAATAAAAGATTTATTCCTACAGAACTTGGGGAAATCGTCATTGAACTCATGATAGAATTTTTCCCGGAAATTCTCGATGTCGATTTTACTGCCAAAATGGAACAGAATCTGGATGACATTGAAGATGGGAAAATGGCATGGGTGGAAATCATCAGCGATTTTTACCAGGACTTCGAAAAGCGCCTTAAAAAGGCGGAGGAAGAAATGCAGGAAGTCGAAATTAAAGATGAGCCTGCAGGGGAAGATTGTGAAAATTGCGGAAGCCCAATGGTCTTTAAAATGGGCAGGTTCGGCAAATTCATGGCCTGTAGCAACTTTCCGGAATGCCGGAACACTAAGGCCATCGTGAAAGATATCGGCGTGACATGCCCGAAGTGTGAGAAGGGTCATGTAATTGAACGCAAAAGCAAGAAGAGGCGGATTTTCTACGGCTGTGACCGCTTTCCGGAATGTGATTTCCTTTCCTGGGATAAGCCGCTGGCAAGAAGCTGTCCGAAATGCGAAAGTGTTTTGATTGAGAAGAAGCTGAAAAAAGGTGTTCAGGTACAGTGTTCCTCCTGTGACTATAAGGAAGAGCAGCAAAGCTAGGAGTGGGCTAAAGCCCGCTCCTTTCATTTGGCAAAAATGCAGAGGCTGCATCTTTGCGGAATCATAGCGGAAAGTTGAAACTTTTTGCTTGCCTATACGTATTGTTAACCGCAATATGGAGATGAATGAAATTATGCTTTCAAATATGGTTATACACTTAAATTAACCCAATCTGCGGAGGTTATATAATGAATGATACTGTTGTAAACGTTATAGGTGCGGGGCTTGCAGGCAGTGAGGCTGCATGGCAGATCGCCAAAAGAGGGATAAAGGTTCGCTTATATGAAATGAGGCCGGTCAGACAGACGCCGGCCCATCATACAGATAAATTTGCCGAGTTGGTGTGCAGCAATTCCTTGAGGGCGAATACACTTACGAATGCGGTCGGCGTTCTAAAGGAAGAAATGAGAATCCTTGATTCGGTAATTATTTCTTCAGCAGATCATTGCGCCGTACCCGCCGGGGGCGCTCTTGCGGTCGATCGGCATGAATTCGCAGGCAGGGTGACGGAGCTTGTGAAAAATCATCCGAATGTAACGGTTATTAATGAAGAAGTGGCCGAGATTCCTGAAGGAATTACCATTATTGCGACAGGGCCGCTGACAAGCCCTTCCCTATCAGCACGCCTGAAGGAACTGACGGGTGAGGAATATTTGTATTTTTATGATGCCGCCGCACCTATCATTGAAAAAGAGAGCATAGATATGGAAAAGGTGTATCTAAAATCCCGTTATGATAAAGGGGAAGCGGCCTATCTGAATTGTCCGATGAATGAGGAAGAATTTGACCGTTTTTATGAGGCGCTGATTTCCGCTGAAACCGTCCCTCTAAAGGAATTTGAAAAGGAAGTGTTTTTTGAGGGGTGCATGCCACTCGAAGTCATGGCCCAAAGAGGCAAGAAGACGATGCTGTTTGGCCCAATGAAGCCAGTTGGACTAGAAGACCCGCGTACAGGGAAACGGCCTTTTGCCGTTGTGCAGCTTCGTCAGGATGACGCCGCGGGCACTCTTTACAATATTGTCGGATTTCAGACACATTTAAAATGGGGTCCGCAAAAGGAAGTCCTCCAGCTTATTCCGGGCCTTGAAAACGCAGAAATCGTCCGTTATGGTGTCATGCATCGGAACACTTTTATCAATTCCCCAAGGGTATTGGCTCCGACATATCAGTTCAGGGAAAAACGGGATTTGTTTTTTGCCGGGCAAATGACAGGTGTCGAGGGATATGTGGAATCGGCAGCAAGTGGCCTGATTGCCGGAATCAATGCAGCGAGACTAGCAACGGGGCAGGAGCCGCTTGAATTCCCACTGGAAACTGCAATGGGAGGCATGGCCTACTATATAACACACACGAATCCTGATAATTTTCAGCCAATGAATGCGAATTTTGGGCTTTTTCCTGAATTGCCGCAAAGGATAAAAGGAAAACAGGAACGGAATCAGCAGCATGCAAACAGAGCGCTGGAAACAATTCAGAAATTTGTGAAATGTTTGTAAAATCCTTGCGAAGCGATTTTTCTTATGATACGATTTAAAAGGCGCGCGAGGTGATTTTTTTGTCAAATGTGAACGTTTGTTTAAAGTTATTTCTTGAATATTTACAAATTGAGAAAAATTCCTCACAATATACAATTGAACATTATCAATATGCAATTGTTGAATTCTTTGAAGTGATGGCAGAGCAGGGGATTGAAAATGTGGAGGACGTCCAATATCATGATGCCCGCCTATACCTAACCCGATTATTCGAGTTAAAGCAGGCAAGGAAAACGATATCGAGGAAAATTTCCAGCCTTCGCAGTTTTTACAGATTCCTGCTCAGGGAAAACAAAATAAAGGATAATCCCTTTTCCCTGGTTGTCCTGCCAAAAAGCGAGAAAAGGCTTCCGGGATTTTTTTATGAGGATGAACTTGAAATACTGTTCCAATCATGCAAAACAGACACCCCTTTGGGCCAGAGGAATCTAGCGATCCTCGAACTCCTTTATGCAACAGGGATCCGGGTTAGTGAATGTTCCGGTATAACCGTCAGGGATATGGACTTTTTCCTTTCCACCGTTTTGGTTAAGGGGAAGGGCAGCAGGGAAAGGTATGTGCCTTTTGGCACAAAGGCTGCCAAAGCCATTATGTTTTATATGGAAAATGGGAGGAAACTGCTTCTTGAGGGGAAGCCCAATCAGGAAGCCTTGTTCCTAAATAGCCGGGGAGGCCCTTTGACGCCAAGAGGGATCAGGTTGATTTTGGATAAAATGATTGAACAGACATCCCTGACAGGAAAAATCCATCCCCATAAGCTTAGGCATACTTTCGCCACTCATCTTCTGAATAACGGGGCAGATATGCGAACAGTTCAGGAACTGCTTGGCCATGCGTTTTTGTCTTCAACCCAAATTTATACGCATGTCACAAACGAGAAATTGAAAAAAACATATATGGCCCATCATCCAAGGGCATAATTCTTATTAATGCTCACTTTTTAGGAGGGACACCATGTCTCAATTTCACGCTACTACTATCTTTGCAATCAAGCATAAAGGGAAAAGCGCCATGGCTGGTGACGGCCAGGTCACCTTTGGCAATGCGGTTGTCATGAAACACACAGCGAAAAAGGTAAGGAAAATATTTGGTGGAAAAGTAATCGCAGGGTTTGCTGGTTCAGTCGCAGATGCTTTCACTTTATTTGAACTGTTTGAAGCGAAACTCGAAGAATATAACGGCAACCTGCAGCGTGCTTCTGTTGAACTCGCGAAAGAATGGAGAAGCGACAAAGTCCTGAGAAGACTTGAAGCCATGCTAATTGTCATGAATGAAGATTACCTTCTCCTCGTCAGCGGTACGGGTGAAGTAATCGAACCTGATGACGGCATCCTGGCCATTGGCTCAGGCGGAAATTACGCTCTTGCTGCCGGCCGGTCGCTGAAGAGCTACGCCGGGGAGCACCTGTCTGCAAAAGAAATCGCAAAAGCTTCCCTCGAGGTGGCGGCTGACATATGCGTATATACGAACACAAATATTATTGTGGAAGAGCTTTAACGGGAAGGAGAATGCGAAAATGGGAAAGTCAGCAAATTTAACCCCCCGCCAGATTGTTGAAAAGCTTGACCAGTACATAATTGGCCAAAAAGACGCGAAGAAGGCTGTTGCAGTTGCGTTAAGGAACCGATATCGGAGAGAATTGCTAGATGAAGGCATACGGGATGAAATCATACCAAAAAACATTCTTATGATTGGCCCGACCGGGGTGGGAAAAACTGAAATTGCCCGCAGAATTGCGAAAATCACCGGCGCTCCTTTCATAAAGGTGGAAGCCACTAAATTCACCGAAGTCGGATACGTCGGCAGGGACGTCGAATCAATGGTCCGCGATTTAGTGGAAACGGCAGCAAGGCTCGTAAAGGAAGAGAAAATCCAAAAAGTTAAAGGGCGGGCAGAAGAAGCCGCCAACCGCAGGCTTGTAGAACTCCTCGTGCCTTCTGCGAAAAAACAGGCGAATTATAAAAATCCGCTTGAAATGCTGTTTGGCGGAAACAATGCCCAGCCTGAACCAGAAACAACAGCTTCCGAGGACTTCTCTGTCCAGCAAAGACGCGCTTCCATTAAGGAAAAGCTGGCAAATGGGGAGCTCGAGAACGAAATCGTTAGCGTGGAAGTAGAAGAACAGGCTCCTTCAATGTTCGATATGCTCCAAGGGTCCGGAATGGAACAAATGGGTATGAACATGCAAGATGCATTGAGTAATCTAATGCCAAAAAAGCGGAAGCGCAGGAAACTGACAGTCAGGGAAGCGAGAGTGGTCCTGACTAATGAGGAAGCGGCAAAGCTAATTGATATGGATGAAGTAACCCAGGAGGCTGTTTACAGGGCAGAACAGACCGGGATGATCTTTATTGACGAAATCGATAAAATTGCCAGCCGGAATTCGGGCGGCGCTTCTGCTGATGTTTCCCGTGAAGGAGTTCAGCGGGATATCCTGCCGATTGTGGAGGGTTCCACAGTTGTCACGAAATACGGCCCGGTCAAAACTGACCATGTGCTATTCATCGCAGCTGGTGCATTTCATATGGCTAAGCCTTCCGACTTGATCCCGGAACTGCAGGGCCGTTTTCCGATTCGCGTCGAACTTGGAAAGCTGACGGTCGATGATTTCCACAGAATCCTTGTGGAACCTGATAATGCATTAATAAAACAGTATATTGCTCTGCTCGAGACAGAAGGTATACAAATTGAATTTTCTGACGATGCTATTCAAAAGATTGCCGAGGTAGCGTTTGAAGTCAACCAAAATACCGATAATATCGGTGCCAGGCGCTTGCATACGATCCTCGAAAAGCTTCTGGAAGACCTATCATTTGAGGCACCGGATATCAATCTCGAAAAAATCACAATCACCCCGCAATATGTAGAGGAAAAGCTTGGGGCGATTTCACGTAACAAGGATTTAAGCCAGTTCATCCTTTGATGCGCAGTTTACTGCGTTTTTCAAAGGGTAAATTCTTAGATATACATTTCAATAGAAGCAGTTTAAATCAAACATTGGATGCAGCTAATAGGAGGAATTGTAAATGGATTTATTGACAAAAACGAGGAAGATTAATGCGCTTCTTCAAAAAGCGGCGGGAAAGCCGGTCAACTTTAAAGAAATGTCCGAAACATTGAGTGAAGTGATTGAAGCGAATGTATTCGTCGTCAGCCGCAGGGGGAAATTGCTTGGTTTCGCTATCAACCAGCAAATTGAAAACGAGCGGATGAAAAAAATGCTTGAAGACAGGCAGTTCCCGGAAGAATATACTAACGGACTGTTCAATATTAAGGAAACCTCTTCTAACCTGGATGTAGAAAGCGAGTACACTGCATTCCCGGTTGAAAACAAAGATCTTTTCCGCGAAGGCCTGACAACGATTGTACCGATTATCGGCGGCGGGGAGCGCCTTGGCACCTTGATTCTTGCAAGGCTCCATGAAAAATTCCAGGATGATGACCTGATTTTAGGCGAATATGGCGCTACGGTTGTCGGCATGGAAATTCTTCGTGAAAAAGCAGAGGAAATTGAAGAGGAGGCAAGGAGCAAAGCGGTTGTCCAAATGGCGATCAGCTCCCTTTCCTACAGCGAACTTGAAGCAATTGAGCATATTTTCGAAGAACTGAACGGCAACGAAGGGCTTCTTGTTGCTTCTAAAATCGCCGACCGCGTCGGTATTACCCGCTCAGTCATTGTCAATGCCCTTAGAAAGCTGGAAAGCGCGGGAGTAATCGAATCCCGTTCCCTTGGAATGAAAGGGACATATATCAAGGTATTGAATGACAAGTTTTTAGTGGAACTTGACAAGCTGCGCGCGAATTAATCATAATCCACCTGCCGGATTTCTTTCCGGCAGGTTTTTTTCTGCCGCTGATTCCATCGTTCTTTTTGAAAAAAAATTCGTTTTTCCGAGGAATTTCTTGATTGTAAATTATACTTGTGCTATATTACTACATGGTGTTAATCACACACGCCTGCTGATTCACGCGGATGGTGCCGGCATGTCCGGTCCCGCTGAAGCTGAAGCTGGCGGAGGAAACTAAACCATTAGGAGGAAAAAACATGTCAGTCATTTCTATGAAGCAACTGCTTGAAGCTGGTGTACACTTCGGTCACCAGACTCGCCGTTGGAACCCTAAGATGAAGAAATATATCTTCACTGAGAGGAACGGCATCTACATCATCGACCTTCAAAAGACAGTTAAGAAGGTAGAGGAAGCTTACAACTTTGTAAAGGAGCTTGCTGGCCAAGGCGGCACTATGCTGTTCGTTGGTACAAAGAAACAAGCTCAGGATTCTGTTAAAGAAGAAGCAATCCGTTCCGGAATGTACTTTGTTAACCAACGCTGGTTGGGTGGAACACTTACAAACTTCGAAACAATCCAAAAGCGTATCGCACGCCTGAAAGATATCGAAAGAATGTCGGAAGACGGCACATTCGAAGTCCTTCCTAAAAAAGAAGTTGTTCAATTGAAGAAGGAGCAAGAGCGTCTTGAGAAATTCCTTGGCGGTATCAAGGATATGAAGACTCTTCCAGATGCATTGTTCATCATTGACCCTCGTAAAGAGCGCATTGCCGTTGCAGAAGCACGCAAATTGAACATTCCTATCGTGGGTATCGTTGATACAAACTGCGATCCGGATGAAATCGATGTTGTCATCCCTGCAAACGATGACGCAATCCGTGCTGTTAAGCTTTTGACAGGCAAAATGGCTGATGCGATCCTTGAAGCTAAGCAAGGTGAAGAAACAGCTGTACCTGCTGAGCAGGCATAACGCACAAATCATCCTAGATGAAAATAAAAAGGTGATAAGAGGGAACACCCTTTATCACCTTTTTTTAAAGTAAATCATAAAAACTCCAGCAGACTTCCAAGGCTGCCAGAGTTGGATAAGTTAGAATGGCTGAAACATTTTGCTTCAGGCCAGGCAGATAGGTTTACATCGCTCCGGGGTGGCTATGATAATAAAGTATCCGTCAATGCAGCGTAAATACTTATCGAATCTAATGTACATAGATTAAAAGGAGGAAATATTAATGGCGATTACAGCGCAAATGGTAAAAGAACTTCGTGAAAAAACAGGAGCCGGAATGCTTGACTGCAAAAAGGCTCTTCAGGAAACAGATGGCGATATGGAAAAAGCAATTGATTTCCTGCGTGAAAAAGGAATTGCGAAGGCTGCCAAGAAAGGCGACCGTATAGCTGCAGAAGGCCTTGCTTCCATCAAGCTGGAAGGAAATGAAGCGGTCATCCTTGAAGTTAACTCTGAAACAGACTTCGTCGCAAAGAACGAAGGCTTCCAAACACTCGTCCAGGAGCTTGCTTCCCATCTCTTGAATAACAAGCCTGCCAATGTTGAAGAGGCTGTAGGACAAAAAATGGAAAGCGGACAATCCGTTGAAGAACATATCAATGCTGCTATTGCGAAAATCGGTGAAAAGCTTTCCCTTCGCCGTTTTGAAATAAAAACAAAAGGCGATAACGACGCATTCGGTGCTTACCTCCACATGGGTGGCCGAATCGCAGTTCTGAGCGTTTTAGAAGGTACTACAGATGAAAGTGTGGCAAAGGATGTTTCCATGCATATTGCTGCCCTTAATCCTAAGTATGTTTCCCGCGATGAAGTTTCCGCAGATGAAATCGAACGCGAGCGCCAGGTTCTTACACAGCAGGCACTTAACGAAGGCAAGCCTGAGCAAATCGTGGCAAAAATGGTCGAAGGCCGCCTCGGAAAATACTTTGAGGACGTTTGCCTGCTTGACCAGACGTTTGTTAAAAACCCTGATCAAAAAGTACGCCAGTTCGTTGAGTCCAAGGGCGCAACTGTCCGTGAATTTGTACGCTACGGAGTAGGCGAAGGCATCGAGAAGCGCGAAGACAATTTCGCGGAAGAAGTAATGAGCCAGGTAAATAAAAAATAGAGCTTTGTTGAAATCGGCCATTTCCGGCCCTTTTAAAAGAACTTAGCAACTGTTTAAAGAGGATAGGGAACACACCGCGTGTTCCCTATTTTTAAAAAAATAAATCATTTAAGGAGTGCCGCCCCGGCTTTTATTCAAAGGCGGTCCCTTATTCAGGCATACGGTGGCCTCAAAATACATAGGAGGTTTTTATGAGCAGTCCGAAATACAAACGAGTTGTCTTGAAATTAAGTGGTGAGGCCCTTGCTGGCGAAGCAGGCTTCGGAATTAACCCCGCCGTCATTAAATCCATTGCTGAACAAGTCAAGGAAGTAGCTGAGCTGGGAGTCGAGGTTGCGGTCGTTGTTGGGGGTGGAAACATTTGGAGAGGGAAGATTGGCAGTGAAATGGGAATGGACCGGGCAACTGCTGATTATATGGGCATGCTGGCCACAGTGATGAACTCCCTTGCCCTACAGGACAGCCTGGAACAACTCGGCATAGAAACCCGTGTTCAGACATCAATTGAAATGCGCCAGGTAGCCGAACCTTACATCCGCCGCCGCGCGATTCGCCACCTTGAGAAGAAGCGTGCCGTCATTTTCGCGGCCGGGACAGGGAATCCTTACTTTTCCACAGATACAACCGCAGCTCTCCGGGCCGCGGAAATCGAAGCCGATGTCATCCTCATGGCGAAAAATAATGTAGATGGCGTCTATTCCGCGGATCCGCGCCATGATAAAAACGCAACGAAGTATGATCAACTGTCCTACCTCGATGTCCTGAAAGAGGGGCTTGCTGTTATGGACTCAACTGCATCTTCATTGTGTATGGATAATGATATTCCGTTGATTGTTTTCTCTATTATGGAAAAAGGCAATATCAAACGAGCCGTTATGGGCGAAAAAATCGGAACTATTGTTAGGGGGAAATAATAATGCCGAAACAAGTCATCAGCAACACAAAGGAAAAAATGGCAAAAGCAATCCAAGCGTATTCCCGTGAATTGGCAACAATCAGGGCGGGAAGAGCCAGCGCCTCCCTTCTGGATCGCATTACAGTGGATTATTACGGCGCTCCTACTCCTGTCAATCAACTTGCGGGCATCAGCACACCTGAAGCCAGGCTTCTTGTCATACAGCCATATGACAAGAGCATTTTGAGCGATATTGAAAAGGCAATCCAGAAATCAGATCTTGGCCTGAACCCGACTAACGACGGTTCCCTGATCCGCCTCGCAATTCCTCAATTGACGGAAGAGCGACGCAAGGACCTTGTCAAGCTTGTTAAAAAGGAATCGGAAGATGCAAAGATCGCAATCAGGAACGTACGCCGCGATGCTAATGACGATCTGAAAAAACTTGAGAAGAACGGCGAGATCACAGAAGACGACCTTCGCGGTTATTCCGACGATATCCAAAAGCTGACTGACGATCATATTAGCAAGATTGATCAAATTACGAGAGACAAAGAAAAGGAAATTATGGAAGTATAATTCCTGAAGAAAAAGCCCCTTTACGGGGTTTTTTTCACTTACAGGAAAGGAATCCCGTTTTTCTTGCATCTTAAAAGAGATATCTTGAACCATTTTTGGTATGATAAAAACATCCATAAAATATACATAGAAAAGCGGAGGCGCCTGTTCAGCGCCTTATGGACTGGAGGGCCGCGACATGAGATAAAGGAAACACGAAGAGCGAAGCGATTCGATGTTGACTTATCGTAGTGAGTGGACCGAAGTACACAAGGCGCTAGGCGCCGCAGCTGGACATAGAAAAGCGGAGGCAAGCTGCTACTTGCGGTACATCTCTGCAGCTTTGCGACGAGCTGAACGAAGCATCACTGAAAAACCTTTGGCGCAGGAGCAGCTTGCATGCGGAGTAAATTGATACGCCCTTTTTCGGAGGCATTGAATGGAGGAGCTAGATCATGTTCAACAAATTAATTAGACGGAAACCCCAAGAGTCCTCTTCCTCACTCCGAGACAGGATAGAATTGGTGAAAAAAGCTGGTGTTCCTTCCCATATCGCCATCATTATGGACGGAAACGGCCGCTGGGCAAAAAAAAGGGCGATGCCTCGGATAGCGGGACACCATGAAGGTATGAAAGTAGTAAGGAAAATCACCAAGCTTGCAAATGAACTGGGGGTAGGCGCGTTGACCCTGTATGCCTTTTCCACTGAGAACTGGAAAAGGCCGAAAAAGGAAGTCGACTATCTTATGCAGCTTCCAGAAGAGTTTTTAGGTTCCTTCCTGCCTGAACTTATCAACGAAAATGTCCGGGTGGAAATGATGGGGTATAAGGAAAACCTTCCAACCCATACGTTAAAAGCCATTAATAAAGCGATTGAGGAAACAAAAAACAATACAGGCCTTGTCCTTAATTTCGCACTGAATTATGGGAGCAGGGCTGAAATATTGGACGCCGTCAGGCATGTCTTAAAAGACTTTCAGAGTGGTATAATGGATGATGAGAATCTGACTGAGGAAACCTTCTCCTCCTATTTAATGGCATCCAGGCTGGCAGATCCCGATTTGCTAATCCGCACTAGCGGGGAAATCCGGTTAAGCAATTTTATGCTTTGGCAGATTGCCTACACAGAATTTTGGTTTACGGATGTACTTTGGCCAGATTTCAATGAAGAACATCTTCTTGACGCAGTGGAAACTTTCCAGAACCGCCAGAGAAGGTTTGGTGGTATACAGGGGTCATAAATGGAAGATTGTCCGTTCGCCCAGACCCTGATTCTTTTATAAGTAAAGGAGGAAAGGCAGGCACCCAGGAAGTTCCTGCCTGAAAATAAATGAAGCAAAGAATCATTACAGCAGTCGTGGCAGCGGCGCTTTTCCTGCCGATTGTCATTTATGGCGGATTACCGCTTATCCTGCTGGCATATGTGCTTGCAAGTATCGGTTTGTATGAACTTGCAAAAATGAAAAACATGAATCTGGTATCTTTCCAAGGGATTGTTTCTTTATTGACCCTATGGATTTTGCTTTTGCCACCGGATTATCATGAAATTATCACACGTTTTGGCTACGGAAAAGAGGATTTTGCCGTCATGGCGGTCCTGCTGCTTCTCGCCTGGACGGTGGCCTCTAAAAATCGCTTTACATTTGATGATGCGTCATTTTTTGCAATGGCCGTTGCCTATGTAGGCGCTGGCTTTTACTTTTTTATGGAAACCCGCCAGGCGGGAGGGCTGTCCTGGCTTTTCTATTCCCTATTTATCATATGGGCGACTGACTCTGGCGCTTATTTTGTCGGCAGGGCACTGGGCAAAAGAAAACTTTGGCCCGAAATCAGCCCGAATAAGACAGTGGAAGGTTTTTTGGGAGGAGTGGGCTGCGCCCTGCTTGTCGCAATAGGCTTTATTGTTTTTGGTGATTTGGGAGTGCCGGCAGTTAAACTGCTTGTTATGACAGCGCTTTTGTCTGTATTTGGACAACTTGGCGACCTTGCGGAATCGGCATTCAAAAGAAATTACAATGTAAAGGACTCAGGCAGCATTTTGCCAGGACATGGAGGAATCCTCGACCGTTTTGACAGCCTCCTGTTTGTCTGGCCCCTGATCCACTTATTCCAGCTGATTTAACCCGCCATGCTGCTTGTACTTGCAGGAAATAACGCGGCTTTAGGAGAGATAAATGAATGAAACAGATTAGCTTAATGGGAGCCACTGGTTCAATTGGCATCCAAACACTTGATATTATCCGGGCAAATCCGGATTCATTCAGGCTTGCGGCTTTTTCAGCAGGCAAGAATATTGGACTGGCCAGAAAAATAATGTATGAATTCAAGCCGGCATATTTATCCATGCAGGAAAAGGAAGATGCCGAAAAACTCCGGTCTGAATTTCCAGGTGTGATTATTTCGTATGGAGAAGAAGGCCTGTCGGGTACCGCCACTTATGAACATGCGGATATAGTTGTAAATGCGGTTGTCGGCAGTGTCGGGCTTAAGCCGACACTCGAAGCGATTGAAAGCGGAAAGACCATCGCGCTTGCAAATAAAGAAACATTGGTTACCGCCGGCCATCTTGTCATGGAGGCCGCAAAAACGAAGGGCGTCCGCCTTTTGCCTGTTGATAGCGAGCATTCGGCAATTTTTCAATGTCTTCAAGGCGAAAATGAGAAGAATATTGAGCGGCTCATCATAACGGCTTCGGGTGGAAGTTTCCGAGACCGCACAAGGGAAGAATTGGCCGATGTTTCGGTTGAAGATGCCCTGAACCATCCGAACTGGTCGATGGGAGCCAAAATAACAATCGATTCTGCTACAATGATGAACAAAGGACTTGAAGTCATCGAGGCCCACTGGCTATTTTCTCTCCCTTATGAAAAAATCAGCGTCCTTCTTCATAGGGAAAGCATCATCCACTCGATGGTGGAATTTCATGACTCGAGCATTATCGCGCAATTGGGCAGTCCGGATATGAGGGTGCCAATTCAATATGCGTTAACCTATCCTGATCGTTTTCCACTCCAGTCGGCCAATCGATTGAATTTGGCCGAAGCGGGAAAGTTGCATTTTCAGGAAATGGATTTTGAACGGTTCCGCTGCCTCCGTCTCGCCTATGATGCGGGCAAGGCTGGCGGTTCCGCGCCGACCGTTTTGAACGCGGCCAATGAAACAGCGGTAGCAGCTTTCCTTGATGGACGAATTCGTTTCCTTGAAATTGATGACCTTGTGGAACGCGCTTTGGAGACCCATACCCTGATCAAAGACCCGGATTTGGAAACAATCCTGGAAACGGACCAGAGAACAAGGTGCTATATCCAGTCGCTGCTTGCGTGAAATCTCCGCAGCATCGATGGGGCCTTGTGTAAAACGGTCGCGCCCATAATACCCTAAAGCAGGACAACACCCGTGAATCAAAGCTTTTTCGGGACTCTTAAAAAAAGGTGGTAGGTCTTATGAGTACAGTCATTGCGTTTATAGTCATATTCGGGGCGCTAGTTTTCTTCCACGAATTGGGGCACTTCATTTTTGCAAAAAGAGCAGGAATCCTTTGCAGAGAGTTTGCCATCGGTATGGGGCCGAAGGTTTTCAGCCATAAAAAAGGAGAAACGCTTTATACTATCCGCCTTCTGCCAATTGGCGGTTATGTAAGGATGGCCGGAGAGGATGCCGAAGCAGTCGAAATTAAACCTGGCTATCGGATCGGCCTGCTTACCGGCTCTGACGGAAAGGTCGAAAAAATAATCCTGAATAATAAAGATAAATACCCCGATGCCAGGATTGTTGAGGTGGAACACGCCGACCTGGACCGGAACCTAGTCATTAAAGGCTACCCAGAAGATGAAGAAGAAACGCTGCGGGTATTCCTTGTTAACGAGGATGCGGTTACAGTTGAGAATGGTGTAGAAAATCAAATTGCCCCTTATAATCGCCAGTTTGGTTCCAAGACACTTTGGCAACGTACCTTGGCTATATTCGCTGGCCCTATGATGAACTTTGTCCTGGCGTTCTTTGTTTTTCTTATTTTGGCGTTGGTCCAGGGGGTACCTTCCAATGAACCAAAGCTGGGGAAAATCACTCCTGATGGAGCTGCATTGGAAGCAGGACTTAAGGAAGGGGACGTTGTCCAAAGCATTTCAGGAACGGAAATTTCCAGCTGGACTGATGTGGTGGAAATCATCCGGAAAAATCCTGATAAGGCAGTCGACTTCATCGTAATGCGTAACGGCAAGGAACAAGAAATCTCGGTTACTCCTCAGGCACGTGAAGCCGAAGGGGAGAAGATAGGGATTATAGGTGTTTACAGCCCGGTTGAAAAGTCACCTTTGCGTGCATTGTCTTATGGGTTCGAGGAAACAGTTTTTTGGACAAAAGAAATCTTTGTGATGCTGGGCAAGCTTGTGACTGGCCAGTTTTCAATTAATATGCTGAGCGGGCCTGTTGGGATATACGTATCCACAGACACCGTCGCCAAATCCGGCGTGTATTATTTGATGAAATGGGCCGCCATTCTTAGCATTAACCTCGGGATTATGAATCTTCTGCCGTTCCCGGCACTTGATGGAGGAAGGCTCATGTTTTTCGCCGTCGAGGCTGTAAGGGGAAAACCAGTGGACAAACAAAAAGAGGGGATGGTCCATTTCATTGGATTTGCCCTGCTTATGCTTCTCATGCTGGTCGTCACCTGGAACGATATCCAAAGATTTTTCCTATAAACGATAAGATATTCCTATGCGCCGGCGGATACCAATTCCGCCGGCATACATATTGCAACTAAAACTAAGTTTTGGCGAGTCGAGATAACCATAGATGTTGGAGGCGGAAAATTGTGAAGCAAAGTATGACCTTAATCCCTACATTAAGGGAAGTCCCAGCAGATGCTGATGTCAAAAGCCATCAGCTTCTTCTAAGAGCCGGTTTCATCCGGCAAAATGCCAGCGGAGTATACAGCTACCTCCCACTGGCGAAAAGAGTGTTAACAAAAATTGAAGCGATTGTCCGTGAAGAAATGGACAAGGCCGGCGGGGTCGAGCTTCTGATGCCTGCCCTGCAGCAGGCTGAACTTTGGCAGGAATCCGGCCGCTGGTATTCGTATGGCCCGGAATTAATGAGGATCCATGACCGACACAATCGGGAGTTTGCGCTTGGCCCAACTCATGAAGAAGTGATTACAAGTCTGGTCAGGGATGAAGTGAAGTCATATAAACGCCTTCCTTTGACTCTTTATCAAATCCAGACAAAATTCCGTGATGAAAAACGGCCACGCTTCGGGTTGCTGCGGGGCAGGGAATTCATCATGAAAGATGCGTATTCCTTCCATGCGAGCAAGGAGAGCCTTGATGAAGTTTACGATAGGATTTTCACGGCGTATTCGAATATTTTTGCGCGGTGCGGCCTTAATTATCGTGCCGTCATTGCGGATTCCGGCGCAATGGGTGGGAAAGATACACATGAATTTATGGTTTTATCGGATATCGGTGAGGATACAATCGCCTATTCTGATACTTCCTCCTACGCGGCTAATATTGAAATGGCACCAGTAACGGCAACTTATGCGAAAAGCAGCGAGACGCCGAAGAGAATCGAGAAGGTCAAAACAGAGAATAAGAAGACGATCGCCGAAGTTTCGGAATTCTTGAAGGCTAACGAAGATCAGTGTATCAAATCACTCTTATTCAAAATTGACGGGCGTCCGGTCCTTGTTTTGGTCAGAGGCGATCATGAAGCAAATGATATTAAACTGAAAAATCTCTTCGAGGCGGGTTCAGTCGAACTTGCAGAAGCGGCTGAGACGAAAGAAATCCTTGGTTGTGAAGTGGGATCTGTAGGCCCTATCGGCGTTTCGAATGTAGAAATCATTGCCGACCATGCAGTCGAAGCGATTGTCAATGGCGTTTGCGGAGCGAATGAGGAAGACTATCATTATGTTAATGTCAATCCAGGTACCGACTTCGAGGTTGGCCGCTATGCGGATATTCGCTTTATCCAGGAAGGAGATCCGTCTCCTGATGGCCAAGGCAAGATTCTTTTTGCAAAAGGGATTGAGGTTGGGCATGTCTTTAAGCTTGGTACACGCTATAGCGAAGCAATGGATGCCATGTATCTTGATGAAAATGGCAAGTCCCAGCCAATGATCATGGGTTGCTATGGAATTGGGGTTTCCCGGACGCTTTCAGCGGTAGCAGAACAGTTCAATGATGAAAAGGGCCTTATTTGGCCACAAGCCGTTGCCCCGTACAAAGTGCATCTTATCGCGATCAACATGAAGGATGAGGCTCAGGCAAGCCTTTCAGGACAATTATATGAATCAATCGGGGGACAATTTGAGACCTTGTTTGACGACCGCCAGGAGCGGCCGGGAGTGAAATTTGCCGATTCAGACTTAATCGGCATCCCAGTACGTGTAACGGTTGGCAAAAAGGCGGCCGAAGGAATTGTTGAAGTAAAAGACAGAAAAACCGGTGAAATGATAGAAGTATCTGTGGAAAATCTATTAGAAACAATTAACACTCTTCTAAATAATGCGTAATACTATGGGTGCCGCAATGGATGCGGCACCTTCATCTTTTTTGCCCCTATTAAACAAAAGACGCAAGTATCTATGATATAATTAACTTTTGAAAAACAGACAGAACCAGAACCAGATGGGGAGAGAATGTCTAATGAATACCCATTTAGATGAGGGAACAGAAAAGTTCCGAATCTTATTGCAGCAGCTTGGAATGACGGAAGATTCCCTCGTTCCATACTTTGAACACGCGAGGATCGACAAGGTGCAGATCAGCAGGAAGCAGAGCAAAATGCATTTTTTGCTTATGGTAGATAAAATCCTGCCTGCATCAGTCTTTACTATGCTCGATGTCCGGCTCAAGGAGTCTTTTTCATCTTTTGCCAAATCAGTAACTTTTGAGATGAGAGTTTCAGATCAGGCTTTTACAAAAGATCTGGTCTGGGAGTACTGGAAAAAATGCGTGAATGAAATAGATGGCATTGCTCCTCCGCTCCTCAAACTGTTTTATGAACAAATGCCTGAACTCCAAGGGACAAAGCTTCTTATCCAAGTCAGGAATGAAGCGGAAGGAGGCGCGGTTAAAGGGAAATACGGCGCGCTTATATCCTCCATCTATCAATCTTTCGGCTTTCCCTTCCTCGCTGTTGATGTCGCCATAAGTGATGTAGAGAAAAATGAGGAATACAAGCAATTCATGGAGGCGAAACAAAAGGAAGACGAAGAAAGAGCCAGGCTTGCCCTTTCCGAGTTGCAGAAGCGTGAATCTGAAAAAGACCAGAACGGCGCCGGCGGTGACGAAGGGCCGCTCGTTATCGGTCTGACGATCAAAGGAGATGCTGAATTCCGCAATCTCATCGATATTGTCGATGAGGAACGGAGAATTGCCATCGAAGGTTATATCTTTGATGCCGAAACACGCGAGCTGCGTAGTGGCAGGACATTGCTAACGTTTAAAATTACCGACTATACAAGTTCTATCATGGTGAAAATGTTCTCAAGGGATAAAGAGGATGCCGCCATGTACCAGCGTGTGAAAAAGGGGATGTGGGCGAGAGTCCGGGGGAGCATTCAGAATGATACGTTCGTCCGTGATTTGATCATGATTGGAAATGACGTGAATGAAATCAGGCCGGTAACAAGGCAAGATACCGCACAGGCAGAAGAAAAACGGGTTGAGCTTCACCTCCATTCACCAATGAGCCAAATGGACGCTGTCACACCGGTTGCGGCACTCGTCGGACAGGCGAAGAAATGGGGCCACACGGCGATTGCCATTACGGACCATGCAGTAGCCCAATCCTTCCCGGAAGCTTTTGCAGCCGGCAAGAAAAATGATATTAAGATTCTTTATGGAATTGAAGCGAATCTCGTTGATGACGGTGTTCCGATTGCTTATAACGATTCTCACAGGCTGCTCGCCGATGAGACTTATGTTGTTTTTGACGTTGAAACGACTGGATTGTCCGCCGTTTATGACACCATTATTGAATTGGCGGCCGTAAAAATAAGGGAAGGGGAAATTATTGACCGTTTCGAGTCGTTTGCCAATCCGCACCACAGACTGTCCGCAACCACGATCAACCTGACAGGGATAACGGATGATATGGTGCAGAACGCTCCGGAAATCGGGGACGTGCTCACCCGTTTCCGCGAATGGACAGCTGATGATATTTTGGTTGCCCATAATGCCTCTTTTGACATGGGCTTCCTGAATACTGGCTATAAAAAGATTGGTTTTGAAAAGGCAAAGAACCCTGTAATCGATACACTAGAACTTGCCCGCTTTTTGTATCCGGAGATGAAAAACCACCGCCTGAATACACTCGCGAAAAAGTTTGATGTCGAGCTTACCCAGCATCACCGCGCCATCTATGACGCGGAAGCAACGGGATACCTTTTGATGAAAATGCTGAAGGATTCGCTAGAACAGAGCATCGAGTACCATGACCAGTTCAATGACCATATGGGAAACAGCAGTGCTTTCAAGCGCGCCCGGCCATACCACTGTACTCTGCTTGCGCAGAATGAGACAGGTTTGAAAAATTTATTTAAACTCATTTCCATTGCGCATATCAATTATTTTTACCGTGTCCCTAGGATTCCAAGGTCTGTTTTGCAAAAATACCGTGAAGGCCTATTGGTTGGTTCCGCCTGTGACCGGGGCGAAGTATTTGAAGGGATGATGCAGAAGTCCCCGGATGAAGTGGAAGAAGCAGCTACATTTTACGATTATCTCGAGATTATGCCGAAACCCGTCTATGCCCATTTGCTCGAAATGGAGCTTGTCAGGGATGAAAGGGCGCTTGAAGAGATTATTGGCAATATCGTCAAACTCGGCGAAAAGCTGGACTTGCCTGTCGTGGCGACCGGAAATGTCCATTACTTGAATGAGAATGACAAAATCTACAGGAAAATCCTGATCAATTCACAAGGGGGGGCCAATCCGCTAAACAGGCATAATCTTCCCGATGTGCATTTCAGGACGACGAATGAGATGCTTGATGCTTTCAAATTCCTCGGTTCGAAAAAAGCGAAGGAAGTCGTCGTTGAAAATACGAATAAAATCGCTGATATGATTGAATCGATCAAGCCAATTAAGGATGACCTCTATACACCTAAAATTGAAGGCGCCGATGATGAAATG
Source organism: Bacillus sp. B-jedd (assembly GCF_000821085.1). Taxonomy (GTDB): domain Bacteria; phylum Bacillota; class Bacilli; order Bacillales; family Cytobacillaceae; genus Bacillus_D. Next base: position 1,647,018 of record NZ_CCXR01000001.1, read on the forward strand.
CGGGAAATGAGCTATTCAATGGCACGGAGGATTTATGGGGACTCGTTGCCTGAAATAGTGGAAGCCCGGCTTGAGAAAGAATTGAAGAGCATTATTGGCCACGGATTCGCGGTCATTTACCTGATTTCACATAAACTGGTGAAGAAATCACTGGATGACGGTTATCTAGTCGGCTCGCGGGGATCGGTTGGATCTTCATTTGTCGCCACCATGACAGAAATTACCGAGGTAAATCCGCTCCCTCCTCATTATGTGTGTGTCAAGTGTAAGCACTCCGAGTTCTTTAATGACGGTTCAGTAGGTTCAGGCTTCGACCTGCCTGATAAAAACTGTCCTCAATGCGGGGCAAAATACCGGAAGGATGGGCATGATATACCATTTGAGACCTTCCTTGGCTTCAAAGGAGACAAAGTTCCTGATATTGACTTGAACTTTTCTGGTGAATACCAGCCAAGGGCGCATAACTATACGAAAGTGCTCTTCGGTGAAGAATATGTTTACCGTGCCGGAACTATCGGCACAGTAGCAGACAAAACGGCCTTTGGCTATGTCAAAGCCTATCAGCAGGAGAATAACCTTCAGCTGAGGGGGGCGGAAATCGACAGGCTTGCATCCGGCTGTGTAGGGGTTAAGCGGACCACCGGCCAGCACCCGGGGGGCATCATAGTTGTTCCGGATTATATGGAAATTTATGATTTCTCGCCGATTCAATTTCCAGCAGACTCTGCTACGTCGGAATGGAAAACGACCCATTTTGATTTCCACTCCATCCATGATAACTTGCTTAAGCTTGATATTCTCGGCCACGATGACCCGACAGTCATCCGGATGCTGCAGGATCTGAGCGGCATCGATCCGAAAACGATTCCGACTGATGATCCTGAAGTCATGAAAATATTCAGCGGCACAGAGTCACTTGGAGTGACAGAAGAACAGATTATGTGCAAAACCGGAACATTGGGGATTCCTGAATTCGGAACGAGGTTCGTAAGGCAGATGCTTGAAGACACAAAGCCGACGACGTTCTCTGAGCTTGTCCAGATTTCCGGATTGTCGCATGGAACAGATGTCTGGCTGGGGAATGCCCAGGAATTGATCCATAATAAAATCTGTACGCTGAGCGAAGTTATCGGCTGCCGGGATGACATTATGGTTTATTTGATCTACCAGGGCCTCGATCCCGCTTTTGCTTTCAAAATTATGGAGTCTGTCCGTAAAGGAAAAGGGCTTACTGATGAAATGGAAGCTGAAATGAGGAAGAATGAAGTTCCGGAATGGTATATTGATTCATGCAAAAAAATAAAATATATGTTCCCGAAAGCCCACGCGGCGGCCTACGTCCTAATGGCTGTGAGAATCGCCTATTTCAAAGTCCACATGCCGCTTTTATATTACGCGGCGTATTTTACCGTCAGAGCAGAGGATTTTGATATTGAAGCGATGGCACGGGGTTCAGAAGCAATAAGGGCAAAAATAGAAGAAATAAATGCAAAAGGCCTTGATGCTGCTCCTAAAGAGAAAAACCTGCTTACAGTCCTTGAACTGGCTCTTGAAATGTGTGAACGTGGATTCTCGTTCCAAAAAATCGACTTATATAAATCCTCAGCTTCTGAGTTCACGATCGATGGAACGACCTTGATTCCTCCGTTCAATTCCATACCGGGCTTAGGCACGAATGCGGCGGTGAATATTGTCAAAGCTAGGGAGGAAGGGGAATTCCTATCAAAAGAAGACTTGCAGCAGCGGGGTAAGGTGTCTAAAACCATTCTGGAATATCTTGAAAAACAAGGCTGCCTCGACGCGCTTCCAGAACAAAACCAGCTGTCGCTTTTCTAAAAGGATTCCTGCCTTGCACCTTATTTGCTTTAAGCAAATGTGTATGGTATAGTTTTATTGGAAATACTAAGCAAAAGTGTCCGGAAGAGTGGGGAAACCCACTCTTTCGTTGTTGTCCAGGGCATTTTTCGGGTATAAATGAAACAAGTCTCCGATATTCGTGCAAAATACCGGTTAAGCAGCAGTAAAGGAGGTTAGCAATGAGCAAGGTAACTGAAGTGGTTGAAAACCTGGCTGTGCCAATTTTAAATGAACTTGGATTGGAATTAGTTGATATTGAATATGTAAAAGAGGGCCGGGATTGGTTTTTGCGCCTATTTATCGACAAGGAGAACGGGGTTGACATTGAGGAGTGCGGGATAGTCAGTGAACGCGTCAGTGAAAAGCTGGATGAACTTGATCCGATTCCCCACAATTATTTCCTGGAAGTCTCATCTCCTGGCGCTGAAAGGCCGCTGAAAAAGGAAAAGGATTTTACGGCTTCAATCGGAAAGAATGTGTTTGTGAAAACATATGAGCCGATTGAAAATGAAAAGACATTTGAGGGTATTTTACTTGAGTTTGACGGTGAATCCGTGAAGCTGGAAATCAAAGTCAAAACGCGAAAAAAGATTGTTGAAATCCCATTTGATAAAGTAGCCAGCGCCAGGCTCGCAGTCACATTTGGCTGACTCGGCCGTCCGGACAGCTGACAGCAGGAAGCTTTTTGCACAGAGCGTTTCAGGACTTTTTAAAAATCAGGACTAAAGGGGGATAAGTACCAATGGGCAGCGAACTATTGGATGCTCTGACTATACTGGAAAGAGACAAGGGAATTTCCAGGGATGTATTAATTGAAGCGATTGAGGCAGCACTTATTTCAGCGTATCGCAGAAATTTCAATCAGGCTCAAAATGTGAGGATTGATATCAATACCGATAACGGGATGATGCGGGTATTCGCGCGTAAAGAGGTTGTCGATGAGGTATTTGACCCGAGGCTGGAAATTTCTATTGATGAGGCGCGGATAATCAATCCGAATTATCAGGTTGAAGATGTGGTCGAAATGGAAGTGACCCCGAAAGACTTCGGAAGGATCGCCGCACAGACAGCGAAGCAGGTTGTCACACAGCGTGTCCGTGAAGCGGAACGGGGAATCATTTATTCCGAGTTCATCGATCGTGAGGAAGATATTATGACAGGGATTGTCCAAAGGATCGATTCCAAGTTCATTTATGTAAGCCTCGGGAAAATCGAAGCGCTTCTGCCAGTCAATGAGCAAATGCCGAATGAACAGTATAAACCTCACGACCGGATTAAAGTATTTATAACAAAAGTTGAAAAAACAACGAAAGGCCCTCAAATCTTCGTCTCCAGGACACATCCTGGCCTTTTGAAGCGGCTCTTCGAAATTGAAGTGCCGGAAATCTACGATGGCACGGTTGAAATCAAATCCGTTGCCAGAGAAGCAGGAGACAGATCGAAAATTTCCGTTCATTCCGAAAATGAGGAAGTTGACCCGGTCGGTTCTTGTGTCGGACCTAAAGGATCGAGAGTTCAGGCAGTAGTCAATGAACTAAAAGGGGAAAAAATCGATATCGTCAAATGGTCGGAAGATCCGGTCATTTTCGTAGCGAATGCCCTCAGCCCATCCAAGGTTCTCGATGTTATGGTGAACGAGGGAGAGAAAGCAACGACTGTTGTCGTTCCTGATTACCAGCTTTCACTCGCCATTGGAAAACGGGGACAGAATGCCCGCCTGGCTGCGAAGCTGACTGGCTGGAAAATAGATATTAAAGCAGAAACAGAGGCAAGGGAAATCGGAATCTTCCCTCGTGAAGAAGCCATCAGGCTTTTTGATGAAGAGGAAGAATTCTTTGAAGAAGATGAAGAGTACGGGTACGAAGAGGACAACGAATAAAAAGCGGAGGGAATTGGCGTGAACAAAATGAGAAAAGTTCCGATGCGCAAATGTGTCGCAACAGGGGAAATGAAACCCAAGAAAGAACTTGTTCGCATCGTTCGCTCAAAAGAAGGGGACGTTTCAGTCGATCTGACAGGGAAAAAATCGGGCCGCGGTGCATACCTGTCCCTTGACCGTGACGCTATCCTTTTGGCAAAGAAAAAGAACATACTGGCAAACCATTTGCAAACTGACATTGATTCTACATTATATGAAGAGCTCCTTGAGCTTACTGAAAAGGAGAAACGGCAATCCTAATGAAATCAAATCAATGGATGTCATTGCTTGGCTTGGCAAATCGGGCAAGAAAAGTCATTTCAGGGGAAGAGCTTTCCATCAAGGAAATCAGGAGCGGAAAAGCAAAGCTGATCCTGATCTCCGCGGATGCTTCCGTCAATACGTCCAAAAAAGTAACCGATAAATGTAAATCTTTCCGAGTTCCATGGAGAGTTGTCGACAACAGGTTTGACCTAGGTTCGGCAATCGGCAAGGATGCGCGTGTGACGGTGGCTGTACTGGATGAGGGATTCGCGAAAAAACTGATGACACTGCTCGATTAATACTAGCGGGGGTGAAAGAATGAGTAAAACACGTGTTTATGAATACGCAAAGAAATACAATGTTTCTAGTAAAGATATTATTGCAAAATTGAAAGATATGAATGTGGAAGTTTCCAACCATATGGCGACCATTGAAAAGGACGCCTACAATAAGCTGGAAGCCATCTTTAATAAAAAGGATGACAGGCCTGCAAGGCCACAACAAGCCAGGGGCCATCAGGGCACCCAGCAGACGGGCCTCGGACAAGGGAACCAGCCAAATCGTTCCCAGCAAGGCGGACAGTCAAGGCCACAGGGCAGTCGTCCAGGTGGAAATCAGAATCAGCAAAGCCGTCCACAGGAAGGCCAGCAAAGCCGTCCACAGGGAGGCCAGCAAAGCCGTCCACAGGGAGGCCAGCAAAGCCGTCCACAGGGAGGCCAGCAAAGCCGTCCGCAGGGAGGCCAGCAAAGCCGTCCACAGGGAGGCCAGCAAAGCCGTCCGCAAGGAGGCCAGCAAAGCCGTCCGCAAGGAGGCCAGCAAAGCCGTCCGCAAGGAGGCCAGCAAAGCCGTCCACAGGGAGGCCAGCAAGGCCGTCCGCAGGGAGGCCAGCAAAGCCGTCCACAGGGTGGCCAGCAAGGCCGTCCGCAGGGAGGCCAGCAAAACCGTCCACAGGGTGGCCAGCAAGGCGGAACTTCGAACAACCAAAGGCCGGCAAAGCCAGGCGCACCAAAATCAGCTGATAGCAAAAACAATGATTTCAGATCAAAAGAAAATAAAGGATTCAATAAAGGGAAAACTCCTAATAGGCCAAATCAAGGCCAAAACAGGAATAGACCTGGCAAAAGGCCTCAACAGCAGCATACAGCGCCTCCGGAAAGAAAGGAAAGAGAGCTGCCAGCCAAAATTACTTTCACCGAGTCGCTCACTGTGGCTGAACTTGCCAAAAAGCTATACCGGGAGCCATCAGAAATCATCAAGAAGCTTTTCCTTCTTGGAGTAATGGCCACCATCAACCAGGAGCTTGATAAGGATGCAATTGAACTGATTGCAAGCGAGTATGGGGTGGAAGTCGAAGAGGAAATTAGAATTGATACGACTGATCTCGAGGTTTATTTCACCGAGGATGAACCGGGTGAAATGGTTGAAAGGCCATCTGTCGTTACAATCATGGGCCACGTTGACCATGGTAAAACAACCCTTCTTGATTCGATTCGCCATACAAAGGTTACTGAAGGTGAGGCTGGAGGAATCACCCAGCACATCGGTGCTTATCAGGTAGTGGAAAATGGCAAGAAAATCACTTTCTTGGACACTCCAGGGCACGCAGCGTTCACAACAATGCGCGCGCGCGGAGCAAAGATTACCGATATCACCATTCTTGTTGTCGCCGCTGACGACGGCGTCATGCCACAAACAGTCGAGGCAATCAACCATGCTAAGGCTGCGGAGGTTCCAATTATCGTAGCGGTTAATAAAATGGATAAGCCATCGGCTAACCCGGACAGGGTTATGCAGGAATTGACTGAGCACGGCCTCGTTCCAGAAGCTTGGGGCGGCGATACGATTTTTGTCCCGATTTCCGCTAAGAACAGGGAAGGGATTGACAGCCTGCTGGAGATGATCCTTCTTGTCAGTGAGGTTGAGGAGTATAAAGCGAATCCGGAACGCAAAGCGGTGGGTACGGTTATAGAAGCCCAGTTGGATAAGGGCCGCGGATCAGTCGCGACCTTGCTAGTCCAAAATGGTACGCTGAAAATTGGCGACCCGATTGTTGTTGGCGCCACATTCGGCCGTGTCCGCGCAATGGTCAATGATAAAGGACGCCGGGTCAAGGAAGCGGGACCTTCTACACCTGTCGAAATCACTGGACTAAGTGAGGTACCTCAGGCTGGCGACCGGTTCGTTGTATTTGATGATGAAAAAACAGCGCGCCAGGTTGGCGAGGCGCGTGCCCAGCAGTCTCTTGCTGCATCCCGCGGAGAGAAAACCCGCGTGAGCCTTGACAATTTGTTTGAACAATTGAAACAAGGGGAAATGAAAGACTTAAATATCATCATTAAAGCAGATGTACAGGGCACCGCTGAAGCGATGGCCGCGTCACTGATGAAAATTGATGTTGAAGGCGTCAATGTCCGGATCATCCATTCAGGCGCTGGAGCTATTAATGAGTCTGATATTACCCTTGCTGCTGCGTCCAATGCGATTGTGGTCGGCTTTAACGTACGCCCTGATGCCAATGCGAAACGGGCAGCTGAGGCTGAAAAGGTAGATGTGCGCCTGCACAGGATTATTTATAAGGTAATTGAGGAAATCGAAGCGGCGATGAAAGGGATGCTTGACCCTGAGTTCCAGGAGAAGATCATTGGCCAGGCAGAAGTCCGCCAGACCTTTAAAGTCTCGAAAATCGGAACAATTGCCGGTTCATATGTTACAGACGGGAAAATCACCCGTGATAGCGGTGTCCGCCTGATTCGTGACGGCGTCGTCATTTTTGAAGGAGTTATTGACGATCTGAAGAGATTTAAGGATGACGCAAAGGAAGTCGCGCAGGGGTATGAGTGCGGTATAACAATTAAAAACTTCAATGATGTCAAAGAAGGAGATGTCATCGAAGCATTTGTTATGGAGGAAGTGGAAAGGAAATGATTGTGGGCCTTGCGCGATGCGAGTGTTTAATCTATGACGCCGCTTCTCTTAAGGATAAGCGGGCGGTGCTTCAAAGGATAATAACCCGCATCAGGCAAAGATTGAATGTTTCCGTTTCAGAAGTGGATTATCAGGATGCCTGGCAGCGGACCGCCATTGCGATTACTGCCGTGGCTTCCTCGAAAGTTCCTGTGGAACAGGAAATACAGAATGCCCTCAAATTGATTGATTCCTTTCCGGAAATAGAAAGAACCATCACCGATATAGAATGGCTGTAAAAAGAGGTGACATAGATGAGTCTTAGAGCAAACCGGGTTGGAGAGCAGATGAAAAAAGAACTTGGTGAAATCATCGGCCGAAAAATTAAGGATCCCCGCATTGGTTTCGTGACAGTAACCGATGTTCAGGTTACAGGCGACCTTCAGCAGGCAACCGTATATATTTCTGTGCTTGGTGACGAGGAACAAAGGGAAAATACCCTTAAGGGTCTCGCCAAAGCCAAGGGTTTCATCCGATCGGAAATCGGAAACAGAATCAGGCTCCGCAAAACTCCGGAAATTGTTTTTGAGTTTGATGAATCGATTGACTACGGAAATAGAATTGAAACACTCCTAACGAAAATCCATAATGAAGAAAAACAGAGTGGAGACGATCACGAGGAGTAATGGATGATGGGTAGACGAAAGTCTATCCATCTTTTTTGCAAGGAGGTATAGAAATGGAAGGAATCTTGCCGCTTTATAAACCAGCAGGCCTTACTTCCCACGACTGTGTCTTTAAGCTTCGGAAAATATTAAAGACGAAAAAAGTCGGCCATACCGGCACACTTGACCCGGATGTAACCGGAGTCCTCCCCATATGTATAGGAAGGGCGACTAAGGTAGCCGAATACATAACCGATGCAGGCAAGGCATATGAAGGTGAAGTGACGCTTGGTGTTTCTACAGAAACAGAGGATGCATCAGGGGAGATTATAGAAGAGTCGCCAGTGAATCGTATCATTACAAGGCAGGAAATTCTTGATGTATTCGAATCATTGACCGGTGAAATTATTCAGACGCCTCCTATGTATTCCGCTGTAAAAGTGAATGGAAAAAGGCTGTATGAATATGCCAGAAAAGGGATTGAGGTTGAACGTCCTTCTAGAAAAGTACAGATATATAAACTTGAGTTATTGGATGAACGGAATGATTTCAGCGGTTCCAAAATCTCCTTCAAGTTTCATGCTGAATGCAGCAAAGGGACTTATATCAGGACTTTGGCCGTGATGATCGGAGAACGCCTCGGCTTACCAGCCCATATGTCCTCGCTGGTCAGGACGCGTTCGGCCACCTATTTGCTAAAAGACTGCTACCATTTTAATGATATTGAAGAACTGATGGAAAAAGGCGAAATTGACAAGGCTTTACAGCCAATTGAGACCGCCTTAATGCATTTGCCGAAATACAGGATAAGTGATAAAGTAGCAGAGAAAGTAATGAATGGAGCCCGTCTCCCTCTCCCGGATGAGTTCAGCGAAGTGTCTGGACCGATAGCTGTCGAAAATATGGCTGGTAAGGTAATGGCCATTTACAGTAAACATCCGGAGAAAGAAGGGCTGATGAAGCCGGTAAAAGTGCTTCGGAATGAGAGGGAAAATTAAGGAATGCTGCTCCCGGAATGAGTTTTCTTCAGGCTGTGGAACAGCGGTTTTTTCAGGAAAGGTGAACCATTGTGGAAGTAATCAGGCTGGGATATCCCCATCATAAGAATAAAGATGAAATGCCGGCAACCTCTGCTGCGCTCGGTTATTTTGACGGTGTCCACCTTGGCCACCAGAAGGTTATTGGGCAGGCATTGGAAATCGCAAAGCAAAGAGGCTTTAAATCGGCAGTCATGACCTTTCATCCTCACCCGCGGGCTGTGCTCGGCCAGCTTAAACAGGAAGTAAACCACATTACTCCCCTGGATGAAAAAATCAATCTTATAGGAAATCTGGGTGTGGACTATCTGTTCCTTATCGATTTTTCTCAGGAGTTTGCCAGGCTGAACCCGCAGGAGTTTATCGACCAATACATTATCGGATTGAATATTGCCCACGTTACTGCTGGCTTTGACTATACGTATGGCCGGATGGGAAAAGGGACGATGGAAACAATTCCTTTTCATTCAAGGGAAATGTTTACGCATGCCACTGTTGAAAAATTGGCCAAAGATGATGAAAAAATCAGCTCGACCAAAATCCGTGAACTCATTTCCATGGGGCTAATGGAGGGTGCAGAGGAATTGTTGGGAAGGCCTTTTACAACTAAAGGCACCGTGGCCCATGGCGATAAACGCGGCAGAACCATTGGCTTTCCAACCGCGAATATCGAGCTGAAAGACCCTTATATACTTCCCCCTGCCGGAGTATATGCAGTCAGAATCCAAATCCAGGGTAACTGGCATTATGGGGTGTGTAATGCGGGATACCGCCCGACATTTAAGGAAAATCAGCCGAAGCTATCGATAGAAGTCCATATTTTTCATTTCAATGAAGAGATATATGGGGAGCAGGCAACCGTTGAATGGCATAAGCGTCTTCGGGAGGAAAAGAAGTTTTCGGGGATTGATGCACTCGTCGCCCAAATATCCGCCGACAAGGAACAAGCGGCAGCTTACTTTGGAATAGTCTCCGGTAATTAAATAGGCAATCCCTTTTCAGCGCAAGGATAATGCTTGCTTTTTGAAAGGAAAACGTGTATTCTTATTAACGTATTAAAAAGAACCTTTGCTTGGCAAGTCGAGTCACCGACGCTTGCTCAGTAAATGGGGATTTGAAAATTTAGGAGGTGAACCAGGATGGCAATCACACAAGAACGCAAAAATGAATTGATCAATGAGTTCAAAACTCATGAAAACGATACTGGATCCCCAGAGGTCCAAATCGCTGTCCTTACAGAATCGATTAACAATCTGAACGATCATTTGCGCACGCACAAGAAAGATCACCACTCACGCCGTGGTCTTCTAAAAATGGTTGGTAAGCGCCGTAACCTTTTGACTTACCTGCGTAATAAAGACGTTCAACGCTACCGTGAGTTAATCAATAAGCTTGGCTTACGTCGATAGTCTAAAGAAGCGGGATTTTTCCCGCTTTTTTGTTAGGTAAAAATAAGGACAGGCTACTGGCGTTATACATATTGTAAGCTAACTGCAATTTGAGCATACTAACATTAATTTGTTATGAAATAAATAGCCGCATTTTGAATGCATTGAGCCAGAAAGAGGGGAATAACTATATGGAATCAGTGAAACAAGAGTTTTCCATTGATTGGGCGGGGCGCAAACTCACCGTCGAAATCGGCCAGCTGGCAAAGCAGGCCAACGGAGCGGTGCTTGTCCGATACGGTGATACAGCTGTACTGAGTACTGCAACTGCTTCAAAGGATCCAAGAAACGTCGACTTTTTCCCGTTGACAGTCAACTATGAGGAGCGTCTTTACGCCGTAGGAAAAATTCCCGGCGGCTTCATCAAACGCGAAGGGCGCCCAAGTGAAAAAGCGATCCTCGCCAGCCGACTTATCGACCGTCCAATCCGTCCGCTATTTGCTGATGGTTTCAGGAATGATGTCCAGGTAATCAGCATCGTCATGAGCGTGGATCAGGACTGCCCTTCCGATATGGCGGCCATGTTCGGCTCGTCCCTGGCGCTATGTGTTTCCGACATCCCGTTTGAGGGGCCGATTGCCGGTGTGGTTGTTGGCAGGGTGGATGGCAAGTTCGTCATCAATCCGAACGTCGAGCAAAGTGAACAGAGCGATATCCACCTGGCTGTTGCAGGGACAAGGGACGCGATCAACATGGTTGAAGCAGGTGCGAAAGAAGTACCTGAAGAGGTCATGCTTGAAGCGATTATGTTCGGCCACGAAGAAATTAAACGCCTCATTGAATTCCAGGATGAAATCATCAGGGTTTGCGGTAAGGAAAAGCGCGAGATTTCCTTATATGAAGTGGACCAGGATTTAAAGTCCGAAGTTCTTGAGATCTGTGAGAAGGATATGATTGGTGCGATTCAGGTGCAGGAGAAACATGCCCGTGAAGCAGCCATTAAAGAAGTAAAGGACCAAGTACTTGCGAAATATGCCGAACAGGAAGCAACAGATGAGGATATTAAGCAAGTTAAGCAAATACTTGATAAACTTGTAAAAGATGAAGTTCGCCGCCTGATTACGGAAGAAAAAATCCGCCCGGATGGCCGAAAAGCGGATGAAATCCGACCGCTGTCCTCACAGGTAGGCATTTTATCGCGCACTCACGGTTCCGGTCTTTTCACCCGCGGACAGACCCAGGCTTTGAGCGTGTGTACTCTTGGTGCGATGGGAGACGTCCAGATTCTTGATGGATTGGGTCTCGAGGAAGAAAAGCGATTTATGCACCACTATAATTTCCCGTTGTTCTCTGTAGGGGAAACAGGACCGATCAGAGGACCTGGCCGCAGGGAAATCGGCCATGGGGCGTTGGGAGAAAGAGCACTTGAACCGATGATTCCTGATGAAAAAGACTTCCCTTATACGATCCGCCTTGTTTCGGAAGTTCTCGAATCAAACGGGTCAACCTCCCAGGCAAGCATTTGTGCCAGCACCTTGGCCATGATGGATGCAGGGGTGCCAATTAAGGCTCCTGTTGCCGGGATCGCGATGGGCCTTGTTAAATCGGGTGAAAATTATACAGTATTAACAGATATCCAGGGCATGGAAGACCACCTTGGCGATATGGACTTTAAAGTTGCTGGAACTTCCAAAGGGGTAACCGCTCTGCAAATGGATATTAAAATTGAAGGCCTTTCAAGGGAAATTCTCGAGGAAGCACTTGAGCAGGCGAAAATAGGCAGGATGCAAATCCTCGACTCAATGCTTGCGACTATCTCCGAGCCAAGGTCCCAGTTGTCCAAGTATGCTCCTAAAATCTTGATCATGACCATCAATCCTGACAAAATCAGGGATGTTATTGGCCCAAGTGGAAAGCAAATCAACAAGATTATTGAAGAAACTGGCGTCAAAATTGATATTGAGCAAGATGGAACAGTTTTCATTGCTTCATCCGATGAAGAGATGAACCAAAAGGCTAAGAAAATCATTGAAGATATTGTCCGCGAAGTTGAAGTCGGACAGATGTATCTGGGCAAAGTAAAGAGAATTGAAAAGTTCGGAGCGTTTGTTGAGATTTTTGCCGGCAAGGACGGCCTTGTTCATATTTCCGAGCTCGCTGAAGAGAGAGTCGGAAAAGTGGAAGACGTCGTTAAGATTGGCGATGAATTGTTGGTTAAGGTTACTGAAATCGACAGACAGGGAAGAGTAAATCTATCCCGTAAAGCAGTCCTGAAGGAACAGCGCGAAAAAGCGGAGCAAGATAAGTAATCCAGCCGCGCTCAAACTCTAAACTGTGTAATTAAAACTAGAAAAATGTATTCCGGAGCCGGGGGTTTCCCCTGGCTTTTTATCATTTTTAGCCAACTCATAGGAAAGGGCTAGGCGGGAGTATTTAACTTTTGCCTGTCCTGAAGGCTTGTTCTATCACACTTCCTAAAAACATAGTGTTTAGGGAAGGGGGAAGGATAGAATGAGAAGGACCGGCTTTTTTCTTTTTGCAAGTCTCCTTGCTATTTCAATTGTGGCAAACCCTTATGTAAGCAGTTATCTTGATACATTAAAAACTGGAGCGAGGCCGGCAATCAAGCAAGCAAATCCATTATACGAAAAGATTGCAGCTTCCGCGGCTGAGGTCCGAATCCCGGCATCCGACGCACGGATCGATAAAGTATGGAAAGCCATTCCCGGATACAATGGGCTGGAAGTGGATATTCCAGCTTCTTATAAAAAGATGAAAGCGGCGGGAAAGTATAAGAAGGAAAAACTTGTGTTTAAGGAAATAAAACCAAAAGTCCATTTGAGGGACCTGCCTCCCGCACCAGTCTACCGAGGAAATCCGGAAAAACCGATGGTCGCCTTTATCATAAATGTTGCCTGGGGAAACGAGTATCTGCCAGATATGCTGGCAACCTTGAAAAAACACAATGTTTATGCCAGTTTCTTTCTGGAGGGAAATTGGGTAAAGAAGAATCCCGAGCTTGCAAAAATGATTTCAGATGCTGGGCATGAGATTGGAAACCACTCCTATTCCCATCCTCATATGGGGAAAATCCCACCCGATAAAGCAATAGAGGAAATGAAGAAAACAAATGAAGTGATTAAAGCAACTACTGGCATCACCTGCAAATGGTTTGCTCCCCCAAGCGGAACGCTGGCCGTGAATACGCCTGAATTAGCGGCAAGCCTCGGTATGGGTACAGTCATGTGGACCGCGGATACAATCGATTGGCAAAAGCCAAGCCCTGAGGTGATTCTGAGCCGTATTATTCCGAAAGCTGAAAACGGCACCATCATCCTTATGCATCCGACAGACCCGACTGCAAAAGCATTGGAAAGAATGATTGCCGCTATAAAAGAAAAAGAATTAAAAATAGGCACCGTTTCAGAATTGATTTCAGAGAAGAGATCTGGGGTATTTGAATAAAAACGGATGAATGCCCTTTAAAATTTGGAGAATTGCCAGTAAACATGTAAAATGATTTCAGAACTAGCCGCAGCAGTTGTCCAAGAACAGGAGGAATTCGATGATTAACAAATATACTTGCCAAAATGGAGTACGCATTGTCCTGGAAAATATCCCGACAGTCCGCTCTGTAGCAATCGGAGTTTGGATCGGCACCGGCTCCAGGAATGAAGTACCAGACAACAATGGAATTTCTCATTTTCTCGAGCATATGTTCTTTAAGGGAACAAAAACACGGTCAGCACGTGAAATTGCCGAATCCTTTGACAGTATCGGGGGCCAGGTTAACGCGTTCACTTCAAAGGAATATACGTGCTATTATGCAAAGGTGCTTGATACGCATGCGGATTTCGCGCTTGAAATCCTTTCAGATATGTTTTTCAATTCGGTCTTTGACAGTGAGGAACTGAAAAAGGAAAAGAATGTTGTTTTGGAAGAAATTAAAATGTATGAGGACACACCGGATGACATTGTCCATGATTTACTAAGCAAAGCCGTTTATGAAAATCATCCGCTTGGCTACCCGATCCTCGGAACGGAGGAAACCCTTGAAACCTTCACGGGGGAAAAACTCCAAGAGTATATTTTCAACCACTATATTCCTGAAAATGTCGTCATTTCCATCGCCGGCAATATCGAGGATTCCTTTGTAAGCAAGGTCGAGAAGCAGTTTGGTTCCTATGAAGGAGGAAAGGCCACTGTCCTTGAAGATAAGCCGTTTTTCCACGCCAACAGACTTTCAAGGAAAAAAGAGACAGAACAGGCCCATCTCTGCATTGGCTATGAAGGCTTAAAAGTTGGCCATAAAGATATTTACAGCCTCATTGTCCTCAATAATGTGCTGGGAGGTAGCATGAGCAGCCGTTTGTTCCAGGAAGTTCGTGAACAGAGAGGGCTCGCTTATTCCGTGTTTTCTTACCATTCCGCATACCAGGAGAGCGGCATAGTAACCATTTATGGCGGTACAGGTGCTCGCCAGCTGGACACCCTCTATGAGACTATCCAGGATACCCTTGACACGTTGAAGAGGGATGGAATTACGGAAAAGGAATTGAACAATAGCAAGGAGCAGCTGAAGGGCAGTCTTATGCTCAGCCTTGAAAGTACTAACAGCCGGATGAGCCGGAACGGGAAAAATGAATTGCTATTGAAAAGGCATCGTTCCCTGGATGAGATTATCGACCTGATTGACAGCGTGACGAAAAACGGTGTCGATGAGTTGGCCAAAAGGATTTTTACTGACCATTCTTCTCTTGCCCTCATCAGCCCGGAAGGTACGCTTCCAAACAATATGAAGTGATTTTTGCAAACAGCAGCCGTGAATACGGCTGTTTTTTTTTTTCGCTGGAATCGCTATGTCCCATTCGCTTAGTCTATTTCCCTCCATTGGAAGATACACTATACAAAGGAGAGGGGAGGGAGTTTAAATGAGGCTAAGCGAATTAAGCGGCAAAGAGATTGTCGATGTCAAGCGGGCCGAACGGCTTGGTGTCCTTGGCCAGACGGATCTTGAGATTAATGAGCAGACAGGCCAGATCCAGGCGTTGCTAATTCCTTCATTGAAGTGGTTTGGGCTCCGGAAACAAGGGGATGAAATCCGTGTCCAATGGAAGCATATCAAGAAAATCGGTGCTGATATGATTATTATTGACTTGCCTGGAAGTGACAATGGGTAGTCTAAGTGAGCGTTTAAATGCCTTTTTATAAGAATGGAATCATGCGGCATCGGCCCTTATCAAAATGGGCTGATGCCTTTTTCTTTGTTCACCGAACTTCGCCTTCATACATAAAATGTTAAGTAGCTTGAAGACTTGGTCAAAGAGAATGATTTTGAAAAAAGAAGGTGAAGGGTTTCATGCTGACAGGGATGCAGATAGCCATTATCGGCGGTGATGCAAGGCAGCTTGAAATAATCAGGAAACTGGCCGAGCTGGATGCGAAGCTTTCACTGATTGGGTTTGAACAGTTGGACCATGCTTTTACGGGAGCGCACAAGGAGAAACTTTTCGAAGCGGATTTTTCCGGGATTGACGCCATTATTCTGCCTGTGTCGGGAACGAGCCTCGAAGGCCACGTGGAAACAATCTTTTCGAACGAACAGGTTATTTTAACCGCGGATATCATCTCCAAGGCTCCTGAAGCCTGCACAATTTATTCCGGTATCAGCAATGCTTACCTTACAGGGATTGCCAAGCAGGCAAAAAGGCGGCTAGTCCAGCTTTTCGAACGCGATGATGTCGCCATTTACAATTCGATTCCTACAGTAGAAGGAACGATTATGATGGCGATCCAGCATACGGATTTTACTATCCACGGCTCGAAAGTAGCGGTTCTCGGATTAGGAAGAACGGGTATGAGTGTCGCCAGGGCATTTTCCGCCCTTGGCGCAAAAGTAAAGGTCGGAGCCAGAAAGAGTGAATACTTGGCAAGAATTACCGAAATGGCACTTCAGCCTTTTCACATATCAGAAATTGAAAAGGAATTAAGTGATGTTGATATTGTCATCAATACAATACCCCAACCTATTGTTACTGCATCTGTCATCTCAAAAATGGCCGCTCATACGTTAATCATTGACCTAGCTTCCAAACCGGGGGGAACGGATTTCCGCTATGCGGAAAAGAGGGGGATTAAAGCCTTGCTGGCTCCTGGCCTGCCGGGAATTGTTGCGCCAAAGACAGCTGGGCGCATTCTGGCAAATGTTCTTACACAATTACTGCAGGGAGACCTTAAAAACCGAAAGGGGAAATCACAATGAGTTTAAAAGGAAAAAGAATCGGTTTTGGGCTGACAGGTTCACACTGTACGTATGATGCTGTTTATCCGGAAATCGAGCGCCTTGTAAACGAAGGTGCGGAAGTAGTTCCAATTGTCACGTTTACAGTAAAAAATACCGAAACGAGATTTGGCAAAGGCGAAGACTGGATTGAGAAAATAGAAAAGCTAACAGGTAAAACAGCCATTGATTCGATTGTAAAAGCGGAACCGCTCGGACCGAAGGAACCACTTGATTGCATGGTCATTGCCCCGATGACAGGTGCTTCCATGAGCAAGTTTGCGAATGCGATTAATGATTCGCCTGTGCTGATGGCGGCCAAGGCAACATTAAGGAATCAAAAGCCTGTTGTCCTTGGCATTTCGACCAATGATGCTTTAGGGCTTAATGGGGTCAACCTAATGAGGCTGCTCGCTTCAAAAAACATCTTTTTCATTCCGTTCGGCCAGGACGATCCGAAAAACAAGCCTAACTCCATGGTGGCGAGAATGACCCTATTAAAAGAAACGGTGGAGGCCGCGATGCAGGGGGAACAATTGCAGCCTGTACTCGTAGAAAGATATTTAGATTGAAGAAACTACCGCCACCTTAAAGGATTATTGATTATATAATTATAAAGGGATTATGATAGAATGGAGAAAAGTTTGTCGGCGGGCCTCGCCCGCTGATATACTTTTAAAAGGAACCAAAATGGTTCCCAGTCAAAGATAATTTTTAAAGGAAGCTTTTTAACGGGAAGGGGCATTTGAAAATGAACGAAAATGGATTAACGATCGCTGTGGTCGGAGCGACAGGTGCTGTTGGCCAGCAAATAATTGAAACTCTAACAAAACGGGACTTTCCGTATAAAAAGCTTGTTTTGCTATCTTCGGCACGCTCCGCGGGAAAAAAAGTCAATGTCGGCGGCAAAGAGTTCGTTATAGAAGAGGCTAAACCAGAAAGCTTTGAGGGAATCGATATCGCGTTGTTCAGCGCCGGGGGAAGCGTGTCACTGGCACTCGCTCCTGAAGCAGCGAAACGCGGTGCGGTCGTTATTGATAATACTAGTGCTTTCCGTATGGATCCGGAAGTTCCCCTTGTAGTTCCTGAGGTAAATGAAGAGGATGTCCATACCCATAAAGGAATCATCGCAAATCCGAATTGTTCTACGATTCAGATGGTGGTTGCCCTGGAGCCAATCCGGAAAAAGTACGGCCTGAAGAAAATTATCGTTTCCACTTATCAGGCAGTTTCCGGAGCGGGAGCGGCGGCCATTGAAGAATTGAAGCTGGAAACAAGCGCGCTTATTGAAGGGAAAACCTATGAACCTAAGGTGCTTCCAGTCAAAACAGGTGATAAGCATTACCAAATTGCTTTCAACGCCATTCCACAAATCGATAAGTTTGAAGAGAATGGATTTACGTTTGAAGAGTTGAAGATGATAAATGAAACAAAGAAAATCATGCATGATACAAGCCTTCAGGTAGCCGCTACCTGTGTCAGGCTTCCAATTGAGACGGGCCATTCCGAATCAGTTTATTTTGAAATAGAAGCGGAAGAAGTCTCAGCCGAAAATATAAAAGAACTATTGAAAGATTCTCCGGGTGTCGTGCTCCAGGATGATCCGGCTAACCAGGTCTATCCGATGCCTGCCGATTGTGTTGGCAAAAACGACGTGTTTGTCGGAAGGATCAGGAAGGACCTCGATAACAGCAAGGGTTTCCATATGTGGGTCGTTTCTGACAACCTGCTGAAAGGCGCAGCCTGGAACACTGTCCAAATCGCTGAAAGCCTCGTAAAATTAGGCGTTGTTAAAGCGAAATAACAGAAACAAATTTTGAGGTGCTTGAATGAAAGTAATCGTCCAGAAGTTTGGCGGTACATCCGTCAGGAACGAAGAGAGCCGGCTAAATGCCAAAAAACATATCGAAAAAGCCTTGTCAGAAGGATACAAGGTCATTGTTGTAGTATCGGCGATGGGCCGAAAAGGCGATCCTTATGCAACGGATACATTATTATCATTGATTGAAAAAAGCTTCGGAAAAATCAGCAGGCGCGAGATCGATATGCTCTTATCATGTGGGGAAGTCATTTCCAGCATGGTATTCACTTCCCTTCTAATTGAATCGGGAATCAAGGCGGTTGCCTTGAACGGCGCCCAGGCAGGATTCAGGACAAATGATGACCATACGAATGCGAAAATAGTAGAAATGAAATGCGAGCGGCTCCTTGAGGAACTTGAAGAAGCGGATGTTGCCGTTGTCGCTGGTTTCCAGGGGATGGCTGAAAATGGTGATGTGACGACGATTGGCAGGGGCGGCAGCGATACGTCAGCCGCCGCAATTGGCGCTGCCTTGAATGCAGAATGGATTGATATCTTCACGGATGTGGAAGGCATCATGACCGCTGACCCCCGCATTGCCGAAAATGCCAGGCCGCTGTCCATTGTTACCTATACTGAGGTTTGCAATTTGGCCTATCAGGGCGCAAAGGTAATCCATCCACGCGCGGTGGAAATTGCCATGCAGGCGAAAGTGCCAATGAGGATTCGCTCGACGTATTCGGATGGCACCGGAACGCTTGTCACAAGCCAATCGAAGTCAAGCGCGGGCAGTGACATTAGTGAGCGGCCAGTAACCGGGATTGCCCATGTGCCGCATGTCACGCAAATAAAGGTTTTTGCGAAGAAGGACCAATATAATTTGCAGTCGGAAGTATTCAAAGCGATGGCGAATGAGAAAATATCCGTCGACTTTATCAACATCTCTCCAAATGGGGTAGTTTATACTGTTTCGGAGGATTCAGCGGACCGGGCGATTTCCGTATTGAAAAGCCTAGGCCACGAACCTTCTGTCGAGAGGGAATGCGCCAAGGTATCTGTCGTAGGTGCGGGAATGGCGGGGGTTCCAGGCGTCACCGCAAGAATAGTCACCGCGCTAGCGGGCCAGGGAATACGGATTCTCCAATCCGCGGACAGCCATACAACCATTTGGGTGCTAGTGAAGCAGGCTGATCTTGTCAAAGCGGTCAATGCGCTGCATGACGCATTCCAGCTGGAAAACGAAGCAGCTGAATTCGGGAAAACGGATTACTAATAAAATGCCAAAAAATAAAGCCGGCAGGCAACTTGCCTGCCAAATCAATGATAAGGATGGGTGATAAAAAAATGATTCATTTTGGAAGAGTTTCCACAGCCATGGTCACGCCTTTTGACAAAAAAGGACATATTGATTTTCCGAAAACAACCCAGCTGATCAACCACTTAATTGAGAACGGGACCGATTCGCTCGTCATCGCGGGAACGACCGGTGAATCGCCAACCATGTCCAAGGAAGAAAAGCTTGCCCTATTTTCGCATGCAGTAAAAACAGTTGCCGGCAGGGTTCCAGTTATCGCTGGTACGGGCAGCAACAACACATACGAATCGATTGAAATGACAAAAAAGGCAGAGCAACTTGGCGTGGATGCGGTCATGGTAGTGGCCCCGTACTACAATAAGCCTAGCCAGGAAGGGCTTTACCAGCATTTTAAAGCGGTGGCCGAATCAACTTCACTGCCTGTAATGGTATATAATATTCCTGGCAGGGCTTCCGTTAACATTTCTCCAGAGACGGTCATCCGCCTTTCAGAAATTCCGAATATTGTCGCTGTAAAGGAAGCGAGCGGCGATTTAAATGCCATGACGAAAATTATTGCCAATACGCCAGATGATTTTATTTTATACAGCGGGGATGATGGAATCACACTCCCGGTTCTTTCCATTGGAGGATATGGCATCGTGTCTGTTGCCTCCCATATCATCGGAAATGAAATGCAGGAAATGGTCCAGGCTTTCTTAATGAAGGATACCGAACGCGCGGCAAAACTTCATCAGGAACTCCTGCCAGTTATGCTTGGCCTTTTTGCGGCTCCAAGCCCCGCGCCTGTAAAGACAGCCTTGCAGCTGAAAGGCCTTGATGTCGGCTCGGTCAGGCTTCCGCTTGTACCATTGAGCGCCGAAGAACGCGCCACCCTATCAGCCGCCCTCGGCATCCACCAGCCTTCTTAATTCGTAGAATCTGATGGTTCAACACGTATAAGAATAAAATACATCACCGGCAGGCATGATGAGTGCCTGCCGTTTTTTTGTTTGTGGCTCAGTTAAAGGTGACTGTTGATTTACAATGAAGTTGATTGGAACGGAGGGGACTCCAGCGGGATGTAGCGGCACGTGGAGACCCCTTGAAAAGCGAAAGCGCCTTCGTGACAGGCAAAAACCGCCTGTCCCTGCGATGACTATTCGCAGAAGCTTACCTTTGTGGTCAGCCCCGATATAGGAAGACTTGGTTTTGCGAAGCAAAATCCTAGTCGCCCTTAATGCGAGCGAAGCGTAGCCAAGCGCTGGAGGGCCAGAAGGGGAAGTCGTTCTTTGACTTCACATTCGGGACCGAAGCGACCTCGAGGGGCTAGGCGATGTAGCTAGACAAGCAGGCGTCTAGGACGCCGAGGAGGCTCCATAAAGAGTGCTCCTGCGCCACAGACTATTCGAGGAAGTGAACCTTCAGCTCGTCGCAAAGCAACACGGAGCCAATTCATGGATGTTTCTCATGAAGTGGGTGCAGGTAGTTGCTTCGCCCCGCGGAAAGCATGTTCCCGGAGTGGAAATCAACAATCAAGGATAACTGAGCCTTGTCTGTAAAAAAATGAAAGTTACTATACATATGATTTTCCCCAATTCACCTTGGGTATGGATATAGAGTTGTAAAGATTTTCCGCATTCAAGTATAATGATGGTAACTGATCTCGATCGGGCCAAATCACCATAGGAGGAAACAGAATTGCGAAAGAAAAAGAATAGAACTATCAGGATCATCGCCTTGGGCGGTGTAGGAGAAATCGGGAAGAACATGTTTCTCTGCGAGGTGGACAAGGAAATCTATGTACTGGATGCGGGCTTAATGTTCCCCGAGGATGAAATGCTTGGCATCGACATTGTTATTCCTGACATCTCATATTTAATTGACAACAAAGAGAGGGTAAAAGCCGTTTTCCTTACCCATGGCCACGAAGACCATATCGGGGCATTATCATATCTGCTTCGTCAGGTGAATGTCCCTGTTTATGGGACGGAGCTTACGTTGGCACTTGCCGCAGCAAAGCTGAAAGAACAGGAATTTAAGGGAAAAACGGAATTTATTGAAATCACTTCTGATTCAGTCGTTGATTTGGGAGTGGCTACCGCTGCCTTTTTCAATACTAACCACAGCATACCTGGATCGGTTGGGGTCTGCCTTAATACTTCCGAAGGCGCAATCGTCTATACAGGAGATTTTAAATTCGACCAGGGGGCAACAGAACTTTATAAGCCAGAAATCGGCAAGATGGCCGCGATTGGGGATCAGGGTGTCCTTTGCCTGCTTTCGGACAGCACCGAGGCTGAAAAGCCTGGCTATACAGTCTCTGAATCAATCGTGGCAAGACAAATGTGTGATGCATTTTACAATTCGCCTGGAAGGATCATCGCCGCTTGTTTTGCTTCCGACATAAACCGTGTCCAGCATGTTTTTGACGCTGCGAGGGAAACCGGAAGAAAAGTTGCGGTAGTCGGAAAGAGTCTCGAACGAATTTATCATATTGCGGTCGAACTCGGCTATTTGGAAATAGGGGAAGACCTGATTGTTCCAGCAGCTGAAATAGGAAAGCTTCATGACAAGGAAATCGTCGTCCTGATGACAGGATCCCAGGGGGAGCCAATTGAAGGGCTTCAAAAAATGGCAAGAAAGTCACATCGCCAGGTAAATATCAAAGAAGGGGATACTGTCCTTATCGCCGCTTCAACACTGCGGGGAAGCGAGCTATTTCTTGCAAAAACGATCGATATGCTGTTAAGGGCAGGCGCCAATGTCGTCTCCAATAAGAAAACCATCCATGTTTCAAGCCATGGCAGCCAGGAAGAATTAAAATTCATGATCAACCTGATGAAGCCAAAGCTTTTTATCCCGGTTCATGGGGAATACAGGATGTTAAAGGCGCATGAAAAAATCGCAAGAGAATGCGGCTTGACTCGAGAACAAATATATATTCCCGATAACGGTGAAATTGTGGAAATCAAGGACGACAAATTCATTCCTGGCGGCAAGGTGCCGTCCGGAAATGTCCTGATTGACGGAATCGGCGTCGGCGATGTCGGCAATATCGTCCTTAGGGACCGCCGGCTTTTATCCCAGGACGGTACGCTGATTGTGGTTGTAACGCTGTCAAGAAAAGAGCGTAAAATCCTGGCTGGGCCCGAGATTATTTCAAGGGGCTTTGTCTATGTACGCGAATCGGAAAAGCTGATGGAGGAGTCTGCGAAATTGGTCAGGGATATTGTAGAAAAAAATACTTCCCGCGAATTTTTTGACTGGTCCAGTTTAAAACAGGATATAAGGGATGACTTGAATAAATATCTGTATGAAAGGACGAAAAGGCGACCAATGATTCTGCCTATTATCATGGAGGCATAGCATCCAGTTTGGCAAAAGGAATTAACCGCCTTTTGGTTCCGGGCATCGGCACACGCCGATGCTTTTTCCTTTTCTGTTACATGAATTTCCTTCACGGGTTTCATACTAAATGTAATAACTGAAGGGAGAAGGTTGTCATGGATCAAAACTATCCAAACACCGGAATGGCCGACCAGGATGAAGGGAACGAAGAAAAAGAGGATAAGCCGACTTCCGGGCTGATTGAGAAAATACAGCAATTAGGCGTTACGAATGTCCCTCAGCTTTCAAATGATTCACGAATCCACTGCATGACGATTGTGGGACAGATTGAGGGCCATTTGGCACTTCCGCCTCAAAATAAAACAACGAAATATGAACATATCATTCCCCAGCTGGTGGCGATAGAGCAAAACCCGAAAATCGAGGGGCTATTGGTGATTCTAAATACAGTTGGCGGGGATGTGGAGGCCGGGCTTGCCATCTCGGAAATGCTCGCGTCTCTGTCAAAACCATCCGTTTCCATTGTTTTAGGCGGAGGCCATTCGATTGGTGTGCCAATCGCTGTTTCCTGTGATTATAGCTTCATTGCAGAAACAGCAACGATGACAATCCATCCAATCCGATTGACCGGACTTGTCATTGGGGTGCCCCAGACATTTGAATACCTAGATAAAATGCAGGAGCGCGTAGTCAGGTTTGTAACAAGCCATTCGAATATAACGGAAGAAACATTTAAAGACCTGATGTTCGCCAAGGGCAATTTGACCAGGGACATAGGGACGAATGTCATTGGAGCGGATGCTGTGGCAACAGGTCTTATCGATGAGGTGGGTGGACTTGGCGTTGCGATGAGGAAGCTGAATGAACTGATTGATTTGCAAAAAACAAGCGAGGAAGGGCTGATCCAATGATCCTTTATACAATGATGCCTCACGAACTGATTTATGGCATGGGAGATCAGCTGGAGAGCGGCAGGCAAATCATCCAATTTAACGGTATTCCAATTGAGGCGGAACAAGACGGTGAGGCGTACACAATTGTCAGGCTGCTCAGCACGGACCCCGCCCACTTTATGGATAGCCGGTTGATGCCGGGAACGAAAATTTCCCGTTAGGAGGGAAGGAAGCGGGTCCAATGTAATCGGTTTTTATGGTATAATCAGAATACGGTTTAAGAGATTGGGCGGTTTACAAATGATTTATCACTGTAAATTCCCGTAGGAGAAAGGCAGCCGGAGGGCTGCTTCTTCTATTTGTACCGGCGGCCAGGAAAGGCGACCGCTCATTCATATACATACAAGGTGGTATTATGGCAAAAAGAAAACGAAGGCAGTCCAAAAAAAAGGAAAGCCAATTGCTATCTACAATTAAATATGAACTTACAGGGCTAATATTGCTCGCTCTGTCAATTATATCAATGGCTGAACTGGGTGCGGTCGGAAAAGGTGTGTCATTGTTCTTCCGTTTCTGGCTTGGTGAATGGAGCATGGCTGGTATGGCAGGCTTGTTTCTTTTCAGCATCATTTTAATGTGGAAGAGGGCAATGCCCAATCTTTTCCCGGCAAAGATTGTAGGTGTGTATTTAATTTTAACCGCCTTGCTGATTCTCAGCCATATTACGCTGTTCAAGCTTTTGGAGAATAGCGGGCAATTCGAAAATCCCAGCGTGATATCTAATACATGGGGACTGTTTTGGGATGAAGTAAAAGGAAGGCCCGGCCTCGACGATCTAGGCGGGGGAATGATTGGAGCAGTCCTGTTCGCCATGTTCCATTACCTCTTTGCCGAAACCGGCACGAAAATTATCGCGGGACTCCTGATTGCTTGCGGATTGATTCTCTTAACCGGGAAAACATTCGGGGAAGCACTTGGCAAAATTTTTTCCTTCTCCGCAGAAACATATAAGAAGCAATTGGAAGCGTTCAAAGCTGATTTTGCAGAATGGAAGGAAAAAAGAAAAAAACAGCGTAAAAAGCAAAAGCAAAAGAAAGCGGAGAGCACAGGGGCTAAACAACAGCGTGTTATTGAAAAAGAGGACTCACCTCCAATCGAAATACCTTCCGAGCCTGCAATACCTGAGCCGATCATTTCGAGTTTCGCGGATAAGGCATACTCATCGGACGGGCCGGCAGCGGCTGAAAAAGCTGATGACATTATAGGGCCGGCCTCAGAACCGGCAGAGATCTCACCTCCGATCACTTTTGCTGAAGTTGAAAATACAGCCTATGAGCTTCCGCCATTAAGTCTTTTAAAACTGCCGCGAAAAGCGGACCAGAGCGGTGAATACGAATTAATCCATGCCAATGCAGCCAAACTGGAGCGAACCTTCCACAGTTTTGGGGTAAAGGCAAGGGTGACACAGGTCCACCTCGGACCGGCTGTGACGAAATATGAAGTGCATCCGGATGTGGGAGTGAAAGTCAGCAAGATTGTCAGCTTGCACGATGACCTTGCGCTGGCTCTTGCTGCCAAGGACATCAGGATAGAAGCGCCGATACCGGGGAAATCAGCAATTGGCATCGAGGTTCCAAATTCCGAAGTAGCGATGGTATCATTAAGGGAAGTTCTGGAACCAACGCAAAACGACAAGCCCGATGCCAAGCTTTTGATTGGTCTTGGCCGGGATATCACCGGGGAAGCCGTACTGGCAGAACTGAACAAAATGCCCCATCTCTTAGTGGCTGGCGCCACAGGAAGCGGAAAAAGTGTGTGTATCAATGGAATCATCACCAGCCTGTTGATGCGGGCGAAACCGCATGAGGTAAAATTGATGATGATCGATCCGAAGATGGTTGAATTGAATGTATATAATGGGATTCCCCATTTACTTGCTCCCGTTGTCACGGACGCCAAAAAAGCTTCGCAGGCTTTAAAGAAAGTCGTCAATGAAATGGAAAGAAGATATGAACTGTTTTCCTTTACAGGCACGAGGAATATTGAAGGGTATAATGAGCATATTCGGCGGCATAACGCGGAAGAAAATGAAAAACAGCCGCTTCTTCCATATATCGTTGTCATCGTTGACGAGCTGGCAGATTTAATGATGGTTGCTTCATCCGATGTTGAGGACTCCATTACGAGGCTGGCACAGATGGCACGGGCAGCGGGCATTCACTTAATCATTGCCACCCAAAGGCCATCCGTCGATGTCATTACCGGCGTCATTAAAGCGAATATCCCTTCAAGGATCGCCTTTGCGGTTTCCTCGATGACGGATTCGAGGACTATCCTAGATATGGGCGGGGCGGAAAAACTTCTCGGCAGGGGAGATATGCTCTTTCTGCCGGTCGGCGCCTCAAAGCCGATTAGGGTGCAGGGGGCGTTCCTATCAGACGAAGAAGTAGAGGAGACGGTAGAATATGTCATCTCCCAACAAAAGGCCCAATATCAGGAAGAAATGATTCCTGATGATATTCAGGAAGTCACCGGCGAAGTGGAAGATGATTTGTACAACGATGCTGTCGAGTTGATCATCGATATGCAGACGGCATCCGTTTCAATGCTCCAAAGGAGATTCAGGATCGGCTATACGAGGGCAGCCAGGCTGATAGATGAAATGGAAGTCCGTGGCGTAGTCGGACCATACGAAGGCAGCAAGCCAAGGGCCGTACTGATCGCAAAACAAAAAGAAGAAGCGGGTTCTTAACCAATCCGTTATTTTAAGGGGAGCCAATTTAATGGCTCCTCTTTCTTATACGAACTACTCCTAATAGGTCATACTAATTAACCTTTAAGTAACTGTTTTTGGTTTTGTTCTTCTGCATAAAAAATTCTAAGGAGACAGCAATTATGTTTTTGGATGGGACTTCGACAAGAAAAAGGCTTAAAAGTCAACAAAAAAATTGTGTGTCCGTCATATTTTTGTTTACTAAAATATTCCGTTTTTCTATTTATTTATGAATAAAAAAGTGTTATAGTATTGTCGATTAGTAGGAATGATTAAACATCAGATGTCTGATGTCTTAGAAAATCCTGGAGGAAGCAGAATGTCTATTAAATCTGATAGCCGCCATTTGTATCTACAAGTGATCGATCGGTTAAAGCAGGATATTGAAACGGGGATTTATAAAGAAAGAGAGAAACTTCCTTCCGAATTCGATCTTGCCAAACAACTTGGAGTAAGCAGGGCGACGCTTCGGGAAGCTCTTCGCATCCTGGAAGAAGAAAACGTTATCATACGCCGCCATGGTGTAGGGACGTTTATTAACGCAAAGCCTTTGTTCACTTCAGGGATTGAACAACTTAGCAGTGTGACGGATATGATTTTGCAGGCAGGAATGAAACCAGGGACCATTTTTCTGAGTTCGTCCACGCAATTTCCGGGGGAGGAGGACATTCGCCGTTTTTCAGCATCCACGGATGATGGGCTTGTTGTAACCGAAAGGGTGAGGACAGCTAACGGGGAGCCGGTTGTCTATTGCATAGACAAGGTGCCTGTGAGCATTTTGCCTGAAGGGTTTTCCCATCAGGATGAATCACTCTTAAGCATCTTGGAAGAGCAGGCAGGCCGGAGGATTACATACGCGGTTGCCCAGATTGAGCCGCTCGGTTACCATGACAAGGTATCCCCAATTCTTGAGTGTGAGCCTGAAACAGCGCTGCTTGTCCTGAAGCAGCTTCATTTCGATGAGGCTGATGAGCCAATTCTCTACTCGGTAAATTATTTCAAGGCTGATAAGTTCAGTTTCCGCGTTTTACGGAAACGCCCTTGAATTCGGTCCATTTCTACTTAATCAAACAATCATTAGGGGGTTAATTCCTTGAAGAAACGCAAATTTGGTCTGTTTATGTCGTTGCTTTTGTCTGCAGGGATGCTGTTGTCAGCTTGTGGCAGCGATGATTCAAAAGGCGGTAAAGGCGGCGATGAAAAGAAAAACGACCTCAAAGTTGGTATGGTCACCGATGCCGGTACAATTGATGATAAGTCTTTCAACCAGGGTACTTGGGAAGGTATTAAGCAAGCAGAAGAAGAGCTTGGTGTAAAATCAAAATATTTGAAGCCTGCGGGTACGACTAAAGCCGAATATTTGAAAGAAATCGGCAACCTTTATGATGCCGGCTACAAATTCATCGTTACAC
This sequence comes from Bacillus sp. B-jedd, assembly GCF_000821085.1. GTDB lineage: Bacteria > Bacillota > Bacilli > Bacillales > Cytobacillaceae > Bacillus_D. The sequence goes on from NZ_CCXR01000001.1 coordinate 1,674,855, forward strand.
CAGGATTTAAATTCGAAACAGCTATTTTTGACGCGCAAGATAAATATAAGGATGCCAAATTCGTCATCATTGACGGCGCTCCGAATAAAGGGGACGGTAATGCATCTTTGAAAGAAAACACAATCGCTATTTTCTTTGCTGAACACCAAGCCGGCTTCATGGCAGGTGTAGCAACTGCGCTTGAGCTGAAAGAAGGCGAAGCAGGCTTCATCGGCGGTATGGAAATTCCTCCAGTCCAAAAGTTTAACTGGGGCTTCCAGCAAGGTATCAAATACGCCAATGAAAATATGGGCACAAAAATTGGCATGAAGAAAGAGAACTTCATCTACCAAGGTTCATTTGACAACGTGGCTGCTGGCGGCCAGATTGCGGCTTCCATGTTCGACCGCGGCGTTGATGTCATCCACGCGGCTGCTGGCGGCGTAGGCGTCGGAGCCATCAAAGAAACCATCAACCGTGTTAAATCGGGTGAAAAAGTCTGGATTGTCGGCGTAGACGTAGACCAGTATGAAGATGGTAAGTATGACGGCGACAAGTCTGTCATCCTGACTTCTGCCGTTAAAAAAATCTCCCTTTCGGCATTTGATATGATCAAGGACGAACTTGACGGCAAATTCCAAGGCGGAAAGACGCTGATGTTTGATGCTAAAAACGATGGCGTCGGAATCCCTGAAAAGAACCCTAACTTGAGCGACGAAACATCCAACAAGGTGAAGGAAGTTTTCGAAAAGGTTAAGAGCGGAGAAATCGAAGTAAAAGCTGAACAAGGTGACTTGTTCAAGTAAAAAGCAATCATACAATTGAGACGGTTTTTCCGTCTCTTTTGTATATTGATTCCTTGGATTCTATGACACTTGCAAACAATCGGCAATTCCGGCATGATAGAGCGCCGGGGGAAATAGGGCCGTCCCTATAGAACAAGACTCAGTAAATGGCAAAGGTGAGTGTTACAATGAGCTATGTAGTTGAGATGCTGAATATCCGAAAGGAATTTCCGGGTATTGTTGCCAACGATAATATCTCCCTGTCGTTAAAAAAGGGAGAAATACACGCTCTCCTCGGTGAAAATGGAGCAGGAAAATCCACGCTGATGGGTGTCCTGTTCGGAATGTATCAGCCCGAAAAGGGAGTAATTAAGGTTCGCGGTGAGGAAGTCCGCATCTCCAATCCCAATGTGGCGACAAGATTGGGAATAGGGATGGTGCATCAGCATTTTAAATTGGTTGAAAATTTCACTGTTACGGAAAACATCATTTTGGGCAGCGAACCATTAAAGGGAGTTGTCCTTGATATTGACGGGGCGGCGAAGAGGATTGAAGACCTGTCAAAATCATACGGTCTCAACGTTGATCCCCACGCGAAAATAGAAGATATTTCTGTCGGGATGCAGCAAAGGGTGGAAATCCTTAAAATGCTGTACCGGGAAGCGGAAGTCCTAATTTTTGACGAACCGACGGCAGTTTTGACGCCGAATGAAATCGATGAACTTATGAAAATTATGAGGAACCTTATTAACGAGGGTAAATCAATCATCATCATTACCCATAAACTCAAGGAAATTAAAGCGGTAGCGGACCGTTGTACGGTAATCAGAAGAGGAAAGTCGATTGGGACAGTGGATGTGGCGGAAACGAGCACAGGAAGCCTTGCTGAAATGATGGTAGGCCGCCATGTATCTTTTAAAGTGGACAAGAAAGAAAGTACGCCAGGTGATGTCGTATTAAAAATAGATTCTCTTTCTGTAAAGAATAATAGGAAAGTGCCAGCCCTTAAAGATTTCTCGTTGGAAGTACGCGCGGGAGAGATCGTCGGAATCGCCGGAGTTGATGGTAATGGCCAGACTGAGCTTGTCGAAGCGATCACAGGGCTAAGGAAGGCGGAATCTGGCGAGGTCCTTTTGAATGGCGAAAATATCATCTCCATACCGATTAAGCAAAGAATTGAAAAAGGGATTGGCCATATTCCTGAAGACAGGCAGAAGCGTGGCCTTGTATTGGACTATACACTTGAATCCAACATGGTTCTTGAAGTGTTCAATAAAAAGCCATTCTCAAAATACGGCCTGTTAAATGAACCGGCTATGAAAAAATATGCAAAAAACATCCTCGAAAATTTTGATGTCCGCTCAGGAAAAGGCGCAGCATCAATTGCCCGTACCCTATCAGGCGGAAATCAGCAAAAGGCGATTATTGGCAGGGAGATTGAACTAGACCCCAAACTTTTGATTGCGGTCCAGCCTACAAGGGGACTGGATGTCGGTTCAATCGAATACATCCATAGAAGGCTGATTGAGCATAGGGATAAAGGAAATGCCGTTTTGCTCGTTTCTCTTGAGCTGGATGAAGTACTACAGCTTTCCGACAGGATTGCAGCAATCAATAACGGGGAGCTTATCGGTGTTGTAAATGCATCTGAAACAAATGAGAACGAAGTAGGGCTCATGATGGCAGGGGTAAACAAGGAGAGAACCGTATGAGAAATACCATTGTATCATTAATTGCGATTGTCCTTGGGCTTATAGCTGGCGGGATTTTAATGCTCTTCATCGGAAGCAACCCGATTGAAGGATATATGTATTTACTTCAGGGCGCTTTCAAAAATATCGCGCGTATTGGCGACACCCTTGCCACCGCGACACCACTTATTTTTACCGGACTGGCTGTCGCATTTGCTTTTAGGACGGGCCTATTCAATATCGGGGCATCGGGGCAGATGCTAATTGGCGGTCTTTGCGCCACAGCGGTAGGGCTGACTTTTGACTTTTCAAGGCCTGTCCTTTTACTGGCAATGATTTTTGCAGGTATCGTTGGAGGTGCCTTATGGGCATTCCTTCCCGGGCTTCTAAAAGCGAAATTTAACGTGCATGAAGTCGTTTCGACTATCATGATGAACTGGATTGCCTATTGGACTATTTACTATGTTGTGCCGGGCTATTTTAAAGGCGAATTCCTTGAAACTGAATCCAAGACTTTGCCGGATAAGGCTACTTTGAAACTTCCGTTTTTATCGGAAATGTTCCAGGGCTCATATATTAATCTAGGTATTTTCCTAGCCGTTATCAGCGTCATCATCATTGCCTTTATTATTAATAAAACAACTCTTGGCTTTGAATTGAAAGCAGTAGGCTTTAACAGATATGCGGCAGAATATGCCGGGATGCGAGTCAATAGGAATATAATCCTTTCCATGGTCATTTCGGGAGCGCTCGCTGGCCTCGGCGGCGTCGCGCTGTATACCGGCAATGCATCGAGCATCCAGATCGGTGTTCTTCCTTTCCAGGGATATGACGGCATCGCGGTTGCCCTTCTGGGGAATAATACGCCGTTTGGCGTTTTCTTCGCGGCTCTTCTTTTCGGTGTCCTTTATTCCGGGACAGGCTTCATGAATGCCATGACCGAAATTCCACCGGAACTTGCCAATACGATCATAGCGATCATTATTTATTTCGCAGCTACTAGTGTATTGATAGAACGCCTAGTCAATAAACTCTGGAAGCGCGGTTCCGACGGCAATGTGAATGATGTGCCTGCGGCAAAGAAGGGGGAAGCATAATATGTGGACCATCATAGAGCAAATTTTTCCGTATGCGATTGCTTTTACAATCCCTCTTCTGATTACTGCATTAGGCGGCTTGTTTAGTGAGCGAAGCGGTGTTGTCAATATTGGTCTTGAAGGTTTAATGATTATCGGCGCATTCTCAAGCGCCATTGCAGTCCACTTCCTTGGTGACGTGATTTCGAATAATACGGTGGTCCTTTGGATCGGCCTGCTCGCCGCGATGGCTGCCGGAATCCTGTTCGCCGCCCTGCATGCATTTGCGAGCATCAATTTGAGCGCGAACCAAATCATCAGTGGTACCGCGATCAACCTGATTGCAACGGCGCTGACAATATTTTTGGCCAGGAATATTACCGGGAGTGGGAATATCAGGATTAAGAGTGGTTTTTCCCCTGAATCAATTCCAGGGCTGTCAAAAATTCCAGTCATTGGCGATTTATTCTTTACGAAAACATATCCGACAACATGGTTTGTCCTTGCGATTCTGTTCGTGAGCACCTTCCTGTTGTATAAAACAAGATTTGGCCTTCGCCTGCGTTCCTGCGGTGAATTTCCTCAGGCAGCGGAAGCAGCGGGTATTAATGTAAGGCGTACCAGATATGCAGGAGTCCTTATTTCGGGAGCTTTCGCCGGATTGGGCGGCGCGATTATCATCCTGACGTATGCCGGAGAATTTACCGGAACGGTTTCCGGGCTTGGATTCTTGGCACTCGCGTCATTAATTTTCGGCCAGTGGCGCCCGCTTGGAGTTTTGGGAGCGACTCTGTTTTTTGGTTTTGCAAGTACTATCGCCAACGTTTCACAGGTAATTCCCGAATTGGCCGTCATCCCGCCAATTCTCTTGAAAATCTTCCCTTATGTGGTTACGCTTATAGCCCTCGTTGTGTTTTCTAAATCCTCTCAGGCACCTAAGGCAGTTGGCGAACCATTTGATTCAAGTAAACGTTAACCATGTGATTTTACAAAAAATCCTCCTGAATGCCAGGAGGATTTTTAATTTTTGCGAGCCGCAGGCATCTCGATGCCAATACGATCTATATATAAGCATAATCATTTGTAAATACGTGCCCTGACAATTTATAGTTAGAATAGAATATTATTGCTGTGGGAAAATTAGAATGGAATAATCATGGGTATTACTGTAAAGTGCGTAATAAAAAGGGAGGTTATGGCCATGGGAATTTTGCCCGAAAGGACGTTTTCAATGGAGGGCTTCAGGCTCCATGTCGTGAAAACGGAAAAATATAAAACGAATGCTATCGTCTTTAAGATGAAGGCTCCATTAAACGAAGGAGATGCAACTATGAGGGCACTGCTGCCCCATGTCCTGCAAAGCAGCTCGGCCGCATACCCGACGACCACGAAGTTAAGGGCATATCTTGATGAACTTTATGGGGCCGTCCTTTATGCCGATCTTGCGAAAAAAGGTGATTACCATATCATCACTTTTTTTCTGGAAATCGCAAATGAGAAATTTCTTTCCGATTCATCTCCGCTTCTAAGGAAGGGATTCGAATTTCTGAAGGAAATCCTTCTAAATCCATTAACTACAGAAAACGGCTTCGATTCCGCCACAGTGGAAAAGGAAAAGCGTACTCTTAAACAGAGGATCCAATCCACTTATGATGATAAAATGCGCTATTCCAATTTCAGGCTGATTGAAGAAATGTACAAAGGTGAACCATACGCGATCAATGTCAATGGCAGGCAGGAAGATGTCGGAACGATTTCTCCAGCAGGCTTATACGAGTATTACCAAAAGTCACTCGCTGAGGACGAATTGGACCTGTATGTGGTTGGCGATATCGCAGAAGAACAAGCGCAAAAGCTGGCAGGTGAACTTTTCAGCTTTGGCGAAAGGGAGCCAGCGGCATCGCCTAAAACATCTCCACTTAAGCGTGATGACGTCCAGGTTGTCAAAGAACCACAGGACGTCAAACAAGGAAAATTGAACATCGGCTATAGAACGAATATTTACTACGGTGATGCTGATTATAACGCGCTCCAAGTATTCAACGGAATTTTCGGGGGATTCTCCCACTCGAAGCTGTTCATCAATGTGCGTGAAAAGGCAAGTCTTGCTTATTATGCAGCCAGCAGGCTGGAAAGCCATAAAGGGCTGATGATGGTGATGTCGGGGATTGACCTGAAAAATTATGAACAGGCAGTAGGAATTATCGCTGAACAAATGGATGCGATGAAAAAAGGCGATTTTACCGAAGCAGAACTGGAGCAAACCAAGGCTGTTATTGTAAACCAGATCCTCGAGACAATAGATACGAACCGTGGGATTATCGAAGTACTTTACCATAATGTAGCAGCAGGAAAAGATATTCCGCTCGATAACTGGATTGATGGAATGAAAGAGACAACCCGCGAGGAAGTCACAGCGGTTGCACAGAAGATCGATCTTGACACCATTTATTTTCTGACAGGAAAGGAGGCGGCCAATGGTGGAAAAAATTGAATTCAAGCAGCTTAGCGAAGCGCTCTTTTATGAAAAACTGCCAAATGGATTGGACGTATATATCCTCCCAAAGAACGGGTTCAATAAAACTTATGCCACATTCACCACAAAATATGGTTCCATCGATAATACGTTCAAGCCTCCTGGCAAGGATGAGTTTGTCAATGTACCAGATGGCATTGCCCATTTCCTTGAGCATAAGCTGTTTGAAAAAGAAGATGGCGATGTATTCCAGCAATTCAGCAGGCAGGGAGCATCTGCAAACGCATTTACCTCATTTACGAGAACAGCCTACCTTTTTTCTTCAACCTCCAGGGTGGAAGAGAATCTTGAAACGCTGATCGATTTTGTCCAAGACCCGTATTTTTCCGAAAAGACAGTGGAAAAGGAAAAAGGCATCATCGGGCAGGAAATTACGATGTACGATGATAATCCTGACTGGCGCCTATACTTCGGTTTGATTGAGAATATGTACCATAACCATCCTGTCAAAATCGATATCGCCGGCACAATCGAATCAATCGCAAAGATTGACAAAGATATGCTTTATGAATGCTACAATACGTTTTACCATCCTTCAAATATGCTTCTGTTCATTGTCGGCCCTGTCTCGCCGGAAGAAATCATGCGCCAGGTCAGGGAAAATCAGGCGAAGAAACAATTCAGTGACCGATCGGAAATAGACCGGAAATTTGCGCAGGAACCATCAGGCGTGGCAAGGGAGAAGCAGGTTTTGAAGATGAATGTCCAGACGTCCAAATGCCTTGTTGGGCTGAAAGCTGACAGCGTTGGCACGAGTGGCGAGGATATGCTCACCCAGGAGTTATCCATCAATCTGCTGCTGGAAATGCTTTTTGGGAAAAGCTCGGATTCTTACATTCGCCTCTATGATAATGGATTGATTGATGAGACCTTCTCATTTGATTACACACAGGAACATGGTTTCGGCTTCGCGATGATGGGCGGGGACACAGCGAGTCCCGATGAACTTGCTAATGAACTCCGGACTATTTTAGAAGGGGCAAAGGAAGGCCATTTTACGAAAGAACAGTTGGAGAGGGCAAAGCGGAAAAAGATTGGCGCATTCCTTAGGGCAATCAATTCGCCAGAGTACATTGCCAATCAGTTCACTAGATATGCCTTTAATGAAATGGATTTGTTTTCTGTTGTGCCTGTCCTTGAGAAGCTGACACTAGACGATATTCAGGAGGCCGCAAAAGAGCTGTTTGAAGAAGAAAGATTTACCGTATGCCAGGTTGTGCCGGCAAGTAAGTAATAAAATCAAAAGAGCGCCGGGACCTGGCGCTTTTTTCGCCTTTTTGAAAAGAGAATGCTGGGGGAGAGCCATGAATAAATACGCATTGATTACCGGGGCGAGCGGCGGCATTGGAAGAGCCGTTGCTTATGCCCTGGCGGAAAAAGGGTTTAATTTATATGTCCACTACAATAGTAATAAAAATTCGGTGGACACATTGATCACAGAATTAGCCGGAAAGTTTGAGGGGGAGTACTATCCGATTCAGGCGGACCTTGGAGAAGCGGGTGGGTATAAAGCCATCGTACCGCATATTTTTAGTCTTGATGTTATTATCCATTGTGGCGGAATTGCGGTTTCCGGCCTTTTTCAGGATTTAACTGATGACGAGGCGGGGATGCTCTTTAATGTCCATGTCCTGAATCCTATCCTTTTGACTAAAGCCCTTTTGCCAAAACTGCTGGCAAAAAAGGACGGAAGCATTGTTTTCATTTCTTCGATATGGGGGCAGACAGGAGCAGCGTGCGAAGCGGCCTATTCTGCCGCGAAAGGAGCGCAAATTTCCTTTGTTAAAGCACTTGGCAAGGAGCTTGCCCTAAGTGGCATCAGGGTCAATGCAGTGGCGCCAGGCGCTGTGGAAACCGCGATGCTCAATCAATTCACCTCATCCGAACTGGATCGAATAGCGGATGATATCCCAATGGGAAGGCTTGGGCGGGCAGAAGAAGTAGCCAATGGGGTTGTTTTCCTTGTATCAGACCAGGCGACATATATTACAGGACAAATTTTATCAATCAACGGCGGCTGGTACACCTGATTTCATGTAAATCGCGTATATTTCCTCCTTCACACCGGAAAACTAAAGCTGTATTACAAATAAGGAGGGAAAAGGATGTCTATTCTCGATAATTGGAAGCAGTGGGAGGATTTTCTCGCCGACAGGCTGCACCAGGCACAGGATGAGGGAGTCAGCAAAAATGTAATCTCAGACCTTGCCTACCAGATTGGGGACTACCTTGCAAACCAGGTAGAGCCGAAAAACGAGCAGGAAAGGATTCTTTCCGATTTATGGTCTGTTGCAGATAAGGATGAGCAGCAGGCAATTGCCAACATGATGGTGAAACTAGTCCAGAATAATGGAAGCCGTTAAAGAGAGGATCTCCTCTCTTTTTCTTTTTCTCCTGTAAAACCTTGAACACAAACTGTTTGTTTTTCCTTTCATCTTCTAGCAAAATCATATAATATAGGTTTAGACAAATATGATGAAATTTGTCACAAAGTTCACCCAGGAGGTTCCCATGGCTAAAAAAGAGTGGTACGTGGAGTATGAAATCCGGATAAACCGCCCCGGCCTGCTGGGCGATATTTCTTCCCTCCTTGGGATGCTCTCCATTAATATCATTACGATCAATGGAGTCGACCAGGGAAGAAGGGGACTTTTAATCCTTGCCGAAAACGATGATCAGATTCAGCGTCTTGAGTCGATTTTACATACAATGGATACAATAAGATTAATAAAAATCCGGGAGCCGAAGCTTCGTGACAGGCTCGCTGTCCGGCATGGAAGATATATTCAGCGTGACGCCGATGACAAAAAGACGTTCAGGTTTGTCCGGAGCGAACTTGGTGTCCTCGTTGATTTCATGGCGGAATTATATAAACAGGAAGGGCACAAGCTCATTGGAATCCGGGGGATGCCAAGGGTGGGTAAAACAGAATCCATCGTAGCCGCCAGTGTATGCGCCAATAAAAGATGGCTGTTTGTTTCTTCCACACTCCTAAAGCAGACCATCAGGAACCAACTGATACAGGATGAATACAACGAGAACAATATCTTTATCCTGGACGGGATAGTTTCCACAAAAAGAGCCAATGAAAAACACTGGCAGCTTGTCAGGGAAATTATGAGGCTTCCTGCCGTCAAGGTGATTGAGCATCCTGATATATTCGTAAGGAATTCCGAGTATACAATGGAGGACTTCGATTATATAATTGAACTCCGCAATCATGCGGATGAAGAGATAACGTACGAGGTCGTTGATCAGGAAAATCCAATGTTCCCCGCATCGGATTTTGGAGATTTCGATTTTTAATAAAGTTGGAAGGTGTTTACATTGACTGAACTAGGAAACCGGCTAAAAGAAGCGCGGCTTGCGAAAGGCTTGAGTCTTGATGATCTGCAGGCTGTAACAAAAATTCAAAAACGCTATTTATCCGGAATTGAAGAAGGAAATTATTCGAGCATGCCCGGAGATTTTTACGTCCGCGCATTTATTAAGCAATACAGTGAAGCAGTGGGCCTCGAGCCGGATGAAATCTTTGATACATATAAGGCTGAAATTCCATCCGCCTACAAGCAAGACCTGCCGGAGCAGCTTTCAAGGGTCAAGTCGAGGAAGGGGCTGCCTGACAGCGGTTCGAAACTGTTTGAAGTCTTTCCGAAAATATTGATGTGGGTGCTCATTATTGGCGTTGCCGCACTCATATATTATTTAGTCCAAAACTACGGGGATAAGAATTCCACCTCGGATAAAGGAAGTGACACCCCACCGGCAACGATTGTTAAGCCGCCAGGAACCGAGAAGAAGAATGACGAAACGGATAAGGGCAAGGATAGCGGCTCAAAAGAGGATGAGGAAAAAGCGGAAGAGGAAACCGAGGAACCTGAAACCCCCGCTCAGGAACTGGCCGTTGCTGAATCAGCTGGGAACAACTCAACATACGAACTGAAAAATGCCGAGAAATTCGAACTGAAAGTCGTTTCCACGGGAGAAACCTGGGTAAGTATTAATAATGGCACAGGAAAATCCTTCTTCCGGGGAATGCTGGCAGTCGGCAAAAAAGACAGCGAAACACTCGATTTTTCGAATGAAACGGAAGCTGTCATCAGAGTGGGCAAGACGGTAGATACCGAAATTTATGTAAACGGGCAAAAGCTTGAATACGCGATTCCGGCTGCCGAAAAAGTCACTCAAAATATTACCATCCGTTATATTAAGGGGAATGAATAGTCATCCTTTTTGATGACTATTTTTTCACGCCCCTGCCAAACCTGGAGGAAAGAAAAATGAATGTGCCTAATAAAATTACTGTATCAAGAATCTTGTTAATTCCTTTATTTCTAATTATCATGCTGGACCCGTTTAAATGGGGAGATATGACCCTTTTGGGGGTAACTCTTCCTGTTGCTCATTTTGTCGGCGCGCTGCTGTTCATCATCGCCGCTTCGACTGACTGGGTTGACGGCTATTATGCGAGGAAATTCAAGCTGGTGACAAATATGGGGAAATTCCTTGATCCGCTTGCCGACAAGCTTTTAGTCTCTGCGGCGCTCATTGTCCTTGTGGAAATGGGCTCAGCTCCATCATGGATTGTCATCCTCATTATCAGCCGGGAATTTGCCGTAACTGGCCTAAGGCTTCTTCTTGTAGAAGGTGGAGAAGTAGTCGCAGCGAATATGCTGGGGAAGATTAAAACCTGGGCCCAGATTGTTGCCATATCAGCACTTTTGCTCCACAACATCATTTTTGAAATGGTCTCCATCCCATTTGCGGATATTGCTCTTTGGGTCGCGCTCATCTTTACGGTATGGTCCGGCTGGGATTATTTTGCAAAAAATATGCATGTGTTTAAAAACTCAAAATAAAGCTTGCACACTTGAAGGTGATGAATAGGTGAATGCAGAAATCATCGCAGTGGGTTCAGAACTGCTGCTTGGCCAGATCAACAACACGAATGCCCGCTTTCTTTCCGGGCAGCTTGCCTTAATCGGCATCAATGTTTATTACCATACAGTGGTAGGGGATAACGCCGGCAGGTTGAAGCAAGCGTTGGAAATCGCTGAAAATCGCTCGGATTTAATCCTCATAACAGGCGGACTTGGTCCGACAAAGGACGACCTGACAAAGGAAACGATCGCTTCCCACTTGGGAACCTCGCTTGAAATGGATGAAAACGCCATGGAACAGATTGAGCTTTTCTTTAAGCGGACAAAAAGGGAAATGACAGAAAACAACCGTAAACAGGCCCTTGTCGTAAAAGGGGCACAAGTCCTGCCCAATAACCATGGGATGGCACCTGGTATGGTCGTTAAAAAAGAGGAAAAATTATATATGCTTCTTCCTGGCCCGCCAAGCGAAATGGAACCAATGTTCCTTACATATGGTGCTTCTGCACTTGCCGGCAGGATCTCAAACAAGGAACAGATTGTTTCAAGGGTACTTCGCTTCTTTGGGATCGGGGAGGCTCTCCTGGAGAATGAAATAGAAGACCTGATAGACAGCCAGAGCAACCCGACAATTGCCCCGCTCGCCTCTGAAGGAGAGGTGACGCTAAGGCTGACTGCGAAACATTCAGTTTTGGAAAGTGCTCTTGAAATGCTGGATGACCTGGAGGAAAAAATCCTCGGCAAAGTAGGCAGCTATTTTTATGGATATGACGATACTTCCCTGATGAAGGAAGTGGCGAAGGAATTAAAAGACAGTGGCTTAACGATTTCAGCTGCTGAAAGCTTGACCGGGGGCATGTTCCAGGAACAGTTTACAAGCATCCCGGGAGCAGGAGGCAGCTTGAAGGGCGGAGTTGTCTGTTATACGAACGAAGTCAAAGCAAACGTGCTCCGTGTCAAAAAGGAAACAATCGAAAATAAGGGAGTTGTGAGCGCTCAATGCGCCGCGGAGCTTGCAGAAAATGTTGCTTCCTTGATGAATGCCGACATAGGCATCAGTTTTACCGGGGTAGCGGGACCGGATGAGCTTGAAGGGAAGCCGGTCGGAACGGTTTATATCGGAATCGCCATCAATGGAAAGCCCGCTTCTGTGGAGAAACTTAACCTCGGAGGTGAAAGGGCCGCCAACCGAATCAGAACCGTCAAATATGGATGCTATTTTTTACTGAAAAAATTGAAAGAATTGAAGGAAGCCTAACCGGCTTCCTTTTCTTTTGACAGCGAGTGGGGAAAAGTTCAGAATATAAACGAAGATTTTAATTTCAACCCGCTGTATTGGCCAAAAATCTTTGTTTGAGAGATGGAATTGAACTTTTTGGCGTTCGTTATGCTTAAGAAAAAATCGAATAAATGTTCGTATTTTTGCTGGACAAATGGATTGGGAAATAGTATATTATTTATAGAAGTAATTTGCTAGATTTAAGCCAATAGCTTATGCTTTTATATATGATTTTAAGGAGGAAACACAGTGAGTGATCGTCAGGCTGCCTTAGAAATGGCCCTAAAGCAAATAGAAAAACAGTTTGGTAAAGGATCCATCATGAAACTCGGAGAACAAACCGACAAAAGGATCTCCACAGTTCCGAGCGGTTCTCTCGCCCTTGATACCGCGCTTGGGGTAGGCGGATATCCTAGGGGGCGCATTATTGAAATATACGGACCGGAAAGCTCCGGTAAAACGACAGTGGCACTTCATGCGATTGCTGAAGTCCAAGCTTCCGGCGGACAGGCGGCATTTATTGATGCCGAGCATGCCCTTGATCCCACTTATGCGCAAAAACTTGGTGTCAATATTGATGAACTGCTTCTTTCCCAGCCAGATACAGGCGAACAGGCCCTTGAAATTGCCGAAGCGCTTGTCCGAAGCGGCGCTGTCGATATTATCGTCATCGATTCTGTCGCAGCACTTGTTCCAAAGGCTGAAATAGAAGGGGAGATGGGCGACTCGCACGTAGGTTTGCAGGCCCGCCTGATGTCCCAGGCTCTCCGCAAGTTGTCAGGGGCGATTAATAAATCGAAGACCATCGCGATTTTCATCAACCAAATCCGCGAAAAAGTCGGCGTCATGTTCGGAAATCCCGAAACAACGCCTGGCGGCCGCGCTCTTAAATTCTATTCAACTGTGCGCCTGGAAGTCCGCCGCGCTGAAACCTTGAAGCAAGGCACGGAAATGGTTGGGAACAAGACGAAGATCAAAGTTGTGAAAAACAAGGTGGCTCCTCCATTCAGGACAGCAGAAGTAGACATTATGTACGGCGAAGGAATTTCCAAGGAAGGTGAGGTCATCGACCTTGGCTCCGAGCTTGATATTGTCCAGAAGAGCGGTTCCTGGTATTCCTACAATGAAGAAAGGCTTGGACAGGGAAGGGAAAATGCCAAGGCATTCCTGAAGGAAAACCCTGAAATCCGCCAACAGATCCAGCAAAAAATCCGTGACCATTACGGCTTGGACGGCGAAAAAGTCGTCACTGAAAATGACGAAGATGAAGAACAGTTTGAATTGATTGATTAATTGCGAAAAAAGCAAAGCCCGGCCGGCTTTGCTTTTTTGATACACAGATTCCATATATTGAGAACAGCTAGTGGACAAAACCTTGACAATGAATATTTGCAGCTTTACAATTAACATTGTATATTTTACATTTTTGGTAATTTTACATGTTAAAAGCCTTGGTGCTTGCTGTATGTTGAATCACAATGTACATGCCGACACTTGAAAAAGTAACAAAAGTTCATAGCAAGAGGAGGTGTAACGATGGACCCTATTACTATCACCATCTCCGCTTTGCTTGGCCTATTCGTCGGTGCGGTTGTTGGCTATTTTATTCGTAAGTCCTTTGCGGAAAAGCAGGTGGCAGGAGCTAAAAGCGAAGCTGCCCTGATCCTTGATGATGCGAAGCGCGATGCGGAAGCATCCAAAAAGGAAGCGCTGCTTGAAGCGAAGGATGAAATTCACAAGCTTCGCACAGAAGCTGAACGTGAGGTTCGGGAACGAAGAAATGAACTGCAAAAACAAGAAAATCGTTTGCTGCAAAGAGAAGAAAATTTGGACAGGAAGGATGAAACGCTTAATAAGCGTGATATCCTTTTAGAGAAAAAGGATGATTCTCTTAACCAAAGACAACAGCATATTGAACAGATGGAAAGCAAAGTGGACGAGTTGGTACGGGCCCAGCAGACCGAGCTAGAAAGAATCTCCGGTTTGACGAGGGAAGAAGCTAAATCGATTATTTTGGACCAAACGGAAAAAGAACTTGCCCATGATATGGCCATGATGATCAAAGAAACTGAGAACCGCGCGAAAGAAGAAGCGGACAAGAAGGCGAAGGAAGTCCTTTCACTCGCAATCCAGCGTTGCGCTGCCGACCATGTGGCAGAAACGACAGTTTCAGTTGTCAACTTACCGAATGATGAAATGAAAGGCCGTATAATTGGCCGTGAGGGCCGGAATATCCGGACTCTTGAAACTCTGACAGGTATTGACCTAATCATCGACGATACTCCTGAAGCCGTTATATTATCAGGTTTCGATCCGATTCGGCGTGAAACAGCCCGCCTCGCACTGGACAAACTGGTGCAGGATGGACGCATCCACCCGGCAAGGATTGAAGAGATGGTCGACAAGGCGCGCCGTGAAGTGGATGAGCACATCCGCGAAATCGGGGAGCAAACAACGTTCGAAGTCGGAGTTCATGGATTGCATCCTGACTTGATCAAAATTTTGGGCCGCTTGAAATTCCGTACAAGCTATGGACAAAATGTCCTGAAGCACTCTATGGAAGTAGCCCAGCTTTCAGGTCTTCTCGCCGCCGAACTTGGCGAGGATGAAACACTTGCCCGCAGGGCGGGTCTTCTCCATGACATCGGCAAGGCAATCGACCACGAAGTGGAAGGCAGCCATGTTGAAATCGGTGTGGAGCTTGCGACAAAGTACAAGGAACACCCGGTTGTCATCAATAGCATTGCTTCCCACCATGGCGATGTCGAGCCAACTTCCGTCATCGCAGTACTGGTTGCCGCCGCAGATGCATTATCTGCCGCGCGCCCAGGGGCGAGGAGCGAAACCCTTGAGAATTACATCCGCAGGCTTGAGAAGCTTGAAGAGATTTCCGAGTCATATGATGGCGTAGAGAAGTCATTCGCGATCCAGGCAGGCCGCGAAGTGAGGATAATGGTCAAGCCTGAAGCGATTGATGATCTAGCCGCCCATAGGCTGGCAAGGGACATCCGGAAACGGATTGAAGAGGAACTTGATTATCCGGGACATATTAAAGTAACGGTCATCCGTGAAACCCGGGCAGTCGAATATTCGAAATAAGAAGAATGGACAGCGGCCAAAAAGCCGCTGTCTTTTTATTCTCACGCTGGGCTGGAGCGATTAAAGGGCTCACCGATGTGTTACAATGATAAAAACAAACAGTAGAACGGAAGGTTTAAAAATGAATATTTTATTTATTGGCGACGTGGTTGGTTCACCAGGCAGGGACATGGTCAAGGAGTATTTGCCGAAGCTGAAAGAGAAATACAGGCCTCATGTGACCATCATCAATGGAGAAAACGCTGCAGGCGGAAAAGGGATTACCGGGCAGATTTACAAGGGATTCCTGGAATTGGGGGCCCAGGCTGTCACACTGGGAAACCATGCCTGGGATAATCGCGAAATCCATGAGTTTATTGACAGCGCCAAATATATGGCCAGACCGGCGAATTTCCCGGAAGGCACTCCTGGCAAAGGAATTGTCTACTTGAAACTGAATGAATTAGAGGTCGCCGTCATCAATCTGCAGGGAAGGACTTTTTTGCCGGCCATAGATTGTCCGTTCAGAAAAGCAGATGAACTCGTAAAGGAAGCAAGCGCGAGAACGCCTTTTATCTTTGTGGATTTTCACGCTGAGGCCACGAGTGAGAAGCTTGCGATGGGCTGGTACCTGGATGGCAGGGTCTCCGCAGTAGTAGGGACACACACGCACGTCCAGACGGCCGATAATCGGATTTTGCCGGAAGGGACGGGCTTTATCACCGACGTCGGCATGACAGGCCCTTATAACGGGATTCTGGGCGTCGAAAGGGATGCTGTCCTGAAAAGGTTTTTGACCGCCATGCCTGTCCGCTTTGAGGTATCTAAAGAAGGGCCTGCCCAGCTATCGGCTGTTTTGTTTGAACTGGACCGTAAAACAGGGAAGGCAAAGAAAGTTGAGCGGATCCAAATTAACAGCGATCAACCGTTTTATTCTTAAGCATGCCTGGTGCCGCTCGGAAATCTTTTTGAAAAAGAATGCATACGGCAAATGTACTCCAAGTCGGAATATGTCCCATCGTCCATGAATATAGTATGAATGGAATGATATATACCTGATTTGTCCATGAGCTGCTCATGCGGGATCGGGATTATACGAGGAGGAGCTAGGAATGGAAATATTAAAAGTTTCAGCAAAATCTAATCCTAATTCTGTAGCTGGTGCGCTTGCCGGGGTCCTGCGTGAGCGGGGCGGGGCTGAAATCCAGGCAATTGGTGCAGGCGCGCTGAACCAGGCGGTAAAGGCAGTAGCGATTGCAAGAGGATTCGTAGCGCCTAGCGGAGTCGATCTGATTTGCATCCCTGCTTTTACAGATATACTAATTGACGGGGAAGAACGTACAGCTATAAAGCTGATTGTTGAGCCAAGATAAAGATTTGGCCGCAACACATTTCTTTTGAAAAAAGCAAAAAATCGATCTTTACCTCGGCAAAAGACCTGCTTGGACAGTTTCAAGCAGGTCTTTTTGTGCAAAAAATAGAATGATATAGCAGGATGTAAATGAAAGGGGCCGTTAAGGTGAAAATTTTCGATGCTCATTGCGATGCTTTATTAAAAATGTACGAGGACAAGTCGATTGATTTCAAAAGCTCATCAAGCCTCCAGGCAAATTTGAATGGGATAAGAAAAGCGGGGATTAAAGTGCAATGCTTTGCCATTTATATTCCTGAGGAAATTAAACAGGAAGCTAAATTTACTGCAGCGGAAGCAATGGCCCGGATTTTCCACGAAAAAGTCATTGGCGGCTCCAGCAGTGTTGTCCAGGTAAGGACCAAGCATGAGATTGGCCAATTAAAGGAGGATGAGGTAGGGGCCATGCTAACCCTTGAGGGCTGCGATGCAATCGGAGAGGATATCGGAAAACTCGAAGCATTGCTTGACTATGGTGTTTCCTCAGTAGGCCTTACCTGGAATTGGGCAAATGCAGTAGCGGACGGAGTGAAGGAAAAACGGGGCCGGGGACTTACAAAGTTCGGAAGGGAAGTCGTAGACCTCCTTAACCAAAAAAAGGTCTGGTGCGATGTCTCCCATTTGTCTGAAAGGGGATTTTGGGATGTCATGGAACTCGCTGACTTTCCAATCGCATCACATTCCAATTCATACACAAAGTGCCCGCATCCGCGCAATCTTAAGGATGACCAGATCCGGTCTTTAATCAGGCGGGATTCTGTCATGGGACTAACCTTTGTTCCTTATTTCCTTTCAAGCGCAGAGGACGCAACAATCAGTGACGTCATGTACCACTTGGATCATATTTGTTCTATTGGCGGGGAAAATCATGTGGGATTTGGATCCGACTTTGATGGTATAGATAAAACTGTCGTGAATTTAACGGAAATGGCTGAATATGAAAACCTTATTAATGAGCTGCAAAAATATTATTCTGAAATACAAGTGGAAAAATTCTTGTATAAAAATATGGAAAAAAGACTACCGTAAAAAACTCCAAAAACAGTGAAAGAATGGCAAAGAAGTTTATTTTACAGCCATATTAGTCTAGTAAAATAAAATGCTGAAAAAATATTCAAATTTTAGACACGAAAATGCCACAAAGGGTTGCATTTTTGTTCACATAGGTCTAGAATTGATAGCGTTTAGTACCCTACCAGATAAAGTGCCGTTAGTCGTAAATCCTTGTAAGATAAGCTGATTTCTAGGTGTTTATTTGGAAAAGTGCTACACTTTTAATTGAAAGCCATACTAATATTTTTTTACATATCCAAAGGGGTGTAAAGCATGATCAATCAACTTTCTTGGAAAGTTGGAGGGCAGCAAGGGGAAGGTATTGAAAGTACAGGCGAAATTTTTGCAATTGCGTTAAATCGGCTCGGTTATTACTTGTATGGGTATCGCCATTTCTCTTCGAGGATTAAGGGTGGCCATACAAATAATAAAATCAGGGTAAGCACGACACAGGTAAGATCCATTTCCGATGATTTGGATATCCTGGTGGCATTTGACCAAGAAACCATTGACTTGAATTATAAGGAGCTGCACAGCAAGGGAGTCATTCTTGCTGACGCCAAGTTTAATCCGCAAAAGCCGGCAGACACACAGGCAGAATTGTACGCGGTTCCATTTACGGAAATCGCTACTGAGCTAGGGACATCGCTGATGAAAAACATGGTCGCCATCGGTGCAACCACGGCGGTCCTGGACCTCGATATTCCTGTGTTCGAAGAAGTTGTACGCGAAATATTCGGCCGCAAAGGCGACCAGGTTGTCGCAAAGAACATGGAAGCGATTCAGGCTGGCCATGACTTTATGACAGAACAGCTTGCTGGTATCCGTACGATGCAGCTTGAGAAAGCAGACGGCAAAAAGAGGCTGTTCATGATTGGAAACGATGCCATTGCCCTAGGGGCTCTCGCGGCAGGCTGCCGTTTCATGGCTGCCTATCCAATCACGCCTGCTTCCGAAATCATGGAATATTTGATCAAGAAGCTTCCACCGCTTGGCGGAACCGTCATCCAGACAGAAGATGAAATTGCTGCGGCAACGATGGTCATTGGAGCAAACTATGCGGGAGTACGCGCCATCACAGCTTCTGCGGGCCCTGGGTTATCCCTTAAAATGGAAGCGATTGGTCTCGCGGGAATGACTGAGACACCAATTGTCATCATTGATACACAGCGCGGAGGCCCATCGACTGGCCTGCCGACAAAACAGGAGCAATCCGACCTGATGCAGATGATCTATGGAACACATGGGGAAATCCCTAAGATCGTCATCGCTCCAAGTACGGTCCAGGAAGCTTTTTACGATACGGCGGAGGCGCTGAACCTTGCCGAGGAATACCAGTGTCCGGTTATCGTTCTTTCCGATCTTCAGCTTTCCCTTGGGAAACAGACGGTTGAACCACTTGATTTCAGCAAAATTGAAATCCGCCGCGGCAAGCTTGTGACGGAAGAGCTTCCGGAAATTGATAATAAAGGCTACTTCAAGCGTTATGAAGTGACTGAAGATGGCGTTTCACCTCGTGTCGTTCCTGGTATGAAAAATGGTATCCACCATGTTACGGGCGTAGAGCACGATGAAACCGGTAAACCGTCTGAATCAGCCACCAATCGCATCGCGCAAATGGATAAGCGTTTCCGGAAAGTTAAAAACCTCCGGTTCAAAACACCTGTTCATGTCAACGCACCGCACGAAGAAGCTGACCTTCTCATTGTTGGCTTCAACTCGACAAGAGGGGCGATTGAAGAAGCGATATCCCGTCTTTCCTCCGAAGGCCATAAAGTGAATCATGCGCATATCCGCTTGATTCATCCGTTCCCGGCTGACGAAGTATTGCCGCTTTTCAAATCGGCAAAGAAAATCATGGTTGTTGAAAACAACGCAACCGGCCAGCTTGCCAATATCATTAAAATGAATGTTGGACATGCCGACAAAATGTTCAATTTACTTAAATACGATGGAAATCCATTCTTACCGAATGAAATCTACACAAAAAGCAAGGAGTTGTTCTAAATGGCAACGTTTAAAGAATTCCGCAATAATGTAAAACCGAACTGGTGCCCAGGCTGCGGTGATTTCTCTGTGCAGGCTGCCATCCAGCGCGCGGCTGCCAACGTTGGCCTCGAGCCGGAACAACTTGCTGTTATTTCAGGAATCGGCTGCTCCGGCAGGATTTCCGGTTATATCAATTCATACGGTTTCCATGGAATCCATGGACGCGCCCTTCCGATTGCACAGGGTGTGAAGATGGCTAACCGCGACTTGACTGTCCTTGCTTCCGGCGGAGATGGAGACGGCTTCGCAATCGGGATGGGACATACCATCCATGCGATCCGCCGCAACATCGACATCACTTATATTGTCATGGACAACCAGATTTACGGATTGACAAAAGGACAGACATCGCCAAGATCTGCCGCTGGATTCAAAACGAAATCCACACCAATGGGTTCTATTGAACAAGCAATCGCTCCGATGGAAATGGCTCTGACAGCAGGCGCCACTTTTGTCGCGCAAAGCTTTTCAACTGACTTGAAGGACTTGACTGCCCTAATCGAAGCCGGCATTAAACATAAAGGCTTCTCATTGATCAACGTTTTCAGCCCGTGTGTGACATATAATAAAATCAACACTTATGACTGGTTTAAAGAAAATCTGACAAAGCTGAGCGATATTGAAGGTTATGACCCTCACAATCGTGAACAGGCTATGCAGACTCTCATGAAGCATGAAGGCCTTGTTACCGGCCTGATTTACCAGAACACGGAGCGCCAGTCCTATCAGGAGCTGATTAATGGTTATTCTGCAACACCGCTTGCGGATGCGGACCTGAATCTCGATCAGGAGCATTTCGATAAGCTAGTCGCTGAATTCATGTAATCTTTAAGCCACATGCCAACACCCCAAGTTTCTTGGGGTGTTTTTGCATGGTTGGAAAGGCTTTTATCCAGCTTGTCAGTGACCGGTTTAAGGATTTTTCTTCTTTTTGGGCTGAGAGAGGGAATCTCTGTGCCCGTACTGGCGGTATTCAAAATACTTCAAAAGAGACTTCTAAAAACGAGCCAAAAAAAGTACAACTTTCTCAGACAACGTTAGAAGACGCGACATTCAGTTATCCAAGCGATGTCCAGGAGTTGGATGTTGGTGAACAAGATTATCCAGTTGTTGCTTACCTATTAAATGAAGATGGAAGCAATTTTAATTTAGAGGTTGAAACATTACCCAATGAGATGAGCCTAAAGGAATGATATAATTACACAGAAGAACGTTATTTTACGCAAAATGACATAGAATGGAATGAGTTGATTGCTACCGCAGATAATGGAATAATATTGAGACAATCTGCCGTTATCTACAATCAAAAGGCTTACATCTATTCTTATGGTGCCAAACCAGAAAATGTAGATAAACATTTGGAAACCTATAAAAATATTCTAAAATCAGTTACGTTTAATAAATAGCCAATCATTAAAAGGCAGTCGTCAATTAAATTGTAATGATAGAAGGGCGAGAGTTGTAATTGTATCAACTCTTGCCCTTTGGTTTAGTCAAAAAAACCTGACAGAAATATCAACTCACCGGAATCGGAAAGTTTAAAAACCTTGGCTGTTATTAGTTTGTTGAAGGTGAGAGCATCTATATTATATTGTTTGTTTTTCCTGTAACGTTTATAATGTTAAGTTGTATGTTAAAAAACAAATATTATTTTTTATTCTTCTCAGAAAGGAGAAAGAGATGAACGAAAATCAGCGTTTAGATCAATCCAATCAAATTAATGGCAAAAATAATTCTGCGGACAGAAAATCCGTCAAGGATTACAGCAAATATTTCGAGACCGTTTTTGTTCCACCTTCCTTGAAGGATGCCAAAAAGCGCGGCAAGGAAGAAGTGAAATATCATGATGATTTTTCAATTTCCGAAGAGTTCCGTGGCATGGGAGATGGCAGGAAGTTTTATATCCGCACTTACGGCTGCCAAATGAATGAACATGACACCGAAGTCATGGCCGGCATTTTTATGGCGCTTGGCTATGAGCCTACCGAAACGACAGAGGACGCCGATGTCATTTTGCTGAACACCTGCGCCATCCGCGAAAATGCGGAGAACAAGGTATTTGGTGAACTCGGCCATCTGAAAGGGCTGAAAATGGAGCGCCCTGATTTGTTGATTGGGGTTTGCGGATGTATGTCCCAGGAAGAGTCCGTCGTCAATAAAATCTTGAAAACGTACCAGCATGTCGATATGATTTTCGGTACACACAATATCCATAGGCTTCCTAATATCCTGAGCGAGGCGTATATGGCTAAGGAAATGGTTGTGGAAGTTTGGTCAAAGGAAGGGGACGTCATTGAAAACCTTCCGAAAGTCCGCCGTGGAAATATCAAAGCCTGGGTCAACATCATGTACGGCTGCGATAAATTCTGCACATACTGCATTGTTCCTTACACCCGCGGTAAAGAACGGAGCCGCAGGCCGGAGGACATTATCCAGGAAGTGCGCCACCTGGCCGCACAGGGCTATCAGGAAGTCACCCTGCTTGGCCAAAATGTCAACTCCTACGGCAAGGATTTGGAGGACATCAATTATGGCCTCGGCGATTTGCTTGAAGATATCAGCAAAATCGATATTCCGCGTGTCCGATTTACAACAAGCCATCCATGGGACTTTACTGACCGCCTCATAGAGGTTCTTGCAAAGGGCGGAAATTTAATGCCCCACATCCATCTTCCGGTCCAGTCGGGTTCAACCGAGGTATTGAAAATTATGGCACGTAAATACACACGGGAACAGTATCTTGAGCTGGTCGGTAAAATCAAGGCTGCTATTCCAAACGTCGCTTTGACAACGGACATCATCGTCGGATATCCGAATGAAACAGATGAGCAATTCGAAGAAACGATGACCCTTTATGAAAAAGTCGGCTTTGAACTGGCGTATACCTTTATCTACTCGCCAAGGGAAGGAACTCCGGCCGCAAAAATGGTCGATAATGTACCGATGGAAGTGAAAAAGGCCCGCCTTCAGCGCTTGAATAGCCTTGTGAATGAGCTGTCAGCTAAAGCAATGAAGCCTTATGTAAACCAAACCGTTGACGTCCTGGTCGAAGGCGAAAGCAAGAACAATCCGGATGTTCTGGCCGGATATACAGATAAAAATAAGCTGGTTAATTTCATCGGGCCAAAATCGTCCATTGGCAAAATTGTCAAGGTAAAGATTATTGATGCAAAGACATGGTCATTAAACGGGGAAATGCTACAACCAGCCGAGATGGCTGAACCACTGGCAGAGGTGAATTAAAATGGCGAAGTATACAAAAGATGATATTATTGCACGGGCAAAAGAATTGGCGGAAATGATCGCTCAAACCGACGAAGTCGATTTTTTTAAGCGGGCGGAAGCTCATATCCATGAAAATCAAAAGGTAAGCGCGCTTATTGCAGATATAAAAGGTCTTCAAAAACAGGCGGTCAACCTCCAGCATTACGGAAAGCCTGAAGCACTTAAAAAAGTGGAAGACAAAATTGCCTCCCTTGAAAGGGAGCTGGATGAAATTCCGGTCGTCCAGGATTTCAAGCAATCACAAGTCGAAGTGAACGAACTTCTTCAAATGATCGCATCTACGGTTTCCAACACAGTGACAGACATCGTCATCGAATCAACCGGCGGTGATGTCCTGCGCGGTGAAACAGGCGCCGCAGTTAATAAAGGCGACAGCTGCGGACATACCCACGAAGAAGAACACGAACATAGCCGTTGATGAGTGCAGGCCCCCAAGCGGGCCTGTTTTCTTTTTGCCCCTAATCTCCACATCCAGTCACAAACATAGGCATTTTGCATATGATGAAGCATGCCTAACTATTTATCCAATGCAGCAATATTTTAAGTGCACCCAAGTCTGTACGAACGCATAGGATGAAGTGAAACTGAATGAGGAGGGTTTGCTCGAATGGGAGAATACAGAGAGATTATTACCAAAGCGGTCGTCGCAAAGGGCCATAAATTTACCAAATCCCAACATACAATCTGTCCGGCACATAATCCATCTAGCATACTTGGCTGCTGGATTATCAACCATAAATATGAAGCAAAGAAATCTGGCAAAACGGTTGAAATACATGGCCACTTTGACGTCAACTTATGGTACTCGTACAACGAAAATACAAAAACAGAAGTTGTCACTGAGCGAGTCCGTTATACGGATGTCATCAAGCTTAAATACCGGGACAAAGATTGCATCGATGATGACGGGATCATCGCTAAAGTCGTCCAGCAGCCGAACTGCTGCGAGGCTGTCATCTCACCGGGCGGAAATAAAATTGTTGTCCATGTCGAGAGGGAATTCGCTGTGGAAGTGATTGGCGAAACAAAAATATGCGTCAGGATTGTCCACGACGGTTGCGACTGCGATGATGAATGGGACCTCGACGTAGATGATGACGAATTCGAAGAAATAAACCCCGATTTCCTTGTAGGATCGGAAGAAGAATAATCACAACTAGGGAGACTCCTTCCTAGTTTTTCTTTGTAACAAAAAGGCAAGGCCTGCGCCTTGCCTTTCAGTCGCCAAATGGATTGAGGTAGCCCTTTTCGCTCCTGGTTTTGCATACAGGGCATTTGGCGTCCGTATTGGAATTACTACTTCTCCATGTGTAAAAAGGACTGCTGCAATCACGGCATGCAACACGCTCAACCCCCAGTTCCATCTTCTCTGAACTGTGGGCTTTTTGGACGGGATTAACCGCTCCGGCAGTACACACATCCGTACAAAGTTTGCAGCCATTGCATGAACTGTGCTTGACTGACAAGATGCCGTCCTGGAGCATAAAGACTTCCTGCTTGCACATTTTAAAACAAGCTTCACACAGGGTGCACCGTTCCTGGCTGATATGGACTTCATAAAGCGAGAAGCCTGGAAACATCGAAACAAGGTTAAATTGGTCCTGGTTGAATTTCCACTTCGCTGGCGCGAAAGACGCAGCCGCCAGCTTCCGGCCTTCAGATGCAGCGTTGAGTAGAAACGATCTTCTTGTGGCAACCCGTTCCTCGGCGGGAGAGGGCAATGAGTCTAAAATGGCAATTGGCTCAAAGCCCATTTCGCCCAGTAGCGATTGGACTTCATCAATGACCGGAGCATCGGGGACTACTTGATTGCTGCAGTAAATTTTCCGGATGCCTCTTTTGCAAAAATAGAGAAGTTCCTGGAATGGCGGAAAAAGGCCTTCTTCAATGAGCAATGTATCATTTACAATGGTCCTTTCCGGAGATTTGCCGGAAATCGCCTGGACTGGACAGGCTGGTACACATTGTCCGCAGTTCGTACACGATTCGCTATCAATTTTTACCTCACGGCCAGTGAATGTGATTGCTTTTTCCGGACAATATTGGCCGCATTTCATACATCCGCTTTTCGGACTTTGAAGCCGGAGGCATGCTGAGGATATTTCAATTTCGTACGCCAAACTCTCAAGCCAATTTGTCAACATACCCATGTGCAAAACCTCCAGCCCTTTTCTTACATTGTAACTCGCGGGCATAGAAAAGTGGGCAAAATGCTCAATGGTTCACAAATGTGTTAAAATCAAAAGTTTTACATAAACGTGGTTCTGGCAGGAAAGATAGAGATAGGAGGTGGAAGCATGACTGAACCAAATAAGCCAGGAAATGAAAGAATGCCCGATTTTAAAGAATTGGAAGACAGAATGATTGCTGAAAAGCCAAAAGGGCCAATGCTCGTCATAAAAACCAATCTGGATCCGGATACTCCAACTGAGGACAATCCTTACTACGAAAACAAAGAACAGACGGATAAAGCCAAATTTGAAGAATACTTTTCTGACTAACCGTCATTCATGCAAAAGCAGCCCCAATCGGAGCTGCTATTTTCTATTATGGTTAAAAGTTAAACGATAGTTGATAATACTGGCTGTCGCGGCTTCCGTAAAATGGCACTTCCGCATACCATTGACTTTCCTCAACAGAATCATCTGTTTCCAAGCCGGCAGCCTGAAAATCGGGGCTTGCCGATACCTTCCGTTTTTCAGTGCCCGCAGGAAATACAATGAGATCGCCTGACTTAACTTCGAGTTGGACTTTCCGTTCGCCGCCGAGTTCAAGCGCGGCGCTTCCCTGCATAACTCCAAGTATTTCATGACTGGCCCGGTGGTTGCGATAATATCCTGACACACCGCTGCCCCATTTGTGGATCAAGTCTCTTTCGTTCTCAATTGTCTCTTCTTTTAACGCACCGGGATAATAGAGGACAGGCTGGACCGTCCTTCCGGGTACAAAACGGTTTTCCAACAAATAAATAACTTTCACATCAGAATATTTCATAACAACCCTCCCGAAATCAGTCATACTATCTCTTTTTGGCCAACCTTCCAATCTATTGAAATATTTCCCCGAAATTTGAAAATATAAACAAATGAACGGTTTTTCTTCTTTTTCAGCTTATTTTGCCCTGCAAAATGAAGGAAATGTATTTTCCAATCCGGGAAGGAATAGAAATTATGATATAATAGTGTGTCGAAGGAACTCGAAATACAATACATAATAAATGTAATTTTGGAGGCTAATATGGCAGCTTATACGCCGATGATCCAACAATATTTAAAAATAAAGGCAGAGTACCAGGATGCCTTTTTATTTTTCCGCCTTGGCGATTTTTACGAAATGTTCTTTGATGATGCTCTAAAAGCCTCGCAGGAACTTGAGATTACCTTGACGAGCAGGGAAGGCGGCACTGAGGAACGTATTCCTATGTGCGGTGTTCCTTATCACTCCGCACCCACTTATATTGAACGTCTAATAGAGAAGGGCTTTAAAGTGGCGATCTGTGAACAAACTGAGGACCCGAAGCAGGCGAAAGGTGTCGTCCGCCGCGAGGTCATTCAATTGATTACGCCCGGAACAGTGATGGAAGGCCGCAGTCTGCATGAAAAAGAAAATAATTATCTGGCGACTATCTCCCGTTTTTCCGATGGGACCTATGGATTTGGCTACGCAGATTTATCGACCGGCGAAAGCCGGGTTACACTTCTCCCGGCGAAGGACGATGAGGTTCTGAATGAGATTTCAGTCCTTGGGGCGAAGGAGGTTGTCATTTCAGCGCGCCTTGAAGATACTTTTCAAAAGAAAATGCAGGAGCGGGGAATTTTGGCTATTTCTTACGAGGAACAAACTGAACCGGATCCGGCTTTTGCAGGGCTCACAGAAGCATTGAACCAAGAGAAATTGAAGGTTACAGCCGCCAGGCTCTTCAACTATTTATATCGAACTCAAAAGCGGAGCTTGACCCATCTTCAGCCAGTCACGATCTATCAGGTTCACCAGTTCATGAAAATTGACTATTTTTCCAAGCACAACCTGGAACTGACAGAAACAATCCGGTCAAAAGGGAAAAAAGGTTCGCTGTTATGGCTTCTAGATGAAACGAAGACGGCAATGGGCGGCAGGCTCCTGAAACAGTGGGTCGGCAGGCCGAGAATCGACCGTGATGAAATTGAGCGCCGGCTTGCGCTAACCGGGCATTTCAAGGACTTTTATTTTGAGCGGAAGGAACTTCAGGAATGCCTGAAAGAAGTGTACGACCTTGAGCGGCTTGCCGGCCGGGTGGCATTCGGCAACGTTAATGCAAGGGATATGAAGCAGCTGCTCCGTTCCCTTCAGCAAATCCCTGCGCTACACGAAATCCTTAGCCGTATTACCGGCGAAGAGATGAAGGCACTTTCGGAGAAATTGGATCATTGTGAAGAAATAGTCGACCTGCTTGAGCAGGCGATTGTCGATAACCCTCCGTTATCTGTAAAAGAGGGAAATATCATTCGCGATGGCTATAATATACAGCTTGACCAGTATCGGGATGCAAGCCGTAATGGGAAGACTTGGATTGCCCAACTTGAGAGGGACGAGCGGGAAAAGACAGGAATCAAGTCTCTAAAAGTCGGCTATAACCGAATTTTCGGCTATTATATCGAGATAACGAGGGCGAATCTTCACCTTCTTGAGGAAGGCCAATATGAGCGGAAGCAGACGTTGGCGAACGCCGAACGGTTCATTACTCCCGCCCTTAAGGAAAAAGAAGCGCTCATCCTTGAAGCGGAAGAGAAATGCGGGGAACTGGAGTATGACCTGTTCTGCGAAATCCGTGACCGGATTAAGGAGGAAATTCCACGACTGCAGGCCTTGGCAAAAGTAGTCAGTGAGATCGATGTCTTGCAAAGTTTCGCGGAAGTCAGTGAAGAGCGGAAATACGTTAAACCTGAATTTTCGGAGTCCAGGGAGATTCTCATCGAAGAGGGGCGCCATCCAGTCGTTGAAAAAGTTCTCGACTCACAAGAGTATGTCCCGAATGGCTGCGCGATGAATGAAAATCGGGAAATTCTCCTGATTACCGGTCCGAACATGTCCGGTAAAAGTACGTATATGCGCCAAGTGGCACTTACCGCGATCCTCGCTCAAATCGGCTGCTACGTACCGGCAGACAGGGCAGTGCTTCCTATCTTCGATCAGGTATTTACGAGGATTGGTGCGGCGGACGACCTCGTTTCCGGCCAAAGTACTTTCATGGTCGAAATGCTTGAGGCAAAAAACGCGATTGCGAATGCAACCCAGGACAGTCTGATTCTTTTTGACGAGATCGGGCGCGGCACTTCCACGTACGATGGGATGGCACTCGCCCAGGCGATCATCGAGCATGTCCATGACCGGATTGGCGCGAAGACGTTGTTCTCTACCCATTATCATGAATTGACAGTCCTGGAAGATGAGCTGGAAAGACTACGTAATGTTCATGTCAGTGCAATTGAGCATCATGGCAAGGTTGTTTTCCTTCATAAAATAAAAGAGGGACCCGCGGATAAAAGCTACGGGATCCATGTCGCTGAGCTGGCAGGCCTTCCTAAGGAACTGATTGTCCGTGCGAGTGAAATTCTTTCGTCACTTGAAGACGCTCCAATTGGCAAGCCGGTTCCTGTCCTTCCAGATGGAACTTCGGAAGTGAAGGAGAAAGCGGCGGTTGCGGCCAGCCCTTCACAGCTTTCATTTTTTGATGAACCTGTTCAAAAGAAAAAATCTGACCTTGGTGCAAAAGAAAATAAAGTGATTGAAAAACTACGTGAGTTGGATCTTTTGAATTTAACGCCATTGCAGGCCATCAATGTGCTTCATGAGCTGCAGAAAAAAATAAGAAACTAGCCGGGAGGTGGGCGAATTGGGAAAAATCATTCAGCTTGATGACGCTTTGTCGAATAAGATAGCCGCCGGGGAAGTGGTCGAGCGTCCTGCCTCTGTGGTCAAGGAACTTGTAGAGAACTCACTTGACGCGGGCAGTACCATTATTGAGATTGAAGTGGAAGAAGCGGGCCTGGCAAAAATCAGAATTACCGATAACGGGGACGGCATTGAGGAAGATGACGTAACCAAAGCGTTTCACCGACATGCGACAAGCAAAATTAAAGATGAAGCCGATTTATTCCGGATCCGTACGCTAGGTTTCCGGGGCGAGGCCCTGCCCAGTATCGCTTCCGTTTCCCGGCTGGAGATGAAGACATCGACAGGGGAATCAGCCGGCACGAGGATTGTTGTTGAAGGCGGAAAGGAAACCGTCTTTGAAAAGGCGTCAAGCCGCAGGGGCACCGATATCATCGTGACCGACCTTTTTTTCAATACGCCGGCCCGCCTGAAATATGTAAAAACGATTCATACTGAACTTGGCAATATTAGCGACCTCGTAAACCGGTTGGCTTTATCTCATCCAGAAGTGTCCTTCAGGCTGATCCATAACGGCAAAAAACTTCTCCACACAAATGGGAACGGAGATGTCCGCCAGGTGCTCGCGGCCATTTACGGTATGGGAATTGCGAAGATGCTCGTGCCGATTGAAGGCCGCTCACTTGATTACCGGATTAGCGGATTCGCATCACTGCCCGAGGTGACCAGGGCTTCACGAAATTACATTTCAACGATGATTAACGGCCGGTTTATCAAAAACTACGGCCTTGCGAAAGCAGTGATGGAAGGATATCACACGCTGCTGCCGATTGGCCGTTTCCCGATTGTGCTGATGAATATAGAAATGGACCCGATCCTTGTTGATGTCAATGTCCATCCTTCCAAAATGGAAGTGAGGATTAGCAAGGAAGCGGAACTTTATGAACTCGTCAGGAACACGATAGCCGCATCGTTTAAGAAAAGGCAGTTGATCCCATCGGGGGCTAAGCCGCTTAAAACGGAAAAACCAAAATCGGAGCAAACGTCTTTGGAACTTGATGGCTCTTCGGCTGTGTCAGCCAATTCACAGGCAAACGAAGAGCGAGCGGGACAACCTGTTCGTACTGAGGAGCGGAATGAAGCTGTATCACGCTATGAAGAGCCTTCTACTGTAGTGGTATCCCGTCCCGGAATTAGCAGCCGCATTGCCGGTAGTACTGAAGGCAGCCGGGGAATTCCGCCAAGGAAATCGGAGGCCGAATGGGCCAGTTTTCCCAGCCAGGTAAAAGAAATACTTTTGCCAAAAGAAGAGCCTTCGGACTTGGGACAAGTACCGGATGATTTGGGCAGTGACGCAAGCCGAATGGAAACAGCTGGTTCCGAAAGCGTAGGGCAGGCGGAAAGAGTGCCGGGGATGTATCCGATTGGGCAAATGCACGGTACTTATATCCTTGCCCAAAATGAAAACGGCCTTTACATCATCGACCAGCATGCTGCCCAAGAGCGGATTAAATATGAATTTTTCAGGGAAAAGGTCGGACAGGTGGAAAACGAGCTTCAGGACATGCTAGTTCCGCTCACGTTCGAGTATTCAACAGATGAATGCCTGAAAATCAATGAATATAAAGATGAACTGGAGAAAGTCGGCGTGTTCCTAGAGGATTTTGGGCCGAACAGCTTTATCATTCGTTCCCATCCACAATGGTTGCCGCATGGCGAGGAACAGGAAATCATTGAGGAAATGATTGAGCAGCTTTTGTCCATGAAGAAGGTCGATATTAAGAAGCTGAGGGAAGAAGCGGCCATCATGATGAGCTGTAAAGGATCGATTAAAGCGAATCATTATTTGCGTAATGATGAGATCCAGGCATTGCTTGACGAGCTGCGGCTCGCCTCGGACCCATTCACCTGCCCGCATGGGCGTCCGATTATCGTCCATTTTTCTTCATACGAAATGGAAAAAATGTTTAAACGAGTAATGTAAAAACGAGAGGCTGTTCTGAGAAATCGGGGCAGCCTTTAAGCATTTTTCGGGACATTGGGGGTAATGTCCAATTGGGAAGGGTAATGTCCATATTGGGTATAGCTGTCTCGATAAAACAAAAAACGAGACTACATGTCCCGTTTCCTTCTTTTCTAATAATCTATTTAACTGTCGTGAGTTGGATGGTGACGATATATTCCTTGCCCACTTCCAGTTCTGAATTTTTCAGGATTTCTCCGTTTTCCATTGATGTTACCACCGTCTTGGCGGTTTGAATCGTAATTGATGAATTCCCCAACTATCTTCTCTCCCTGATATTCCGCTAAGTATGCCTGCAGTTTCCGCTTGCTGTTCCTATTGTAACGATTTTTCCTTTTCATGAATAGATAAAATGCGACAAATCTCTTACAAGTGAGAGAAATCTATTGTGTTTAAGGTTAAGAGATGAGTGGAAAATAGAAGACAATGAACCGAAAAGGGGATGGGATAATGAGTGAGAAATTGTTTACTTCTTCTGTTACAGCAGTAGGTGGAAGGGAAGGCCACGTAAAATCCTCCGATGGAAAAATTGACTTTGACATTGCGAATCCAAACACACAACGGGCGAAAGAGCTTCCTGAGGCAACGAACCCGGAGCAGCTATTTGCCGCTGGCTACTCAGCCTGTTTTGACGGTTCACTGCAGCTCATGGCTAAAAAGGAGCGCATTAAGTTTGACTCCGAAGTAACCGCGAATGTAAGCTTATTAAAAGACGAGTCTGATGACGGATTCAAACTTGCTGTCGTTCTTGAGGTGAAAGGAAAAGGGATTGACAAGAACAAGCTTGAAGAACTAGTCCAGAAAGCGCATGAATTTTGCCCATATTCCAAAGCAACGAGAGGGAATGTTGAAGTTACACTCGAAGTTGTCGAATAACTTGCGGACTTCAGAAGGGCTCGATTATGCCTAGCAACTTGGGTAATCATTTACAGAGGAAAGGTGCTGCCGCTGCAGCACCTTTAATTGTACATTTATAAGGAACTATGAGCCTTGCATTTACGCTGTTAAAGAATTAGGAAGTGCACAGATGCAATTTAAAGGTTTTGTGGAGTTGATAAGCAATGACGCCTGAATTCATTACGAAAAAACTAAAAGCCCATTCTCCTAAAATATTGGGAAGCGAGAATTTCTCAAAGTATGCTGTCCTTCTTCCGCTTATCCAAACAGCAGAAGGGATTTCTGTCTTATTTGAAGTGCGTTCAATGGAAATGCGCCGACAGCCTGGAGAAATATGTTTTCCCGGCGGAAGGGTGGATGCCAGCGACCGCAATGAAATGGAGGCGGCGATAAGGGAAACCGTGGAGGAACTTGGTGTAGACAAAAGGGAAATCAGCGGAGTTGCTCCGCTTGATTTTCTGATTTCACCTTTTGGCATGATCATTTATCCATATGCCGGTTTTATTAATAATGCAGGTAAGGTGAAGCCGAATCCTGCTGAAGTGGGAGAAATCTTCGTTGTTCCGCTTAGCTTTTTTATGGATACGGACCCCGAGATTTACAAGATCCATTTCAAGGCCGAACCGGAAGAGAGTTTCCCCTTTGACCTTGTTGCTGGAGGAAGAGATTACAATTGGCGGACAAGGCATATGGAAGAGTATTTTTATAATTTTGAGGGGCGGATTATTTGGGGATTGACGGCGAGGATTCTCGCCCATTTTATCGGGATTTTGAAAGAGAATGGACGAGAAGAAATTTAACGCCTAGTTTAATTGCATAAAAAAGGACCTCCTGCGAGGCCCTTGTATAATGCTTATTTCGCTACTGTCTGTAGTTTATGAATATACTGAAGTGCTTTGCCTGTTCCGACGGCCACTGATTCCAACGGTTCTTCCGCGACGTGGACCGGTACGAAAATTTCCTTGGACAGCCACTCCTCCATACCTTTCATAAGCGCGCCGCCGCCTGTCAAAATAACTCCCCGGTCGACGATATCGCCACTCAATTCCGCAGGACAATCTTCAAGTGTTGCGCGGATGGCTTCGAGGATATGAAGAAGCGCTTCACGCATAGCTTCGCGGATTTCATAGGATGATAGGGTGATCGTTTTCGGGAGACCTGTCACGAGATCCCGGCCGCGGATATCCATTTTCAGTTCAGGATGATCCACAAGCGCATAGCCGATCTCCATTTTAATCATTTCGGCAGTCCGCTCGCCGATCAGCACATTATATTCGTTCCTGACATGTTTAATAATGTCTTCATCGAGGCGGTCACCGGCAATTCTAATAGAATGGCAGGCCACAACTCCGCCGAAAGAAATAATCGCTACTTCCGTTGTTCCGCCGCCTATATCGACAACGACGTTAGCGACCGGTTCATCGACTGGCATTCCTGCACCGATTGCAGCGGCAACAGGTTCTTCAATTAAGTGGATTTTTTTCGCGCCTGCATTCCGGACAGCATCGTGGATAGCCCGGCGTTCAACACTGGTAGAACCAGAAGGCGTGCAAACCACTACATTGGGCTTGCGGATGGACAAGCCGATTTTTTTTGATGCTTTTCTCATAATATGGGTCAGCATCTCCGTCGTCATGTCGAAGTCTGCGATGACGCCGTCTTTTAATGGACGAATGGCAACAATTTTGCCGGGAGTTTTCCCGATCATTTCCTTCGCCTCTTTACCGACTGCCAGGACGGTCTTTGTTTCGGTGTCAATTGCCACAACCGAAGGTTCATTTAAGGCGATGCCTTTGTTTTTGCTATAAACAAGAATATTGGCGGTACCAAGGTCAATACCGATTTCAGCATTCGTCAACATTTTTCATAAATCCCCCATTCTTTAAGTTCCGGAAGGCAGGATGGACAGCCCGGATCATTCCCTTTTATTGCATAGGTGGAGAAAAAACTCCTCACTAAATAGACTTCTATTAGACTACCATTGGTTTGTGGGTAGATGTCTGTTTGTCATGGAATCGTTATCGAAATGTAAAGAAACATGTAAAATTATGCAATGTTAGAGAAAAAAGCATAAACACTATATTCTTTGACCATAATTCTACAGCGCTGGCATGTTTTTTGGTTAAGCGGGCTGTATTGTGTATAATAGTGTCATCTAACAGGGGAGGGGCAGTGTGAAAGGGATTGGAAAGCTTACATAAATTAGTTGCCATCATCGGCCCGACAGCTGTAGGAAAAACCAGGCTTGGCATTGATATTGCGAAGCGTTTTAACGGCGAAGTAATCAGCGGAGACTCCATGCAGATTTACCGTGGCATGGATATCGGGACAGCAAAAGTTACTAAAGAGGAAATGGATGGCATCCCGCATCATTTAATCGATATAAGAAATCCCGAGGAACGGTTTTCCGTCGCGGACTTCCAGAGCCTCGTTGAGGAAAAAATAGCCGAAATCTCATCTAGAGGAAAACTGCCCATTATTGTTGGCGGGACAGGACTATATATTCAGTCAGTCCTTTATGAGTATGAATTTTCAGAGGCGCCTGCCGATCCTTCTTTCCGTGAACAGCTTGAAAAAAAGGCGAGGGAGGAAGGCAATGAGGCAGTCCATCGCGAATTGGCTTTACTTGATCCAAAGGCTGCTGAAGAGCTGCATCCTAATAATGTCCGCAGGGTCATCCGGGCGCTTGAAATTGTCACGTCGACAGGAAGGCCACTTGAAGAAAGCAGGAATGGCAGCAAGCCAAGGCAAAAATACCAATCCGCGGTCATTGGCTTGACCATGGACCGGGAAAAGCTATACGACAGGATCAATCGCCGGGTGGACCAAATGGTTTCGGAAGGGCTGATTGATGAAGTCAGGGACCTCTATGAACAGGGGTTAAGGGATTGCCAGTCGATTCAGGCGATTGGCTACAAGGAAATTTACGAGTTTTTGGCTGGAGAAACGGCCCTTGATGCTGCAATCGTTAACCTGAAACAAAATACAAGGCGATACGCGAAACGCCAGCTAACCTGGTTTCGAAATAAGATGGACGTGGAATGGTATGATATGACTGTGGAAGCGGACCATTCAAAAATTTTTGCCGAAATTTTCAAGTATATTGAAGGAAAGCTGCAAGTAAAATCGAATACATAACAGTAGAGACAAAAGAGGAGGATTTTTTATATGAAAACAGCCATCAATATCCAGGACCAGTTCTTAAACCAGCTTCGCAAGGACAACACGAATGTGACCGTGTTCCTATTAAATGGATTCCAACTCAGGGGGCAAATTAAAGGATTCGATAACTTTACCGTTTTGTTTGAATCGGAAGGAAAGCAGCAGCTTGTTTACAAGCATGCGATTTCTACATTCGCTCCGGCGCGCAATGTCCAGCTTGATTTGGAAGGACAATGAGCCATACTGGCAAAATGATAAAGCAGGCCTGAACTTTCAGGCCTTTTTATTTTGGCCTTTTTCAGGATGATTGGGAGGCTGCCAATTAGTGCTGAACCGCAGGGAGTTGGGCTTAACGGGATAAGCTGATGAGCCCTGGCATGATAATTTAACTGAAATGATTTATAAATGCATGAATACTATTGTAAGAAGGGGTTTCTTTCCTGTTGCTATCCCTAATTGCCGGTTCATAGAGGATATTCCATAAAAAGATAACGGAACGATACATCCGAGAATGCGTATACTGCTTTTTAGGAGAGGTGAATACGTTGGACCAGCCTATGCGCATGAAAGAAAACGGCCAGATCAGCATTGTCCTGAATACCCAAAAACGGAAACCGCCAGCGGAGGTTCCCCGCGAATCCTTTCTCCCGGCTGGAATCGCGAAAAACGAGCATGCCGCCTTGATGGAAATTGAAGAAGAGCTTGGAACCCTTGTCGGCATGGAGGAAATGAAAAGGACAATCAAAGAAATCTATGCCTGGATTTATATAAATAAAAAAAGGGAAGAAGCGGGTTTAAAGGCGAAAAAACAGGCGCTCCATATGATGTTTAAAGGAAACCCGGGAACAGGCAAAACGACTGTCGCCCGGCTGATCGGGAAGCTTTTTTTGAAAATGGAAGTACTTTCAAAGGGACATTTGATTGAGGCGGAAAGAGCTGATCTTGTTGGGGAATATATAGGCCATACCGCACAAAAAACGAGAGATTTGATTAAAAAAGCGTTGGGCGGCATTTTATTTATTGATGAAGCCTACTCACTCGGGAGGGGCGGAGAAAAGGACTTTGGGAAAGAAGCGATTGATACGCTTGTCAAGCATATGGAAGACAAACAGCATGAGTTCATTCTTATACTTGCTGGCTATTCACGGGAAATGGATTATTTCCTCTCCTTAAACCCCGGCCTTCATTCGAGGTTTCCGCTCGTGATTGATTTTCCTGACTACAAGATCGACCAGCTGATGGAAATTGCAGACCGGATGGTGAAGGAACGGGAATATTCATGGAGCAGTGAAGCGGAGAAAAAGCTTCGGGACCATTTGATTTGGATAAGGTCCATCACGCCCCCAAACGGTTTTTCAAACGGGCGGTACATCCGGAATATCATTGAAAAATCAATCCGCTCGCAAGCGATGAGGCTCCTTTTGCAACACAGCTATGACAGGCATGACCTTATGATTCTTCGGAGCAATGACTTGGTGCTGGACGATGGGTAACAGGCCGGAAAACGGCCTTTTTTTATTTTGTAGGAGATATGGAGAAACGGGGTATTGGATAGAACATACTTAGTAATTTCACATTTTGATTTATTTAGCTGGTTGATTGAAGCTCAGGCATGTAGACTCCTGCGCGATGTAGCGGCACGCGGAGACCCCACAGGCGGTCATGCCGAGGAGGCTCCGCTGGCGCCCCGCGGAAAGCGAAATGCCAAGAGCAGAAATCAACCACCCCGTTACCGTTGAAATAATAATCGTTGTTTAAACCTACTTAGATTAAAAACTTTAAAAAAGGGAATCAAAAATAGAGAGCCCGCCTAAGCCGATTAGTGGCAAAATTGGCGGAATTAAGGTAAAACAGAGTTACACATCTATTAAGGAGGCCCTTCAAATGAATGAAATTACCGTGTTTACAACTAACACCTGACCTTATTGCACAATGATGACTAACTTCCTTGAGGCTCAAGGATTGGACTATAAGGTTGTAAACGTACAAAATGATCCTGTGGCTGCCCGGAAACTGGTTGAAGAGACTGGACAAATGGGCGTTCCGCAAACAAAAGTCAATGGACAATGGGTACTTGGATTCGACCCGGAAACACTAATGCAGTATGTAAAGCAATAATTTTTAGGAAAAAGGGGCTCCGGCCTCTTTTTTTCGCTTAATTTATTGGGATTAGAGTATTGCCTTAAGTTTTGATATGATGGGAAAAAGAAGAAATGAAGGAAGTGTTTCACTTGGAAGCCAAGACAATAAAAGAAAAAGCAATCCTAGTCGGATGTCAAACGACTGAACACGATGACCTTCGCTTTCAATATTCCATGGAAGAACTAGTTTCCCTGACTGAAACTGCGCAGGGTGAAGTGCTCATTTCCGTTGTCCAAAAGCGGGAAAGGATCCACCCGGCCACATACATAGGAAAAGGAAAAGTAGAAGAGCTTAAAGCGCTTGTCGATGAGCTTGAAGCTGATATCGTAATTTTTAATGACGAATTATCCCCTAGCCAGAAAAGGAATCTTGGCGGGGACCTTGATGCGAGGATCATAGACAGGACCCAGCTGATATTGGATATTTTTGCGCAAAGGGCGCGTTCGAAGGAAGGGAAACTCCAGGTGGAACTCGCCCAATTGCAATATATCCTTCCAAGGCTTGCCGGCCAGGGGGTTGAGTTATCAAGACTCGGAGGCGGTATTGGAACGAGAGGGCCTGGGGAAACAAAGTTAGAGTCGGACCGCAGGCACATTAGAAGAAGAATCGATGAAATCAAGCAGCAGCTCGCCATCATCGTCCAGCACAGGGACAGGTATAGAGAACGCCGCAAAAAGAATAAGGCGTTCCAGATCGCAATAGCGGGTTATACGAATGCCGGAAAGTCAACGCTGTTCAACAGGCTGTCCGAGGCAGATTCGTATGAGGAAAATCAGCTGTTCGCGACTCTTGACCCGATGACAAGAAAAATGATTTTGCCAAGCGGCTTTGCGTCACTGATTACAGACACGGTCGGCTTCATCCAAGACTTGCCGACCTCGCTGATTGCGGCTTTCCGTTCAACATTGGAGGAGGTAAGGGAGGCTGATTTGATCCTGCATGTGGTCGATATGTCCAATCCGGATTACTTCCACCATGAAAAAACGGTCCAACGCCTTCTCGAAGAGCTGGAGGTTAAGGAAATCCCTCAGTTGACGGTTTATAACAAAAGGGATATCAAGCATCCGGATTTCGTCCCGACCGCGGATACGCCAACTGCGTTTATTTCTGCTTTTGAAAAAGAAGACAGGGATGCGTTGAAAAAGAAAATTGAAGAAATGGCAATCGCCATGATGGAACCTTACAAGGTCCTCATACCGGCAAACGAAGGGAAACTGCTGTCACAGTTAAAAAATGAAACAATCCTTAGGGAGCTTTCCTTCCAGGAGCAGGAACAAGTCTATAGGTGCAAAGGGTATGCGCCAAGGGACCATCAAGTGGCGGGCCAATTGCAAAAATTCACGGTATAGATTGGAGCAGCAAGATGTTTGAGCATTTTAAGAACGGAACGAAAATAAAACAAGTATCCCGGGAGGTGGAGGAACAAATCGCCGCGATTCACAGGGCAATCGACGAAACGGTAGAAACCAACCAGTTCAGGGTACTGCAAAGCTTTCAGAAGCATAAAGTCAGTGAATCCCATTTTAACCCGTCCACAGGATACGGCTACGACGATACCGGCCGTGATGTGCTGGCGTGTATTTATGCGGATGTATTCGGGGCTAAAGCAGGTCTCGTCCGCCCGCAAATCATCTCGGGAACACATGCGATCTCGATTGCACTTTTCGGGATTTTAAGGCCGGGGGACGAATTGCTATACATCACCGGAAAGCCTTATGATACCCTCGAGGAAATTGTCGGCATCCGCGGGACTGGCAACGGATCCCTGAAGGAATTCGGCATTTCCTATAATACAGTCGAATTAAGCAAAGATGGCTCGATAGATTGGGAAGCTATCAGGCAGGCGATCAAGCCGCATACAAAAATGATTGGCATCCAGAGGTCGAAAGGGTATGCGACAAGGCCGTCCTTTACAGTGGCGGAAATTGGGGAAATGGTCAGGTTCGTAAAAGAGATAAAGAATGATGTGGTTGTATTTGTAGACAATTGCTACGGAGAATTTGTCGAGCAGTTGGAACCGTGCCATGTCGGCGCTGATTTGATGGCCGGGTCGCTGATTAAAAATCCTGGCGGAGGGATTGCAAAAACCGGCGGCTATATTGTTGGTAAACAAGAATATGTCGATGCCTGTTCATACCGGATGACTTCACCGGGAATCGGAGCGGAAGCGGGAGCCTCCCTTTATAGCCTTCAGGAAATGTATCAGGGCTTTTTCCTGGCTCCCCATGTCGTCGGCCAAGCGCTTAAGGGTGCGGTCTACACGTCCGCAATGCTAGAGCGATTTGGGATGGAGCCTTCGCCTAAATGGGATGCGAAAAGGACGGACTTGATCCAGGCGGTTGTATTCCGGGACAGGGAGAAAATGATTTCCTTTTGCCAGGCGATCCAGTATGCATCCCCGGTTAACTCGTATGTCACGCCATACCCGGCCTATATGCCGGGCTATGAGGATGATGTGATTATGGCGGCAGGAACCTTTATCCAGGGGGCGAGCATCGAACTGACAGCTGATGGTCCGTTAAGGGATCCTTACGTGGCTTATGTGCAGGGCGGCCTTACCTATGCCCACGTCAAAATGGCCATCTGTTTGGCAATTGATCGTCTAATGGAAAATAATCTTATTGATTTCTAATGAAAGCAGCGGAGCGTTCCGCTGCTTTTGCTATTTAAATGAATGATTACTGGAATTTGGGGTAAAGGAGGTTTGGGAGCTGATAGACAGGGAATAAAAATTTATATGTGAGGAAACCTAACATCATGTTGACAGATAACCTGACGTAAAATATAATTCAGTTTGTTAGTTAGAAAAAAAGGGGGAGAAATCATGGAGGGAAGCCAAATCCGCCGCTCCATGCCTCTGTTTCCGATCGGGATTGTCATGCAGCTTACAGATCTGACTGCAAGGCAAATCCGATATTATGAAGAACATCAATTGATTTCCCCAGCACGAACTGAAGGAAACAGGCGGATGTTTAGCTTGAACGACATCGACAGGCTTCTCGAAATCAAGGAATTGCTTGATAAAGGTGTCAATATGGCTGGAATAAAGGAGCTATTCCTTGTCACCCATCAGGAAGATCCTGTTGAAAATGAAAAGCCCACGAAGACT
Source organism: Bacillus sp. B-jedd (assembly GCF_000821085.1). Lineage (GTDB taxonomy): Bacteria > Bacillota > Bacilli > Bacillales > Cytobacillaceae > Bacillus_D. Next base: position 1,715,161 of record NZ_CCXR01000001.1, read on the forward strand.
AAAAAGGATTTAACGGATAATGAATTGCGGAATATACTCCGCAGTGAGTTGCTGCACGGTAGCCGGCATAAACAATCAACTTTCCGGCACGGAGACATGTCCCGCTTTTTCAATTAATCCGGGTTTTAATTTAAAGGAGGAAACAACTTGGCAAGGTTTACAAGAGATGACATCACAAAAATGGCAAAACAGGAAAACGTAAAATTCGTCCGTTTGCAGTTCACAGACATACTGGGAACGATTAAGAACGTCGAAATTCCAATTTCCCAGCTTGACAAGGCTCTCGATAACAAAATGATGTTTGACGGTTCCTCCATTCAGGGATTTGTAAGAATAGAAGAGTCCGATATGTACCTTTATCCTGATTTTGACACATGGGTCATCTTCCCATGGACTGCAGAAAAAGGAAAAGTCGCTCGCCTCATTTGCGATATTTACAACGCAGATGGAACACCTTTCGGCGGAGACCCGCGCAACAACCTGAAAAGGATATTGGGAGAAATGGAAGAGATGGGCTTCACCACTTTCAATATCGGGCCGGAACCGGAATTTTTCCTGTTCAAGCTTGATCAGTACGGTGAACCATCCTTAGAACTTAATGATAAAGGCGGCTACTTTGACCTAGCCCCAACGGATCTTGGAGAAAACTGCCGCAGGGACATCGTTCTTGAACTGGAGGAAATGGGCTTTGAAATCGAAGCTTCCCACCATGAAGTCGCCCCTGGCCAGCATGAGATCGACTTTAAATACGCGGATGCCATCACGGCTTGTGACAACATCCAGACATTCAAGCTTGTCGTAAAGACAATTGCCAGAAAGCATGGCCTTCACGCCACTTTCATGCCGAAGCCATTGTTTGGTGTAAGCGGTTCGGGTATGCACTGTAACCTGTCACTGTTTAATGGAGATAAAAATGCGTTTTTTGACAAAAGCGGAGACCTTCAGCTGAGTGAAAATGCATTCCATTTCATCGCGGGTGTCCTGAAGCATGCGACTAGCTTCACGGCTGTAACGAATCCGACCGTGAATTCCTATAAACGCCTCGTCCCAGGCTACGAAGCTCCATGTTATGTCGCTTGGTCCGCGCAAAACAGATCACCGCTCATCAGGATTCCGGCTTCCAGAGGTTTAAGCACCCGTGTTGAAGTCAGAAGCGTTGACCCGGCCGCAAACCCATACCTCGCCATGGCTGTATTGCTGAAAGCCGGCTTGGATGGCATTAAAAATAAACTAACGCCGCCTCACGCGGTAGACCGCAATATTTACGTAATGAGCAAGGAAGAAAGGGAAGAAGAAGGCATTATCGACCTGCCATCCACCCTTGCACATGCGCTTGACCTTATGCAAAAAGACGAAGTCATCGTTGCCGCGCTTGGGGAACATATCATTGAACATTTCGTTGAAGCGAAAGAGATTGAATGGGAAATGTTCCGCACCCAAGTCCATCCATGGGAACGCGAACAGTATATGAGCATGTACTAGGAAAGTTGGGAACCTCTGATACTTAGGTATTGGGGGTTCTTTTTGTTTTGCGCCGAATCGAGGTAGGTATGCGCCAATTCATTCTGGAGATAGCAAAAAAGGACCATGCGAAAATAGTACTATTCATTATAACTTTATAGTGGAAATTGGTATATAATAAAAGGAAGCGCAAACAAACAGCCGCCAAGGGGGGTGGGCGGCCGTTTTCATCTATAGCCAGCATTTTTACAATGCAGGTTTGCGGTTTCAGCTGGCAGGGAACACTGGGAATGCCAGCTGACAATGGTGCAGATACATAGCTGCTCTGCCACTCTGATGACTGAACACGCTGTCTCTCTGTTGTTGAAGAATTCGCTTTGCAGGATGCTATATCTTGTTGTCTGAATTATTACGTTTCTGGCTGCATCATTCGTGCTGTTTCTGGCTGTATTCTGTAGATCTGGATGCCATCCACCTTCGATGGGTTTATTCTGATGCATTTTCACCATGTTTTATCTGATGTATTTCTAGGTGGTTAAAAGATGTAATTCTCAGCAATTTTCCTGGTGGTTAATTTCGCTGGATGAGATTGCTGGTGATGTCTTTCTGTACTTTTAAAATAACAGATTACACATTAAAAATGTTGCTATATTGTTTATGTTCACAATACTGTAATAACAATTTGACAAACTTTTGACGGACAAGGGGGGATTGGATTGATAAGAATGGCTGTAGCAGGCACTGCGGGGTTTATACTTGTTTTTATTGAGTCTTATCTGGTGATGGCCGTAAAGGGGTATAGGACCATTGAGTTTGGTGGCATCAGTCCCTTTATTGGCGTATGGGCAATGAATTTTTTTCTCGTTTTCACCATCCTCACCCATATGAAGCTTTGGTATGACGAAAGAGTCCAAGCGAGGGAAGACGCTCCTGCAGAGCGGTAACAAATATATATGAACAAGTAAAAAAACAGGCTGAGCGCCTGTTTTTTTTAATGTATGCTCCTGTAAACCCCGATGACTTTTCCGAGAATGGATACTTCACGTAATATGATCGGCTGCATAGTAGGATTTTCAGGCTGGAGCCTAAAATAATCCTTTTCTTTATAAAACCTTTTACAAGTAGCTTCGTCCTCTTCCGTCATAGCGACGACGATATCCCCGTTGTTGGCAGTTTTTTGTTGTTTGACAATGACATAGTCACCATCCAGGATCCCAGCTTCGATCATACTTTCACCCATGATTTCAAGCATGAAGACCTGCTCGTCGGAAGGAACCATCGTTTCAGGGAGCGGAAAATACTCTTCAACGTTCTCAACGGCTGTAATAGGCTGTCCGGCAGTAACGCGGCCTACGATTGGAACATTGACTACCCTGACTTTAGGAGTATATGATTCTTCCATTTCCAAAATTTCAATTGCCCTTGGCTTTGTGGGATCGCGCCTGATCAGGCCTTTTAATTCTAGGCGTTCCAAATGACCGTGTACAGTGGAACTGGAAGCCAGCCCGACCGCTTCCCCAATTTCCCTTACGGAAGGGGGATATCCCTTTCTTTTGACTTCATCTTTGATAAATTCCAGAATCTCCTGCTGCCGTTTCGATATTTTAGCCATAAATGGTTACACCTCTTCTGGTAATGTTACCTTATTATAGCATGTGCCTTCTCAATATACAAACATAAGTTCGAGTTTTTGTTGACAACAAACATTTGTTCGGAATATAATAAAGACAAATAAACCGAACATACATTCTTAGGGGGCGTTTTTGAAATGAAAAAGCTTTGGAAGAGAAATTCATATGCTATAATCCTTTTACTAGTTAGCTGCCTTACAGCGGGTGCTATTCATTTTTTTGATCAGCCGGCAGATGCAGATACATATATGACTGTAAAAATACAAGAGGGCGACAGCTTGTGGAAGGTCGCCGGAGAACTTGCCGAGGAACACGGTATGGAAAGATCCCAGATAATAAATTGGGTAAGAAAAAATAACAGCTTAAAGGGCGATGCAGTTTATCCAGGTGATGAATTGATCGTTCCTGTAAAAAAGTTCGGAATCGGAAATGAAACATTCCTTGCCGATGCGGAAAGGGAAGAGTAGGATGGGAACTGGCCGCACGAGGGCCGCAATCTATTGCAGGGTGAGTACGGATAAGGAAAGCCAGGAAACATCACTGGCGCGGCAGGAGGAAGAATTGCTTTCCCTGGCAAAACGGCACAATATCGAAATCGCGGCCGTCATACGTGAACAGGCCAGCGGATATGACCTTGACCGGGAGGGACTATTGGAAGTCCTCGCTCTTATAAAAGAAGGCAAAATCAACAGCCTGCTCATTCAGGATGAGACAAGGATCGGCAGGGGCAATGCGAAAATCGCTGTCCTTCATCTCCTCCATAAAAACAAGGTTAAACTGCTTAGTGTTGCCCATGACGGGGAACTTCAGCTATCGGAATCGGATTCCATGATTCTCAACATAGTAGGAATGGTAGAGGAATATCAGCGCAAGCTTCATAACATCAAAATTAAAAGAGGAATGAAGCGGGCGGTGGAAAATGGATACAAGCCACACCATAACCTGAAAAATATTAATGAAAGCCCCGGCAGGGAGAAAATAGAAGTCCCAGTGAAAGAAATCATCAGGCTAAAAGATAATGGGCTTACCTTTGCTGAAATCGCTGCGACATTGCGGGGATTTGGGTACGAAGTTTCCAAGGCAACCGTCCATCGAAGATACAGGGAAGCAATGGAAGATGACGCTGAATAAGCGTGTTCCTTGTAAAACGGCCATTTTTTTAGTATGATGCATGGTAGTTTACACAAGTGAGGGATTACCATGCTTCCAAAAGAAAAAATTGATCGCATAAACCAATTGGCCCGAAAAGCGAAAGCAAGCGGATTAACAGAAGATGAGGCAAAGGAACAATCTTCTTTAAGGAAGGAATATTTGAATGCCTTTCGTTCTTCAATGCTTGATACACTGACGAATACCACGATTATAGATCCTGAAGGCAATGATGTTACCCCGGAAAAAATCAAAGCGAGAAAGAATAAAGGGCTTCATTAAAAAGCCGTGTAAAAACCTGTCATCCAATCGGAATGCCGGGTTTTTTCATGTCTATTTTGGTAACTTTAATAAGGATGAGTCCGGTTGAGTCCCGTGATTTGTTGAAGAAACGTTTTTTGAGCTATAATATATAGGATGTAGGAAACTGATTAACGAAAGGATGTCATGTATGTTTGAACAAATTGATGCTTTATCGGTAACATCAATCAGGACATTATCGATTGATGCAATCCAAAAGGCGAACTCCGGCCATCCGGGAATGCCGATGGGGGCCGCTCCAATGGCGTATACACTCTGGACCCGGTTCATGAACCATAATCCAAAGAATCCTAATTGGTATAACCGTGACAGGTTTGTACTGTCAGCGGGGCATGGCTCTATGCTGTTATATAGTCTTCTGCATCTTTCCGGCTATAATGTGACAATGGATGATATTAAACAATTCCGCCAGTGGGGTTCAAAAACTCCTGGGCACCCTGAATACGGCCATACTGAGGGCGTTGAAGCTACTACAGGGCCGCTTGGACAGGGAATTGCCATGGCGGTTGGAATGGCTATGGCAGAGCGCCATGTTGCCGCCGTTTACAATAAAGATAATTTTGAGCTGGTCAATCATTTTACATACAGCATTTGTGGTGACGGCGATTTGATGGAAGGTGTTTCAGCTGAGGCTGCATCGCTTGCCGGCCACCTTAAGCTGGGCCGTTTGGTCGTTCTCTATGATTCAAATGATATTTCCCTTGACGGTGAACTGAACCAATCATTTTCTGAAAGCGTAAAGGACCGTTTCCTTTCTTATGGCTGGCAGTATATCCGTGTAGAGGATGGCAATGATCTGCAGGAAATCGCCCGCGCGCTTGAAGAAGCACAGAGCGATCTAGAGCGCCCTACGATGATTGAAGTGAAAACAGTTATCGGTTACGGCTCCCCTAATCTTTCTGGAAAATCCGATGTCCATGGCGCGCCTCTGGGTGCAGATGAGCTCAAACTGACAAAAGAAGCTTACAAGTGGACATTTGACAAAGACTTCCACGTACCGGAAGAAGTATATGACCATTTCCGGAAAACAGTAGAGGAAAATGGCGAGAAAAAGGAAAAAGAATGGAACGACTTGTTTGAACAGTATAAGAAGGAATATCCAGAGCTTGGCGCTCAGCTGCAACAAGCCTTGGATGGCGAACTGCCTGATGGATGGGACAAAGATCTTCCTGTTTACAGCGAAGGCAAAAGCCTTGCAAGCAGAGCATCCTCCGGGGAAGCAATAAACGCAATCGCAAAAAATCTGCCAACATTCTTTGGCGGATCAGCAGACCTTGCGGGTTCGAATAAAACGGATATCAAGAATGCCGGTGACTTCCTTCCGAACTCTTATGAAGGACGTAACATTTGGTTCGGAGTCAGGGAATTCGCGATGGGCGCAGCATTGAATGGAATGGCGCTTCACGGCGGGTTAAAGGTTTATGCAGGAACGTTCTTTGTTTTCTCTGATTATCTCCGCCCTGCAATCAGGCTCGCAGCTTTGATGGGACTACCGGTTACGTATGTCTTCACGCATGACAGCATCGCAGTCGGTGAAGACGGCCCGACTCATGAGCCGGTAGAACAGCTGGCGGCGCTTCGCGCAATGCCTGGCCTGTCCATTATTCGCCCGGCTGATGGCAACGAAACCGCAGCGGCTTGGAAGCTAGCAGTGGAGTCGAGGAACAAGCCAACCGCGCTTGTCCTGACAAGGCAAAACCTGCCGACCATTAAAGATACAGATAAAAATGCTTATGAAGGAGTTTCGAAGGGTGCGTATGTTATTTCACCATCCGGGAAAAAAACTGCCGACGCATTGCTACTTGCGACTGGTTCTGAAGTCGGTCTGGCTGTACAAGCCCAGGCGGAACTCGCAAAAGAAGGCATCGACGTGGCTGTTGTGAGCATGCCTTCATGGGATCGTTTCGAACAGCAGTCCAAGGAATACAAGGAGTCCGTCCTGCCTAAATCGGTTAAAAAACGTTTAGGCCTTGAAATGGCTGCCTCTCTTGGCTGGCACCGTTATGTTGGGGATGAAGGAGAAGTCCTTGCCATTGATACGTTCGGTGCATCCGCTCCAGGAGAAAAAGTCATCGAGGAATACGGCTTCACAGTAGAAAATGTTGTTTCAAAAGTAAAAGGCCTCCTGAACAGCTAAGATGAGGCAAAGAGAAAGGCTGGTCCCAAAAGTGGTCCAGCCTTTCTTTATTTTGCTTAATATATTTTCAATTCAAAGATTAAGGTGAGAGACTTGAATCAAAACTTGAATATTGATGACCATTTGCATATCCGGAAAAACAATTTGTTTTCCTGAGCCTAAAGTGAAATTAATCCAACCAGGTTTGCCTTAATCCCGTGACAGGCGATGGGTAGGGATAGTATAATCAAGTCAAGATGAGATTTTCGAATAGTCCGAATTAAAATTTGCTCGTATCGGTTTGCTAATACATAAGATGACAAGGCTATTTTTTTGCCAAAATAAAACGTCCATTTATTTAGCCAAAGGAGAAGAAATAAAGGCAGGGAGAGAGTTCAATGAGAAAATACCAGCTCTATTTAATTGAAGAAGAATTCGCGTCCCATTACTTCGGAAGAGAGCGCCTATTTTTTCATTTGTTCATGGAAAATCGTAAGGCATCCGGTGAACTAAAAGCAATCACCGATTTGCAAATCAGCTACGTTACGAAACCCATGCCGGTACTTCGGATCCATCAGCTTTTGCATAAACAGCTTGAAAAGACAAACAGCTTTATTGCAAAAAATGGGCATTATATTGTAGAAACAACCCATAAGGCGAGTCGCGCCGTATTATCCGTAAGTGAAACTTACATATCGATTGAAGCAGAAGGCGGATTTGAAGCGGAGACAACTTTTTTCGAAGTGCTGAGGAAATGTGAAGCTTCCTTTCTGGCACTGGATTTGGACAATAATAAAGTTGGTTGGCTCCGGCCAATTAAAGAAAGAAAATTTGTCTAATTCGCACGAACTATTGTATAATTACGGTTGGTAATTTACACTGTTAACAGGACAACATGAAGGAGGAAATAGGATGCTGAGTACTGGCTATGTAATCCTTATTGCCGTGCTGGCGCTAGTCGTCGGTGTAGCAGTCGGATTTTTTATAACGCGCAAGTACATGATGGATTATCTAAAAAAGAATCCGCCAATCAACGAACAAATGCTGAAGGTCATGATGATGCAAATGGGCATGAAACCGTCCCAGAAGAAAATCAACCAAATGATGCAAGCAATGAACAAGCAGTCGAAATAACAAGGACAGGCACCTATCTAATAGGTGCCTTTTTTCTATATATAGCCTATTATGAGACAGGGAAAAAGTGAATCGCCAAATGGAAGATAATTAATAATCTTCCTTATTTTTTAAAAATTTGATAAAATTATAATTCGTTAGGATTACGAAAGAGAAAGAAAAGCTGTGCTGGACCATTAAAAAGAGAAAAGCAGCACGGGTGGAATGGGGGCAAAAATGAAGATATTCGCGGAATTAAAGTGGTTTTTTTGGCAGGAAAGGAAAGCATACATTAGCGGTGTCCTCATGCTGCTGGTTGTTGCGTTTCTGCAGCTTATTCCGCCGAAGGTTATCGGCCTTGTGGCGGATCAGATTAAGGAAGGCACCATTACATCCTCCGGGATGCTGAAATGGGTGCTTTTATTGTTTGTGGCTGGCCTGGCGATGTATGTTCTCAGGTATTTCTGGAGAATCATGATATTCGGCTCGGCTGTCAAATTGACGAGGAATTTACGGAATGATTTATACAGCCATTTCACGAATATGTCACCGTCCTTCTACCAAAAACGCAGGATAGGGGACTTGATGGCCCACGCGACAAATGACCTGCAGGCGATTCAACAAACAGCCGGAGCGGGAGTTTTGACACTCGTCGATTCTTTGGCGACCGGCGGTTTCGTCATATTGGCGATGGCCTTTACAATCAGCTGGAAACTGACACTGATCGCCCTGATTCCGATGCCGTTTATGGCGATGCTGACGAGCTGGTTCGGTACGATGCTGCACCGCACTTTCCATAAGGCGCAGGAGGCATTTTCCTCGCTGAACGATAAGACCCAGGAAAGCATTTCAGGCATTAAGGTCATAAAAACATTCGGCCAGGAACAGGAAGATATCGAGGACTTTCGGAAACAATCCGAGGATGTCGTAAAGAAAAATATCGTTGTGGCCAAAATCGACGCACTCTACGATCCAACCATCTCCATTATCGTCGGCATTTCCTTTTTCCTGTCGATTGGCTTTGGAGCACGCGACGTGCTGAATGGAAATCTGACCATTGGGCAACTAATCTCATTTACTACATATCTCGGCCTCCTCATTTGGCCGATGCTGGCTTTTGGCTGGCTCTTCAACATTGTTGAACGGGGAAGGGCGTCATATGACCGGGTCTCCCTGTTGCTGAAGCAAAAAGTCGATATTCAGGATAGGCCAGACGCGCTTGATATCGTTCCGGCGGGAGATATCGAGTATGCCATTGATCAATATGCATTTTCTGAGGAAAGCGAGCCGCTTTTGAGAGAAATTCATTTCAAAGTCGGCAAAGGAGAAACCCTCGGCATTGTCGGGAAAACGGGCGCCGGAAAAACAACTCTCCTAAAGTTGCTAATCAGGGAAGATGATATTCGGGACGGGGAAATCCAGATTGGCGGCCGGAACATTGAAGCCTACCGACTCGACAGGCTGAGAGAGGCAATTGGATACGTTCCACAGGACCATTTTTTATTCTCGGCGACTGTTAGGGAAAATATCGCTTTTGCAAAATCAGACGCTCCTGAAGAAGAAATCATGGCGGCGGCGAAACTCGCCAACATCCATGATGACATTCTTGGTTTTACTGAAGGATATGATACAGTGGTCGGCGAACGCGGTGTGTCGCTGTCAGGCGGACAGAAGCAGCGAATATCAATCGCCCGCGCGTTATTGCTGAACCCGGAAATCCTTATTCTCGATGACTCCCTCTCGGCTGTGGATGCGAAAACCGAAGAAGCCATTCTTTCCGCGCTTCGGAAGGAAAGGGAAGGCAAGACAACGATCATCACTTCGCACCGTTTGAGCGCCATCCAGCACGCCGGCCTCATCCTAGTCATTGAGGAAGGCAGGATCAAGGAGCGGGGCACACATGAAGAGCTTATGGCCAATGGCGGCTGGTACCGGGAAATGTACCTGCGCCAGCAGCTGGAAGAGCTTGTTGAGCATGGGGGGCATTAATGTTGGAAACAAACCTTACCGAAAAGGAGCAAAGGAATATACTCTTCCGGCTCCTGACCTATACAAAACCGCATAAAAAGGCAATCATCATCGCTTTTTCCCTTCTCCTTTTGACCACGATCGGAGACATTGCGGGCCCTTATCTTGTCAAAATCTTCATTGATGATTATTTGACGCCGGGGAAAATTGAATTTGAACCACTGATGACACTCGGGCTCATCTATATGGGCATCCAGGTCGCCAAAGTGTTTTTATTGTACTTCCAGCTAGTGAAGTTTCAGGAAATCGCCCTGAAGATCATTCAGCAGCTAAGGATTGATGTGTTTTCGAAAGTACAGGCACTAGGGATGAGATATTTTGATAAAACGCCTGCGGGAAGCATTGTTTCCAGGGTTACGAACGATACAGAGGCGATCAAGGATATGTTCGTCACGGTCCTCGCCACGTTTATCCAAAGCGGCGTTTTCCTGTTTGGTATCTTTGTGGCGATGTTCTTCCTTGATGTGAAACTCGCGCTGTTCTGCACATTACTCGTTCCTGTCATCCTTCTGGTCATCCGCACATACAGGAAATATAGTTCCCGCTTCTACCTGGATATGCGCGAAAGGCTTAGCCAGCTGAATGCGAAGCTGAGCGAATCGCTTCAAGGAATGCCGATCATCCAGGTGTTCAGGCAGGAAAGGCGGCTCAGGCAGGAGTTTGCCGACATTAACGAACGCCACTACCAGGCGGGCATGAAGAACATAAAACTTGATGGGCTTCTGCTCAGGCCGGCAATTGATATGATTTATATTTTAGCGCTGATTTTAGTGCTGAGTTATTTTGGGATCACTTCGCAAAAATTGGCGGTCGAAATCGGGGTACTGTATGCATTCATCAACTATCTCGACCGTTTCTTTGAGCCGGTGAACCAAATGATGATGAGGCTTTCGCTATATCAGCAGGCGATTGTCGCCGGATCAAGAGTTTTCAAACTTCTTGATGAGGAAGAGTACGCTCCGCCACAGGGCGAGGCAGGAGAATTGAAGATACGGGATGGCAAAATTGAGATCCGGAATTTAAGTTTTTCCTATGACGGAAAGACCGATGTCCTGAAGAACATTTCCTTTACAGCCAATCCCGGTGAAACAGTCGCGCTTGTCGGGCATACGGGCAGCGGGAAAAGTTCCATTATCAATCTTTTGATGAGGTTTTATGAATACAACCGCGGAGATATTCTCATTGATGGAGTATCAACCCGAGATTACTCCAGGGAAGAGCTTCGCAGGAAAATGGGGCTCGTCCTTCAGGATCCTTTTCTTTTCTACGGCACAGTGAAGGATAATATTAAGCTTCATGACAAGGAAATGCCGGAAGACAGGGTTGCGGATGCCGCCAGGTTCGTCCAGGCGCATACCTTCATTGAAAAACTTGAAGACCAATACGACCATAAGGTTGTCGAACGGGGAGCGGCATTTTCGAGCGGGCAGCGGCAGTTGATCGCTTTTGCGAGGACAATCGCCACTGATCCGAAAATCCTTGTTCTTGATGAAGCGACTGCTAATATTGATACGGAAACAGAGGAAGCCATCCAGACAGCGCTGGAAAAGATGAGGAAAGGGCGGACGACGATTGCGATTGCCCACCGCCTGTCAACAATCCAGGACGCCGACCAGATCCTTGTTTTGCATCAGGGGGAAATCGTCGAGCGGGGCACACATCAGGAATTGCTCGCGCAACGGGGGTTATACCATAAAATGTACCTCCTGCAAAATGGGCTCGTCGATCGGGTGGAAGACGCCGTCAAACACGGCTGAAACGAAATGTGATACTATAAAAGGTGACAGCCTGGCTGCGTTCAGCCAGGCTGTCATCATGAATGGGCATGTATTTTTTGTACAAAGTCCTGATTGTACTGATTCAGCAGAAGATCAAGTTCCTGGCTGTACTGAATCGCGATTGAGGAACTCAAGCCGTTTACGCAAGCGACTTGAATTAATTCCGCCCTCTTTTTTTCTATTAGGGAGAGCAAGTCCTGTTTCAACACGGCTGTAATTCCTTTCTGGAGAATCTCCGTTTTATAAGTAAATAAGTAAATATCTAACAATATGATTCTCGACTTAGTATACCCTATTATGGTAATAAATTCAAAGTGTTCTTGTCAAAAAATATCCAGTTGTTTTTCAATATTAATAAGTTATCCATTTGGTGGAGGTGACACAAAACGTTCATCCGGGATTGTATCTTTTCCAGACTGGATTTTGATAAAATAAAAGAAGCATAATTGTTGGGGAGTTGGGTTGCATGGCTACTGATGTAAATTTATTTCTCGCCCTTGGAGCGGGATTCATGAGCTTCATTTCTCCTTGCTGCCTGCCATTATATCCCGCATTCCTTTCTTATATAACAGGAATGTCAGTCAGTGAACTGAAGGGCGAAAATGGCATGATGCAAAGGCGAAGCATCATTCACACGATATTTTTCCTGATAGGTTTTTCATCGATCTTTATCATGCTTGGCTTTACCACTTCGTTCCTTGGACAGTTCCTGTATCAGAACCAAGAGCTTATCCGCCGGATCGGGGCCATTTTTATGGTTGTTTTCGGGTTAATGGTCGTGGGGATTTTCAAACCAGAATTTTTAATGAAGGACCGGAAGTTTCAATTTAAAAACCGTCCTTCAGGATACATTGGAACCATCTTGATTGGTATGGCGTTCGCTGCGGGATGGACACCGTGCACCGGCCCGATCCTCGGCGCAGTATTAACAATGGCTGCACAAAATCCTGAATCCAGCATGCCTTTGATGATTGCGTATGTCCTTGGTTTTGCCATTCCGTTTTTTATCCTATCCTTCTTTATTGGACGGATGGGCTGGATCCGCAGGAATTCTATCAAAATCATGAAAATCGGCGGCTATGTCATGATAGTGATGGGTATCATGCTGTTCTTTGACTGGCTGACAAAAATCATTATTGCTTTACAAGGGTTGTTTGGAGGGTTTACCGGGTTTTAATGAAGTGGAATAACTTGCGGAAATAGCATCCATTCGTGCAAAGTGGGTGCTTTTCCCCGCTGTTTGCAGTATAATTACAATGTTAAACTTAACAAGAATGGGATGAAAAAGATGAATTTAGTGCTTGCTTCTTCAATCGGCGCGATTGGCATGGCATCACTGGCTATGTTCGTCCGGATGAAAGCTGCGAAAAAGCCTGCTTCCATCAAAAAAATTATTCTGCCGCCCGTCTTCATGAGCAGCGGGGCGCTTATGTATATTGTTCCACAATTCCGCTTGACCTCAATGGAAATCCTTGAGGCTGTCATTGTCGGCATGCTGTTTTCAATTTTGTTGATCAAAACATCAGCTTTCGAAATAAAAGGGGACCAGATTTTTCTAAAACGGTCAAAAGCCTTTTTCTTTATCCTGGTCGGCCTACTCGTTGTCCGTATCATTATGAAGACGATTTTAAGCGCCACGATTGATTTCGGTGAAGTTTCCGGCATGTTCTTCCTGCTCGCATTCTCTATGATTGTTCCGTGGAGAATCGCAATGTACAGGGACTTTAAGAAGTTACAGAAACAATTGGATAACAACGAACAGCTGGCGTAGGAAAAGGCGCTGGCTGTTTTTTTGTTTTGGGACAGGCTGCGGGGGGATTTTGGGTGTTCAGTCCCAACATGGTTTAGCTTGGGACAAGCTGCTGTGAAAACAGGGGTACGCTGTCCCAACTTGGTTGAGCTTGGGACAGGTTAATGATGAAAAGGCAGCGTGTTGTCCCAACGTGGTTGAACTTGGGATAGGTTTAATAGGAAAAAGGAGTGAATTGTCCCAACATGCTTCGACTTGGGACAAGTTGATGATGAAAAGGCTATATGCTGTCCCAACTTGGTTGAGCTTGGGACAGATTGATGATGAAAAAGGAGTGAATTGTCCCAACGTGCTTCTACTTGGGACAAGTTGATGATGAAAAGACTGTGTGCTGTCCCAACTTGGTTGAGCTTGGGACAGGTTAATGACGAAAAGGCTGTGTGTTGTCCCAACGTGGTCCGACTTGGGACAGGTTGAAAAGGAAAAAGGAGTGAATTGTCCCAACGTGCTTCTACTTGGGACAGGTTAATGACGAAAAGGCTGTGTGTTGTCCCAACGTGGTCCGACTTGGGACAGGTTGAAAAGGAAAAAGGAGTGAATTGTCCCAACGTGCTTCTACTTGGGACAAGTTGACGATGAAAAGACTGTGAGCTGTCCCAACTTGGTTGAGCTTGGGACATGTTAATGACGAAAAGGCTGTGTGTTGTCCCAACGTGGTCCGACTTGGGACAGGTTGAAAAGGAAAAAGGAGTGAATTGTCCCAACGTGGTTGAACTTGGGACAGCCAGCGATGCAAAAGGCAGCGCTCTGTCTCAACTTATGAATCCTAGATACAGTGCTCTTAAATTCAAAAAATAAAACCGCCTAAGTAGGCGGCTAAAACAAATGCTCGAATGGCGTCATATCAATCTGTTTTTCTTTCAAATGCTTTCTCAAAAACTTATGATCGCGTTTCGGCGTTGCGAGGATATATCCCCGAATCACGAGGTCCTGATCAATCCGGTTTACCTTTTCGTTCAAAGCAATCTGGCCAATTTTGCCGGCAATCTTGTGCCGTGCGACATCACGGAACAATTCTGGAACAGGTGAAACAAGTTCCTCCAGGAAATGCTTCTGATCCTCCGGCCACAAATGCCTGGATTCATTCACATAATGTTCTTCCCAGTCCATAATCGACTTCCCGTCTTCCTTCGGGAGCTTTTTCAAAAACTTCCTGAACATGAAATAGCCGCCGATTGCGAATAACCCTATTAACGTAAATCCCCAGAAAAAAATGAACCATTGAGCCCAAACATTTTGCATTTCATTCACCTACATAACACTTATTCTCATCTCTATTATAGAGGTTTCGTGCAAAATATGACAAGACTTAGACATTTCCAGCAAAACTATAGCGGCAATAAGGAATACTTGATATAATGAATACTGTTCTTGATACGGGGCTGAATGGGGTACTGGTGTCCTCCACGGTCTTCAAAACCGCTTGTGACCTGCGTGCCAGGTCAGGTGGGTTCGATTCCCACACAGTCCCGCCAAACCATTCATTTTAAAGCTTTTGACTGGAATGTCAATACTAAACTGGACAAAAATTATAGAGGCTGTAGCTTGAATTCCACAGGGGTTAAATATCCCAGTGTTCCATGAATTCGAATGTTATTGAACCAATGAACATAATTAGAAAGTTTAAGAGCGAGCTGTTCAAGGGAAGAGAAATGAGCTCCGTTAGCGAATTCCGTTTTAAATACCTTAAACATGGATTCAGCCACGGCATTGTCGTAAGGACAGCCTTTCATACTTAGTGACCGCTGGAATCCGAATGTTTCAAGAGCCACTGAAATTAATTAATTATCAAACTCTTTTTCACGATCCGTATTAAACATTTGAACGTCATCCAAGTTTCCTTTATCTTCCTAGTAATGGAAGATAGGAAGTGATTAAATAGTTTTATAAAAATATAAATAATTTTTGGAAAATTATGAAATCCCTGAAGGCAAATTCAGGGATTTTACATTTACCAAAGAAATTAAAGAATCAATGCAACAGAAACGTTCAAATGGTATTCACTGTTAACTTTCCCTTAAGAGGACAAAACTCCAGTTATACTCCAATAAAATGGAACAAGAAATCCCTTGAGTAAAACTCAGGGATTTCTTGTTTTTTCTAACCAACTATTCAATAAAAAGCTACCCAGAACCGAATCCGTTGGTCCATTACCCCGAATTTAGGGAGTCTTTTGACCTGCTGTTAGAGTCTATAGATTTATTAATAGATCTTTTGTTTACAGGCGGCATTCCGCTATAGCATTGGCTTTCCGCGAGTTGTAAAAGCATAAAGGGATAACAACTTTGAAGGATTAGCAGATACTTAGGATATATGGCATGGGTTCAAGGTCATCATCACATTTTAAGAATGATATTTGAAATGGGTATTGTTATCTCTAATTTGAGCGAATTACCCCAATAGTAGAAAATTAAGAATATTTATATAATAGGAATTGGAGTATTTAAGATTTATAGGAGATAGGTGCTTAACTATTTTTCGAAAATTAATGAAAGTAGGGAGAGTATGAGTGGGAAAAAGTTCTTTAAAAAGGCAACAGCCATTACACTAACAGCTGGATTAATTCTATCATCGTCAAATTTCATTCACACAGCTAAAGTATCGGCAACCAGCATTAACGCTGAAAAGGTCCTTGAATCACTTACACCACAACAAAGAGATGCATTAACACAATTAGAATTGTCTGATCAAAATGGTTTGCAAGGGTTCAACGGTGTGGAGTTGAACAGTGAACAGGAGATGGAGGTAATCGTTCAGTTCCACTCAAAGCCTAGCCATGTTGCTATCCTGGATGCAGAGGTAAAGGGGAAGAAGCTAACACAAAAAAAGGCAGATGATCAGATATTAAAAGAACATGAAAAGTTTAAAAAGGATATCCAGACGATTTTACCAAAGAGTAATTTAAAGAATAAAAAAACAGATTATCAAATCACGTATACCTATAACACTGTTTATAATGGTCTGGCTATGAAACTGCCAGCCAATCAGGTTGAAAGTCTATTAAAATCTGATGTTGTAAAAGCAGTATACAAAAACGAAATATTTCGGGTCGATCCGATTGTGCAGAATACTTCAGGGGAAGAGGAAGGCACTACTCCTGGCATATCAGTAGAAGCTATTTCACATTTAAAAGTGGATAAGCTTCATGAGGAAGGTTTTACAGGGAAAGGAATAAAGGTTGGGGTTCTAGATACAGGTATTGATTACAACCATCCTGACTTAAAGGACGTTTATAAAGGTGGATATGATTTGGTCGATAATGATAATGACCCAATGGAGACGACCTATAATGACTGGAAAGCTAGCAATAATCCAGAAGTTATCGGGACTTCAACGTACTATACCTCTCATGGTACTCATGTTTCCGGTACGATTGCCGGCCAGGCGAAGAACAATGATATTTCCGTGAAAGGTGTAGCGTCAGATGTAGATTTATATGCTTATCGAGTTCTTGGTCCTTATGGTTCAGGATCAACGGAAGGTGTTATTGCCGGAATTGAAAAGTCAGTTGAAGATGGTATGGATGTTATTAATCTCTCACTTGGTTCATCTGTTAATGACCCATATTATCCAACTAGCATTGCGATCAATTATGCAGTCTTAAGCGGGGTAACTGCTGTTGTTGCTGCGGGTAATACCGGGCCTGGTGGATATACGGTAGGATCCCCTGGTACTTCAGCTCTCGGAATAACAGTCGGTGCAAGTGATGTACCATTGGCGGTTTCTACTTTTAAAGGGAAAATTGGTTCAACTAATGAGATAGAACTCATCAATATGGGACGAAACTATTCCGATCAATTAAAGGACTTGGACGGACAATCCTATGAAGTCGTAGATGTAGGTCTGGGATCTATCGTCGATTACACCGATAGAGATGTACAAGGCAAAATCGTGCTTCTTGAACGGGGTGGATTTACCTTAACCGATAAGGTAACTATAGCAAAGGAGAAGGGTGCCGCAATTGTACTTCTTTATAACAATGTAGATGGACAAATTGAAGCTAATCTTGGGGAGTCCACCGCCTTTGTCCCAGCTTTTTCACTGACGAAAACTGCAGGGGAACAGATCAAAGCACACCTTCAGAAAGGAGAGACCTCCTTTACCTTCTCTGATTATGGCGTTAGTCAAACAGAAGGAGATCGTCTTGCTGACTTTAGCTCACGTGGACCGGTAAGGAAAACGGATGAGGTCAAACCTGAGGTCGTTGCTCCGGGGGTTAGTGTTCTTTCAACGGTTCCATCCTTTATGGCTGACCCGGAAAAGCAAGAGGATTATCAATTAGCATATGCCCGCTATTCCGGAACATCAATGGCAACACCATTTACTGCAGGGGTTGCCGCATTATTATTGCAGGCAAATCCAAAGTTAACGCCGGATGATATTAAGGCAATCCTAATGAATACAGCCGACCCGCTTAATGGGGAGTATAGTGTATTTGAGGTTGGTGCTGGAAGAGTTAATCCATATAATGCCATTCATCATGGCGCAATCTTTCAAATGATCGATAAAACCTTCATTCCTGGTGCGGAAGATGTTACCGAAGTGAAAAGACTTACAGGTGGACTTAGCTTTGATAATGAAATGGTTGATAATAATTTAGTAATCAAGAAGTCTATTCATATGAAAAACAATGAAAAAGAGAAGAAAAAGTTCTCTGTCACGATTACCGAAGGCAGCGGTTCGAATGGCTTGAAAAAGAATGGGATGGACATATTGATTGCCAATAAAATTAATTTAAAGGCCAATGAAGAAACAAAGGTATCCATTAGTCTGCGTACCCATAAAAAGGCAAAAGAGGGCTACTACACAGGGTATATTACCCTAACGAATACGGAGGATTCTGCCGAGAAATATAGGATTCCATATAACTTCCGTTTGATGCAAGATGGTTTTAATACGTTGTCAATTGATAATCCAGCATTTTCACCATATTATTTTAATAATACAGATGATTGGGATGCGTTTCGTTTGCCAGTTGTCAATTCCCAAATTAATTTGAGTGCACCAATGGAAAAACTGGATATTATCCTTCAAGATGATAAAGGAAATGACCTTGGATTTGTTGGAACAGTTAGTTTAGATGGAGCTTACGATAATTTCGATTACGGATTACATGCATTTTTTGGCACATATAATACATTTACCGGTGATGTGAATAATCCAATTTCTTCAAAAGTAAGCTATGCAAAAGAAGGGCATTACAAGCTTAAATTCATTGGCACGGGTTTATCCGGAAAAACAGTAACTCAAACGGAGCATATTTGGATTACACTTACGAAGCCTACCTTCACAAGCTCATTGGATGGAAGTTCGCCATTTATTGAGTTTAAACCTGGGCAACAAACGTACCCATTTGAAATAAAAATCACAGATCCATTTGTGGATGAGATGCAGAAACATGGGGTAAATATCGATCAAACATCAAACTTTATGATTTATTATTGGGGCTATTTTGGCCAACCATCTACGCCAATTTATATGGATAAGGACGGAAAATTTGTGGAAGAGATTCTTATGAGTGATTCTCCTCGTGGTTTACCGTTCAGCATGGCTGGTTATAATGCCGCAGGAAATAGGGTGGATAAGGCTTACTTCTTTGTGAAGGAAGGAACACCGGTCACCTATCCAACAAGTGAAACAACTGAGGCAAATACAGGTGATATCATTAACATGAAGTTAGTGTTAGATAACGTAAAAGATATCAAGAAGGCAGAATGGACGTTACAGGATTTTGTAGGTCTTAAAACCTTAAATCTGGTTGAGGCAAAACTAACAGAGGATCTTAAAGACAAAGCGACAATTAGTTTAAAGGGTAATAAGATTACTGTTGAATTCAACCACCCTAGCGGACAATTAGATCAAAAAGCAGTTGTCGATATTTCCTTCGAAGTGATGGGAGAGGAATATTATACATTAGGGTATATGGATCCGACTGTAGTTGTTACAGATTCAAATAATAACAATTTAAAAGTATTAAATTCTCCTTACCGCTTTAAAATCAATCCTCAATTTTCAAAAATAGAGGGGTATGTTGGTCCAGAGGGATTCCATGATAATGATAACCTCGGTTCTAGGGATTGGTCCAAGGTTGGGGGAACGGTAAAAGCAATTGATTCAAACGGCAACGTGATTGATGGCACTTCTTCTGTTGAAGATAGCGGATATTACAGTATTGACAAACTTCCGTTAAGCAAGGATCAATATACGCTCGAAATGACGGTCCCAGGCCATTTCTTTACCCGGACGGAAGTACCACTTGGTTATGAGCGCAATGGTGTTATATATGGAAATTATCAATGGGTAAATCTAGTGCTTCTTCTTGGCGGTGATGTGAACCAGGATGGCACCATTGATGTCCTAGATGCGCTTGCTATTCAAAAGGCTTGGAAAACAGGTGACCGTGCAGCAGATATCAATTTTGATGGGACCGTAGATGCAAAGGATATTGAATTTGTTAAGAAAAATTACCTGAAGCAAAACGAAGATGTTGAGAATGCCCCGGAGCCAAAGCAAAATCATAATGGAAAAACATTAGAAATCATTCTGGCTGAGTTAGAAATCTAATCAATACAAAAAAATCTTCAAGGAAAACACTTGGTTTGGTTAAATCAAGTGTTTTCTGATTATGGAGAACCAGATAACCCCAAAGAAAAATTAAATTGTGTCCCAAATTACCTAGCTTGTGTCAATAAGCTTTTACATTTGATTTTTGCCCTATTAAAAAACAGGACGACCTTCCTGGATCTAGTTTGATTACCCAAATGGACTAATAAAAAGCAAAACCTTCCAAACATATAAGTAAGGTTATTTGGCATGCTTATTTTTAGAATATCATACTATAAAAATCTGTTTTAATGAAAAATGTTGACAACTTTTAGAGCCCAAAAGATTTAGATTTATAATTAGATCAAAAAAGTCAGCCTTTTGGTTGCCTTTATTATTTTTAATTCCTAATCCATTAGTTTTTATTAATTTATTCAATATTAAAAATCATCAGTTAAATAAAGTTGCCTTCGCGGAAAAAATTGGATACTATATACTTAGAAGTTACATAGTGAATCACATGTTACTAATGCGATTAGGCATGTTGGTAAGTGAGGGAATGTATCTATATTCCTCAATTTCCAGCATGCCTTTTTTATGTGATCACCTGTAAAACATTCATATTTTAAGGAGGCGGATTCATTTTATTCAAGTAAGATTATTAACAACCAAGTGGATTACATAAATGGTTCATAAAAAAGGAGGAGTTTATATAGTGAAGAAAAAAATTTATGCTTTATTATTCAGTTTGCTATTGATATTTAGTATGATTTCTTTCAATACTGCCTCGGCTGAAACCCCTGATGCCTCAAAGGACATAAAAACACTAGTAAGTGAATTAATCTATTATTATGGACAAGATGCACGTACAGATGTCCTAAGAACACTTGACCTGATTGAAGAACAATCTCTGGTAGATTACAAGTTATGGAATTCGGTCATTGATTATTGGGATTGGATCGAGAATGATATGGAAGAACATATCGATGTCGCTCCGGATGGCCTTCCGAATGATAATACCCATGCATTTATTGTTCTCGGATTTGCTTTAAAACCCGACGGTACAATGGAAGATGAATTAGTTGGCAGATTACAAGTTGCACTAAATAGTGCAAAGAAATACCCTAATTCTTATGTCTTAGTAACGGGCGGAGTAATGAAGAATGGTTGGACAGAAGGCGATCGTATGCGTGATTGGCTATTGGCTAACGGACTTCCGATGGATAGAATCATTGTAGAAAACAAAAGTGCCAATACTGTTCAAAATGCATCGTTTAGCTATGATATTTTGTACAACAACTATAATATAAAAACTGCTTCTATTATAAGCAGCCAATATCATTTAAAAAGGGCAAGTATATTCTATTACACTATGTCACTTTTGAAAGCGAAAGAGCTTGGCAAAACTCCGATTGAGTTTTTAGGGCAAGGGAATGCAGGCTGGTATCGAGCAGATAAAACAGAAGAACCAATGAGCCTCAAAGTCAGTGGTATGTCCTCCATTGCAGGTGTACCAAGAGCTAGCAATCTCCCTATCTCCAAACTGGTAGATTTGGCTATAGAAGGGGACTTAGAATACTATGAGGGTGAAGATTTAAATTTATCGGTTCATGCCCAATATGATTGTCAGTATGTACGTGACATTACAAAACTTGCTGAGATTACAGGATTCGATTCAAGTAAAATCGGAGACCAAGAACTTCAAATCACTTATGAGGAAAAGGGCGTAAGACTAACAAAAAACATCGTGGTTAGTGTAGCAGCAAACAAAACTGCACTAGAAAAAGCAGTTGGTGATGCTGAGAAAAAAGTAAAGGCTGACTACACGGGGAAGAATTGGAAGGATTTTACGACTGCACTAATCCTTGCTAAGCAAGTATTAGGAAATAAGGAAGCGACGCAAGCGGAAGTAGATGCAGTGCTCGATTCCTTAATTAAAGCAACGGAAAGCCTTGTAAAAAAACCAGTAGTAGGAGATGTAGATAAATCTGCGCTAGATCTTGCAGTGACCGATGCTAAGAAGAAACAAGCATCAGACTATACGGCTTCCAGCTGGACGGCCTTCAAAAAGGCGTTAGCATCAGCGAAAGCGGTACTTGCAAATCCAACCTCATCTCAAGAAGAAGTGGATACAGCTCTTAACGATTTAAATGTTGCAAGTTCCAAGTTAGTATTCGCCAGGGTTTCATAGCCTTACATGGAACGCCTAAGCTACCAAATACAGCAGTAAATATATATACAGATGAATTGACTCATTGTTGTTGATATTGGGGCAATGTTCTATATTTTATAGAAGAAAAGCGAATCTTGAAGGTTATGCATGGGAGTAAAATGAAAAAGGCCATTTTTTAAAAAAGTCGACAAGCTACTTACAAAAATTTTCATGATAAAAGGCTAAACCAAAACTGGTTTAGCCTTTGTTGTGAGGTTAGAGCTGCTTGTCCGGAAATTGCCAACCTAAGCTGACTGCCGCCGGTTCCTTCTTATCCGGTTAGCCTTTTTATCGGATTTGCCATTCTTTTTGTTTTTGGAAACCCTGAAAAACATGACCAGTCCAGCACTACCTATCAGCATCCATTCAAGTGCATATTGATTGCTGCTGAAATATATTCCAGCTGCTGCGAAGACTAGCAATAGTATGCTTTTAAGGTAGTAATTTGACCTGGAATTGACCACCATTAGAACGGATAAGATGACAAGCACTGAAGGGATTAAGTGGCTTCTCTCTAATAAAGTTTGTTTGGTATATTGGCCATAAAAGTAATACAGAAATGATGCTAAAACTGCAAACAGTGAAAGAAAATACTTTATCTGGGACTGTTTAGGAAACAGAATCCAGACTGCTGCAAAGTTGATACCAACTGATATTGCCAGCTTAATCACCAAATCATTGAATATAAAGGTGCCCACCGGGACCTGCATCAAATCCATAACGTATTTAACGTTGAAAAGTACCGCTAGGAGGGCTGCGATTTTTACTGCAAGATTTACGTTCACCTTTGGCAGTTTCAGTTTTATTTTCTTAAGCGAAGGTCTAAATTTGGAGATGCGATTGGAGTTTGTCCTGCTTGGCGGAGTGACCCCCACTTTGGCCTCTGAACCAGCATGTTTGTTTCGCCTCTCCATCCTTGAGCTGCTGGGCTTGCCTTCCATTGTTTCCCGTATATTAACTCTTTGGTCCGTCTCCCACTCTGCCTGCGGTTCCTCAGGCCACTTTTGCTCACTATATTCTTGGCCATCCACTTTTTCTGGATGCTTATTTTCTGAATAAAAGCTCAATGCCTTTCACCTCTACCGTTTTTTGTTTAACACTACCATGAGATTATACAACTCCTATCCTAGAGGTTCTACCTAAAAAGCCGTAGGGGAAATATTGGCAGACTTATTTTTGAAATTGAATGGATTTCTCACCTGTTTTCACTATAGCCTTTTGGTTCTATGGGGAGATTAATAGCACAGGAAATATTGAAATTAACAAAAATAATAGGGGTTTAATGATAGAAAGATTAGTATATTTAATGTAATACCAAGGGAGTGAGGAAGGTAATTATGAACGAATCCTTTTTTTATTTAAAACTAGAAACACATGAATTATATATGCCTTATAAAAATGAAGAACGCCGCGTGCGTGTTTTATTGCCGAAAAACTATCATAAAGATAAGTCTGAAAGTTATCCAGTCGTCTATATGCATGATGGACAAAACGTTTTCTACAGTAGTGAATCTTTTAGCGGGTTTTCATGGAAAGTGATTCCGGCAATTAAACAAAATCCCGATTTGCCGAGAATGATTGTTGTTGGGATTGATCATGGCGGGCAAGAGCGAATTAATGAATATACGCCTTGGAAAATTACTGAAAGCCCGCTTCCTGAAGATTTTGAGCTAGGCGGAAAAGGCGCGGAATTTGCCGAGTTTGTCATGACAGTCGTGAAACCGTTTATAGATCAGCATTACCGGACGAAATCAGATAAGGTTCACACAGCAATGATTGGCAGTTCACTTGGAGGAAATATCTCGGCTTTTATGGGGATTGAATATAAAGATCAAATTGGTGGATTAGGAATTTTTTCTTTAGCCAATTGGATTACGAGTAAGGCCTTTGACAGCTATATTGCTGGGCGGGTGCTGGATCCTGAACAACGCGTGTATATTCAGGTTGGGACCGAGGAAGGTGATGATGCCGATCGGCAATTGATGTATGGCAATATGAAGCAGGCATATATCGATGGCTCGCTTAAGTATTATCAACAACTAATAAAAGGCTCAATTCCAATTGATAGCATCCGTTTTAATATTTTTGCGGATGAGGAACATAATGAAAAAGCATGGGCAAAACACCTACCCGAATGTTTGCGTTTTTTAAGTGAGAAATGGTCTTGAGCGAACTGAATAAGCATTTTAAGAGTGGGAGAAATTTCTCACTCTTTTTTTGAATATTTACTCATTTAAATTGATTTAAAAAGTAAATGATTGTATCATTTGTAAAAACTATGATTCTTTGAGTCCGGGAAAGGAGCCTTTTTTATGAATTATATTTTGATATCGCCATATTATCCGGTTAATTTTCAGCCGTTCGCGCATCGTTTAAAAGAAGCTGGCGTCAATGTCCTGGGAATTGGCGAAGAGCCATATAACCAATTAGGTTCCAAATTACAAAACTCTTTAACTGAATATTATCGTGTGAACAATCTGGAAGATGTGGATGAAGTGAAACGTGCTGTTGCCTTTTTATTTTATAAGCATGGTCCCATCGACCGCATTGAATCCAATAATGAACATTGGCTGGAACTTGATGCGCAGCTACGTGAGCAATTTAACGTGTACGGCAATAAACGTAATGACTTGAAGAAAGTTAAGCATAAATCTGAAATGAAGAAGCTCTTTAAACAAGCCGGTGTACCCGTTGTAGAAGGAAGAACCGCAAAAAATAAGCAGGAGTTAGCCAGGGCCATTGAGGAATTAGGGCTGCCAGTTATCGCAAAACCCGATAATGGAGTGGGTTCCGCTGCTACCTATAAACTGGATTCGAAAGATGCTGTACGCCGTTTTGAAGATGAATGGGGAGAAGCACAAGTGTACTTCTTGGAACCATTTGTCGAAGGAGGAGTGCTTTGTACATTTGATGGATTAGTGGATCAAAAAGGGGACATTGTTTTCAAAACAAGCTTTACATACAATGTGCCCACTCTGGAACTGGTTAATGGTCAACTTGATATGGCCTATGTGATTCAAAAAGATATTGACCCAAAGCTCGAAAAGTATGCAAAGGCAATCATAAAGGCATTTGGCATGAAAGAACGCTTTTTCCATATTGAGTTTTTTCAATTGGATGACGGGGATTATGTTGCACTGGAATACAATAATCGCTTGGCTGGCGGATACACGGTGGATATGTATAATTTCGCGTACTCCATAGATTTATTTGCTCAGTATGTTTCTTTAGTGACGGGAGGAAAATTTAAGGAATCCGAAACTGAAAACCATTTCTGTATTGGTGTAACACAGCGAGATGCGTATGAGTACAAACATGGGACGAATGATATTTATGAACGATTTGGCGACCGTGTTAAGCTTGCACAGCGCATACCAGAGGCGTTTGCGAAACTCCAGGGAAATCAATTTTATGCAATTATTGCAGATTCACAGGAGGAAGTCGATGACATTATCCGTTTTGTACATGAACGAAAAAATTAGTGATAGGAGATCCATTATGCATATAGAACATTTAAGCCATTGGAGTGGCGAATTAGGTCGTGAAATGCGGTTGAATAGATATGGACACAGTGGAATGCCAATCGTCGTTTTTCCATCATCCGGAGGGACGCACACTGAATATCATGACTTTGGAATGATTGATGTGTGCCATGACTTTATTGAATCCGGAAAAGTTCAGTTCTTTACATTGAGTAGTATAGATAGCGAAAGTTGGCTGCACGACTCAAAACCAGCACATGACCGCGCATTAGCCCACGCGGCATATGATCGTTATGTGATATCAGAAGCTATTCCATTTATTAAGCATAAAGCAGGCTGGTTTGATCCTATGATGACAACGGGATGCAGCATGGGGGCATATCATGCGTTGAATTTTTTCTTGAGGCATCCGGATGTTTTTCAAACAACCATTGCACTAAGCGGTATTTATGATGCTCGTTACTTTTTTGGGGATTACGGAAATGATCCGCTTGTTTACCAAAATTCACCGAGTGATTACATATGGAATCAAAATGACGGCTGGTTTATTGATCGATATCGGTCAGCAACTATCATTATTTGTACCGGGCTTGGGGATTGGGAACAGGATGGGCTGCCTTCATACTTTACATTAAAGGAAGCCTTTCAAGAAAAACAAATTCCAGCAAGGTTTGATGAGTGGGGCGAAGATGTTTCGCATGATTGGATATGGTGGAGACGCCAAATGCCGTATTATTTAGGAGAATTATTTTAATACAATGTCAAAAAACAAAGAAACGTTGAGTTGTTGGTTTTTTAGTGTGGAATAGTTTAAAGCTTGTGAGAGAACAGGGCAGTCGCACGGTGGATACTCGTGCGACTTTTCTTTATATTAAATTAGCAAGTGATCCAGGGTTTCGTAGATTATATTTGTTTAATAGCACTCCTGAATGGAGCAGAGTTATTCTGCCCCTGACCATCTTTTAATATATTCTTTGTTACCGAGTCCCCTCTACACCACCCCTCCTCGAAGAATGGCACTTTATTACTGTAAAATTACAGTTCTTTAACAAATCGCAGAAAAAGACGGAATATCCAAGTCAGTGACGAATTTTATAAGGATAGAGAAAAACAGGGGGAAATATCTTAGCTAACTAGGGGGACTACATATGCTGGAATTTGATGATTATATCGACCAATTTGCCAATATAAAAGTTATTGGGGTTGGCGGCGGCGGAAACAATGCTGTTAACCGGATGATTGAGGACGGCGTGCAGGGAGTGGAGTTCATTGCGGTGAATACAGATGCGCAGGCTCTCAAAATGTCAAAAGCGGAGATCACGATGCAAATCGGCGGTTCGCTAACCAGGGGCTTGGGAGCGGGTGCCAATCCTGAAATCGGCAGAAGAGCTGTCGAGGAAAGCAGGCAGCAGATCAAGGATGCGCTGGAAGGCGCAGATATGGTATTCATAACGGCCGGAATGGGCGGTGGCACCGGGACAGGAGCGGCGCCGGAAGTTGCCAAAATCGCACGCGAACTTGGAGCACTTACAATTGGAGTCGTAACTCGGCCGTTCAATTTCGAAGGACGCAAAAGGGCACAAAATGCTGCTGCAGGAATTGAAGAAATGAAAAAAGCCGTTAATACATTAATCATCATTCCAAACCAGAGATTGCTGGATATCGTCGACAAGCGTACACCGATGGTTGAAGCCTTCCGTGAGGCGGATAATGTCCTCAGGCAGGGGGTCCAGGGTATTTCCGACTTGATTGCCGTGCCAGGCTTGATTAACCTGGACTTTGCTGATGTGAAAACAATTATGTCCCATAATGGAACAGCGCTTATGGGCATCGGGGTGGCTTCTGGTGAAGACCGTGCAGCCGAAGCCGCCAAAAAAGCCATCTCCTCGCCACTGCTTGAAACAAGCATCAATGGCGCGAAAGGAGTGTTGATGAACATTACCGGTGGATTGAACCTCAGTTTGTTTGAAGTACAGGAAGCGGCCGATATAGTGGCAGCTGCAACAGATGACCAGCTGAATATGATTTTTGGATCAGTCATCAATGAAAACCTGACCAAAGAAATCATGGTGACTGTGATTGCGACCGGTTTCGATCATGATGAGAAAGAAGTGCCGCCGTCGAACACATCGCGACGTCAAGGAGACATGAGTGCTAATTCCCGTTCACAATACCACGCTCAGTCGAGACAGCGAGAACCTCTTGTCTATGAGGAATCGGACAATTATGGCTATGCTCAACATAGCCAATCCAGCAGTTACCGAGAATCCAGAAATAACAGCCAGTTAAACAGCTACGGAGAAACCGGATTCAACCAATCTGGCTATCACAGTCAGCCGCCTGTTTACGAAGAGCCCGAGAATTACGAACAGGATACCCAGCAGCAAGACGACTCGCTCGATACTCCATCTTTCTTCCGAAAGCGGAACAGAAGGCGGTAAATTACCCAACAAAAAGGCCAAATCATTTTCGATTTGGCCTTTTAATATTTCTTTTGCAAAAGCCCTCCGGCTGTGCGACTAAATTGCCCTCAAAAGGTTTATCCCGGCTTGTTGGGTTTTTAATTTCCGCTTGTAGGAACCTCTATCAAATGAGGATCAACAATAGAATATCCTTTGGCCTGCAGCCCCTTGACGATATCTTCAAGTGCATCCTTTGTCCACTCGCGGTCATGCATCAAAAGGTTTGCTCCGTTGGTGAGGTAAGGGCTGTCGACCATGATTTTAGCCAAAGCATCGCGGTTCTGGTATTGCTTCTCCCAATCGTATCCATACGTCCAGTTCATCAACAGCATGCCTTTCTCTGCGGCAATCTTTTTGGAATAATCCGTGTTCATGCCGAAAGGAGCCCTGAAAAAGACAGGCGAAACACCGGTGATTTCTTTTACCCTGTCATTCACGCTGATAATTTCCTTCTTCTGTTCCTCTTCTGGGATTTTTGTTAGATTTTGATGCGAATATGTATGGTTGCCGATGATAAAGCCCATATCATGGATCTTTTTCAATCTTTCCGCTTCTTCGGGAGTGTCAATAAAATGCCCGTTTACGAAAAAAATTGCTTTTACGCCAAGCTTGTTGAGGATTTCTGCCATTTCAAGCGCATGCTTGTCTGGTGCGTCATCGATTGTAATTAGGACATTTTTTTCATCTGACCCATCTAGCCGGTCGATAGTCCAATTGGCGGGATTCAGCTTATAGATTGGCTGGGTTTCTTCTGCCGCTTCCTCCGCGTTTTCTCCAGCAGGCTCTTCTGTTTTCTGCGGTTTTTCTACATTTTCCGTTTCCTTCGTTTCCTCCGAGGGTATAGGTTTTGTGACTTGAGATTCCTTGCCTTCTTTTGTTTCGCTACATGCGGCAAGCAAGGAAGCTGCTAACAAAATATGAATAAATGATTTCATGTTGATTCCTCCATTATGCTTATTCTAATATCTTCTTACCCATTGCAAAAGGGGAAAACCCAAATTTTTGCACCTTTTCGACGAAATTCTAACAAATTTCGAGTTTCGTCTTTATAATAGAATTAAAGACTACCAGAGGAGAAAACGAAATGAACTACAAAACTTTTATCGTCCTATTGGTTTCCATCCTGCTAATAGGATGCAGTATGCAGGGGAAAAGTGTTAGCCGACCGCAGCCAACAGCGGCAAGCACTCGGGAAAAGCCTGATAGTAAAATGGCTGAAAAGGCGGTACCCGCACTTTTTAAGTCCCCACTTACTTTTGATTACCCTAAAGATGGTGTAAAAGGAATTTATGTCACAGGGCCAACGGTGAGTGTTTCCAGGTTCGATGATCTGCTGAAACTTGTCGAGACGACTGAATTGAACAGCATGGTTATCGATATCAAGGATGATTTTGGTTTACTGCAATATCAGCCCGAAAAAGGTTCTCCTTTTGAAGAGATTGGTGGCCCGTACATAAAAGATCCCGGCAAACTAATGAAAACCTTGGAACAAAAAAAGATTTACCCGATCGCTCGCGTAGTTGTCTTTAAGGATAGCCACCTTGCAACAAAAAGGCCGGAACTAAGTTTTGTTGAAAACGGCAAAGTGTGGAAAAACAGGCGCGGCGAAAGCTTTGTGAATCCATTTATGAAGGAAGTATGGGAATACAACGTGGCCATCGCTAAAGAAGCAGCAAAAATGGGCTTCAAGGACATCCAGTTCGATTATGTCCGTTTTCCGGAAGGTTTTGAAACAAGGGATAGTTCACTTAAGTATTCCCAGGGAGAATACAGTAAAGTGGAAAAAGATAATGTCCAAAAGAGAGTCGATGCGGTAACCGATTTTGTCGCCTATGCGAAGAAAGAACTTGAGCCTTATGGCGTGAATGTATCGGTTGATATTTTCGGCTACTCGGCAACTCTTCCGGAAGCTCCCGGAATCGGGCAGAACTTTTCCAAAATCTCGGCCAATGTCGATGCGATCTCCAGCATGATTTATCCGAGCCACTGGACAAGCTATTTCGGCATTGCTAAGCCTGACCTGCAGCCATATGAAATTATCAAAGAGTACGCCAAGCATGAAAATAAGGTACTGGGTGCGTTGGAAAAACGTCCAATCTCAAGGCCATGGATCCAGGATTTCACCGCAAGCTATCTAGGGGCAGGAAACTATAAAATCTACGGGAAAGCCGAAGTGGAAGCCCAAATTCGGGCCTTGAATGAAAATGGAATCAACGAATTCCTATTATGGAATGCATCCAACCGCTATACAAGAGGGGTAGACTATACTCCCCTTAAACCATAAACTGTAAAAATACTAATTAAAAGATATCCGCAAAAGCTGCCTACACTTTCCTGATAAGTGGGGCAGTTTTTTGTATTTTTATATAAACCTTAATAATGAATACCTCTTTACTTCTTTTAAAAAACTGAGAGTAAGATACTAATTGTTTTTTTGGTGCCGTGCTTAGTGCCCAAAACCATCTTGGCCTGAACCGACCGAAAAATTTACTGCGGTCTTTTCTCATTTTCTTCAACTAATATGAAGAAAATGAAGTTCACCAATGATGGTTTGAACTAGTAATAGGGGGAGCGCGGCTGTTCCGTATTCAGGAAATTGAATATGCCTGGCAGGGAGAATCGCAGGGAGTAGTCTTTATTGGAAGAATCCTATCAAAGCATTACAAAACAGTATATGAACCTTTCTTCTGATACGCCGAATATTCCGGTTGATATAAGGGGAATTTGATTGAAAAGATTGTGTCAGGTGAAAATAATCATGAAAGAATCCAGGTTGAATGGCGGAAGAGGAGATTGAAGATGTAGATTATGTCGTTGTGAACCGCTGGTGATAGTTGTTAGTTAACGTGTATAAGGGTAGGCTAACCTCTCTGGATGATTTAATTTACAATAAAGGACAAAAAATGCAATAATTCGAATGAAAAAATTCCTTATATACTATTTTAATATACTATTTGGAAAATAATCTACTAACAAATACCTATTCCCATAGTGCAAATAGGAATTTAACATTAGTGAAAAATAATAAATCAGAAATTTAATTTGTAATAATGTGTAACTTCTTTTAATAGTTCCTCCTCCTAAAAATAACAAAATATTATGAATATTATATATATAATAGATTTGTCCAAAGTAATGGACTACTATAGGAGGTGCTGGGATTTGAAGAAACGGAAAAAATTGATTCAGGGGTTGGTAATGGCCACTGCGCTGACCGCGTTGGGCATTTCAACGCTTGCCCCAGGTTTTGCTGGGGCTGAACGAGACAAGGGGGACCCGATTCCTGAAGAGGAGTCAATCGCTATTGTCGAGCTTGAGGTGCCAAATAGGAAGGCACTAGAAAAGTTTGCAGAACTAGGGATCACCCTTGATCACGGAATTCATCAGCATGGGGATGGATTTGAAGTTGAAGTGGTAGCAACACCGTCACAAATTGCATTGTTAAAGAAAAATGGAATCCAAGTAAAGGACACACTCTTAACCGAGGGACAGTTTAATCAGAATGTTGCAGAAAGATCTGAAGCATTGCAGATTCAAGCAAGTGCTGCTGCTGCAGAGGACACGATTAAAGTCCTTAGGGCAAATCATTACACAAATCAATCTGGTACATTCCTTTATGTTGAGGCAAAATCCAGTGCAGGTACAACTGCCAGCACAGCCCTAACTGCAAAATGGGTTGAAGGTGGCGAGGAAAAGACTATTACAATGTCCAGGTTTGTTGATTATGGTGAATATATGTATCACTGGTTTGAGGTTCCAGTTGCAGATGTACCTAAATCCGTTACTATTACTAGTAACCTAGGTGGCAAAAATGAAAGCGCTATCACAGAGTGGTTGGGAGATAGAAAAGCTGGAAATCCAAAGAAACATTATGTGACGAACTTTGTTGATCACTATATGGACCCAACGGAGTTGTATGAGAGAGCTGAGCAGCTTGCAAAAGAATTCCCTGATTTAGTTGAAATTGTTGAAATGCCTAATAAAACAAACGGATACCGCCGTTTAGCTCAAGCAACAATGGGTGCCCTAACAACAAACGCAGTCGTGGTTTCCTCAAAAGCATGGGGACATGAAGGCGGAAACGATATCTCTGTTGAATTTGTAAATCCAGGAACGGCAAGTTCACCTCTTACTGTAAAGGTCGATGGAAAGAAAATTACTGTCCAGTTAGCAACCAATGCAAGCGGAGCTACAGTGAGTACCGCAAGGCAGGTTGTTGATGCATTGAATAACCAAGCAAGTAGTTTAGTTACTGCTACTACATACCGTGGCAATGCTGGTACAGGCGTAGTAGCTCCAGTTAATGCACAGTTAACAGACGGCCTGAAAGCGCCAGCTCACATTTCGCGTGAACCGCAAACGGTCAAAGCAATCCGTATCGGGAAGCACCGTGATGGAACTAAACCAGGGGTCCTTGGATATGCACAAGAACATGCTCGTGAGTGGGTCACTCCGCTAGTTACAATTGAAACAGCGGAGCGTTTGCTAAGAAACTATGCACACGATGGCGAAACGAAGCAGCTTGTCAACAATTTGGATATTTTCCTGGTACCTTCAGTTAACCCGGATGGCGGTCATTACAGCTTTTATGATTTCAATATGCAGCGTAGAAATATGACAAATCATTGCGGTCCGAATGAATCTGATCCTGGATATAGAAATGCCTGGGGAGTTGACTTAAATCGCAACCATTCAGCTGGTTCGGCTTACAATGGATTCGTTGGAGCTTCAACAACCAATTGTCGAAGTGACACTTATGCAGGACCTGCTATCAATTCAGAGCCAGAAGCCAAAAACTTGGTTTGGTTAGCGGATAAAAATCCAAATATCAAATTTGCAATGAATATCCATAGCCATGGCGGATACTTCATGTGGTCGCCTGGTGCTTATGACCCTAACCGTGTAACATTGCCTCGCCCAACAGCTGGCCAGGAAGCATTCTATTGGGCGGCGTCAAATGAAATTTTGACTGATATTAAAGAGCACCGTGGAACGGTTATTAAACCAAGCCGTACCGGTCCAATTCCTGACGTATTATATTCAGCCGCTGGTAACTCAGCTGACTACCTCTGGTATGAAAAGGGAATTTACGCATGGAACTTTGAAGTGGGTGCCCAACTTTGGAATAAGAACCTGAAAAGATGGGAGTCGGTTGGATTCCAACCTTCTTATGAAGAAGGACACGAGGAAGCAATGGAATTTGCCAACGGATTGATTGGTCTCATCAAGGTTGCCTATAACCAATCAAAGGATAAGCAACCTCCATCAACAAAAGCTGTGCCAGGAAACGGCAAATACTCCGGCCCTGTTAAGGTTGCATTTGAAACAAGTGAAGCTGCGACCATCTATTATACCCTTGATGGAAGCAAGCCGACATTTGAATCGGCTCATATCCGCCTAGCCGGAACCCGCGAGCCTGCCGAAGTATTGACGATTGATAAGACAGCAACAATCAACTGGTTTGCAGTGGATGCAGCAGGCAACATCGAGAAAAACTTTAATCCATTAACAAGCGCCAGTAACTTCAATTCTGTAACCATTACAATCAAGTAAAATAAAAGAGAAGCCTGGAGCAATCTACAAACTGGATTGCTCCAGGCTCCTTACTTTTATTAGACCATTTGATCTTAGTCGACCTCTAAAACTCCTCCAATTTCTCCAAGGCGTTTATTTGTAAACCTCCATTTTCAAGATTAGAATTGTTTGTATTTATCCACCTTCATTGTGCAAACTACTCCATTTTTCCAATTTGATAACCAAGAGTAGAAACCGGATATTAATTACTTCTTTTTCGGTTAAATCGCACAAATTTTTAACAATTTCCGGAATTTATAATCAATGTTGCTATTAAACTATATATAGGCATTTCGAAAAGGAGATTTCGTACGAATTTTTTGAAAGGAAGGTGTGAACGTGAAAGTAGCTGTATTAGGATCTGGATTAATGGGAAAAGAAGCTGCGCGTGATTTAGTGCAAAGTGTTGGAGTAG
Organism: Bacillus sp. B-jedd; assembly: GCF_000821085.1. Lineage (GTDB taxonomy): Bacteria > Bacillota > Bacilli > Bacillales > Cytobacillaceae > Bacillus_D. The sequence goes on from NZ_CCXR01000001.1 coordinate 1,749,256, forward strand.
AAGCAATTGGGTTAGCAGATATTGATTTAGCGCGTGCACAACAAGTATGCAATCAACTCCAATCTTCAAAGTTGAAGGCATTTTCCTTAGATGCGGGGAACTCCGCTGAGATGGAAAATTTTATTAGCCAGTACGATGTTGTTGTGAATGCACTTTTTTATACCTTTAATGAAAAGGTTGCGAAAGCGGCTATTGCTACAAGGGTAAGTTCCGTTGACCTAGGCGGACATATCGGTCAAATTACGGACCGCGTGTTGGAGTTGAAAGAAGAGGCAATGGCAGCTCAATCGACGATAATCCCTGATCTGGGTGTTGCACCAGGTATGATTAATATATTGGCCGGTTACGGTGCAAGCAAGCTTGATCATGTCAAGTCCATTAAGATGTATGTTGGCGGGATACCTGCAAAACCTGAACCCCCTCTTGAATATAATCATGTTTTTTCAATGGAAGGATTATTCGATCATTATACCGATCCTTCCTTGATCATTCGCAATGGAATAAAGCAAGAAGTGCCATCCCTTTCAGAAGTAGAAAGACTCTACTTCGAAAAATTTGGTCCGCTGGAAGCATTTCATACTTCGGGTGGAACCTCCACAATACCACATTCATACCCGCATTTAGATGAATTGGAGTATAAAACAATCCGATATCCGGGCCATGCGGAAAAATTCAAATTGCTTGTTGACCTTAATCTCACCCGTAATGATTACGAAGTGGAGATTAAAGGGCAGAAAGTGAAACCAAGGGAAGTCTTGTTAAAAGTTCTTGGCCCGATTGTGGACTTGAAGGATAAAGATGATGTCGTATTGCTTCGCGTCATTGCCTCAGGAGAGAAAAATGGAGTGAAAACGACGTACGAATATGAAATGACAACATTTAAAGACCGTACAAATAACGTAACCGCAATGGCCCGCGCAACCGCCAACACTATTTCCGTGGTAGCTCAAATGATTGGCAATGGGACGATAGCCAAAAAAGGGGTCCACCCACCAGAGCAGATTGTCCCCGGAAAAGAATATATTGAAGAAATGGCAAAAAGAAACATTATCATCACGGAAACAGAGAAACAAGATTACCCAATCAAAATTTAAGCCTTCCAGCGCCTTCCTGCTAATCAAGCGGTTGGCGCTTTTTTAATGTTGAACCTACGGTCCTAATGCGTTGCTAAAACTACTTTTAATGGCCGATTCACCTGTTGACCATTCTTTTTATAAACTGAAATATAGCCAAAACTCAGTTTCCTAAAGGAATGTTGCTATTGTATAAAAAATTGTAATTTGGATATTTTCTGTTAAAATTTAAATTAAATGGTAAGAAAATACAAATAAATTATTAAATGTATTTAAAAAACAACCATGCGCAAAAGTTTAAGGGATATGTGATTGAAGGTATTACAAATAACTCTCTTTTCAAAAGTAATTTCAATATCTTTAACTTGTCTCTATCTAACTGCAAAGCAAGTACAATAATAATTTCTTTTGAGTTCGCAAAGCTGCATACATACGATCATGAGGTGAGCCCAATGCTGAAATCAGGTATATATGGTAAATATAATGGAATTGAATTTGAAATAACAACTGACATGGAAAATAACATCATGATATTGACTGAAGATAAAAGTAAAATAGATCATACTTTTGAGGATAAATACAATAGTGGAGTCTTCACCAAAATAGTAAAACCTAGTGAATTAGTGGACTGTGTAAATATAACGCATTTTGGAATCATACAGGGGGAAAAACTACGGATATTACAAGCTAATAGCAATGAGTACCAAATAGGTACGGGTTCTATTTTAATTGGGGATAAATTAAACTTGCCAAGAGTTGACCGGGATACGTGGCTTGGGTGGGTCCCAAAAAGTGAAGTAAAAGTACTAGAAGAAAAGACTTCAATAAATCCGCATAAATTATAATTTTTTAAAGAGGCATTATATACTGCGAAGCTCAAAATTCCTTGATGAATAAAAATATAAAAGCATTGGAGGTTGAGAGTTATGGATATTGATCAGGCAGCTGATTTATTGGAACAGGTGGGAATTAAAACGAAGGCAACGAATGATTCGATTCATGTAATTCCTTTTTATCAGGACGAAAATATTTACAAGCTAGAGAAGAGGGGAGTTCAGTGGGTCTATTTATTTATAGAAAATGAAAGGGGTACAGGAAAGGAAACAATTCTTGAAACTTTCCAATCTGAAGAAAAGGCAGCTATTTATTTTCTTCTCGTCACAATACGATCAAGCCTTAAAGAAAAGTATGTTTATCCTTATATTGAGAAAAATGCTTCATTAAACATAGGCGACACAAATTTTACATTTGCAGATTTACAGAAAGCTCTAGATTCACTTCCTATCAGACAAGTAAACTATAGCTTTTTTGATGAGGCTACTGTTCCATATAGTATACATCTATCACGTGTGACGCCAACTGAATCAAAGGTCCAATTCATTGGTAAAAATAATCAAGTTGTCTTTGAAACGATAGATCTGGAAGACGGGGATGCTTACTCAGCTATGTTTGATTACGTTTTTTTACTTGCTTTACTAGAAGAAACCGCTAATCGATTGGTGCAGCCAAATAAATTAATGTATTTCACGGATGAAGAAATTGGTATATTTTTATTTTTGTAGGGAACATTAGGGAGTTTTATCAGGCCTGGTATAGTTTTAAGAACATCAACCCTATCCTTCAAATATCCCGTCTTCCCTATTGCATGTTGCTACTAAAGGTCACAACGACGTATTAAGACAGGAGTTAAACGTTGCAAAAAGTGAAATTATAGGAAGGTGAGCCCAATTCTGAAATCAGGTAATTATGGTAAATATAATGGAATAGAATATAAAATAACAACAGACATGGAAAATAACATCAAGATATTGACTAAAGATAAAAGTAAAATTGATCATACCTTTGAAGATAAATACAATAGTGGAGTTTTCACCAAAATAGTTAACCCTAGTGAATTGGTTGATTGTGTAAGCATAGAGACTTATGGAATTATACAAGGGGAGAAAGTACAAATTCTTCAAGAAAACGAACATGAGTTTCAAGTGGCAACTGGTTCTTTGTTAATAGGGGAAAAATTAAACTTACCCAGAGTAGACCGCGATATGTGGCTTGGGTGGGTCTCTAAAAGCGGGGTAAAAGTAATAGAAGAAAAGATTTCAATAAATCCGCATGAATTATAAACTTTGGTATCTTAAATGCTGCAAAGTCCTCAATTCTTTTATGAAAAAAAACCTAAAAACCATAAGAGATTTAAAGACTATGACTATTAAGCAGGCAGCTGAATTATTAAGACAGCTTGGAATTAAAACAAAGGCCACGGATGATTCAATTCATGTAATTCCATTTTATCAGGACGAAAACATATACAAGCTAGAGAAGAGGGGAGATCAATGGCTCTTTTTATTTATTGAATATGAAAGAGGGACCGGAGAAGAAACAATTCTTAAAACCTACCAATCTGAAGAAGAGGCCTCTCTTTATTTTCTTCTATTCACATTACAATCAAGCCTTAGGTACAACTATCTTTATCCTTTTATTAAGAAAAATGGGTCATTAAATATTGATGACACAAATTTTACGTTTGCAGATTTACAAAAAGCGCTAAGTTTGCTTCCTATAGGCCATGTAAACTATAGCTTTTTTGATGAGCCTACTCTTCCGTATAGTATACATTTATCCCGAGCGACGCAAACTGAATCAAAGGTCCAATTCATCGGAAAAAATAATCAAGTAGTCTCTGAAACGATAGAACTGGAAGACTGGATCGCTTATTCAGTTATGTTTGATTACGTATATTTACTCGCATTGTTGGAAGAAACCGCTAATCGTTTAGGGCAGCCTAACAAATTAATGTTTTTATCGGATGAGGAAGTTGGAATATTTTTAACTGCCTAGGAGGAAGGGCAAGTATCTAATATACCTGACAATAACGTTGTGGAAAAGAAAGGGAAACTCGTATAAAGCAGAGTTTCCCATATTAATAAGAAAATTATTCAGTATCAAAGTATCATGGATGATTATCATACTGATATTGATTAAAAATGATGAGTTAAAGGTCGTTTGTGATGATAGAAGCTCCTTTAATCTCGTCCTAAAAACTTATTAAGAGCTGTTTTGTTTTGTTCCAAATCAACTTCCAGGACTTCTCCGATTCCTTCATGGCGTTCATTTGTAAAACTTCCATCTTCCGGGATCCGGAGTGTTTCTACTTTCCCGCTTTTATTGGTCAACATGTCTCTCCCAATTGTCAAAAGTGTAGCTGTGTCAACGTCTGTATCGATGTATGTATTTAAAACTCCTAATAGTTCAGGGAGCTTGGTAACGCTATGTAAACTAACGGCTTCCTCCTTTAATTTTGAGACGACTTCTTGCTGTCTTTGCACTCGGCCGAAATCGCTTAAACGGTCGTGGCGGAAACGGACATATCCTAACAGTTCTTTGCCATGAAGTCGTTGCTTCCCTTTCTCCAACGTCATTCCAATTCCATCGGACATCTCATCGGAGATATTTACTTCAATTCCATCTGGAATCAGGAGGTCGACTGACTTTTCGAATCCTTTAAAATCGACAATCGCATAATGATGGATATCCAAACCAAAATTTTGTTGAATGGTTTTCCTTAATAATTCAGGTCCTCCGTATGCATAAGCAGCATTTAATTTTTGCTCTCCATGTTCAGGTATGGATACATACATATCACGCATTAACGAAATAAGTTTTGCTTGATGGTTTTTGGGATTATAGTGAGCTATCATGATGGAATCCGTTCGAGCATTCTTTTCTCCCCGGGAGTCACTTCCCAGCAAAAGAACATTGACTGCTTCCTTTTTACTTTTCTCCCCTTGAAATGCATGCTTTGCTTCGACTTTTTTGAATGGCTGATTCACTTTGTTTATCGTTCCATCAATAAATTGAAATACATTTACAAGACCAATTAAAAAGATACTTAACAGGAGTAGGGCTGTAGTCACCCTCACCCATCTTACCTTTTTTCTCTTTCTTGATACTGACATGCTTGCACCACCTAGGCTGTATAATAACGATCAAATCAAATTATCAATTAATCTATTTGGCGTTTCTTTATTCTGTGATATGAAGTGTTAGAATCTGAAAAGGTTGCCATATTTTTAACTTGAAGTACACATTATCCCATAATTACATTTCAGTTTTTGATAGATTGGATTACAATTGTTTAAAATTCTGTTTACATTCAACTCGATTTTTACGCCTGATCAAATGGGAAAACAAGATAATGGAGGAAGATTGTATTTTTTGTCAAAGTGTTACCATGTTATAAAATTAAATGCAATTGTCTTAAAAAAAGAAATCTCTCCGGTTTTTAGGCCAGAGAGATTTCTCTTTTAATAGACTTACTCTTATAAGTCAGCCACAAAGCTGATTTTTGAGAAACGTAATGACTTCTCCAAGCGCCACCCTCACAACCGGGTCATTGAAATTCTTTTCAAATACATGTTCACCGTTCGGTATTGTAATCAGCTTGGCTGAGACTCCTTTTTTAACTAGGGCTGCTCTCATGTATACCGATTGTTCGTACGGAACGTCTGTGTCCTTTGTGCCATGCAGGAACAAAGTTGGTGGAAATTCCGGACCAACTTGGTGAATTGGGGAGAGCTTTAAAATTTCCTCGTTATTATGTACAGGATTCAGCCCGGTAACTTCCTGGACCCAGACGCCTTGCTGCCTGGCATAGAGATAATATAAGTAACGTCCCTCAATAGGCCCCTCGGAAATAATCTCTTTAGAACGAAGTCCCAAAGCAAGCTCGCGTGGGATTAATTCTTTTTTGCGATAAAAGGCGCTCGGTTCGTTAGCCCATTTGGCACTAATGTCCCCGTACCCATAAAAAGATACAATAGCCCGAGGCTTATGTTGAAACAAGCCGGTGTTAAGCGCAAGAAAACCGCCCGCGGAGCCGCCGACCACAACAATCCTCTCTGGATCAATAGCGTATTTCTCCACGCCTTCCGTCCGTAGCCAGGCAAGAGCATCCTCCACATCTTCAAGAATGCTGGCAAGCATTGATTCCGGTGCCAGCCTGTAATCGATGGAGAAAACAGCAAAGCCGTTATCCAAAAAAAGCTTGAGCAGCTCCTCGTTGATATCTTCTCGTGAGCCCCAAATAAAACCTCCGCCATGAATGTAAACCACAACCGGAGTCTGGTTATTTCGACCAGCCCTATAAAAGTCCGCTTTCAATTTAAGTTGATTTTTATTTTTATAAATAACCGTCTCTTTCAAAATATCAAGCACCTTTCATAATAGGATTTACGCAAAGACAGGGAATATTTGTAAGTGCAAGAGAATATTAAACCATCTTTACCCATTTTTTATATGATTTTCTATTTATTTCACCCTTGTCAAAAAATGCTCACAAATCATTGTGCATCTTGCACAACGAGTATCGAAAACTTTTGGTTTTCGTAAACAATGTGTAATTTAGGCAAGGAGTCTAAAATAACAAGTGTAAAGCGAATTCCTTAACTAACAATCTAAAGGAAATACCGCAAAGATTCAATGCAAAGGAAACCTTTACGATTGCAGGTGGATCAGTCAAAGGGAAAAGAAAGTGGCGTTATTTAGGAGAAGCCGAAACGTCCTTTTCATTGGACGGACGAAAAAATAGGAAAGCAGGAGGTCAAGTATGACTGTACAAGTATTAATCAAGCCAAACACATATTTTGATTCCGTTTCGTTAATGGCCTTGTCAACAAAGGCAAACCAGGTGGAAGGCGTGGAACAGGCCATCATCGCAATGGGGACGGAAATGAACAAAGAGGTAATGCGCAACGTCGGGTTAATGACCGCTGAGGTTGAAGAAGCGAAAACCAGTGATCTGATCATCGTTGTGAAAGCGGATTCTGACGAACTTTGTGAAAACGCTTTTGTAGCAATCAATGACCTGTTAACGAAGAAAGATACCGCAACGGTTGGAAAAGGTGAAGTGAAATATTCAACGATTTCATCCGCCGCTAACAGCATCCCTGAGGCAAATTTAGCAGTGATTTCGGTAAATGGTGCATATGCAGCCAGAGAAGCTAAAAAGGCGCTGGAAAATGACCTGCACGTTATGCTTTTCAGCGATAACGTTAGCCTTGAACAAGAAATCGAGCTAAAGAAGCTTGCCCATGAAAAAGGCCTTCTCATGATGGGTCCGGACTGCGGAACAGCGATTATCAACAATGTTGGCCTGGCATTCGCCAATGCAGTTAGAAAAGGCAGCATCGGAATTGTTGGCGCATCTGGGACAGGAAGCCAGGAAGTGAGTGTCCGAATCCATGAATTTGGCGGCGGCGTCTCTCAGCTGATCGGCACAGGTGGCCGCGACTTGAGCGAAGAAGTAGGCGGAATCATGATGCTTGATGGCATTAAGGCTCTTGAAGCCGACGATGCGACAAAGGTCATCGTATTAGTATCCAAGCCGCCGGCAGCAAGTGTTGAAGACAAAATTTGCGCACAAATCAAGCAGTGCTCTAAGCCGGTTGTCGTCTGGTTCATTGGCGGAAACGAAGAAAAGGTAACCGAAGCTGGCGGCCATTTTGCGAAAATGTCCAAAGAAGCCGCGCTAAAGGCAGTCCTCTTAACAGGAGCCGATGAAAGCACGATCAATAAAAAGGCACTGAACATGCCATTGGTCCAAGAGGTCCGGGCAAAATTAACCCCTGAACAAAAATACATTCGCGGCTTGTTCTGCGGCGGCACATTGTGTGACGAAGCGATGTATACGGCGATGGAAAAGTTCGAAAACGTCTATAGCAATATACAAAAGAACCCTGATTACCTCCTGAAGGATATAACAGTGAGCCAGGAGCATACGTTCATCGACTTTGGTGACGACGAATTTACTCAAGGCAAACCGCATCCAATGATTGATCCTTCTACAAGGATTGAACGGTTTAAACAGGAAGCGAAGGATCCTTCTGTCGGGGCTATCGTAATGGATTTTGTTCTGGGCTTCGGTTCTCACGAGGATCCAGTTGGCGTCATGCTTCCACACATTATTGAAGCGAAACAACAAGCTGAACAAGAGGGAAGGCACCTGGAAGTCCTCGGGTACATTCTTGGTACAGAGCTTGACCAGCAAAACTATCAGGAGCAAATCGATAAATTAGTAGCTTCAGGTGCAACACATGCATCAAGCAGCCAAAACGCCGGGTTACTGGCCCGTGAATTCGTTGTGAAAGGAGAATAATCGTGAGTAAAATTAACGAACTTTTTAAATCAGACTTGAATGTCATCAACGTAGGAATCGAGTTTTTCAAAGATGATATTTTAAAACAGAATGCCGATGCGACCCATCTGGACTGGAAACCGCCAGGCGGCGGCAAGCCGGAAATCATTGCGGCCCTTGATAAACTCGAGGATCCTGCTATTGCTGAAAAAATCGAAGAAGCGAACAGGCTTGCGGTTGAAAGAATTGTCAATTCACAGCCAGTGCTGATTGGTTTTGATAAGGCAATCAACTGTGTGCCAGGAATGACCAAAACAACGATTATCCATGCTGGCCCGCCAATTGCTTTTGAAAATATGAGTGGCCCGATGAAGGGTGCTGTTACTGGAGCGCTTGTGTTCGAAGGACTGGCAAAAGACATTGAGGATGCATACAAAGTAGCGGCGTCCGGGGAAATTACTTTTGCACCATGCCATGAGCACAACTGTGTTGGTTCGATGGCGGGAGTCACATCAGCTTCCATGTACATGCACATTGTTGAAAATAAGACTTACGGAAACATTGCTTATACAAACTTGAGTGAACAGTTATCCAAAATTTTGCGCATGGGCGCCAATGATGAGAGTGTGATTAATCGCTTGATTTGGATGCGGGATGTTTTCGGTCCAATCCTGAAAGCAGCGATGGAACTTCATCCAACAGGAATTGACCTGCGCTTAATGCTTGCCCAGGCACTTCATATGGGAGACGAGTGCCATAACCGGAATGTTGCCGGTACAACATTATTGATCCAGGCATTGACACCATACATTTTACAAGCGGATTTCCCGATGGAGCAAAAGGTTGAAGTGTTTGAATTCGTTGCAAGTAGTGACTACTTCTCCGGCCCTACCTGGATGGCGATGTGTAAATGCGCATTGGATGCAGCACACGGCATTCCAAATAGTACGGTTGTAACCACGATGGCCCGTAATGGTGTGGAATTTGGCATCCGCGTCAGCGGGATGGCAGGAAACACTTGGTTCACAGGTCCAGCGCAAAAGGTTGTCGGCCCAATGTTCGCGGGCTACAAACCGGAAGACGCCGGGCTGGATATCGGCGACAGCGCGATTACAGAAACGTATGGCATTGGCGGTTTTGCCATGGCGACAGCTCCGGCCATTGTTGCCTTGGTAGGCGGAACGGTTGAAGAAGCGATCGGTTTCTCCACACAAATGAAGGAAATCACAACAACTGAAAATCCAAATGTAACAATTCCAATGTTAAACTTCATGGGCATTCCGACAGGTATCGATGTCCGGAAGGTTATGCAGACAGGTATCAAGCCGGTCATCAATACGGCAATCGCCCACAAAGAACCGGGAGTTGGCATGATTGGCGCCGGGATCACTTATCCGCCAGTAGAAGCTTTTGAAAAAGCACTGGTTGCGTTAAGTGAAAATATTCAATAGGTTTTAACGACACGTTGGGGAAGCCGCCATTATCCCGGTTTCCCCAGTGTCTCCAATAATTTTTTATTTAAGGAGACTTTACTATGGGACATGTAGCTTTTTGGAAAAAGGGAGATATTGCGGCTTCCTTCGGTTTATTCGTTAACGTTTTAACAGACTTTTTGGTTATGATTTCTTTATTGATTGCTGTAGTCGGCATGCCAAAAGAATTTGTTTTTGGCCAGATTGTTCCTGGCTTTGGTTTTGCTGTATTATTATCTGGTATCGCATTTGCCTACTTTGCTTATCGATTGGCCAAGAAAACAGGCAGGAAGGATATTACCGCACTGCCGTCCGGTTCAAGTTCACCTGGTATTTTCCTAATCGTATTTGTCATTATGCTTCCTTTATATCATCAAACACAGGATGCCGTTTTCACAACAAAAGTTGCCATCCTCTGGTGCTTCGTTGAAGCCGCGATTCTCTTAATTGGCGCATTCCTCGGCGAAACGATTCGTAAAATTGTACCAAGGACTGTATTGCTCGCAGCTTTGGCAGGTTTAGCTTTTGTATTCCTTGGGATGAACCCAATGCTGCAGTCCTTCGAAATGCCTGTAGTCGCATTCGTGGCACTGATTATCATCTTCATGAACTGGTTAAGTAAACGCCCGGTATTTAAAAGAATCCCTACAGGATTGCTGTTAATCGTAGTGGGAACAGCTATCGCCTGGATCGCTGGATATCAAAATCCTGCTGATGTGACTGAAGCCCTGAAATCATTTGGTTTTAATCCACCAATGTTGCATTTAGATGGATTCGGCGACAGTTTCAAAGCAGCCCTCCCTTATCTATTAACTGCTGTTCCTTTAGGATTGTCTAACTACATTTTTAACCTTGAAAACGTTGAAGCCGCTGCAGTTTGCGGTGATGAATATAAAACTAGGGATGTTATGCTTACAAACGGTATTTGTTCTGCAATCGGCGGACTTTGCGGAAATCCATTCCCAGTAACAGTCTATGTTGGCCATGCTGGCTGGAAAGAAGTCGGCGCAGGTTTAGGCTATTCCATTGCAAGCTCTGCCGCAATCTTCCTTATCTCCATTTTCAGTCTGATGGGTCTGTTGCTCGCTGTTGTGCCAATTGCCGCTATCGTTCCGATGCTCGTGTTCATCGCAATCGTCACAGGGCATCAGGTTGTTAGGGAAAGCCCGAAATTCGAGGCGCCGGCAATCTTTGTCTGTTTCTTCCCTTGGGTTGCGAACTGGGCACTTGTCGCTGTAAACAATGCCATTTCTGCTACTGGCATGTCAGTAGGGGAAGCAGCCGGACAAGTTTCTTCACACGCCCTGCATAACGCCGGATTATTCTACGATGGGTTGGTTGCTTTAGGCAATGGTGCTCCGATTACGAGTGTTATCTGGGGATGTATCGCGGTATTCACAATCCGCAACACGCCTATCGGCGGTATCATCGCTGCATTGATCGCAGCCGCTCTAACATTTGTCGGTGCAATCCACACTAGCACGCTTGGACTTGCGCAGGACATTGCGATGCCGTTCGTTTGGGGATACTTGCTAATCGCACTATTCCTTGCGTATAAGCTATACGTAAACAAAAAAGATAATCTTGGACCAATTACAGAGTAAAAAGTATAGAAACCCAGGAATAGGAATAATTTGATCCTATTCCTGGATTCATATCTTATTCAGTAAAAAAGCTTGATCATAGAACACAACAGGAGGAACTACAAATGGATTATATGAAATTGGCAGCGGACGCGACATTCGTAGGAATGGCGAATAAAGTCGGAGGGCCTTTCGGCGCAACCATTGTACGCGGCGATGAAATTATCGCTGTCGTGAGCAATACAATGATGAGAGATACTGATGTTTCCGCGCATGCTGAAATGGTTGCCATCCGTGAAGCTACTAAAAAACTGGGAACAATGGATCTATCGGATTGCGTCATTTATGCAACTTGCGAGCCTTGCCCGATGTGTGTATCCGCTATTATCTGGTCAGGCATTAAAGAAGTATATTACTGCAATACGAGCGAAGATGCCGATAAACATGGCTTCTCAGATATGCACTTGCGCAAGTACCTAACTGGTGAAGATAAAAGTGTGCTCAAGATGGTTAAGGTAGAGCAAAGAGAAGACTGTGACGAGCTTTTCGAGTTTTTCCATAAGCACAATAAATAACGCCACCTTCTCATAAAACAAATCCGGTATTGTCAAAAGCAGTACCGGACGTATTTTTTAAAGGGCCAGAAAACAATTGAGGATTTAAAGTCAATCAAAGAGGTGTAAACAACAGTGGATGCTGAACGATTAAATCAGGAACTAATCGAGGCAAGCGAACAAGGAAATAGTGAAGCACTTCGCCAGCTTTTGGCGGAAGGGGCGAATGTTTCTTATAAAGATGCTGATGGACGTACAGCCCTCATGGCTGCGACGCAAAAAAATCAAATCGAGTCGGTTAAACTGCTTCTGGAGGCCGGAAGCGACGTAAACACGAGGGACATCACTCTTTTGACGCCTTTTATTTGCGCGGGCGCCAACGGTTTTCACGAAATATTAAGCCTGATGCTGAATTATGGAGCAGATTTAAAGAGTGTCAATCGCTTCGGCGGGACAGCTCTTTTGCCGTCAAGTGAAAAAGGATACTTGAAAACAGTCCAAAGATGTTTGGATGCAGGTATCCCGGTGAACCATGCGAACGATTTAGGGTGGTCAGCGTTACTGGAATCGGTCATTCTCGGAAACGGCGGCCGTTTGTACTCCGACGTTATCGAACTGCTCGTTGAAGCAGGCGCGGATGTGAACTTACCTGACCGCGATGGGAAATCTTCGCTTCAGCATGCAATCGATCTTAAGCAGGATAAGGTTGTTCAAATTTTGCAGAAAGAATATGTTGAGAAAAACGAAGCGATCAGACAGGCAAAACAGTTAGGACGGGCTGATCAGTTTGATGAGGCTATAGGGATAATCGAAAAAGAGCTGGAAAGCGATCCGAATAATCTCGATCTACTCTATTACAAAGGGTATTTCCTCCAGGAATTAAAGAGGTACTCAGAGGCTTTGGAACAGTATCAAAAAGCATTGTCGATCAATCCCAATGACCTGGATTTCTACTTCTACACTGCAAATTGCCTCCGTCTGATGAAAAGGCCAGAAGAAGCCTTGGCGGAATACGATAAAGCGGTTGACTTGGATCCGGAAGAAACGTTCTATCTGTACCATAAATCGAATTATTTAAGAGAGCTTGGCAGGCATGAAGAGGCAGTGCAGGCAATGGAACGATTGCTGAAAATGCAGCCGGACCGCTATGACTTCTCTTTCCATAAAGCCAATAGCTTGCGATCTTTAGGAAAACATGAGGAAGCGATCGAGGCCATTGAGAACGCCATAAAAAATGATCCAGAAAACCCTCTTTACCATACACATAAGCAAAAATCGCTTGAGCTGCTAGGGAAAGAGTGATTTCGGCCGTCCATTGTGCAGGTTGCCTAATCAAAACCGTTTGGCATTAGTTACATTGCACAGTCGGTACCATTGGGCAAAATAACCAATGTAGCAGCACAGAGCGAAATCAGCAGATGAATAATATTTTATCCGGCCCTATATAGCAAGGGCCGGATTTTTTATCTAGTTGCTGGAAGCTACCTAAACCTATTCTTTTATTAACCTTTCAAGATATAGGATTGACCCGGCTAGTTTTTCCTCAGTAAGTGGAATACCCATGAAATGAATCGATTCCCCAGGAGCAAGCGCATTCGTTGCAATTACCTTTGCCGCTTTTTCGAAGTCAAGGACGCCGAGGGTTTTGAGGCTGTAGGGAAGGGCGATTTCCTTATAAAAAGGAAGCAGTTCCAATACCTCTTCTATTCTTTCCTCAAGTAATAATTGGACGAGGATTCCGTAAGCAACTTTATCCCCATGAAGGACGTTATGGGTTTCCGACAGGTGGGTGAGTGCATTATGGATGGAATGGGCTCCAGCAATCCGTCCGAAACGGTCGCCAAATCCTCCAACCATTCCGCCCGCCATGATATTCGTTTCACAGACCTGGACAAGCTCTGGCGTAACTTTTCCTGCCTCATTCGCCTCGAGAGCCTGTTTCCCGAACGAAAGGAGGTTGGTTTTGCATACGAAGGCAGCTTCCCTTGCTATTTGCATCGGCATAGACCAGTTTTTCACTGGCTTTAATAAGGCATCTGCCTCATACCATTTTGCAAGGGTATCACCGATCCCTGCCCGCAAATAAGCGGGAGGGGAGGCTGCGATTATCGCGGGTTCCACTAGCACTGCCAAGGCGCTCCCCTTAAAGATCGTATAATGAAGGAATCGTCCGCTATTGTCATAAATTACGCTAAGCGGGGTCCATGCGGCGCAGGTTGCCGCAAGAGTGGGGATCAATAGAAAAGGAACTGAGGCAATGTCCCCGGACGCTTTTGTAAGGTCAAGCACTTTGCCGCCGCCGATTGCGATAATCGCGTCATGATTTCCTTTTTGTACAAGCCCGCCAATTCGTTCGATTTCTTCAGGCGAACATTCCCCACGATAGATTTCTTGCCGGAAATCAACTTCTGTTGGAAAGTATGCTTTCGCTGAATCCCACGACTTTCTCCCTGTCAGCAACAGCGGCTTCTTTAAACCGTGGCTGGCTAGAAGGGAGGGGAGACGTTTAAGTATTCCTTTTTCACATACATAATAATTCGGTGCTCCGCGCACTTCAAGGTTTATCATTACAACATCTCCTTAAGACAGAAAGCCAGCACGGAGAGGTGCTGGCTTTTGCAAAAAATAATTAACGGTTTTTCATCCATTCAGGCTTGCCGAACCCTTGGAAGTCACTGTCGATTGTCATTTCGAAGTCTTCTGATTCAACCGCTGCCTTCAGGTCTTTTGCAAGTTGGGAATCAAGGTCTTTTGTATTGACGACAACGCGGTTGCGGTAGTCATCAGGCATATTCTCCAGCTGGAGCGCGTCAAGCAGGTTCATCTTGGCGGCAAGGGCAAAGTTGCCTGGCACAAGGGCGAGATCAACACTTTCAACAGAACGCGGAAGCTGTGCCGCCTCGATTGGAGTGAACTTCAGCTTTTTCGGGTTATCCTTCACATCTTTTTCTGATGCCTTCAGCGGATCAATTGAAGAGTCAATCGTGATCAGCTTGGCGTCTTCAAGGACTCCGAGCGCGCGGGCAAGGTTGGTCGGATCGTTAGGCAAGGAAACTGTGCTGCCGTCCGCAACATCACCGACTGATTTGAATTTATTCGAGAAAATCCCCATTGGGGCAGTTGGCACGATGACGAGTTCGGAAAGCTCCAGTTTGTTTTCTTTTGCGAAGTTTTCCATATAGATTTTATGCTGGAACAGGTTTGCGTCAAGATCTCCATTGCCAAGGGCAAGGTTCGGCTGGACATAGTCACTGAACTCGACGACTTCCACTTTGTACCCTTTCTTCTCAAGGACAGGTTTGATGGCTTTCGTTACCATGTCACTGTATGGGCCAGCTGTGGCACCAATTTTGATATCCTTCTTCTCCCCAATTTCCCCGCCTTTGGACGTTTGTCCAGAACCGCCGCAAGCAGCTAGGACGCCAAGGCATAGCACTAGAATTAGTGAAAGTAAAACTTTTCTCATTTCTCTCTATCTCCTTTGATGTATGTATTTATTTTGAAAAGCGATTGCTTTTGCAAAAGAGTTAACGTTTGTCGACTTTCCGGCTGATTGCGTCGCCGGATAGCTGGATAATCTGGACGAGGCAGATCAGGATGACGATTGTCACAAGCATGACGGTGTTGTCGTAGCGGTAGTAGCCAAAGCGGATGGCCAGGTCACCGATCCCGCCGCCGCCGACAATGCCGGCCATCGCCGAAAAGCCTATTAATGAAATGGTCGTAAGGGTTACACCCTGGACAATCCCCGGTCTCGCTTCTGGCAGCAGGACGTCCTTGATAATCATCCACGGTGTCGCGCCAACCGCGACGGCCGCTTCGATCATACCCTTATCAATTTCTCTTAAGGACGTTTCTACTAATCTCGCGAAAAAAGGAATCGCGGCAACCGATAGTGACACACTGGCGGCGGTCGGGCCGATTGTCGTGCCGGTAATCAATTTAGTCAACGGCAACAGTCCGACAAGCAGAATGATATATGGAATGGAACGGACCATGTTGATCAGAAATCCAAGAATGGAATTAACTGGCCTGTTCTCAAGAAATAGTCCTTTATCGGATACAAATAGCAGTACGCCGAGTGGCAGGCCGGCAACCAAGGCAACGCCAAGCGAGATGAGAACCATCTGGATCGTTTGCAAAAATGCTTTATTCAAGTCAGGAAGCAATTGTTGAATTGTTTCAAGCATGTGCAATCACCTCCACGTGATTCGTCCTGTCAATAAGATAAGAAATAGCTTTGTCAATTTCAGTATTTTCTCCCGTCAATTCCATAATGAAGATGCCTAAAGGAATCGACTGGATGTACTCGATTTTCCCATGAAGGATATTGCCTTTTACCCTGAATTGCTGGAGGACATCCGAGACAATCGCTTCCTCGGCGGCGCCTCCCTTGAAGGTGATTTTTACGACGGTGCCCTGGCGCCGTGCCAAGAGATGTTCCGGCAATTCAAAATGGAGAACGCTGTTGATGAAAGCCTTTGTCAGCGGCTCTTTCGGGTTCGCGAAAATCTCGTAAACCTGTCCTTCCTCGATGATTTTTCCGTCCTGCATGACCGCGATCCGGTCACAGATTTCCTTGACAACATCCATTTCGTGGGTGATCAGGACGATGGTGAGGCCAAGTTCGCGGTTGATTTTTTTCAAAAGGGAAAGGATGGACTTTGTCGTACTCGGATCGAGCGCCGACGTCGCTTCATCGCATAGAAGGACATTCGGATCATTCGCGAGTGCCCTGGCGATGCCGACACGCTGCTTTTGCCCGCCACTCAGCTGTGACGGATAAACATCCCGCTTATCGGAAAGTCCGACAAGCTCGAGCAATTCCGTCACTCTTATTTCAATTTCAGCACTGTACTTCCCGGCGGCTCTTAAAGCAAACGCGACATTTTCGAAAACTGTTTTAGAAGAGACGAGATAAAAGTGCTGAAAAATCATCCCGATTTTCTGCCTCGCTTCACGCAGGCGTTTATCTGACAGGGAGGTTAGTTTCACCCCATCGATGGTGATTTCACCTGATGTCGGCTTTTCCAATAAGTTCAGGCAGCGGAGCAATGAGCTCTTTCCGGCTCCACTGTATCCGACAATCCCGAAGATCTCTCCTTTATTAATCTCAAGCGAGACATTGTCAACGCCAGTTACAATTCCCTTCCTCGTTTTATACTCTTTAACCAAACTATCGATAACAATCATGAAAATCCCCCTGGCATGTGCAAAATCAATCTCTTAATATGTAGTGAAGTTTTGCCTTTTAAAAAAACAAAAAAGCCTCTTTCATTCAGAAAGAGGCATCGTAAACTATCAGTTAACGACTTATCTTTCAGAATGAATCCATTCTGCAGGAAGTGGCACCGTTCCCAAAACTGGTGGTTGCCGGACGTCATAGGGCCTGTCCCTCGGTCTCTCTTGATAAGTGTTTAAGTATGAAATTTATAATCCATATCATAATCCGATAAAAAATGGCTGTCAACAGCTAAATTTCACAGTATTTTCTTGTTACCGCTTACAATGTTGCTAATTAAGGGAATTGTCAAAAAATAAATTTTTGGTTGTTCTTTGACATTTTTGCTGAAATAGGGGAGAAAAGGTGTATGAGGATTGACAAAAATTTTGAAATAAAAGGTGTTAGGGGGGAGAAAATAATGAATTATATGGTTAAGCTGGCAGCGGATATTTCTGATAATCTAATTGGATATACTATTGTTTCTGCTTCGTTGGGGCCGAGTGGAGAAATATGTATTCTTGGAGTGAATGAAGTCCCCGAATTGATTGATGGAATGTTTCCGCCTGTTCAAACTGAAACTACTCTTAATTACAAAGCAGTAATTGGGGGAAAGGGTTATAGGCAGCAAGTAGAAATGAAAAATCAAAAATGGAACTATCACTATATCCAATTAATCGATGAAAACAACATTCTACTGGTATGCGCTCGTGCTAAATTATACAAAGACGGTAAGTTTGACCTGAATGCAAAAGTTTTTGATTTGGACGGAAATTTGGTAAGAGAATTTCTACTTGGTGATGGGATTCAGGATATATTTGTTACAAAGAAGAATAAAATTTGGACATCTTATTTTGATGAAGGCGTTTTAGGGAATTTTGGCTGGAATACCCCGATTGGAAGGTTTGGTTTAAGGTCATGGAATTCAGATGGAAAAGAGTGTTTTTTGTATCCAAACTATGGCTTGCATTTCATTGTTGATTGTTACGCGCTTAATGTTGCGGCTGAGGAGGAAGTTTGGTTTTATTTTTATACAGAGTTTGAACTCGGAAGATACAGCAAAGGTAAACTCGACTATTTTCAGCCAGACGTAAAAGGTTCGGATGGTTTTATTGTGTTTAAAGAGTACTTTTTGTTTCGAGGAGGTTATAATGACCGGGATCAATATATCCTGTTCAAAATGGAGCCTGGAAACAAATTGTCTAAGCTAATGACTATAACCATGGCAAATGAAGAGAATACTATTCTTAACGCCCAACATATAAGTTGCAGAGGGTATGAGATGCTTTTAGTAAATGATAAAAAAGCGTATGTGTTAAACCTAAAAGAATTTTTGCAAGATAGTGGGTTATTATAAAATTCGCTTGAACCTTAAAATGCCGACGCCTTTCAATTCTGAAAGACGCCGGCACAATTTTTAGATTACTTGATTGTCAGTGTGACTGAATTGAAGTTTGAAGCTTTGCTGAATGGGTTGTAGTTATTCTCGATGTTACCCGCGGCGTCGACGGCAAACCAGTTAATGACAGTTGATTTATTGATTTTCAAAGTTTCGGCAGGTTCGCGCGTCCCGGCAAGCCGGAGATGTTGTGATTCGAATGTCGGGCGGCTGCCATCGAGTGTATAGTAGATGGTGGCCGCTTCGCTCGTTTCAAAAGAAACTTCCACTGGCCCTGCGAATTTTCCGTTTCCTGGGACTGCTTTTGTGGAAGGCGGCTGTTTATCCTTTGATTGGTTGTAAGCAACCTTGATCAAGCCAATCAGTCCATTTGCAAATTCCATTGCCTCTTCATGGCCCTCTTCATAAGTTGGCTGGAATCCAACGGCTCGCCACCTGTTCGCAGTGGAATCCCAAAGATCCGCGCCGACTTCAAAGTTCCAAGCGTATATTCCTTTTTCATACCAGAGGTAGTCTGCTGAGTTTCCGGCTGCGGAGTATAATACATCCGGAATCGGACCTGTACGGCTAGGCAAAATTACGGTTCCGCGATGATCCAGAATGTCATTCAGGATTTCGTTCGAAGCAGCCCAGTAGAAGGCTTCCTGCCCAGCTGTCGGGCGCGGCAAGGTAACTCGTTTAGGATCATAGGAGCCTGGGGACCACATGAAGTAGCCGCCATAGCTATGGATATTCATCGCAAATTTAATATTTGAATATTTATCCGCGAGCCAGACAAGATTCCTTGCCTCTGGCTCTGAATTTTCCGCTGGACCCGCGTAAGTTGAACTTAAGCAATTCGTGCTGGAGGCGCCAACATATCCGTCAAAGACAGAACCGACAGAATGGTTCCGGTTCAAGTCAACTCCCCAGCCGTTGCGGTTTGCTGGGTCGGATTGGGCAGGTCCGCAATGATTGGTCATATTTTTTCGCTGCATATTGTAATCGTAGAAGCTGTAATTTGCGCCATCAGGGTTCACAGAAGGAATTAGGAAAATGTCGAGGTTGTTCACGAGCTGTTTCGTTTCCCCGTCATGCGCATAATTCCGTAATAACCGCTCGGCTGTTTCAATTGTCACAAGCGGAGTCACCCACTCACGGGCATGTTCCTGAGCATAGCCTAGGACACCTGGCTTGGAACCGTCGCGATACTTCCCGATGCGAATGGCTTTAACGGTTTGTGGGTCGCGTGAAACATATTCAGGAGCGTTCAGGTTGTCCGATAGGTTACTAGAGGCTGCGGCTACTACACCTGTCCCCACATTTCCTCGGTATGTCATGGCCGTAACAGGGCTGTTTGCGTTTGCATTAAGAGCATCAACGACTTGTTTTGCTGTACTTGTTATTTTTCCGGATGTATCAGTCGCCAGATTGACGGTGATTTTTTTGCCATCTATCGCCACTTTTAAGGGCTGGCTGGCTTGTCCAGGATTTTTAAACTCGACTGTAATATCATTTCCGCCTTCATGGCCCCATGCTTTTGAGGAGACGACTACTGCGGAAGATGTTACGCTGCCAATTGTTGCCTGGGCAAGGCGGCGGTACCCGTTTGTCTTATTTGGCATGTCGATAATTTCGACTAAATCCGGGAATTCATTGGCCAGCTGTTCTGCTCTTTCATACAGTTCATAAGGATCCATATAATGGTCGACAAATTCCTTGGCGTAATGCTTTTTCGGATTGCCTTTTTTCACTTCTCCAAGCCATTCTGTAACAGGGCTGGAGGCCGTGCCGCCAAGATTACTCGTTATGGAAACGCTTTCAGGAATAGCCGTGACCGGGACCTCGAACCAGTGATACATATATTCCCCATAATCCACAAATCGGCTTAATGTTACTTTTTTCTCCACTCCATTTTCAATCCATGAAGCAGTCAATGCTGTACTTGCGCTTGTACCCGCGCTGGTTTTCGCCTCTACATAAAGGAAGGTTGCCGACTGGTTCGTATAATGGTTGGCCCTCAATACTTTGATGGTATCTTCAGCTGCCGCTAGTGCTGACTGGCTCTGTGCAGCAGCATTCCTTTCAGTTGTCCGTTCATTCCACTGGGCTTCAGTGATGAGAGTTTCCTTTACCTTAATCCCATGCTTCCTTAATTCTTTAATTTCTGAAGGAGTGACAACGACATCAGCCTCGATTACATCATCGTGCTGGTGGACATTGTGGGTCAGGTCAATCCCCATTTCCGCCATTTTATCAAGAGCCGGTTTGTTCGGTACTTCGAGCTGGACGATGGAAGGGGACTCTTCAGGGAGGATTGGTTCGCCTTCAAGCTGCGCGGCGCGGATAACGCCTGGATGGCCAAGGGCCGGGTACACGGTTGTAAATCCTAACGCGCCAATTGCCGCAACAACGACCAGGCCATTCATGAATTTCTTTTTTCGTCTCAATCGATACACCTCCTATGTAGTTCCACTAAAGTGGACAAGATTATTATAGTTTAAAGATTCAGAATATTATGTAGGTAATTAGGCCAAAATTTCGGTTTTCGAAGTAGTAGTAATTTACCAAGTTAGCGAGCTGTCGCTTTAAATTAGTTTAATAATCTGATTGAATACTATTTTTGCAAAATAGGCCTCAAAGGAGATATCTGAGTCCGACCGGAAACAGAGTATACGTGAAGGCGAAGGATGCAAAAGGAAATGTGAGTGCGACAAGAATGGTGACAGTTTCAAAGTAAGAATTAAACGATTAAACAATCTAAACGAAAAAACCGTCCATTGCCAACGGCAGTGAACGGTTTTTTGTTGATTATTATAAGTTGCGAATTTCTTTAGAGCCCGAAGGCCAGGTCGCCGCTAGTCGTTCGGTCACTAAGTCTGCGTTTAGAGCCCGGAGGCCAGGCTACCGGTAGTCGTTCGGTCACTAAGTCTGCGTTTAGAGCCCGAAGGCCATGCTGCCGGTAGTCGTTCGGTCACTAAGTCTGCGTTTAGAGCCCGGAGGCCAGGTTGCCGGTAGTCGTTCGGTCACTAAGTCTGCGTTTAGAGCCCGAAGGCCAGGCTGCGGGTAGTCGTTCGGTCACTAAGTCTGCGTTTAGAGCCCGGAGGCCAGGCTGCCTGTAGTCGTTCGGTCACTAAGTCTTCGTTTAGAGCCCGAAGCCCGGGTTGCCAGTCCTCGTTCGGTCACTAAGTCTGCGTTTAGAGCCCGAAGCCCAGGTTGCCAGTCCTCGTTCGGTCACTAAGTCTGCGTTTAGAGCCCGAAGGCCAGGCTGCCGGTAGTCGTTCGGTCACTAAGTCTGCGTTTAGAACCCGAAGGCCAGGCTGCCTGTAATCGTTTGGTCACTAAGTCTTCGTTTAGAGCCCGAAGGCAAGGCTGCCGGAGGTGGTTCGGTCACTAAGTCTGCGTTTAGAGCCCGAAGGCCAGGCTGCCGGTAGTCGTTCGGTCACTAAGTCTGCGTTTAGAGCCCGAAGGCCCGGTTGCCGATAGTGGTTCGGGGTCTAAGTCGATTTTAATTTTGCTCAAATGAATAACTGGAATCAAAAGAGCCAGCAAAGGTATTGGCGTGTTATCTTTGTTAGTTCCTGATATTGTTAATTCTTTTCCTCGGTTATCACAACTTCCCGGAAACCTTCTTCAGTTGCCTCAGCCATCTTGACCTTAGTGATTAAAGAGGCTCTGGCGATTAAATGAGCGGAGACCGGGGCTGTCAAAAATACGAAAAATATCCCAAGTAACAGCCGGACACTTAAATAACCTTCACTTAGGAAGAAGAATAAAAACGTGCCGACGAGCGTGAATAAAACGCCGAGCGTCGAACTTTTGGAAGCTGCGTGGACCCGTGTATACACATCCGGAAGGCGGATCAAGCCAATTGAGCTCAAAAAACTGGCCAGTGTGCCGGTCAATATGAAGATGGCGGTAATCACTTCACTGAGGGCGCCTAGGTTCAATGGCCGCACCCCTTTCCAGGAATCTCGCAAAAGCGAGTGTCCCAATAAATGATAATATTCCAATCAGGAGGATGACTTCGAAAAACGCATGTGTCCTCAGGATGACAGAGGTGACTGCAACAGCGGCGATCGAGGTGATGCCAATTGAGTCAAGAGCCTGGATCCTGTCCGGGAGGGAAGGCCCTTTGATAAGCCGATAGATCGTTGCGATGAAGGAAAGAGCCAGAAACAATAACGAAATCTTCAATATGATCACAAACATTTCCGGGTCACCTTCTTAATTGAATTTTCGAATCTGACTTGCGACTTCAAAATCGCTTCATTCGAATCTGATGTATCAAGGACATGGACAAATAACGACTTTTTATCCTCTGACACATCCATGACGACAGAACCTGGTGTTAAGGTGACGAGGAGGGCGAGGAGGGTTACCTCGATGTCTGTTTCTAGATCGGTCTCAAGCGTCAGTGTACCAGGGCTGATTGCTAATTTTGGGCGTATGACATGGCTGATAACGGCATAGCCGGAAATGAATAATTCATGAATGAAAACCGCCGCGAGCTTGGCGATATTAATAAAAGTCGTCAAATAAAAATTATCCGGGAGGAAGCGTCGCAATAAAAACAGGACGATGATCCCGACGAAATAGCCGCTGGCGAACGTAAGGGGGCTCCAGTCTTCCTGGAGAGCCGTCCAAAGCAGTGCAATAAATAGATTGGTTAATACCTGTAAAGCCATAGCGGCCACCCCATTCTAAGAGAGTTTAAGTATGCTTTTGCAAAAAAAAGCATTAGTTCTTGTCCAGTACTGCATTAATATAAAGGGAAGGATTCATTAAGCTCTCAACAGCAAGCTCACTAAAGGAAGAAATTCCTTCCGCGCCAAGTCCAAGCACGATGGTCAAAGCAGTCAAAGTGGCAAGGGGAAACAGCATGCCTTTCTTGATTTCCTTCGCATCTTCTTCCCCAATATAAGGTTCTCCCCAAAAGCCGTTCATAAAGATTTTCATGACGGAATACAAGACCATCAAGCTTGTGAACAGGCCAAGCCCTCCTAACCAGTAGTATCCTGCTTCAAATGTCCCTTCCGTAATAAACACCTTGCCGATGAAGCCGCTGAATGGCGGAATCCCCGCCACAGATAAAGCAGCGATGAAGAACATCCATCCTAAGGCAGGATACGTCCTGATCAGCCCGCTGATATCCTTTAAGCTCGCTGTCCCGGTCATTGCAATAACCGTCCCGCCAATTAGGAAGAGGAGGGCTTTGATAAGAATGTCATGGATTAAATAGTAGAGTGCCCCCGTAAATCCTTCGGCCGTACCGGAAGCAAGTCCGGCAAAAATAAATCCTACCCCGATAATGACGTTGTACGTTAAGATTCTCTTTATATCCGAATAGGCGATGGCGCCTATCGCACCGAGAACCATGGTCAGGGCGCTCATAATGCCAATAACGAGATGAGTTTTGTTCGGCTCATGATAAAAGACAAGGGTAAAGATTCTGAACATCGAATAAATGCCAACCTTTGTCAAAAGGGCCGCAAAGATAGCGGCAATCGCTGTTGGAGGCGCGCTATAGGAACCTGGAAGCCAGAAAAAGAGCAGCAAGCCTGCTTTTAAGCTGAATACAATCAAAAACAGGAAGGAGATCGCTGTCAACAAACCATCCTGACCGGCTTCAGCCACGCGGACTGACAGGTGGGCGAAATTCAACGTGCCCAAGGTGGCATATAAGGTTGCAATGGCCACAAGGAAAAGGACGGAGGAAACCAGGTTTACAAGCACATATTTGATTGACTCCCTCAGCTGTATCTTTGTTCCCCCGATTGAAATAAGGACATAGGAAGAGATCAGCATTACTTCAAAACAAACGAAAAGATTGAAAATGTCGCCAGTGAGAAACGATCCATTTACACCTGCGAGTAAAAACAAGAACAGCGGATAAAAGTAATGCCTCTCCCGTTCCTCGCCGATCGAGCGGAAGGCGTACATCAGGCAAAACAGCGAGACAACGCAAGCTGTCAAAAGAAGGAGGGCGGAGAACATATCCGCTGCCAGGCTGACTCCAAAAGGCGCCTCCCATCCGCCAATGTGAAGAACCTGGATGCCCTTTTCTTTAATCTGAGCAATTATCAGTGCTGAAACTGCCCCTGTCCCGGCGATCGCTGCAATCCCGAGCAGCCGGTGAATCCTGATTTTATTTTTAATCACCACCATGATCATCCCGGTAATTAACGGGATGATGATTGGCAGTATGAGTAAATTATTCATTTTCATTACCTCTCATTTGGTTCGTGTCATCTGTGCCAAGCACCTTGTATGCACGATAGCTAAGGACAAGGAAAAGGGCGGTTGTCCCGAAGTTAATGACGATAGCAGTCAATATAAGCGCCTGCGGCAATGGGTCCGTATAGGTTTCACTGCCGATTCCAAGCAGGGGAGGCGCGCCTTTCTTCAATCCGCCCATCGTAAGAATCAGCAGGTTGACCGCATGGCTGATAAGGGAAGTTCCCAAAATGATTTGCAGCAGTTTTTTTTCCAAAAGCAAATACGTTCCAATGGTAAAAAGGACACCGATGATTACAGAGAGCATCGTTTCCATTATGATCGGTTCCCGCTAATAGTTATGATAATGGTCATGGCGGTGCCAATGACGGCGAATGCTACTCCAAGGTCGAACAACATCGCTGTTGCCAGCTCGGTTTTGCCGAAAATCGGGAGGTTGAAATAATCGAATTCCTGTGTAAGGAACGGGGAACCGAATACGATGCTGCCCGCTCCCGTAAAGACAGCGGTCAATACCCCTATAGCTGCCATTGAGGTGAAATTCACGGGCATGTTTTCCCGTACCGATTCGATATCATAGGTCAGGAAAAGAAGCGTGATGGCACTGGCAAAAGCAAGCCCGCCCACAAAACCGCCCCCGGGATGATGGTGTCCCGAGAAGAAAAGATTAATGGCGAAAGTGAGAATGATGATAACGGCAACTCTTGTTACCGTCTGCAGGATGACGTCATTTCGTTTCTTCATTCTTCCCGCCTCCGTTTAATTCAAGTTTAATTAACGTAAAAACGCCGAGTGCCGCGATGGCAAGTACTGAAATTTCAAGCATTGTATCAATGCCCCTGAAGTCGACAAGTATCGCATTCACGATATTTTTGGCTCCAGCCAACTCATAGGCGTCCGTATAATAGCTTGAGATTGGCTCAAACAGCCTGTTGCCATTGGCCGCCAGCGCAAACAGAGTAACAGTGGTTCCGGCGCCTAAAGAAATCAGCAGGTTTAGCGGTTTCAATGGAACACGTTCCGCCTTTTTAAAAAGTTTTGGCAGATGATAGTAACTTAGAAGGAATAAAACAGTTGTCGCTGTTTCGATGACCAATTGCGTAAGGGCCAGATCGGGTGCCCTGAAAATCACAAAGAAAACCGATACAATGTAGCCCAATCCCCCGAGGGCGAGAACCGCTACCATTCGTGATTTTGCAAAAAGCACCGTGAAGCCCGCCGCCAGCATAGCAACAGCCAAGGCTCCTTCAAAGAAGGAAATTGGCGCGGAATTCTCTGAATGAAATGACAGCCTGTTTGAAATAAGAAGCGCACCTCCTGCGAGCACGATTAGAAAGCCAAATGCATAAAGAAGGTAATGCCTCGTATATCCTGTCATATACCGTTCGGTCAGTGAACGGGAGCCTTCTTCTCCCTTTTCCAGCATGAGGGCATAGAAGTTATTCAGTGTAAGGGAATGTGGATATCTCCACAATAACCCCACCCATTTTTTTAAATACCGATAGAGGAAATAGCCTCCTATAACAACGCCAATCGTCATGATCAGTTCAGCATTCATTCCATGCCAGGCACTGATTTTTTTTGCAAAAACACCTTCCGGCATCCCAGGTAAAACCGAATGGGCGGCCTGCTGGAGGAGATGCTCGGAAAGGACGTTTGGAAAAAAGAAAATCCCGACAACGAGGACAGCCAGCACAATCGGGGGAATCAGCATCCCGAGCGGGGCCTCGTGCGGCTTTTTATCCAATTTTTCAGGCCTATATTTCCCTCGGAAAGTTTTAAAGACCAGAATCATGCAATAAATAAACGTAAAGACACTTGCAATCCAAGCGAGGAGCGGAAACAGCAGTCCAAGCGTTTCCATCTTGAAAAAAGTCATCTTTGATGCGTTCAGTAACGCTGTGAAAAACATTTCCTTGCTTAAGAAGCCATTGAAGGGAGGCAGGCCTGCCATCGAAAATGCACCGATTACCGCCAGCGTGAAGGATACTGGCATGACCTGCATCAAGCCTCCAAGCCTGCGAATATCACGTGTGCCGGTTTCATGGTCAATTATGCCGACAACCATAAAAAGCGCTCCTTTAAAGGTTGAATGGTTAATCAGATGAAAAACGGCAGCCAAAATAGCGAAAGCATAAAGGGAAGACTCTTCGCCCCCTGTCTTATACAACGCCGCCGAACCCAATCCGAACAGGCTCATGATCAGACCCAGCTGGCTGACAGTCGAATAGGCAAGTAAAGCTTTTAGATCCGTCTGTTTTACGGCATTTATTGAACCGTACAGCAGCGTAATGAGACCAGTCCCGGAAACAAGCCAGAACCATTCCGGTTCTCCGCCGAAAACAGGGGTAAAGCGGGCGACAAGGTAGATGCCTGCCTTGACCATCGTCGCTGAATGGAGATAAGCGCTGATGGGAGTAGGGGCTTCCATCGCGCCTGGCAGCCAGATGCTGAACGGGAACTGGGCTGACTTTGTAAAAGCGCCAAGCAAAATCAATAACATTGCCGGTAGGAAAAGGGAATGGGAAGCAATGTCGCCGCCATTGGCTATCATTTCCCGGATGCTGAACGTTCCGGAGATCATTGAGAGCATAATGAAGCCAGCAAGCATCGCCATGCCGCCAAATATCGTGATCAGCATCGATTTTTGCGCGCCATAACGCGAGCCCTCCCGCTGGTACCAATAGGCGATCAATAAGAAGGAAGAGATGCTTGTCAGTTCCCAGAACACATATAGAACGAGGAGATTGTCCGAGAAAACGATCCCAAGCATTGCGCCCATGAACAATAGCATGTAAACATAGAAATTTCCGAGCGCTTCTCTATGCTTGGACATATAATAGATGGAATATAGGATGACGAGGGCTCCTATACCTGTAATCAGCAATCCGAAAATAAGGCTGAGCCCATCAACGTAAATGCTGAAATGAAGATCGAATGATGGCATCCAAGGGATAGAATACAGGAAATCCTGACCTTTTGAGATGCGTGGCAAAAAGCGGAGCAGATATAGAAAGATGGCGATTGGGACGAAGAGGACGAACCAACCGGTGTGCACTCGCGGGGCAAAATATTTATATAAAAATGGCACTAAAATGGCGAAGAAAAAAGGTACTAAAATCAAATAGTGCAGGGAATGCAATTTAACCGCCTCCTTTTTTATTTTTGCGGGTGGTTTTTTCTAGATATGTCAAGAGCCGAATAATAGCTGGCATTTCTCCGGTGTAGAAAAGAGAACAGCATAAAGATGGGATTGACTAGCATGGTAGCTTAAGATATAGTCATACACAGCACTCATTATTAAATTTTGTTAAAATTTCACATCTATGCAGAGGTGACATTGGAATGAAAAAAATTAAGGGGCGTATGGACGAAAGCATTCTTGTTTGTGTCTATTACGGCCCGAATGGTGAACGTCTGATCCAGCGGGGCTGCAAGATTGCGGGTATGCTGGATTGTCCGCTTTACATCCTGACTGTTGATGCAAAGCCTTTTAGCGAAATGGATGCGGAAAAATCCCATTACATCGACAAGTGGAAAAAAATCGCAGATGCCCATGGCGCTGACTCATTTATCTTAATGGATAATGAGAAAAGGCCTGTGACTAAGGTGATTGCCGAAGTGGCCAGGGAAAAGCAAGTAACGCAAATCATACTGGGCCAGACAGCGCAAAGCAGATGGGAGCAGATCGCTAAAGGATCCATTATCAATTCTTTATTGAAGGAAATCCCGTTTGTGGATTTGCATATTGTCTCCGTTCCCCGTTATTTAAAGGAAGCAGAGGGCTTTTTTGAAAAAGGAATCCGCGCGTATCTTGTACAAGACGGCGAAAACTTCAGGGTAGCCTTTAAGCATACAAAGGATGTATTGTTCGAAGGGATCTTTTTCAAGGAACAGGGAACAGATTTCAACACGGGTGTTTTCAAGTTTATGAAAGAACAGCAAGTGCAGCATGTTCAGGTGGTTGACGATGTGGTCGTGTCTCTTGAAAATGTTGATATGGATTTGGATATCCAGGAACAAAATGATGATTAAAAGTATTGCCTCCGCACGGGTGAAGCGGAGGTTTTTTATTTTTCGTTATGAACAGGATGGTCTATTAAAGCTTCGATTTATTCCTATAGGTTAACATCCACCCGGATAGGGGCTTCCTGTCCTGGTTGAATTCCGATATATTTCAGGGTTTCTTTAGGGCTATGATGATTAAAAACCGCCATCAAAAGAGAAATGGCAATCCCTTTTCGATAGGCATGATAGCCGAAGGTTTTCCTGAGTGTGTGCGTGCCTATTTTTCCGGAAACTCCTACTTTTTTCGCGGCGGCATTGATAATTCGGTAAGCCTGCTGCCGAGTAATGGGAAGTTCGTTCTTTTTTGACTTGAACAGATAGGAACAACCGGCTAGTTTATGCTCTTTAAGATACGGCTCCAATTCATTTCGGATGCTGTTATTCAAATAGAAAGCCTTCGCTTCTTCCTCATCGTTTTCATGAATGATTAAGAATTCATTCATGGAATCTTCGTCCCAAACATCTTTCACTCTAAGGGAAAGTAAATCGCTGACCCTGATGCCGGTATTGATCCCGAACACAAAAAGTAATACATCCCGCTGGGAATGGCCTCTTAATTCTTCCTTTATCGCGTTAATCTGTTCAATATCTTTAATAGGGTCAACGAACTCCACTTCAATTCCTCCTAATGTTACATAATAGGATTTTAACACAATTTATGTTACATCACTAAACTGTTAACACTAAAATTTACAGAAACTTTACAAACGGAATTATTTAGATTTCGCCGCTTGGAAATATTTCTTTTTTAGAACATACAAGCTAACAAGAAGAGTAACGATGGAGATAAATTTACTGGCCAAGATTAAACGTGCTGTATAGCTCTTATCGACTGGTATAAAGGGAAGGGCAACCAAGATTGCTACGAAGGCAATTAGTATAAGAAGCGCTAGAAAGGCGTATCTATAAGACTTATTAATAATGATCAAACCGGTTTGGCTACTGGCAGAGACAAATATAGAAGTCATGTAGCCAAGCACGACGACTAATAAATACACCAATAAGACGATGCTGATTTCGATACTCATAAAATCACTCCTCATTGTATTTTAAGAAGTAATGAAACTGGGGGATGAAGCAGCTTGAGATAAAATAATGTTACTTAATATTATATTATCATATGTTTATGTAACGTATAGGATCATTTGATTATAGAAAAACAGCAGGTTTTAAATGGGAACTTTCCATTGAAATTCATTATCAACATACATAATTAGGCAACAAAGATGTGGCTGAATATCGACAATTATATGTGAAGTAGTGAGCAAATAAATTAATGAAGTTATGATGTAAGCGCGGGGTAATGGATAATATTTACAACACAAATGTAGTGTAAAGGAGCTAACACTGTGGCCAATACGGTACCAATTGATGCAGACGAACAGTCGTTTGATATGGAGACAGAAGCTTTCCTTCAAAAGAGGCTCTATCTGAATACAATTTTGAGATATTTACTGGATCATCCGCCAGAGCTCAATGAAATAAAAAGAATTGGCACCGATTCCTCCTTTTTACCCTTACTTTCCTGTTGCGAGGGCGGTGTGCTGCTATCTTCGTGGATAGAGCAGCCGGGTAGTCTCACTGCAGAAAAAGCTGGTGAACTTAAAGACGAATTTACTTATTTATTTGTTGGCCCCAACGTCCTTCCGGCTCCTCCGTGGGAATCCGTCTATCTTGGGAAAGAAGCTCTCTTATTTGAAGAAACGACATTAAAGGTGAGGGAGTGTTATAAAGACTTTGGTTTATCTTTCATTCATGAAAATCGGGAGGCAGAAGACCATATTCTAATAGAGATGGAGTTTCTCGGATACTTAATTACAGAGTCTATTGAAAAAAATGAACCAGCTCGGAATAAGGAACTATTGATAGGCCAAATTAATTTCTTGGAAGAACACTTTCTGAAATGGGCACCCAAATTTTGCGAGAAACTGCTGGAGCATTGCAAAACAGAGTGGTATCAGGGCATAGCCTTACTTTTGGAGGAATATATCAATCTCGAAATAATTGCATTGGGTATGATGAAGGAGGCAGTGAAAAATGACTGAGAAAAATTCACAGGGCAACAAGTTGTCCCGACGTTCTTTTCTGAAATGGACAGGCGCTTTATCTGTCCCTGTCGTAGCGAGCGGGGTAGTTTCGGCAAAGTATTTAAAAAAGAATACTAGTGTAGCGAAAGTAAAATCTTCCCCCATTCCCGAGAAGATTATTCCAACCTGCAGTACATTTGACTGTGGTGGGAAATGTATGGTGAAGGCCCATGTAAAAGACGGCGTCATTGTAAGGGTCAGCGCCAGGGCTTCCGGCGAGTTGGATGAGCAGAATCCATTTATGAAAGCGTGTGTCAGGGGCAGGAGCTATAGGAAGTATCAATATCATCCCGACAGGCTGAAATATCCAATGAAGCGGACTGGCAAACGCGGTGAAGGAAAATTTGAGCGGATTTCATGGGAAGAGGCAATAGACATTATTACGAGTGAAACAAAGAGAATTACAGATAAATATGGCCCTGAATCTAGATACGTGCACCAGGGAACTGCCGTAACGGGAGGATCGATGGGCGGTGCGGCGCTTGCAAGGAGACTGTTCTCCCTCAATGGAGGTCATCTGAGCTATTATCATTCCGTTTCAATGGGCAACACCGCGGCAGCGACGCCTTACACGTATGGAACGCACCAAACCGGCAGTTCGCTGGATTCACTTGAACATACAAATTTAGTTATACTTTGGGGGCATAATCCGTCAGAAACCATTTTCGGGAATACGAATCATTATTACCTCAAGCTTAAGAAAAAAGGAGTTAAATTCATTTCTGTTGACCCGCGGTACTCCGATACGGCGGCTGCTTTTGCAGATGAATGGATCCCGCTTTTGCCAGGGACCGATAACGCCCTCATGGATGCGATGGCTTATGTCATTGTGAAGGAGAATCTTCATGATAAAGAATTTTTGCAAAAATATGTCGTTGGCTTCGACGAGGAGCATATGCCTGAAGGAGTTCCGGCCAACGAATCGCTAACGTCCTATTTGTTCGGCAAAAAAGACGGACTGGAAAAAACGCCTGAATGGGCCGAAAAGATTACGAAAGTACCTGCCGAAAAAATCCGCGGGCTAGCAAGAGAGTATGCAAATGCAAAACCTGCCGCCCTCATCCAGGGCTGGGGCCCACAGCGCCATGCAAGCGGCGAACGAATCGCGCGGGGCGGGACAATGCTCGCAGTCATTACAGGCAATGTCGGGAAGGCGGGAGGCTGGGCATCCGGGTACGGCGGCATCCAGCGCAAATTCCCGGTCGACGTTCCGGAACCCGAAAATCCTTTTAAAGGTTCGATTTCCATCATGTCCTGGACAGAAGCGATTACCGATGCAGCCAGCATTACGCCTGCTGAAGGGCTGAAGGGAGTGGATAAACTTACAACGAATGTGAAGCTAATTTATAATCTTGCAGGAAACTACCTGGTCAACCAGCAGCCTGATATCAATAAAACAATTAAGATTCTTGAGGATGAAAACCTCGTTGAATTCATTGTTGTCAGTGACCACTTCCTGACTCCGAGTGCAAAATATGCGGACATCCTATTGCCGGAAACGACCTTCTTTGAGCGTTGGAATCTTGGCGGCTCCTGGGCATCGGGCGACTATTTTATCTTATCTGAAAAGGTTGTCGAAAACTTCTATGAAGCGCGATCCGATTACGAATGGCTTTCGGAGGTTGCAAAAGGGCTTGGGGTAGGAGTGGAATTTACAGAAGGCAGGGATGAGGTCGGCTGGATAAAATACATCCTGGATGAAACGAGAAAGGTGGAGCCTGATACGCCTACCTTTGAAGAACTGAAGAAAAAGCGAATCCATTACTGGCGGTATGACGGACCAAGAATTGCTTTCAAAGAACAAATTGACGATCCAGAAAACAATAAATTTGAAACACCTTCTGGCAAAATCGAACTGTTCTCCAATTTGCTATATGAAATGAAGAACCCTGAAATACCCGCGATTCCATCCTACGTACCGGAATGGGAGGGAGCGGAAGACCCGTTGAAAGAGAAGTTCCCGCTTCAATGCATTACGTGGAAAGGGAAAAACCGGATGAATTCCAGCTTCTTCAACCACCCGTGGCAACAGCAGGTCGCCAAACAAAAGTTATGGATCAATCCAATCGATGCAGAAGTACGCAAGTTGAAACAGGGTGATTCCTTCAGGGTATTTAATGATAGAGGAACAATGGTGATTCCTGTGGAAGTGACACCAAGAATCATTCCAGGGGTAGTTGCCATGCAGGCCGGAGCCTGGTACAAACCAGATGAAAAAGGCATTGATCACGGAGGCTGCCCAAATGTCTTAACCTCACAGCGAAGGACACCGCTAGCCAATGGAAATGCCCACCAAACTATGCTCGTAGAAGTAACAAAGGCCTAAAGGAGGGGGAACATCGTGGCATTACAATTAGGATTTTACGTTAACCAAAGCCGTTGTGCTGGCTGCAACGCCTGCTTTATGGCCTGCAAGGATAAAAATGACCTGGATGATAACCGGGTATTCCGGAGGGTCCGGGAATCCAGAAGCGGTAGTTTCTTGAAATCTGGAAACGGACTTACCCACACCGTAAAAGCTGCCTGGATCTCGATTGGCTGCAATCATTGCGATGATGCGAAATGCGTTTCAAAATGCCCGACAGGCGCGATGCAAAAAAATCAGAAGGACGGAACCGTTTTTGCCGATCTTGAAATTTGCCAGGGATTACAGGTCTGTGTGTTGGAATGTCCATACGGCGCTCCGCAGTTTAATGAAAAAACAGGTAAAATATCTAAATGCGACCTTTGCGCGGATTTAAGGGAAAAAGGGGAGGATCCTGCCTGTGTCGCAGCCTGCCCTTACGGGAATATCGAATATGGCCCGATAGAGGAACTTAGGAAAAAATACGGAAACCTAGCCCAGGTGACCGGTCTGCCTGATCCCGAAATCACGAAACCGAACCTTGTCATTACTCCGCATAAATAGAAAAAATAAAGACGCCCTTCAACTGCCATTGAAGGGCGTTTTTCTGTCCATTATTATGTAATTAGTTATTAATAAATGGCTCAGTAAAAGTTGATTTTTGATTTTCAATGAAGTTGATTGGAACGGAGGGGACTGACTCCGGCGGGATGAAGCGGCACGTGGAGACCCCACAGGCGTCTAGGACGCCGAGGAGGCTCCACGTGCCGCCCCGCGGAAAGCATGTCCCCGGAGTGGAAATCAACAATCAAGGATCACAGTGCCCAATAAATATAAAAAGGAACGGCTCTCCGCCATTCCTCAGTTATTGTTGATTATTATTGTCCGGGAACCCCCACATAGGCACCATTTATAAACACATGGTATTCAACTTCACCGGATGCATTCACAAAAGGAATACCGATCATAACAAGCCCTTCAAAAGGATTGATGACCTCAATGGAATGAGCCCCATTCCAGTTATATCCTTTAGACCAAAGATTCGCTTTTACATCTTTAAACACCTGGCTGCTTAAAAGTCCCGCTACTTTAACATTCCGATCCGCGCCAGAAATAGGTACCCAATCATGGCAATCGCATGGCTCTTCCGCCGCCTGAACCGCATTACCTGGTACAGCAAAAACTCCCATTGCCAACGCACCGCTGAATAAAACCGCAAACAACTTTTTCTTCATTCTTTAACCTCCTTTTTTAATACCTTGTTCTTTTTCTACGATTTTTGGCAAATCCCTTCTTCTTTTTAGGAAAATCTTTCAAAAAAGCGCACATTATGTCAGAAACGTGACTTTCAGTCGAATTTATTGGTCAAGCTAGAACAAAAAATATTTTGTACATTGTGAACGTTTTGTGACATTTTACTGTTAATTCTGTTAATATAGTAAATATAAGGTAAACGGAGGTTGGGGGATGGGTAAAATCCTGAAGTTTTTTTATTTTGCACTAGGAGTTTATTGCACGGTCAGTTTCGCAGTCCTTCTATATCAGCACGCATATCAGCAAATGGTTTTATCCTTCTTTTTGGCCCTTTTTAACTTCGGGTTATTTAGTCTCTTTAGAAAAGAAGGAAGCGTTTTCCAATTACGATTAATCAAGGGCGGAAGAAGATAATGTTGTCGGGTTTATGTATGAAAAAACAGGCTTCCTTCGAGGGAAGCCTGCTTTATTTTGCAAAAATATCATTAATGTGAGTGTCCGGAAGTCAGGACCCAGATTGAGCCCGCGACGATGACAAACACAAGGAAAGCTGCATAAATCATATTGACACTATTAACTATTTTGTCTTCACCTTCACGCATGTGCATGAACAGCAGCAACTGGATGGCTGCTTGGAGGATTGCCAAACCGCCGATGATCCACATGATGACGTTCGCCGGAAGGGAAGTCATCAATGCGATCCAGGCAGCACCGAAGGTTAGGACAAGTGATAATAGGAAACCGATGACATGGCTGATAGGGAAACGATTTGTATGTTGTTCCATTACGACACCAACCCTGCTATATATACGAATGTGAAAATGAAAATCCAGACAACGTCAAGGAAGTGCCAGTACAGTCCGAAGATAAATGCCTTTCGGGCCGTTACCGGAGTCAAGCCGCGTTTCAATAGCTGCGTGATCAAGAGAATCGCCCAGCCAATGCCGATCGTGACGTGAAGTCCGTGCGTTCCAAGCAGGACGAAGAAGCTCGAAAGGAACGCGCTCGTCTGCCATGTCGCACCTTCATGGACATAGTGGGTAAACTCCCTGATTTCCATGAATAGGAATCCTGCGCCTAGAAGGAGTGTCAGCACGAACCAAAGGATCATGCCTTTCATATTGCTTCTGCGCATTTCAAAAATAGCCAGACCCATTGTAAAACTGCTTGTTAACAATAGGAAGGTTTGAATGAGAACATCCCTAATGACGAAAATATCCTGCTGGGTGGGGCCGCCGGCATGGCGGTGGCCCAAAACCCCATAAACACTGAAAAGGGTGGCGAAGAGGACAATTTCAGCACCAAGGAAAATCCAGAAGCCGAGGATATTCATTTTGTTTTGCTCGGTTTGGTATTCAAGGGGCGTTCCCGCATGAACATTAGCTGACATGGCTCTTCACTCCTTTGCTGATTTTTCTCCACTTGCTTTCTGTTTCTGCAATTTCATCTTTGTGGACATGGAAGCCTTCGTCATAATCGAAGGAACGGAAGGCGAGTCCAGCAAAAATACCAAGGGCAACGACTCCCGCAGCGATCGTCCATTCAAAGACGAGCAGGAAGCCGGCGATGCCGAACACAAGTCCCATATAAATCGGAATCCATGAATTGCTTGGCATGTGGATTTCTTCAATTTCATCCTCATTAAGAGGTTTGAATTCATTGTTACGTTTCATATGCCAGAATGCATCCAAAGATTTAACCTCTGGCAGGCTGGCAAAATTGTAATGCTGGACAGGAGTGGCAGTTGCCCATTCAAGTGTCCTGGCATCCCAAGGGTCGTTACCAATGTTTCTGTCCGCATGGCGCGCGCTGTAGTAAATGTTATAGCAAAGCGCCGCAAATCCGGCAGCAAGGATGAACGCGCCGATGGCTGACAGCAGCATGAGCGGCCCGAAGCCGGTTTCCGCCGAGTAAGTGTATGCACGGCGGGCAGCGCCGTCAAGACCAAGGAAGAACATTGGCATGAACGTTAGGTTGAAACCAATATTGAACAACCAGAAATGCCATTTGCCAATTTTTTCATTGAGCATAAAGCCGAACATTTTCGGCCACCAGTAATACATGCCAGCGAAGATTGGGTACACAACGCCAGGAATCAGGACATAGTGGAAGTGGGCTACCAGGAACAACGTATTGTGATATTGGTAGTCCGCTGCCGCCATGGCGAGCATGACGCCAGTGACGCCTCCGATGACGAATGTAGGAACGAAGGCGAGCGACCACATCATCGGGGTCGTGAATCTGATTCGTCCTTTCCGCATCGTAAACAGCCAGTTGAATATTTTAACACCGGTCGGAATGGCAATAGCCATCGTCGTAATCGAAAAGACAGAGTTTGCAGCTGCGCTGTTCCCCATTGTAAAGAAGTGGTGGACCCAGACGAGCATGCTTAGTATTGAAATCGCTACGATTGAAAAGACCATTGATTTATAACCGTACAGTGTCTTTCTTGCAAAAGTCGAAATAATATCAGACAGCATCCCGAAAGCAGGGAGGACTACAATATAAACTTCCGGGTGGCCCCAAAGCCAGAACAGGTTCGCCCAAAGCATGTCGATCCCGCCGCCGGAAATCGTGAAGAAATGGGTACCGAAAACCCGGTCAAACGTCATCAAAGCAAGTGCGACAGTGAAAATCGGAAAGCTTGCCGTGATAATGATGGAAGTGATGAACGAAGTCCATGAGAACATCGGCATCTTCATCAACGTCATGCCTTTTGTCCTCATTTTCAGGACTGTAACAATAAAGTTGATCCCTGTCATCAATGTACCGGCACCTGCGATTTGCAGGGCAACAGCGTAAAAGTTATTCCCGATTCCCGGGCTGAATTCCTTGCCGGCAAGAGGGAAGTAGGAGGTCCAGCCCGCATCAGGGGAACCGCCAATGACAAAGCTCAGGTTAAACAGCATCGCACCGCTGAATGTCAGCCAGAAGCTCAAAGCATTCAATTGCGGGAACGCAACGTCACGCGCGCCAATCTGAAGCGGAACGGCGAAGTTCATTAGTCCGATAAGAAGAGGCATCGCAACAAACAAAATCATGATGACGCCATGAGTCGTAAAAACCTCATTATAGTGCTGTGCATTTAGAAATCCATTTTCCGGAACGGCAGTCTGGGCTTTCATCATCAAACCGTCGACTCCGCCGCGGAAGAACATCAGTACACCGACAAGGATGTACATGATCCCGATTTTTTTATGGTCCACTGTTGTCAACCAATTGTCCCAAAGCCATTTCCACTTCTTAAAATAAGTAATGGCAGCAACGATGCCCAGACCAGTTAATAGGATGGCGATCTGTGAAGCGAAAATTAATGGATCGCCCGTGACGAAAAATTTATCCCATTCAATGCCCATGATGTTCACCTCCGGTTGTCTCATCCATATCCATCATGTCATGCTCAGATGGCGTGTCAGATGCATTTTTGTTTTTGTAATTATTCTCGTCCTCGAAAATTTTGCCAGGCCAGCCGTGGCCCCGGTCATACATTTCAGGGTTCAGGTAGTTTTTCGAATTATGATCGGAATGGTCGACCCACTCAAGATGTGTATTGGAGTAAGTTTCTCTTCCGAGATGGGATGGTTCCAATTTTTTCTCATACTGTTTTTCGGTCATCTTAGGTGCAGTTTCTTTTACTTCACGCACCCATTTGTCGAAATCCTTTTTTGTCATGGACTGGACTTCAAACTCTTGCTCGGCGTAACCCCGGCCGTTGAAGTTGGTGTTTTTGCCCACATAAGAGCCTGGATGGTCGGCTACAAGATAAAGCTGTGTTTCAGCGTGCGCCATTGTATACTTTTGCCCGCCGAGCGCCGGAATCCAGAAGCTGTTCATTGTACCAGCAGAAGTCAGCTTAAAATCGATCGGCCTGTCCTCAGGGATGTTGACATAATTAATAGTCTCAATCCCTTGTTCCGGATAACTGAATATCCATTTCCAGTCCGCGGAAGTGACATGGATAACAAGTGGTTCCTTATCTTCGTACCCTTTAGGAATTTTCTCTGTTGCATAAATTGTTTTAACTGTAGGAATCGTCAAGGCGATAATAATGATGATCGGAATGACGGTCCAGATAGTTTCAAGCAATGTACTGCCATGTTCTTCAGGCGGTTCGTAATCCATATTGTCTTTCTTTTCCCGGTACTTCCAGACAATATAAATGAACAATCCGAATACAACGCCCGTTACAAGCAGCATCAGGACAATCGAGTAATTGATTAACCCGAGGATTTCCCTGGCTACAGGCCCTTGTGGATTAAATACTACAAGGTTGTTTTCACAGCCGCTTAGCATCAAGCTGGATAAGATAAAGAGAATAAAAACTGGCAGCCCCTTCTTTTTGGACATTTTCCTTGCTCCTTCCATAAAAAGACAGTATTGTTCACAAAATCACAAACAAAACCGCAAAAGAATAAATTTATAGACTCTTAGAGGTTTTTTGAGAGTGACAAATATCACACTTAAATGCTTCAAAGCTATTTTAACATAGAATTAAATGAACGGAGACAGGGTAAATTTGAACAAAATGTGAATACAAATTCTGTTAAGTTTGTTGTCGGTTTCCAAGTGATTTTTGCTGAAAAATGCGAATGATTTGAGAATCTATAAGAAGCAAGGTAACATAATGAGAAAATGAAACTGGAGGCTTGGAATGGGCAGAGAGTTGAACAGGCTGGGAGAAAAATTGCTCGAGCAAAAATATGAAGTTGCCAAAAAAGTACATAATATTAGAGTTTCAGAAGCAAGCGATGAACAAAAAAAGCTACTTTCCTCATTAAATGAACAAAATGTGGTCAACATTCGTGCTAATTTTGTCGGCATGTTTGGGGAAGCATTGCTTCATGGGGTCAGCAAAGAGGAAGCTTACGATAAAATTGAAAAATGGGCGAAAGAAACTGGGGAGTATACATATAGCTTAGGGATCCCACTCGAAGAAGCATTAAGGGATACAAGCTTTTATAGGGGTTTTATTACCGATGTGCTGGAAGAGGAGATTATTCGTGAAGATATGTCGGTAAAAACTGTTTTCGAGGTTTCTAGAATAATAGACCCATTATTGGACCACGCTGTTTATTGTTTCAGCCTGACGTATGTCCATTATTATAAGAAGGCAATGGAAGCATCCAAGACTGCTTTTCTTGAATTATCGGTACCAGTCGTCCCTCTGACCAATGGAATCGCCATCCTGCCGCTTATTGGCAACGTTGACACTGAGCGGGCCCAACTGATTATGGAAGAAGCCCTTGACGAAGCTGTCAGGTTAAAACTCAATACGCTGATCATTGACCTTTCCGGAGTCATGATTGTCGACACGATGGTTGCGGACCAGCTCTTTAAAGTTATTTCTTCATTGGAGCTGCTTGGCGTAAATTCCATCCTCACTGGAATTAGGCCGGAAATTGCCCAGACTGTCATTAAAATGGGAATCGATTTTACAAACGTAAACATTAAAACAAATCTGCAGCAGGCATTCGAAGAATTGGAAAGAAATACGAATAAGCAATTAGGCTAATACTTAACCCTATATTACTATATTAATACTTAAGCTTCCTGATGAACTTCAGGAAGCTTGTTTGATTTATCACTACAAACAAGTTGTTAAAAGTCTTTTTGTTAAAAATAGATAAATTGTCAAATATTTAAGAACGTTTTGTGAACTCCATAATATGTAATTTGATTAGCCTCCCCTCCCATCTTACGATGAAAATAGGCAAGTATCCAGAAGGATAGGGGGAACAGGCATGGAGTTGAAGAGAAGGACTTTGTTGAAGGCCTCAGCTATCTCACTTGCGATGGCTGCAGCGGGCTGTAAACAAAAAGAAGGGAAACCGGCTTCCTTAAACAATGTGCAGGCAGCTTCAATTGAACCCGATGAATGGAAAAGGACCGTCTGCCGTTTTTGCGGAACAGGCTGCGGCATTCTTGTTGGGGTGAAAGACGGAAAAGTAATTGCGACTAAGGGTGACCCGGACAATGGATCGAACAAAGGGCTTAATTGCGTAAAGGGTTATTATATAGGAAAGATTTTGTTTGGAAAGGATCGCTTAACGAAACCGCTCATCCGGGAAGACAAATCGAAAAAAGGGACAATGGACGGTTTTAGGGAAGCATCTTGGGAGGAAGCTCTCGACCTGATTGCTAAGAAGCTGCTCGAAGCATATAATGCCGATCAGAAATCGATCGCCTTTTGGGGGTCCGGCCAGCAAAGCATCATGGAGGGATATGCGAGCGTAAAGCTGTGGAAGGCGGGATTGTTGAACAACAACATCGATCCGAACGCAAGGCTTTGCATGGCGAGCGCGGTCACAGGTTTCATGTCCACCTTCCAGTCCGATGAACCGATGGGCTCCTACAGGGATCTTGATGAAACAGATGTGTTCGTGACGTGGGGAGCGAATATGGCGGAAATGCACCCTGTCCTTTACTCAAAACTGACGGCCAGGAAGCTTAGCGCTCCTGGTACAAAGCATTATGATTTGACGACAAGGAAGTCGAGGACTTCGGAAACAGCGGAAAAGACGCTAGTTTTCCGGCCGCAGACAGACCTCGCCATTGCCAACGCGATTGCG
Source organism: Bacillus sp. B-jedd (assembly GCF_000821085.1). Lineage (GTDB taxonomy): Bacteria > Bacillota > Bacilli > Bacillales > Cytobacillaceae > Bacillus_D. The sequence goes on from NZ_CCXR01000001.1 coordinate 1,790,225, forward strand.
AACTACCTTGTCCAAAATGAAAAATATGATAAGAAATTCGTTGAGGCACATGTCCAATTCAAAGCTGGGACAGAAAACCTCGGCCATTCCTTTAAAGACGATTATGATGTCACAGAGCCAGGCGCATCGGCCGATAAGGACTGGAACATCTCTTTTGAAGAATATAAGAACATGCTGAAACCATATACTTTTGAGCATGCTTCGAAAATTTCCGGCGTTCCAGCCGCGGATATAGAAGCACTCGCCATGGAATTTGCCGACCCGGACAAAAAAATCGTTTCCCTTTGGACGATGGGAGTCAACCAGCACACAAGGGGAACGTGGATGAATAATCTTATTTATAATCTCCATCTGTTAACAGGAAAAATTTCCAAGCCGGGAAGCGGCCCATTCTCACTGACCGGACAGCCAAGCGCGTGCGGGACTGCCAGGGAAGTAGGTGTTTTCTCGCACCGGCTGCCATCCGATTTGGTCGTAAAGAATCCGGAACACAGACAATACGCTGAAATGATCTGGAATCTGCCAAAAGGGTATCTCAACCCAATCGAAAAACCTGGTTACCATACTGTAAAGATGTTCAGGGAGTTGGGCAAAGGAAATGTGAAATTCCTTTGGAGCATGTCCAATAACTGGGGCCAGACAATGCCTAAACTGAACAGGTTCCGGGGCAAGGACGCGGATGGTAAAGGAGTCATCGACGGTTTCATCGTCGTTTCCGAGGTGTATCCGACAAGGTCGACAGAGCTCGCCGATGTCGTTCTGCCTGCGGCCATGTGGGTCGAACGGGAAGGGCAATTCGGCAATGCTGAACGGAGAACGAGCATTTTTGAAAAATGCATAGACGCTCCGGGAGAGGCGAAATGGGATCTTTGGGCAATCGTCCAGGTAGCGAAGAGAGTGCTGGATGGAAGGAAGATTGGCGGCAAGCCAGCCTTCGATGTCCTGTTCGGCATGATTTGGGATGAAGCGAAAAATGATATGCTCGAAGACCAACGCGAGGTTAATAAAATCCTTTGGGAAGAGTACCGCCAGTTTACAAATCCACATGAGCATACCAATCAGGAGGTCCAGGAGCTTGGCAAAAAGCTGAAAGTGAAAGCGAAGCAAATGGCCCCTTATGAGGAATACGTGAAAAAGAGCTTGTGCTGGCCGGTCCGGAATATGAATGGGCAATGGGTTGAAACCAATTGGAGATATGCGGACGGAAATCAGGAAGAAGGATTCGACCAGGTAGGTATCGAGGATTTTGGCAAAAAAGGGACAGTCGATCAAATTGACTTTTATAAATCCGCTGACCACCGTCCGTCGGTCATTTTCCGGCCTTTTGAGGATGCCGCTGAAATACCGGATGAGGAGTATCCATTATGGCTTTGTACAGGAAGGGTCCTTGAACATTGGCATAGCGGCAGTATGACAAGGCGTGTCCCTGAGTTGCACAGGGCTGTACCGGAGGCATTTTGTGAAATCCACCCTGATGATGCATCTGCGCTTGGCATCGCTGAAGAAGATAAGGTGAAGGTCATTTCCCGAAGGGGAGAAGTCGAAGTGAAGGCCGTCCTGAACGGCAGGGGACATCCTCCTAAAGGGCTGATCTACGTTCCGTTTTTTGCTGAAGAAACGCTAATAAATCTCGTCACTCTTGATTGTTACTGCCCGATCTCTAAACAGCCTGATTTTAAAAAATGCGCCGTTAAGGTTGAAAAGGCATAGGAGGAAGTACGATGAAATTACATGAATTGGCTTATCTTGGTTTATTTTTTGTCGTCCTCTTGTCAGCGATCGGTGTCACAAAGCTTGCAGAAACGAGGCAAACCCCGGTTGCAACGGCAAGCCAGGGAACAGCGCTTGTTCAGCTCGGTGAAAAAGGAAGGCCGGATGCCGCCACAATGCAGTTAATCAGTCCGCCTCCGACCCAGCCGGCAGACCATATTGATAGGTGGAATCCTGAAATGAGGCAGGAAAGCTGCCTGGCTTGCCACGGAAAAACAGGAACTGGCGCGCCTACGCCTTCGAAAAGCCATTTTTACGATGAAGACCAAAAGGGCAAAATATTCAGGGACAATTGCATCCAATGCCATGTTACTCAAAATGATAAAAAATCGGCTTTCAATAGCGGTAGTTAACAGAGGATGGCTAAATAGGAAAAAGCGGAAAGGAGGCCTGGCCAAATGGTCATTTCGGGGCTGTATATTGATACTATTGAAGGCAAGGCGATGTCCGCCGCGATTGCAATCAGCAAACTGAAGGGTGTAGAAGTGCACCATGTTGAGGAAAATAAGAAGATTGTTCTTACCTTAGAGACAGAAACCGTTGATGAAAGCTACCGTATTTCCGATTCTTTTAAAAATATAGACGGGGTTTTAGGCACCTGCCTTGTGTTCAGTAATTTTGAAGAAGAACCTTTTTATAAAGAGAATGATGCAAAATGACCAGCCAAATAAGCAGACGCAAGTTTCTTGCGTGGAATTTTGAAGCGGCGGCTGGATTTCTTGGTAATGTGCTTTTGCCCGGCATGGAAGAGGGGAGGCCATTTTTTAGGCCTCCCGGCACCGGGGATGAATTGGCCTTCCTGGCTTCCTGCACGAGGTGCGGGATATGCAGGGATGTATGCCCTGAGCAGTCTATTTCCTTGTTTACCGTTTCGAGCGGAGCCAAACTTGTGAATACCCCTTATCTCGATCCGAATATCTCCCCGTGCACGTTCTGTGGTAAATGCATTGACGTCTGTCAGGACAGTGCTTTGAGACACTCATCTTTGGTTGCGGATAGGGCAATCGGCAAAGCGCGGATCATTGAGTCCAATTGCCTGGCGCATAAGGGAGTCATCTGTGATTACTGTGTGCAGGGGTGCCCGCGAAAAGGAGTAGCCATTGCTGTTGATAACGGGATACCGGTTATACAGTATGATGGCTGTGACGGCTGTGGGCAATGCGTACAAAACTGCATTGCGGACAGTCAATCCATTTTAGTGGAATTAATCAGCTGAGATAATGCCTCCATTTTGGCTATGCATGGTTTCCTATCATTCCGGCATAATAAGGAAAAATGCGAAAAGTGGTGGCATAATGGGTAAGTGGAATGAACAGGCTGCTCCAAATAATAATCTATCAGCAAAAACAATCAGGACGTCACAGCTCATCGGCAAGGGTAAGGGAGACGCGGAATTTTCAAAAGAGCCATTTTTCGGAGATGTTCCGGCAGAAGAAACTCACAAGCAGAAAGGAAAGTAAAAGCGATGCGGTCCGCATCGCTTTTTCTATTTCCTTTTGTTTTTTGCCTCGAGTGTCTGTTTGACAGCCTGTTGGCCGAAGACCGCAACTCCTGTCGCGATAATGCCATTTGTAATCGCCTGTATGTTTAATCCGAATGCAAAGCATGCCAGAAAAAGTGATATAGCAAATAAGATCCAAATAATTGACCAATCCGGGATGCTTGGTGTTTGTTTTAAAGCATAACCAATAATCCATAGGACCGGCACGAGGAAAAAGTAATTTTCATTCAGAAACTGCAGAAAATCAACCATCTTCTCCACCTCCTTTAAAATAATATATGGAAGAAAAAAAGAGAAGGTTTGTACAAATGATAAGTGTTTTTAAAATAAGCTATATAGGTTGAACTTTATTAATGCTCCATTTAATTTGAAGAACTGGTAGATTGGAGCTCAGGCATGTAGACTCCTCGAAAACGCTACCGCGTTTCCTTCGTGCAAAGCCCATTCGCAGAAGCTGGTTGTCCTGCGGGATAGTGTAGCAAGTGGAGACCCCACAGGCGGTCACGCCGAGGAGGCTCCACTGATGCCCCGCGGAAAGCGAAATGCCCGGAGTGGAAATCAACCACCCCTTTCCCATTGGATAATAAATCATTATTTCAACCTATATAGCGAAATTAGTTTGTGGCCAGGTTGAAAAAAAAGCATCCTAATTTTTTTGTGCCATGTCCCTTTCAAGCATTCATTTATATATAAAGGGTGAAAGGAGGTGAGGGACAATGGCACAGGCATTGCTTGCAGAATCAAAACTGCGCCTCGTTTTTGAAACAGGCGTAAACGAGAAAGGAGAACCGATCTTCAAGTCTAAAACATTCAACAATCTGAAGAAGGAAGCAACACCGGATCAAATGCACCAGGCTGCCGCTGCAATCGCGGCGTTGAGCAAGGATCCGCTGAGCAGGGTGGAAAGGAACGACCGTTCAGAAATACTAGGTTAATCGAAAGTGAAATCCACTAAAGGGAGGGGGTGAATTGAATGGCTAAAACGCTTGAACTGAGTTTTATGACGGAAACCGGAAAGATTTCAAGACTTGCGATCGATAACCCTGTTGAGCCGATCAGTGAGGCAGCAGTCAAACTGGCGATGGAGCAAATCATTGCTTCAAACGTGTTTTATTCCGTAAATGGAAATTACACCGGAGTGGAAGGCGCCAAGGTGATTGAACGCAATGTAACGGATGTTGAAATCGTTTAATAGGAGAAGGAAGCCGGTTTCAAACTGAAGCCGGCTTTTCTATTTCTTTATGTTTTTAATGCTTGGCGATTTCGTACTGAAAAAAAGAAAACCGTGGAAAGGAGGTACGAGCATGGATCAGATTTTGCCGATTATAAGTGAAGTAGGTTTTCCGATTGCTGTGACGCTGTATTTGCTTTATCGGATTGAAACCCGTCTAGACATGGTTGTCCAATCGATCCAGGACTTACCTATGAAACTGAATGATAGGATTTAGATGGATTAATCGCCTAAATCTTTACAGTTACAGCCGGATATGGTACAATGTTTAAAGCCGTTAAGGAGGCTGGTGCCTAGAGTTATTGCTTCAGGCGAGACAATAGGCCACAGTAGCTTCATTCAATTTAATGGCTAATTTTACACAGGCTTTGACGCCAATAGGAGGATTTTTTTCACATGAAAAACGGTAAAGTAAAATGGTTTAATGCAGAAAAAGGTTTTGGCTTCATCGAATCAGAGGACGGAAACGACGTATTTGTCCATTTCTCCGCTATTCAGTCCGAGGGCTTCAAATCACTTGAAGAAGGCCAGGAGGTTTCTTTTGAAATCGTCGAAGGCGCGCGCGGCCCACAGGCAGCCAACGTCACAAAACTTTAATATCCGACTTGTTCCGCAGCCAGGCAATCCGCCTGGCTGTTTTATTTTTTGTCATGAAGTGTTTTCAGCTAGTCACCATTGGGGGGACTCTTCGAAAAGTCTCCATCCTATGGTATAATTTGGTTGAAATTTAGTGATTTGAAAAAAGTTTCCTTAAATTGGTTTTGTCCGCTTTTCGTCCGATTGCTTTATAATGAAAACAACGAAACATGCAGAAAGTGGTGGGGAAAAAGTGAAATTTATACATACAGCCGACTGGCATCTAGGGAAGCTTGTCCATGGTGTCTATATGACGCCTTATCAAAGGGAAGTCCTAGAGCAGTTCGCCCGGATCGTCGAGGAAGAGAAACCGGACGCGGTCGTAATTGCTGGGGATTTATACGACCGTTCCGTACCGCCTATCGATGCGGTCAATTTACTTGACGATATCCTATTCAAAATCAATGTGGAATTGAAAACACCGATTATTTCCATTGCCGGCAACCATGACAGCGCAGACCGGCTTTCTTTCGGCAGCTCCTGGTACAGGCACAGCCAATTCTACTTATCAGGTAAACTGACAGAAAGTTTTCAACCTGTACATATAAACGGTGTGAATTTTTACTTGATTCCATATGCGGAACCAGGAGTGGCGAGGGAAATTTTGCAGGACGGCTCCATACATACCCATCATGATGCGATGAAGGCAGTCATTGGCAAAATCGAGGAAGAATTGAATCCGAATGAACCGAATGTATTTGTCGGACATGCATTCGTGACCGGCGGGGAAACATGCGAATCAGAACGGCTTCTATCAGTCGGCGCATCAGGTTGTGTGGGTGCGGAACTGTTCGCGCCTTTTTCCTATACGGCACTTGGGCACCTCCACAGCCCGGAAGCGATCCGCCACAATACGATTAAATACTCTGGTTCGCTATTAAAATACTCATTTTCAGAAGCGAAACATACTAAGGCAGTCTCAATCATTGAAATAGAAGGCAACGGGACGTATACACATCGGTCCCAATCGCTCGCGCCAACCAAAGACATGAGGATTCTCGAAGGCTATCTCGATGAATTGCTTGATCCTGCATTCTTTGAAAAACAGAAATGCGATGATTTTCTTAAAATTACTCTTCTTGATGAGGGCGCAGCCCTTGATCCGATGGGTAAACTCCGTCAGGTTTATCCGAATGTGCTCCACCTCGAAAAGAAGATCGACATGATTGACCAGAAACAGAAGCAGTCCTTTTCCATCGGCGAAAGAAGGGAAAGGAAGTCGGAACTGGAGCTGTTCGAGCAGTTTTACCAGGAGATGACAACTCTTGAGTTTTCCGAGGAGAAAAAATCCGTCATGGCGAGTGTCATTGATACAGCAGTCAAGGAGGAGGTTCCGGTATGAGGCCGATTAAATTGGCGATGCAAGCGTTCGGCCCATATGCCGGAAAGGAAACAATCAATTTTTCTCAACTGGGCAATAGAACGATGTTCGTGATATCCGGGAAGACCGGTGCTGGGAAGACAACCATTTTCGATGCGATCAGCTATGCCATTTATGGAAAGGCAAGCGGAGAAGACAGGACTGGTACTGATTTGCGAAGCCAATTTGCAGATCCTGATGTCCTGACAGAAGTTTCGCTTGAATTTTCGCTAAGGGGAAAAAAATATTCGATTGTCCGCACTCCTCAGCAAGAACGGAAAAAGGAACGTGGGGATGGGACAAGGACTTTACCGGCAACTGCGCTGCTCTATAGGGTAGACGAGCGTGGCGAATCGAAACTGATCGCTTCGAAAATTACTGAAGTTGATGAAAAGATTAAAGAAATCATGCTGATCGACAGCAATCAATTCAGGCAGATCCTTATGATTCCGCAGGGTGAATTTCGAAAGCTGCTGACATCGGACAGCAAGGAAAAAGAAGTCATCCTGCAGCGCCTTTTTCATACCCAGCTTTATAAGCTTGTCGAGGAGAAGCTGAGGACGGAGGCCCAGGATCTCAAAAAAAAGGTCGAGGACCGGATTGACCGCAGAAACGATGCACTGAAAAGAATCCAGCCTGTTTTCATGGAGGAACTGCGCTCGTACATAGAGGCAGGCAGTACGAATGATACTTTGTTGCTGCCGCTGCTGGCGGATGAAATTAAGGCAATGGCCGAAGAAATTGATCTTTTAACAGGCAAAATTGCCGAGAAACGTCGCGAACAGGACAAGTTGAAGCAAGATGTTTTCGCAGCCGAAGCATTGCTGAAGCAAATAAAGGACAAAGAAGAGACAGAAGAAAGAAATAAACAGCTGGCAGGACAGAAGGAAGTCTACCTGGGAAAAGAAAAGCAGATTCAGCTTGCGAGAAAAGCGGCCCTGCTCGCGTCCCAGGAAGAACTTTGTCATCGGCTTAAAAAAGAAGTGGATATGGCAAAGGACACTTCTGACAGGCTCAACGAAAATCTTGTCCGTCTAACGGAACTGAAAGTGGCGCGGGAGAAGGTGCTTGAAACTGAAGTAAACCGTGAGCAGCAGCGGGAAGATGCGCTTGCGCTGGTCAACAAGCTGCTGAACATGAAGGACGATGTTTATTCGTTTGCGACCGTCCAGAAAGAGCTTCAGCAGGCTGAACTGCAGGCCAAGCAGAAAAAGGATCAGATTGCTGCGCTTGAAGCAAAGCTGAAAACAGCTCAGGAAACGGAAAAGGCTTTGATTTTGCAAAAAGGTGAAATTGACCGTGCCAAAATTGAAAGAGTCGAAAATGAACGTAGACTTGAAAAAACAGATTACACGCTTGGCAGGCTGGCGAAGCTTGAAACATTGATTGGCCGCTCAGAGAAAGCAGCCAGACAATTTGGAGAAAAAGAAACGCTGTTCAAGAAAGCGGATGAAGCACTCGGAAAAAGTAGAGATGAGGTTGCATCCCTTGAAGAAAAATGGTTGAAGGGACAAGCTTCTATCCTTGCTGGTAAATTAACTGAAGGAGACCCTTGCCCTGTCTGCGGCGCCGAACATCATCCAGCGCCTGCTGATCATCAGGGCGGCGAGGTCCCTGATGAAAACGAATTAAAGCTGGCTAAACAGCAGGCTTCCCTAGCTGAGCAGGATAAAGCGAAAGCGGAAACGACCTATTTGGAAAGCAAAGCTAATCTGGAAAGGTGCAGGGAAGAAGTCCAGGCTACCCAGGAAGAGCTGGAAGAAGCTCATCCTTCTTTCAAGGACGGCGGATTGAAGGGCTTTACTGCCGGGCTTCAATCTGAACGGGAATTGATCCTCACTGAGAAAGCAGGCATTGAAAGGAAACTAGGCCAAGCGGGAGAAGTTGAAAAGCATTTGGCTGACCTGGAATCAAGCAAGCTTTCGTCGCAAAAGGAACTGGAGGAGTGCCGGGGGTCTGCTGAAGAATTGGCTGTGAAAGCAGCAGAACATAAAACACAGCTGGCCCGGATGGCTGCCGTTGTTCCGGAAGGCCTGCGCACCATTCCGGTATACGATAAGGCGGTCAGTGAAGCGAAAGAGAAAAAAGATCAGCTCATCAGGCAGTACGAAGCCGCCCAGAAGTCTTGTCAGGAAGCCGCTGAAAAGGTAATGGCCGAATCGGCCCGCCTGAAGGATGCCAGCGAGCATCTGACAAGAAAGCAGCGTGAGCTTGCCGAGGAGCGTGAGAGCTTCCGGAGCCAAATGCATAGCCAGGGATTTGAGACTTATTCAGCGTACGAGATGGCAAGATTGCCGGAACGGGAGATTGATAAACTTGAAGCCGAAGTCAGGGCGTTCAATGAAGAAGTGCGGGTATGTGCCGAGCGGTTGGCTGAGTTATCCGGCAAGCTCGAGGGAAAAGCCCGCCCTGATATGGATACCTTAACTTTAGCCCTAGGTGCAATTGGCACAGAAATTGATGAGCTGCAAAAGCTGGCCAATGATCTATATTATATGAAGATCAAGAACGACGAAGTTAAAAAACAGGCAGAGGCACTGAACAAGGAAATGAAGAGCCTGGAACAGCGATATCAGGTCGTCGGCCATCTGTCGGATATCGCCAGGGGCCAGAATACATACAGGCTTACTTTTGAACGGTATGTCCTGGCCGCATTCCTTGACGATATTTTGCGGGAAGCGAACAGAAGGCTTTCTAAAATGACCTCTGGACGTTTTCAGCTCCGCAGAAAAACAGACCGCTCGAAAGGCAATGTTCAAAGTGGCCTGGAACTGCTTGTTTTCGATCAGTACACTGCACAGGAACGCCATGTAAAAACGCTATCAGGCGGAGAAAGCTTCAAAGCGGCGCTGTCGCTCGCGCTAGGCCTCGCGGATGTCGTCCAGGCGAACGCTGGCGGAGTTTCCCTTGAAACGATGTTTATCGATGAAGGTTTTGGGACGCTTGATCCAGAATCGCTCGAGCAGGCGATCGATGCCCTCATTGATATTCAGTCAAGCGGCCGGCTCGTCGGCATCATCTCCCATGTTCCGGAACTGAAGGAACGGATTGATGCAAGGCTCGAAGTCACGTCAACACAGGCAGGTAGCAAGGCAGAATTTGTTGTAGGCGTATAAGATTCGAAGTAATCTTTTGCAAAAACGATAAAACCTCACCGGTTTCGGTGAGGTTTTTGCTTAGGCAGAAACATGAACTGAAGTGAATTCCTGAATGGTCCGGCCGTGGGAATCAGTGTGCTCTGTGTAGTTGCCACTTGTAAATTCTTTAATTACTTTCCTCCAGAAAGCTTTTGCCGGCTCATTTGACTTGATTTGCGTTATCTGCCAGCTGCCAGGGAACATGGCGAAGAGCCTAATTGCAGCCTCCCTGCCAAAGCCCCTGCCTGTATATTTCCTGATAATATGGAATTCCTCAATCGAATGTGGAGACGCGCCTGAACCGGTGGCGACAAGGGCGAACCCAATCCGCTCCTCCCCATAATGGATAAAGAACGCATGGTGATGTTCATCGGCCCAGTATTCGCTAAGGTCAAACCGCTTATACGTGCCGTTCGATTCCAGCTGGATTTCAGGTTTGAAAACGGAGAAATCATATATGTAAAACTGCATTAAGTTATGAAGAATAGCCTCCTCGTTTTGTCCTACTTTTGTAAGCGAAAGCATCTGTACTCCCCCTAGTCATTTCTATGAATATACCATTCGACAGACAAGTCTGGCATTCCTTTAAAAAAGGGGCATGGTTTGAAAGTAAAAAAATGTGGCTAAGTATTAAATGAATCTTCCATCAGTTGGATGCTTTCCTTAACAGATGGGTAGATGAACCAATCGGACCTTTAGGAACAATGCCTCCTGTGGAGGCTTACTGGCCCATTAGTTGGGGTAAACCAAACACCAAACACACATGAGTCACATTCTGCTTCACATTATGAGAGGAGACTTCCATATGAAAATAGTATATGGATTAATGACAAACACAGGAAAAGGCAACGAATTTCTATATGATCTCGGGGTCTGGGAAACGGAGGAATCCGCCAGTGACTATCTGGCCAATAAACTTCCGTATTCAACCGGAATCTGGGTTGAGCAAATTGAAATAAATGACGCAACTTCAGAACAGCTTGTCCCACTCACAGAGGAAATGGTCGAATGCAGCCAGTGCGGAGTGTGCTACAGCTCTGAAGATATTCATATCATCGAGGACCTGGAGGTTTGCCTTGATTGCGAACCTGCATTTAAGCAAAATATGACGGGATGAATTTTTGAAAGCTAAAAAGGATGGCCTCGGCCATCCTTTTCCTGTTCAGTCGGTTAATCTTCTTCCCCAGGCTTCATCATATGAAGCGGTGGCGGTACCAACCATCCTTTTTCCTTATTGAGGCGGAGGAAGCGGGCGCCCATTTGTGCCTTGTTAAGATGGAATTCCCCAAACATCATGGCAATATCTTCTCTGATGCAGTTTCCCATTACGCCACTGCACATCACCAGGCCGGCCGCAATGTTGGCTGAAGCGGCATACGAAATTTCGTTATCCATAAATCTCGCTCCAGGAGGAATACTTTCAAGGTCGGCTAATGGCCGTTCAGGAGGAGATGGAGGAAGGCCGACGCCATTTTCTTTCAAAATTTCCTCGACCCGTTTTTCTTCGGTCTGGCATGTTTGAATACTTTCCTCAATAAGGTGTTTTAAATCCTTGTCCCCGATATGGTTCAGAAATGTCTGATAAGCTGCTTTCATCGCCTTGCTTCCCAAAACATACGACCAAAGAGAATATACTTCGCCATAGTGAAGAGGTTCATTTTGCGGATTGCCGCTTAAGATTCCCATTCCAATAACACATCCTTTGTAAATGTATTGTTCCTACAGGAATAGGCTTCCTTCAAAGGAATATATTATTCACCCGTTCGGGCTCGAAAATGAAAAAACCGCTGGGAACGCTGCCAGCGGTTATCTGCGTGATGGTTAAAATCTTAAGGCTTATTTGTTTTAACAAAGGCAATTACTTCATCAAGGCTCCCAGATTGGAACACAGGGCCTTTTTGGTCAAAAAGAATAAAGCATGGGTCGGTCTTCAAGGCGAGCTCTGGATAAATGATTTTCGCCTGTTTCGCGGTTTCCAGGCTAAGGATTTCGTTGACAGATTCGATGATTTGTTTATTTGTCTCAAGCGGTTCCTTTTCATTCTGCGGTCCGATTGCCAGCATCGAGTAAGTATGCCTTTCTTCAGGCAAAAGCTGTGGATAGATAAAGTCCGTTGCCACTTCTTCAATTTTTTCTACATTAATTTTGAAAACATAATCGGCATGCCCGTGAAAGAAGTTGGCCTTAACGAGAATATCATGCTCACCCTCAGACAGATCAGGGACTTTAAAGGTTCCTTCAGAGAGTTTCTCCAGGGATGGACTTTTATCGTTTGCATCCACAACAGCCGCTTCCAGGGAAGTGGCTTCAACAGAAAAATTCAGGTGAATTGTATCACCAACAGCTGCTGGCACGGCTTTAAGATTCTTGGCGAGCGCATCAGGCCTGCCTTTGTCCTTTTCATCGGCTTTTCCTTTTTTAGACCATGTATAAGATCCTGTTACCGTCTCGATTCCTTTGCTGCCGAGCGTAAATTTCGCCTTTGGAAGGCTCTTTTCATAATCGGCCCCCTGGCAGCCCGCAAGCAATAATATGAAGGTTAATGAAGCGAAGATGAAGTTTCTCATGAATTTCTTCCTTTTATTAGAATTGTGTTCACCTTCACAATAGCATAAATAAACCGGCCCACACCGATGCTTTTGTGGAAGAATCGTGAAATAAGTGGTATGGGCCAATATCCTATATAATGGGGATAACTGACAGATTAACAAGAAACGAGGAGATGGAATGGTTACAGGAGTTGGAATAGACGCGGGGGGGACACTGCTGAAACTTGCCTATAGCGAAAATGGAACAATAAAATATCGGAAGTCTGAGTATGGACAAGCTGAATCTCTTCTCCAGTGGCTGAAAATGCTTGCCCCCCAAGCAGAGGTTTACTTGACCGGCGGCAAAGCCAGATGGGTGAAGGAGAAGTTTTTCCCGGATGCTGAACTGAAAGATGAATTCAGCTCCATTTGCACCGGTGCAACAATCCTTTTTTCAAAACAAGCAGACTCCGCGGTTGGATCATACCTCCTTGTGAATATCGGAACCGGGACATCCATCCTCCTCGCTGGAAAGGGGAAAGGCAAAAGGGTAGGGGGCAGCGGACTTGGCGGCGGGACTTTTATGGGCCTGGGCCAGCTGCTCGCTAATACATCAGACTTCGAGGAAATGGTCAACCTCGTCTCTAAAGGCGACAGGCGGAAAACGGACCTCCTCGTGAAAGATATTTACGGGGATGGCGGGGAGCCGCTAGCCGCGGAGATGACTGCCGCCAACTTTGGAAAGCTTCCATTGGGTGGTAGAGATGACCATATGGCCGCTCTTGTGAATATGCTTGCAGAAACATTAGTGCTCTTAAGTTCGCAGGCAGCCCTTGCCGAAAAGGTCGAGACAGTTGTATTTGCCGGCAGCACGCTGACAGGAAATAAACCGTTTAAAGAGGCACTGTCCGCCTACACATCCATGTTCGGATTAAAGCCAATAATTCTTGAAAACGGGGAATATTGCGGCGCACTTGGCGCCCTTTTGCAAAAAGATGGCTCATTATAGGTTGTGGAAAAAGTGTCCCTTGAAGAAAGCGGGCGTTTGCGTCAGAATAGTAGGGAGAATGGTTGAAGAAGGTGGCAGAATTGGAAAAGAGATTTTTCACAATCGGGATGGCGGGCCATATAGACCATGGTAAAACGTCCTTAACGAAAGCATTGACGAATGTAGACACAGACCGATTGAAAGAAGAAAAAGAACGCCAAATTTCAATTGAGCTGGGCTTCGCCCCGCTTTATGAAGATAATGAAATCCAGATTTCGGTCATAGATGTCCCAGGCCATGAACGGTTTATCAGGCAGATGATTGCCGGGGTCGCGGGCATTGACCTTGTTGTCCTTGTTGTCGCGGCAGATGAGGGCGTCATGCCCCAAACGCGCGAGCATCTTGAAATCCTCGGCTTTCTCGGGATTAAAAACGGAATCGTCGCCATTACAAAAATGGACAGGGTCGAGGAGGAGTTCATCGAGTTAGTCAAGGATGATATTCTTGAAGAGCTGACGGGAACTGTTTTTGAAGAGGCGCCCTTCATGCTGGTTGACAGCCTTTCCAAAAAAGGGATTGAAGAGCTGAAGGATTTGATTGTCTCCACGTTAAAAGAACAGGAAATGCGTGATGCCCGTGGAGCATTCCGGCTGCCGATCGATCAGGTATTCACTGTCAAAGGGCAGGGAACGGTTGTGCGTGGCACTGTTTATGAAGGGCAGGTTGAAGAAGGGCAATCGTTGAAAATCATGCCGAAAGGCCTTGAAGTCCGTGCCCGCCAGCTTCAGGTCCATCACAAGAACGCTCAAAAAGCTTACGCGGGTCAGCGCGCAGCCATTAACATTTCCGGGGTGGCAAAAGAAGAGATAGAACGGGGGGACGTCCTTGTCTCTTCGGAGCATTTTATTGTTTCGAATACATTGGATGTCGCCATTCGCGTCGTGGAAGACCTCGATTATATGGTGAAACAGCGGATGCCGGTCAAGCTTCATATTGGAACCGCTGAAGTGATGGGACGGATTGTTTTTTTTGACAGAAATGAATTGAAAGAAGAAGCTGGCGAGATTTTATGTCAGCTCAGGCTCGATGAAGAAGTGCTGACAAAGCGTGGCGACCGGTTCATTCTCCGCAGGCCGAGCCCGCAGGAAACGATCGGCGGCGGCTGGGTCATTGATCCGCGCGGCAATAAGTACAGATTCGGCAACGAAACGATTGAAGAGCTTGAAAAGAAGAAAGCCGGCAAGCCGAAGGAGCGAATCACCGCTGCTCTGGCTGAAGCGAAGAGCCTTGGTTTCAATGACCTAGTGAAGAGAACATCTCTCGATGATGAAACGCTGACGTCAGAATTGGAGGACGAAGAATTCATTTTATATAACGGCAAGGAATACACATTGCGGTCGATTATCCATGCGATTGAGGAAGATGTCTATGACAGGCTGCGGGACTACCACAACGAGTACCCGATGAAACAGGGGCTGAACAAAGCTGAACTCCTCCAGTCGCTGGCGAGGTCATTTCCGAAAAATCTCTTGGACTTCACAGTGGAGCAATCGATTAGCCAGGGGACTTTTGGAAGGAAGGGGCAGTACGTCTCGCTTTCCGAGTTCACGCCCCATGTGCCGAAAAATTGGCAGAAGCGCTCGGAAAACCTTGTCGAGCAATTAAAGCGGGACGGACGCCAAGTGCGCTATCTCGCCGACTATTTTTCCGAAGCCGGCATTCCGGATGCTCTTAGCGGCGACTTGCAGAGGTTTTTGGAGGAAACTGGCCAGGTTGTCCCTTTGGACGGGCAATACTTTTATCATGGAGATGTTTTTGCGGAAGCGGTTGAGACACTTCGTGATAAAACCGGCCCGGATTTTGAAGTCGGTGATGCGAAGGAGATCCTCGGGCTGTCGCGGAAATATATGATTCCTTTCCTTGAAAGGCTCGATGCCAAAGGATTGACGAAGCGGGTTGAAAATAAACGGGTTTGGCAGGGTAAATAAGAAGAAGCGCGCCGGCATATAAGAACCGGCGCGCTTTTCTGCTCATATGGCTTTCTTAATTTTATTTAAATTATAAAACTTCCTGATGTTTTTGAAGGTGACCTTCAAAACGGAAAAGAGCGGAATCGCAATCAGGATCCCGATAAAGCCGTAAACCGAACCGGCAATCAGGAGGACAAAGATGACCGTGAGCGGATGCAAATTCAGTTTGCTTCCCATCACCCTTGGTGTGACAAGGTTTCCTTCAAGCTGCTGGACAACGAACATGACGAGCAGTACTTTGATGACGAGCATCGGGCTGTCCATTAACGCAATCATGACGGCTGGTAAAATACCGAGAATCGGGCCGAGAAAGGGAACGACTGCGACACTCATGGCAAAAAGGGCGAGAAGAAGCGCGTTATCCAGTCCAATCATCAAATAACCGGCATATAGCAGGATACCATCCGCAACCGCAATAATGAATTGGCCTACGATATAGGATGAAAGCGTTTTGTCAATGTCCCTTAGAATCTTTCTGCCTTCCTCCATCCGGTCATTCGGTAAATGCCTTAACAGAGTGGGCTGAAGCTTTTCCCCGTCCTTTAAGAGGTAAAAAACGATGAATGGCACGACGGCGAGGACGGTCACTGTACTAGCTAATGCCGTTATGACCGTGCCGATATTTTTTTCGGCGGCCTTAAAAAGTTCACCCGTAAAACTTCTAAGCTTGTTCTGGACATTATCCACTGATTGCTTCGCCTTCTCATTGTTTTTGACCATTTCTTTCGATTGATTGGTAAATTCAGAGACTTTTGCGGGAAGGTGTGTGGAGATTTCCTTAATCTGTTTCCCGATTGAAGGGCCTGCAAAATGGAAAAAGCCGTAGCCCATTCCAAACAACAGGGCAAACACCAGCAAGATGCTCGGCGTCCGGGGCATATATCTTGTGAAAAATCGCACTGGCGGCCTGAGAATATAGTAAAGGAAACCAGAAATCAATAAAGGGAAAAAGACACTTGCGATCAGTTTCTGAAAGGGCCATAAAAAGTAATCAATCTTCCCTAGAAGAAAAATAATCAATAATAGCAAAATTGCGGCAGTCGCATATCTGAAAAAAGGTTTTTCAATCCACATATAAATCCTCCATCTTCTCTCTATATATAAGCCTTTTTCCCTCAATAACCGCTTATGTAAACAAATCGGGATACAAACCCCGAGAACCTAACAATAATATGGGGGAAAAACCTGACTATAAATAGATTTTCATTCCAATCAGAAAAGGACCGTTTGGGCTGGGGGGGTTAGTTTTGCAAAAAGTGGTGTGCCTGCCGAAGTATCTTTATGAGGAAGTTAAAGAGGCATCTTTGTTTAATGTTTTAATTTAAGCGATTCTCACCCTGATAGAGGTAAAAGTAAGTGTGTATTAGTATGTTCCTTACTAAGCGAGTGGAAATGTAGAAAAGACAAACAAGCTTTTGGATAAATATGTTAAAGTTAAGAAGAGGTTATTAAACTATCGGATGTTGTAGAAGAGAGGTTCTATCATACATAGGTAAGAATCATTAGCGAGTTGAGGTTTTTCTTTCAAAAAAAGAAAATGGTTTTAAGTGCATGGGGGTGGGGAAGTGTGAAATTGAAAAAAATATTATTGATCATTTGTGTCGTATTGGTAGTTGGGGTCCCTTTGTTTTCGATATTATTTAGGGACGGTTTGATTCTAGATATGGCAGGTGTCCACCTTGATAGTCTCTTTACTAAGAAAGTAATAGTGGAGGAAAAATATATAAGGGTGGATAAAAATCAGAATAATGTCGCGGATCCACTAGACGTTGTAAATGCCGCAAGGAAAGAAGTGGAGAATCGAACACCATACAAGAGTGCTTATTATGAAGGAGGATATCCGCCAGACAGCGAAGGGGTATGCACCGATGTTATTTGGAGAGGATTGGCCGGAGCTGGTATAAATTTAAAAGATTTGATGGACCAGGATATTAAGGAGAATACCTCTTTATATCCACGTGTAGAGGGAAATCCTGATCCTCATATTGATTTCAGACGGGTTCCGAATCAGTATGTTTTTTTTCAGCGTTTTGCTGAATCCCTGACGACCGAATTAATTCCTAACGACCCCGACAATTTAGCGGAGTGGCAGCCAGGGGATATTGTGATTTATTTGGATGGTACGGATCACGCAGGCATCATTTCAAACAAACGGACAAAAGATGGAATCCCTTATTTAATTCATAACATTCCTCCCTTTGCATCCGAAATTAAACTAACTTCCTATCAACATCCAATTGCGGGCCATTATAGATGGAATTACTGATTTTAAAAAGGAATCTATAAACTACTAAATTTAGGATTGAGATAAAGTTAAAATTCCTTACTTCTTTATGGATTCTCATACACAACTATACACTCAGGGCTATTAATCTGCTCTGGGTTTTTTGTATGCTGATTTAACTATTAATACACAAGTCAATACTTAGGACATTTTTTGTCAAGGAACTGCCTATCCAATTTCGCAGAACAGTTAGTCCATTTCGTGGTGTTTTTTTGCAAAAAATTCACAAATTCAAGGATTGACTTTTAAACCTCCAGTGAATATAGTTATACACGTGAATAGTTAAACTGTTTAACTACTTTGGGGAAGGAGCGTGTGAATCCCATTGGAACAGCAAACCATCCAGCATCTGATCGACCGATATATCGCGGTTTCATTCACGGTTAATAAGAAAGCCGAAACAATGATCAAAGAACAAATCGGCAGTGACCTGACGAATGACCAGCATTATATGCTTCGCTACATCCGGCAAAAAGGGGAATGCACCTCAACGGAGCTGGCAGACGTTTTCGAAGTGAATAAAAGCGCCATCACGGCCATTGTGACGAGGCTTACAGAAAAGGGACTCGTCAAGCGGACGAGGAATGAAGAGGACCGCCGTGTTGTCTATTTAACACTGACCGAAGAGGGTATTGACCTTTTTGAAAATGCGGAACAGCGGATTTATGCACTGGTGGAATCAATCATAACGAAATTTGAACCAGATGAAATCACGGCATTCATTGATACGTATGAAAAATTGTCCGGGGTTTTGACAAAGCTTTCATGTAAACAACTGGGGGAATAAACAGATGAAACATATTTTGAAATATAAATGGCTCGTCATTGCCGCGTGGGCAGCCGTTCTCGCTTTGCTAGTGATGATTTCACCGAATATGGAAGCCCTCGTGCGGGAGAAGGGACAAATTACTGTACCTGATGGATATTCTTCCACGCTGGCAGGGAAAATTCTGAGTGACAGCCAGAAAGACGCGGGAACCGGGCATGAAACGCAGGTGGCCCTCGTTTTCCATAGTGACAAAAAACTGACTGACAGTGATTTTTCAGAAGCTGAAAAAGCCGTGAATAAACTGGAAGCTGAAAAAGAGAAGCTGGGCATCACCGAAATCATGTCCCACTTCAAAGAAAAATCGCTGAAAGACCAGCTCGTCTCGAAGGACGGAAAAACAATTCTTGTTTCAGTCAAAGTTGATATAAGGGACAGGGAGGCGGGCGACGTCACAAAAGCTTTATACAAAGCACTTGAGGGCGTAAAGCTCGACCATTATTACACCTCCAGCTGGATGATTGGTGATGACCTTGTCACCAACTCACAGGAAGGGCTGAAGAAAACGGAATCGATTACAGTTGTCTTCATCCTCGCCGTCCTGCTAATTGTGTTCCGGTCAGCGATGGCGCCTGTCATCCCGTTGATCGCAGTCGGGGTAAGCTATTTGGCGTCGCAGTCTATTGTCGCGATCCTTGTCGACAAGGCTGACTTCCCGCTCTCGACGTTTACCCAAATCTTCCTTGTGGCTGTCCTATTCGGAATCGGAACGGACTATTGCATTCTCTTGATGAGCCGCTTTAAAGAAGAACTTCAAAGGCATGACAATGCGGCGGATGCGGTAGTCACAACCTACAGGACCGCCGGTAAAACAGTATTTTTCAGCGCGCTGGCCGTCATGGTCGGGTTCGCGTCGATCGGTTTTTCCGAATTCGTCCTTTACCAATCCGCGGCGGCTGTGGCTGTCGGAGTCGGAGTCCTGATGCTTGCGCTCGTTACGGTTGTTCCGTTTTTCATGGCCATGTTCGGCAAGAAGCTGTTCTGGCCGGCAAAAGGGACGCTCGAGCATAAAGACAGTCGAATTTGGGCGGTAGCCGGAAAATTCGCGCTCGCCCGCCCGCTTATCGCACTGATCATCGTTCTCGGCATCTCGTTGCCATTCTTGTTTACTTACGATGGCAAACTTTCATTTAACTCTTTGGAGGAAATTGGTGACAGCTTCCATTCCATTAAGGCGTTCGACTTGATTGCTGACGGCTTTGGCCCAGGCGAATCAATGCCGGCGCAAATCGTCATTAAGAACGATGAGCCGATGGATAAAGCGGAATATCTTGCTGTTACAGATAAGATGAGCGAGGAGCTCGCGAAGGTTAAAAACGTGAAGACCGTCCGGTCGGTTACAAGGCCGACAGGGGAACCAATCAATGATTTGTATGTTTCCAGCCAGGCTAAAACGCTTGGGGATGGAATTGGAAAAGGTAACGATGGCATTAAACAGATCAGCGGCGGATTATCGGAAGCCGAAAAGCAGCTCGCTTCTTCCGGTCCGAAGCTAAAACAAACAACCGACGGCATTTCGAAGCTGATTTCAGGGACAAATGAACTGAAGTCGGGAATCGGCACCGTGCAGACAAACCTGAAAAAAATTGAAGACGGCATCCGCCAAGGCTCAGCCGGCTCTGGACAAATCCGCTCTGGACTTGCGGATGTGAAGAAGAATTCAGAACTGATTTTGGCCAATCAGAAGAAGCTGTTAGCAGGCTATAAAGACGCGGCTGCGGGTCTTGGCGAATTGCAGCAGGGCTATAAGGGAGTTGCCGGCGGCCTTGACCAGTTGAAGGGCAGATTGAATGCCGCAGCCGGCGCAATGGAGGAACTGGAGAAGAACCCAGCTGCTGCAGGCGCGCTTATGGATCCGAATTACCGGACGATAAAAGAAAATGTCCTTTACTCCCTCGGAATGATTACCGAACCAAATCAGGGACTTCAGGTTTCGCTGGCAAAATTGAATGGCGGTCTTGCGAAAGTCCAAAGTGGGGTAGGCACGGCCAATAACGGGCTGTCCGAATTGATTGCCGGACAGGAAAAGTTGGTCGCCGGTATGGAACAGCTAATTGCTGGACTTTCCACACAGCAAGCGGGGCTTAACCAGCTTGCGGACGGCCAGGGGCAAATTACAGCGAACATGCCGAAGTTCTCAAGCGGGCTATCCGGTATCAGCAGCGGCCAGCAGCAGTTGTTGTCAGGCTTCCAGCAGCTCGGCGGCCAAATGGGCGAGCTGACCGACGGCCTTGGCAAAAGCGCTAACGGTTTGAACGAAGTTGCCAAAGGACTTGAGCAGGCACAGAGTTATTTGGGCGATGTTTCAAAAGAGGAACGGACCGGCTTCTATATTCCGGAAGAAGTTTTGGCCAGCGGGGAATTCGACAGCGCGCTGGACGCTTATATGTCACCTGACCGCAAAGTAATGACAATGGATGTAGTCTTCAAGGTGAATCCATATTCCAATGAAGCAATCGACTCGATCCAGCCAATCAAGGATACCGTTAAACGGGTTGTGAAGGATACCGGCCTTGAGAATGCTGATGTTGCTGTCGGCGGTGTATCCAGCATGCACAGCGACCTTGACACCATTTCCGGGCAGGATTATTCAAGAACAGTCATCTTCATGCTGTCAGGTATTTTCCTGATTCTGTTACTGTTGTTCCGTTCAGTGATCATGCCGATTTATCTGATTGGTTCGCTCGTGCTGACATATTACACATCCATGGCGATTTCCGAATCAATTTTTGTCAATATTCTAGGATACACCGGCATAAGCTGGGCTGTTCCGTTCTTCGGGTTCGTCATCCTTGTTGCACTTGGCATCGACTACAGCATCTTCCTGATGGACCGGTTCCATGAGTTCAGGTCGATGCGTGTCGAGGATGCGATTCTCGAAGCGATGAAGAAGATGGGAACTGT
The DNA here is from genome assembly GCF_000821085.1 of Bacillus sp. B-jedd. GTDB lineage: Bacteria > Bacillota > Bacilli > Bacillales > Cytobacillaceae > Bacillus_D. The sequence goes on from NZ_CCXR01000001.1 coordinate 1,811,420, forward strand.
CATCATGTCGGCGGCCGTCATCCTTGGCGGTACTTTCGCGGCAATGATGCCATCTGGCGTACTATCACTGCTGCAAATCGCGACCATTCTGATGATTGGCCTCGTGCTTTACTCGCTATTCATCCTTCCACTGTTTGTTCCGGTCATGGTGAAAACCTTCGGCCAGGCAAACTGGTGGCCGTTCAAGCGGAAAAGCGATTCCGTTATAGTTGAAAGAGGAGAAACATTCGGAAGTTAATCTTCGGCAAAATAACCGCCGCATCCAGGTTCATGGGTGCGGCGGTTTAAATTTGTCTGCACCTTGGACGTTGGAATAAGCAGCATCTTTGTTGGAAGGCGGGTTTCATTAACCGGCTTTTCGTTCATCAGGCGGGGAGGGCATGATGCCGAAGTGCCATCAATTCAATGACGTGCAAACTTTGCAAAGAGATGGGTTTTTTAAAGCCGGCCTTTCGTTCAAATAGCAGTTAAAGGCAGGTTGCCAAAGAGCTGCTAGGTTGGACCAGCAGGCACCCGATGGGGGACACAGCTTTTGATAACAGGCTTTTCGTTCGCTTAGGGGGATAATAAGGCGCTGTTTACGGTCTTAAATGTGACGGAATTTTGACAGCTTCCGATATAATTGAAAGGTTTGCGATATATGGTCGGAAGTTTGCGATATATCCAAAAATTTAGCGATATAATGAAAAAGTTAGCGATATATTTTTGGTCAGCCTCCAACACCCTCACTTCCACTCAATAATTATCCTTTTTGTGCCAAATCTTCACGTGTTGACAGCAAAATCCACACGTAGAAAGGGGTCAAATGACTTGGTTGTCCTAGAGAGAGCCATTCCGCACATAATTCCCATGATTGAAGCGCTTCTCAGGAGGTTAAAGCATAACCATCCGAAGAGAAAGGAGATCGAGGAATCATATCGGACCTATAAAGCGGGGTATAATGGTGAAAAATCGGTAGATTACTTCCTAAACTTCCTCGATGAAGAAAAATTTTTAATTTTCAAGGGGATCCGCCTACCAGACAAGGAATTTTATTTTCAAATTGATACGCTCCTCATAACACCATTCTTTGCACTTATTCTTGAAATCAAGAATTGGGGAGGGGACATTCATTTTGACAAGAATTTCTGCCAAGTAATTCAGGAAAGGGACGGGAAGACGTATAGCTACCAAAATCCAGTCTCGCAGGCATTGCTTCAAAAAATGCACCTCCAAGAGTGGTTCAGAAGAAATAAATTCCCCGATCTTCCAATAGAGTTCCTTGTTATCATGAGCAATACCTCATCCCGACTTAAGGCTGACACTGGTTATTATGAGGTTTTTCAAAATGTCATCCATTCGATTAGGCTATTAGAAAAAATCCCTGAGATTGAAAAGAAATACAAAAAAGAAGTTATCTGTGAAAAAGTCTTAAAAAAGCTTAAGAAAACGCTTCTGAAGCAGCATACCCCGCTTTGGCCCGACATTCTGAAAACCTTTTCCATCAGCCCCGAAGAAATCATTCCTGGAATCCTTTGTCCCAAGTGCAACACCTTTTCGATGAAAATTTATTATGGTAAAAGCCGATGTCCATTTTGCCAATCATACTCTGATCATCCTCTTATTCAGGCAGTAAACGACTGCTTCTTGCTCCGTTCCCACACATTAACTAACCAAGAAATTAGATCCTTCCTTAAAAGCGCAACATCTTCTCAAACGTATTTGATTTTGCAAAAAATGAACCTCCTAATAAAAGGGACAAATAAAGGCCGGACATACAGCCTGCCGGGAGATTACAATTTTGAAAACCGCTAATAACATTTATAGTTGCTGCCGAGTTGTAATTAAAAAAATGATGATACTGAACTTTCGGATTCGATGAAGTATAATTCCAACCCCACCATTCCTTAATAAGATTAACTTTGCCGTTTCGTGGTAAAAGGTCTGTATAGATTCATGGAACAGGAGATGAGATTATGCAGGAGCGGAATCCAGAGGAAAAAAACATGTACTTTGTTGATATTAAAACCGGCGAGATTACGATGGAGACGACACCGGAAACGACATTTACGATTATCGCGAATGAGGATGAAGTCCAGGATTTACGGGAGCTATTCGAGCAAAATTACGATGCGGATAAGCGAGGCTATTTGCGGGCACATGTGCCTTGGCAGCAATATCACACTTTTTCCGAAAATGAGAATGCTGACTATGATACATCCATTGAACTGATTTATGCGATGCTTTACAAGCTTGGTGATGGCGAAGCGAGGAAGCATATTGAGAGCATGGGTATTTTGAAAGAGCAGAACTACGATAATGAAGACTTCAAGTAATTCTTTTGAAAAAATAGCAAAACAAAAGCTGTTCCGCAATTTTGGGAACAGCTTTTTGTATGAATGATTATTTTACATATTCTCTGTAAAGTAACAATTACGTTACCAGCCGCGGCTGGCTCCGCCACCGCCGGAAGAACCGCCTCCGCCTCCGCGGGGACCGCCGCCTCCACCGCCTCCGCCGCCACGGCCAATCATGGACAGGATCAGGAACGTGAAGGTACCGCGGAAAAAAACCCAGTCAATGATTAATAATCCTACAACAATCATCATGACTAGCCAATCGGGCAGTCCGCCAGATTGAGCGGAGTCAGCTTCGCCGGATGGATTGCTTCCATCTACAGTACCCTCGCCAATGGCCTCATTGCCAACCGCCTGATAGGTTTTCATGACAGCCTGGTTCGGATTGCCGGCCTTAAGGGCAGGGATAGCATACGTATCAAGGATTCGGCCGACTTTTCCGTCTGGAAGGACTCCTTCAAGCCCATAGCCGACTTCAATCCTTACTTTCCTTTCCTCCATGGCGAGAACAATCAGCACGCCATTATCTTCCTGGGCACTTCCAAGCTTATACTTCCGGAATGCTTCGTTCGCATAGCCTTCAATATCTCGGCCGCCCATGGAAGGGACGGTCAGGACGGCCACCTGGGCGCCATTCGCCCTGTCTTCAATTTGCCTGCCCCAGCCAATAAGCTGCTGTTCTTCAGCAGGGGATAAGACGTCCGCGAAATCCTGGACATATATATCCCCCCGTGGAGCAGGAATTTTGTCATCAGCAGCGAAGGCCCCCGCGCTTCCACCTAATAGAAAAAGGACAATCAGCGCGAAAATGGAGGAGGCCTTAAGCAGTTTCATTACTCATTGCCCCCGAAGTCAACATTCGGTGCTTCCTGGGAACGTGGATCGGCCTTGAAATATTCCTTCTTATCAAATCCTGTTACCGCGGCGACAAGTGCACCCGGGAACCTCTTGACCTTTTTGTTATAGACTGCCACTTCGTCATTATAATCTTTGCGGGCAACGGCAATCCGGTTTTCTGTTCCCGCCAATTCATCCATCAGCTGACGGAATTGCGCATCGGCCTTAAGGTTTGGATAGTTCTCGACTACTACTAACAAACGGCTCAATGCATTTGAAAGGTCGGCGTTCGCAGTTGCTTCTTCTTGAGGCGACTTTGCGCCTGCCAGCCGAGCTCGTGCATCTGAAATCGCAGTGATCGTTTCTTTTTCATGAGCCGCATAACCCTTGACTGTATTCACCAGGTTCGGGATTAAATCAAGCCTTCTCTGCAGCTGGTTTTCAATTTGTGCATAAGATTGGTCAACATTTTCTTCAGCAGTTACAAATCCGTTGTAGCTTGACCCGAGCATAATGGCAAGTACAACGATAATCGCAATTATGATTAGTCCTGCTCCCTTAAAACCTCTTCCCATTCGTGTCACTCCTAACTAGTTCGATTATACGTGTATCTTCCCTCGTGAATTGGGGTTTTAAACCCTGGGCAAACCGGACGGCCGTCCGAGATGCCTACCGTTAATACGGATTAGCAGCTTTTAGGTTTCAAAAAAGAGCTATTTTTTTGCCGGATGCATATGATGGTACAAGACAGCCAAGCGGGAGTAAAATTAGCTGTTGCCATACAGCCTCGTTAATACTATAGTTAAAAGGGACGCATAGATTCGACAACATGAGTGAAACAAAGGGGGAGCGCCCGATGCAGCAGGTAATGGCGTTTATGAATGAATATGGCTATTGGTTCCTCTTCCTGGCAATGGCTACTGGAATGATTATCCTTCCTTTACCGCTGGAAGCAATCATGGGCTATTCCGGCTATTTATCATTTGAAGGTGATTTAAACTGGATTTCCTGTATACTTGCCGCAGCGGCTGGAACGTTCATCGGTATGCTCGTGAACTATTGGATCGGGATGAAGCTCGGGTATGGATTCTTCCTTAAATACGGCCACTATGTTCACCTAAAGCCGAAAACATTGGAGAATATGTCTAATTGGTTTAAAAAATACGGCAATAAACTGCTGATTATTATATTTTTCATCCCCGGAGCGCGCCATGCGATTGGTTTTTTCGCAGGCATAACCAAGTTCCCGCCGCGAGTGTATGTTATCTGCACAGCAATCGGATCCATCGTTTGGGCGGCACCGTTCGTCATTATCGGCAAAATGATCGGCCCGGGCTGGATGCTCTATCAGGAGCATGTGAAAACATTCTTGCTGAGTGCAAGTGCGATATTGCTGATCATCTTCCTCGTTTACTATTTTGCCAGCAAAAAAACACGATTTTCCGAATTTACCTGGTGGCTGAAAAGCAAGCTTTCGAAGCTGCTTCAATAGACTTGATCCACTTTAATAAGATATTGCCAATGCATCTGCAGCAGCGGATGCATTTTTGCGTTCATATGGGGATAATTCATTGCTCGCAAAATTTTATTTCTGAGCCATCTATGCTTAAATAAGAAATAGGTAGAAGTGGAAAGGAATGGTTATCGTGCGGAACCGGACAGTGAAAAGTTGGACGATTATTTCTGCTTGTTTTCTCATATTATGGCTCGTCGGTCTTATTTGGGCAGTCGGAGATTATTATGCCGGGAGACCATCAGAGCCCGAGATAAGCGTACCGGAAAAAGAAACAGCCGGCAAATCAGAAAAGGAATTGCACATTGTCGCCATGGGAGATTCATTGACGAGAGGAACCGGGGACGCAGCCGGGAGGGGATATGTTGGCTATCTTGTCGACAGCCTGAAAGACCGTTCCAAAGAAGATGTTAGGCTAGTGAACCTTGGAATTAACGGGCAAAGGTCCGCGCAGCTTGCCGAACAGGCGAAAAAGCAGGAAATCAAGCGCCAGCTCGGACAGGCTGATATTGTCCTCATTACGATTGGCGGAAACGATTTGTTTCGCGGAGGGCAGGGGTTGGCAGATTTTGACAAACAAAAGCCCGAAGAACTCGAAACAGCGTATCTTGCTAATGTGAAAAACACCTTAACGGAAATAAGGGAAGCCAATAAAGACGCGACCATTTATTTCATCGGGCTCTACAACCCATTCATTGAATTTTCGGAAGGCAAGGAAATCTCGGCCATTATCAGGCATTGGAATTATGCCTCTGCCGAATTGGCCGCGAATTATAAAAAAGTCATTTTCGTTCCGACATTCGATTTATTTGAAATGAATGTGAACGATTATCTATATACAGATAAATTCCACCCGAATACTAAAGGCTACAAGCTCATTGCCGACCGAGTCGCTTCGCTCGTAGCCTGGAAGGGGAAAGATTGATGTCTGCTATCACATTGTCTGTGAAAGACTTACGAAAAAGGATTGGCAAAAAAGAAATTATCAAAGGCATTTCGTTTGAATTACATAAAGGAGAAGTTTTCGGTTTCCTCGGCCCGAACGGAGCAGGAAAGACTACGACGATCAGGATGCTGGTCGGACTGATCAAGCCTACTTCGGGCAGTGTCTCGGTATGCGGTTATGATTTGAAAAAAGACTTTTCAAAAGCGATGGCGAGCCTTGGCTGCATTGTCGAAAACCCCGAACTGTACCCTTACTTATCAGGCTGGGATAACCTCGCCCATTTTGCGCGGATGCTCGATGGGGTTTCGGATGAGCGAATCAGCGAAGTGACACAACTTGTCGGGCTGACCGAGCGAATCCACGACCGGGTCAAGACGTATTCGCTTGGGATGAGGCAAAGGCTCGGAATAGCCCAGGCGCTGCTTGGAAACCCAAGTGTCCTCATTTTGGACGAGCCGACAAACGGCCTCGACCCAGCGGGAATCAGGGAGATGAGGGAGTTTATCCGTTACCTCGCCGAGAAGGAAGGGCTGAGTGTACTTGTATCAAGCCACTTGCTGAGTGAAATCCAGCTGCTTTGCGACAGGGTAGCGATTATTTCCAAAGGAAGGGTCATTAAGACGGACACGGTTTCTGTTTTGCTCGGAAACCGCGAAAGAATGATTTGGAAACTCGAACCTCTGGATTTAGGCAAAAAAATCCTCGGCGGCATGACGGGAATTGAAACCAAAGAAGATGGCGCGATATTAACCGAATACAGTCCGGAAAAAGCAGCCGATTGGAACAGGAAACTAGTGGAAGCCGGCGTATCGGTCATGGAAATGAACCGGAAACTGCCTGTACTGGAAGATTTGTTCCTTGAACTGACCGGGGGTGACACGATTGATTAAGCTTGTCCACAATGAAATGCTGAAGCTTCTCGCCAAGAAACGTCTTCTCGTCATCGCGGCCATCATCGCTGTTCTGGTAGCCTTGTTTACATACGCCCAGCTCCGTCAGATCGAAACGCAACGGGAGAGAATGGGCACGTCAGATTGGAAAACCATCCTTCAGCAGCAAATCATTGATACCCAAAACAGGCTGTCATCTAGCAGGATTAGCGAAGAGTGGAAGAAGCAACTGCAAATCAGCCTTCAGCAGCAGCAGTATTATCTTGACTATAACATCAATCCGTCCGAACCGGGCGCGCCAACATTCATGAGGATGTTTATTGAAAACTCGATTGATCTTTTCCTTCCATTAATGGTCATGGTCATTGCGAGCGACCTTGTATCGTCAGAACATAGCCTCGGATCGATTAAACTGCTTTTAACGAGGCCAGTGAGGCGATGGCGGGTTTTGATGAGCAAATATTTAACCTTGTGTCTTGCTGTATCCGTCATTGTCGCGATGATGGGCTTTCTGTCCTACGTCATTTCAGGCCTTGTGTTTGGCTATAAAGGCTGGGGAGCACCAGTTTTGACCGGGTTTTCCGCTTCAGGAAGCACATTGGATACGTCGGGGGTGAAGCTTGTCGCGCAGTGGAATTATTTACTGATGGAATTCGGGCTTGTCTGGTTTGTTGCCATTGTAGTTGGCACCTTGTCATTTATGCTGTCCGTTTTAATCAGGAGCACTGCCGCCGGCATGGGAATCATGCTTGCCGCGTTGATCTCGGGCGCTATTTTAAGCAATATGGTTTCGTCCTGGGAGTCCGCAAAGTATTTCTTTATGGTCAATCTTCGGCTGACAGATTATATGAATGGCACCGCGCCTCCAATTGAAGGGATGACGTTGTCTTTTTCACTCGCTGTTCTTTTACTTTGGTGGGCGGCCGCATTATTTGTTTCTTTTTATGTTTTTATTAAAAAGGATGTATACTAGAGCTTTTTTGCAAAAATCGACACTTCCTGCTTTTTCCACGGTTATCCTGACTCTTTTAAGGAAAAATACAGTAGTCAGAACGTATTGGAAAGGCAGGGCACATGATGGCACAAGTATTATATATTACCGCGCATCCGCATGATGACACGGTATCTTACAGCATGGCGGTAGGGAAGGCGTTTATTGATGAATATCGGGAAGCAAATCCGGAAGATGAGGTCATTTATCTGGATTTATATAAGGAAGATATTCCCGAAATCGATGCCGATGTTTTTAGTGGCTGGGGTAAACTCCGTTCAGGCTCGTCCTTTGATGATTTATCAGAGGAAGAAAAACGGAAAGTAAGAAGACTTAGTGACTTGACGGACCAATTTGTCGCTGCTGATAAATATGTGTTCGTGACACCTTTATGGAACTTTTCCTTCCCGCCGGTCATGAAAGCCTATATCGATTCCGTCTGTACCGCCGGCAAAACTTTCAAGTACACAGAAAAAGGGCCAATCGGGCTTTTGACAGACAAAAAAGCACTCCATATCCAGGCCCGCGGAGGCATCTATTCAGAAGGACCCGCGGCAGCCATGGAAATGGGCCACCGCTACATTGGCACCATCATGCAATTCTTCGGTGTCCCGTCCTTCCAAGGGCTCTTCGTCGAAGGTCACAACCAATTTCCCGACAAAGCCCAGCAAATCAAACAAGACGCCATCGACCGGGCAAAAGACGTGGCAAAAAGTTTTTAAAGAAGCAGGGGACGGTTCCAGTGCCTAATTGGCATTCGAATCGTCCTCTTTTATAATTAAATCTAATGCACTTTGATAATGTTTATTGAATTTTCTTATGACTCCTTTTCGCTTATACTTGAGATAAATTAGTATTCGAAAGGGGTATTTTTTATGTCTTTTGCAATAAAGCGTATTGATCATGTCCAGATTGCGGCACCAAAAGGCAAGGAAACAGAGGCACGTGAATTTTACAGTGGTCTTTTAGGTTTCGAGGAAATCGAAAAGCCGCCAGTATTAAAAGCGCGGGGCGGCGCCTGGTTCAGGTCTGGTGATGTACAAGTGCATATTGGAGTGGAAGAACCTTTTTCTCCGGCTAAAAAAGCCCATCCTGCCTTTGAGGTGAAAGGTCTTGAGGCGTTGAGGGAGCAGCTTAAAAAGAATGGCGTTCACGTCATTGATGATGATAACCTCCCTGGCGCCACCAGGTTTTACGCATTTGATCCGTTTGGAAACCGGCTAGAATTCCTTCAATGGCAATAATGGCAAAAAGTTTTATTCCAAAAGCACCACGTAAATAAAAAAACCGGAATGGCTCGAGGAACCATCCCGGGTTTTTTAGAGTCTCTAGATAATCTCCACTGCTTCACGTTTCCGTTCAAATTTAACAGCAACGAGCAGGAAGGATAGGCCGGCAGCGAGCCTGACTGCGGATGTGATCGCCATAGCAGAAAACATGCCGAGCTGGCTGAGTAAATAAACACCGAATTGCGGAGCGATAAATCCGATGATTGAAAGGACGAATTGATAATTTGCGATATACATAGACCTATTCGTTTCAGGCGCGGCTTTTAATAGCTGGTTGAACAGAAGGAGATTCGTTCCCGACACAAACAGGCCAATCCAGAGGTTCAGAGCTGTCAAATAATATAAGTTCGTCGATAAGATCGTCAGGATGGGCGCAGTGGCCATCCCCGCAGCTGCGACAAACAATCCCATCGTATTCCCGTATTTATCTGCGGCTCTGGCCCACCATTTCATGCTAATAATTTGCGCAAGCTGGTTAGTAACAGAGAAAAAGCTGAACCAAAGGGCAGTCGCATTCGCTTCCCTGATATGATAGATGCTGAACAACGACCAGGCCATCTGGGCGCCAAAATTAAACAGAACCGCGCAAACGATAAAAGCCAGGTAAGGCTTGTGGCGCAAAACGTCTAGCGAAAACCTTCGTTTCTGTGGCTTTTTTTGCCCACTCACCCTGATATTCCTGCCATCTTCATGTTTGTATAAATAGTAAACTTCGACTATGGCAAAAAGAAAACCTACCCCTAGCAAGATCTGAAAAGGGAAAGCATTACTTTTATCAAATTGCTGCAAATAAAAGCCTGTCAGGAAGGTAAGGGCCATCGCAGCCGCTGTCATCCACTGGTTTCGCGTACTGAAAAAGGCGCCTCTTCTTTTTTCCGGGATAAGATCGGCAATCAGTGTCTGCCATGATAAACCCGCCAAGGCTCCCGGAAAGTTGAGGGCGGCGATAAGGAAGACGAGAACCCATGGGGCAATACTTGAATTCAGGAAAGGGATGAATAAAATCAGCATAAACATGAACCTCGTCGCAAAGGTAGTCAGGACGGCGAAATTCTTTTTGTTTTTTTCCTTATTTAGCCAAACAGCACCTGGAATAAGGGCGAGCATCCCGACGATGGATGGAAGTGAAGTAATCATCCCCATCTGCTCATTCGTTGCCCCTAAAACGCTTAATGCGAAAAGGGGGATATATCCATTAACAGCGGTTGTTGAGAAGGTTGAAGCAAGGCCATGATAGAGGCTGATTCTTTCCGTTTGATTATGTTTCAATCTCGTTGATCTCCATTCGTTTTTAGTCACGAAACGGATTGTATAATGCCGCTTTTTGAAAAGCAATACAAGCGGAAAAAAACAGTTAAATCTTCATGCGTTCTGCTTTGAGAACGTATGTAAATATGCTTAAAAAGTATGATCAATTATTGAACATGCTTTAGGCAAAAGGGAAAACCCTTCCTTTCGGGAAGGAAGGGTTGGGGGATACATCCAAAGCGGCCCGGAAGGAGAATGGGGGAAGGCCGCCTTAGATGGAACGAATATTTCTAGATATATAACAGGCTGGTTTGTTGGGGGAACATCCCGGCCATTGTTAATTGGTTGATTGTTGTTGCTTTCTTGCCACTTTGATCGGTTCCTGTTTAACAAAAACCGTCTGTTTTAGAATAAGGGAAGGGCCGCCAAGAACGAATAAATAGCGGTTTTCAATAACCCTTTTCATGATGGCCGCAAACCAGCCGGACATCCTGAAGCTGCCTACCTTGCCGACCGCGGTTTTGTCGCCGATAGAAGCGACCGAACCTTTGTGATGGTATTCAAACGTTTTTAAATCTGTTCTCCTGATCAAAGAAACGATATTTTGCCCGCATATATCCGCCTGCTGCATGGCAACCTGCGCGGTTGGAGGCAGGGCGGTTTTTTCATCCTTCATGAACAAGGCGCAATCGCCGATGCAAAAGATATTATCGAATCCTTTTACTCTAAGGTCTTTTTCAACCGGCACTTTGCCACGGACAAGCGGAAGCCCGAATTTCTCCAGAATGGAGTTTGCCTTCACTCCGCATGACCAGATTAATGTCCGGCAAGGCAAATTCACTCCGCCTTCAAGCTGGATCGATTCCTCAGTACAAGAAAGTATCTTTGTGGACGTAAGAATCTCTATTTGATGCTTTTCCATGATTTTCGATGTATAGGCAATCAGCTCTTCACCTAAGAAAGGAATAAGTGAATCAGCTGCTTCAATACCAACGATTTTCACTTTTTCAAAAGGTACTTCGTATTCCTTGCATAGCCGGGGAAGTCCTTCAGCAAGCTCGCCGAGCATTTCAATTCCGGTGAAGCCGCCGCCCGCAACAGCGAATGTAAGTCTTGAAGGGTCTCCATCTTCCTTGTAGAGAGACAACTGTTTGATGATTTGATGGTGGATTGCCTTGGAACTGCGGAAACTTCTGATTTCAAATGCGTGCTCCCTGATTCCTGGTATTCCAAAAGTAGCTACTTCAAATCCCAATGAAATAACGAGGTAATCATAGGGAATTTCATCACCTGATTCAAGCTGGACCACCTGTTGGGCAGAATCTACATTCGTAACTGCGCCTACTATGAAAGACGTTTTTTGATTGTCTATCAGGCAGGGAATGGATAATGCAATCTTCCTGTCACATGCTGTGCCAACTCCGACTTTATGTAATTGAGTTGTGATGTAATGGTATTCATGTTTATTGATGAGGGTAATATTCGCCTCTCCACCCCGCAAAATTTTTTCTATTTTCTTAGTGGTTATGAGGCCGCCGTAGCCTGCTCCGAGAATCACAATATTTGGTTTCCGCATTATTCATCCGCTCCCATAATATCTGCTATTCTGTGAATTTTTTCACATTCATATCTAAAAAAATAAACCGTTCTTCTATATGTGAATTATTTCACATTATTTATAGTTATAGATTAAACCACTTTAAATAATTTGACAAGACCTTTTTTGCTTTTTTAACATATTTACACAATTCCTGGGGAGAGTAGTAAGCAGATGTTTTGCCAAAAATGTATTGGAGGGATTTTTATGTTCCGTTTAATGACTGGGCTCGTGCTCTTTTTACTGATCATTCCTGGGTTTGCCGCGGCAAACGGTACTTTTGAAAATAGCCGCCCAAATGTGATCGATGCATCCAAGTGTGGAAAGGGAAGCTGTGGCCATTACGAGGTCCACCGGGAGCTCAAAGAAGCAGAAATCCTTACATGGGTTGAGAAATTTACACCCGAGCAGGCAGCGGAGTGGAAAGCGATGTTTGTTGAACGAAAAGGGCTGGAGGCAAAGTGGCTTAGTCCGGAGATGAAGGATAAGCGAGAGGCCTGGAAAAAAGAACGGGTTAAAAGGCTTGCGGAAATTAAAGAATTAAAAAAACAATGGGCAGAAGGAAAAATGACGAGGGAAGAATATGTGGAACAAGCATATGAAAAAATGAAACGCGGTAATGAGAAGGCAATGAGAGGGCATGCGATTTACTTCAGGATTAAGGAAGCGGTAGAGAATAATGATGCGAAGGAAGCAGGCAGCCTATTGAATGAACTGCTGGAATTCCACAGGCAGCATAATGAAAAATTAAAAGCAAGGATCGAAAAATAAGCCGGTTTGCCTTTAAATAGGCGAACCGGCTTTTTATAATTGTTGAAGAGGGTATTTAAATGGAATGCCGGCAACTTGTTTATACGAATAATTCTGCCTTTCATAGCCGCCATTTGCCGGTTCGAAAATAATTTTATTGCAAAATCTTGATTGTTCAAAAGATGAGTAGCCGATCACTGAGGCATATCGTTGCACGCTATGGCGGCTTCCTGCTCTGACTGAAAATGACAGTTTTATAGCAATTCCTCCCCATTCCAGGCACGTCCCTAAATAGTTTACCTGGTAGTTTTCGAATGATAGCTAATGACAGCGGTTTCCCATCTTGTTCTCTTTTCCCCATTTAAAAAAGAAAAAACCGAAAAACTTGTAGTTTTTCGTTTTTTTTCCGGACGCTTCTATATTTAAAGAGGTTTTTCTGAGTAAGCTTCAAGCGCATATTTAATTGCGGCCGCCGCCTGGTCGGCTTGCGTATAGTCAGAAACAATCTGGCATTCGAGCTTCGTAACCTGAAAGAGTTTCAATTCCCTTGAATACCTCAGGGAAAGAAGCCTCCGGTCTTCCAGTGTGAATACATGAGTGACATCTGATCCAATATAGGGAACTTCTTTCAGTTCCTCGGCCATGTGACGAATTTGTGCAACTTCCATTTGTCCCAACCCCTTTTCCTTTGATCTCCAAAAACCCTTGGCAAACCGGTTGGAAATAAATCAACAATGGCCTCCGAACTTGTCTTCACTCCCATCATAACAGAGTACGACTGTGATCCGGGTGCTGTGGCTCAATCTTAATAAAAGTAAAGTGATTGTAACCCCAAAAAACAGTTCGTATACGATTAGATTCGCTCAAAAAGACAAAAGCTGCCGTAGGAATAAGTTGGCAGCCGATTCTAAAGTTGATGAAATTTTAGTATTCTACTTCATTATACAGCATTTATAGTAAAAATCCAATAAAAATTGTTAGAAGAGTTTGAATTTACGTATTTCCCAACTCCTATTGACCCATGAATATAAGCGCTTAGAGAGGGTATAAAGTAATACTTAGTTAAAGACATTTTTGAGACAAGGTGTGGTTTTATGAAGTTTAGAAGGTTTTTAGTCGTAGGGATTATCTTTATTGGTATTGCAGTTACCGCTTATGCAGTCTATGCCAACTATGGGAAGGATCGCGGCAGCGAGTCATTTATTATGGCGTTTGGCGATTCTCTGACATACGGCCAAGGGGACAGGAAAGAGCAAGGATACGTTGGGAAGCTTGAAAGGGAGCTCAATAAAAAGTACCCGGAAAGAAAATTCATCGTTGAAAATCATGGCGTGAAGGGGCGGGAATCCGCCGGAGTTCTCAAGGAACTGGCCATTCCAAGCACAGCGGTTAAATTAAAAAAAGCGGATTATTTTATTTTATATATTGGAACAAATGATCTCATCAACAGTAACGGGGGCAATTTGAAAAAAATTGATAAGGCAAGGATCGAGAAGGGGAAAGAGCGATATTTTCGGAATGTCAAAATGATTCTCGACATCCTTAGAAAATCCAACTCGGAAGCGCCGATTCTCGTTATTGGGCTTTACAATCCTTTTCCTGAAGGAGGAGACAAGATTGAGCCTCTGTTTGACGAATGGAACAAAGCGACAATCGAACTCCTGAAATCAGAGCGGAACGTCACCTATATTCCGACAAATGATTTGTTCAAAGGAAAAGAAAAAAAGCAGTATTTTAGTGACGCCCTGCATTTAAACAAGAATGGATATGAATTGCTTGAGGAAAGAATTTTGCAGGAATACTCATTTGGAAATAATAAATAATTTGATTCCAGGCAAGTAAAACGTAAAATAGAAGTATAAAACGACACTTGTACTGGAGAAGACAATGAAATTTGCTAAGAAAATTGCGGCCGTCGCTTCCGTTGCGGCGGTTTTGCTTTTAATCTGGAGAGCACTTGGCTACCCGGGGTTTGACGATGGCAAGGACGCACCGATGCCGACAGGGTTGCATCCTGTTGTTGCTGAAAAGGCGGGCGAGCTAATTAGGATTGCCGCCGAAAAGGGGATCACCATTCAGTTGGTGGAAGATTTCCGAAGCATTGAATCCCAAAATCAATTATTTGCAAAAGGCCGTACCGAGCCGGGGAATATTGTCACGTACGCTCAAGGTGGGGAATCTTACCATAATTATGGGCTTGCGGTCGATTTTGCTTTGAAGGGGCCCAACGGCAGCCTTATATGGGACCGGAGTTATGATATGAATGGAAACAGCAAGGGAGATTGGGGAGAAGTGGCTTCAATCGCTAAAAGTCTTGGTTTTGAGTGGGGCGGGGACTGGGAAAACTTTAAAGATTATCCCCACCTCCAGATGTCTTTCGGCCTTTCCATTAGCGACTTGCAGCGTGGCAAAAGGCCGCCGGGCAGCCAGTAGCGAAACAGTTTCCAACATGGACAAGAGAACAGCCGCGCATTTTACAGGGCGGCTGTTCTTTTTAGGATATTATCTCGTTTTATCAATCGTATTATTAAATTCGCTGGCAAGCTTTTCTTTCGCTCCGCCATACTTTTCCTTTAAAGTACCTTTGCCTTTGTCGATGTTACCTTCTGCCTCAAGCGATTCGTTTCCGGAAACTTTCCCCGCGGCCCGTTTCGCTTCTCCTTTTAGCTGATCCCATGTGCCTTTAGATTCTTCATTATTCATTGTTGCAGCCTCCTTTGTTTATTCTGGCTTTACTTTTCTTTACCCTTTTAAGCAAAAATAAAACCGATCCAGAAAAGGACCGGTTTTTTTGGTCAGAACTTTGCTTTGCCAAAGAGTAAATGAAACAGGGCACTTTAGGAGGCAAAATCAGTTTTCGTTTTCAATGAGGCTTTCATCCAGTTTTTCCCTTCAACAAGACGCGATACGAGCATGCCGCACACCGTATTCCCGGTTGAATTCAGCAGCGTTGCCGGAGCGTCGATAATCGTTGAAATGACTGCGATAATTGGCAATACTTCAGGCGGGAAGCCGAAGACGCTGATAATGAGCATTTCTCCAATCATGCCGCCTCCTGGGATTGCACCCATAACGGCGCCGACAAGGAAAGAAACGGCGAGAATGCTTACGATGCTTGAAAGGCTCGTCATATCCTTGCCAAATAGGCCGAACAGGAAGACGATTTTCAAAACGCCGCCGAACACGGAACCGTCTTTATGTGTGTTTGCCCCAAGCGGGATAACCGTTTCAGCAATATCCTTTGGTACGCCCATTTTTCTTACCGCCTCAAGGTTTACAGGAATGCAGGCGGCACTTGAACATGTGGCGATTGCTGTGACGGAAGGCGTGATGACGTTTTTCCAGTAAACCTTCACTCCGGTTGAACCGCCGGCAATAAAAGCATAAAGGGTGAAAAATCCGAAATAGTACACGATAGACAAGCCAAGATACAACAGGAATGTCCGCAAGTAGCCTTCCAGGATTTGCGGGCCAAGTTCACCGATGACTGCTGCAAAATAAGCACCAAGCCCGATTGGCGCATAATACATGATGATTTTTACAGTTTTCATCATGACTTCAGAACCAGAGGCAAGGAACGAAGCGATTGGCTTGCCGCGATCGCCGGCCATGGCTGTAGCCAATCCGAAAATAACAGAGAAAACAATTAACTGTAGCATGTTGCTTCTAGAGAACAGATTAGCGAAATCAGGTACAGAGACTGTAGCCACGAGTTGCGCTGCAAGTGAAGGAGGCTCTGTTTGATCCTGGGCTTCTGTGCTCTCCATCAAATTTTTCACCGACGAAATATCAGTGCCTTCAAGCGGGTTGACGATCGTCGTTCCGATGAATCCAACAACCGCGGAAATGGCAGCCGTGATGAAAAAGACAAGGAAAATGCTGCCCATGATCTTGCCGAGACGCTTCATGCCGCTCATATTGGCAATTGCGGATGCAATGCTAAAAAATACTAGTGGAACAATGATCGTAAACATAAGATTAAGGAATAAATCCCCGAGCGGTTTGACAACCGCGGCATCCGTGCCGAAAATCAGCCCTGCGGCGCCGCCGACAACTAAGGCCGCTAGCAAAATGACGGATGTTTTATAGCTTTTAAGAATGGAAACCATCTGACAACCCTTCCTTTAATAACAAAAATAATAGTAATCATAAGGCCTGCAAGCGATGCTGTAAAGACATTTTTAATAAAGTTGTATATCTTTATAGGTTGAAATAAAAATTGGTATCCACACAGGAACATTGTGGTTGATTTCCGCTCCGGGCATTTCGCTTTCCGCGGGGCGTCAGTGGAGCCTCCTCGGCGCTAGCGCCTGTGGGGTCTCCACTTGCCGCTCCATCCCGCAGGACAAGCAGCTTCTTCGAATGGCCTTTGCACGAAGGAAATGCGTTTGCATTTTCGAGGAGTCTACATGCCTGAGCTCCAATCAACCAGCTATTCTACTTAAATAGGTGAAATTATTATGTTTAACCTCTATAGTGCCGCTTTTTGCTTCTATTCATATGTCATTTCTGACTGCATGTATGCAAACAGAAGCTTGGCGGTTTGCTCGAGAGACGAGGTATGCGTTCTTTCAAATGCATGGGAAGAATCAATACCAGGCCCGACAAGGCCATGAACGATATCGTTTCCTGACCGGATGGCGGCGGACGCATCAGAACCGTAGTAAGGATAGATATCGAGCTTGTAAGAAATGCCGTTTTCTTTTGCAAGGCTGACAAGCTTCTTTCTTAACGCGTAATGATAAGGTCCGCTCGCATCCTTGACACAGATTGAGACTGTATATTCATCTGTTGATTGCCCGTCGCCCATTGCACCCATGTCGACAGCGAGATACTCAACCGTATCAGGCGGAATATTGGAATTTCCTCCGTAGCCAATTTCCTCATTGTTGGAAAAGAGGAAATGGGTTGTATAAGGAAGTTCAATCTTTTCTTCCTTTATTCTCTTAATCAACTGCATCAGGATGGCGACACTTGCTTTGTCATCAAGATGGCGGGACTTAATATAGCCGGAAGGGGTTACTTCCACACGCGGATCGAAGGAAACGAAATCCCCGACTTCAATCCCGAGAGCCCTTACCTCATCAGCGTTATGTACCTTCTCATCAATCCGAATTTCCATGTTGGCCTGGTTCCGCTCCGCTTTGCCGGCGTCCTTGTAAACATGTACAGAAGTTTGATGCATCAAAATCGTGCCTGTGTAGGTTTTGCCAGAGGCCGTTT
This sequence comes from Bacillus sp. B-jedd, assembly GCF_000821085.1. Classification (GTDB taxonomy): domain Bacteria; phylum Bacillota; class Bacilli; order Bacillales; family Cytobacillaceae; genus Bacillus_D. The sequence goes on from NZ_CCXR01000001.1 coordinate 1,829,040, forward strand.
CAATTGTACAGTATTCACCTTCAATAGAATTAAAAGTAAATCCGCCGATCAAGTCGATTTTCAGCCTTCCGCTTGGCTTGATTTCCTTTACCATCGCGCCAAGTGTATCTACATGGGCCGTTAGCATCCGGTGTTTACTGTCGTCCTTCCCGGGCAGGGTAGCGATCAAGCCGCCTTTTCGATTCCGCTTTGTGATGACCTCTTGCTTTTTCAAAAATTCCTCAACGAATTCGATTGTTTTGCTCGTATTTCCTGTCGGGCTCGCAATGGAAACCAGCTTTATTAAACTGTCTACAATTTCTTCAGAATACCGTTTTTCCACAGGGTTAACTCCTCTCTTTATATTCAGTTTCATGTATCAGGATTCGCTCAAAAACGAAGGGCTTTCACCGATTTTCGCTGAAATGACACCTTTAACAATTATACATCAGTCCGCAGCCAAAGTAAGTAAAATTTCTGCTGTCTGGCGGTTCCTGGTTCAATCGGCAAATCGGCTGCATACATTGTTAGAGCGGGAAATCTTTAACAAGATTGATTAAATAGTTTGAATTCAGGGTAATACTTTGAATGCAAAGCTTTTGCCAGGCTGGTGGCAGGCTGCTAATAAATGAAATGTGGGGGGGAGACTTAGTGACTAGGTACGAAATGCGTCATTTGAAGCCAAGCAGATTCAATATGTACAGATGGATCGCCATGTCCGTATTCCTGCTTTGCATGATCGGGATGATGGTGGGGTTCAGCAGATATGCCCAAAGTACAATCAAGATTGAGGCGCCTCAAATCGACAATGGTAAAAAAGTTGTGGTTGTCCTTCCGAATGGAAAAAAGGTTTTCACTTTTGAAAAGCTTCTTGTCGAGGAAAATGGGAAGCTATATTACAAAGGCGAGTGGAATACGATTGATTTGACAGGTGGAAAAGTGGAATACAAAGATTGGGAGAAATAAATGTTCTGTTTTTGCTATTATTATACTTATTTTTAAAAGGCTGCACCCGTTATGGGAGCAGCCTTTTGTTTTGCAAAAAAGTGCTTCTGTTGAGTTGGGATTATTTGAACCAGCCTTTTTTCCAGAAAAGGGCGAACATGCCTAGCGCGATAATGGCCATTGTGCCCAGCGAGACAAAATAACCGTATTTCCAATGCAGTTCTGGCATATTGTCAAAATTCATTCCATAAATGCCCGCAATGAATGTGAGTGGCATGAAAATCACAGTAATCACTGTCAATACCTTCATTACCCGGTTCGTTTCATACGAATTCATGGAAAGGACGCTGTCCCTAATATCTTTCGTCAGCTCGCGGTTAGAGTCAATCATATCAGTCAATTTTAATAAATGATCATGGATGTCCGAATAATAGGCCTGCCTGTTTTGCAGTACTGAAAGCTTTTGCGAATTCATCATCCGATAAATCAAATCCCTCGTCGGGGTGACAGTATGGCGAAGCAAAAGCAGGCTTTGGCGGATTTCAAACACCTGTTTTAATAAATCCTCCGTAAACCCACCGCTATAGGTTTCATCCATCTCATCCAGCTGGTCTTCAATGGCGTAAAGGGGCGGGAAATAATTATCCACCAATTGATCAAGGATATGATAAAGGATCAACGAGGGAGACCATTCATTAGAGTCCTTGGATGCAGCGACCCGATTCCATACCTCATTTATTTCCCGCGAAGGATCTTTATGAAAGGTGACAATGTAGTTTTCGGAAAGGAATATATCCACTTCCTCTTTCTCCAGTGTCTCCGGATTGATCGCATGTACAACAAAAAATGTATAGCCATCATAGTAATCAAGTTTAGGGCGCTGCAGCTTGAGCATGCAGTCCTCGATAGCGAGGGGGTGGAACTTCAGCGGGTCCGCAAGTTTCTGTGCTTCATCATCCGAGGGGCTGCTAAAATCAATCCAGTGCCAGGAATTTGCTTTTTCCCCTGCCAGCACTTCCACTGGCTGATTCATCGCCATTTGCCCGCTCTTGTGATAAGAAATCGTCCGTATCATTTCTTTCTCCTTGGCAAGTTTTTTCTCCATCATAACGGAAATCGGGGCGCCGGCAAAATTTCCGGCTTTGGAGGATGGGAGTGAAGGTAGTGGGGAGGGAGCTGGACAGGAGCTTAGCGTATTGCCCGTAACCTGTCTTCATGTGCTTGATATTGGGACAGAACCCTAGCGTATTTCCGGCAACAGTCCCAATGTGTTCGCGATTGGGACAGAACCTAAGCGATTTGCCCAGGACCAGTCCCAATGTGCCTTCGATTGGGACAGAACCTCGGCGTTCTGGCGATGGCCAGTCCCAATGTGCTTTCGATTGGGACAGAACCTCAGCGTTTTGCGCATGACCAGTCCCAATGTGCTTTCGATTGGGACAGACCCTAAGCGTTCTGGCGATGGCCAGTCCCAATGTGCTCGGGATTGGGACAAACCCTCAGCGTTTTGCCCATGACCAGTCCCAATGTGCCTTCGATTGGGACAGAACCTCAGGGTTTAGCCCATGACGAGTCCCGATGTGTTAGCGATTGGGACAGAGCCTCAGCGTTTAGCCCATGACCAGTCCCAATGTGCCTTCGATTGGGACAGAACCTAAGTGATTTGCTCATGACCAGTCCCAATTTGTTTGCGATTGGGACAGAGCCTCAGCGTTCCGGCGATGGCCAGTCCCAATGTGCTTGCGATTGGGACAGACCCTCAGCGTTTTGCCCGCAACCTGTCCTTAAAAATTATTGGCACTTAAATTTTCCGTGGAAAAGTTGACTTTGCAAGCGCTACTATATATAATTTTCAAAAAATAACCTAAAAAACGTTGAAGGGGACCAGTAAATTGGTGCCGCACTCCTGTCCAGAGAGGAAGCCGGTTGGTGAGAGGCTTTCAGGATGCCCATTTGAACCTGCCCCGGAGTTCTGTATCAGATCGAAGTGAAGATACAGCGGTATGTGCCGTTACACAAGAGGAGCGCGGGTGAGTGTCCCGCGAATGAGGGTGGTACCGCCAGGCCATGGTCCCTTTTATGGGGATTCATGGCCTTTTTGTGTTTTCATGAACCAGGCAAGCGGCAAGAGGGTAGGGTGAAAAAGCTCTAGCACCGTCCTCCTGCTTCATTCCAAATTGTATTAATTTAATTTAAAGAGGGTGAAAGATGTATGGAGAAGGATTTTGTGAAGAGTATTACAGCGATGGAGACTGATTTTGCGCAGTGGTATACGGATGTGGTGACGAAGGCGGATTTGGTGGATTATTCGTCCGTAAGAGGCTCGATGATTATCCGACCATACGGGTATGCGCTGTGGGAGAATATTCAGAGTGCACTTGACGGCCTGATCAAGGCGACCGGGCATGAGAATGTGTATATGCCGTTGTTTATACCCGAGAGCCTGCTTGAAAAGGAAAAGGATCATATTGCCGGGTTCGCACCCGAGGTTGCATGGGTGACGCACGGCGGCTCCGAGGAGCTGGCGGAACGGTTATGCGTCCGTCCGACGTCCGAGGTTCTGTTTTGCGAGCATTATAAAAACATCATTCATTCCTACCGTGACCTGCCGAAGCTGTATAATCAGTGGGCGAATGTGGTCAGGTGGGAAAAAACGACACGGCCATTCCTCCGCACGCTTGAGTTTCTTTGGCAGGAAGGGCATACCGCGCATGAGACAGATGAAGACGCGCATGAAGAGACGAAAAGGATGCTCGATGTTTATGCGGATGTTCTTGAGAATGTTCTCGCCATCCCGGTCGTGAAAGGGCAAAAAACGGAGAAGGAAAAGTTCGCGGGCGCGAAATTCACGTACACGGTAGAGAGTCTGATGCATGACGGAAAGGCGCTGCAATCCGCGACTTCGCATCATTTAGGTGATGGTTTTGCAAAAGCGTTCGGCATTCAATTCCTTGACAGGGAAGGGAAGCTGCAGCATGTCCACCAAACGTCGTGGGGCTTCACGACAAGAGTGATTGGGGCGATGATCATGGTCCACGGGGATGACCGAGGGCTGATTATTCCGCCAAAAGCCGCGCCGACACAAGTCATGATCGTCCCGGTTGCACAGCACAAAGAAGGTGTTCTCGACTTTACTTATAAACTGAAAGAGCAGTTTTCAGGGACGTTCAGGACCGGCATCGATGCGAGTGACAAAAACCCGGGCTGGAAGTTCAATGAATACGAGATGAAAGGCGTACCAGTGAGGTTGGAAGCTGGTCCGCGGGATATTGAAAAAAATCAGGTCGTGCTCGTCCGCCGCGATACGGGGGAAAAGGCTTTTGTTGCCTTGGAGGAACTAGAAAGCAAGCTTGAACAATTGCTGGATGAAATCCAAGGAAATCTCTATAACCGTGCAAAAGATCTGCTTGAAAAGAAGACTTCGAAAGCTTCAGGCCTGGTAGAATTCAAGGAAAGCCTTGAAAAAAATCCAGGTATGATCAAAGCAATGTGGTGCGGGAAAAGGGAGTGCGAGGATAAAATCAAAGAGGAAACAGGCGCCACTTCGCGTTGTATTCCATTTGAACAGGAAAAAGTGGCCGACTCCTGTGTGTGCTGTGGGGAAAAAGCTGAAACAATGGTTGTCTGGGCAAAAGCATATTAAAGGAAAAGCCGGGACAGTAGATGTTCGGGTCAGAGTATATATAGGGGAAAGCCGGAACTGTAGCCGAATGGGTCCTAGTATTTTAAGGGGAAAAAGCAGGACAATGGTCGTCTGCCCAACAGAGTTTTAAGCGAAAAAGCGAAACGAGGGTCACTTTTGCAAAAGGATATTTAGATTGAGAAATAAAGAAACGACCCCGCTTGCGGTGTTCTCACAGGCGGGATCGTTTTTCATTTATTCACTTTTCGAGTCGTCATCATCACAGCAACTAGGGTTTTCGTCAATGATTTTTTCGATTCTTTTCGTATGTCCCTTGGCGTTGATGATGCTGACTAAATCGGTCAGGTTTTCAGCGATTTGCTCATCTGGCAAATCGTGCGCATCTTTTTCTTTACGATCTTTATTCATTTTACCCCTCCTAAACGCAAAAAACTGGCGAGTTGATTATTTTCCTGTGTCGTTCGAATCGCGTTCACTTTGCTTATTTCCATCTTCATTCACTACAGGCTTTTCCTTATTATCATCTGAAGAACAGCCCGCCAGCCCAAAGGCAAGAATCAACGCGGCCAGACCCGCTTTTGCTGCTTTCTGCATAGTCACCCTCCATTCAGCGGATTTAGTATTTATATACCCAAATTTGGGGTAATTAATTATCCATAGGAAGCGCCAATGATAAAAGGAGTGGAAAATGTGAATATACTTTGGGATTTTGACGGAACCATTTGCAATACTTATCCATCTTATACGAAAGCTTTAATGGAAACATTGGGGGATGGGCATACGGAGGAGGAGACGCTCGCACAGTTAAAAGTCTCGTTCGGCCATGCGTTCAGGTTTTTTAAAATCAGTGAAGAGCAAAGCCGTAAATATTTGCAAAAGGTAAGAGGGATGAAGCCTGAAGAATTCATCCCGTTCCCGGGGGTGATTGATGTCTTAAGAGAGGCGGATTGCAATGTCATCATGACGCATAAGGAAAAAGAAGACGTTGAAAAAGCACTCCGTTTTTATAATCTTAGGGAATTCTTCACAGAGATTGTCGGGAAAGAAGATGGGTTCCCCCGCAAACCCGACCCTGAATCGTATAAATATTTACACGAAAAATACGGCCTTGACCTTGTGATTGGTGACCGCGCCATTGACCTCGAGCCTGCCAGAAGGCTTGGAATTAAGACAGTCTCCTTTCAAAACCACGAGTCAGAGGCCGATTTTTACCTTGATGATTTCAGGGAATTCAATTCGGTTATATTGCCATATGTAAAATAATATTTTGTGCAAAAAAAGAGCGGCGGCTTCTCCATTTAGGAATGCCGCCTCTCTTTTTATTTATGTTTTTTAAGGAGCGACAGGCGCTTCTTTTTTGCGCATAGCCATAGGAATATAAACGCAATACGGTTCGCTTTCCATATAATCCCCGGTGACCGCATACGTTCTGGAACGGGATCCGCCACAAATTTTATTGTATTCGCAAACGCCGCATTTCCCTTTATATTTGTCAGGGCTGCGGAGGTTTTTCAATACTTCGGAGTTCCGGTAAATATCGGCGAGCGGCTTTTCACGCACGTTGCCGACGACAATCGGCAGAAGCCCGCTCGGAAGGACGTCTCCGATGTGATCAACGAAAATGAAGCCATTCCCGTCATTTACTCCTTTTGGCGCGCGCTTCAGTCCGTCGATGATGCCTTCCTGATCCATTGTCATTGTATCTTCGTAACGGATTTCACCTTTTTCAATCTTATGGTCGCGTGCCTTTTCCTGAAGGACAACCCGGCGGTAATGCTGGGCAGCAGTGGTTTTGATATCATACGGGGCAGTTTTACTAAGCTGATACAGCCACCTGAATACTTTTTCGTGTTCAGCAGGAGTGATGCACTTATCTTCCTGGCCGCGGCCTGTTGGAACAAGCAAGAAAATATACCACATGACAGCCTTCAGTTCACCGACCAGCTTTGCCATTTCCTCAAGCGCATCATAATTGTAACGAGAAATAACTGTGTTGATCTGAAGCGGCATTTCAAGTTCATTCAAATATTTGATCTTCTCCAAAGTTAAATCGAAGGACCCGGGGGTGCCCCTAAAATGGTCGTGGATTTCCGGCGTCGGACCATCCAGGCTGAAGCCCCACCGTGAAAGGCCGACTTCCTTGGCCTGCCTCATTTTCTCTAATGTCACATTGTCCGTCGCACTTGGAACCATGGAGACTCGCATACCTTTTTTGACGGCATAATCGGCTAGCTCCATTAAATCTTCGCGCATCATGCAGTCTCCGCCTGTGAAAACAAGCATCGGATTGCCCATATCATAAATTTGATCAAGCAGGTTAATACCTTCCTCGTGTGTCAATTCGCGCGGATCCTTCTGAAGCTGGGCATCTGCCCGGCAGTGCACGCACTTAAGCTGGCATGCCCTTGTTACTTCCCAAATCACGATAAACGGATTCTCATCATAGTCGATGGATGGTCCGAGACCCATATTATGCGGATGGCCGCCTGGATGTCCTCCGGGGTGGCCTTTTGACTGAGGGTGTCCCATTCCATGTGGATGTCCCATTCCTTGCATTCTTATCACCATGCTTTTCTTTATAATTTTGTCATGATTCAGGTTCATCGAGAAAGCAACATAATCATGATGGTCTATAAGTTAATTATAAGATTCCGCAAGGTGGAAGAATCGAAGCTTTGTTACGATATTTCTACATTCCTGTGCCAAAAAAAGAAACTCTTTTGCAAGAAACCTCGAAAATTGCCAGATTTTAATATTAAAAATATGTTACAGCAATGTTACAATGCAACTTCCAATCTGGCCAAAAATTGGCGGTATATCCATGAATACTTAGAAAAAGAGGAAAATATTGTTTTGTAAAAAAGAGGGAATAACTTTCCTGTAGATGAGGAATTTTCCAATGGGTCCATAATTTAGGGGTGTTTTAAAGGTTTAACCATGTACTATGATGAGTAAGGCAAAACAAACGAGGAGATGACACCATGAAAAAACAATTAATTACATCAGCCATGGCGGCAGGAATCCTATTCGGAACTTTCAACGGCCAAGCAAGCGCCGCTGAATTATATACAGTCAAATCAGGTGACACACTTTGGGGAATCTCAAAAAATTACAATCTGACTGTTTCACAAATTAAACAATGGAACAATCTATCAAGTGATCTCATTTTAGTAAATCAAAAACTATCTGTAGAAGCCCCTGAAGCAAGTGAAGCTCCAAAAGCGGCGCCAGCTCCTGCGGCTGCAACATACACAGTAAAATCAGGAGACACTCTGTGGGAGATTTCTAGAACATACAGCACTACAGTCAATGCACTTAAATCACTGAACGGGTTGACTAGCGACCTTATTCGTGTTGGACAAGTCCTGAAAGTAAGCGGCACTTCATCTACCGCAGTAGCTGCTGCTTCCACTACGACTTCATCAAACGTTACTACCACAACTACAACTACGGCTCCGACTACTTCAACAGCGACCGCCGTTATTAATGAAGCGAAGAAATATCTTGGCACACCATATTCGTGGGGCGGCAATACTCCTGCCGGTTTCGACTGCAGCGGGTATGTGAAGTATGTTTTTGCAAAAGTGGGCGTTTCCATCCCAAGGACGACATCAACCATCTGGACTGCTACAAAGCCAGTTTCCGTTGCAAAGCCTGGTGATCTTGTATTCTTTACAACTTATAAATCGGGTCCTTCGCATGTTGGCATTTATCTTGGAAACAATAAATTCATTAATGCCGCTTCAAATGGCGTTGTAATTTCCGATATGTCCAACAGCTATTGGAAGCCAAGATACCTTGGAGCTCGTACGGCTCTATAATAGAAAAGTTCATAGTTTCATATTATATCCTTACCCAAACATTATAGGGTAAAACCTCATACATTAGAAAAACACCGGCAGTTTTTTCAGCCGGTGTTTTTTGGGGTCTAGTATTAGTTATAATTGTTTCCTAGCTTTTATCAGGAATCAGCCCATTTTACGAGCATGTGTGCGAGCATATGGCGCTCTTCTTCATTGCCGGCCTGCCATAATTCCATTAGCAGGGCTTCCTCCCGATTTTGAGGGACTGCATTATCCGCAAGGAAATTCGCCACTTTCTGTGCTCCAACCGCAAGCTGTTCCTCATCGAGGCCAAGCTTTTTTCCAAGTTCGATCCGTTTGTTTAAATAAGCTTTGAATTCGTTGAAATCCTGAAGCTTTTCATACATTTTATCCTCGTCAATACGCTCGACTACCTCGTCTACTTTCGATGTCTCAAAATCTCCGTCTTTATGCATCGCATGGTCCTTATTCATCGTGTTTCACCCTCCATAACATGACTTCCCTTTACTATACCTCCGGCAGTAACACTCAAACTATAATTTGGGAATAATGGGAAATAAACTTAAAGGCGCCTCATTACTTTGCAGAAAGAGAGTAAAATGGTATTGTCAATTTAATACATTGTTTAGGAGATTGGCCATTATGGAAATTGAACAAGTGAAAACGTATTTCAGTAAAAAAATTGAAGAGAACATTAGTGACATTACAACTGAACTCGTTACGAAAATGAAGGAATTCTACCATTTCGAATTCCGAAGCGAGGAGGAGAAATTATATGCAAGGGCAAATTTTGAACAACTCGTCAAGATTGTCCTTGGCGGGCTCAATGATAAGGATGTAAAGGAAAGCGCGTTTAAGTGGGGCGAAATGGTCGGTACCAGGTCAGTGGAACACAATGGAGATCTGGGTAATACAATCAAAGGGGTTTCCGTCTACAAAAATGTCATTTGGTCTTATTTGCAGAAGGAGGGGAAGAAACTTCAAATCAAACAGGAAGACCTCCTTGAAGTCATCATGGAAACCGATCATATTTTCAATATGATGGTTCATGGATTCAGCACGGCTTTTACAGAAAATGCAGAAAAACTTCTCCAGGAATCCAGGGAATTATACTTGAAAATATCTGTTCCGATCGTTCCGATTTCCCCAAAAGTGGCGATATTGCCCTTAATAGGTGAAATTAATGAATTGCGTTCGGAAACCTTAATTGTTGATTCGCTTGATACATGTGTCAAGAAGAGGATAGAAACCCTCGTGGTTGATCTCTCTGGTGTGCATGAGGTGGATCTAATTGGAATTGAAGTCATGTTCAAACTGATCCGTTCCTTGAACCTTCTTGGCGTAAAGCCAGTCATAACCGGAATGAAAGGCGAAATCAGCCAGACATTTATTAACCTTGGCATTAGACTTGAAGGAATTTCGATATACAGCAGCCTTGAACAGGCACTTTCAGAACTGGAATTTTTTTAAGAAAAAGCTTTGTTATACTTGTTTTTTGATTTGCACTCCGGGGACATGCTTTCCGCGGGGCGAAGCATCTACATGAATTTGCTTCGTGCAGCTTTGCGACGAGCTGAAGATTAACTTCCCCGAATAGTCTGTGGCGCAGGAGCATTCTTTATGGAGCCTCCTCGGCGTCATAGACGCCTGTGGGGTCTCCACGTGCCGCTGCATCCCGCCGGAGTCAGTCCCTTCCGTTCCAATCCCAATCAACTTCAACGAAAATCAACACTTCCCTTTAACTGAGCCTAAGATAAAGTGTAGCAGCCCGGCATTTTAAGAGCCGGGCTGTTTTTCGAGCATTTTAAACGGCATTTCTTCCGGTAAAAGGGCAGGGGCGCCGGGAATGCTCCTCGGCCGGAAATCAATTGAGGCAGCGGAATAAAGTGACACCGACAAAGTGCTACCAAGGCTTTTTGCCCGGATTAGCACAGGCTGGCTGTAAGGATTCCTGAATTTAAAGTCCGGACCGTACCAGCTGACCGTTGCATCCCTCCCGGAAGGCACATAAGTAACGGTTTTAGTATGCGAATAGCGTTGGACAATCGACATGCCGGCATGGTCGGCAGCATTAAACAGAGTCGAGGATACCTGGCAGATACCGCCGCCAATCCCTTCGGAAAGTTCTCCCCTTACTATAATCGGTGCTTTTAAATAGCCTTTCGCGGCAGTCCTTTTTCCAATTTCCTTATTAAAAGAAAAGGTTTCGCCTGGAAAGACGATCTTGCCGTTTAATGTTTCAGCAGCGAGATGGATATTATGGGACCTCTCTCGATTGCCTGGGTTGAAGAAAGTGGTATACCTGCCGATCAACATCGCTCTGATGGAATCCAAAAGTTCGCTGTCGACCCTGGGGTAAACAGGCCGGTACGGAATGTCCGCGATTAAAGGCTTGCCTTTGTAGAAGAAAGAGTAAAGGATATATTCCATTTTGCTACGGTCCAGCTCCCTGCCTGTTTGTTCAGGCAAAAGCGTCCCATCCATGGAGATCCCTGCATCCCTCGGTGGAGTATCAACCTTTGTTTTTAAGTCGCGAATGAACTTATCAATAAATTCCGGACTCGGAAACGCACTTCCTGGGAAAGGGAGAAGGGCCATTTCCTCCCTTGTTACTGAAGCTGTTTCCTTACCGTCCGAGAAAAAGGTAAGTGAGGCAGGCTGTAAGATTGGTGATAATGACAGCATGACTGACAGGATTAAATTAAGGATCATCGTGCGGCTTCCCTCCTTCCAATAGTATGGATGATGGAAGCTTTTTTCATGAAAAAAACCGGATGGAGGGATCCAACCGGTTCTCGAGAAGGTTAATAAGCAGGGGTTCTCGTCTTTCTCTTTCTTGACAGTTTTGCCAAAGGCTTGATTTTCCAAAGTTTCTTAAAGGAGGATGCAGTCCGTTTAGCTGCATTTACTGTAAAGGTAACCGCCTGCTTTTTATAATTAATATCTTCTATTAGGTCCTGCTGGCTTTCTGAAAGTGCGGCTGACTCAACCTTAAGCGTATCTGCCTTTTGCTGAACTCTTGCGACGGTTTCGTTTAGCCTGTTGATGGCTGGTTTTGCTTCCTTGAAAGTTTTGAAGGCGCTAAAGCCGAGATAGCCAAGTGAGACAATTATGGCCACAATGCTCAAATAAACGATCCACATACAGTTATTCCTCCCACAGTCGTTTTTTTATTTTTACCCCAAAAATAGGTTTCCTAACTAATACAGATGTAATTCCAGAAAAAAGGTTATCACGAGAACACAATCGTAAAGGCAAGAAGGAAGAGCTATTAGTATTCAAAAACGTAACCGGCTTAGAGACACTTACGTCAGGCAGAGCGATTTATATACTTTACTTTGGACGGCCGTTTCGCCCGTTTCGATATGAGAATATATATGGGTAGATCTTAATAATTACACTAATTTGTTTGACAAAGCTGGTTGATTGGAGCTCAGGCATGTAGACTCCTGCGGGATAGAGCAGCAAGGGGAGACCCCACAGGAGCTTTGCTCCGAGGAGGCTCCACTGATGCCCCGCGGAAAGCGAAATGCCCGGAGCGGATATCAACCACAACGTTACCGTTTGTATACCAATCTTTATTGCAACCTAAATGGTTTGAAAATTTAAGTTATTTTTTGGAGCACAGGGAAAAAACGGTTATAATGGGAAAGCAGCACCATAAAGAAAAAGGGGCAGCAATTTTCAAAGGGGGAATAATGGGATGGATAGACAGAAAGCAATCCAGGACTTTAAAGCACTTGACGAAAAGATAACCCATTTTCAAAGCTTATCCGGCCTTGCTGATTGGGATCAGAAAGTAATGGCTCCGAAAAAAGGGCGCTCTCAATTTGCCAAGGCAATCGGCACATTGAGGACGGAAGCATTCAAGCTTTCCGTTTCAGATGAGATGGGCAGGCTGCTTGAAGAATTACAAACGGAATCTGCGGAACTCGATGAGATGACAGCAGCACAAGTTCGTGAACGAAGAGAAGAATATAATCGTTCAAGAAGAATTCCGGCTGAGGATTTTAAAGAATTCGCCATCTTGACTGCCCAGGCGAATGATGCGTGGGAGCATGCGCGGGAGCATAACGACTTTGGCCATTTTGCGCCATATCTTGAAAAAATCGTTGCATTCAGGCGCAAATTCGCCGAGATATACGGCTATGAAGCACATCCATATGATGCTGTGCTTGATGAATATGAACCAGGCCTGACGGTCGCCCAACTTGACCCGATCTTCTCAAAGCTGCGTGACACAAGCGTGGCGCTTTTGGAGAGGATTAAGAAATCGCCAGATCAGACGCCGTCAGAAATTTTCAAACAGAATTTTCCTATTGAAAAACAAAAGGAATTCAACCGCTTTATTTTGCCTGTTATCGGTTTTGACATGGAAGCGGGCAGGCTTGATGAAACGGTGCATCCATTCGCACAATCAATTACGATTGGTGATGTCCGCTTAACTACAAGATACCTGGAAGGCAATGTCCGTTCCGCACTGTTCGGAACAATCCATGAAGCCGGCCATGGTATTTATGAGCAAAATATCGATCTAAAATATGACGGGACCGTCCTTGCTGGAGGGACTTCATTTGGAATCCATGAGTCACAGTCCCGGTTCCTTGAAAATATGGTTGGGCGCAGCAAGGCATTCTGGAGCTATTTTTACCCGAGGCTTGTTGAGTACTTTCCGGAGCAGCTCGGAGACGTCAGCGAGGAAGATTTTTACCGCGCGGTTAACACAGTTGAGCCTTCGTTTATCAGGGTTGAAGCAGATGAGCTGACGTACAATTTGCATATAATGGTGCGCTATGAAATTGAAAAAGCGCTAATGGCTGGGGAACTTGAGGTTCAAGAACTTCCTTCCGTTTGGAACAGCAAAATGGAAGAATATCTGGGAATCACGCCTGCAACAGACAGGGAAGGCGTACTCCAGGATGTCCATTGGTCATTCGGCGGCATTGGCTACTTCCCATCCTACTCTCTTGGCAATCTGTACGCCGCACAAATCCTCAATACGATCAGGAAGGAAGTGCCTGAATACGAAGAGGCTATCGCTGAAGGGAATTTCGCGCCTGTCATGGGCTGGCTGAATGAGAAAATCCACCAGTACGGTTCTCTTTACAGGCCAAATGAACTAATTGTCAAAGTAACAGGAGAAGAATTGAATGCTGATTACCTAGCTCAGTATCTTGAAGCAAAGTATTCGGAGATTTATAAGTTATCCTAATTGAACGAGAGGGCACGCAAAATAGCGGGCTCTCTTTTTTATGGTCTCCGCTTCAATCAACCTATTCAAAAAACGAACCCGTCGTCTAACATTATCTGAAATTTGGTGGTTTTCAAGCAAGAAAATTTCCGTTAACAAGAAAATTATACCAAATTAAAGATTGAAATTAGTTGTTTCTTTAGTGTAAAATTACACTAAAGTGAAGTGGGGGATGAGCGGTCATGCGGAGGATTCTGTTTCTTGTAGGAGTATTTTATGTTATTTTTCCAGTGATACTATCAATGACTTTTGGGTATCTAGCGGTGTCGGTCGGGGAGGCGGGGATGTTCATCGGGGTGGCTGGATTTTTGGCCGGAGGGATTGTGGCGGGTTTATATTTCGCTAAAAATGATCGTAAGGATATAACGTTGTTTAAAAAGCATTTCCCTGTTTTTCTGCCTTTGTTCCTTACTGTTTTTGCCGCCACTGTCCTAATGTTAGCGACTAGAGGGCATTTTGGAAATGATTTATGGGCAGTCTTTATCTTCCTGTTTTTCCCGTTCCTGCCGAATAGTTTCCTAAGTGTTCAGGGCGGTGAAATCATGCTTACCTTCATGGCGCCGTTCGCTTATTTTCTTGGATTCCAAGGGGCGTATCTCTCTTTTAATCGACAGAATGGCCCAAATTGGATAGCGTTAATAGGTGGAGTCTTATCTGTTGCAGTTTGCCTGGCTGTTTCAGCGGCAATACTTTGGCAAAAAAGCCAGAAAGTTTTGCCTTCCTATGGGTTCAAGTACGAAAATGGTTATTCAAGCGTTGATTTAAGCCCGTTTTATGTTACGAACAAATCGAATCGGCTGCCAAAGCTCAATGAACCTTCTGCTTTTACGATAGAAAAAGAAGAAGAGATGCCTGTCCTCGATGGAGCAGAAGCTGCATATCCTGTGTATGCGGCATTTGCGAATGCAGTTTATAAAGACATAGCCTCGAAGAATGACGGGAATGAGAAGGGGGAAATTGTCAGCTTCACAAATACAATTTATGCTTTTGAACGCTTATTATCGGGTGAGGTAGATATTTTCTTTGGGGCGCAGCCTTCCGAGGAACAAAAAAGGATGGCGGAATCCCAGGGTAAGGAATTGGTCCTGACGCCAATCGGGAAGGAAGCCTTTGTCTTTTTCGTGAACAGTAAAAATACAGTTAATACTCTTTCCGTCGATCAGATCAAAGGGATTTATTCCGGGGAGATAACGGATTGGGGCAAAGCTGGCGGAGAAAACGGAAAGATCAGGGCCTTTCAGCGGCCTGAAGGCTCGGGTTCGCAAACAATCATGCAGCTTATCATGAAAGAAGCGCCCCTCATGGAACCCTTAAAGGAGGAAGTCAGGGGTATGGGCGATATCGTGGAAGAGGTTGCCGACTACAGGAACTACCAGAACGCAATTGGGTATTCATTTCGGTTTTTTACTACTGGCATGAATCCGAATAAGGAAATAAAATTGCTTGCGGTCAATGGCATTGAGCCGAGCGCAGCAACGATTCAATCCGGAACGTACCCATATGTAGTGAACCTTTATGCCATTACGCTAAAGGATAACCCAAAACAAACAATCAAGCCTTTCCTCAGCTGGATGCAAGGCCCCCAAGGCCAAAAACTCATACAAGATGTAGGTTATATACCTCTAAAAAATAGATAAATTGGAAGTGGTCCTGGCTATGAAGATGTTTAAGAAAAAAGAACTGGCCAGCTACTCCCAATCCCATATTTGTAAAAATGCCACCTTTACATCGAGGGTGGCATTTTTATTTCGTTTTTAGTTGGTCTATTTGTTTTCTTAGGAATTGCTTTTTTAAAATAGGAAAAAGTAATGGCATAGTGGAAAAGAAAGTTCACTTTTTCGACAAAATTCTGCATAGTTTTTATTTTGGCAGGGTAGAGACAAGTCATAACCGTTTTCCTTGCCATGGCGCTATTTTTGGTGAGTTTCGCACAGTAAGATGATGACAGCTTAAAGTGGGCTGCAATCTTTTCGCAATCCTTCACCTGTTAAAACTGAAAAGTTTTAACCCTTTGTTAATTTGAAAACAGAATATATGAAATTTACACTAATCTATGGAGCGTTTGAAAGAAAATTATATCAGCAAAGAGGTGCTAGTATGAATAAAATTGTTCTTGCCATTGGTGGCAATGCGATTATTAAAGAAGGTCAAAAAGGTACGATCGTGGAACAACAGGAAAATATCGCTGAAAGCTGCGACATGATTCTTGATTTGATTGAGCAGGGCAATGAGGTTGTCATCACACACGGAAACGGTCCACAGGTAGGAAATACGCTCATTAAGGTACATATGGCTTCAAGCGTTATTCCTCCATATCCGCTAGATGTCTGTGACGCAGAAACACAAGGGAACCTTGGTTACTTAATCCAGCAGGCCCTGAAAAACAGGATGACAGAACGCGGCATTGATAAAACAGTCGCTTCTATCGTTACCCAGTCTGTCGTTTCCCAGGAAGACCCGGCGTTTGACAATCCGACAAAACCAATCGGGCCATTTTATACACAGGAACAGCTTGATGAAGCATTGAAAGAACAGGAATTCTCTTATATCGAAGACAGCGGCCGCGGATACCGCAGGGTAGTTCCGTCCCCAAAACCAATCAAGATTGTTGAAAAGGATGCTGTTGAAGCTCTTTTAAAGAGTGGAGTTACGGTCATTACTGCCGGAGGCGGCGGAATTCCAGTAGTAGAAACTAACGGAATTTTGAAAGGCGCAGAAGCAGTTATTGACAAAGATTTTGCAAGTGCGCTCCTTGCAGCTGAAGTTGGAGCCGATTACCTATTCATTCTGACAGGCGTGGAACAAGTAGCCGTTAATTTCGGTAAACCAAATCAGGAAAACCTTTCTACTCTGTCTATTGCAGATGCGAAGAAATATATGGATGAAGGCCAGTTCCCTAAAGGAAGCATGGGGCCGAAAATTGAAGCTGCAATTTATTTCCTTGAAAAAGGCGGGAAAAATGTAGTCATCACCTCCATAGATAAACTGCAGGATGCCCTTAACGGCAAAACAGGCACACGCCTCGTTCTGTAGGTGATGTTTGCGCTGTCAGCGCGGGAGGTATGGTATGGAACATAAAAAATTCATCCCCTTTTGGTGGAAAATTGTTGCTGTTTTCACCCTTGGCTGGGTACTGATGTATGCTGACCGGACAATACTCAATCCGGTCATGCCCCATCTAGCTGAGGAATTTGGCCTGACGAATGCCCAGCTTGGTCTTGTAAACAGTGTGTTTTTTATCGCCTACGCGATTGCCCAAATCCCGTCCGGGACAATGGGTGACCGATATGGAAGAAGAACGATCCTTGTGCCCGGGTTTATCCTGTTTGGTTTACTGACTGGTACGACTGGGCTTGCGACAAGCTTTTTCATGTTTTTGCTTCTCCGGTTTGTGACAGGGTTAGGGGAGGGTACCTATTACGGCCCTTCCTATGCTGTCGCAACAGATAATATTCCAGAGAAGCATTTGACAGTTGGAACGGCGATTATTAACAGCGGTATGGCATTGGGAATTTCACTCGGTTACATGCTGTCCAGCTATTTTACACTGGAACTCGGAATGAGCTGGCGTGTCCCGTTTTATTTAATGACCATTCCAACGTTATTGGCCGCGGGACTTATCTGGTTCATGCTTCGTCCAAATCCGCAACTGAAAGACATAACGAAGGAGCCGGGCCATGAGAAAGTGAATATTTGGGAACAGCTGAAAAATCGTAATGTCATGATCATACTCATCATGAATTTTTGTTCCTTGTATGGGTTTTTTATGATTATTACGTGGCTGCCTCAATATTTACAATTGGAAAGGGGATTTCATGGAAGTGAAGTAGGATACATATCCTCCTTGATTCCTTGGGCCTCCATTCCAGCCGCAATCCTGTTTGGTATGTTTTCGGACAGGCTCGGCAGGAAAAAGCCGATTATATTTTTACTTGTCCCGATTGCGATCGTTTCGGTATGTGCGGTTGCTTTCATTGATAACAAGACTATGCTGGTGATTGCTCTCCTTATTTATGGCTTTACAGGTAAGCTGGCTTTGGATCCGGTGCTTCTTTCCTTCATGGCAAGGAACGTTTCCAAAAGGGCTTATGCAACAATGTTCAGTATTTACAATTTTGCCGGAATGCTTTCATCTATTATTGCCCCGTATATTACAGGGTACCTAGTTGATATTACCGGTGAGATGAAAACAGGCTTTATCCTCGCGATCATTATGATGGCCATCGGATTGCTGGCGATGGCGTTCACGAAGGAAATGCCAAAGGAAGCCCAGGTTTAAAGGGATTTTCGCATTAAACATCATTCGTTCATGAATACTATTCTTGAACAGTAAGCTTGATGATTGCTTTACTTCTACTTAAAAGGAAGAGGTGTTAACATGCTGCACACAATTATTAAAGAAAATTCTTATCAGGATTCAGTTAACCTGATGCTATTAACGAACAAGCTGTCGACAATGGAAGGCGTAAAAAGGATTTCCATTATGATGGGTACTCCTGCCAATAAGGACATCTTCAAGTCAACAGGACTTTATACCGACGAACTGGAAAATGCGAAGCCAAACGATATGATGATCGTTATGGAAGCTGAGCAGGAAGAAAAGGTTCAGGAAGTACTCGAGGAACTGGACAACTTCTTGAAAAACCAGGCAATCAGTGATACAGGAAGCAATTTCACAACCGTACGCACATGGGATAAAGCAACGAAAGCATTGCCATCTGCAAACATGGCGTTGATTTCTGTTCCTGGGCAATATGCTCCTGAAGAAATTGACAAAGCACTTAACAATGGCCTGCACGCTTTCGTATTCAGTGACAATGTTCCAATTGAGGAAGAAGTTCGCCTGAAGAAAAAAGGAAAAGAAAAAGGATTGCTTGTCATGGGTCCTGACTGTGGTACAGGTGTCATGGGCGGTATTCCACTGGCATTCGCGAACGTCATCGCTGATGGAAATATCGGGGTTGTCGGCGCTTCTGGAACTGGAATCCAGGAAGTTACCACCATTATCGACCGTCTCGGCGGCGGAATTACTCATGCAATTGGAACTGGCGGCCGTGACCTTTCCGATAAAGTCGGCGCCATTACGATGATTGAAAGTATTAAAGGTCTAGAAAACCACCAGGGAACAAAAGTGGTTGTTGTAATTTCCAAGCCACCGGCTCCTGAAGTGCGCGATCATGTTACACAGGTACTTCAAAGCCTGTCTAAACCGGCTGTAGCGATTTTTATCGGTGAAAAACCTGAATACCATGAAGGCAATGTCCATTTTGCCCACACGCTTGAGGAAACAGCTGTGCTTGCTGTTGAGCTTTCTAAAGGAAATAAAATTGCCTCTCCGGAAGCGCGTGAAATTTCTGTACCGGAAGTTTCCCTTAAAGAAGGGCAAACATCCATCAAGGGACTTTATTCCGGTGGTACACTTGCAGGTGAAGCAGCAATGCTGATTTCCGAAGCACTGGGACTTGAAAAGGGAGCGAAGAAAGAAGAAGGCTTCCAGCTTAAGTCAGGCGGACATATGGTCGTTGACCTTGGTGACGACGTGTACACACAAGGCAAGCCACACCCAATGATCGATCCTGAAACAAGAGTGAAATTCATGAAGGAAGCAGCTCAAGATGAAGATACTGCAGTCATTCTCTTCGACCTAGTTCTTGGCTACGGTTCACATGAAGATATGGCTGGAGCACTGTTGCCTGCAATCAAGGAAATCCAGGCCGAAGCAAAAGCGGCCGGAAAAGAAATTCCATTTGTATCTTTTGTCTGCGGAACTGATAAAGACCCGCAAAGCTACAAAGAGCAAAGGGAAAAACTTCAGAGCGCCGGTGTTTTGATGTATGACAGCAATGTCCAAGCTGTTAAAGCAGCTCTGAAATTAATTGGCAAAGAATTGAAGGAAATTCAAAAGGAACATAGGGAGCTTTCTTCCCCAGTTCAGAAAGAAGACCTTACTGTTGCTGCGCCAATCCAAAAGCTGCTCAATGAAAAGCCAATGGTCATCAACGTAGGCTTGAAAAAGTTCACAAACGCAGTCCTCAACCATGGAGGCCAAGTTGTCCAGTTCGACTGGAGGCCAGTCGCTGGAGGCAACGAAAGAATGAGGAAAATCCTCAGCCTGCTCCAATAAAAATAGGATCGTTTTGAATTTATAAAAGTGGAGGTAACTGTATGTATAACACAATGAATGAAGCAAACAGGGCGGTATTGGATAAGATTGTTGGCTCAGCACCTTTCCTAGTTGACGTGGTCCCTGCGAAATCAGTAATTGAAGTATTGAACGGCAAAGTATTGCTACATGCCGGACCGCCAATCAAATGGGAAGAAATGACTGGCCCAATGCAAGGCTCATGCGTCGGTGCAGCCTTGTTTGAAGGCTGGGCAAAGGATGAGCAGGAAGCCCTTGACATGCTACAAAATGGAGAAGTCGAGTTTATGCCTTGCCACCATGTAAACGCAGTTGGACCGATGGGCGGTATTACATCCGGCAATATGCCTGTATTCGTTGTTGAAAATCGCTCAGAAGGAAACCGCGCTTATTGCACAATGAATGAAGGAATTGGAGCTGTTCTCCGTTTCGGAGCGTATTCCGATGAAGTTATCAACCGTTTGAAATGGATGAGGGACGTACTTGGCCCGGTTCTATCGAAGGCGATTAAAATGACGGAAGACGGATTGAACCTGAACGTCATGATTGCCAAGGCAATTACAATGGGAGACGAATTCCACCAGAGGAATATTGCCGCTTCACTTATCTTCCTGAAGGAAGTCAGCCCATTCATCCTAAAAGCTGATATCAATGAAGAAGAACGCTTCCAGGTAATCAAGTTCCTTGCCGATACGGACCAGTTCTTCCTGAATGTCATGATGGCTACATGTAAGGCTGTTCTTGATGGTGCGAGGACAATTGAACACGGTACTGTCGTAACGGCAATGTGCCGGAACGGAAAAGACTTTGGTATCCGGATCAGCGGTATGGGAGACCAGTGGTTTACTGCACCGGTTAATACTCCGCAAGGATTGTTCTTTACTGGTTACAGCCAGGAAGACGCCAACTCGGATATTGGTGATTCCGCGATCACAGAAGCTTATGGTGTCGGAGCAATGGCAATGATTGCTGCCCCAGGCGTTACACGCTTTGTAGGTGCTGGCGGATTTGAGAACGCTCTAAGCACAAGTAATGAAATGCTTGAAATCTGTATCGACCAAAATCCTAACTTCGCAGTTCCAACATGGGATTTCCAAGGAATCTGCCTTGGCATTGATGCAAGGAAGGTTGTTGAAACAGGGATCACCCCTATCATCAACACCGGAATTGCGCACAAAAAGGCCGGCGTTGGCCAAATTGGTGCAGGAACAGTTCGCGCGCCGCTTGCCTGCTTTGAAAAAGCTTTAGAAGCTTATGCGCAAAAGCTTGGTCTGATCGACTAAGCGGAGCCATTCGCGAAATATATGATGAAAAAAGAGGAATACAATTATCGTATTCCTCTTTTGCTTAAAAAATTTAGGGGCGGCTCTTTATAAAGCGTATGCCAGATTGAATTAATGTTATAATGGTTCAGTAAATTTCTCTTGTAATAATAGGTGAAAGGGAGCAGGGAAAAAGATGGGATATTTAAAAAAAGACGTAGATATCGGAAGTATTGGCTTAAGTCAGCTTTTGGCTGTCTACGAATGCATGCCGGACGGCTTCCTGTTCACGAACCTTCAAAAAGAAGCAGTTTATTATAACGATTCTTTAAAAGACATCCTTTTTGAAGAGGAAGGGACTATTTTAGCCACCGAGGATGATTTTCTCTCTTTGATTAATGGCTGCACTATCCGACATTTTGATAATCTCCCCCTTCTTCAGGAAGAAACAGATGTGGTATTGAAGTTGACTGTTAAAATTAATGAGCGCTTGAAACACCTATCCGTAACGAAATTTGAGGTGTTTTTGCAAAGTCAGCCAACTGGTACCGGTTACCTTATCCGGGATATTACCCAGGAAGAGGAGATTCTGCTCCTGAAAACCGATTTGATTACAATCGCGAGCCATGAGTTCAAGACGCCGATTACGAGCCTTAGAGGAAGCGTGGAGACGTTGTTGCGCGAGGATGCCGACTGGGATGAAGAGTTCAAGCAGGACCTGCTTGAAGGGATACACGAAGATCTTGTTCATCTCCAGGAACTCGTGACGGTTTGGTTTGACATAAAAAAAATCGAACTGGGCACAATGTCTCTGAATAAGCACCATTTTCCGATTGGCCAGCTCGTCACAAAAACGATTGAGCAGCTGCCCAATGAAATTCGCTGCATGGCCACGATTGATATCAATATGGGCGATTATCAAAACTTATTCATTTATGGTGACCGGAAACGCCTCCATCAGGTTTTACTGAATCTGGTGGTCAACGGACTGGTACATAATGAAAGCAAACATAAGATCATTTCCATCTCAGTCACAACAGATGATCAGTTCGTGTATATCCATGTTAAAGATAATGGGCTAGGTATCGAACCAGAATACATGGATAAGATTTTTGAGCGTTTTTACAAAATCAATCCTCCTCTTTATGGGAAAGCTCATGGTTCAGGTCTTGGGCTTGCAGTTTGCAGGGGATTGATGATGGAGCATAAAGGTGATATTTTAGTTGAAAGCGCGCCTGGTTACGGGAGTACATTTACGATGAAACTTCCAAGTTATTTGAGTGAAGAAGGTGAGTAGGATGAGCCACAAAATTGCAATAATTGAAGATGATGCTAAAATTGCGCGATTCATTAAAGCCAATCTCCAATCAAAAGGATATGAGGCGATCACTTTTCCTGAGGGAGAACTGTTTTTGGAACAATTTGCGCTGCAAAATCCTGATTTGGTTCTCTTGGATATTACGCTGCCAGGAATAAATGGGTTTACTGTTCTCGACAGGCTTCGAAAGTTTACGAACGTGCCGGTCATCATCCTGACTGCGAGGAGCAATTCAAATGATCTCGTCGAAGGATTTGAGTTGGGCGCAGATGACTATTTGACAAAACCTTTTTCGCTTGATGAACTTTTCGCCAGGGTAAAGGCTGTGCTTCGTAGAATGAGTGTGCATGAACAGATTTTCCAAGAGGAAAGCAAACTATCAATCGGGTCACTTGATATTAATTTTGCCCAGAAAAGGGTTTTCGCACTTGGGAAAGAATTGCGGTTCACACATACTGAGTATATGATTCTTGAGCAACTCGCTTTATATGCCGATAAAATCATCTCCCATGAACAGCTGCTTGTTTCAGTGTGGGGGAAGGAGTATCGCGATGAAGTCGAGTATTTGCGGGTCGCGATTGCAAGAATTAGGAAGAAGCTGAAAGAGGCGGGTATTACGAACAGTTCGGACCTGATCCGGACCTACCCAGGCATCGGGTATTCGCTCGTGTCCAATACGAATACTACACAAGTTTAACCCGATAAAAAAACCGGCTGGACTATAAAATGTCCAACCGGTTTTTTTAGCAAAATGACTTTAAAAATGTGATGACTTCATTGAAAGCATCCTGGACGGCAGGGTCGTCCATGTTTTCATCAAATACATGAACGCCTCCTTGAATGGTGATCAACTTATTGAAAACCCCGGCTTCCGTCAACGCGTCTGCCATATTTTTAGATTCTTCATAAGGAACATCATCGTCCTTTGTTCCATGAAGAAGGAGGGTAGGCGGGAAGTCTGCTGTTATGTTCCAATACGGAGACCATGATTTCAAAATACTGCGCTGAAGGAAAGGATCGTAACCGGTCACATCTTCAATCCAGCTGCCGGTCTGCCTTCCATATAAGTAAAGGCCGTATCTCTGGGCAATCGGTCCTTCTGCAATGGGTTCCTTTTTAATGAGCATATTTACAAGTTCTTTAGGCACTCTGGCCATCGCACGGAAGTACGCACTTGGATCAGCGGCCCATTTACCAGTGATGTCTCCATACCCATAAAATGAAACTATTGCCTTCGGTTTATGTTCGAATGTGCCTGTGAGCAAAGAAAGGTATCCGCCAGCCGAACCGCCCGAAATGAAAATCCTGTCCGGGTCAATTTCCAATAACTCAGGGCCCTGCAATCTTAGCCAAAGGAAGGCATCTTCAACATCTTTTTTAATTTCCGCTATTTTTGTTTCCGGAGCCAGCCGGTAATCGATGGAAAAGACCGCAAACCCCGCCTCGTTATAGAGCTTGATTTGTTCTTCCTTCATATCTGTACGGGAACCCCAGATTAACCCGCCGCCGTGAATGTACATGATGACTGGCGCATGACTTGTCCCAGTTCCATAAAAATCCGCCTTAATTTCAAGTGTTCCGACCTGTTTATAAACAATCGTCTTCTTCACATCATCAGCTTCTTTCTTCTTCAGTGATTATTTATTAACAAATATTTTTAGTATAACAAGGTAGGCTAAGAAAATCACAAAAGAAAAACTTTTTTAATGAATGTTTAATGTCGATTTCAGTCGGGTAGGGTTAAGTATTTCTGGTCGGAAAAATGTTAATTATAAATTTTCTGGTATAAATACACCCTGTAATTGGGAGGATTAATTAAAGGGTTAGAAGTAAACGTTGAAACTTTGTCACAAAAAATTCATTTGTATGAATATTTAGATTACGGACTGTTAGAGTCTGGAAAATTTAGTTGAAACATTGATTTATCAATGTTATTTAATCGATATGGTAAAAAGGAAGGATGTGGATTTGTGACATATTTTACGGTTTTTTAATGTTTGCCTGTTTTTTAAGCAATCAATTTTTACACTTTGTTAATTTGATAACACCTACCCGTCAATCTACACTAAAAGTACATAGTTATTATGATTATGTGGCAATTTAATAGTGGCTGCTGAGGAGCAAGCAGCGCCGTAGGGGGAATGTTTTAGCAATACAGATGTTTTCCGGCAATACCAAATAGCAATACCTGTTATTATTCTAAGTTTAATTTTTAACAACAAGGAGAAGATCATGAAAAAATTCAGCAGAATTACATCCATGCTTGCAGCTTTTTTGTTCGTCGTCATTTCCGCAACCCAAGTGTTTGCGGCTGAACAAGTAGCTGAACTTAAAACGCCAACTGGCTTCTATGCCTTATTGGTAATTATCCCTCTAATTGTTATCCTTGCGCTGCTATTCATGAAAGTGGATATGATTGCCGCAGGTTTCGTCGGTGGCGTGCTCGCAATGCTGATTGGCGGAATCGGGCTTGCCCAGGCAAACGACCAGTTCTTGAAAACAATCCCTGGCATGCTTTCCATTACAGTTCCGATTATTAACTCGGCAATTGCGATGGCGGTATTTAAGTCCGGCGGTTACACAGCGGCATTGACATTGGTTCGCCGCGGCATTAAAGGCAAGGTTGAATACTTTGCAGCATTTATCGTTATTTTGCAGGCAGCTGCTACATACATGTCCGGTATCGGCGGCGGTTCCGCAATGGTTATCGCTCCGCTTGCATTCGCGGCTGTAGGTGCTATCCCAGAATTGATTGCAGCTATGTCCATTGCAGCAGCTGTATCTTTCACTACTTCACCGGCATCTCTTGAGTCCGGTATCGTTTCTAAATTGTCTGGAATTCCAGTTGCACAGTATGTAGATGAAATGCGTATTTTCTGGCTTGCATTTACAATCCTGGCAGTTATCCTTGGTTTCTACGGAGCCAAAAAGCGTAAAGTCATTTTCAAGGGTGAAGAAGCTCCAGAGTTTGCTGGTTTGACTACTGGACAGATTTTCAAGGTGACAATTCCGGTCATTTTCTTGCTAGGCGCAGTTATATTTGGGCCATTCATTAACAAAGGAATTGGCATGCCATTGTTTACGCCATTAGTGTACACAGTGATTACCTTAATCCTGATCTTCCTGTGCACGAAGTTTAATTTGAATGAATCCATCAATGCGATGATCGATGGATCGACTTATATTCTTACAAGGTTGTTGGCAGTAGGTATTTTCCTTACCTTTATCAATATTATCGGCGATACTGGCGCTTTCAAAGTAATCGCTGGAATCGCTGAAAAAGCACCGACTGCTTTCGTTGTACCTGCCGCTGTTCTTGCAGGTATACTTGTCGGTATCCCTGCCGGAGCATACGTTGGCTCGATTCTTGGACTCGTTTTGCCAGTAGCAGTTTCCCTCAACTTCTCACCAGTTGCTTTAGGTTTCGTAGCAATGGGAGTAGGGCTTGGAAGCCAGTTGAGCTTTGTTAACATCACAATGCAAGCACTATCTTCCGGATTCCAGATCCCTATCATCGATGTTGTTAAAGGAAACGCAAAATGGGTTGGTTTATCAATGGCACTATTGTTAGTCCTTTCGTTCTTCATGGGCTAAAAGTAAATTCTGGAGGTTAGTATGATGGACATTTTATTCAAGCAAGTTAGGCTTAAAGATGGCGAAGCGTTGAAAGACGTAGCCATTAAGGGCGGCAAAATCGAAGCTATCGAAAATGAACTGAATGTTGAAGCTGCACGGGTAATCGAAGGCAACGGAAAAGTATTAATCCCGGGCCTCGTTGAAAGCCATATCCACCTTGATAAAGCGCTGATCGCCGACAGGCTTCCAAACAAATCAGGTACTTTGCAAGAAGCACTTTCAGTAACTGCCCAGCTAAAGCCGACTTTCTCAAAAGAAGATATCGTTGATAGAGCTGAGCGTACACTTAAGATGCTGATCAAGAATGGTACGACACATATCCGTACGCATTCTGAATTCGATCCGTCCCAGGGCTTTACCGGCTTTGAAACAGTCATGGAGCTGAAAGAAAAGTACAAGGGCATCGTTGACATCCAGGTTGTTGCATTCCCGCAAGAAGGAATCTACAAAGCGCCTGGCACTGAGGAAATGATGTACAAAGCAATGGACATGGGCGCTGACGTAGTCGGCGGCATCCCTTACAACGATACTCCATGGGATAAGCATATTGACCTCGTGTTTGAAATCGCGAAGAAATATGACAAGCCAATCGACTTCCACCAGGACTTCAAAGACGGCCCTGAAGGAATGAACATCGAGTATGTTTGCGAAAAAACAATCAAAGAAGGCTATCAAGGACGCGTTTCCGTTGGCCACTTGACAGCACTTGGCGCACTTCCGAAAGACCGCCTGCAGCCAATCATTGAAAAAATGGCTGAAGCGCAAATCAGCGTCATGAGCTTGCCTGCAACCGACCTTCACTTGGGCGGAAGGCATGACGAATACAATGTGCGTCGCGCATTGACTCCAATCCGCGCACTTCGTGACGGCGGCGTCAACATGTGTATCGCAACAAACAACATCCGCAACGCCTTCACACCATACGGAACAGGCGACGTGATGCTGACTGCAATGCTCGCAATCCCAGCTGGCCACCTTGGCGGCGCGGATGACCTGCCAACAGTATTGCCGATGATCACAACTAACCCTGCAAAAGCTATGCAGGTTTCCGGATACGGAATCGAAGTAGGCAACAACGCTGACGTTGTCCTTCTTGACACCGAATCTGTAACGAACGCGGTTATCGACATGCCTGCTAAGCTTTTCGTCGTGAAGAGCGGTAAGGTCACTGTTGAAACAAAAAAATCAATTGAGCTTTTCTTTTAAGATAAAATGATTTTGCAAAAAAGGCGGCAGAGATGCCGTCTTTTTGTTTTGCCTTCGTTAATGATTTTCTGAATGTTTGTGCAAAAATACATAAAAACATTTCTGAAAAGTTTATAATGGAAACAAAGGTCAGCAGCCTTGGAAAGTTTTGCAGAAGAAAAGAGGAGATGAGGAAGAATGGAGTCCAGCACGGTAATGAATTTAAATAAACTTGCAGAGGAAATGTCCGGACAGGTGATTGAGTGGAGGCGCTACCTTCACAGCCATCCCGAACCTTCCTTCCATGAAGAAAAAACAGCCCAATTTGTTTATGATACATTGGCCGGATTCGGCGGACTCGAATTGTCCCACCCGACGAAAACGAGCGTGATGGCAAGGCTGATCGGGAGCCAGCCGGGAAAGGTGTTGGCGATCCGCGCAGATATGGATGCACTGCCGATCAACGAGGAAAACGACTTCGAATTCAAATCGAAAAACCCCGGCGTCATGCACGCATGCGGCCATGACGGACATACCGCCATGCTGCTCGGGACGGCGAAAATCCTTTCAGGCATGAAAGACATGATTAAAGGTGAAGTCCGCTTCCTCTTTCAGCATGCCGAGGAGCTTTTCCCTGGCGGCGCTGAGGAAATGGTCTCGGCAGGCGTCATGGATGGCGTCGACCTCGTCATCGGAACCCATCTCTGGGCGTCGCTGCCTTTTGGCAAAATCGGCGTTGTGTACGGTCCGATGATGGCCGCGCCGGATACATTCTGGATTACAGTCAAAGGAAAAGGCGGCCATGCTGCGCTGCCGCACCAGACAATCGATTCAATCGCCGTCGCATCCCAGGTCGTTACAAACCTGCAGCATATCGTTTCACGCAATACCGACCCGCTCGATAACCTGGTCGTCTCGGTCACCCAGTTCATTGGCGGCACAACCCACAATGTCATCCCGGGCTCCGTCGAAATGTGCGGCACCGTCCGCAGCTTCGACCCTGACTTGCGCAAATCCGTCCCTGGCCAAATGGAACGCGTCATCAAAGGAATCACCGAAGCACACGGCGCAACGTATGATTTCAAATACGAATTCGGCTACCGTCCGGTCATCAATGACGCGGAAGTCACCAAAGTCATTGAAGAAACCGTCCGTGAAGTGTTCGGTGATGATACGTTGGATCTGATGAAACCGAACATGGGCGGCGAAGACTTCTCCGCCTTCCAGCAAAAAGCCCCAGGGGCCTTCTTCTATGTAGGCGCCGGAAATGAAGAGAAGGGAATCGTCTACCCGCACCACCACGCTCGCTTCACAATAGATGAGGATGCATTGGAAGTAGGAGTCAAAACGTTCTTGCATGCGACATTTAAGTTTTTGGGGTAAGAAAGAGTAGGGTAGGTACCATATTATTATTGAAGCCGTACAGGGGATTTTTTTACCTGTGCGGTTTTTGTTTTGCGTTGTGGGTTGGTTAATTGTTTGGCGATGAATTTTAAATAATTTTCTTTGTGGGGATTTTTGAAATAAGAGAGGAGTCGTCTTGTCGTTACGAAAGGGGAATGATGTGCGGTCGAATATGTAGGGTAACTACTCCAAACATATTCGTCAAGTGTGTCTGTGAGGCCAGCTTTCACCGGATTTAAATGGATATAGCGGCTAAGTTCGAGTTCGTATTTCCTGCCTTCGACGAGGACAGCGTAAAACCTTTTTTCAAAAACATGACCAGAGTGTTGGTATTTCTTATTGAAATAAATGGCGTACACCGAGTTCATATATTGAAGTATTTTACAAGGCGGATCGTCCCCGGATTCCAGTTGCATATGAATATGGTTAGGCATCAGGCAATATGCGTGCAATCGGAACTGAAATCTCTTCATTGCCGTTTGGAGCAAAAGCAGGTACATTTCACGGTCGCAATCATCGTGGAATAGGACTGTTCTGCGAATTCCCCGGCACGTAATGTGATAAATCGCACCAGGAAGCCATACGCGGTTCTTTCTTGGCAAAAAATCACTCCTTATTCATTTTTAATGGGTTGATTATAGAATTTTGAGATGGGGTAGGTTGAATTGACTTAGGTCTTCAGAGAAGAAAAGCGATAGGGAATGGAAGGGGTTTTACTGAGTGGCTTTTTGTTCATCATACTTGCTTTTTTGTTATTTTGCAAAAGTTGTTTTGGGAGAATTTTGGTAAATTAACTAGTGCTTTTTGTAAAGGTTTTTACTCCTTGGTGATTGTTGTGAATGACTAGTTATTCTTTGCTAAATATTTCGTTGAGTACATAGTGATTACTAGAAACTAGGTAGTCTTTATTACTTAATTTAACTAGTGGAAAATGACCATGAAATTTTATTTATATAGTAGGCGTCAGACGCCGACTAGTTTTCAAATAAAAAATATAGTCATTTAACTAGTTAAGTACACAAGGCAGGCTAGTAATTTTAAGAAAAAATACCTTGAAAATTAGTAATAAATAGCTATTCTTCAACTAGTACCCCTCACCCCCACAAGAATTAGGCACTAGTCAACAAGAAATCAACTGCCTACTAAGGCTAGTACTCCTCACCCACAAACCCAATCCAACCTACTAACCCCCCAACCCTTCATATTTGCAATACAACCCCTAAAGTGGCAAGATTTAATTTGGGAGTTTACCACTTTTTTGCAGGGAGGACATCAAATGACAGCGAAAAATTTGCAGGATACAGTGGAATTACATAACGGGGTAAAGATGCCGTGGTTCGGGCTTGGGGTTTTCAAAGTTCAGGAAGGGGACGAGGTTGTCCAGTCGGTCAAGGCTGCGATCAGAAACGGCTACCGGAGCATTGACACGGCGGCTGTATATAAAAACGAAGAGGGCGTTGG
The DNA here is from genome assembly GCF_000821085.1 of Bacillus sp. B-jedd. GTDB lineage: Bacteria > Bacillota > Bacilli > Bacillales > Cytobacillaceae > Bacillus_D. The sequence goes on from NZ_CCXR01000001.1 coordinate 1,859,090, forward strand.
CCAGGGTCTTCGCGAAGCGCTTGAAGAGACAGGCTTGAAAAGGGAAGACATCTTCATCACGTCAAAAGTATGGAACAGTGACCAAGGCTACGATTCAACACTAAAAGCATACGACGAGAGCCTGAAAAAACTTGGGCTTGATTACCTTGACCTTTACCTAGTGCACTGGCCGGTGAAGGGGAAGTACAAAGAAACGTGGCGCGCGCTCGAAACACTTTATAAAGAAGAACGTGTCCGGGCAATCGGCGTCAGCAATTTCCATATCCATCATTTGGAGGATGTGCTCGAAGACGCGGAAGTAAAGCCGATGGTCAACCAGGTTGAATATCATCCGCGTCTGGCACAAGAAAAACTGCGCGCTTTCTGCCGTGAGCAGGGTATCCAGCTTGAAGCATGGTCGCCGCTTGCGCAGGGCCAGCTGCTTGATGACGAAACGCTAAAGGAAATCGCCAGCAAGTACAATAAATCCGTGGCCCAAGTCATTTTGCGCTGGGATTTACAGAACGAGGTCGTCACAATTCCGAAATCAATCAAAGAACAGCGCATCATCGAAAACGCAAATATCTTTGACTTTGAATTGACACAGGAAGGCATGGAGAAAATCAGCGGACTGAACGAAGACCGCCGCGTCGGACCGGATCCAGACAACTTCGACTTCTAAGGTTTCAAAAAATACATCGTGTCTGGCACACAAAGTGACTAAGTCTTCACCATAGGTGCCAACCACCATCTATTTTACGTCCAATTGCAAAATGCCTGGCATCCTTAAGGAACGAAGTGTTTCTTACAGGGCTGCCAGGCATTTATTTATATACAAATTTTACACTGTGCCAGCCATCTATAGAGCCAAAAGGGTTGCCAGGCCCTTTTTATAAAATCAATGGCGGCCAATCATCCAAGCGCCCAGACAGAAACGCTGCCGCCATTTACAGGGAAAGAGGCCCAGCCGTCTTCTTCAATGACAACTTCATCGCTATGGTTGCCGGTGATATCTTTCCATGTTTCGCCTGCCCGCACCTCGCCGGCGAACATTCTCTTTTCTCCGTCATCACCATTTGAAATGACGACAGCGCAGCCGGAACCTTCGAATTCCTCCAGCCCTTTCCGCACCCAGCCAATCGTATTCGGATGGTCGAAATAATCGTCTTGTTCTCCATAGGCAAGTTTTTTACGCGAGTACAAGAGGGGATCAATCGACTCTTTTTTGCCCTCACATGGCTCTGGGCCGTCAATGCCATAGTAGTCTCCATAGAATACACAAGGATATCCATCTTTCCTTAGCAAAATCAACGCATACGCACTCTGCTTGAACCAGTCTGCCACCCACGATTCAAGTGCTTCATGGGGCTGGGAGTCATGGTTGTCGACAAACGTAACAGCATGGCTGCCGTGCGACTGGACAAGCGTATCGTCAAAGATTCCCGATAAATCGAAATCCCGGCCTTCGAGCGAGGCTGCGTGGAATTTATAATGCAGGGCGACGTCGAACAAATCAATATTATAGTCAACCAGGTCAAGATATTCCTGACTTTTGTCCAGCTCGGGTTTCCAAAACTCGCCGACGAAATAAAAATCCTCGCCGCGATGCTCGTTCATCGCATGAACGAAGTCGTTAATAAAATTGTGATTTATATGCTTGATTGCATCGAGTCGGTAGCCATCGCAGTTGGTGGTGTCAGCAAGCCACTTGCCCCAGTTGATCATTTCTTCCCTGACATCGGGATGGTCATAATCATAATTGGCGAACATGAGATAATCGTAATTTCCGAATTCGTCATCAACATGGTCGCTCCACGATTTATGTTCGCCGAGAATCCGAAAGATGCCGGTTCTTCCTGTTTTTTCATCAAAATCAGTACCATTGAAATGGGTATAATTCCATTTGAAAGAAGAATATTGGTCGGCTCGTCCCTGGAAGTCAAAGCGTGTCCACCCATGTATTTCGAATGGCTCCGAAATGACTTCGTTCCGATCCATTCCATCGACTTCGACAACCTCGAATTTTTCCATCGCATCCGCGCCAGCCTTGTGATTCATCACTACATCTATATATACTTTCAGCCCGTTCTCGTGGCAAGCGGAAATGGCCTCGAGAAGCTGGTCTTTCGTTCCGTACTTTGTTTCTACGCTGCCTTTCTGATCGAATTCACCTAAATCATAAAGGTCATAGGGGGCATATCCCGTGTCCTCGCGGGTAATTGCTTTTGTAACGGGAGGCACCCAAATCGAATCTATTCCAATCTCCTTCAGTTCAGGAGCCATTTCCTTGAGGCGTTTCCAATGGGTCCCGTCTGCAGGCAAATGCCACTCGAAAAATTGCATCATTGTCCTATTTTCATTCATCGGTTTTTTCCTTCCTCTTCGCAAAATCAATCCTGAATGCTATAAGATTTAGTTTATTTACCCATTAAGCTTCGAGGTTAACCAACGCCATTCTACAAATTTCCTTTCTATAAAGAGCCTTTACTAATATTTTTATTAAAAGGCACTGTTATCTAGATTGTTGATTTCCACTCCGGGGACATGCTTTCCGCGGGGCGGACCGTGGAGCCTCCTCGGCGTCCTAGACGCCTGTGGGGTCTCCACGTGCCGCTTCATCCCGCCGGAGTCAGTCCCCTCTGTTCCACTCCGGGGACATGCTTTCCGCGGGGCGGACCGTGGAGCCTCCTCGGCGTCCTAGACGCCTGTGGGGTCTCCACGTGCCGCTTCATCCCGCCGGAGTCAGTCCCCTCTGTTCCAATCAACTTCATTGAAAATCAAAACTCACCTTTAACTGAGCCTACAAAATCCAACAAAGTCTCCTTATTAATGTTTGTTTTTTTGCAAAGAAGGGTTTTAGGGTGTAGAGGAGTTTCTGCCCTGCTGCAGAATTTGGTTAGTGAGGGTACATAAGGAGGATGTAAAATGAACGGAGAAGTAGAATTGGTGCTGGATGCCAAGGCTGTCCTTGGCGAAGGGCCTTGCTGGGACGGGAAGAATGGGCTGTTATATTGGGTTGATATTGAAGGCAAGAAGCTACATCTCTACAAACCTTCAACCGGGGAGGATAGGGAAGTTGAGGTCGGCGAAATGATTGGAGCGGTGGTTCCAAGGGAAGCAGGCGGAGTCGTCGTAGTTCTTGAAAGCGGGTTTTATTTCTTGGATCCCGAGGATGGAAAACTCGAGCAAATCACCGACCCGGAAAGGGACTTGCCGGAAAACCGTTTCAATGATGGGAAATGCGACCCGGCAGGCAGGTTCTGGGCTGGTACACTGAATTTAAATGGGAACGAAAAACATGCGGCCTTGTATTGTCTTGATACAAATCTTAAAGTCACGAAAAAACTTTCCAATCTCAGCTTGTCAAACGGCCTCGCTTGGTCGCCGGATCATCGTTTTTTTTACTTGATCGACACACCGACAAAAAGAGTCACAAGATACCGGTACGATGTAGAAACCGGGGAAATCAGCGACCCGGAAGCTATCATTGAATTTTTAGAAGGGGAGGGTTTCCCGGACGGGATGACGATTGATGAAGAAGGAAATCTGTGGATCGCCCACTGGGGAGGCGGAAAGGTCACGAATTGGAACCCGAATACGGGCGACCTGTTGCAGACAATAGAGGTTCCTGCCATAAATGTAACTTCCTGCACCTTCGGGGGCGAGGAGTTGAAAGACCTCTACATCACCACCGCCCGAAATGGAATGGAGGAAACTGAACTGGCGCAATTTCCGCATGCCGGCGGCCTTTTTAAAGTACGTACCTCTGTAAAAGGCATGCGTGCTAATGAATTTAAAGGATAAAGTTCTAGTGCGTTCCTTCAAGCAAAATCAAGATTTGATGTAAAAACATAAAATATTCTGTATTCTCCCTGTTTACTTTTACCAAATTGAGGTAAGGAGAATGGTAGAGGCATATAATGTGAAAACATTATAGAAAAAGGGGGAAGGAATATGCCGGTTTGGGCAGCTGCAATTGGAGTTGCTATTTTGGTGTTGTTTGTTCTGGAAGAAGCGGCTAATTTTTTCTGGAAAAGATATGTGTACGGAAAGCCGGAAAGAGCGCCAATAACACAAAGATCACAAAGAACGCATAGAAGCCTGGCGCGCCTTGTTCCAAAACGAGTGAGGGAATCAGTCCTTGTTGAGCGATACATACTCGCTCCAAGCAGATGGACAGGGAGGCTCCTGATCAGGTTTTTAAAAAGAATCCGAGCTGACCGAGCCTATCAGTTTATTTCCGGTAAAGCAGCCAGAATGGCAGTTATGCTGAAAGCTTTTGCAAAAAAGGTTTTTACCCGTATTGTTTCATTCTTTAAGTTAGTTTTCGCCTATCCTATTAAAATTTCCAAGGCTGGCTTTGAAGGCGCAGCAGGTTTGATCAGAAAATATAGAAAAAGCTCTTCCCATTCGTAGGAAGAGCTTCTTTTTTTGTCTCAATGCAAGCTAATATTGAAAGTGAATGGTCTATGTGTTAACTGCCTTTTAGTTCTCTCACTTTTTCGGCCATCCTGCCGATTCCTTCAATCATTTTGATAATGCCTTCATCGATCGTCTTTTTCCATTTCGGTGCTTCCTCTTTAATCGTTTCGGCGGCTTTGCCGACTTCTTCCTTTAGCTTTTCCGTCTGTTCGGCGATTTCTTTTTTCGAGAATAAAGAGTCGTCCTCGCCGGCCACTGTAATCCCGAAGGTGTTCTCCTTCAGGTGCGGCTTCGCTTCCTGCATAATGGCCCGGAAAAGCGGTGCAGCCCCTTGGGAGGCATTGGTCGTCAAATAATGCTCCCGGTCGGTTTTGTCGTAGCCTAACCAGACGGCGCCGGCGACTTCCGGGGTATAACCGGCGAACCATTGATCTTTCGTCCCACGGATGTCTGCGTAAGGAAGCTGGGTCGAGCCGGTTTTGCCGGCAATATCAAGGCCATTGACCTTCGCCGCTTTCCCGGTTCCGTTTTCGACGACGCCGAGGAGCATGGATGTCATTTCCTTCGCCTCTCCACGTGTCATTACCCTCGTTGATTTTTGCTTATGGCTGGCGATTTCGTTGCCCGTCGGCCCGACGATCTTGACGATGAAATGGCTGTCGTATCGCTTGCCGTTATTCGCAAAAGCAGAGTAGGCGGAAGCGAGCTGAAGCGGGGAGATGCCGTGATGCATCCCGCCAAGCGCCAGGGCCAGGTTACGGTCTTCCTTTTGAACAGGGATACCGAACTTTTCTACCGATTCCGCGCCTTTTGATACGCCGATTTCATTTAACAGCCAGACTGTCGGCACATTAAGCGATTGTTCAACTGCTTTGTACAACGGGACTTTACCTTGATAAGTCCTCGTTGCGTTCTGTGGCTTGTAGTCTCCAAACGACGTTGGTTCATCAACAAGCACGGAGTCGGCGGAATAGCCTTCCTTCAGCGCAGGTGTATAGACGGCGAGCGGTTTCATCGTCGAACCCGGCTGCGCCTTGAGTTGGGTGGCGCGGTTGAAGCCGCGGAAAACATGGTCTCCCCGGCCGCCGACGACGGCGAGTACTCCACCTGTCCTCGGCGAGACGAGAACGGCGCCGCTTTGGACAATTTCCCCGCCGCGTCCACGCGGGAAGAGCCAGCTACGGTTGTAGACATTTTCTAGTGCTGTCTGAAGGTTAGGATCTAATTCTGTATAAATACGGTATCCTCTTGTCAAAATTTCATCCTGCGTCAATCCGTATTCCCGGACCGCTTCATCGAGGACGGCATCGACATAGTAAGGAAACTTCCGCTTAATCCGCGAGCCACCGCCGTCATCCAAGTGAATCTTTTCCTTGATGGCCTTTTGATATTGCTCTTCGGTAATCTTGTTCAATTCCTTCATTTTGCCAAGAACGACATTGCGGCGCTTTAAAGCCCTGTCATAATGCTGGTAAGGATCGTATCCGCTAGGTGCCTGCAGCAGACCTGCCAGGACAGCTGCCTCGCTGATGGATACGTCCTGAATGTTTTTATTGAAGTATCTTTGCGAAGCGGTGCCGATCCCCCATGCACCGCTGCCAAAGTAAACCTGGTTCAGATACATTTCAAGAATTTCATCTTTTTTGTACACATCTTCAAGCTTGGCGGCGAGGAACAATTCCTCGGCCTTCCGGCGGTACGTCTGCTCCGGGGAAAGTAGGGCGTTCTTAGCCAGCTGCTGGGTGATCGTGCTTCCTCCGCCCGTAATCCTTCCCGCGAATAAATTACTGAAGAAAGCGCGGGCAATCCCTTTTACATCAAAGCCGTTATGTTCATAAAAACGTTCATCTTCTATAGAAGTGACAGCGTCCTTCACATGCTGCGGCATATCTTCAATCTTTGTTCCGCCGATCCGGTTCGCTGTCACTTCTGCAGTCTTCTGGCCATCGCGGTCATAAATGACGGTGGACTGGCTGAGGCCTTCCTTGAGAGAACCAACATTGGCCCTCATCGCAAGAAAGGCGAAGAACAGGATCGTAATCAATAGCGCAACAAGCGCGATGAGCAATAATATTTGAGTTAAATGCCGCTTTTTCCAAAAACGGCGGATTTTTTCCCAATAGGGATGCAATCGTTCCATATATTTCAACCTTCAATCTTTTGACATATACGTTGAGAATAACAAAAAACTGGCGAAATTCAAATGCGAACCTTCCCCTTAAATAGTAAAGTCTGGTCGGCAAGGAACTTATTTGCCAGCAAAAGGCAAAAAGGGGCTGACCATGTAGCCCCCTTAAAAACTATTAATTTTTGCGAAAAATCTCTGCGCCAATGCTTACCTGGCAGGTTCATCATTGGGCATCCAATCCTGCGCCCAACGCGCAAGCTCCTTGATTGCCGGAGTCAGACTTTTTCCTTTTTCAGTAAGAGAATACTCAACCCTGACCGGCATGCCGGGAATGGCTTTACGGGAAACGAGGCCTTCCTCTTCCAATTCCTTCAGCCTCTCAGTCAAAACCCTTGCGCTGACGGGGAGGATTGACTCCATTTCCGAAAAGCGCTGCGGCCCGTACATAAGCTGGTAAAGGATGAGACCGGTCCAGCGTTTTCCGATGAGCTGCATCGCTTTTTCAACACGGGGGCATAATTCGAACTTTTCCATCGTCTTGCTTCACCTCGATGGGACTATTATACTCTTTTTTCACGATTTTTCATTAGAAATGCGGTAACTCGAAATTTAAGCTGGGAATGGATCCGATTCTAATAAAAAAAACGGCGCCCAATCGCGGGCGCCGTCTCCGTTTCTCCTGCCGGACATTACCAGTGGTGAGCTTTCGCGTTGCTCCTCAGGATAATATCCGTTTGTGACATTTTCGTCTGGCCGTTCAGCTGTGATTTCGTGTGCTTCCGGCTTTGGAACGCCTGGTGAAAAAGACCTGATCGCGGATCTAAATAATCCTTGTAGCTCATTTTATCACCTCTATGCAGGATTTTTGAAACGCGGCACCTTTTGCTCGATGCCATTAGTTAGCTTTCCAATAAACAGGGTATATTAAAAGCTTTAATGCAAAATATCTTCGAGAACCTGGTTTTTATTTTGCAAAAAGGAGCTTAAAAGGGGTTTGTTTATAATAATTATTGCTGGCTAAAAGGAATCAATGCCAACAGGGCATTAAATTAAGCAAGATAGCACCATTCGTGTTATAGTAAAAAGAAATTTATCTGTAATGCAGTCAGGAAGGTGAGACTATGGCGAACAATTTGAAGACAAATGATAGCAGCCTGCCACTTAGGCGGGATGTGAAAATGCTTGGCAATATCCTCGGCGAGATTCTTCGTTATAACGGAGGGCAGGAGCTGTTCGAAACGGTCGAGCGGATCAGGCTTACATGCAAGGAATTGCGCGAATCGTTTGATATCGGTCAATATGAGCAGTTGAAGAAGGAAATCGGCGGGCTGAATCCGAATCTAAGGAAACAGGTCATCCGTGCCTTCGCGGCTTATTTCCATTTAATTAATATCGCTGAGCAGAACCACAGGATCCGCAGGCGGCGCGAGTATCAGCTCCGGGAAGATGCCAACACACAGCCGGGTTCAATTGAGAATGCGATCGATTCACTGAAAGAGCATGACATTACATCAGATGTCATTAAAAAGGTTCTTGATGGGATGTCACTCGAGCTCGTGATCACGGCTCATCCGACCGAGGCGACGAAACGGTCGATTCTCGAAATCCAGAAACGGATCGCTGATCTCTTGAAAAGCATGGACAACCCTCTCCATTCCAAAAAAGAACGGGAGAAAATTGAAGGAAGCCTTTACAACGAAGTATCTGCGCTCTGGCAGACAGACGAGCTCCGGGACAGGAAACCGACGGTCATCGATGAGGTCCGCAATGGACTTTATTATTTTGACCATACGTTGTTCGACGTCTTACCGGATATCCACGAAGAAGTGGAGGACTGCCTCGATGTTTACTATCCTGAAGAGCAATGGAAGGTGCCGACTTTCCTAAGGTTCGGCTCGTGGATTGGCGGCGACCGGGACGGGAATCCGAACGTAACGGCTGATGTGACATGGGAGACTTTGAAACGGCATCAGCGGCTCGTTTTGAAAAAGTACAAGGATGTTCTGGTTGAATTGATGAAGCGTTTCAGCCATTCGACACATCGGGTCAAGGTGAGTGAAGAGCTGATAGAGTCCATCGCATCGGACGAGATGAAGTTTTTGCCGGAAGAAAAGCGCTGGACGGTCGTAGAGGAACCATATCGCCGCAAGTTCGCTGTGATGATTGAACGAACACGGCAGGTGGGGCAGTCAGAAACCGGCTATCAAAATGCCGAAGAACTGCTTTCGGACCTATACATGATCCGCCGGAGTGTTTATCAGCATCATCCTGAAAATCGGGAATTGAAGATGCTTGAAAAACTGATCAGACAAGTTGAACTTTTCGGTTTTCACCTGGCCACTCTCGATATCCGCAACCATAGCGGCGAGCATGAAGCAGCCATCACGGAAATCCTTCGGAAAGTAAGGATTGCTGATGACTATAAAGCCCTCTCGGAAGAAGAAAAGCAGGAGCTTTTGCAAAAATTGCTTGAAGACCCACGGCCTTTGTTACTTTTACATGAGGATTACTCACCGGAAACGCGGGAAATGCTCAAGGTTTTCCAATTGATCAAACGCGCTCATAAGGAATTCGGGAAACAATCAATTTCCGTTTATCTTGTCAGCATGACCCAGTCGGTGAGCGACCTGTTGGAAGTGCTTCTGTTGGCAAAAGAGGCGGGGATTTACCGGCTTCATGTGGACGGCACGGTGGAATCCGATTTGAATGTTGCGCCATTGCTGGAAACAATCGATGATCTGACAGCCGGCCCGAAAATTATTGAAACGCTGTTCAACATGCCGGTTTACCAGAATCATCTTGAAAAGCTCGGCAACCGCCAGGAGATCATGCTCGGTTATTCGGACGGCAGTAAGGACGGCGGAACACTTACAGCTAACTGGAAATTGTACAAGGCCCAGTTAGAGATTCATGAAATGGCGAAGAAATACCATGTCGGCCTGAAGTTCTTCCACGGCCGCGGTGGTTCGCTTGGCCGCGGGGGCGGCCCTTTGAACAGGAGCCTATTGTCCCAGCCGGCGGAAACGTTCGGCGACAGCATCAAGATCACCGAGCAGGGAGAAGTGCTTTCGTCCCGTTATTTGCTTGAAGACATTGCCTACCGGAGCCTTGAACAGGCAACATCAACGATGCTCGAGGTCGCGGCCCATGTATCAAAGGAATCTGAACAGGAATTGCGCGATGACCGCTATGTCGGGGCAATTGAGGAAATTTCCGAGGCGGCTTTGGCAAAATATCAGTCACTCGTCTTTCAGGACAGCGACTTCCTGACCTATTTCAATCAGGCCACACCATTGGGTGAGCTTGGCGAATTGAATATCGGATCACGCCCGATGGCTCGTAAAAACAGCGCAAAGTTTGAAAACCTGCGTGCGATTCCGTGGGTTTTCGCGTGGACGCAAAGCCGTCAGCTTCTGCCAGGCTGGTATGCGGCCGGAACCGGATTGGCGAGCTTCGCGGATAAGGATTCCGGGAACCTGGAGTTGCTGCGGGAAATGTATGAAAAGTGGCCATTCTTCCGGTCGACGATTGACAATCTTCAGATGGCCCTTATGAAAGCCGACATTACGACCGCAAAGGAATATGCTGCCCTTGTGAAGGACAGTGAGATCCGCGGGCGCATTTTCGGGAATATCGAGGATGAGTATAACCGGACAAAGAAGATTCTACTGGCTATTTCCAGCGACAACGAGCTTCTTGACCATTCGCCGAATATCAAGGACTCTGTCCGCAGGCGTAATCCGTACGTCGATCCGCTGAACTTCATACAGATTGAGCTGATCAAGGAACTGCGTGACATGGAAGAGCCGGACGAAGAATTGATGGTCCAGGTGCTGTTGACCATCAGCGGAATTGCAGCGGGGCTTAGGAATACTGGTTGATTTTTTAGGGGCTTTGGACAACGGGGAATGGCTTTCGTGAATGGCTGTCTTAACTTTGGCTGGCTTTGGACAGAAAGGGGCTTGGAACTCTTTTTAGTGTCCGAACATAGTGTCACTTCGGACAGCACCGGGCTGTAAAAGTGAAAAACTGTCCCAACATTGTCCATCTTGGGACAACCAGAGGTATTAAAAGTGAAAAACTGTCCCAACATCGTCCATCTTGGGACAGACGGATGCCTAAAATCGCTTTCCCAGTCCCAACATGAATCAACTTGGGACAGCACCGGGCTGTAAAAGTGAAAAGCTGTCCGAAAAATTAAACGTTTCAGTAATAAGAACGAGGAAGCCTTCCGCAAAAAAGGCTTCCTCGTTTTGTTATCCCTGCTTTTGAAAATTCAAATCCCATATAATGCCGAACTCATCGCGGACTTTTGCGTATTTCGCGCCCCAGAATGTGTCCTGCAGCTCCATAAAGACTTGCCCGTTCTCGGCCAAAGCCGCGTATGCGTTTGAAATTTCCTCATCGTTCTCGAATTCGAGGACGAGTGAAACATTGTCGCCGGCGGTCACTTCCCGGCCGGGTCCTGCGTCGGAGACCATGATGACCAGGTCGCCAATTCGAAGGCGGCCATGAATCAACAGGTCAGCGGCTTCTGGGGGGGAAGGATAATCGGTTTCCCCGTATGTCTTGAGTTCTTCCAATTCGCCTCCGAAAATTCCTTGATACTTTTCCAGCGCAGCTCGGGCATTTCCGTTGAAGCTTAAATAAGGGGTAATCACTTGTTTCACCAACATCATTCCTCCTCATAAAAATACTTTCATAAATCATTTCGCTAATAACTTTTTTAATCCTGCCCATTCTAAGAAATATTGAAACTATGGCAGGAGGTACTTCTTTTGGCAAAAAACATTTCAGAATTCATTGCGATCATGACTGCCCAATTCCCGGTTAAACGGCTGGCGATATTTCTCGCGGCAACTGTGCTATTATTGCCGAATCAGGCAAATGCACAACAAAAAATCCCGATTCTCGTTTACCATTCCATCGCAGAATTTACTGGCAGCGGCCAGAAGGAACTTTATGTGACACCGGAAAACTTCAAAAAACAAATGGAGTACCTGAAAGAACACGGATTTACGTTAATGACCTTCGAACAATGGGATCAAGTCAATCACGTCAAAAAACCAATCTTTATCACAGTGGATGACGGCTACAAAGACCACCTGAACATACTGGAGACCTTTCAAACGTTGAAGGACCCAGCCTTCAGGCCAGCAGCTACGCTTTTCATCATCTCTGATTTTATCGGAAACCGAAACCGCCTCTCGAAAGCCGATCTCCAAATGCTTGCAGGGACCGGAATGTTTTCGATTCAATCCCATACAGCGACCCATCCGGATTTGACGAAGACGACCGACTATAAAAAAGAGTTGGAAGAATCAAAACTGAAAATCGAACAAATTACAAAGAGGCCCGTCATTGCTTTGTCCTACCCGTACGGGAACACGAACAACAAAGTGATAACTGAAACTAGAAAGTACTATAAATTCGGGCTGACGACAACTCCAGGACCGTTTGTCAAAAGCAATTTCCCTGAAGAACTGTATACTCTGCCAAGAACGTACGTTAAATACTCGGATACATTGGCCGATTTTGCCAATATCGTCAATGGCCTTGATCGCAAAGAGCACCGGGATAGGTGAAAATTGTCTCCGTTCACGAGAACGAAAGTAAAAAAATGGCCATTACTAGCAACTATAAAAAGGTGCCAAAGCGGATAAATTCATTCCGCAGCTTCATTCTGTTAAGATGGTAAGCAGAGAAATTGTTTGGAGTGTGATGGAATGCAAAGGGAAGATTTGGACATCAAGTTGATTGCACTGGATATGGATGGAACGCTGCTGGATGACTCACATGAGGTATCTGAAGAAAATCGCCGAGCGATCCAAGAGGCGGAGGAAAAAGGGATTAAGGTAGTATTGAGTACGGGCCGTAACCTGGCGACTTGCCGGGATTATGCGGTTTCGCTCAAACTTTCCTCTTATCTCGTGACGATCAACGGAGCGGAAATTTATGGACCGGAAGGCGATCTCGTCGAACGGAATCCAGTTAGCCTGCCATTGATGAAGTGGATGTATGATGTATCGAAAGAGCACAAAACAGACTTCTGGGCAATCAGCACGGAGAAGGTTTACCGGAATGAAATGCCTGGAAATCTGGATGAGCATGAGTGGCTGAAATTCGGCTTCGATATTCCGGAAGACGCGGTCAGAGAAACCGTCCTTGGGCTCCTCCGGGAAAAGGGCGAGGTGGAAATCAGCAATTCAAGCCCGACCAATTTGGAAGTCAATGCAGTCGGAATCAATAAAGCTGAAGCATTGAAGAAAGTGTGCGAGAAGCTTGAAATCAACATGGATAATGTCATGGCGGTCGGTGACAGCCTCAATGACATTTTAATGATAAAAGAAGCAGGCCTCGGGATTGCAATGGGCAATGCGCAGGATGTTGTCAAGAATGAGGCCAACTGGGTCACGGCCAACAACAACGAATCAGGGGTCGCCAAGGCGATCCGGGAATGGGTACTTTAACTTAATCATATTTTTTGCAAAAGAAACCTCCTTTTCGAAGGAGGTTTTTGCCTTTGAAAAGAGGGCTGCCAGACTGGACTTCAATTTTGCCAGCGCTATTTTCCGAATGTTAAAATTGAATCAAATGAAATGGGGGGAAAGGGAATGACACAAGTAAAAGACGTTCTTCTTGAGCAACTGGCAGCTACATATGATACATCGGGCTGGTTCACTTCACTAGAGGATGCCCTAAAAGGAGTCACATACGAACAGGCGGTTTGGACGCCGGGCGATGATTCCAATTCCATCTGGGCGATGGTCCAGCATTTGGCGCATTGGAGCGAGGTTTATTTGGAAAAATATAAACCGGGTTCTGTTGGGGAAATCACTTCGATTGAAAACCAGATGACTTTTGAAATCGAAGAGGAGAAGACGGAAGAGAACTGGGAAAAGTCCGTAGAGAGGCTCAAGAAAGCCTATGCAGGTTGGCGAACGGCACTTGAAGAAAATCCTGAAAAGCTTGACGAAGAGGATTGGGGAAAACGAGCCGCGCACTATATCCTGCATAATGCCTATCACATCGGTCAAATTGTCACGCTCAGAAAGCTGCAGGGCAGCTGGACACCGTCAAATCTTTAGGTGATTTTCAAAAAAACTATCCCACTACAGCCAAAGGAGGATGGCGATGGCAATTGTCAGAAGCTCGATGTTCAACCTATTCAAGGATAAAATTCAAGCACTGCCATCCCCTTTAAGCGAAGAAGACTTACGGAGCCAAGATTTCTTGTTGGATCAGGATGAGCGAAATAGGCTGGAAATCTTTTATGCGCCGTTCGAATACATCAATACCGAGGCGAAAATACTCATTGCCGGCATCACGCCCGGTATGCACCAAATGCAAGTAGCCTTTCAAACAGTATGGGATTTACAAAACGAATCCTTGACGGACGAAGAGATTTTGCGGGAAGTGAAAAAGCGGTCGAGCTTTGAAGGGACTATGCGAAAAAATCTTGTCGCTATGCTCGATGAACTTGGTCTCAACGAGCAGCTCGGGATACGGTCAACAATAGAACTATTCGGTGAGGCGAATGGCCTTGTACAGACATCATCGATCCTTCCGCACGCTGTTTTTTTCGCTGGCAAAAACTATAACGGTTCGCGTCCAGACCCGTTGAAAACGGAATTGCTGCGGACGTATATTGAGACTTATTTTGCAAAAGACCACGCCATGCTTAAAAGTCCGCTCATTATCCCGCTTGGAGTTAATGTTTCGCGGGTAATCGAAGAGCTGGTCAAGGATGGATGGCAGGATGACAGCCATGTACTCAAGACATTTCCGCATCCATCGGGAAGCAACGGCCACCGGCATCGCCAATTTGCTGAAAATAAAGAGAAAATGCGGCAGGACCTGGCCCGGTTTTTCAACTAGGGGGTTCTGCCGCGTAATATTTGTGCGAAAGAAAAATCCGGGCGCTTATGCAAGCCTGAATTTTTTTCTGTATTCTTTCTAGCCGGACAGCCTGACGAGCCGTTCGTTTGTCATATCGGCAAGCAGCTTGTTATTGAGCGCGTTGGCCATTTTTTGTGTCAGATCGAGGACACGTTTCATGCCTTCCTTATAGCCGCGTTTAATGGCAAGTTCATCACAGCGGATTTCGCATTCGACGTTGTGCTGGTCCTTTTCAACAGGATGGTCGATATGGCCAAGCTCGTGCCAGATGATCGCCTCTTTCATTTCAGGGTCGGAACAGAAATTTTTATAATCATACACAACGATAAACCAATCGATGCCTGGGATCATGGATTTGTAAAACATCGTCAGCAGCCGGGTGTCTATTCCCGCAAGCTCCAGATAATGGCCGCTTTTCAAGCCGTAAACCTGCAGGATTGTTTCCTTTCCTTCCAAAATGACCACCTTGCCTGTCAAGCCATAGCGGACGCTGTCAAGTTCTTCACAAAAGCAAATCATGCTGTTTTCCCCCATTTGCATTTTTTCTCTGTTATCATTGTTAAATATATATTCAACTTTTAAACAATCTGTACGAAAAAAAGTATTTGAGCCATTATACAATAGAGGAAACGCTTACAAGAAGAGGTAATTTTTCGAATTTTCTAAATAAATTTCTTGACAAAATAGGAAAGGGAGGACGTCCTCATGATTAACCGCTGGCTCATTACGAACGGTTTAACGATCATTCTCATCCTGTCGGTCAGCTTTTACCGGGGCTATGATTCCAATGCGGTCCTTTTTGGAAAGCTGCTCGGCCAGGGGGCGTTCGTCTTGTTCCTAGTGAATCTGAATATGTATTTCGTTTTCCTATTAATCAGGAAAAGCAGGGTCCGTGATGTAAAGGTACGGCTCGCCGGGATTTCCAAGAGAATGATGAAATATCATATTCCTTTAGCCGTGACCGGGACAGTCTTGATCGCCGGGCACGCCATCCTGATGGGTTACGCCCATTTCGAAAGCCTTTTGCAGGCAAAAACCATCAGCGGGGCAGTGGCAATCGCCTTGCTTGGCACTGTTTTATTCACTGGTTATCGAAGGCACAAAAAGTCGACCGGGAAGCGTAGGAAAAATCATTACACAACAGCTTTCATATTTATTGCTATCGTGTTTGGCCACATATTTTTGTAACAGGGGAGAAAGAAATGACAAATAAAGTGATCGTCTACACAACGAACGACTGTATCGAATGTACAATGGTTAAGCGGGTGCTTGAAGAGGAAGGCATCCAGTTTGAAGCAAGGGACATAAGCACTAATCCAACTTTCAAATCAGAAGTAGAAACGTATGGATTTCTTGGCGTGCCTGTGACCGTTTTTGGCGGCAAGGCAGTGAAGGGATTTACAAATGAATTGAAAGAAATCATTCAGCTGGCAAAACTGCAACTTTAAGTGAGAAATAATTTTGCAGGAAGTGGATGGATAATGTGCAAAAGTCTTCCTTAACAGAAAGCTCTGGTATATGCTTATTCAGGAGATTGCGTCAGGGTCCGGGCGGAATATGTGCCTGGACATTTAAATAAGTACATTTAGCCATGGGAGTATCAACATGTATCAGACATTCACAACGAAAGAAAAAGTTAAACAAATTTTCATTATGCTCATCCCCATCCTGATTACTCAGCTGGGTATGTTTTCAATGGTGTTTTTTAGCACGATTATGTCGGGAAAATACAATCCGTCCGACCTTGCAGGGGTCGCAATTGGCTCATCGATTTGGAACCCCGTCTTCACCGGGTTGAGCGGAATCTTGCTCGCGGTTTCACCGATTGCCGCCCAGCGGTTTGGTGAGAAGAAAAATGACGAGGTCTCATCGATTCTTTCGCATGGGATTTATCTCGCGCTCGCAATTGCGGCATTAGTCGTTGCGGTGGGAGCTTTCGCACTGAATCCGCTCCTGACTGCAATGGATTTGGAGCCGCGTGTTCATAAGACGGCACATGATTACCTTGTCGGGCTAAGCTTCGGGATTGTACCGCTATTTATTTTCAATGTGCTGCGGTCGTTCATTTACGCACTTGGCAAAACGAGAATCGTTATGTTCATCCTTCTCATGGGATTGCCAATCAATTTGTTTTTGAATTATGTTCTTATTTTCGGCAACCTCGGTTTTCCTGAACTCGGCGGTTCGGGCGCCGGCATCGCAACTTCGGTGACCTATTGGGTCATCGCAGCGATTACAGCCTTTTTTATCAAAACAAAAGACCCATTCTCCGTCTATGTTTCACTTGCCAACTTCAGAGAGTTTTCCTGGGAGCGATTCTCGGAAATTCTGAAAATCGGAGTCCCGATGGGGCTGTCGATCTTTTTTGAAACAAGCATGTTTGCGATAGTGACAATCCTGATTTCCCGGTTCAGCGTTACGACAATCGCCGCCTATCAGTCCGCGCTGAACATCGTTTCGTTCCTGTATATGATCCCGATTTCGATTTCATTGGCCCAGACTGTGCTCGTTGGCTTTGAAGTCGGCGCAAAAAGGTACCGGGATGCGAAAACATACAGCTGGCTTGGGATCTACCTCGCTGTAATCATTGCGGTAGGGACGGGAATACTTGTCGTGTTATTCAGGGAACAGGTCGCTGGCCTCTATTCGAATGACAGCGCCGTTATCGCGCTGACAGCGTCATTCTTGATTTACGCACTGTTTTTCCAGATTGCCGATGCCATCCAGGTGACAGCCCAGGCGGCGCTTCGCGGGTATAAAGATGTGAATCCAGCATTCATCACGACGCTGATTGCTTACTGGCTCATCTGCCTGCCAATCGGGTATCTCCTTGCCCATAACACCGGCCTCGGCGCGCCTGGCTATTGGATCGGCTTGACGATCGGGCTCCTCGCCGCAGGCGTCGCTTTATCCGCAAGGCTGATCTTTATCCAGAAAAAGAACTTTCCAAGCGACCGCCAAGTAACAGCGCAAAATCATTGAGTATCTTAAAACGCTTTTAAAAACCTCTAATCCGCAAAAACGGGTTGGAGGTTTTTTTGATAAAGGAGTCTAGATAGGTTGAACTTAATCATTGCACTATTTAATTTGGGGAACTGGTTGATTGGAGCTCAGGCATGTAGACTCCTCGAAAACGCTGCCGCGTTTCCTTCGTGCAAAGCCCATTCGAAGAAGCTGTTTGTCCTGCGGGATTGAGCAGCAAGTGGAGACCCCACAGGAGCAGCGCGACGAGGAGGCTCCACTGATGCCCCGCGGAAAGCGAAATGCCCGGAGCGGAAATCAACCACAACGTTCTAGTGTGATACCAATTTTTATTTCAACCTATATAATTATTTCCTCTGAAAAATATTTTTTCCAAACCCTCTTCCCTTTTGCAAAAGCTTGCTATATAATCAACTGTATTAAGAGTAGTAATACACCTAATACACCTAGTACACCTAGTACACTTAGTACAGATAGGGGGTCATCATGTTCGATCTTGACCTTAGGAGCCGGAAACCGATTTATGAACAGCTTGTCGATAAGCTGAAGGAATTGATTATTAATGAAATTCTTCAGCCTGATGAACAGCTGCCATCGGTCCGGACGCTTGCCCAGGAATTGACGATCAATCCGAATACAATCCAGAAGGCCTACCGCGAATTAGAGGTACAGGGATTCATTTATTCGCTGAAAGGCAAGGGCAGTTTCGTTAATCCGATTGCTAAAGGGACAGAGAAAGAGAAGATATCGCAAGTAATGCAGGATTTGGAGAAGCTTGTTTTAGAGGCCTTGTATCTAGGGGTTTCCGTTGAAGAATTAAAGGCCCTAATTATAGAAACAGATGCCAAAAAGGGGGCAGACTGAAATGATTCACATGAAAAACATCGAAAAAACATTCAATAGCCAGCCTGCGCTAAGGAATGTTGATTTAAATATCTCACACGGCTCCATTTACGGGCTGATCGGATCGAATGGCGCCGGCAAAACGACTGTCATTAAGCTGATGGCCGGCATTTATAAACCGGACAACGGCGAGGCAACGTATGACGGCAAAGAAATTTATGGGAACACAACACTCAAGGACAGGATTTTTTACATACCGGACCAGCCATTTTTTTTACCCCAATACACGACGAAGCAAATGGCGAGGTTTTATCGAAGCATCTACAGCCGCTGGAACGAGGAGCGCTTTCAAAAGCTGGAAGAAGTTTTCGAAATAAACATCAATAAGAAAATCCATACTTTTTCAAAAGGGGTCCAACGCCAGGTTGCGTTTTGGCTCGGGCTGTCGACGATGCCCGAATTGCTGATCCTTGACGAACCGATGGACGGACTCGATCCGGTAGTCCGAAAGAAAGTGAAGAATCTGCTTGTCCAAGATGTCGCGGAGCGGGAAATGACCATCGTTGTATCTTCCCATAACTTAAGGGAAATCGAGGATTTCTGTGATCATATCGGCATTCTCCATCAAGGGCAGCTATTGCTTGAAAAAGACATCGATGACTTGAAATCGGATGTTCATAAGATTCAGCTTGCCTATAAGGACGGGATGCCTGAAGAGCTGATCGGGAAAATGAATGTGCTTCACACGGAAAAGAGGGGAAGCATTCTTTTGCTGATTGTAAGGGGAAATGAAGAAGAAATCGTCCGGAAGATCCGCAAAACGAATCCCGTCATCTTCGACTGGCTTTCACTAACATTAGAAGAAATATTCATCTACGAAATGGGGGATATTGGCTATGCAATCAAAAATGTCATTGTTTAATAGAGATTTATTCCTCCAAATCGCGAGAAACGTTGGCTGGATTTCGATTGTCTATTTCCTTGGCCTGCTGTTTGCATTGCCAATCCGGATGATGCTGATGTACAGCGAAACAATCTATGATGATAACTGGCATCCTCCGGCCAATCTGTTTCAGTATGATTACGCCATCCAGTTTATTCTGCTGATTGCTGCGCCAGTCCTGTTATCGGTCTTTTTATTCCGATTCCTGCAGGTTCGGCAATGGTCGGATATGATGCATAGCCTTCCTGTATCACGCGATAAAATCTTTCATTTTTATTCGGTTGCGGGAATGGTTTTCCTGTTGCTGCCGATACTGGCGATTTCGATCATTTTGATGATTTTGCAGGTGGTTTACGGTTGGGACTATTATTACGGCTTTGAGGATATTTTTCAATGGGCAGCAGTTACGGCGGTTTTTAATCTCGTTATGTATTTTGCAGGCGTATTTGTGGCCATGGTTACCGGCATATCAGTCGTTCAGGCCGTACTTACATATATCCTCCTATTGTTCCCGGCAGGAATCTCCCTGCTGCTAACCTATAACCTTGGGATGCTTCTCTATGGGTTCCCAAGTGATTATTTCCAAGTTGGAAGGATAGAGTTAATATCACCAATTACCCATTTAACGATTTTAGAAGGAACAGACGGGAGGATTGGCTGGCAGTCGCTTTTGCTCTATATGGTGATTACTGTCGTCCTGTATATTCTCGCCCTATTGATATATAAACGGAGAAATGCAGAAGCCGCCTCTGAACCGCTTGCATTCGGTTCTTTAAAAGCGATTTTTAAGTTCGGCGTCACCGTCTGTATGATGATGCTCGGCGGCTTGTACTTCGGAGAGTACCAGCGGACTTTTAACTGGCTGCTGTTCGGCTACGCGTTCGGTACGGTCTTTGGTTATTTTGTCGCAGAAATGGTCCTTCAGAAAACCTGGAGGGTATTCGGCCTTGCGAATTTCCGTGGATTCGCAGTGTACAGCGGGATCATTGTTGCTTTGCTCATCGGGATCCAGTCTTTCGGCGGATACGAAAAGTACGTGCCGGCACAGGAGAAGATTAAGAAAGTAACACTGTCCAATCAAATCATTTCCCGTAATGAAGAAGACACGATTTATATGCCAAGCCCGTTGAAGAGCATTGAATCAATCGATTCGGTCAGAAAGCTTCATTCGGAAATTATCGCCAATGAAAAAATGAACAAACACGACCTCCGCAACACGGGATATTTCTATTTTATTTATGAATTGAAGAGTGGCAAGAAGGTCATCCGGGAGTATCGGATCAATGAGCGCGAATATGAGAAATGGCTTCGCCCCCTTCAGATGAGTACAGAATACATCCGGGCCACAAACCCTCTTTTCAAAATAAAAGAAGAATCAATACGCAAGATCAATATCAGGGACGAAGCAGGCCTTGAAAAGATTGTTTCCATTTCAGATGTAGAAGAAATTCATGAAGCTGTGTCGATTTTGAAAAAAGAGCTTGAGAATGAAACATATGAAGAGTGGAGAGCTCCGGTTGGAACATATACAACGATTGAAATTACGGATAATTCAGACACGGTTCACATGCAGCTAAAAACGTCATATAGAGAATTTCAAGGCTGGTTAAAGGAGAAGGGACTGTATGACGAAGCTGTAATTACACCAAAGGATGTCAAATACATTCTTGTATCCAAAAAACTTGCCGAAACAACTGATTTCCGGGAAAGATCTGATGACCCAATTGGAAGTCTGATCAACGAAATGGAGAATGACCCAGATACATTGAAGATAAAAGACAAAGAAAAAATTCAAGAAGCGCTGGACCAGGCAGGCTACAGTTGGTATGAAAAAAAGGATTACCTTGCTATTTTCGTCTATAACCGCAGAGATATGAAGGAAATACGGTCATTCAATGAAAAAGATGCACCTGCATTTATAAAGAGCCATTTTGCAAAATGAGAGGGGGATGGAGATGGCCGAACTGGATTTTAACGAATTGTACTCAAAATATTCAGCAAGAATGCTGCAAGTCGCCTACAGTGTAACGAAAGACAGCTATCTGGCTGAAGACGTTGTCCAGGAAAGTTTTTTGAAGGCATATAAAAAGCTCGGCACGATTGAAGATATGGATAAAGTCGGCGCCTGGCTTTCCTCGGTGACGAGGCGGACCGCGATTGATTTCGTAAGGGCGGAACAGCGAAAGCGCTGGGTACCGGCCGACCAAACAGTAATGGAGCAGCGAATCACCGAAAAGGGAGTATCAGAATCGACCGACAAAAAGTTCGAATTCATCCTCCTCCAGGAAGAAGTGCGTGCGGCGATGTTCGGGATGACCGAAGACTACCGGAAAGTGATGGTCATGAGGGTAGACTACGGAATGAAAGAACTTGAGATTGCCACCTCACTGAATCTCAAATCGGCCACTGTCAGAACCAGGCTTTACCGGGCAAGGAAACAGCTCAGGAAAGCGATGTTGGAGAAAAATATCGCTTAAGCAAGAGACTGTGTTTTTGATAGGCCTCCGGTTTGCGCTAAGAAGCAACCCGGGAGGCAAATTTTTTCCGCATCCCTCCAGAGCAAGGATGCGGAAGCACATATTTTATAAAAACGGATTAGGAGAAACCTGATGATTACAATTAAAAATTTATCCCATCAATTTGAAATTGGGAAAAAGGGGAACAAAACGATTATCCCTGTCCTGAAGGATGTTTCGCTCGAAGTCGGCAAAGGGGAAATCGTCACCGTTGTTGGCCGGAGCGGATCAGGGAAATCGACATTACTTAATTTGGTGAGCGGCTTCATCCGCCCAACTGAGGGTGAAATAATTATAGATGGGACGAAAGTGACCGGCCTAAGTGAATCAAAGTTCGCTGACTTCAGGATTAAGCATCTCGGCTTCATTTTCCAAAGCTTTCAATTGATCCAAAGCATGACCGCATATGAAAATGTTGAACTTCCGCTAGTTTTGCAGGGGATGGGGGAAGCGGAACGGAAAAGGACAACCGAGGAGATGCTTTCAAAAGTCGGCCTGCTCGAGTATAAGGACCATTATCCAGGCGAACTGTCAGGCGGCCAGCAGCAGCGTGTCAGTATTTCAAGGGCGCTTGTCGTCAACCCGCCGATCATCCTCGCCGATGAACCGACCGGGAGCCTTGATAGTGAAACGGAAGAGGAACTGCTTGATTTTATCGTCCAATTGAACAGGGAACTGGGCATTACCTTCTTGATCATCACTCACGATGACCAGGTAGCCAGAATCGGGCACCGAACAATTGAACTGCGTGATGGCAGGGTATTAGAGGAGGTTTTCGCATGAAATTGAAGGACCAGTTCCGGTTCGTCCGGCAAAATATGAAGAAAAGTAAAACGAGAGTATTTATGACAATCCTGGCAGCGGCAATGGGTAGTGCATTTCTGATCGTGTTGGCATCAGTCGGCTTCGGCTTGCACTCATCGATCGTCAAGGAAATTACCAGTCGCCAGATTGTCACTGAAATTCAGGTCCATGGAAAGCAAAATGATGAGAACGGTTTCCAGCCTGTGTCTGATGATGATATCGCCAAGTTCGAAAAGATGGAAAATGTCAAATCAGTCGTAAGAAGAATCAATCTCCAACAGGATGGGATTTACACAATCGGCAATTATGAAGCGTACAGCCAGACAATTGTCTCCCATATGCCGTCCGAGTTGAAGGCAGGCTTTGAACTTGCGGAGGGCAAGGTGGCTGAAAATGACAATGAAGTTATTCTCGGCTATGATTTTGTCGAAGGCTTGATTCCAAAAGGCTCCGATGGGGAGCAAATCTATGACAATAAAGGGAAATTGAAGGATGAGTATCGCTTCAAGGAATCCCTGGTTGGCAAAACCTTAACAATGACCGTCAATAAGATGGTCGATGGGAAAGAGGTCCCGAAAACCTTCGAGGTCACTGTTGCCGGCATTCGCAAGCAGCCGACAAAGGAGTGGGTTTTTGACCGGATGGTGTTTATTTCAGAGGGGCTATTGAAGCAAATTGAGGAATTCACCGGAACGCCAAGGGGTGCGGTGATGGAGCCGAACAATACTGAGGATGGCTTTGTCATGCCAGAATATGATGAAGTCAAGGTATATGCGACCAATCTTGAAGCGGTTAAAGGAATTACCGAAACGTTGGAAAAAGATGATTATATGACTTATTCTGTTTTGAAAGAGCTGAAGGAAGTCAATATGATTTTCACGATTGTGAAAGCGGGCCTTATTTTCATCGGTACCATCGCCGTCTTGATCGCCTCTATCGGCATTTACAACACGATGACAATGGCGGTGACGGAACGGTCGCAGGATATTGGGATTATGAAAGCAATCGGCGCCAGCCCGAAAACGATCAAGGGAATCTTCCTATTGGAAAGCTCCTACATCGGCATCATTGGCGCGCTGATTGGAACAGCGGTCGCTTATCTGATCAGCTTCGCCGTCAACCTGGGCATCCCGCTCATCATTCAGCAGGTATTTGGCGAACAAGCACCAGAAGGGTTGAAATTCAGCAGCATCCCATGGACATTGCCGGTCATCAGCTTTTTGATCTGCTACATCGTTACAATTTTGTCCGGTCTGCGCCCGGCACAACGTGCAACCAGAGTGGATGTGCTTAGCGCGTTGAGGAGAGAAGTTTAATAGTTTTAAATGAGAGGCACCCGGCTTAGATGAGTTGGGTGCTTGTTTTTGTTTGTTGTGTACTTTTGTAGAGAGGGGTTTGCTGAGGTGGCTTTTTTTAACTAGTCTTCCTTGTGTACTTGCCTAGTGAAGGAACTATTTTTTTGGAGCGATAACTAGTAGGGGCCTGACCCCGACTATATAAATAAAAAAATATAGCCAATATTCACTAGTAAATTTTGCAAAAGAAGTGCGGGTAACTAGTGAAGTAACTATATTTTGGAGTGAAAACTAGTAGGGGCCAGACCCCGACTATATAAATACAAAAACATAGGCAATTTTCACTAGTCAATTTTACGAAAAAGAGGTGCGGGTAACTAGTGAAGTAACTATATTTTTTGAGCAAAAACTAGTAGGGGGTCAGGGCCCTACTAAATAAATAATTTACACTAGTTAATTTTGCCAAAAAGAGGTGCGGGTAACTAGTGAAGTAACTACTTTTTGCGAGCAAAAACTAGTAAGCGTCAGACGCCGACTATATAAATACAAAAACATAGCCAATTATCACTAGTTATTTTTGCAAAAAAGAGGTGAGGGTAACTAGTAAAGTAACTATATTTTATGAGCGAAAACTAGTAGGGGTCAGGCCCCTACTATATAAATAGAAAAACGTAGCCAATTTTCACTAGTTAATTTTGCGAAAAAGAGGTTCGGGTAACTAGTGAAGTAACTACTTTTTGTGAGCAAAATCTAGTAGGGGTCAGGCCCCTACTATATAAATACAAAAATGTAGCCAATTTTCACTAGTCAATTTTGCAAAAAAAACCCCAGCCAATCAGGCGGGGGGCACATATCAAAGTTTACTAACTAAAACCCTAGCAATACAGCTCCGCAAAGTACTGCGGATTCAGCTTTTCACCGGTCACACGACGAATTTTCTCATTCCAGGAATACAGGGCGCCTGGCTTAAAGAAGGACTCGACGAGCAGTTTTCCGGTTTCTTCGGTGAAGATTTCCGGTGATACGTTGCGCTCGATGTATCGCTGCAGCTGGGCAGCGACTAGTTCTCCAAGCGCATAATTCTGATAGTAAACCGGTGCGAGGGTGAAATGAATTTTTGCAGCCCAATCCGGGTTGCTGCGATCTTCTGGCGGGGTGACGAGCTGAATTTCCTCGACTGTTTTCCACCACAATGCGTTCAAATCTTGGTCAGGGTTTTCATACAGCTCCTTTTCAAAAAAGACAAACGTGATGATCCAGCGGGCGGCAATCAGCATATGGAGCTGCTGGTAGCTTGCCAGTTCTGGAGTCAGCTCGGTCACAGTTTCCTCGTCAAGCTGCAGGAAACGCTTTAGCCAGCGCGGGTCTTTGCCCATTTTCCCGAAAAGCATCGCGATGGCTTCGGTTGTGAGGATGTGGCTGTACGAATGCAGGCTGAACGGCAGGGACGGGTCGACATATTTGAAGTAAGCGGCATGGCCGAATTCATGCAGGTTCGTCTCCATCCAATAAGCACTTTCGGTCAGGTTGCACAGCACGCGGACATCGCCGGCGCGGTCCATATCCGTGCAGAATGCGGTCGGATTTTTCTTTTCGCGAGGATAAAGGTCGCTCTTTTCATAGAGGTCAGTCACATCGATGCCCATCGCGTTGAACGTATCGGTAGTCAGCTGCAAAAGGTCTTTGCCCTTGTAGAAACGGTCAAGATTCGTCGCATCGGAAGGCGGCGCCTCCTGGAAAAATGGGTCGACATAATGCCACGGCCTGATTTCGGACACGTCAATGCCGAACTTCGCGGCGAGGCGCTCATCCAGTTCCGCTTTCATTTTCCGGTATGTTGCATCAGATTGCTCCACCAGTTTCCTGAAAATCGAGAAAACCTCATCACGGTCGAGTTCCTGAAGATCGAATGCCATTTCGTGGTAATTTTCGTAGCCGAGCAGCCTGGCCGCTTCGTTCCGCTTCTCAACGAGCACTAGCAGATCCTTTTCGACGACCTTGCCAACTTCTTTGCTCGCAAACCAAACCTTTTTCCGCAGCTCCAAATCGGTGCTGTTCGTCAGCACTTCGCGGATGTCATTGGCCGAATAGGCTTTCCCATCTACTTCAGGTGAGTAAGTATTAAAGCGCAAATTCAGTTCCGATGACCGTTTTGAAAGGTCGGCGAGGATTTCCTCAGGCAGCTGTTTGCTTTTCATATTAATGACGAATCCTTCGAGCTGGCGCTTTTCCAACTCACTTAAGTCTTCTGCCTTAAGGAATTGCTGGGCTTTCGCGTATGTATCCTTATTGGCAAAAAACAAGCTTAGCTCTGTACTCACCTTGGCGAGCTTTTCAGCCCATTCGGCCTCTCCGGTTGTCTGCGCCTTCCAGCTGGCTTCGGTCACCTTTAAGGTGTGCAGCCTCAATTCTTCATTCAATTTTTGCAAAAACGATTCTACGGTTTCCATTGTCATCGCTGCCTTTCTTTTCTAAAATAATCATAATACCTTAAATTGTAGTACAATTACCAGGAGACTGCCATGAAAATTTTGCCAAAAGGAGAATGTTTATGGAAATTAGAAAACTTTTGCCCGAAGATGCTGAGGAATACCGAGTCTTACGGCTTAAGGCACTTAAAGACCATCCAGAAGCCTTCGCCGCAAGCTATGAAGAGACACTGAACCACCCGCTTGAGCTTTTCAAGCAACGGTTCAGTGATGAAAATGCACAGACATATGGGGCGTTTATTGGTGGTAAATTGGCTGGCACTGTTACGCTCGTGAGGGAAGGGAAGCCGAAGCTCAGGCACCGGGCAAATATTTTCGCGATGTATGTCTTACCTGAATACCGGCAGGCAGGAACCGGAAAACAACTTGTATCAGAGGCCATTAAAAAAGCGAAAAAACTGGGGAACATCACCCATCTATACTTATCGGTTACGTCGAGCAACCTTCCGGCTAAAAAGCTCTACGAATCGCTCGGGTTCAAAACATACGGCATCGACAGCCATGCCCTTCAAGTTGATGGCGTTATGTACAGCGAAGATTTGATGAGCCTGGCCATATAATAGAAAGCAAAATTCCGCATACGCGCATACCTTACAGTAAAAAGAATAAGGCTGTGGTGAGGGAAATGAAGAAAAAGCGTGGTCAGGATATCACGCTCCCGATGGATGCCGGGAAACATGACGATTCGAATGTGGAATGGTGGTATTGCTTTGCGTTTTTGAATGGTGACCGAGGCGGCCGTTACGCGTTGATGACCTGCTTCTTCCGCATCGGTGAAACGAGCTTCCTGAAGGGTCACTATCTTATTCATTCCCTAATAGACTTGAACAGAAAAGTCAATCACAACTATTCCGCAATCGATCCGTCCCTGACCATGCAGATGGCCGGCTTTTACCTTCCGCTCTATTTGCTGTTGAACCCGGCGGACAGCCATATTTGGAAACAGGAGAAAATGCTCCTGAAAGGGAAACTGCCGGCTCTGCATCAGAAGCTAAGCGGGGTGAAAGTGACGGAAGGCCCAACAGAGTTGATATATGGCAAAAACAAAATGACATTCAGCGGCGAATTGGAAGATTCCTTTGAAGTGACGCTGAGCCATCCCCATTATGAGGCGGAACTTGGATTTACTCCAGAGAAGCCGGTCGCCCTAATCGGCGGACAGGGAAAGCCGGGTGAACTCTACTATTACTCGCACACACGAAACCGGGTTTACGGCGAAATTCGGACGGAAAAAGGATTGGAGAGCGTTATTGGATATGGGTGGTTCGACCACCAATGGGGACGTGGCTACAGTCTTGCCAAAGGCAGGGGCTGGAACTGGTTCGGATTGCAGCTAAGTGATGGCCGGGAGCTGTTAATAAATGAAATGACTGCCGGCAAGAATAAGACTCATTCCATGATGGCCAATTTGATTGAAATAGACGGCTCGCTTCAGTTTACAAGGGAAGTTTGTTTTGAAAAGAGGAGTTATTGGCGGAGTTTCGAGACAAATGCGAGTTATCCGGTCACCTGGAACATTACAATTCCTGATTTCGGGATGGAGCTTTCCGTGGAAGCGGAGTTTCCCAAGCAGGAGATGCCAATCATCGGTCCGCTGAGAGGCATTTGGGAAGGAGCTGTTAAGGTGAGCGGCATTGAAATACTGCCAGGGGGCGGCCGGAAGCCGATCAGCGGCAGGGGATTCATGGAACTCGTAGGCTATGCGGGACATAAGCAGGACGTGAATAACAGCCATACTTCCTGAGTGAGTAATTGAAATAACCGCAAACGGGGATATAGAGGTCTTCGCCCCTATATCCTTCAATTGAAGTGTTATTCTACAGAGGATTTGCAAATCTACTGTGACAATTTAGGGTAAATCCCATTTAACTCTGCAGGGTATCAAGGACCCAATCAGTCGTCACAATTGTTGCGAATTCTTTATGGAGCGTAGCGAGCTCAATTTCATGTATTGTCTCCGCAGGGTGTTTCACTTTACGATGGTCGGTAATTTCGAACGCAGCCGTTGCGTCGGAGACGAGGAAATTCACAAAGCCGAGATTGCCCGCCATCCTTGTCGTCGTTGAGACACAATGCTGGGTGGACAAGCCTGTGATGAAGAGTGTCTTGATTTTCTTTTCGTTTAAGTAAACTTCGAGCGGGGTACCGATGAAGGCGCTGTTGACGTTTTTCGTGAAAACCGTCTCATCTTCGTCCGGCTTTAATGAATCTTTTATTTGGATTCCTAATGCATTTTTATGATTCAGCGGCGATTGTGGTTCAACGGACAGGTGCTGGGAATAAATGACCTCCCAGTTCCGCTTGCGCCATTCCGTCAAAAGCTTGAGGATATTTTGCTCTGCATCCGGGTTATTCCTCTTTCCCCAATACGGGTCGTCGAATCCCTTTTGGACATCAAGAATCAGCAACGCGGGTGTCCCTATCAATTTACCCAAGGCGGTTCACTCCTATAAATATGATGTTGTTAGTTTCATCCTCTTACTGGATTCTATTCCAAAATAAGAGGCATGCCCGCTGACATGCCCCTGTTAACCGTTATTGTCTTCCCGCTCCTTTAAAAAGTGATGAAAGGGGCATTTCCCAGCCGTTGACTCATCATCACGGAGGTAATACTGTTTCCACTCGAAATTGTCTTCCTGGCCATATGCATTCAAATCTGGATGGGGCGGGACAGAATCATAGTTTTCAAGCCGCTTGCGGATTTGCGTTTTTAATTTTGCCGCGCGCTCGGGCGATTTATTCAATTCAACTAGCACGGACCTTGGCGTAATCGCGAGCATCAAATAAGGGAAATAACGGCTCTGCCTGTTCCGGTGTGCTGGAGTGGCGCAATAAACGAAATACTGTTCACCATGGAAGCAGAACTCCCACAGGGAATCTTCCGGGTCAAGCGGGATATGGGCTGGCCACTCTATTTTATCAAAATGGCAGACACGTCCGAGCTGTTCCCAAAAAACCTGTTCATAGTCCTCGACTGTCAGCTCGTCAACGCTTTTTTCATAAAACAAAACAAGGGAAGCATAAAGACCAGTTGTTTGATATATAGTCGAAAACTCTTCCAATGCGAGAGCCAGCTCCCTGGATGAGCCGGAGTCTGTTGGGGCAGGCAGGAATCCATACCGGAAATGATTGAACCGGTGGCCGAGTGTCGCCGGTATACACGGAAAAGGCTTTTCCACATCCGTCATTTTACGGTCGAATTTTTCGTAGGCATCCTTTTTCCAAGGCTCAATCTCCGCTTGGAACAGCTCTTCTTTTGTATATAAAACCACGCAAATTCCTCCTCTACTCCTAGGTTATTCAGACAGAAGCGGAGTGTTCAAAATCCGATTTTTGCAGGCAAAATTAATTCATGGATAGGAGCGGAACAATGGAACTTCCCAAGGAATTTATTGCAAAAATAACCGGCGCGTTCGGAGAGGCCGGGACGCAATGGCTAAGTGGACTCGAAGGAAAATTGAATTTTTACGCTGCAAAATGGAACCTTGAACTTGGAGGGCCAGCCGGAAACCTTACATATAATTACGTCGCTAAGGCGGTCGATGACAGCGGTCGGCAAGTAGTATTAAAGCTAGGCGTACCGGGAAAGGAGTTCCAGAATGAAATCACCGCCCTCCAGCTATATTCAGGTGACGGCTGCGCCATGCTGCTGAAAGAGGACGGCGAAAATGGCGCCATGCTTTTGGAACAGCTTGTACCCGGCAAAAACTTATCCGAAATTGAAGATGAAGAGCAAGTGACGAAGCAGTTCACCTCTGTTTGGAAGTCGATCCGAAGGCCAGTTCCTGAAACTTCAGTCCTTCCGTCAATCAAGGATTGGGGGGAAGGATTCGACCGTTATTTGGAAACCTATGCAGAGAAGTCTGGGCCGCTCCCACCATCGCTAGTCATGAGGGCAAAAGAATTTTTGGCGGAACTCAATGAGCCGGCCAAAATGGAACTGCTCCATGGTGACCTTCACCACGAAAATATTCTTTATTCTCAGGAGCGAGGCTGGCTGGCGATTGACCCAAAAGGGGTAGTGGGCAATCCGTACTTCGATTTGATTTCCTTCCTATTCAATCATCTGCATGAGAAGCCAGATTCGCAGCGGCTGCTCAGCAAGCGGGTCAACTGGATTTGTGAAAGCCTTTCATTACAGAAGAACAATCTCCTTAAAGCCGGAATTGTGATGGCAGTATTATCAATTATTTGGTCAATCGAAGATCATTCGGAATGGGAGCCTACATATCGCTGTGTGGAATGGTTTGAGGAACTTTTGCAAGAATCAGGGAAGGATTTCCAAGCTTAAAACCCCCTGCAAATTACTACTAAGGTAGTAGTGGAAAAACTGCCATAGTTGTATATCAAAACCCAAGCCCATTTTTTATAATTAATATAGATGGAATAGCGGCACGATGGGGGAGGGGAAGCGGGATGGCTGAAGAAGCAGAACTCGGTGGAACCTTATTTGAAAAATGCAGATATGCGCCTCCACTCGAAACACTGGCGGCGGCAACGGGCGGAAAAGTCCGCGGACTCGACCTCTTGGCAACGAGGATGGTTTTGTCACGGAACCATCTCCCACAAGAAGCTTTAAACGTTCTGCTCGTCTATTTTTTTCAAACTTTCGCAAATAAAGTTTTCGACAGGAATGATTTGTTGAAAGTGTATGATTTTTGGCTGAAGAACAGGGTGGGTACCTATCAGGAGGCCATGGAAATGACAAAAAGGGACATATTCACCGTTTTGCAAAAAGATGGCCCGGCCTGAGTGACCCCTTTTGCAAAATCTGGCAGTTTCATTCTCTTACCTCGCGGGAAACTCCCGAGTAGTTGGACAAAAGGAGGAATTGAGATGAAAATTAAACAGGTCATGACAACCGATGTGGAAACTTGTACGCCGGACACGCCGATTTTCGAGATTGCGAAGAAGATGAAGGAGCTGGATGTTGGGGTCATTCCAATTTGTGAAGGGGACGAGCTGAAAGGATTGGCTACGGATAGGGACATCGTTCTCAATGCGATTGCCGAGCAATGGCCGCTCGATACTCCGATTTCAAGGGTGATGACTGAAGATCCTGTCAGGGGCACAGTGGACATGTCGGCGGAAGAGGCGGCCGAACTGATGGCCGACGTACAAATAAGAAGGCTGCCAATCGTCGAGCAGGGCCGGTTGATCGGAATCGTGTCTCTCGGAGACCTCGCGATCGAGAGAAATCTGACAGACGATGCCGGGGAAGCGCTCGAGGAAATATCAGAGCCATCGAAACCGAAAAAGTAAACTGTTTTCCCGCACAGACAAGATGTGCGGGTTTTATTTTGTGCGGGGTTTTTTTGAAAATCGGGCTAGGATTTAAAAAATCGATGATATATTGAAATAATCGCTGATATAAATAAAAAATCGTTGATATTTAAAAATAATCGCTGATATCTAAAAATAATCGCCGATATCCGATTTAGCGGCGGGAAAGCGGCCAGGCAGAAAAGAAATCCCAGCTGCAAAACCCGCCTAGCCTAAAAAACCTAAGCAACAAAAAACCAGCAAGCCGCCGCCTGCTGGTCCTTAATATCTTATTTTACTGTTACCGCTTTTTCCTCATGTTCATGCAAATCGCCTTTTTCGACGTGGACATTCACGGTGAAATTGCCTGCAGAAGGGAAGGTATGCTTCACTTCATATTTGCCGGCGCCAGCTTCATGGGCAGGGATGAACTCATGCTTTTCCTCACCGTTTTTCCAAACTTCAAACGTGATTTTCGCGCCTTCGAGCGGCTTGTCCTCATGCTTGATCAGAGCGGACAACACAGTTTCCTTACCGGAATCAGCGGAAGCCACCGGAAAGTCAATTGCCACACTGCTTTCGCCGTGCCCGTGCTCATGTCCATCCGAAGACTCATGCGCCGCCTCGTGCTCGGACGGATTGCCGACAACGAAATCCTTCTTCGGCATATTGTGCATATCGCGTGCCGTCACATGGCTGATCACCACATAATTTCCTTCCTCGGCAAACTTCTTCTTCACCGAATAAATGCCATCGCCAACATGCTTCGCCTCAAGCATTTCATGATCCTTATCACCCTGCTTGAAAACCTCGAACTTCACTTCATTTGCATCCTCGACGTTTTCATCGCCTTGCGTTACATGGGCCTTGATTTCCGTCTCGACATTCGGATCTATTTTATCAGGAAGAAGAATTTCGACCTCAATCATCTTCGGCGGCTCATCCCCACCGGATACCTTGTCTTTGTCATTCCCTCCGGAACAGCCAACAAGTGCGGCCATTGCCAAACCAATCAACAAAACGAGCAACTTTTTCATAACAATCCCCTTTAGCCAAAGTAGTTTATCCATAAAGGTGCAAAATCCTATCACTACTATTTTACACTATAAGCATAGAACCTTTAATGGCTCACCCGGGCTAGAGGCAGGCGGAAAATGTGACGGAATTATGACAACTGATGCCTGACAGCATAACCAGCCAGCTGGACCCGATTATCCAGTTCAAGCTTCTCGAGCAAATTCTTCACATGATTCTTCACCGTATTCTCCGCAATCGAAAGCTGATTGGCAATCTCCCGGTTCGTCAGCCCTTGAGTGATAAGCTGTAAAATTTCCTTTTCCCTCGGCGTAAGCGAGGCCGCAGCCGAAGGCTCCGCACCCTTAAACTGCCCGAATAGCTTCCCGGCGATACCACGGGCTGCATCATCCTTGCCAGCAATCAAGGCAGATAAATATTCAAGCCAATCGTCCGGATCCATACTTTTCAAAAGATACCCTTGCGCGCCGAACTGCACCGCCGAAAACAAATCAGCCACATCATCCGACACACTCAGCATGATTACCTTTACCGCAGGAAACTCATCCTTAATCCGCTTCGTCGCCTCAAGTCCGCCCATCACAGGCATCCCAATATCCATCAACACCACATTCGGCAGCAGCTCCCGGCACAACCCAACCGCCTCAAGCCCGTTCCGCGCCTCACCCGCAATTGAAAAACCCGCGACGCCCTCAAGCATCGACCTGATCGCCTCCCGGGCATGCGGGTGATCATCCGCAATCAACACTCGGCACACATTATTCATCTCTCTTTTTTCCTTTCAAAATGAACTTTGTTCCCGTCCCCACAACAGAACGGATGTCCAGTACAGCGGAAAGGGCCGCTGCCCGCTCCTTGACCATCGCCAGCCCGTAGTGGGCGGCATTCACTTCAGCCGGTACAAAGCCGCGGCCATCATCCTCAACAGAAAGCTCCCAGTCCGGGCCGTTGTTCCAGAGGTATATCGTCGCGGCCTCCGCACCGGAATGCTTCTGGATGTTCGTAAATACTTCTTGGACAATCCCGAATAATAAAACTTCCTCGGAAGCCGAAAATAAATCTTCATCAACAGTGATCTCAATTTCTGTTTCAATCCCGGTAACGGTTTGCCAATTTTCAAGCCAATGCCGGATTCTTTTTGCCAAGGTCATCCCTTCATTGGGGGTCAGTCTAAGGTTGAAAATCGCCTGCCTGAGCTGCGTATCGATCGAGTTTGTCAAAGTTCCCGCCTCTTGCAGTTTTCCTTTTTTTAAGTGGACTTTCATTAGAAACAGGGACTGCGCGATGCTGTCATGAAGCTCTTTCGCGAGCCGCTCGCGTTCCTCGTAAATCGCGTGCACTTCACGCTCTTTCGTGATCCTTCTGTTTTTGACTTCAATCATCCTGAACATCCACACAGTGTAAATACATGAAATGATGAAAGTCAGAAAAGTAATCAAATAATTGCCCGTATCCATAGAGAGATGATCAAGAAACACCCCATGGCGCAAAAATTCAAACCCGCCAATCAAAATGGTCGGGAGGAGGATACTGAAGATTTTCAAATACCGGTAAGACATGATTATCGCTCCAAATAAGTAGCATTCTACTTCAAGTTATATCATACTTTGAGTAGGGATTTTAGCTAAATGATTGGGGATGCGGAATGGACAGAGCGGACGTCGTATATGGACTGATTTTTGACAAGGAAACCAACCAAGTATTAATGGTTAATAATGTGGGGTCCGGCTGGACTTTGCCAGGCGGCATGGTTGAGAAAGGGGAAATCCTGACCGAGGGGCTCGTTCGCGAGGTGTATGAAGAGACGGGGTTAACAGTTGAAGCACGGGAATTGCTCGCAGTGAAGGAGGCTTTCCGGCCCGACCGGGGACATCATGTCCTATTTTTCACTTTCGCTGCCTATGTATCAGGGGGGACCATATCCATTCAGTTTCCTGAAGAAATAATAGAGGTGAAATGGGTGGATGTGAAAACCGCCAATTCCTTAATGCCTTATTATGAAGAAGGAATCGAAAGGCTTTTGCAACGCCCGGCGGCTTATAAGTTTCTAGGGTGAGGCAGTCGGGGGAGAAAAAGTCGAACGGGTAGAACTGAATTTTTGCGAAACAGGAGCTGCCATCGCAAGCTCCTGTTAGATAGTTTACATAATATTATTATCTTAAAAATAGTTCCACCCAGATTGGCGGCTTCAGGTTTTCCCTGGACAGCTCGATGAATTGGCCCATGACGCCGAGGTGTGATACCCCATACTCTTCATCAACGATAGGGGTGTAGATTGAAAAAATCAGCAGATTCGATTTTTCAATGTCATCAGGGTGTGAGATGGATGGTTCATCTGCGAATTTTTGTTCTGCATAAGCTATGTAGTCCGTCTCAGACGGATTCATAAATGCCAAGACCGCTGCCAGACAAACAGCAGCCGCGATGATTGTTATTTTTTTTACCATAATGAACATCTCCCGTTAATGGAATAATGTATAGAGAAGGACCGCCCCGAGCAAATTTGGCAATCCGAATAACGCAAACTGTGTCATCGTCCTTTGACGCTCACGCCGGTCGTCTTTCGATTCCGTTAGAAAGTTTGCCCGGATCCTGTCGCCGCTCAGCATGGAACCGGAAAAAACAGCGGAAATCAGGATAGAAGCAAGACCGATGCCGCCAGGTAAGAAATAGGCATACGCAGTTCCAAAGAGATAAGGCGAAACAAACGAAGCGATGATAGCCAGGACAGTACCGCTAATAAATATCTTCATCGAAAAACCTCCCCGGAGATGATCTTACATTTCTTCCAAAATAAACCACTATACTTAAATAGTAAAGTTTACCATCACGTATTGCAATAGATACATAGATATTTTCATATTATTGTAAGATATAGAAAATTATTAACTATTTATAAATGCTGAGCAGATCTTCTGGTGTTTAAGAGGAATATCTATAAAAGTGGAAAACCGTACAAGACAGAATGTTGACAAATAAAGAATTCCGAGGTATTATTATCTCGAATTAAAGATATTTTAATTAAGTTGGATACTTCAAATGTAATTTTTTTACGAAGATATCTTCACTTCAAGATAATTTATGAAAGCGAGCTTTATTGCTCTAGTCTGAAGAATATTAAATGGAGGGACTAGCAATGGAAAACTTAAAAGGAATACACCATATTACCGCTATTACTAGCAGTGCGGAAAAAATTTATGATTTCTTCACTAATGTGTTAGGCGTTCGGTTAGTAAAGAAAACCGTTAACCAGGATGATATCCAATCATATCATTTATTTTTTGCGGATGATGTGGGAAGCGCGGGAACAGACATGACATTTTTTGATTTCCCCGGAAGCCGGAAAGGGTCCCATGGAACAGACGAGATATCAAAAACCTCATTCCGTGTGCCAACAGATGCCGCATTAGAGTATTGGCTTAGCCGATTTAACAGATTAGATATCAAACATAAAGGAATCACTGAGCAATTTGGCAAAAGGACATTATCCTTTTCCGACTTTGATGACCAGCAATATCAATTGATTTCTGATGAAAGAAATGAGGGCGTGGAATCGGGTACACCTTGGCAAAAAGGACCTATCCCATTGGAATACGCGATTACTGGGTTGGGTCCCGTTTTTATCCGTATTTCAAATTTTGATTACTTCAAAGCAGTCATGGAAGAGGTTTTAATGTTTAAGGAAATTGCCGAGGAAGGTTCTTATCATTTGTTTGAAACAGGGGAAGGCGGGAACGGTGCGCAAGTAATCGTGGAGGATAATGAATCACTTCCACGCGCTATGCAGGGATATGGTACCGTCCATCATGCAGCGTTCCGTGTCGATGACCGGGCAGCGCTGGAAGAGTGGAAGGGGAGAATGCAGTCCTTCCGCATGCCGAACTCTGGTTATGTTGAACGATATTATTTCGGATCACTGTATGCGAGGGTGGCTCCGCAAATTTTATTCGAGCTGGCAACGGATGGGCCTGGTTTCATGGGCGATGAACCTTATGAAACACTTGGTGAAAAATTGTCACTGCCGCCATTCCTTGAACCGAAACGAGAAGAAATAGAACAATTAGTAAGGCCAATCGACACAGTCAGAAGTACGAAAGTTTTTGAAAAGGAATATGAAAAATAAAAGGTGCCACGCAAAAAAAAGGCACAAGAACCCGCTTGTGAATGGATTCTTGTGCCTTTTCCTTTTTGTCTGTAAGATTTAACTCTTATACTTAGCCTTCATTTCTTCTTCTTTTTCCTTAATGGATTTCTTGAGGTTCGTTCCTTCTGTTTTCAAGGTATCTCGTAGTTCTTTATGTCTTTCATCCATAAAGTCTTTCATAATATCGAATCGCTGCTTGATAAGACTTTCGACTTCCTGCCTGACCTCGGAATTAATTTGCTCTTTATCTTTAAGATAGTACATGGCTTCCTGGAGGCGCGATTTCTCATCATAGATCAGATTGCTGAATTCTGTTTTCTTGTCATAAAGTTCATTTTCTTTTTTGGCTTGTTCATTCCAGACCTCATTCCAGTTCTTGCTTCCCCAATTCCACCATTCATTCCAAAGGCGGCGCCGCTCATCTTCCCATAGCTTTTCGAAATCCTTGGCGGTTTTGACGGTTTCATATTCTCCGCCGCCCGCTTCGGCAACAGCAATCAACTGTTTTTGCCCATTGCTGTCGACATCGAAGCCAATGATGTTGACGACCGCTTTAATATTGGAGTCATGGAGTTCTTTTGCGGCCTTTACTGGATCACCGTCACAAGTTTCAACACCATCACTTACGACATAAATGATGTTTTCGCCTTCCGTGCCGACTTTTTCAAAATCAGCTTTTGTTTGGGCGATTGCATTTGCGATTGGCGTCCAGCCGGTCGGCTGAAACTTACCTAAAGAGGATTTGAAATCAGACTCATTATACGGTTTGAAATCATAAACGATTTCTGTACTTTCACACGAAACTTTTTTGTCGCTATCGCTGTTACTTCCTTTATGACCATAAACTCGGAGCGAAACATTTGCTTCCTCAGGCATAGAAGAGACGAATTGATTGATGGCATCCTTCGCCAGCTCCATTTTTGTTTTGCCGCCTATTTTCTGGGCCATGCTTCCGCTTGCGTCCAAAAGGATTGCAATATTAACATTCATATCAAGATCCCCATCATCGCCAAGTTTCATGCCGCCTGGCATTTTCGTCAGTGTTGTCTCGATCTTAGGATTGAATTCCTCATAATAATCATAATACGGCTGATAATTTTTGCCCTCTGCCATAAGTTTCAACAGCTCCTCGTAAACTTGGAAGCTATCTTTATCCTGGAAAGACTTTTCGTCCAGGGCTCTATGTACAACCGCCTTATTATAACCGTTACCAGTATATTTGCCGGGCTTTTCTTTTATAAT
The DNA here is from genome assembly GCF_000821085.1 of Bacillus sp. B-jedd. Taxonomy (GTDB): domain Bacteria; phylum Bacillota; class Bacilli; order Bacillales; family Cytobacillaceae; genus Bacillus_D. The sequence goes on from NZ_CCXR01000001.1 coordinate 1,897,073, forward strand.
ATCTTCTACACTGCCGGCAATTCCGTAATCGTTATCTTCCTTTTCCTCTGGTTCATTTTTTTCCTTTTTCTGTTCTTTTCCTTTACCTTTTGCTTTATCCGTTTCCTCGCTCTTGTTTTTATCAGCCGAAGCACCTTCTTTAGCTCCGCATGCAGATAATGCCAGAAGGGAAACTAAGAGTAATGTTAGGAACAGGAATAATTTTTTCTTCTTCATTGATATTGGAACACCCCTTGCCATTAAAAATATGATTAAAAATAAAAAGTCACTTCATCCAGCTATTCTCCCTGTTTTAATGCATAACAACAGTGAAAATAGGAACAAACATGGCTCGCTAACAGTTTAACCCAGTTATGGGTATTATTGAAGTTTTATTGCCAGGATTTTGCTCGATTGGAAGCATAATAAGTAGAAAGTCCCGTTTGATTAAGGACTAATAGCCTAGCGATGAGGGTATAGAATAAGGGGTAGTTTAAAAAGGCTAAATTAATTTGTGTTTGATGGGAAGATTAGTAATGAAAGATTTTTTGCAAAAAAACAAGGGAATTTTAAAAGTTTTTCGTTTTTAGGTTTATTATCCTGTGAAAGGGGAATGAATAGTTAGTCTGACTGAAAATTCATAACCTGAGTGTTATTGTTTTTCTAAACAGATATAACTATTGTATACTTCCATTAACAATATACGCATAGTGAAAACTTATTAATGAGGGAGATAATGATGAATTCTACATATACATTAGGCGTACAAATTTCTGAGTTCGTTTCTGACAATCGTATAGAGTTTAAAGAGAAACTTCTGTCTGAGGCGGTTGGCGTTGCCAATAAAATAAATGATATCCTTCAAACGGGGAATATTGACCTTTTGAAAAATGCCGAGAAGCTTGTCAATTATGTCTTGCTTGATCAAAAAAAGGAACTAGTGGAATTTGCGGAGCAGGAAGGCGTGGTATGGGCAGAACATGCTCTGACGCTGGCATTCAAGCTTGAGTGGATCCAGGCGATCCGCAGAACCTTATGGCAATTTGTTTATCAATTCGATGAGGAAGAAGGAGTCACGCTCGGGAAAGAGGACTTCTTCACTCTTGAAAAGATGATTAATGACCAAATTGACCAATTCCTGAACAACTTTTTCTTAAGCTACTCCACGTTTAAAGATGGATTGTTATACACACAACGTAAATTGGTTGAGCATTTGTCTGTACCCATTATTCCTGTCAGCCCTTCGGTTTCTGTTCTTCCGTTGATCGGGCTTATTGACAATTATCGTATGCAGATTATTGAGGAAAAAGTACTGATTGAAATTTCCAATCAAAAAGTTCAAACCTTGGTCATGGACCTTTCCGGAATCGCCGAAATGGAAATGGACGTCATCGACCAGTTCCAGAAAGTATTGAACGGGATAAACATGATGGGCTGCAAAGGAATCATCACCGGCCTGCGCCCTGACCTTGTCCGGAAAATGATCCACGCCGGCATCTCATTCGCCGAGAAAGTGGAAACGAAAGCGACACTGCAGGAAACTCTTAAAAAATACTTGGCAGTTGAATCGGTCTAATTGTGAGCCGCTCCGGGATCGGGGCGGTTTTTTGGTGTCTTCGTGGTGGTGAGTTTCAATTTTATCGATTTTCGTGTTTAAAAATAATTCAATATTTCTGGAATTCCGGCTGGTTAGCCAATGATATACTGACTGTATAAGAATGGAGGTGCTTTGCTAGGTGCCAGGAAAGAAATTCATTATAAGTTTATATACACTATTAATGGTCGGTTTCGTGGTGTTAATGTTCATTATTTATTTGAATCCTGTAGCGAAGTGGGCTTATTATTTTGTCTTGGGATATGTAGTATTTTTGCTTATATCCGGGGTATTTCTATTGGTGGCAGCAGGAGCCAAGTTGAAGAATCTTAAAAAAGCTGAAATTAAAAAAAGAATTCTGAGGTTCATCTTGATTTTCGTGGGCTTACTCGCGACGCAAATTTTGCTGAACTTTATTATGACTGGCGCTGCAGGTGATCTGAAAATCGGCAGTCCTCTAGGCTTGGCCATAGGAGTTAGCTTCCTTGATCTATTATTTATTAAAACTGGACAAGGTGAATAGATGGATACATGAGCCATACTAATGCATTGCATGGCCCAGTATCTAAATGTGCTTTCGCTCAGGATAGCAAGGAAGCAAAACGGGATAGGCAAAGCATCAATGCCTATTGCACCCCGCTCCCAAATAAAAAAGAGCCTTGCACCAACACAAAGCTCCCTTACGATTTACTTATAAAAAACCTTGTCCACGTTGTACTTCGCCTTCAGCGTATTAATCGCGTACGTTTCGTAAATTTCACGGTCCATTGGTTCCTCGACCACGAGCACCGCGATTTTATAAACCTCATCCCTGTAATTTTTGATAGGGGATACGGTATCCTCGAAATGGCGCTTGACGCGGGGGCGCAGCTTCCTCGCCTTTCCGACAAACATCAGTTCATCGTCAGCGTTAAAAAACAGGATAATCCCGCCTTTATCCCTCGGGATGCGATTATAGTCTGTAAAGCCGTACTTGCTGCTGATGACCGCTTCGACCGGTTCACCAAGCTGATTCTTCCTCGTCAACACAACATCCGGTGCCGGCAATTCGATTTTGATCATTTTCATCACTTCCTTTTCTTCGATTACTTTATCACATAGATTACCCGTAAACCAGTAGCAAAACTACATCATGTGAAAAACAAAGAGAATTCGTTTAAACGTTATTAATGAATTGTGCCTGGAACCATGACCTAATGATATAATCTTACCTAACCAAAAGGGTTAAATAACTGCTCTTTTCGCAAAAATCGCCTTCACGAAATCTTCCTTATGATCGGTGTACTCATTCACACCAGTTTGATATCGAGCGAGAGAATCCATTTTTATTGCTTGATACTCCCATCTGGCATCTTCATTGGTACGAAGATAATCCCTGAAGAAAATCAAATTTTGCCAGAGCTCGCCTTCATACTCAACGAGATGGATGAAATGTGTTTTCACTTCATATGTATTGTCCGTGAATCTTGCAAAAACAATTTCCCCAGGCCGCTCAACCCGCAGCCTTAGGAAACCGGCTTTTTTTAATCCGCCAGCAAGTGATTCTGGAAAATTGGATAAGTTGCGAATACCAACGACCATATCAATAATCGGCTTGGCCAGCATTCCAGGGATGGAAGTGCTCCCAATATGCTCAATTTGGAACTCCTCGAGGTTTGTGCTCGCACGCAGTTCCTCCTTAACCTTTGCGAATTCAGCCGCCCATTCAGGGTTATATTCCACTAAACGGACTTCATCTTTCCTTAAACCAAGCTTCATAAGAAAACCTCCAATCCTTTCAGACGTATAAATCATATCATTTTCATCTTAAACTTTCAGGGGTCGCATGATGTAACAAAAACAGCCCCATGTAAAAGAGGCTGCAATTCATTACTTCAATACAATAATCATGTAGGGATTAAAGAATGGCTTGAACGGTGAGGGGGATACATGAAGGCATTAGGGGAGTCATTCTTTTTCAAAGCGATGCAGTTTTAATAAAAACCATAAGTCGGTTAACACAAATACAAGAACATTCGACTTTTTACCTATTATTGCTTGTTTAGACGCTGTATTTCAGTCTCCACAGAGAAAACCCTTTTATTTAGTGCATCAGTTTTGTCATCAATAAAATGAATAATATTTTCATTATAATCACCTATGCACATAATAATATTTTTCTGCATCCGCTCCTGGCCTTCTTTTATTTCCAGCGTTAGAACTTCGAGTCCATCCATCCTGATTTGCAAACCGTCCATTCGGTTTTCCATTCCACCCATGCGAGTTTCCAAACCGTCCAGCCTGCCGTCAATCTTATCAAGGCGGTTGTTTACCGGCTGCAGTTCTTCCTTTAAAATAGAACGTAGCATTACCTCAAGTCCGTTTTCCATATTTAACACCTCCTTTTCCCTCAATTTTAGCACGAATGGACATCCCTGTTGTACATAAAACCATGAACTTTTGCAAAAGAAAATTCTTTAAAAGGGTGGTTATTCGAATTGAATATGATTGAAAAAGCGTTCAGAGTTGCCGGTGAGGCGCATGATGGCCAGTATAGGAAGCTGACGAAAACCCCGTACATTACTCATCCCGCTACGGTCGGCATAATTCTTCAGAAATACGGATATGGCGAGGAATTGATTGCAGCTGGAATTTTGCATGATACGGCCGAGGATACAGACGTCACCCTCGAAATGATCGAAATGGATTTCGGTTCGAAGGTTGCAGAAATCGTCGCAGGCTGTTCGGAGCCGGACAAATCGCTCAGTTGGGAAGAGCGGAAGGAGCACACGATTGAATTTTTGAAAGGGGCTCCGATTGAAATCCGCGCGGTCGCCTGTGCCGATAAGCTGCACAACGTCCGATCTATCCGCTATGATGTCGAGAAGTCCGGAGAAGAAGTGTGGAACCGGTTTAAAAGAGGGCGTGAGAAACAGGAATGGTATTACCGGAGCCTGGTCGAAAGCCTAGGCCAACAATCTAGCTTCGAAATGCTTGATGAATTCGCCCGGGAAGTGGAATTGCTTTTCGGCCGCAGAAGGGAGGAAGCTTGATGCACATAAAAATGGCTACATTGGAAGATTACGAAGCACTGCTTCCGATTCATAAAGAAATCCACGAGTACCACCTGGAAGCCCGGCCCGATATTTATCGGTCAGCGGACAACACGTTTATATGGGACTATTTCAAAGGAATCATCGAAAATGAGAATGCCAGGATTTTTTATATCAAAAACGATATTGAAGTCATCGCTTTTACAATTTGCAGGAAGCAATCATCTTCTGACCGCGTGACGGTAGCACCAAGAGAATACATGTATGTAGAGGAATTCGGCGTAAAAAAGGAATTCCGGAAGCAGGGGCTGGCAACAATGTTGTTCGAAAAGGTTGTTGATTTTGCAAAAGAAAAAGGTGTTTCGGAAATCGAGCTTGGTGTCTGGGAATTCAATGAGCCCGCGATCCGTTTCTACGAGTCGATGGGCATGAAAACACAGGTTAGAAGAATGGAAATGAAATTATAACGTTTTGGAGGCAGCATGGCTACGAACAGAATTGTTTTTACAGGCGGGGGATCCGCCGGGCACGTGACACCCAATCTGGCAATCATCGCAGAGCTAGATAAGAAAAAATGGGAGATCCACTATATCGGTTCTGAAAAAGGAATTGAAAAGGAACTCATAGCGAAAATAGGCATTCCATATCACGGAATCAGCAGCGGGAAACTGCGAAGATACATCGATTTTGAAAACGTGAAGGATATTTTCAGGGTGATGAAAGGCTGTTATGATGCATGGAAGGTATTAAAGAAGCTCAAACCCCGCCTTGTTTTTTCAAAAGGGGGCTTCGTTTCTGTGCCAGTGGTAATTGCCGCGAATCTGTTGAAAATCCCTGTGTTCATTCATGAAAGTGACCTGACACCAGGGTTGGCGAACAAAATCGCACAGCGGTTTGCGACTAAGATTTTCACGTCTTTTGAAGAAACGGTTAACTATTTTCCTGGCAAAAAGGCTGTTGCCATCGGTTCGCCAATTCGCATCGAAATCCTGAATGGCAGTGGGGTACAAGGCAGGAAGTTGCTCAATTTTAATGAAAAGAAACCAATCCTGACAATCATGGGAGGGAGCCTTGGGGCAAGAAAGATTAATGAAGCGGTAAGGGGAAATTTGCCCTGGCTCACCGACCGGTTTCAGGTCGTACATCTGTGCGGGAAAGGCCAGATGGACACAAATTTATCAGGCTTGCCTGGATACCGGCAGTTTGAGTACGTCCATGAGGAACTGCCTGACCTGCTGGCGGCGACCGACCTAGTCATCACAAGAGGAGGTTCCAACTCGATATTCGAATTCCTCGCCCTCGGAATCCCGATGTTAATCATCCCCCTGACTTTGCAGCAAAGCAGAGGCGACCAGATCCTGAATGCAAAAACGTTTCATAAGAATGGCTTTTCACTGACTCTTGAAGAGGAAGGTTTAAACTCGGAATCATTTAAGAAAGCAGTGGACGAACTTCAGTTAAAGAGCCAAGAGATAAAAATGAATATGAAGAAAGTTAATAAGCAAAATGCGATTGATGTTTTGCTTGGCGAAATCGAGAATTATTAATTTTACCCAATATATGGAATGTCCCCTCATTTTATGATACGATAAAACTATAATGGGAGGGATTCCTAATGAAGTCACCATTCATGCGGCTTTTTAACAGAGGCTATATTGTATTCCTAATATTTATGGCACTTGCCTACTTTACTTTGCCTAACAACTTAATATATCCGGCAATCGTTACTTTGCCGCTCTTGTTCGGAGTTTACCAGGTGATTATTTATTTGATGCTCCGAAAAAAACAAGAAATCTGAAGCATTGGACGTTTTGTTCCAGTGCTTTTTTTACCTTTACTTTTGAAAACTGGGAGGGGGATTTGAAGTGAGAAATAAGTTAAGAAAGTCTTCAACTGATAGAGCTTTATGGGGTGTATGTGGCGGTATAGCTGAGTATTTAGGGATATCTTCTACGGCGGTAAGACTCATATTTATTATTCTTCCTGGGCCAAATTTGCTTATATATTTAATTCTTGCTAATACAATCCCTGATAGCCCTCGCTCTTTATAATTGGATAAATTGATGCCTTGACCGAGAAGAGATGAAAGACCCCACATGAGTTTGGATTGACAATTAACTAGTTACATAACTATATATTTTTCGCAAAAAGTAGTAGGGGTCAGGCCCCTACTATAAAAATCCAAAAATGTAGTAAGTTTTCACTAGTCATTTTCTGGGTTTACAAGGGCGATTAACTAGTAATATAACTATATTTCCTTTGCAAAAAGTAGTAGGCGTCAGACGCCGACTATAAGAATTCAAAAACGTAGTAAGTTTTTACTAGTTATTTATGGGTTTAACAAGGCCCATTAACTAGTTACATAACTATATATTCTTTGCAAAAAGTAGTAGGGGTCAGGCCCCTACTATAAAAATCCTAAAAGGTAGTAGGTTTTCACTAGTTATTTATGGGTTTAACAAGGCCCGTAACTAGTTACATGACTATATATTCTTCGCAAAAAGTAGTAGGGGTCAGGCCCCTACTATAAAAAACTTAAAATGCAGTAAGTTTTCACTAGTTACTTCTCTACGTTTCCTTAAAACAAGTGCAAATATGGAAAGCTACAACTCCCGAATCCGCCGCCCGAACCACACCCGCACGCCAATTCGTTTGCAGACGGTAAAGTAATGTAGCAACGCCTGGAGTAATGCACCGAAGTTCATTCCGAGTATGACGCCGTCCATGTGGAGGGACGGCATTGAACCGAGCAGGAAGACAGCGCCTAATGCAAAGGCGTTGGCCCAGATGCTGTGCAGGAAGGCGTCTTTGATTAGCCCGACTCCGATCAGATAGGCCTGCAGCGGGATGATGAAGAAGTGGAACAGGAAAAATGGCCAGAGCAGTTTCAAATAGGAAGCGGCGACCGGGGCGGAAAAGAACAGTGATGCCAGCTTGTCAGCGAACATGTGCATGATGAACACGGAAACCGCACCATACAACAACGTCAGCCACATTGTCTGGTGCAAGAGGGTGCTGAGCCGTTCGCGATCCAACCTGGCATAAGCATCCGATACATTAGGAATCAAAGCGACCATCAGCGAATGGGCGATGAAAGCAGGAAAGAAGCCGATCGACATCGCGACGCCCATTAGCATTCCGAAGTGCTCGGTCGCGGTTACGGCGGTGAAGCCGGCGCGTATTAATGTAATCTGGATCAGGATCGGTTGGAGGGCGTTAACGAATGCCTGAAAGATGCGCAGTCCGACAGTTGGCAAGGAAACAGATAGAAGCTTTTGCCGAGCGTTCGAACCGGATAGCTCCTGATTTGGTATGGACTTCAGTCCGCGTAAATGAATGACGAACAGGCTGAATAAATAAAGCAATACGATCAGCTCACTCCCAACCAGGGCGCCTAACGCGATAAGGAGGGAAGTCTCGAGCGGATAATCGAATAAATTAAAAATGAAATATAGGAGCAGGAATTGGGCGATTTTTCGTAACAGGTTTGACACCGCAATTTTGCCCATCTGCTGGACGCCCATGAAATAACCTCTGGCCACCGCCGAGAAAGCGGCAATCGGGATGAGCGCAAACAGCAGCCAGTGGATATGGGCGGGGAACCGACTCAGCGCGGATGGGATGGAAGCAGCCGCTGCCGTAAGCAAAATAAACACCACCGTGGAAAGGACCCCGAGCTTCAAGGCGTGCTTCAGCAAGCTAAAGTGCGTTTCCTGTTTGTTTTCAGCTATGTACTTGGATACGGAAATCGGCAGTTCGAGGCTTGCCAAAATCAAGATCAAGAACAGCACAGGCATGACCGACATGTAGAGGCCCATGCCTTCCTCTTTCAGTTCCCTCGCAAGCTGCATATTCACGAGAAACTCAACGCACTCGCTCAAGAACGCAGCGAAAATTAAAATCAGTGTCCCACGGATAAACTTGTTCAAGCGACCACCCCCATACATTCATCCATATGAGACAGGCTAGAAAATTATGTGGATGACGACGATGGGACAAGCTTTGACTGAATTTTTTTTTGAATCCTAGAATTAAATGTCATGAATTTGTGGAAGTGGGGAATTGGATGGATTTTTCCAAAAATGTTAAATCAAATCATAACTTTAGATAATGAGTTTCAATTTAAATAGGAAATAAAATAGGGGGACGTAAATGAAAAAGAAGTGGTATTTAATCATTGGGATTGCGATAATTATCTTTTTCTCCATAAAATATTACGATGATCATAGAGAAAAAGGGTTGGATGATTTAATTAGCTATAAACTTACTCAATTTGAATCCTTATCTATTCATGAAGGCCCAGATAGGCCATACTGGACAACTGAGAAAAGGGAACATGCAGAAAAGTTTCAAGACTTTTTAAGTCAATATCGAGTCAAAAGAATGAAGGATTTCGAGTGGAATAGTGATGTTTCAAAAGAGAAAGGATTTCAAGTTACTATTTACGTAAAGGGCAAACCGTTAATTGCATCGATTTATGAAACTCGTCTACTATTCCTTAATAAAGGTAAGTATTATAAGGTAATAAATGGCCCTGTTGATATGGAATGGGTCAATGACTTTGTTAGGGAAAATCCACAATAGGAATAGTTAGTGCCCGAATGGATGGCAGCCTGAGGCTTATCGGTTTATATAGCATCGGAAAGCCAGACGCTGATTTCCGTTCGGTCACTATTTCTGAAATAAATACTATGTTCAAGCCTTTCTAGTTTTGTTCTCAAGAGTATTACTCACCATAAGTTTTTTCCCATTCCACCAACCACTCCTGTATGTTTTTACCGACTAACTCCTCAGCGGTTTTCCCATCGAGAGAATAACCCCAACCGCTCATGCCATCGACTGCCGGGTAGGAAGTCCCACCAATCACTTTCCCTTCAAAAAGAAACACATTTACGGCTGTCTTGGATTTATAAATCTTGCCGACAGGGTGGTTTTTCACTATGAATCGTTCTTGAATTATTTCTTTTCCGATATAATCATCAGGCTTGACAGATTGCAAGGACCATATCATTTTATGGGGCATTTCAACAAGATCTTTCCGTTGGAATGTGTAAACGTAGTTTCCTTCATACGATTTTACAGAATAGCCTTTTTGCAAAAGATACTCCTTCGCCAATTTAGCATTAGAATCGAGTTTATAGTCCGCAGCGCATCCGACTAGCAACATTAAAAAAATCAAGACGAGGAATTTTGTTCCGTAAGAACCTGGCATTTTCATTTGTTCATCTCCTCTCAGACTGCTAAATAGTATTAACCAAAATTGTACCATTAACTGGAACTTTTATTAATGACTTTTCGAAATTTCTGTAAATTCCCCTTTGCATGGAAAGTTTATTGCAAATCCCAATCACTGAGGCTAACCCGCCATTTTTAGGGCAGAATAGATGGATGGAAATTGAGATGAAGGAGGAAATGCTTTGGAAGGACTGAAAGCAGGAGATAAGGCGCCTACATTTACCCTAGAGGCCACCACAAAAGAGAAGATCTCGTTATCGGACTACTTGGGCAGCAAAAATATCGTCGTCGCCTTTTACGGCATGGATTTTACGCCAGGCTGAATTAAGGAAATTGCCTCTTGGAAAGAGGATTATAAACGGTTTGGAGAATTAAATGCGGAAATTATGGCAATCAGCGCCGACCATATCCACTCGCATCGCGTTTTTGCCGCAAGCATGGGGACGCTGCCGTATCCGCTCCTGTCCGACTGGACGAAGCAGACGATTAAGGATTACAAAGTTTTCAATGAAAAGGGTGGCGTCGCCAAACGGTCCGTATTCATAATCAATCAAAAAGGCGACATCGCTTACGCGAACACGTCTTTTAAAGCAGACCGGAAGGAAGATTATGAAGCCGTCTTTGAAGAATTAAGTAAAATATAAATAGAGAATCCGTACAAAGGGGCAATTCCTTTGTACGGTTTTTTTGTTCCAGCACGAGGCCTCTCAGGTTTACTGCCAAAACAACAAAGAGCTGCAGCAAAAATCCATTCAATCTTCAGAATAGGTTAACAATATGTCTGTGTGGTATACTGAATTTGGCAGCTGGTCTTAATACTAGGGGATGAATGGCTGCCGAGTTATTACATATGAGATTGCCACTGGCTTTAGAGCCATAGACCATATAGAACATGGAGGGGCTGCTTTGTTAACGAACCATTTAGATTTTAGACTAGAGCCACGACTGAGAGAGTTGTATGCGGAGCATAAAAAGCGGGCTGATAAGATTGATTGGGGTTATCATGAATTTTTGCCATGGGATAAAGCAATGGATTTCAGGCGGGTTCCGTGGGATCCAAGCCAAGTTACCCTTCCAGCGTCTGTCATCACAGCAGTTGAAACGGCGCTGTTAACGGAAGTAAACCTGCCGTGGTTCACCTCGTATTTGGAGCAGACCTTCAAGGGATCGTTATCGGTTATTAAAGAATTCGTCCATACATGGACATCCGAGGAGGATCAGCATTCAAATCTGCTCGAAAATTATTTATTAATTACCCGTAATGTTGAGCCGATGCGTCTCCACCAACTGCATAAACAAACAGTTGAGAACGGCTGGAACCCGGATTTCCATACGCCTTTTGAAACGATGGTGTATACGTCCATGCAGGAGCTTGCGACAATGGTATTCTATTATAATGTCGCAAAAGTTGCCGGCCCGCATGACAAAGACTTGTCGAGTCTGCTGCGGCGCCTCGCCAAGGATGAAACGCTGCACTACACCTTTTACCGGGAAGTCATCAAGTACCATTTGGAATTGGAGCCAAATTATTGCTACCATCTAGCCAATGTCATTATGAACTTTAAAATGCCCGGTGCCGTTATGCCTGATTTTGAAAATCGGATGGCCATCATTGCCAAGGAAGCAAACTACGGCCCACTTGAATACTTTGACCAGGTGCTGGATGTCATTATTGATTACTGGGATATTGAAAACCTGCGACCGATTGCACCTGAAGCGGAAAAGGCAAGGCTCGACATCTTAAATTATCATGCTAGATTGAAAAGAGTCAGAGATCGATTTTATAGAAAACAGTAAATGATCAGCCAGCGGGAAACTGCTGGTTTTTCTTTTGCCCAAATTTTTGTGTTCATATGGCGTCTTAGCAGCACAAGGACAAAAACCAGTACGTACTATAACAAATAATGAAAAATTCCTATTAACCGAAATATTGCCGAGGAGGGGATGGGTGACATGCAACAGAGGGAAAACATCGAAGGGAAACTCCCATTTTGTGCGCAGACGAATGATACCGCGCCGCATTTTACGGCAGAGGCCTATGATAATACTGACAAGTCCATTAAGAAAATTCGGCTGGCAGATTACCGGGGCCGCTGGGTAATCCTGTTTTTCTATTCCAGCAACTTCACCTTCGTCTGACCGACCGAATTGGCGGCGGTCGCCGCTATTCATGATCAATTCTTGGCATTGAACACACAGATTCTTGCCATCAGCACCGACAGTGTCTACTCCCATAAAGTTTTCACTGAAACATCGCCATCCGCGGCGAAAGTCCGGTTTCCGCTCCTGAGCGACCGGACCCACGCCATCAGCCGGGCATATCGCGCACTAAATGAGAAAATAGGTGCAACGTTCAGGGTTACTGTCATCATTGATCCGGAAGGGAAGATTTGTGCAAAATTCGTCTATCCTCCGGAAGTCGGCCGCAACGTCTACGAGATTCTCCGGGTCGTCCAGGGCATCCAATACGGCAGGAAAACAGGCGAAGGAGTGCCCGCCAATTGGGTGCCGGGGAAACCGGGCATCAGGCGGGACACGAACATGATCGGGAAGTACTAGCGAGAATGGAAAGATGATTGAGGAGTACTGCAGCAAAAACTGCTTGGAATATAGCGGAACCATTAAATAAAGCATCGATTTTAATATCGGTGCTTTAAATGTTATTTAGATCTACTTTGCTGTTTTGCGCCAATATACATTCAGGGTAATCAAATTTAAAATGACTGTTACGATGAGAAGAACTGCCGAGGCATATGCGACAGCATACATCGTGTCCTCAAGAGCACCCCAATCCTTCACAATCACCAACCGATATGTATATATAATTTGGAAACATAACGATGTGCTACAAGCAAAGAGGCTAATTATTGATAGAACTAACCAATTTTTATTATCCTGTTTTTTCTCTGTCGTAAGATTAATCATAGGAAGTATCCAGGAGATTAATCCGAGTACAAGACTTCCAAGGTTGAGCCAACCATACATAACCTTAACCCCCAGTTGGAGATAGATGTGATATTATAAAATTATACCATTTATTGAATTTTCTTACTTAAATAGACAATATCCCGATTTTATTCCTTTCCCAGTAGCCTTTGTCTGAAAAGCTTATCTTGAGTTCAAAACGTATTGTTTTTTGGAAATATGGTTACATAAAAATATTGAAACAGAATCATGGAGGGGAGCCGAATGTCAGAGACGAGAATAATGCCAAAGCCACACAGGTATGCAGTTTGCGCGAGTGAAGAGATGCCGATTAAGGAATTTTACAAAGGGGTGTTTGAGGAGGTTTTTATTTTCTATCATCCATTTATAAAAACCACACCCCATTGCTATGAAACTTGGAAATCTGGTACTTATCTTGGAAAAAACAATATTTTAGAACATTGCGAGCCAATTTACTGGGCAGAGTTCCTAAAATTAGCCGCCATTGAAAACGTTAAAAAGCTGGATATAGGACTGCGAACATATATTGGGGGATTGAACGAAAAGTTTGAAGATAAGGCAACGGCAAAAACCATTCAGGATGTATGCGAAAAAAATAAAATGATCGTACCGTCTGAAGGATTTTTTTCGGAATTCCTCATTAATAAAATTCTATACGCCATTAAAAAAGAAGGCAACGAGTGGATATGGTGCGGCGATGAATTTGGTTCGGAACGGAAATTGCAGTTCATTGATGATTTAATTCATGATGATCAGAGTGGCAACCAAAGGATTAATTTATTTACACACGATCATGAAATTTTGCTGACAACCCATTGGGATAGCCATTTTTCTCTTCTGTGCTCGGATAAGGAAACCGTCAAGAAAATCGTGAATGCTTGTAATCTTGAAGGCTTTTATTGCACGGATAGAACCAAGATATATTGGAGTATCTTCGACTAAAATGAAGTAAGGCTTTTTAATAACCGCTACTAAGAGCTTGCAAAAGTTGAAAAGCATTAAAAACTCAAACCTTTAACAAGGACAAGGGTGATAAATGTCTAATGACGAACATCGATAAAAGAAATCGATTAAGTGACGAGCCTTTTAGTTTCCGAGTGACAAAAGATAATACGGTCTTTTTGGAGTATAATGGCAAACAAGTGAAGATCTTAAAAGGAAGAGAAGCAGAGAAATTTTTAAAAAGAATGAAAGCTGCTGGGAATACAACAGAAGAACAACTAGTTATGGCGAAGATTACGGGTAATTTCAAGAGGGGTAATGAATGAAGTTTAGGGGGATGCATCTTGAAAAAAGACAAAAATAAAGACATGATAAAAGTGATAACTGTTTTCGGTATAGGATCTATTTTGGTTTTAATGGTTCCTTTGTTCTTTTATTCATTTTTATAGCCTGGTATTGATGGTAGATTTAGCAAGCTGCTAGTGCTGTGATCCAAGAGGATTAGGGCACTTTTTTGTTGGACTTCTTATTGAAGGGGTGGGATTTTATAAAAAGCTATTCAAAACAATTAACAGGGAGGGTAGACATGAATATTGCTTTTAAAAGAATGTCAGAAAAAGAATTTCGGGTATATTTCGAAGATAAGGTTGAGAGATATAGTCATGTGCTATCAGAAAATGCACATGAAGCGAGCAACGAAGAACCACTATCTAAGGCACGTAAACAGTTAAATAATCTACTTCCAAAAGGAACAGAAACCCCTAGTCATCATTTATTTAATATATATCAAGCTGACGAGTTGATTGGATACGTTTGGATAAAAGTTGAAAAAGAAAAGAAAAGTGCATTCCTTTATGAAATTTATATTTTCGAAAAATATCGAGGGAAAGGTTTTGGAACCAGAGTAATGAAACATATGGAGGTTTGGTTAGAAGAGGAAGGAATTTTGTACTTTAAACTGCATGTTTTTGGCCGTAATGAAGGGGCAAGGAAGCTTTATGAGGAACTTGGTTTCGAAATAGCAGGTATAAATATGATGAAAACTATAAACTAACACTTAGTAGTTCAGATACAAAAGTCAATGCTTGCCCTACTTGAAATAGTCAAATGAAAAGTCAGTTCCTTTATTTACAGGGAATTGACTTTTTTAAGATTGATTTTGCCAAGCTTTAAATCTGCAATGTTGGTTGTTCCCCTTAAGGATTCAGGAATTAACTAATAAAAACAACGAGTCCTCCAGTTATCACATCATCTTAAGAATTCTTAAGAAATTCCCTTACTGTTTCTTTATGTTTCAAGTCTATTCTAGCCATAGCAGGCAACTCAAAGGAGTGAATAGGACTTGAAAACAATAAAGTTTTTTCTACAATATTTGTTTTACCCAAGAAAGGTGGGGGCTGTTTTACCGAGTTCAGAGTATTTAGCTGAAAAAATGATTGAAACAATTGAATTCCAATCAGCCAACTATATTGTTGAATATGGAGCAGGAACTGGGGTTTTTACAGAGAAAATCTTAAAATACCGAAAACCCAATACCATTGTTATGTTATTTGAGAGTAACAAAATGTTTTACGAAACGTTGAGAGAAAAATTTAAAGAAGAAAACAACCTGATCATCATAAACGATACCGCAGAGAATATTGACAAATATATAAAACAACATGGTTTTCCCTATATTGACTATGTGATTTCGGGTTTGCCATTTGCGAGTTTGCCCAAGAATGTCTCGAATGGTATCTTGAATAAATCAAGAACGTTTTTGAAAAACGGAGGTAGGTTTATTACTTTTCAATATACTCTACTTAAAAGGGAACTTTTTAACCAGCACTTTGAACAAATAGACATTAAACGCGAATACAGAAATGTTCCGCCTGCTTTTGTGTTAAGCTGCCACAATTAACTGGTTGAGCGAAGGGAAAAAAGGATGTGATGAAGAGTGGGCACGAAAATTTTAATTATTGATGATGATAAGGAGATTCGAAACCTTATATCTGTTTATTTGGAGAATGAAGGGATCCAAACTAAAAAGGCCGAAGATGCCGTTGAAGGCTTAAAACTGCTGGATAAGGAGGTGTTTGACCTTATAATCCTGGACATAATGATGCCAAAAATGGACGGAATTGAAGCGTGTATGAAGATCCGGGAGGAACGCCATATGCCTATTATTATGATTTCGGCAAAATCAGAAGATATGGATAAAATCCAGGGACTTGCTTCTGGAGCGGATGATTACATTTCCAAACCATTTAACCCATTGGAACTTATTGCAAGAGTAAAGTCCCAACTTAGACGGTACAGAAAATATAACGCTGTAACCGAAAGTAAAAATGTTATGGAGGTTGGCAATTTAACCATTAATACAGATACACGCCAAGTATGGGTTGGAAATAAAGAGGTTAGGCTTACTCCGAAGGAATTCGATATATTGGAACTGCTTGCCCGAAATAAGGGCATTGTGTTGAGTGTCAGTAAAATTTATGAAGCTGTTTGGAAGGAAGATTATCTAAGATCAGATAATACAGTCATGGTTCATATCACGAAAATCAGGGAAAAAATTGAGGAAGATCCCAAGCATCCCATTTATATAAAAACAGTATGGGGTTTAGGGTATAAAATATGAGGAGTCATAAATTTAAAAATACACTTATCTTTAAACTTCTGATAGCGATCGCAGTAAGTTTTCTTGTTTCAATGGCGGTACTGGTTAGCTTTTCTTGGCTTATTATACTGTTTTTTAATATCCATTACGTGAGTGAACTCAGTATAGTGACATATAATATCATCGAGTTAACCTTATTTTCATTTTCATTCTTAGTAACTTTCTATTTGATGATAAGGAAAAAATTACTCTACCTAAAAATGATTACCGATAGCGTTAATGACATTGCTGCTGGAAAATTAGGACTGACAATTGAACTGGCAGGTAAAGATGAATTAAGTCAACTTGCTCAAAATATTAATGGCATGTCCAAAGAATTAGCTAATAAATTTGACTATGAAAGACAATTGGAAATGGCAAAAAATGAACTCATTACAAACGTCTCGCATGATTTGCGGTCTCCTTTAACCTCTATCATTGGATATTTGGATTTATTGAGGAAGGGTAATTATTCAGACCAAAAACAACTAAATGATTATCTTGATACCTCCTATTTAAAATCAAAACGACTTGAATCCCTAATTAATGAGCTTTTTGAATATACCAGGTTATCAAGTCCTGATGTCAAGCTTGACTATAGTGAAGTGGGTATGACGGGACTTCTGGAACAGTTAATCGGGGAATACATTCCTATTTTTGAAAGGGAAAAGCTTACGATTGTAAAGGCATTACCTAATGAGGAAATCCATATTGCGATGGATGTTGAAAAAATGGTTCGTGTTTATGAAAATCTTTTTATGAATGCCATTAAATACAGCTTAAAACCTTCTGACATACACATTAGTCTCGATAGACTTGATTCCTTGGTAATTTTGAAAATATCAAACCAGGTTGAAAATCCTCCACTTGAGGACCTCAATAAATTATTTGAACGGTTTTTTGTTGGAGACAAGGCTAGAAAGAATAATCAAGGGACAGGTCTTGGACTTGCCATTTCAAAAAGAATTGTTGAATTGCATGGTGGAACGATTCAAGGAGAATATAAAGAAGGTTGGCTAACCTTTATGGTTGAGCATCAGTTAAATAGCTGTTTAAGGGATTTTACTCGCTTATCCTGAAACTTAAGAAATCTTAAGAAATTCGCATACTATTTTTTAATCTTCTTTGCTTATGATATTTATATCAAAGGCAAAGGATGGGAATAAATTGAAAAAGAATCTTGCTGTTGTGGCCATATGGATTTTAACCGTTTATATATTTAAGGAGAATGGTCTGCTGTCACTTGACTTGGTTGCATTAAAGGAATACATTGCTGCAAACCAAGAATACGCTATGTTAATATTTATTGGTGTTTGGGTCGTCAGGCTTTTTGCCTTTATACCGGGTGTCCCGCTCATGATAGTAGGTGGAATTTGCTTTGGTCCAGTGCAAGGCTTTATTCTTTCTATGGTAGGAATGGCGATTAGCGAAACATTGGTATATGTAGTTTCAAAAGCCCTATCAAGCAATAAGTTTAATCTCTTTCTTGAACGTAAAAATCCACAATTAAAAGCCCTTTTAATGAAGCATAATTATAAGTTTTTAGCTTTAGGAATCATCTGTCCCATTGCCCCATCCGATGTCATTTGCTTTATGTCAGCATCCATTGGCATTCATTATCGAACCTATATCTTAACGGTCATTATCTCAAACATCCCAATCATGATGTTGTTTAGCTTTCTAGGAATCACAATGGGTGAATCTTTACTAGGTGTTATCCTAATCCTATTGTCTGCTGCCATTATTTTGGTCCTGACTATTAAAATTTGGACAAATTTAAAACAGGAGCCATGCAATTCCTAGTTATTTAGACAGGGTGCCGTAGCAATACCTTGTTGGATTAAACAGGACTTGGATTAAGAAATAGGGAAAATTTTAACATGGAAGATTGGCAATGTTGATAATTATACACAGAAAATAAAGGAGGCAGTCCAAATTCGGACTGCCTTTTCTTCTGGCAAAATAAACACCAATTTAGATTCCCGACTGCCTGTCATAGTTCCTGAAAAGCATGCCGTTCGCTTTAAACATGCCGAACTTTTCGTAGTAGGGGACGAGGTCGTCATCGCAGCACAGGTCAATCATGTAAATACCGCGCAGATGTTCGAGCATCTTGCTTACGAGTTCCTGGCCGATTCCTTTGCCTTGGTATTCCGGCAGCACCTCGAGGAGGGGGATATAGGCGGAAAGGACACCGTCGCTGATTGCGGTAATGAAACCGATAACCTGTTCGCCTTCCACCGCCAATACGATATGGCTGCTATTTTGCAAAAGCTTCAAGTGGGTTTCCGGGCTCGGCGGATTCGGCCAGCCCACGAAAAATCCGTTCAGCATATCGGCTGTAATTTCTTCAAGTGTATGTGTATAGTTCATACGATCAACTCCTATTTTTTCAAAAATAATTGGGAAGTTGATAGCAAATCAATTGTAGAGTAACAAAGCAATGGCCTCCAAACATTTGGGACTTCCTAAACAATATTCGCCATCGATTGCAAAAAACCTTCTTTCACAAAAAACTAATGCCTTAGGACATATGTCCTTTCCTTAATGGAGAAATACCATTACTATTAAGGGCAGGGAAAATAGCGGCCAGGGTGAGGGACAATGAGAAAATTAGATGATCTGCAATTGATAAGCGACTTGCTTTCCAAGCATAATCTATTAAGCATATTTGGCGAAGAACATCTCGATCAATTCCATTTGTATGCGCCGAAAAAGGGTGAAATCGTGTGTTCTGACGGTGACCAGTTGGAGGAATTGCTGTTTTTAGTCCAAGGCAGGGTGAAAATCTCCACTGCTTTACCAAATGGCAAATCTCTTTTATTAAGATTCAATAATCCTCTTTCAATCATAGGAGAGGTCGAATTTGTCACTAGAAGAATGGCTAGGAACACGGTCCAATGCGTTACCGATTGTCTACTAATAGGAATAAACTTTAACCTGCTGCATGAACATTACAAACACAATCCGGATTTTCTACAGTACATCATCCATCATCTCGCGCATCGGTTATATTCATCCACGAACGCTTCAAGCCTAAACCTCCTGACAAGGGTGGAAAACCGGTTTGCGAGTTTTTTATTGTCACTTACAACGAGCAGCAGCGGTACGTTTGAAGAGGAAATAAAGACAGAAAACTTAGTAGAAACAGCTGAATTGTTGGGGACAAGCTATCGGCATCTGAATCGGGTCATTAACGATTTAATAGAAAAAGAGATAATAGAGAAGAGGGGCGGACTCATTCTGGCAAAAAATATAAAAAAGCTGGAAGAGTTGGCAGGCGGAATAAAATACGAATAAGTTGGTGGAAGGTTTTATGTTAAAAGGAATATTATTTTCATTACTCGCGGGTGTTTTTATCACATTGCAAAGCGTTTTTAACACAAACGTCAGTTCAAAAGCGGGTCTATGGCTGACGACAGCGGTTGTGCACTTTGTTGGTTTGATTGGATCAGTCGCGATTTACATGCTCGTCAGGGACGGGAGCATCAAGAGCCTTCTAGAGGTGAATAAGCTTTACCTCTTGGGCGGCATTTTCGGCGTCATCATCGTATTCAGCGTGATGCAGGGGTTCACCCACGCCGGACCGGCCTTTTCCGTTTCCGTTTTGCTGATTTCTCAATTAATGATTGCCTTGCTGATCAATACATTCGGCTTTTTCGGGGTCGAGCCAATCCCGCTAAGCCTGAATAAAATCATAGGCGTATGCGTCATGATCGGCGGCGTCCTCATTTTTCAGTTCAAGTAAAGGGAAATCACTTTTGCAAAAAACTTTCAAAAACCAAATGAACTAACATTGAAAATGGATTATCCGATAACGTGACAATCCATTTTTCCTTTCTTCGGAGCAGCATTCCTGTAACTGACTTTTTTAAAGCTTCATTCCAATGAGGCTGACATTAACATTGATTTATTTGCTAATTGATTAAAGTTAATTTCAGCAAACTAACAGGTTTGCTTACAAGCATTTCTGTTGAACTTACAGTAAAGGAAGTACTACTTGGTAAAATTTGACCATATCTTATCTAATATTATAAATTTCTTCAAGAGGGGTTATAGGTATGCTGCGGATTAACTTTTTTGTAAAACAATTCCTAAAAGAGCCTTTATGGTTTAAACTGCTTATCTCTATAACGTTGCTTGTTTCAATCATTTTTAGCAGTGGATTCTTCGAAAATAATACCTATTATCAAAGTTTATCCAAATTGGCAGCAGCCATCTTTTTTTGTACATATGGAATTAAATTTTGGCGGTACCGTTTCACATCTATTATTTTTTTATCAGCCTCTTCTATCTGTATAGTTCTATCCATTCTCGCTATATCTTAGTTGTAATTTTAAATAGTAGTTCCATTTAGGGGCCTTAATCCAAGAAGGATTAAGGCATCTTTTTGTTGAATTCCTTATTGAACAAACGGGCAGTTAGTTTAACAAAATATGATTGAAAAATTGGCTTAATCGATAGGTAATACTGGTATTAACAACTGAATTTTAAGGGTTTACCACCAACATGGTGCATCTACATGTAGTGAATGTATAATATAGATATCCCTCATGAAAAAAGGAGACCTAAAAATGAGAAAACTCGTTCTATTTCTGCACGCATCGCTTGACGGTTTTGTTGAAGGTCCGAATGGTGAAATGGACATTGGCTGGGTTTCCTATGATGCTGACTTGGAGAAACACTCAAAAGAAATTCTGAGTACTGCCGACACTGTCATATGGGGACGTGGGACTTATCAGATGATGCACGGTTACTGGACATCTGTGCCTTCGGACCCCACAGCCTCGGAGCATGAACGGAATCATGCCGAGTGGATCGAAAAGACAGCCAAAATCGTTTTTTCCACCACGCTTGAGCAAGTCGAATGGAACAATTCCAGACTGGTGAAAGAAAATGTCGAGGAAGAGATCAAGAACCTCAAACAGCAGCCAGGCAAAGATATGGTCATCCTCGGTAGTCCTAGGTTAGCACACTACCTTATGCAGCTTGATTTAATAGACGAGTATAAATTTACGGTTTCTCCCGTCTTGATAGGCAGCGGGTTGCCTTTATTCCAAGGTGTCAAGGAGAAGATTAATCTTAAACTTATCGAAAACAAAACATTTGATTCAGGAGCCATTGCCCTCGTTTACCAAACGGTTAGATGATCTATTCTTCAAAAGCAGATTATGACAAATATGATAGCTCAATAAACAGCCTCTTCAACGAGTGAATTAATCCATTATTACCAGTACTATGTTAACTGCACAAATCAGCTGAACAGAGATAATAAAGTCGTTTATTTTGAAATTATTTAGCGGTAATGAAATTTAATATCAAAATTAGAGGAAATATCTTCTTGACAGTAGAATATTAGCCTAGAACCATAATTAACTATTCCGATGAGGAGGGTTCTTGTGCGTCCACGACCATTACTAATTGAAAATCCAGAGCATGCTAGGTATGTTAGTCTTGTGCCAGATGGAGATATTGAAGAAATACTAAGTAAGCAACGAACTAAGACCATTACGCTCTTACGCAGCGTATCAGAGGAGTCAGCAGGGAAGGCGTACGCACCAGGGAAATGGACTTTAAAAGAAGTGATTGGGCATATGACCGACTCGGAACGTGTGATGTCGTATCGAATGCTTGCCATTGCACGAGGTGAAAGTGCACCACTCCCAGCAATGGAACAGGATCAATACGTATCTGCGGCAAACTTTAACAAATTATCCTGGGAGCAGTTACTAGCTGGTTTAGACGCGGTACGCTCCAACACATTAAGCCTTATTTCAACCATTGATGATGCAGCATGGGTTCGTAATGGAACTGTGATGAACAGCCCAGTTTCGGTAGGCACCATTGCGTATGGCATTGTCGGGCACGAGATACACCATATGAAAGTGATTA
Source organism: Bacillus sp. B-jedd (assembly GCF_000821085.1). GTDB lineage: Bacteria > Bacillota > Bacilli > Bacillales > Cytobacillaceae > Bacillus_D. The sequence continues at coordinate 1,919,331 of NZ_CCXR01000001.1, forward strand.
GTGATAAATACTTATAAGTCTTTTTCTATTAATCGCAAGTAAGTCCTTTGAGAAAATAATCTCAAAGGACTTTTGATTTTTCCTGTTTTTGAAGCATATCAAAAAACCAAGGGATTTGAATAATGTAATAATTATACCAAATATATGGATAATAATGGTATGGTTTGATTAGATGTAATTTTTACCTTTTGCGGGGGTGATTTGATTGAGTCGGGTTATGATCGTTATTAAAGAAATGATATTGGACATATTTTCAATGGGAAAAGGTTTTATTTACGGTTTTGCAATGGTGGGATTATTAATCTTATTCTGTACTGTCGTATTATACGGATTATTTTATATAAAGAATTTCCTATTTTAACTTAAAAACTTTGCAGCTTTGGTGTCAGTCCTTGGCGGTACTAGTCTCCAATAAATAATTAAAACAAGGACCCAATCGGATCCTTGTTTTAGGTTTATCATAGATTTAGTCTAGATCCAACGTTTCATTAATATCCGCGGATTCTGCATTTTGCCCTGTCATGCGTTTATACATGAACGCTATTTTCTTCACAAAATTACCGGTCTCCCAATACTCGGCAGCTTCTGCTTTTACTTTGATCAGGACAACGTCAGGGTCATCATAAGTGGTTTGCATAATCTTCTCATACGCTTTGGACCACAATTCCTTTTTCTTGTTTAGATCCTCGACGATTTCCGCTTTTCCGCGGACGGACACATAGGATTTCCCCGCATAAGCGACATTGACATCCTGATCATTTAGAATTTCTTCGTACTTATTAGTCTCTTTTTTCGTGAAAAACCATAAGTCGCCATCAAATTCTACTTCCTGGGTTTTCATGGGACGGGACACAAGCCCTTCTTCACTTGCTGTCGTCAACATGGCCGTGTCTACGTCTTTGATTAGCTCTCTCAATGTTTCCAGTTCTTCATTTTTCAGCATGTTAGACATTCCAAACACCTCTTTTAGGATGATAGAGGTATATTACCCTTTACACCTCAGTTTATTCGGTTTTGCAGTACCAACGTTGAATCGGTTCCGCTATATTGAAGGACTTTTCCTGTCTTATATAGAATTGGATGTGAAACAAGATGGCAGGAGGTTTTGTTCATGGAAGTTACTTTTCGGCAATTTCTCGATACTTATTTAGAAGCTTGGAGAAGTTCATCTTTAACCGACTTAAAGGAAATGATATCCCCCGATTACCAGGCAAGGGAGATAACGGGCGGGGAAATCGATGACTTTGGTTATAAGGAATCAATCAATGGGTGGGAGCAGGGGTTTCAATTTGTGAAAGAAAGCAATGCCAAATGGATTGTGGATGAAATTTCAATCATTCCATTAAGGGCTGATGAGTCGATGGTGATTCTATCAGCTACAATGATGATAAACGAGAATAAGTTAGAAACTGCGAATTTATTATTCCAGACGTTCAAAAGAAATAGCCAGGATGAGTGGAAGTTGGTAAGGAGTCATATCGAAGCAGGAATCCCGAATAGCCAACTGGACCGTATCCAATTCAAGAGTTTCGTTGAATAAGAGACTTGAAAAAGGGACCTTTTTAGGTCCTTTGATTTTAGCCAAGTACTGGTATTATCAAGTTTATTTTCCCTCCAACATTTGATCTATTAAACTTATTAAGGAGTCATCTTTTGACCTATAAATAGTATACTTTTTCTTACTGTTCCGGGTATCTACGACAACATCCCCGTCATCATTAATTACAACTGAATAGTTATTCGAATCTAGAACAATAAGAATATCGTAAGCGTTTGCCTGGCTCTGGATGTTCTTTTCACCAAAAGCCCGTGTGTATGTAGCCGTCTCAAGAAAGCGAATGAATTTTTCTAAGTCTTTCCCTTTATACTCTTCATTGATAAACCTTTGGCCTTTTCCCTCTTCAAAACTCATCATGATTGTCACTTTCTCTGCCCGCTTCAATGAAGGAAAAACTTGCTCCGCACTTAAGGGACGGAAATAATAAAATATACCAGCAAGACAAAGGAAAAGGACAAAGAGCTTCATAAACTTATTTTTGGACTTCATTTGCTAACACACCCCATATTTAACCCGATTCTATCTTTTAATAAGCATACCACCATCGAATCTAAAAGGAAATAATATCCAAAGAAACGCCTTTAAATGAATTTATCACCATGCAAAAAATCCACTTTATCTTTTGTTATAAGATGAAATTACAGAATGTTCGGATTATAATTAAACTATTCATAAATGGAAATTGTCATCCAAAGAGCGAGTTTTGCAAAAACAACCTTTATCTTGGAGGCGGAAGAAATGGCAGACAAAATGAACATCACAATCGGAAAGCTATTGGAGGAAACAGCGGCACGGCAGCCGGATCATGACGCAGTCGTTTATCCGGACAGGGGGCTCCGCTATACATACGGCGAGTTTGAAAACCTATGCCGGGACATGGCAAAGGGATTGATGAAGCTCGGCATCGAAGCGGGGGAGCATGTGGCGATTTGGGCAACGAACCGGCCGGAGTGGGTAACAGCGCAGTTCGCCACTGGCAAAATGGGCGCCGTCCTCGTTACCGTCAACACAAGCTACCGCACTGCGGAGCTAGAATATCTCCTGAAGCAGTCCGATTCAACAACGCTCATTTTAATGGAAAACTTCCGTGACGCATCCTATATCGACATGCTTTACGAAATCGCTCCAGAACTTAAAAACTGCGAACCTGGGAACCTAAAATCGAAGAACCTGCCATACTTGAAGAACATCATTGTCCTTGGCGACAACCGCTATCCGGGGATGCTGCATTGGGAAGATATCCTCGCGCTGAAGGAAGAAGTGACAGATGAAGAACTCGACCAGCGGATATCTTCGCTTGACCCGAACGACCCAATCAACATGCAATACACGTCAGGCACGACTGGTTTCCCGAAAGGCGTTATGCTGACCCATAACAACCTCGTCGACAATGCTGTCAACATCGCGGAGTGCATGAAGCTTACCGACGCCGACCGGCTTTGCATCCCAGTTCCGTTTTTCCATTGCTTCGGCTGCGTCATCGGAACGCTCGCCTGTGTTTCCGTCGGTGCGACGATGGTGCCAGTCCAGGAATTTGACCCGAAAAAGGTGCTGGAAGCAGTAGAGAAAGAACGCTGCACGGCGCTGCATGGCGTCCCGACGATGTTTATCGCAGAACTGAACCATCCTGATTTTGCAAAATTTGACCTTTCCAGCCTCCGGACAGGTGTGATGGCTGGTTCCAATTGCCCGATTGAAGTCATGAAAGCAGTGATTGAGAAAATGGGGGCCTCCGAAATCACGATTTGCTACGGCCAGACAGAGGCGTCACCGGTTATCACCCAGACGCGGACCGATGATCCGATTGAGCTGCGCGTTTCCTCAGTCGGAAAAGCGCTGCCTAACGTCGAAGTGAAAATCGTCAACCCGGTTACGAATAAAGAAGTACCGAGCGGCGAGCAGGGCGAGCTTTGCACACGCGGCTACCATGTCATGAAGGGCTATTATAAAAATCCGGAAGCGACTGCCGATGCGATTGACAAGGATGGCTGGCTTCACACCGGCGACCTTGCCGTCATGGATGAAAACGGCTATTGCAAAATTACCGGCCGCCTCAAGGATATGATCATCCGTGGCGGGGAAAACGTCTACCCGCGCGAAATTGAGGAATTCCTTTACCAGCACCCGGCCGTCCTCGACGTCCAAATCGTTGGCATCCCTGACGAAAAATTCGGCGAGGAAGTCATGGCTTGGATCCAGCTGAAAGAAGGCCAAACTGCCACAGCAGAAGAAATAAAGGAATTTTGCCAGGGGAAAATAGCACGCTTCAAGATTCCAAGATATATAGAATTCTGTGAAACCTTCCCGACTACCGCATCAGGAAAAATCCAAAAATATAAACTGAGGAAAATGGCAGAGGAAGTAGTAGAGAAGGAGCGATCTGCTAACATTTAACCAGCTGTGAAAAAGTTTATGTATAGGAGTAAGAAGTAAACCAGCGCTCCCCTCCAAAAGTTTAGTCTAAATTCTAAACTGGTGAGTATTATTTTATAAGATAAGGAGGGGAATCTGATGAAACCAATTGGAATATTGGGCGTAGGTCAGGCAGGAGGCAATATAGCGGAGGCAGCATCTGCCTTGGGTTTTCCAACCGCCCTTATCAATACGAACCAGCGAGATGGACTCGTCAATACAAGGGTTGAAAATAAGTACTTTGTTCCGGGCTATAACGGGGCTGGCCAGGATCGGTCGATTGGTGCCCGGGCAGTCAATGGTTATTACCGGGAGATTGTCGAATTTGTCAAAAAATCATTCAAAAAAGTAAAATTCCTCTTCGTGGCATTTTCCACTGATGGTGGCACCGGCTCGGGAATGGGGCCGCTTCTGATTGAAATCCTGCTGAACCAGCTGCCAGAGCTGAAGGTAGGGGCGATTGCCGTGGTGCCTGAACGGAATGTCCTGGCAGGCAATCGGATTAATGCAGCGGAATGCCTAGAGGAACTGTCCAAAATTGCCGAGATTTCATCCACGTTCCTGGTCGACAATGACCAGTTGAGGCGCACAAATCCCCAATCAAGCAAGCAGCAAATTTACCGGGCTTCCAACCATAAGGTAATGGAAGCAATCAATCACGTCCTACAAATAACCCAGAAAAGCTCCCTTTATGGGAACTTTGATGAAACAGACCTGATGAACATCCTAAGCACACGCGGTGTGACCGTTATTTCATCAAGCACCGTGACAGATGCCAAAACGACTGCTGATGTATCGCTCAAAATCCAGCAATCATGGGCTAATTCGGTATTCTGCCCGGTCGAATCGGCTGGAGTCATCCGTGCCGGGTTGATTTATGAAGGACCAGAGAATGTCTCAAAACTGATTAACGTCCCATCGATTTTCGAAAGGGTCGGGGAACCGCTAGAACTATACGAAGGAACATATATATCAGAAACAGACCCAGCGATCACCACCATTTTGGCAGGACTAAGCTTCCCAACGCGGCGGCTGCAGGTGATGGAAGATATGCTCAACAAGAACAGGGACCGGCTCCATGAGCTTGTGCAAAAGGAATACACACAGAAATATGAGTCCAAAATCGGCTGGGCAACCAATTTAAAAGCGAGAAACAACTACAAGCCAACACGGACAGTTAATCAAAAGCCAACAAAATCAAATAGCTAAATTAGACACTGGGTTTTCCCAGTGTCTTTTTTTGTGGGCTTTTTCGCAAATACGAGATGAGCCAAACTTAAAAATAGAAAAAATTATATAGCAGCAAGCTTGAGAGGGGTTAATAGCCACTCTTTTCTTCGCCAAAAAAATTTCCCAACCTAATTTTTTTAAAAACTTCCTTAATAATCAGAATATTACAATTCGTTCTGTTAAAATATAGAAAAATTAATTAGGAGGTAGTTTTTTGAAAAAAAGGGTTAAACGTCTAGTTTTCTTGTTTTATGCAATCATTATGGTGATCAGTACCTTTTTGCCGCCTGCCGCTTCGGCAGCAAGTGGGGAAGGAAGTTCGGGTCAAAGTGTTCCAACTTCTTCTGTTAACAAAATCGATAGCAAGGTTTATGATCAGCTTGAGAAATCGGATGAGGTATCCTTTATCGTCACGCTTCGTGACCAAGTTGATGCTGCAGCGGTGAAGAAGGAAGCCGCTAAAAAGGCAAAGGGAAAAAGTGTTGCTGCGCAGCAAAAAAAGCACCTTGTCCGTTCTGAGGTGCTGACTGAGCTCAAAGCGAATGCCCATCAAAAACAGAGTAAGCTGCTTGAGGTGCTAGGGCAAGAAAAACAAAAGGGCAAGGTTAAAAAGTTCAAATCCTACTATATTATTAATGCGGTTTCTTTTACAGGCACAAAGGAAGCTGTTGAGAAAATCGCTTCTTTGAATGAAGTTGAGAAAATATATGTGGATGAAACGAGACAATTGGGACCTGAAGTGGAAGCGACTCAAAATGAGGTGGACACAAATATTGAGTGGAACGTGAAGCAAGTAGGGACTCCTGATGCGTGGAAGGCGGGAATTGACGGAACCGGGACTGTTGTTGCGAGCATTGATTCCGGGGTTCAATGGGACCACCCGGCCTTGAAAGAAAAATATCGAGGCTATCAGGCAGCCGACGGATCTGTGGATCATCAATATAGTTTCTTTGATGCCGTAAGCGGACAGGCAGCAGCCTATGATGATAAAGGCCACGGCACCCATGTAACCGGAACGATGGTCGGCAGCGAGCCGAACGGAAAGAACCAAATTGGCGTAGCCCCGGGGGCAAAATGGATCGCGGCCAAAGCGTTTAACGGCCTAGGGCAAGGGGCGGATTCCGATATATTGGAGGCAGCCCAATGGATTTTGGCACCTGGCAGCCGGGTCGATATGGCTCCAGATGTCGTAAACAATTCATGGAGCGGCGGTTCTGGGATAGACGAGTGGTTTATTGAAATTGTGCGCACATGGAGAGCATATGATATTTTCCCAGTTTTTGCGGCGGGAAATGCGTCACTTTTGCGACCAAACGGACCTGGAACGATTGCAACCCCGGCTAATTATCCAGAATCATTCGCAGTGGGTGCAAGCGATAAAGAAAACAAAATGGGAGACTTCTCGTTCCAAGGCCCATCACCGTATGGTGAAATAAAGCCTGACGTTACAGCTCCTGGAGTAAAAATTCGCTCTGCAGTTCCAGGCAGCGGCTATGAAGGCGGATGGAACGGTACCTCGATGGCGTCTCCTCATGTATCCGCAGCAGCAGCCTTATTGCGGCAGGCGAATTCAAGCTTGACAGTGGACGAAATCGAGCAGATTTTGACCAAGACAGCGACTCCTTTAACAGATGCTACTTATTCGAAATCTCCAAATAACGGATATGGCCACGGACTTCTGAATGTGTACGACGCAGTTCTTACCGTCACTGTCGGGATGGGAACAATCAAAGGGAATGTAACGGTTGAAGGAGAAGACTCGGAAAATCCAGCATTTGAACACACGCCAGTCACTGAGGCGGATGAAGGAATGCAAATTGATTTGTCCATCCTCGCAAGGGACAATGTCAGTGTTGAGTCCGTAGTCTTAAAGTATAAGGTGAATGATGGAGAATGGAAAACGGTGCAGGCTGAACGGACTTCGGGAAATCATTTATCAGGAGATTATTTTGCAAGCATTCCTGCAGGGGTGACAGAAGCAGGGACATTGACGTATCAATGGGTCATTACTGACTTCGTCGGAAATACGGTTAAAACTAATGAATATAATGTAACTGTGTCAAAAGGTTTGACAATCGGTTATTTCGAAGACTTCGAGACAGAACCTGTCGGCTGGGAGATTGTTGCTGAGGGCTCAACAACGAACTGGGAATGGGGAATCCCTACATCCGGTCCGAACAGTGCCGTATCCGGACAGAAAGTTTATGCTACCAAACTGGCCGGAAACTATACGAATGGAATGCGTGAAATGATTGTCATGCCGTCCATCGCCGTTCCGGAAGGGAAAACGTATTTACAGTTCAAGCAATGGCATAGCTTTGAAGTTTCTGCTTCGACTGGTACTGCCTATGACTATGGATATGTCATGGCATCTCAAAACGGCCGGGATTGGAAGGCGCTATTAATGGTCAAAGGAGATTCGACTAAATGGGTGGATGCCCAGGTCGATTTATCCGCTTATGCAGGAGAAGGAGTGTATATTGCCTTCTATACATTTTCCGATCCCAGTACGACAAGGCCAGGCTGGTATATTGATGATGTTGCTTTATCCGCTGATTCTGTTGGGGCAGGCACCAGCACTGCTTCCGAAGTGGCTTTGGAACAAACAGTATCAATGAATTTAGGTACAGACGAGGCCGCAGAAAATCTTCCAACCTTATTGCCGCTGCAGGCTTTTGTCAGTGTTCCAGAAACAGGGAGGTCTTCCGCAACCAATCCGCAGAATGGCAGCTATGCATTTAGCCACCCGGGTGGGGAATACACCGTTGTCGCGGAATCCTACGGATATCACCCAAAGTCAAAGAAAGTTCAAATTGCAGGTAATGAAGATACAGTTGTCGACTTCACTCTTGAAGAGAAACAGACAGGCGTCATATCCGGCGTGGTCACAAATAAGCTGACAGGCGAACCAATCCAAGGGGCAAAAGTTTACTTGGTGGAGGATGCAAATATCGAGCCAGCTGTATCGGCAGCGGATGGTTCTTTCCAACTCACTGCTTTGGAAGGCACCTACACACTGAAGGTTTCTCATCCAATGCATTATCCGACCGACACAGCTATCACATTAGCTCCAAATGGCGAAACTTCACAAAATCTTTCGATGGATCCAATTTCAGGCCATTCCGAAACAATAGCGTATGATGATGGAACAGCGGAAGGATTAAATTATTTTCATACGAAAGGCAACGGCTGGGCTGTCAAAATGTCGCTTACTGAAGGTAAAACAAGAGGCGTTTTAACAGGCGGTTTATACAAATTTGACGGAGGCAACCGTCCCGACCCAGGCGGCACGGAATTCCTTGTCGAAGTATATGATGCTTCTGGCCCGAATGGATCTACAGGCAACAAGCTGGCGGGACCATTTGACGCGAAGGCTATACGGTCTCATACTGAGTGGACACAGGTTGATTTAAGCGGTGAGGAAGTTGTCGTTCCAAGAGATTTTTACTTGGCATATGTTCAAAAGAATCCATTCCCGTACATTCCTGCGATCAATAAAGATACGAATGGCGCATGGTCGGGGAGAAGCTATTCGTATATTGATGGAGTCTGGAAACAAACCGTTAAATCAGATGGAAACTATATGATTCGCGCGGTTGTCTCGTACGATAACGCTGTTCCGGAAATCACCTCTCCGGAAGACCGTTCATTTACGGCGAATGGAGTCGTTAAGGTAGAAGGGAAGGGACAGCCAAATACGACTGTTCATTTATACAATAATGGAGTGGAAGCAGCGGTCGTCACGTCTAGTGAGGAAGGACGTTTTGCAGCAGATGTTACTTTGGCAGAAGGTGAAAATGTTATATCAGCGAAAGCGGTTCAAAGTTCTGGCCTGACCAGGGCGTCGATTCCGGTAACAGTCATTGTCGATAAGACAAAACCGGTTGTTTCAATTGATTCCCCGGCAGACGGAGCTCAATCCAATACAACAACCGTTACTATAAAAGGTAAAGTTGAGGATCAATACCTTGATTCTGTTACTGTAAATGGGACTAAAGCGAAGGTTGCCGAGGGAGTCTTTGAAGCTGAACTTACGCTGGAGCAGGGCGAGAATTCTATTTCCGTTCAAGCAAAAGATTTGGCTGGCAATGAAACAACTGCGAAGGTAACTGTAAAAGTCGATTCGATTGCCCCGGTCATCACGATTGATTCACCAGTTGAAGGGGAAACGACACACAAGAAATCGGTTACTGTCAAAGGGCAGGCAGTTGATGCAAATCTGCAGTTTGTCAGGGTAAACGGCAAAGAAATTGGTGTGAAGAATGGGGTCTTCAGCACAAATGTATCGTTAGAATCTGGCGAAAACATCATTCAGATTTGGTCTAAAGATACGTTTGGAAATGAAACATGGAAACAAGTGAAGGTCATTTATACAAGTAAAAACGGCAAATAATCGTACAGTTCATTAAAAAGGATTGCCCTGTGTAAAAACGGGGTAATCCTATTTATTTTCTAAAGGCTGTCTTTTGCAAAAAGGTTAAAAAACTGTCGTTAGCATTGGAATAATATACAGTTTTACTTAATGGAGGAAGCGGAATGATGGGTTGTATGATGCCAGGAGCAGAGCTTCCGGAGGACGGATTAAAGACCTTTGCATCGAAGAGAACTATCCAAAATTAAAAAACCTGAAGTACCTTGCGAGACTTCAGGTTTTGCCATATGTATGAATTTAAACTAATTGGAGCCAAAGTTCCACTTGCTTGCCAGCTTCAGGATGGATCGCTTTTAACGGTTCCACCAGGATCTCTGCTTTCTGATGCTTGAGTTCTTTTGCCAGTTCGGGCAGGTTATCGATCAAACCAAAATCAATCAGGTTCTGCATTGTATTCATCCGGAAAAAATCGGTCTCCCAGGTGTTGAAAATAAATGTATCCATCAGCATTTCTACCATAATATCCAACTCGTACTCTCTCAAGATCGTAACTCCCTTCACCAGTATAGTTGCATTATCCGACAATTTTCGGGTGATGACAACAAAACACTATCAAATTATTTCAATAACTTGGTTTGACAGTTAAGTATTTACGCAAAAGGAAGGTGAGCATCAACTGGCATGGCGTGCAGGTGAACACGCTTATAAAGTGTACTGAATCGTTAAAGCAGTTATGGGGCCATATCAAACTACAGGAAAGGTGGTTTCTTCAAAAGTGCTCTTGTTATTTACCGTTTCTGGCTTCACGTTAAGAGCTATTGATCGAAATTCCTGTACCGCTTTCATGAACCAATGAATGTGGCACCGCATATCGTGTATGTAGTGAAATGTACCCAATATTATCTTCTTGTCCACTCCTCAAAGGCAATCCATCCATTTTCCCCCTATCATCCACATACTAAATAATAGTATAATATCCTTTAAATAAACAAAATTCGATATATTTTGTAAATATAGAAATATTTGAAAGAAAATAGAAACCTATTAAAAACTTATCCGTATAAAGAATTACATATTATATAGGTTGAATTTAATAATTTCACAATTTAATTAGAAAGCTCGTTGATTGGAGCTCAGGCATGTAGACTCCTGCGGGATTGAGCAGCAAGGGGAGACCCCGCAGGAGCTTGCTCCGAGGAGGCTCCACTGATGCCCCGCGGAAAGCGAAATGCCCGGAGCGGAAATCAACACCTCGTTTACAAATGAATATTAATCTTTATGTCAACCTATATAGTTTTAAATCTCAAATCAATGATTTGGGATTTTTCAACCAGTTAAGTTGCTAAATTTTTACACAAGTGGAAGAATTAATATTATTATAATATTATAAATATTTTAGGGGGAGTGAAGGATGTCGAAAATTTGGAAATTGATTGCGCTACTATTCGGGGTAACCCTTGCTAATGTGATTCTTCTTTCCCCTGGCTTTCTGGGGGTAAGGATTGCCGGCGGAAGTGCTCTTGAGACATCCTTTGGGGTGACGGTGCTGTTTGTCAGTCTCATTGTTATTCTTTACGGTATTTATGGATTCCTGTTCAAAAAAATTCCAACCGTACAGTTAAAAGAGCTAAAAACGAATGAGGATTATGTAAGAGCCCTTCAATCTTATCAAAATATCAAAGTATTAAGGGAAGATATTGTGTTCGCTTTAGCGCAGGAGCTTCGATTAAAAAAGAAAAAAGGAGGGCTGCTGTCCCTTCTCGATGAACGATTCGACAAAACCGAATTAAGTTATCAAAAGTTCGCCAATGTCGTGGCAGAAGTAGAAAAGCTTTTCTATTTGAATATCCGCAATATCCTCAACAAAGTCAGTACATTCGATGAAACAGAGTACGAAAGCGTTACTGGAAAAAACACGAGCCGCTTCTCTAAAGAAATTCTCCAGGAAAAAAAGGAACTTTATAATGAATACCTTTCTTTTGTCAAAAATGCCGTGAATATTAACGAGGAGATTCTCTTGTATATCGATAAACTCGTTTTGGAAATTTCAAAGCTGAACAGCATTGATATCGACGATATTGACAACATGGCCGCCATGCAGGAAATGGATGCATTGATTAAACAAACAAAACACTATAAATACTAGAAGGAGCACTGGCCTATGAATAAAGGTAAATTTCTGATCGTTTCACTAATTGCTGCTGTTGTATTCTTTGGGATCGTCTATGCTGGCATAACCCTTACTTCAAATCTCGGAAAATCAAAGAAACAGATTACTGCTGAAAATGCCGAAACACAGCTGGATAGAATGTATTCCAAAATCGATGTGACAAAAGGAAAGCCCGCAAAAGGGCAAATCGATTTAAATCCAGTCGATCTTGCGGAAGAACTGCCGGATATTAATAAGTTTCCTGTGACCGTTGAAAATTCAACCGAGACATTTGTTGAAATCTTCTCTTCGCCAGAAAAATCAGGTAAAGGGAAGGATTCCTGGATTAACGATGTGGCAAAAGACTACAACGCCGCAAAGTTCCAAGTGGATGGAAAGGTCGTCAGTGTGAAGGTTAGAAGCATTGCATCAGGTACAGCAACAGACTATATCAAATCAGGAAAATATGTTCCAGAGGCTTTTACCCCGTCTAATGAGTTTTGGGGAGAGATGGTGAAAGAATGCGGGGTCACAACCGAATTGATTTCTAAAAGACTCGTCGGCAACGTGCCTGGCATTGTTATTAAGAAAAAGAAACATGAACAGTTAGTTGAGAAATATGGCTCTGTAAATGTAAAGGTTCTAACGGATGCGATGGCAAACAATGAATTTGCCATGGGTTATACCGATCCATTCGCAAGTTCGACAGGTCTTAACCTCCTGCTGACCGCCTTAAACACTTTTGACAAATCCAACCTTCTGGGCGATAAAGCAGTACAGGGTTTTGAGCAATTCCAATCGAATGTGCCTTTCACAGCTTCGACGACATTGCAGATGCGTGAAGGGCCAAATCCGGTGCATTGGATGGGTTCGTGCTTGAGTACCAGACATTTGTAAATTCACCTGATTTGAAGGATTCGTATGAATTCACGCCGTTTGGCGTCCGACATGATAGTCCAATGTATGCGATTGGCGATATATCTGCTGAGAAAAAGCAAATCATTCAAAAGTTTGCTGAATTCGCCCAGCAATCAAAGTATCAGGATTTGGGGAAGAAAAACGGATTTAACGGTCTTGATTCTTATGCTTCCGAAATGAAAACAGTTGACGGCGCCACACTTACAGCTGCTCAAAAACTATGGAAAGAAAAGAAAAATGCCAATAAACCAATTATGGCTGTCTTTGTTGCAGATGTCTCCGGAAGCATGAATGGAGAACCAATGAACAGGATGAAAGAAAGCTTGTTAAAAGGCCAGAAATACCTTGGCAAAAACAACAGTATCGGATTGGTTACTTACTCAGATGATGTGACAATCAATTTGCCGATTGCGCCATTTGATACGAACCACCAATCTCTGTTTGTTGGAGCTGTCGAAGGCTTGCAGGCAAATGGGGGAACGGCGACTTATGACGGGATTGTCGTCGCCATGAAAATGCTGAAGGATGAAATGAAGAATACTGATCTCACTACGATGTACAAACCAACCAACCCTATTAGGATGGACAGTGAGATTGGAATGGTTCCTACCTCTTTTAAAGCTGTGCCGAAAATTCCGTACCTTCTATCCCAGCCTAGACCATCATTCCCTGTTAGCACTCGAGAATAGACCGACGCTGAAATCCAGGCAGAACCAAAGATAATGGAACTGACCACTAAAAGCGTAAAACCTAAATTTATATTTTTCATGCTCACCGCCCCCTTTACACTACTGTTTTTTGCCTCCAAAACCGATATCAAAAAGACTCCTATATCATATTAACTGCTTAAAAATTTCACTTCGTTTCCTTTTTCAAGCCGCTGAATCTGTTTTTCGCCTGTTTCAGCTAATTCTCTGAATTGGTTGATGGTTTCACGCATTTTCGGCAATGCTTGCTGTTTGTACGTGCTGATCGAGTCCATCGCCTCTATTACATCTGCAAAAGCGACCTTCAGTGTTTCAACCGAAACACTTGATGACATTGCCTGCTTTTGAATTTCTACACCTTGCTCTTTCAACATTTTGCTTGTTCCTGCAATCAATTCGTTCGTTGTAGAACAACTAAATCACAACTTTAGCAAAATGAAAAAGCTGCCCTTGTGCAGCTTTTTTTGGTTATTATCCATCGGAGAATATCACCCTAATTGAAGTATGCTAAAGCAATAAATAAAAACGTCGTAGAATTAAAAATAGTGAACACGGTTAATATATATTCCTTCTTTACTCTTTCATATTTCCATTCCACAGATGCACGTATGATTAATAATATAAACCAAAAGGAGATTATTAGGGGTAGAGTATCATCAATGAACCACAAACATACTAACACTGTAACTATTAGGATGCGTTCTATCCATTTATGAAACTTATTTACGGGCTTATTAAAACCCCAGATACTTTTCTCTATTTTTAATTTTTTTCTTAATAGCCAATCTGAAATTATCCCAGACACTAGATAAAGTACTAAAAAATGTAGAATGGTTAACCTCATTATCTTACTAACTCCCTCATGTGAAATACATTTTATTAAATGTCTTAGTTTTACAGGGTTATTAACTTTTTGGAGGAATGACCCCTGTAAAAAGCAAAATAAACAGCACTAACCCCACGAGAAGGAAAAGAGCTGAAGCCGTGAAGATAGGTCCCTTTTTAAAGACTAGTGGTTCTTTTTTTAAGATTAATCCAGTTTGCCCGCTGATTTGGGAGGAATGAAATTCTGAGACCCTCCCGCCGCTGCTGGAAAATAAAAAAGAAACTGTCGCAAATAACAGACCTGCAAAAAACATCAACTCAATAAAACGGACAGAAAATTTTACAGCCGCAAAGTATGTAATGACTGCCTCAACCACTAATGTCAAAAGAAATATAATGATAGTTTTTATCTTCATAAAACCCCTCCAAATCTCCAAAAATAACTCACACCTATATTTTACCAGAAAAATTCGAAAATTTAACCTCTTACAAACAATATTTAACTATAATTGAAACAAATGGCGATTTATTTCGACTTGTTTTATAAAGGGGGGGAGTCGGTGGGGGAGCAAGTGGATATAGAGACCTTGTTTAAGGATTACCATCGGGATATTTACCAGTTTTGTTTGTATTTCACAAATTCCGTCCAGGACGCTGAAGATATTACACAGGAAACGTTCATTAAAGCGATTAAAAATATCGGGTCGCTATCGGATCCGGAACGGGGAAAATACTGGCTCTTGGCGATTGCGAGAAATACTGCCATTGATCATTTACGGAAAAGAAAGATGAAGGAGTTTCTTCCTGATTTTTTCGACAAAATCATTTCTGGCGACCAGTCACTGGACGAACAGATCCTTCGCAGGGAAGAGTGGGAAGAGGTGCATGATGCCTTACGAAAAATGAAACCACATTACCGGGCGATGATGATTTTAAGGGGAATCCAGGAACTGACCGTCAGCGAAACCGCTGAAATTCTCGGTATAACAGCATTGAAAGTACGGGTCGACTTCCATCGGGCCGTCAAGATTTTGAAAAAAGAAATGCAGGACAGGGATAGGAGGGTGATCAAGAATGAATACTCAAGACGAATTGACTCGTGAGGTAAAACAATTGCTCAGACCGATAAAAAATCACCCTTCGCTGGAACCCCGGCAGCAATTTATAGATGAATTACAGCATAAAATAATGGAAGCCAAATCTGCCGGCAAAAAACGACTCAACCTATTGCCCGTTGCAGCTGTATTAGTCACCGCGTTGCTTTTCGCGATCGTGGTCCTTGCCAATAAAGATGCTATTTATATGGAACAGGCGGGAGAAACGGAGAAGCAGTTTGCCATCAGTGAGGTAGCCAAATTTACACTGCTCAGGACGATTGAGTACGGGGAAGGTAAAGGCAAGGCTGGCTTGAAGTTCATGGGTGATAACGAAACATTGCCCACCACGGTAACCGGATTTGATGTCGAAGACGGAACATATTATTTATTGGATGAAGTGAAAAGGCAGGTCCTCATTGTCGGAAAGGATGGAAAAACAAGTTCTTTTCCGATTAAGGGCACCAATCAAATGGAAGGCAGCCTTGCAGATATCCTCGTCACCCCGGATAAACAAATTTACATCCTGGACAGCTGGGATTCACGCGCTGTTTATCAATATACAGAGAAGGGGAAACTCGTTAAAACTTACAAAATAACAGCTGATCTATTCCATCCTAATGAGCTTATTTTTGTCAAAGAGCTCGGGGTTTTGGCAGGCGCCAGCCAGGAACGATTCCTGAATATTGAAACCGGCAAAATGGTGGAAGAAAATTCACTTCCGTTTTACCTGTCACCGGTCAATCGAAAAAAAGTGGCCATCACCATCAATAAGGAAGGGAAGCCAACAAAGCTGAGTATTCCATATGAAGAAGGTGTGGGCCAAAGTGCAATTGAATCCGTCACGGATGGGCAAATTATCTTGACAAAAACGGAGATGCCGGCGGTTCTCGCCTCTATTTCAGAATCACATGTGTATGCCTATAACAACCAAGGCGAAACACTTGGTGGCATCAGGCTTCCGCTTGAAAAACTAATCGGCGACCCGCATACGGCGAAACTAAACGTTGAAGTGGATAAAAACAAAATCTATTATCTCTCCACTGAAAAAGAGCATATCGCCATTTATGAATTAACGCTTGGCAAAAACTACGAAAGCCTTCTGCAAAAACAAGTTGAAGACGTGAAAATCGGCCTCGATTACAGAACCTTTGGACAGCCTTTCCCTGAGCTGGAGGAGGAAATGAAAAAGCTATTCACAAGCGACACGATCTTTGCCGAATACGGCGATGAAAACAGTGTAAACGGGGTCGCCATAGACGAGTCCGGAACAGTGGTGGTCGATTTTAAGGAATTCAACGCCGGCAGTCCATCGAGCCATCAAGGTGGCCAAATCGCCCAAGCACTGAATGAGGCCATCTTTCAAAAATTCCCTCAGGTTCAAAAAGTATATTTTCAATTCGACGGGAGCTTCAGCGCCTGGTGCTACTGGATGGAATCGACGGAAGAGCCGTGGGAGCGGCCTTAACTTAAGATTCCTGAATTTTTTTAAGAATGGTAATTTAATGGTTCAAAACCTGATAAAATAGTATGTGAGTAGTGATAAGCCTGCGTTTAAAATCTTTAGACGTTGTTGCCTGTTCGCACTACTCATGGTTGAGAGCTGGCTGACCGTGTTGGTACCAGCAGGGGTTCGATTCCCACATACCACAGGGAACCCACTCACAGTTGCAGGGTTTGGCAATTTTGCAGGGCAGACCTCCATTGTCCATTCCTTTCTGTGCGTGGGTTCTTTGCATCATTTTAGAGGGGGAAGCTATGTTAGGAAACATAATGCCTATCGTTATATTGGTTTTATTGGCTCTAAGTGCTTATATAATTCTTTCAAAAATGGTTACGACTCTTATGGTTTACGAATATGAGCGGGGAGTGAAGTTCCGGAAAGGGAAGTTTAGCGAAGTGGTTGGACCCGGTAAATATACGTATTTAAACTCTGTTACGCGCATAGATGTTTTCGATTTAAGGCCGTCCATCATTCAGGTGAACGGACAGGAGGTATTAACCGGGGATCATGTGAGCGTAAAGATTAGTTTAACGGCCCAATACCAGATTATTGATCCGAAAGAGCTCATTTCTCGATATGAAAATTATTCAGAGCATTTATACACGACAATTCAGCTGAAATTAAGGGAAGTCATCTCCAGCATGGAGTTGGATCAAGTATTGGCGAATCGCCAGGAAATCAACGAGCGAGTAAAAGATTTGGTCGTTGATGAAACAACCCTGGCAGGATTAGTCGTCCATTCTGTGGAATTAAAAGATATCATGTTACCATCAGACTTGAAAAAAGCGTTCGCTGAAGCGCTAAAAGCTAAAAAAGAAGCCCAAGCGTCTCTTGAAAAGGCGAGGGGAGAGATGGCAACCATAAGATCGCTTGCCAATGCAGCCAAGATGATGGAGAAAAACCCAGAATTACTGCAACTCAGACTTATACAAACGATGGATTCCTCACAGGGGAACACTTTCATCATAGACACGAATCAACAAACAAAATGGGGGAAGGAAAGCTAGGGTTTATAAAGGATCACTGGCGAATTTACAGGAAAGGAGGCAAGCCATGACAATTTCAACGATTTTAGGGGTGCTTGTGTTGGGGATAGCCATTCTTACAATCGGATTTTTTGCAAAAAAAAGATGGATACAATTGATCTCCATCGTTCCACTCGTAATAGCAGGTTGGCAATTCCTGCGTTTGTTCATGATGAGTTGATAAGGCAGCCAATTAGAGCCGCGGAAAGATTTAACTTTGAAATTGGTATTCTATGAATTAGAAAAACAACTTTCCGGCAAAAAAGTCGCAGGGACAGTTTCGAGTACAAAAACTTAATTCAACTACAAAGAAGCAGTCAATTCGCCAGAATTGGACTGCTTCTTTTTGCAGTTATATCAAGGTTTGCAATACAATTAATGGAGTTTTAGCAGACGAATTCACTCCTCTTTAAGAAAGGTGACTGAAGTTATTTTGAAGGTGCTTATTCTTATTGCAATGCTTTTGGTGTTTAAAAAGATAAATGGGTTTATGGATATTTATGTTAAAATTATAGGGAGGCTTGTTTAACGAGTGTGGGAGTTTCTTTGAAGAAATATTGAGGGAGAAGTGAAAAAATTTAAAAGGAGAAAATATGAAAAAGTTAAAATTAAAGTTTGAAGCAGTAGTATCCGGATTATATCCCATGGAAAACGAATATAGTGTAGACGAGTTCGTTTTCAAACAAAAACAAATAGACCTGACGAAATACGCAGAAGCATTAAATGCTAATCCATTTATAGCAAATCCTAGTCTCTTTTCTTGGTTAATGCAATTTGAAGGGGATGAAAAACATTATTATTGTTGCTTTGAAAATGAAAATCCAATTGAAATTGAGGTTTCAAATAAGATCGGGGCTTCAAAATATCGTATAGAAAAATACGTCGAAAAGAATTTTATTGAATTATTTAACAAAGTCCTATACCTTGAAAAAGTACTTAGATTGGTAACAAACCTTGATATTTTTATGCCAGTAATAAAACTTGAGGTTTACGATGAAGAAATGGACTTTATAGGAAAGCGCTTTTTTGCGCAAAGTTTCTCGACATTGAACCCTAATTCTAGTTTTTTAAAAGAACACTTGGAATTACAATCTAGACTAAAACTTCATATACGTTGGGATTTAATGACACAAATGATGAGTGCAAATAAAGAATATAGTCGTGCCCTAGAGTATTTTAATCAATCTTTTTCTGTTAATAACACCTCAGTAAAACTTTTATGTTTATTCGCATCACTTGAATCGTTATTTAATTACGACAAAGAAAAAATTGCTGAAAAAGTTGCCACATATACAAGTAAGTTAATTTTTGATAAAGATAAGAAAGCTGAAATCTATTCAAGAATAAAAAAATTGTATGATGAACGTTCGAGATATATTCACGGACAAAGCACAGATAGAATAACAGACGCCTTATATGAGGAACTTAAAGAATTCGTGAGGGTTGTTCTCTTAAATTATTGGTTTGTATCAATGTACAATAAAGTAAAAGAAAATAGTCAAATGATTAGTTTTCTAGATGAAGAGAAGCCTCTAAACATGGATACACAACTTGCTATTCTAGCAATAAGAAAAACGGATTACACTAAATTTTATTCAGATGTAAGAGTGAAACTTGAAAGTGGTGTTACAGATATTCTTTAAATTTATTGCAATCCCCAAAAAGAATTGCTTTTTTATTTATACAGTAAGCCCGAATTAAAAAAGTTGAGGCTGGGGGCAACAGCTTGTTGTTTGGAAGTTCTTCTGGTGCATTGTTAGCACTTGAAGCGGCAAATAAACTTGAAGGCAAAGTCACGAAGCTATTTATGTATGAGCCTCCTTTTATTATTGATGAATTTCGTCCCCGGTTACCAGCAAATAATGTTCAGCATTTGAACAATTTGATTGGGAAGAAAAGCTTAATGAATCTGTCGAGTACTATATGAGTGAAGCGCTTGGTATTCCTTCTGAATATTTAGAGAATATGAAAGATAAGCCTTCAACGCATTACAATTAAGAAAGAACTAAGCATAATGGTTCCCTGCTTTTTGTGTTCTAATTTTTCTGCTAAAGTGTGGGCAAATTCAACGGTGAATTACCGTGCGAAAAGCATCGCTAATTCAAATTTTGCACTTCAAATTCAAACCAGTTATAAATTATAAAATAGTCGCCGTGGTTCATATTTCGACAACGGCGACTATTTTTATTTTCCGCAATATGAGGCTATGGAAAACTATAATTCAAACGATGATATCGGCAAAAAGAGCTTTATTCCCCTTTTGTTCATTGGCAGGATTTTTAGGTCTGCTAGTAGGTTGCTGATGTATCCTCCTAAACAACGCCGTGGATTCCGAGGGATGTCTGCAGTTTTAGAGCAATGAATCCGAAGAAGATAACCCCCAGGAGGGAATGTGTATAGCTTCGGTGCGAGGAAAATGACGCGATGATTATGTTGACTCCGAGTAGGATGATCCATTGCTCGTCCAACGAAATACCACCCGCGATGACGGCTATTCCGGTAATCGTCAGCATATGTTTTTGCTTGATCAACGCTGCAACCACCATAATCAATACCCAGATTCCAAGCCCGAGCCATCTTTCAGTCGCTGTTTTCTCGATGAAACTGTACAAAATCATCAGTATCCCGATTAATTGGGCTGATAAGATGATCATCTTATGCGACAACGTAATTTTGCCGCGAAGCTTCCCGTTAGTATCAAGATCAGGCATCAGGCCTGAAATGCCTCCCAATCCTACAATCAAAGGTGTGGCAGATGGTGAGGTCTTGTTTGAATTGGTAGGGTTATTTGAATAAAAGACACCAAATACACCCTTAATCAGGGAAAGCCGACCCACTAAATGATTGAAGTCTATGACAAAAACGGGAAGCTTGTGTGGAAAAACGGTTTTCCATCGGACCCACGCATGCTTCGGAAAAGCCCTGGATTCGATTGTCGGCAGCGTTTCGCACACCTTTGATATTAACAACCTAATTCAACTTATTTATCTTCTCCTTTATATGGGAATTATTGTCCGGTTTATCGAAATATTGTTTATGAGATACCCAGGACACCTCGTTGATTTTGTTGAGTTAGTTTTTCGGTGCTATTCGCACGGTAATCCGCAGTTGAAATTACCGGCACTAACAGTAATTTTCGGAAGTCCATTGAAATAATAGAGCTCGGCCAATTGGCTAATTGATTTTCATTGTAAGTGCAATTTCTAACCTTCAAATCACTGAATAACGATATTTCCTATATATTGGACTTTTCCTGCTGAATTTTTAAAATCAACTTCCAGAATATAACTTCCTTTATTAGAAGGGAACTGGAATTCCCCAGAGTCATCCAGTGGTATTTCGATTCTTATGCTGTTTTTTAATAGGGCAACTGAAATGTCTGGGTCAGTCCAAATGTCTCCGCCGTTTTTTTCATTTTCCTTAAACTCTAAAATTCCTTTTTGACCTGAGAAAACTTTTAATTCATCCAAAGATGACACAAATTTATCAATATCTTTTACTGTTTTTTGTACATTTTCACTTGCCGTTTTCCAACTGATATTTGCTTCTTTTAATTGAACAGATGTAATATCAAAATTTAAATGGGCGGTTGGAACACCTACATCATAATCTTCGGCAAAACAACCTGCTAACGAGGTAACAAAAACTAATAATAAAAGAAAGGTCCAAAGTCTTTTCAAATTATTTCACTCCATAAACTGACTTCATTTCTAAACGATCGCTTATTTGCATACTAACATAAAATACCTATTTCTAGATACATATGACCCTTGTTTACTATGCTTTATAGGATTGAAATAAGTATTCCTATTCCGACGGGTATGGGCCTTCGAATAGAGGGGGATAAAAATCCAATATTTTTTCAAACCAGATGAAGGTTAGCTACGTCTATTATACGTGAGAGGGTGATTACAAGATGAATGGACTAAAACAACTGGCGGTGACAGATGAAAGTATGTTGCTTGAGAGAGAGGAAATAATTGATCAATTAATGCAAGAATATAGCGATGATATCCTGTATCTCGTATATACATATGTTAAAAATCGAACGACAGCAGAAGATTTAACGCAGGAGATTTTTTTAAAGTGTTATGAAAAGTTAAATCAGTTTAATCAGCAGGCAACACTAAAAACATGGGTATTTCGTATTGCTAGCAATCATTGTAAGGACTACTTAAGAAGCTGGCATTATCGCAAAATAACGCTGAGCGATAAAATTTCGGATTATATACCTTCGAAATCAAAGCAAGTTGAAGAGGAGATTATCGCGAATAGTGAAGAAAACAGATTAACGAACGCTGTCATGAATTTACCTCTTAAGTACAGGGAAGTCGTCTTCCTGCATTATTATGAAGAACTGTCATTAGCAGAAATAAGCAAGATTACGACAGTTAATATCAATACAATAAAAACGAGATTAAAGCGTGCGAAAGAATTATTAAAAGACAAGATGATGGAGGAGGTTTAGGAGATGAATGATCCATTTACTAACCTGAAGAGTTCGATGAAAAAATCAATTTTCAAGGATTTTTCTTTCTCCAATGAAAGAAAAAATGCGGTGAAAGAATCCATTCGTATGAAACAATCTCAATCCCAATTACATTCTTGGGAGATAGAAACCATCATAGCTATATTAGAATCGGTTCAGCACGAATCAAAGGATGGCTACAGTATTTCCACCCTGCTTTTTCAAAAAAATGAACGTACTTTCCAAAAAAATGAAGGGCAGCTTTATACACTTCTACATCTATTAGAAAATAAAGAAATTCTTACTTCAAAATGGATAAAAGAAAATAAATATTACTCTTTGAATTCCAAAGGGATGAAATACTTAGCTTCCTATAATCAAGACAACTCAAAACATGAGTTATCCCTTAAACACATACTGGAGGAGGCGGCCTTATGAGTTCTACCAAGTTTGAAGAATTTTTGAGTAAAGTAACGTCAAAAGTGAAATCCCAGGAAGCCCACAACAAGATAAAAAAAGAGCTTACTAATCATCTGCAAAAGTTAAGTCAATCTTACATCGAGAAAGGGTTTTCTAAAGAGGATGCAGATGAAAAGGCGATTCAAGAAATGGGAAATCCATTTATCATTGGAGAGAATTTAAATCCCCTACATAAGCCAAAAATGGATTGGATTTTAATTGTTTTATTCGCTATTTTTGCTGGCATTAGTTTTCTGCCATTGGTTGGCGGAGTTCCTGAACAATACGTATCAAACACCTATTTTATATGGCGGCAGGCGATTTGGTACTCCCTCGCTATTCTTGTAATCATTGGATTTCTTTTCTTTGATTACCAAAAGCTTAAGAACTGGTGGGTGTACTTTTATGCGAGCGGCTTGTTGATCCTTTTATACCTCCATTTATTTGGAATTATGGTCGCTGGAGCAACAAAATGGGTTCGCCTTCCAGGTTTGACGGTTGATGGAACCATGATGAGCTTATTTTTCTTTTTTCTTGCTTGGGCTGGTATTTTTAACAAGATTAATGAGTTTCGAAATTGGAAAAAACAAGGTTTCCTCTTAGTATTGTTTTGGACTCCCATCTTGCTTTACACGATGGTGCCAGACTATATGATTAGTATTTTTTACTTTTTATGTATACTTGGGATGTTTGGTACCGCTCGAATCCATAAGAGATTAGCTGTAAATCTGGCCCTAACAAATCTATTGGCTGGTATCATTTTCATTATTATGTTCTACATGACCTCACGCCAAGGTTATATATTTGCTAGATTATCTGCTTTTATAAACCCTAGTGCCGATTCAAATGGAGCAGGATATTTGTATAGGGCAGTTAGGAAAGTCCTTTCAGAAGCGGGATGGTTCGGTAACGGACTTACCAACGTTTTGAATTTCCGATTGTTACCTGAAACACATACAGATTTTGCTTTCCCATTCCTTGTCTATTCTCTTGGTTGGGCTTTCGGATTTGTTCTATGTTTGTTCTTACTGATATTTATATCAAGGATCTCAAAAAATGCGTTTAAAACAAAGGACCTCTATGGAAGATTGATTGTAATAGGTGGTGCTGCATTGTTTGCGGTTCCTACTACCTGGAACATCTTGATGAGCTTTGGAGTCGTACCTATTATCGGGGTTTCTCTGCCTTTTATTAGTTATGGAGGCAGCGCAATACTCTTTTACGCTGCTGTTTTAGGACTCATTTTAAATGTTTATCGAAGAAAAGATCTTGTAGAACCTACGATTGCAGATGAAATTAAAAGTTAAAGTCAAACATGTAAATGTTGATAAAAAGGGCGACAGCTAAAGTGATAGTTGTCGCCCTTCCCTTAATGAATTAACAGTGCGTTGATCCAGGCTGGATTAGCACCTTTTTTATTGAATTCCTTATTGAGCAAGCAGGGCATTTGGTTGAAAAGGAATAGCTGGTTAAGTTGAAGAAAGTAGGGCGTATGGTAAGCCAAAATAGTATTAAGGGGGAATTATACTTGAAACGTCTCTTCTTAGGTCTATTAGTTGTAATGATTATCCTTATTGGTATGTATTTTTTGACTACAAATGGTGTGTAGTCTTTATTTGGCATTCTAATATAGATAGCGTTTATCAGGAAGGATGAACCGCTCTTTTTATGACTTCTTTATTATTCTAACGGTACAGATTAGTTCAATAAAAAAATGGTAAAATGATCGTAACGAATTCATTTAAACAAAGAAGGTAGCTAAATGGAGTTCTTAACTACAGGATTAATACTTATAGCTTTAGTTAATAATATGTCAAACGATCCGTGAAGATAATGGTTATAGCTAAAAACGAAAAGGTAGAAAGGGAAATTGGAGTATGAAAAGACAAAGAAAATCTCGAAATAAACTACTTATACTTACGATCCCGCTTTTAATTTTAGCCTTAATCATTGGCGTTTATTATTATGCAATCAAAGAAAATAGTAGTGAACAGAATACTCAAGGTAAAAAAAGTCCAATTATTACTCAACCTTCCGATAAAAATACAGTGGATTCGAAGGATAGGCAAAATTCAAATCTCGAGAAATTAATTGAGGAAACGTTTTCCTTATCTAAGGTAGGCAAGGTTCCGAACATTTCCTTTGTTTCTGGAAAAACAGGATGGAAGGAAGTAAATCGAGACTGGGGAAAGCCAGAACATATTTCGGAAACTGCTAAAGGCAGATATGAGGAATACGAAAGTCATCATACTACAATCGGCTATGCCGATCAGACTGTTAACGATATACGATCGTATGATTCTGAACTGCAAAATATCTCGTTAAATGAAATTGAGAAAACTGGTGGACAACCCGATGCCATTCGATACTATAAAGATTCAACTATTGACCAAATGATACTTGTCTATCATGCAACGGCCTCTACTGATTTATTATGGGTTTTACCAGTAAAAACAGAGCAGGAGCCAAATCCTAAAGTTGACCATATCTCACTCTTTACACAGATTGAAAAGGAACCAAATCAAAAAGGAAATCAATCCATTTCAGCGGTGATTTCTAAACTGAGCTTGGAAGATAAAATTGGCCAGATGATTCTTGCTGGGATTTCCGGGACTACCATGGATACAAACACAAAAAAATTAATAAGCCAATTCCATGTTGGAGGTATTATTTTTTACAAAGAAAATTTAGAAAGCACTGCACAAACCATTCAACTTGTGAATCACCTGAAAATGGGAAACAGTTCGAGTCTACCGCTTCTTTTAGGCATTGACCAAGAAGGAGGAAGAATAACAAGATTGCCAGGTGGTCTTATTAACTTTCCTCCAAATGAACAAATTGGAAAGGTGAATAATCCTAAGTTTTCCTATAAAGTCGGAACACTCTTAGGCAGAGAATTAAAAGAATTCGGTTTAAACCTCGATTTTGCCCCTGTTCTCGATATTAACAGCAATCCAAATAATCCAGTAATCGGGGATCGATCATTTGGAAACAATGTAGAAATAGTAAGTAAACTTGGAATTCAAACGATGAAAGGAATTCAGTCTCAAAACGTCATCACGACAATTAAGCATTTTCCTGGTCACGGAGATACTTCGGTTGATTCCCATCTGGACCTTCCAATTGTAAATAAAAGCCTTAAGGAACTTAAAGACTTAGAACTCATTCCGTTTGAACGTGCGATTAATCAAGGCGCAGATGTTGTGATGGTGGCCCATATCTTATTGCCTCAATTAGATAAAACGAATCCTGCAGCCATATCAAAAGCTGTCATGACGGATCTGCTTAGAAAACAACTTGGTTTCACAGGAGTCATCATAACGGACGATATGACAATGGGAGCCATAACAGAACATTTTGATATTGGTAAAGCAGCGGTAGAATCAGTTAAAGCAGGCAGCGATATTATTTTAGTAGGGCATGATTATAATAATGTTGTAAAAATTATCTCCTCTTTAAAAGCTGCTGTACGAAATGGGGAAATTTCCGAACAAAGATTAAATGAAAGTATAGAAAGAATAATTCAACTAAAAAAGAAATATAACATTAATGACACGAAAGTAGGAAATCCGAACATAAATGAAATAAATAATTCAATCAATAAGATTCTGAATAATTATTTACAGTAATTATTAAATAGATTTGTGAAATAAATGGATTACAAATTCCGTATTGGGGTGTACTTCTGGAGAAGGAGATGTAAAAGACTATAGGAGCCTTTAGACAAAAAAAAAATATAGGTGCTTCAGTTGAATTTTATAAGGAGTTTTTAGATGGATGTTCTCGACGATATAAAGAATAAAGTAAAGGACTTGCCAGAACAGGAAGTAAGGTCATACTTGCAATTTATCCTTTATAATATTGCATTGCTAGAGGATAAAGAGAATCCTTTAGTTGAGTTTACAAAAGATCTTAAAGGAATCTTTAATGAAATTCTTTATCCAAAAGGTACAGAGACAGTCCCATTTGGAAAAAATAATTACAAAAAAATTCATATACAATTTGGATACCCATATTTAAGACAACCATTAAAGGAATTAAATATTCTTGAAGAAGAGTTTATTATAGCTTTCTACGAAAATTTCTCTATTGCTCCTATAAACAGTTTAGATACCGAAAAGGAACAAACAGATAGATTTGAATGGTTAAAAAACAACCTATCTAATGAGTATGATGTTGAATTTTATAAAGAAAGTTTGCCGAAAGTCATTTCTCAAGTATTATCGATTCCTGAGGACCTTCCAATTTACATATGGACATCAGAAAATGCAAATGAACAAACAGCACTTCTTTTTACACTTTATTTGTTGCGGGAACGAAAGAATAATATTTATATCATTGATACCGCAGCATTGTACAGGAAATTGTTTAAAAAAAAGGCTAAGAAGTATGTACCCTTTTTTTCGGGTGAAATCCCTTTAAAAGAATTACAAAGCATATATAAAAATAGCCAAGATGAAAACCAGATTTTATCTCACATAGAACGTCAGCATTATGAAAACAAGTGGTTAGACCTCTCCACGAATCCTGGTACATTAAGAATATGGGAAAATGAAGATATTAGAGTTGTACCTGAAGACTATTTCAATGAATTTATAATTGAAAAAGCGAAGAAGCTGATTGGGAAAAAAAGGGGTTTATTATGAGTGCAAGACTAGTCGGTGAAGTGTATGGGCATATTTTTCAGTATATCGGGGATAGTTTTATTGAATATAGGGTTAGGAAGTTAATTGAAGCAGGAATCTTTGAATATAAAGGTAGCCTAGAGGCAATGCGGTGTTACAGTATTAAATTAAAGTAAATGTACTGCTGGAGGGAAGCACTAAAAATGCTTCTTTTTTTTTAATCCATAACAACATAAAATAGTATGTGAAGAAATGTACTTAAAGTAACGGGTGCGTAGATCCAGGAAGGATTTTCGCACTTTTTTGTTGAATTCCTTATTGAACAAGCGGGAGTTTTGTTGAAGAGTTGAAGAGAAGTGTTTAACTTGTGATCAACAATCTTGCCAGATTGTTGAAGAAAAAGAGACGGGTTATGAAGAAATTAAGAGGTTTATTTAGGAGTATTAATTTATATAAAAAAACAAAGGATAAATAAGGTAGGCTTTAAATACTGATAAGTTTCTTTCTTTATTTAATACTTTTTAAAAGTTAATATAGGATCATGTAAATATCACAGGAGGCTCAACATGAAAGCAATCACCGTAAAAAAACCAGGCGGTGCAGATCAATTACAAATTACAGAACATGCTAAACCAGACCCAAAGGATGGGGAATTATTAATCAAGGTTAAGGCAGCAGCTGTTAATCGAACAGATATCTTTAATAGGGAAAGCAGTTCGGGTTATTTGACGAACCCGATTTTAGGTGTTGAAGTTGCTGGAACTGTAGAAAAAGCGGGCGCCGGTACAAAAACAGCTGTCGGCACGCACGTTATGGGACTTGTGAATGGCGGTGGTTATGCGGAATATGTGGTAATACCGGATGAAAGAGCGATGGTGATTCCAGAAAACCTTTCATTTGAAGAAGCTGCTGCTATTCCTGAAGTATTTTTGACCGCTTACCAAACGTTATTTTGGATAGGTCAATTACGTGCAGGTGAAACCGTGTTGATTCATGCAGGCGGCAGTGGAGTCGGAACTGCGGCGATTCAGCTTGCCAAACAAATCGGACAAGCGAATGTAATTACAACAGCCGGATCTAAAAGGAAGTTAGATTTTTGCCGGTCGTTAGGTGCAGATGTTTGTATAAACTATAAAGAACAAAATTTTGACGAGGAAATATTGCATGCGACCAAAAATCAAGGGGTCGATTTGATTCTTGATTTTATTGGTGCATCCTATTGGGGTAGAAATCTTGCCAGTATAAAAGTAGATGGCCGATGGGTGTTGATCGGGATTTTAGGTGGTGCAGAAATAGCAAAATTCAATTTAATGGATGTAATTTCAAAACGAATCCAGCTGACTGGAACGCTGCTCACTCCAAGAAGCGATAAATACAAGACAGCACTCACAACTGAATTTTCCGCCAAAACCTTAGACCTTTTTGCCAATAATAAGCTTCGTCCGATTGTTGATCAAGTTTTTCCTTTTAATCAAATCCAACATGCACATGAACATATGGAGAACAACAAAAACATCGGAAAGATTATTTTAAAGGTAGATTAATACGACTGAAAAATACCGGTAAAGTTTTCCTTAATTTAGTTTTCCTAGAAGGGGATTTGGACTAAAATTAACTAAGTGAGCTTTAGTTGGGATGATATACCTTAGGTAGTTCCATAAACGGGCGCATTTCTTGAATAAGAAGGCATCTTTTTGTATTGTACTTGATTCTGGGACAACAATTATTATGGATGGTTATATTAAGTTGTAGCAGAGATTGCGAAGGATTACACTTAAACTAATGGGTGCTTATGTACAACAACGCACTACTATAAAGAAGCTAAAGGCATAATGGCTCCGAGCTTTTTAAGTGCTAATTTTTCATGTTAAGTGTGGGCTAATTACCTCCGGTTTAGGGTGCGAAAAACACCGCTAATTTATATTTTGTACTTCAGAATTAAATCCGTTAGCAAAATAGTCGCCGTTGTTTTATTAAGACAACGGCGACTATTTTTATTTGCCACAATATAAAACTGTAAAAAACTATAATTCCATCGAGGACACTGGCAAGAATAGCTTTATTCCCCGTTTGTTCATTGGCAGGATTTTTAGGTCAGCTAGTAGGTGGCTGATATATCCTCCTAAACAAGTGTAGAAAACACCGTGGATTCCGAGTGACGTCTGCAGCTTTAGTGCAATGAATCCGAAGAAGATAACCCCCAGGAGGGAATGGGTATAACTGCGGTGCGAGGAAAATGACGCGATGATGATGAAGATTCCGAGCAGGATGATCCATTGCTCGTCTAACGAAAAACCGCCCGCAATGACGGCAACTCCGGTAATCGTCAGCATATGTTTTTGCTTGATCAACGCTGCAACCACCATAATCAATACCCCGATGCCAAGCCCCAGCCACCTTTCAGTCGCTGTTTTCTCGATGAAACTGTACAAAATCATCAGTATCCCGATTAATTGGGCTGATAAGCTGATCATCTTATGCGACAACGTAATTTTGCCGCGAAGCTTCCCGTCGATATCAAGGTCAGGCATCAGGCCTGAAATGCCTCCCAATCCGACAAGCAAAAGTGTTGCGGATGGTGAAGTCCCGATTGAATTGGCAACCATAAACCCTGTTGCTGAACCAATTGCTGCATGTGCTGTGCCATTCATATTCATAACTCCTTAAAAATTAATCGGCCAAACCGTAAATTCTATTCTACACCAAAACATGTGTTCTGTAGAGAGGATAGTTCAATTTTCTGCAAAACAAGATCCTAACCAAAAAGGATTAAGACCCTTTTTCGTTGAATTTCTATTAAAGAAATCAACAATAAGCGGACGGGGGAGATGGACATAGCAATCAACTATATTGAACGGATATTTACTGATAAAGATGCCAGATTAGTTATTTTGCCGAAATGGAAGGGGGACTTTGGATCTTGAAGGTACATCGTCTCCTTTCTATTGTTATGCAACTACTTCGCCGCAAAAGAATAAGCGGCCAGGAGCTAGCGGATTTGTTTGAGGTTTCTCTAAGGACTATCTATCGTGACCTGGAAACGATTAATAGCGCGGGAATACCGATCGTTTCTTATTCGGGTGCGAACGGCGGTTATGAAATCATGGAGCAATATCATATCGACAGACAAATGGTCACATCTGAGGAGCTCCATTCAATTTTGACAGCGTTAAAGGGCATTCAATCTTCTCTTGAGGATCCTGACTTAGCAGACCTGATGGTGAAGGTGGGCGCGCTATTGACAAAGTCTGAGCAGGGCCAGCTTGGGGAAGCTGGTGAGACACTCATTTTCGATACAAACATCTGGCGAGGAGGACATGTAGATAAGTCTTTAATCGCAACGCTTCGCGAAACAGCAAGAAATAGGCATGTCGTCTTGTTCAATTATACGAATGCCGAAGGGACTGGAGAGCCGCGGACTGTGGAACCAATTGGCTTGGCATGGAAAGGATATGCCTGGTACTTATACGCCTATTGCCGGCTTCGAAACGATTATCGGACGTTCAGGCTTTCCAGGATGAAAGAACTTGTTGTATTGGATGAGAGGTTTATTCGAAGAGAAATTAGCTTGGAGGAACTTGATGCCAGATGGGGGAAACAAGATGCGGCCAATTTGGTAAGCATGGTACTGCGTTTCCACCCCCGGGCGCGAGTGAAAGTAGAAGAATATTTTCCGCCTGAGGAGATTACCGTCACTGACAATGGCTATTTTATCGTGAGAACCGAGCATGAAGAGGATGTATGGTTATATGGAACTTTGCTAAGCTATGGCACAGACGTCTCGGTCCTTGAGCCAAAACATGTTGCCGAGAACATCAAAGTCCGGGCTCGACAGATATACAGGCTTTACGAATAAAAAAGAAGAAAGCGCGTCTCTTTACTGATAGAGAACGCGCCTTCATTTTTTCAGATGGGAGCTGTCATCCCCATGCTGCTCCACTCTTCCTTAGATGGGCCGTAAATTCCGATCACGGGAAGTACCGCTTGGCGCATCAAGACAGTTAACTGACCGCGGTGGTGAATTTCATGCTTAAGGAAAATGGCCAACGTAAAGCCGTTCTTCCATTGCTGGCCGAACATATTGACGGATTCTTGCAAGTTCTCGTCCGTCCATTGAGTCTGAATCGCCTCGATGAGCGAGGAGGAGGCAGTAATGTATGCTTGAACGATCTCTGCCGCGGATTGTGGAGTCTCACTTTGCTCGGGTGGAGCTTCGAATGTGATACCGGTCGGTTTTAAAATACCGCCTGATGGCACCAGATGCCACGCCAAAATTCCGAGCGAACGGAAGCCTGGTGCAATCTCTTGCTCCAATGAAGCGTCCGTCAAGGAACTAAGGATTTTTCGCGTAAACTCTGATTCATTCTGATACTCGGAAATGAAGCTTTGAATAGTTTGATACAAGGCAAAAACCTCCTAAATATTTGGATTAGCCATAATTGAACCCTTCTACAATTACGATTATAAGCAGCACCGACTGACAACTGTGTGTCAGCGAAAATTAACATTCCAAGAAAATATGAAAATATTTTAAAGCAAAAAAGCAAAGCAAAACCCTGGAACCAATCAAAGCGAGGGCTCCAAGTGCTTTCTTTCAAAACTGGAATCCATTTCGCTGGTTCTTGAAGGGGAAGTTTTGTTTTCGCAAAATCATTCCTTATGAGGATAAAATCAGTGAGCTTGGAGGAACATAATGCCATCTATACTGGAGGTGGCATTATGGAACAAAACGAAAAAAATCTCACATCAGTCGGTACAGATATCGACGAGGTGAAAAAGTTAAACGCAGATTCTGGACTGTCATACAACGAGGTAAAAGAACTTCTTGCAAAAACAGGCGGGAAGGGTACGGCTATGTATAGTGATACGGATGTGGAAGAGGTCAAAGGAAAAATCCAATCAGGTGGGAAATTGCAAAACTGAATACTTGGTGATGGCCCCACTCGTAAACGGTGGGGTTTTGTTTTTATTCTTGAAACATATACCAAATATCCCTTACCACATTTCAGGAAAGCTATAGTTTAAAAGCCTTGCGGACTCTTTTGTAATGCCCCAAGTATATTAGTTTTTTTAAACAAAGGTTATAAGAATAATAATAAAATTCCTATCTATAAAAACTTAATTTTGTATGGCAGTTTTGGAATCATACTCTTTTTTTATTCCTTCGACAAATCAGAATTTAATAACGATAGAACAACATCATAATGTCTTTCGAGATGTTTCAATACTCAAATAACTGCAAAATTGAGGCGTATTTATGTACTTCTAAACAAAAATCAGGATAGTTTATTGCTAATTTGCAAAACGGTACGTAAAGGCGTACCGCATTAGGGTGTCACTTTTGTTAGGTTTTCTTTAGATTCCATTGTATGGGAGCAAAGAAACCATGGAAGTAATAATAAAAATTAAAATTAAGGAATTGATCCACAAAAGAAACATTTCCTTAAGGGAATTATCAAGATTATCTGATATCAGGCATTCTGCACTGAGTGAACTTGCGAATAGTAAAAGGCAAAATATTAATTTGGGTCATATAAAAAGGATAGCCGAATCTCTAAATATTGAGGATATTAGGGAAATTATTGACATAGAAAAGAAATAGATGATCATTTAGAGGTGCACGAATGGAACCTATCCACTATGATTCTTTTGAAGTCGTTCGATTTATAAATAATTTAGGGTATGAAGTTGAAGTTGAGATAATTAATTTCGGTTCAGGGTACCATGCAACAGCTAATATTTGTACTGATGAACCTCCTTATACTGATATTACAGGGATAGGGAAAGATTTTAATAACAAAAGTAAATCATGTAAAAAAGCCTTAAATCAACTGTACGATCAACTTTATGCTAATAAGTTAACTAATCCATAAAGGGAGTAGGTTTCTACCAAACATGTACCCTGGTGAGGCCGCAATTTTATACTTTAAAAAGATGATTCCTATTATGCACGCTGCTATTTTCAATGGCAGCGTTGTTTGCGTTTTTAAGGAGAAATTTTGACGGTACATAAACGCAGATTCTGAACTGTCGTACAACGAAGTGAAGAAACTCATTGCAAAAACAGGCGGGAAGGGTACAGCTTTTTATAGTGATACGGATGTGGAAGAGGTCAAAGGAAAAATCCATCCAGACGGTGAAATGCAAAATGAATACTTGTTGATGGCCCCACCAGAAAACGGTGGGTTTTTTCTGTCGGAATCTTAATAGCTATGTAAAATATTGTGAAATTATGGTATGAATAGAGTAGAAGAGTAAGGGGGAGTCGGCATGACATTAGAGGTGGAGTTTCACAAAGCAATGGTCGGCATTTATCAAGATGGCCTTAAACACTGTAATTACCGAGCGGCACGATTCTTGCAAATGGTCTCGAATGAGGGCGGATTAAAAACCGCCAAGAAGCTTCTCGCTGACAGCAATAAAGTGAGCGAAGGCTTTATGAACTTATTGGAATGTAATCGGTTGGATTTAACCGTAGAAGCTTTGGTGCTAAAAGTAAGGTTCCAACCGCTCTTTACTGAAAAGGAACTAACTGAGGCAAAATTCAGGCTTGAACAATATCATTACCTAATTCAATAAACATAGTCAGAAAGGTGATCACATAATGCCAATACATAACAAACTAGTCAGAGACCGTATCCCTGAAGTCATCGAGAAAACCGGGAAGAAGTTCACAACTAGGATAATGGATAAAGATGAGTACATAGTAGAATTGCGGAAAAAGGCGTTTGAAGAGTTGGAAGAATATATGAATACAAAAAACGATGCTGATGCAGTAGAGGAGCTTGCGGATCTCCTTGAGATTATTCATGCCATGGCAGACATCCACAATGTTTCTATTGCAGAGATTGAGGCTGTAAGAAGGAAAAAGGCTGAAAAACGCGGCGGCTTTAAGGAGAGGATTTTTCTTATCGAGGTTGAGGATGAGTAATGTAAAACTGATTACCGGCAGCCTCGGAGACCATTTGCTTGAGCAGATCGACAAAGCAAAAACAATCTGCATCCTGTCTTCGTTTGTCATGAAATCAGGAGTGACATATCTAAAAGATGCGCTGAAAAACGCTGCAGACCGCGGGGCCGATATTAAAATTTGTACTGGAGACTACTTGTTCATTACCCAGCCGGAGGCTTTGGAAGAACTATTGAAAATTGACGATCGGATTCAGGCCAGGCTTTGGCAAAGCAGCGGTGTCTCCTTTCACCCGAAAGCTTATCTTTTTCAATCTAATACCCAGGAGTGCTTATTCATCGGTTCCTCAAACCTGTCAAAATCCGCTTTAGGAAATGGGGTGGAATGGAACGTTGAGGTATCAAATGAAAAGGAAGTTTTTGATGAGGCTGTGTCGAATTTCTTGAAAATTTTCTATGCTGACCAAACGATGCCTCTTAATAAGGAAACCTTAAAAATATACAAAACGAGCTATGACGTATTCCATATTCACAATAACCATTTGGGCAAAGCATGGTCTAAAGCTGAAGAAAAAGATTTGATGCTTCCCGGCAAAATTAAGACTCCTGATCAAGAGGAAATAATAATAGAAGAAAAAGCTCCATACGGAGAAATTAAGCCGCGATTTGCTCAAATAGAAGCCCTTGAAGAGCTGGAAAAGACGCTCGAAGAGGAGTACGATAAGGCACTTGTAGTAATGGCTACAGGTCTTGGCAAAACCTACCTTGCAGGGTTCTTTGCAGAAAAGTTTAAGAAAATCCTATTTATTGCTCATCAGGAAGAGATTCTTAAGCAAGCAAGGGAATCTTTCAAAAATACTAATCCAAATAAGAAATTTGGAATATACAATGGCAAAGTAAAAGAGCCGGATGCTGATGCTGTTTTTGCCTCCATTTATACTTTAAGCATGAAGACGCATCTGGAAAAGTTCAGCGAGAATGAATTCGATTTAATTATCGTGGATGAGTTCCACCATGCCGCAGCTGAATCATATAAACGGGTATTGGACTACTTTGACCCAAAGTTCCTACTCGGTATCACAGCCACTCCTGATCGGCACGACAATAAAGATGTTTATGCAATTTGCGGAGGGAATGTGGCGTTCCGTCTCGATTTTCTTGAGGCAATTAACAGGGAGTGGCTGTCCCCATTTAAATACTATGGGGTCTATGATGATACGGACTACAGCCAGATTACCTGGCTGGGAACACGATACGACGAAGAAGAGCTTCTTAGTGCCCAATTGAGGGACAACTTGGCCCAGAACATCCTTCGTGCCTGGGAGAATAAAAAGCAGTCGCGGACGATCGGCTTCTGCTCATCCATTAAGCAGGCGGATTTTCTATCTCAATACTTTAACAAAAACGGTTATAAAACTATAAGTCTTCATTCACAAAGCCAAGTTGATAGAGGAGCTGCCATTAAATTGCTCGAAAAGGGACAAATCGATGTCATCTTTACAGTTGATTTGTTTAACGAGGGCGTGGATATACCACCTGTTGATACACTATTATTTGTCCGTCCAACTGAATCTTTGACCGTATTTACCCAGCAAATCGGCCGTGGTCTCCGTGTATACAATGGAAAAGACTACTGTGTCATTATTGATTTGATTGGAAATTACCGGAATGCCGATATTAAACTAAGTGTTTTTGAAACGGAAGATAGTAAAACAAAAGGGAACAAAATGATCCCTTCTTTACCAGCTATGTGTGAAATAGACCTTGATGTGCAGGTTATCGACTTACTTAAAGAAATGGCCCGGAAGCGCCAGCCACGCAAAGAAAAGCTTTTTAATGACTATATGAACCTTAAACAAGAGTTGGGCAGAAGGCCGACATATCTGGAATTACACCTTTCAGGCGTTTCAGAATCAGTCCAATACCGCCAAGAGTTCGGTTCATATGTTGGGTTTCTGAATTGGGCTGGAGAATTAGCAGATCGGGAAGAGAAAGTCTATCACCGATACAAAAACTGGCTGGAGGAAGTCGAAAAAACAGCCATGTCAAAAAGCTACAAAATGGTCCTGCTCCTGGCAATGCTCGAACGGGGGCCATCTGACTGGTTTAAACCACTTACTCCAAGAGAAGTAGCGCCATTCTTTCATAGTTATCTAACAAAAACAGAATATAGGAAACGAATTGATTTTAGTGACAAATCTTCAAGGAAGTTATGGAAGTACGATGAGAAAGCGGTAAGCAGTCTGATTGCTAGGATGCCGATGACAATGTGGGATAGGGGACAAGATGGATTGACGAATTTTAATAAAGGTGTATTTATTATTAACTTTGATGTGTTACCTGAAGATGAAACAATAGTATTTAACTGGACTAGAGAAGTGTGTGAATATAGGCTGCATTATCATTTTGAACGGTGAAAATAATTACATAAATTATGTATGGTTTGATACCTAACTGGGATCTTTAGGTGAAAACGAGTGGTAAAATAAGAAACTATAGAACATTCCCAGCTGTACATATATCAATGATTGTGTTTGGAAAGTTGGATGAATGAGATACGAATAGAATAATCAGCTGGATTTACAAAAGAAAAGTGGTTGAAAAATAAGATTTCTGCTAATTTTCAACTTATCTTACAAGTGAAACCTAAGAAAGATTTTTAAAGATTGAGTGCTAACCACAAAATAATTGTTTGGTAAGTAAGGGAAGTGATACAAATGAATAAAAAGCTGGATGATCTACTTACTCATATAAATAATAATTTTCGATTCGGTAGTAAAATTAAGCAGAATATTGTTGACCAGTGGTTTAAAGAATACACACTTGACATCGAAGAAAAGTTTGCCGTTTATGATGAACTAGATTCTTTGCAAATAAAAATCATTGATCATCCCAATACTGTAATAAAGGCAAAATTATTGAAATTGTATAAATGTATTGAGTTGGAAAAGGAAATTAATAGGAGTATTCTTATTAAATGGTTCAATCAAAATAATATAGATGAAAGTATACATGAGAATATGCTAAGCGAACTAAGGAGAAGTGACTATATCATTATTGATGATACACCGCAGGAGAAAAGTGAAATTGATTTTGATATACCTGATGATTTATTAGAAAATGATTTAGATTCTTTATTGGATGACGACAGCTTCATTGAACATATTGATTCACTTGAAGATGTTATTGATAAGTCATGGAATATTGAATATTTAAATCAAATACATTCAGGAGATGAATCAAAACGAAATAAGTCACTTAGCAATCTAGTTGAAGCGAATACAAAATTAGTATGGAAAATTGTGAAACAGTATTCAGGCATAGCAACAGTGGGATTCGATGTGAGTGATATGTATCAAGTTGGGGTTATTGGATTACTAAAGGCTGCAGAAAAATTCGATGTTTCCTTGGGTTATCAGTTTTCAACTTATGCAACTTGGTGGATAAGACAAGCGATTACTAGAGGGATAGCGGATTATTCAACATTAATACGAATTCCAGTTCATTATCGAGAAAAAATGAACAAATTTATAAAAATCGAGAATGAATTGTGGAATGAATTGGCAAGACCCGCTACAACTATTGAAATATCAAAAGAAATGGGAGAACCCATTAACGTTATAGAAGAATTACGCTTTTATATTTCTCAAAGTAATTTGGATAGTCTTGATCGCCTTGTTGGAAAAGATGAAAATACATTATTAGGTGAACTCGTGTTAGATGAAAATTTAAATATGCCTGATGAGGAATATTTTAAAGTTGAATTAAGAAATACAATTGGTGAGATCTTTCAAGCGATTTTAACGGAGAGAGAAATGCAAGTTTTATATTATCGTTTTGGATTTAAAAACGATGAAACAAAGACATTGGAGGATATTGGACAAATATTCAATGTGACAAGAGAAAGAATTCGACAAATAGAAGCGAAAGCGCTTAGAAAGCTTCAAAACCCAAAAACGACTACAATATTAAAGGAGTATTTGTATGAATATTGAAAAAAGAATTGAGGAAATCGTGGAACAAAATGGACCATCTATTGTTGTTTTAAAAGGTTTTGACACAAGCGAATTAAAAAGAGAGAATAAGTACTTTTCGTTTAGTATAGACTACTTCGATACAGTAGATTTATCAACTTTACAAGAACAGGTAATAGAAGATATTATCAAACATCGTACTTTTACAGATGCATATTTATGGATGACGATTGAAGAATATCAATTATTTAAAGATCAAGAAGCTATTAATAAAATGCCCGTATTGGTAATCGAAAATAATCTGTTTAATAAACAGTATCCATATAGAGGTTCACTGTCAAATATTGAGAGCATTTATCATAATTTATATTATCAAGAAGATAATGAATTAGAAAATGATCAGTTAAAAATATTAGAAAATGTCTCAAAATTTTATGGCCAAATAGATTATTCAAAGCAGAGCGGAAATTATTATGTGACATATCCAGAATTTGATGAAAAACCCTTAACGTACAAATATTATGATGAGAAGGATTATGACTTTAATTTTAGCGAAGATTACCCTACCGAAAATATTACGCAAATAGAATTATCGGATGATGAACTTCCATTTTTAGACCTTATTATCAACATTATATTAAAAGAAGAAACCAATAATGTTTTATTTGTTTTATCAGGAGGAAATGAGCTACTACCTAATAATTATTTAGCACGTATTAATATTCTCGCTAATATTTCTGATATAAATATTTATTTTACAACATTATCAATACGAAGAAAGGTAATAGTGAATGAAGATGCCTATGTAAAAATATTGAATGATGTTTATGGGTACTACGATTTCAAAGAAATTGAGTTTTACAAAAATATAGAGAATCAATCTAAAGAAACAATAAATATTTCGCAAGCTCAAATTATCGATGATATAGTCATTCAGGCAGAAAAAGCAATGCATGGTGAAGATTTTCGAGATATATATATAACTGCAGCAACTGGAGCAGGAAAATCTGTGATGTTCCAAATCCCGGCATTATATTTAGCAGATATATATGCGGATGATAAGCCTTTAACACTAGTTATATCACCATTAATTGGTCTAATGAATGATCAAGTTGACAGTATGAAAAGAAAAGGGATTAAAAATTCAGCCACAATAAATGGAAATACTCCACCTTATGAAAAAGAACGTATACTTGATCAAATTCAAAATCAGCAAGTTGATATTTTATACTTATCTCCTGAAACACTTCAAGCTCGATCCGATATTAAAATGCTGATTGGTAATAGGAATATTGGTGTTGTGATTATTGATGAGGCGCATATTGT
This sequence comes from Bacillus sp. B-jedd, assembly GCF_000821085.1. GTDB lineage: Bacteria > Bacillota > Bacilli > Bacillales > Cytobacillaceae > Bacillus_D. The sequence continues at coordinate 1,958,886 of NZ_CCXR01000001.1, forward strand.
AACTACTTGGGGAAAATCGTTTCGATCTGACTATTGGTATTTAGGTATTTATCTAGCTAAGTTAAGAAAGGTATATAAATTCCCTATCGTTACTTTCACTGCAACGGCTATATACGGCGGGCGAGAAGATATGTATTTAGATACGAGAAATAGTCTTAATATGATAAGTCCTATTTCTTACTTTGGAAAAGTTCGTCGCGATGAGTTAATTATGGTTGTTCAAAGTAGTGAAAAAGATTTAGAGAAAGAAGGACGGGATTATCGAAAAACGAAGCACGCATTAGCGTTGAAACATTTAAAAAAAGCTCATAAAAACAAACAAAAATCATTGGTTTATTTCCCCACAGTAAAATTGTTGACTGATTTCAATAACTTTTTAACGCAAAATACACCGGATCTTGCTGAAGCAACAGGTAAATATCATGGAGGCCTCACAAAAGAGGAAAAAGATGAGGTTTTATATCAATATGTAATTGGAGACTTACAATTTGTTTTGGCAACGAAGGCCTTTGGAATGGGAATCGATATTCCTGATATTACAAATGTTTATCATTATGCTCCTACTGGTAATGTTGTTGATTATATCCAAGAAATCGGAAGGGCAGCTCGAGATAAGAATAAAGTTGCTAATGGATTTGGTTTAATTGATTTTTTAAATCGCGACATGAACGAGGTTAAACAGCTATATGGTATGTCAGCGATTAGAAAGAGTCAAATTATAGAAGTTATGAAAAAAGTTTTATCGGTGTATAAAGAAAAGAAGAATAACCGTAATTTAATTATTAGTCCAGAGGATTTTAAATATATCTTTGTTCAAAACAAACGCGATGAAGATTCATTAGACAATAAAGTGAAAACAGTTTTATTGATGATTGAGAAAGATTTTTCTTCACCAAATAAACTAGGATATTCTCCATTTGTCGCGAGACCAAGAAGCATATTTGGGAATGATTTAATATTCGTTACTCCTGAATTAGAAAGAACATTTATTCATTCTAATTTGGGAAGATATTTTAAAAAGCAATATGAAATACAGAGTGATAGTTATTCTGCTGTATATCAGGTGAACCTGAGTGGAATATGGGAGAAATATTATAGAAGTATGTCTTTTCCTAGTTTTAAATTTGCATTGTTTTCAGCGGAAGAAAGAGGGAAACTGAAGCATAAATCTATTTTTGAAAAGTTGATATATGTGTCAGGTGTAGAAGTAGGATTAAATAACAATGAATCAGTCGAGTCAGTTGTTTCGGAGTATAACTTAATCTTACAGGCTTTTGAGATATTTGTTAATAATTATAGAATGTCAGGAAAACATTTTTCGGTTGATGATCTTGGATACCATTTTATGAAAGCATTAAAGATCTCTGATAGGTTCGAAGCAATGACGTTTGCACAAACAGTCATTAACGCAGCATTTGAATATTCAAAGATAAAAGAGATTAAATTTATATCCGAGCGTCCAAGTAGTGGAGATTCTAAACCGAAGTATATTATTCACAATGATGGAGATTTATTCACGACATTCATTAAGAGAGGTTTGTTAGCGACCTTGAAGCCGCGTGAAAATTTTGTTGAGAGCGGCAGCAATATACTTACATTTTACATGAGAGCAAATAGTGTGGAACTAGATGCGAAATTAGCAGCACTTGGAATAGGGGAGAGTCGAAAGTTATTAAATTATCAAGTACTGGGTGGAAACAACCCACAAATATATCTAAGAATGAACTCAATTTATCCATTAGAAAAAGCTATTAAACAAGGTAGCTTTTATCAAAATAGTATATTAAAAGATGTTCAAGATAAACATTATACAAGTGTAGAAATGTTGAAGTATCTTTTTACAAAGAAACAAGAAGGAAATTCACCAAAAGAGAAGATTCTAAATTACTCAAAATGGTTTTGGGATAATATAGAAGCCTATTTTATGGGAATTCTACCAAGCGAAGTAAAGAATGCTTTAAGTAAACCAAAAAAATAAAGTTGATTATTTTTTAAAAGGAAATGTCAATCCTTCGACATTCTCTAAATAAAGATTAGGGGCCTGTCCCTCACTACGTTAACAGTTTAACGTATTGGGGGACAGGCCCTATTGTCCAAGATGTAGAAATAGAACTTTATGCTGAGCCATATTTTTTATTTGCATCTATTAGAATCATTTATTTAGTTATTTCGGTTACATTGAATATTAATAAAAGTAAGAGTAAAATAAGATATAAGTAAATCTTGAGTACGAGGTGGTATTCGTGGAATTAAAGCTCTTTTATCGAACACAACGTGACTTAGCAACTGCGTTGAACCAATTAGTCGATGCGTATTGGGAAGAGAAAATCAAAGAAGATGAATTAATAGAAGGTGTTAAAAGAATGTATGAAAATAATCCAGATAAACTGATTAAAAATAATGTGTTCACGAAAGTAGTACAACAACAGAGCGGGAAAAGACGGTTAGCTGTAGTTGATAAAATTTTGGAATTTAAATAGGCTGATAGTCTTGTGTGAAAGGTTGGATTAGATGACAATAATATTAGAATATTCCTCCGTATTAACAGGGGCTTCATTCATGTTGTATGAGTTTAAGCAAGTCGTGGCTTTAAAAGATCAAGGTCATTCTGATCGAGAAGTTCGGCAAAAAGTCATAACTGAAAATTTATTTCAATATGATAAAATCTCCAGTTTAAAAAGAGGACTACCTTCTATTTTAAGAAGGGCGAACGTATTAGATGAGACATTAAGAAAGCTCGTCATCGAAGAGTCGTTTGAATTTGGTAAGATCATTAACCTGTACGCCATCATGAAAACGGATCGTCTTTTTTTCGAATTTATGAATGAAGTCATTCAAGAAAAACTTCAGATGAATGATTACAACTTCGAGAAGAAGGACTTAAACACATACTTTACGGTAAAAGCCGAACAGGATGAAAACATTGCAAGCTGGACAGAAGCCACTATTCAAAAGTTAAAACAGGTATACGGGAAAATATTACTGGAAACAGGGTTACTTAAGGATAAGAAATCAGGAGAGTTAAATCGGCTAATTATAGACGAACAAATCAAAAACCATCTTACTCATATTGGCGATGCCCGCTATGTTCGTGCGATGGGTGAATAAGGGGGGATATCATGGCTAATTTGAATGCTAGACTGGATCAAATCATACCCAAAATCAAGGAAGAAAAATTCATTGATGGGCGTGGACTTGGCAATGAAATCAGTTTTTATGTCTTCGATTATGAACCAGACGGTGAGCTTGTCGTGAGGGATTATATCAAGCACATCAAGAAAGAGTTCAACTATGAAGGAACGAATAGAAGAATTATTGAATTTGATTTATACAAAATGCTCATTGAAATTACAAAAGAAAAACGGATTTTTGACCGTATATTTCAGATGGAAGAACAACAAGGAAAAGACACTTTGTTCAAAGCTATGACGACGTTTGCAAAACCAGAAGTATTCCTGCAGAAAATTGAAGAACAGTTGGGTGATCACAATGTTGTATTCATTACAGGGGTGGGGAAAGTGTATCCGTTTGTCCGCTCTCATAACATCCTGAACAACCTACAAGAAGTGTTGGACAAAAAACCTGTCATCATGTTCTTCCCAGGAAGGTACGATGGTCAGTCACTCCAATTGTTTAGTAAATTCAAGGATGATAACTACTACAGAGCTTTTCGCTTAGTCGATTAATGGAAGAGGGGGATTTTAGATGATACTAAAAGATATGTTTTTAAAAGATATTGAACGGGATATTCGTGGCGTTATTAAAGTTGCCCAAACAAGTGAAGCGGACATTTATCAGGAACTGGACGAGTATGTCGTCACACAGGAGTTACATAAACATTTCTCTAAGTTCTACGACAACTATCAAAAGGGAATCGACGGTAAAACTGACAAAATGGGTGTGTGGATTTCAGGTTTCTTCGGATCGGGTAAATCCCACTTCCTTAAAATTCTTGCCTACCTATTAGAGAACAAAGCTGTACAAGGAAAGAAGCCAGTTGATTTCTTTGAAGAAAAGGTAAAAGATCCACTTGTTTACGCCAATATGAAGCGTACGGCTGACGTGGATACAGAAACGATTCTATTTAACATTGATTCGAAAAGCTCGCTTGATAACAAATCAAAAGAAGATGCGATTTTGCGTGTCTTCATGAAAGTGTTTTACGAACATAGAGGCTATTACGGGGACATTCCAGGCGTTGCGGAGATGGAGAAGTATTTGGACAAGCAAGGTGTGTACGAAGCGTTTAAACAGGAGTTCCAAGCGTTAGCAGGAGAACCATGGAAAGAACGTCGTAACAGCTTCTATTTTGACGCTGATTTTGTCATTGGTGCATTAACAAAAGTGACGGATATGTCTGAGGAATCGGCACGCAATTGGTTCGAAAACGGGGTTAATAACTTCGAAATTAGCATCGAGAAATTCTCAAAAGACGTGAAAGAATACATTGACGAAAAAGGCCCGAACTTCCATTTAGTTTTCCTCGTAGATGAAATCGGTCAATACATTGGAGACAGCCGTAACCTCATGCTCAACTTGCAGACGCTTGCGGAGGATTTAGGGACGCATGCACACGGGAAGGTATGGATTATGGTGACATCACAAGAAAGCATTGACTCAATCGTCAAAGTAAAAGGTGATGACTTCTCTCGTATTCAAGGGCGTTTTGATACAAGACTATCTCTATCTTCTATTTCAGTGGATGAGGTCATCAAGAAACGTATTTTGGAGAAGCACCCGCATGTCAATGACAAACTTAAAGTTCTCTACCCTGAAAAAAGTGCGATCTTGAAAAACCTCATAAGCTTCCGTGAAAGTACGGCGGATCTAAGAGGTTACGAAAATGAACAGGAATTTGCAGATGTCTATCCATTTGTTCCGTACCAATTCAAACTACTACAGAATGTGTTTGAACAAGTAAGGAAGCATGGTTCATCAGGAAAACACTTGTCAGAAGGGGAACGTTCAATGCTTTCAGCGTTTAAGGAAGCGGGGCTTCGCTACAAAGATGCAGAAGAAGGCACGCTCGTTCCGTTCCACGCTTTCTACGATACGATTAAAGAATTCCTTAACCCGTCTATTTCAAGGGTTATTGAAGGGGCAAATGAAAACCCTGCATTAAAAGACGATCCATTTAATACGGACTTACTAAAAGTATTATTCATGATCAAATATATTAAAGAACTGCCAGCAAACATCGACAATATCGCCACGCTTATGGTGACGCATATTGATGAAGACAAGCTACAACTAAAAGAAAAAATCAAAAGTTCCCTTCGTAAATTGATTTCACAAACATTGATCCAAAAGAACGGTGATTATTACCTATTCTTAACGGATGATGAGCAGGATATTAACCGTGAAATCAAACAGATGAACATTGATGAAGATATCGTCAAGCGGGAGCTGGCAAACTATATTTTCCAAGACTTGTACGATGATAAACGATTCAATTATTCAAGAGAATACGCTTTTTCCTACAATCAGAAAATGGATGAGAAAAATTACGGTAACCAAACATCGAGCATCGGGTTGCAAATTCTATCCCCGCTATCAGACCATTACTATAAGTCCGATCAGGAAATGATGATGATGACTTCGGGCAGTGGAGAAATGATCATTAAACTTGGTGGCAATGAGGCATATGTCGAGGAAATGGAAGAAGCGTTACGAATTGAAGAGTATCGCAAGAAAAAGAACATTACCCAGCTCCCTGAAAACATACAAAACATCTTGAACAACAAGCAAGCAGAAGTGCGTGAGCGTAGACGCAGAGTACGGGAACTGTTGGATGATGCCATTAAAGACGGAGCATTCTTCGTAAACGGCGATAAAATGGATATTAAAGGTTCTTCTGTAAGAGAGAAAATCAATTCAGCATTCAAACAACTGGTTGATAACGTTTATACAAAGTTAGGCTATGTGAAAGAACATTTGGAGAATGAGCGACAATTGATTGCTATTTTAGCATCAGATAATGACCAACTGTCATTAGACGATTCAATTGGAACAAAGCCAAATGAATTAGCCAAACGGGAAGTCTATGACTTTATTGATATGCAAGATCAAATCCAGAAACAAAATCGAGTAAAACTTGTCTACGAGCGTTTCCAGGATAAACCATACGGCTGGAAGCAACTCGATATTGCGGGACTTATAGCTGAATTATTAAAAGAGCAACGTATCCGTATCCGTTATAACGCCGAGTATTTAGAGCCAGAAACAGATACGAACAAATTGCTGACGATCTTTGCAAAAACAAATGAAGCTGACAAAGGAATCATCCTAAAGCGTGTGAAAGTGGATGAAAGACTGATTCGTAATGCAAGAACTGTGTGCAGAGACATTTTCAATACGACGGATTTAGCCGATGACGAGGATGGACTCGTAAAAGATATCCTTGGATTAATTGAAAAGCAAATCGCTGAAATAAAAGCATACAAAGCCCGTTATGAAGGTAGAAAATATCCAGGTATGAGCTTGCTCGACAAAGGACTTGAATACTTCGAGCAATTTGACAGCAAACTCGATAACGCTTCTTTCTTCACGAAGCTAACGGAACTGGAAGATGATTTGGCAGATTGGGAAGAAGATATCGTCTATGTGAAAAGTTTTTTCGGCACAAATCAAAAAGATATTTTCGATCAAGGTTTGGAGGCACTATCCAAGTACGAGGAAATTAAAACATATTTGTCAGGAAAAGAAGTAGCTGGAGAGATGGAAAAGCTACGATCCATTATCCAAGACCCAATTCCTTATCGGAAAATCAAAGACATCCCAGAGTTTGTTCATGCGTTTAATGAAAAAATAAACCTCGTCCTAAACGAGAAAAAAGACAATGCCCGTGAAAAGTTAAAAGTAGACTATGATGAATTGTCTATTCTGGCAAAGCAGTATGGCGTATCAAATGAAACAAAACAACAAGTCGATGATCACTACAACCGATTAAAAGATAGTCTTGATGCCTTTACAGATGTCTTCAAAGTCGATGCAACAATTTCCCAAAGTGCAAGCTATAAAGAAAGAACAGCGACAGAAATCAGACAGGAAATTGCTGAGTGGCAAAGACGGAAAGCAGAAGAGCAAAAAACGAATACAGGGACGATCGTTGAGACTCCTGTTAAAACGATTGTTCAAAGGCAGGCAGTAAAAGTAACTGAACTTGTTGCCGTGACAACATTATCGACAGAAGATGATGTCGATAAATACATCAATACGTTATCCCATAAATTAAAACAAATCATCAAATCGAATAAACAAATCGAGTTTATTGAATAACATACCAACGGGTGCCAGACATGGACATCCATTCGTGTCCTACCGCGAATTGTGGCCGTGCCTGGCACCCTATTCAAAGGAGTGACTAATTTGAACAAAACAGCCCTGAAAAAATTCGCAACCGAAGCACGAGTAGAGTTGCTGGAAAAAGTAGAACTTCAAGCAAGAAAACTTGGCATTACAGCCGAATCTATTCAAAAAGCAAATGTTGAAAGCTCCGATGCCGTCTTTATTGACGGCAAACAGCTTACAGATACAGAAAGAAGACAACGGAATAAACTAATTTCCCGCATCAATGAGATTGGGTTCAATCGTGTTATGGAAGAAACGGCATACACATGGTTCAACCGTTTTATCGCATTACGATACATGGAAGTAAACGACTATCTACCAACAAAAGTGCGTGTCCTTTCTTCAATTTCAGGCAGTGCCGAGCCAGATATGATGAAAGAAGCATTGTCACTGGATCTTGACTTAGATAAAGAAAAAGTTTACGACATGAAAATGAACAATGATACAGACGAGCTTTTCAAATATCTGATTAAAATGCATTGTAATGATTTAAACCGCTTCATGCCATTCATGTTCGAGACCATTGAGGACTATACGGAAATTCTCTTTCCAGAAGGTTTGCTTGGAACGGATTCTTTTGTTAGACAAATGACAGATACTGAAGTCATTCCAGAAGGTAATTGGGAAAATGTTGAGATTATCGGGTGGCTCTATCAGTATTATATTTCAGAAGAAAAAGATGAGGTATTTGCAAATCTTAAAAAGAACATCAAAATATCAAAAGATAAACTACCTGCGGCCACTCAGCTATTCACGCCTAATTGGATTGTTCGGTACATGGTAGAAAACTCGTTGGGTCGCATATGGCTTGAAAGTTATCCAGAAAGTTCATTGAAAAATGAGTGGAAATATTATTTAGATGAAGCGGAGCAGGAAAGCGAGGCAATTAAGCAACTTGAAGAGATTCGTTATAAGAATGTGAATCCTGAAGAAATTACATTCCTTGATCCAGCTTGTGGAAGCGGACATATCCTTGTATATGCATTTGATGTTTTCTATGATATGTACCTTGAGAAAGGATATATGGAAAATGAAATTCCTCGATTGATTTTAGAAAAAAATCTATTCGGCTTGGATGTTGATGATCGTGCAGTGCAGTTGGCTTCTTTTGCGTTGATGATGAAGGCACGAGAGAAGTCCCGAAGGATCTTTAGGCATACAATCAATCCAATTATCTATGCAATTCAAGAAAGTAATTGGCTTTCAGAAGAGATGATTAAAAATATTGCTAAAGACAATGTTCAAATTCAAAACAGTTTACAGTCTATCCGAAATAGCTTCACAGATGCGAAGGAGTACGGTTCTTTATTAAGTGTTGAACCATTTTCGTATGAGTTTCTTTTTCATTGTTTTAAAGAATATAAAGAAGGGGAAACCGACCTGTTGGGGATTATTGACAAACAAATGGTTGAGGAAAAACTACCACAATTATTGAGGCAGTCAGAGATATTACAGAAAAAATACGATGTTATTTGTACAAATCCGCCGTATATGGGTAGAAGTGGTATGAACGAGAAATTAACAAAATACCTTGATAAATTCCATCCAAACGCTAAAGCAGATTTATTTGCCTCATTTATTGAGAAAGGTTTTGAACTAACAAAAGGCAATGGCTTTAATAGTATGGTTACAATGCAATCGTGGATGTTCTTATCGAGTTATGAAAAAATGAGAGAAAATATTATTAAGCATAAAACTATTAAAACACTATTACACATGGACAATATGGTAATGGGCATTGCATTTGGGACGGCCGCTACAATAATAAGAAATACAAAAATAAAAGAATTCAAAGGTTCCTATAATGAAATAAAGTTTGTAGATCTTGATGAGAAAACTATGCCTAATAAGTTTCCTATTATTGAAAATAGAAATAACATACTCCCCATGGAGGAGTTCAAAAAGATTCCTGGAATGCCTATTGCTTATTGGGTTAGTAATAAACTGACAAATAGCTTTGAACATGATAAAAAAATTGCAGAATTGGGAGAAGCAAAAAGCGGACTACAAACGGGCAATAATGACTTGTTTTTAAAACAATGGTTCGAAGTAGAAAATACCAAAGTGGCTTATAACATGAAAAGTAGGGATCAATTTTTAAATTCAAAGAAAAAATGGGTTCCGCAAATTAAAGGAGGGTCATATAGAAAGTGGTACGGTAATTTGGACTATGTTCTTAATTGGGAAAATGATGGGCATGAGATAAGAAAAGGTCGCGGATGTAGATTAAATGCAATGGCAAATGATAGATTCTACTTTAAAAAAGGTATCACATGGTCACATACGACTTCGGGAGGATTTGGAGCAAGATATTTACCTTCTGGACACTTATTTAATGTTGAGGCTCCTACACTTTTCCCTTTTGATGATAACCAAATGGGATATATATTGGCATTTTTGAATTCAAAAATTGCATCTGAAAGTTTAAGTGTAATGAATTCTACAATGCATTACTTAGTCGGTGATATATTAAAATTGCCTATAAAGTTGGAGAAGAGTAAAAATGCGGAGATTAATCGGATGGTTAATGAAAGTATTGAGATATCTCAACTTGATTGGGACAGTTTTGAGATTTCATGGAATTTCGAAAAGCATCCATTAATGAATTACTCCTCAAAAACTATTGAATCCACTTTTACCAAATGGGATCAATTTACTGAAAGAAATTTCAATCAACTTAAATCGAATGAGGAAGAATTAAACCGCATATTTATTGAAACTTATGGTTTACAAGAGGAACTTACACCAGAGGTAAATGATGCAGATGTGACAATCCGTAAAGCCAATTTAGAACGAGAAGTCAAGAGCTACATCTCATACGCAATCGGCTGTTCATTCGGTCGCTATTCCCTTGACAGAGAAGGTCTCATCTATGCAGGTGGTGAGTTTGATACATCTTGTTATAAAACATTCCCAACAGACGCAGACAACATCCTTCCAATCTTGCCAGGTGCATATTTCGAGGACGACATCGTTACAAGGTTCATTGATTTCGTCAGAGTAACCTTCAGTGAAGAAACACTTGAAGAAAACCTCGATTTCGTTGCGGGTGCAATTGGACGAAGAAAGAATGAAACGGCAAGGGAGGCATTGCGTCGTTACTTTTTGAATGATTTCTATAAAGATCATGTACAAATATATAAGAAGCGACCGATTTACTGGCTGTTTACATCGGGACGAGAAAAGGCGTTCAATTGTCTCATTTATATGCATAGATATGATAAAACAACGTTATCTCGCATTCGGACGGATTATTTACATGAAGTTCAGACCCGCTTAGATGCGGAGAAAAATGATTTGCTTGAAATCATTAATGGGGATTCAACAACAAGGGAAATCAACGGTGCGAAGAGAGAATTGAAATCGCTTGATAAGAAAATTGACGAGTTAAAATCGTATGATGAGCTGTTGCACCATATGGCGGATATGCAGATTGAGATTGATCTTGACGATGGTGTGAAAGTGAATTATGAGAAGTTTAAGGGGTTAGTGGCGAAGATTTGACTTTACAACGAGGGGCAATTCATATGTTGAATTGCTTCTCTTCAACTTTAGATATAAAAAATCCCGACAATTGAAAAGAGGTGAAATAATGAAAGGTGTGTTTTCAGATAACATTGATATTGACAAAAATGCCTATATAAATTGGCGGATTGAAAGACACAATCCTATTAAAAATATGTTGACCATAGCTGATGGGTTTATGGAATCTTCTATTATGTTAGCTGAACAGGCATTAAAAGATAATAGGGATAAAAAAGCAGATATCATAATCTACCCCATCCTATTTAGTGCAAACCATGCAATTGAATTGTATTTGAAGGCGATTGGATGGACGATTAATATACTTCTCGAAAATGATAAGAGAGTAGAAGGCGGACATGATATTCAGCAAATCCTAAATGTAGTTAAATCAAGGGTTAATGAATTTGAGATTGATAAGGACCGCAAGAAAGCCTTCAAAGAGTTGATCAACAATCTGGAGAATTATATTAAGGAACTATTTTTAAAAATTGAAACTAAAGATGACGGAAAAAATAAAGATAATATGGACTTTTCCAGGTATCCTTTTGATACGAAATATGTATCACATTTCTATATAGAAACATTTGATAATGTTGTAGTTGATTTAGAGAACTTTGTTGAAAGGTTCAAAGAGATAGGACAGAATTTGAATCAAATTGCATCCCATTATTTATATGATTTTTTGCTTGCTGAAAATGAGTGAGAGATTGGGGCAATAATGTTTTATGAAAGTTGGTGAGGTTAATGAATATGAGTCAAATTGAATCCGCATTACAAGATATTTTCAACGAACCCCTAAAAGACGGAGAACTGCGAAAAATTGTGTTCTGGGTGGACAAGGACGAAGAATTTATTGAAGAAATTGAGCAATTGACGATTGCTGGTGTTAAAGTCCAAACATTATCGGATAACAACCAATTCTACATGAAGCATTTATTAGAGGAAGAAGATCCGACTTCTTCTTATTTAATCTATACGAATGTGGAGTTAGGTGTAGAGGACAACTGGCTGGCGGATACGGTGTTGTATTCGAAGACGTTTTTTGCAGATCGGGTGTCTCTTCTATTGAGTGA